>JAGWBJ010000024.1 GCA_021295955.1 Dehalococcoidia bacterium | reverse complement strand
ATAGCCCCACCCCCGCGACTCCCGACCTGATGCCCGAGGCCGGGCTCATCTACCACACCGACTGGATGCACGACGATCAGCCGGTCCCCATCAAGGTCAAGTCGGGAAAGCTCATCTCCGTGCCCTACTCCATCGAGCTCAACGACGCCCCCCTCTTCCGCCTGCACTACGAGCGTGACTACTTCCTCCAGATCTGCAAGGCCCAGTTCGACCAGCTATATAAGGAGGGGGCCGAGAGCGGGCGCGTCATGTGTATGGCCCTGCATCCCTTCCTCCTGGGCCAGCCCCACCGGGCAAGGTACCTCGACGAAGCCTTGGGTTACATAATGTCCCACGACGACGTATGGCAGACGACGGCCGACGAGATCGCCGACTACTACATCGCCAACTACTACGACGATGCCGTGGCCCACGCGGCCCGTTTCAACAGGTAGCCACCGGGCCATATCAGCCTATCAGAGGAGGCGGCGCCATGCCGGCAGAGCGACGATTCGGAATGGACCACGAGCATTACGACTGGTCGCCCCTGGTCAACAGGGGAGTCCTCAGGTGGCCCGACGGGGCACGGATGGCCCTGTGCGTCATCGTAAACCTGGAGCACCTGGAGTGGCAATCGCCCGAGGGTAGCTTCCGGGTGGCCAACATGGCCGGCGGCCTGGCTCCCCGGCCCTTCCCGGACTACGCCCAGTTCACCCACCGGGACTACGGCCACAGGGTGGGGATCTTCCGGGTCCTGGATGTGCTGGAGAAGCACGGGATCAAACCGACCATAGCCATGGACGCCCTGACCGCCGAGCACTACCCCTACCTGGTCGACCACGTCAAACAGCGTGGCTGTGAGATCATCGGCCACGGCGTGGCGGTGTCCCGGATGATCACCAGCAACATGTCCGAGCAGCAGGAGCGGGACTACATCCAGGGCTCCATCGACGCCATGACCAGGTTCACCGGCTCGGCCCCGGCGGGCTGGCTGGGTCCCGAGTACGGCGAGTCCACCAGGACTCCCCAGCTTCTGGCCGAGGCCGGCATCCGGTACGTGTGCGACTGGGCCAACGACGAGCAGCCCTATCCCCTCAAGAGCCCCAAGGGTGAGATCCACGCCCTGCCCATCATGCTGGAGCTGGACGACGTCAACGCCCTGTGGGACAGGCGGGTCCCGGTGGACCGGTACGGCCAGATGGTCAGCGAGGCGGGCGAGGTCATCTACGCCGACTCCGCCAACACGGGCCGTCTCCTGGTGCTCAACCTGCACCCGTGGCTCATCGGCCAGCCCTTCCGCATCGGCTTCCTGGACGAGGCGCTGGGCTCCATCATGCGTCGCCAGGGCATCTGGGCCGCCACCGGCTCCGAGATAATCGACTGGTACCGCACGCACCCGCCCACCGCCTGACGAGACCGGTCCTCCTAACGTCATTGCCACGAAAATAGACCTGCAGCGCCCCCCTCCGTCACTCCCGCGAAAGCGGGAGTCCAGGCCTCCCAACCCTGGGTCCCGGCCTTCGCCGGGACGACGGGTTGGTTGGTGGCCGTCCCGACACCCATCCCTTGACAGACCCGACACCCATTCCTCAAACTGGGACCCGTATCGACGCCAAGCCAACGGCTTTCGCACCCGCGGCCGATTCGACCCTTATTCGTTCCTCCGCTGGAAAGAATACATTCCGGCGCTCCGGGCAGGGCGCGGTAGCGACGGAGAAAGCCGCTGCGGGCTACTTCGACTGGAGGTGGGCCTCGATGCCCGAGCTTCTAGGCAACCTGGACGCCGTCAAGAGGGGAATGGCCGACGAGGGTCTCGACGCCCTGGTGGCCATCTCCCCGGAGAACGTGCCCTACACCGCGGGCGTCATAGTCACGACCCAGAGGTCCCTGCGGGACCGGCTGGCCATCGTAGTGATGCCGTCGGAAGGTGACCCCACCTTCCTGGTCGCCGGCCAGGAGGTGGGGTACGTCACCGGCAGGACCTGGATCGAGGACGTGCGCAGCTACCTCGCCCTGGACGGCCCCGTGGATGGCCCTCCGGTCCAGAACGCGTCACCCATCCAAGCCCTGGTGGACGTCCTGAAGGAGAAGGGGTTGACCGCCGGTAGGGTGGGCATCGAGATCAACTACCTGACGGTCCCCTTCCATCGCGAGCTGGTGGAGGCCCTCCCCGAGCTGGACCTGGTGCCCTGCGAGGGGCTGCTGGAGAGGGCCCGCATGATCAAGACCCCCGCCGAGCTGGAGCTTATGACCCGGGCCGCCGTGGCCACCGAGCGGGCGCTGATGGCCACCTACATGACCATCCAGCCCGGGGACCGGGAGCGCGGCATCGTGGGCCACTTGGCGGGAAACCTCCTCCAGGCCGGGGCGGACATGCCCGGGGGCCTGTTCCTCAGGGTGGGGCCCAACACGGGCTACGCCCATCCCTTGGCCGAGGACTACGTGGCCCAGCCGGGGGACCTGGCCACCTCCGATGTGGGCGCGTCCTTCTCCGGTTACGTGTCGGACGTTGCCCGCACGGCGGTGATAGGCAGGGCCACGGACCACCAGCGGTCCATCTACGACAGGCTGGTCGAGGTGCACCGGCGCACCATCGAGGCCATGACGCCGGGCATTCCCGCCAGCCAGGTGTTCCACACCGCGGTCAGGGAGTACGAGCGGGTGAAGATACCCTTCCCCATGGCCTTCGCCGGGCACGGCATCGGCCTCCACGTCCACGAGAAGCCGCTGCTCTCCGCCCACGAGAACACCCCCCTCCGGCCCGGAATGGTATTCGCCGTCGAGACCCGGGTCAGGTGGCCGGAGAAGGAGGGGTACCACATAGAGGACTTCGTGGTCATCACCGAAGAGGGCCCCGAGCTGGTCACCAACGTGATGGACACGTCCCGCCTGATGGAGATATGACCGCGGCAGGATTGTATGCCGTCACGCCAGGCTCGCCAGGGCCTCCCGCTGCTCCTCCACCGTAGCCAGGTCCGGCAGCAGCTTCAAGACCACGCCCTCTTCGTCGATGATGGCCGCTGGTCGCTTGCCCCCGGAGGGGTCGGCTAGGTACCGTTCATCCCCCGCTCTGGACATGCCGTATGCCAGGGCTATGGAACGGTCCGGGTCGAGGAGGATGGGGAACGGGAGGCCCTCCCGCTCGACCCAGGCCAGGGCCGATTCCTGGTCACGGTCGTTGACCCCGAAGACCGCGACGTTCTTGTCCAGAAAGTCGGCGTAGTGGTCACGGTACCCGTGACTGTGCCGAGTTCAGTTGCCGCCGCCTGAGGATGAGTAGAACCACAGCCAGACCACCTTGCCCCTCAGGCCCTCCAGCGTCACCGGCCTGCCGGTGTGGTCCAGCGTCGAAAAGTTGGGCGCGCTGTCGCCCTCTCTAAGCGCCATACCCTTCCTCCCCACCCATACGGGCTGCTTGCTAGCCCAGCAGCTCCTCCCGGAACCGCCGGATTAGCACCTCCAGCTCGTCCTCCTGCAGGTTCAGGGGGTCCACAGCCAGGTCTTCCGGCGGGCCCAGGGCGTTCAGATGTATGGGGGGATCGCCGGCCTCGAGGGCCGCGGCTATCTCGTCGGGAGAGCGGCCCCGCCAGCTCCGCTGGAAGTGGACGACGGCGTGGGGCGTCAGGTAGTCGTAGTCGTCGAACTTGACCGTCACGTCCAGGCCCGGCACCTCCGCCAGGGCGTCCACCACCTTCCGGCACATCTCGTTGTAGCGGCGGTTCTCGGCCTCCTCGTCCTCTTCCACGAATATCTCCAGGGCCGTGATGAGGCCGATGATCTCCTCCTTGGCCACCTTCATGGGGCGGCCCAGGAACTGGTTGGGGTTGGCGTGGGCCGCGGCGGCGTCTATCAGGTCCTTCCTGCCGCACAGGATTCCCGTGCCCTGGGGTCCCCGGACCCCCTTGCCGCCGCTGAAGATGACCATGTCCGGCCCCTGCTCCACGAACCGCGTCAGGTTGACCCTCGGGGGCAGGGTAGATGCCGCGTCCACGATCACCGGCACGTTGTGGGCGTGGGCGATCTCGCACACCTGCGTCAGCGACAGGGCCCTCCGGTTGGTGAAGGGTGAGATCAGGTAGGCCACCGCCGCCGTTCGTTCGTTGATGGCCCCCTCCAGCTCCCAGGGGTGGGTGCGCTTGCTGTCGCCTATGTCCACCAGCTTGGCCCCCGCCGTCCGGTACGCCTGGTCGTAGGGGAACCGGTGGGTGTTCTGGATGATTATCTCGTTCTTCATCCCCTCGGTGTCGGGCAGCCGCTTCATCTTTACCGGGTCGTTGCCCGCGATGCACGCCGCGGCCTGGAGCACCAGGCCCCCGGCGGAGCCGCTCGACACGAACCCCGCCTCGGCGCCGGTGATGCGGGCCAGCACCTCGCCCGCCTTCTCGTTGAGCTCGGTCATGTCCACCAGCACCCCCGCCGCGGCGGTCATGGCCTCCAGGGCCTCGGGACGGGTCCTGGTCCCCCCTAGGCGTGTCGTCGACCCCGCTCCGTGGATGATGGGGCGCACTCCTATGCGTCTGTAGACGTCACCCGGGTCCCTGCCGGCTGCGGCCATGGTTCGCCTCCCTCGATTCAGCGGATAACCGCCCGGGACCACCCCGGCGCGACGGGCAACATTATATCAGCTTAGCCCCGCTCCAACCACGTACTCCCCTCCTGACGCGGGGCCGTCATTCCGGCCCCTCCCCACCCGTCATCCCGGCCCCTCCCGACTCGTCTTTCCGGCGGAGGCCGGAACCCAGGGGCGGGGGGACGTGGATTCCCGTTTACACGGGAATGACGAAGAGGGACGCTATGTGGAATCTCGTCTGCGGAAACCGTTGCGTAACCGTCATATCCGCGAAAGCGGGTATCCATATCCCCTGGGCCTTTAGCATGAGCTCATCCGGTCGACCTTAGTGATTCGCCCATACCTGGAGTTACGGGTTTCCCTGCACAGGAGCGATGGAGAGGCGCCTAACGACATCCTCCTGCCGATGACATTTCCGGGGCCTGACCGGGGTATTCCGGGCACAAAACGGCCCTGCACCCATCCCCGGTGGGAGCTTTGCCGTATGTTATAGTTAAACGTGAGGGCCGCCGGCGGCGCCTCGTCTTCCAGGAGGTGCGTCCTGCCCAGACTTCGCCTGCCCAGACTTCGCCTGCCCAGACTTCGGATGAGGTTCCCCAGCACGGCGCCCATCGTCGTGGCTATCCTGGCCCTCGCCGTGGCCATCGCCAGCTTCGGCATCCAGTTCGCCGACGACCTTGCCGACGAGGTCTCTTCCCCGCGGGCCGCAACGCCCGCGACCCCCAGCCAGGTTACGGACGACTTCGCGCGCGTGTTCGAGGTGTGGGAGATCCTGAAGCGGGACTCCTTCGGCGCCGATACGCTGGACTCCACCGAGCTGAGCCGCGGCGCGGTGCGGGGCATGCTGGAGGCCATGGACGACCCGTATGCCGTGTACCTGACGCAGGACCAGGTGCAGGCCGAGCGGGAGGAGTTCAGCGGCGCCTTCGAGGGGATAGGCGCCGAGGTCACCATGCGCAACGGAAGGATCACCATCGTCGCTCCCATACCCGACACCCCCGCCGACGAGGCCGGCATCCGTCCCGGGGACGTGATCCTGAGGATAAACGGGGAGAGCACCGAGGACATCAGCCTCCAGGAGGCGGTCAAGAAGATTCGCGGCCCCATAGGGGAGCCGGTGGAGCTCGAGGTGGCGCGCCAGCACGGTGGAGAGCCCGTGACGTTGACCATCGTCAGGGGCGAGATTCACGTGAAGAGCGCCAGGCTGAGGATGCTGGTGGGCGGGCTTGCGCACCTCCGCCTGACGGGTTTTACAGAGACCACGGCCGACGAGGTCCGGGAGGCCCTGGAGCAGGTCCGCGACTTGGAGGCGAGGGGGCTGATCCTCGACGTGCGCAACAACCCGGGAGGGCTGCTGCGGTCCGTCGTGGATGTGACCAGCCACTTTCTGGAGGGCGGCCTGGTGCTGTACGAGCTGGACGGCCGCGGCGAACGCAGGGACTGGCCCGTGAGGGAGGACGGCCTGGCCACCGATATACCCCTGGTCATCCTCATCAACGAGGGCAGCGCCAGCGGAGGAGAGGTGCTGGCCGGCGCCCTCCTCGACCGGGGCAGGGCCACCGCCATAGGCACCAAGACCTTCGGGAAGGGCAGCGTGAACACCCTCCGGCAGCTCAGGGACGGCACGGGGATGTACTTCACCATCGCCCACTGGTTCACCCAGAACGGCGTCGCCATAGAGGGAGAGGGCGTGGAGCCGGATATCCTTCAGGAGCAGCCTGAGGACGGCTCCGAGGACCTGCAGCTGGACAAGGCCATAGAAGTGCTGCAGGCAATGGTCCGCGCCCGGGAGTAGGTCCATGGCCAGTGACAAGAACATCACCGTCAACAGGAAGGCGTACTACGACTACCACGTCCTAGACCGCATCGAGGCGGGCCTGGTCCTCACGGGCACCGAGATCAAGTCCATCCGTGCCGGGCGCGTCAACATCCGCGGCTCCTACGCCCGTCCCCAGGACGGGGAGCTGTGGCTGGTCGACGCCCACATCGCCCCCTACCAGTCGGGGGGGATCTACAACCACGAGCCCGACAGGCCTCGCAAGCTGCTCCTGCACAAGGACCAGATGATGGACCTGATCAGCAGCGTGTCCGAGAAGGGCCTCTCCATCGTTCCTCTGCGCGTCTACATCCGCGACCACATCGCCAAGGTGGAGCTGGGGCTGGTCCGGGGCAAGCGCCAGTACGACAAGCGGCGGGCCATCATGGACCGGGACCGGGATCGGGAGGCACGCAGGGCCATGCGGCGGGCGGTCTAGGACCCCGGCTCCTCGTCCCCCGACGTGGGCCCCGGCGTGGGCCCCGGCGTGGGAGGCCGTGTGATGGGCAGCATGAGGACGACGGGCGCCATCAACAGCAGACCCGCCAGCGCGTTCAGCGAGAGGGCCCACTGGGTGGAGAAGGCCGTGGCCAGGGCGCCGATCTCCAGTGTCCCCAGGGGCGTGGAAAAGCCGATGCAGACCCCCAGTATCCCCAGGACCTGGCCCCGCATCTCCGGCGGCGCGTATAGCATGGCCAGGGAGCTCTGCATAGTCGAGTAGGCCGCCTGCCCCAGGCCCCCCAGGCTCAGTATGACGAAGGTGAGGGCGTACCAGGGGGACCACACGAAGGTCATGGCCGCGGTCAGGATGCTCACGGACCCTATGATGAACACCTTGCCGTGGTCCGGGAGCTGCCGTACCGACGCCATCACTGCGGCGCCCACGAGCTGGCCGAAGCCCTCGGCGGCAACCAGCAGTCCCACCAGCGCCGCTCCGACCATGAGATGGTTCTTGCCGATGTCCGGAACGAACTGCTGCGCGGGGAACCCCAGGCCGTTCATCACCAGGGTGAGGAATACCACCGCCAGAAGGGTGGGCACCGACGCCGAGTAGCGGGCGGCCTCCACGAGTCCGCCCAGCATGGTCCCCCTGGGAGGGCCCGGGGGATGGGGAGGTATCCTGGTGGCCACCAGGAGGCCCAGGGCCGCAAGGTGGATCGACAGGGCGAGGGCATACGCCTCGCTGAACCCGAAGACGCCCAAAAAGATCCCGGCGAGAAGGGGCCCGGCCATCCTGCCGACGGTGAACCCCAGGGTGTCCAGGGCGACGCCGCTGATAATCTGTCCCGGACCCACCAGGTCGAACATGGACGTACGGCGGATGGGCTGGTCCATGGTCCACGTGGCCCCCTGCACCAACATGGAGGCGAAGGCAAACACCGGTTGGATGTTCCCCGTGGCGATCAGTACCAGTATCGCGCTCGAGTTCAGCACGTTCACGGTCTGCATGGCCCGCAGGGCGTAGGTCCGGTTGAGGCGGTCGGCTATGATGCCGGCGATGGGCGCGAACACAGACCTCGGTACGAACAGGAACACCAGGATGAGACCCAGCGCGAAGGGGGAGTCCGTGTCCAGAAGGACGTACCAGCTCAGGGTGAACTGCTCGACCCGGCGGGACAGCTCCGTCAGGGTCCCGGCCCCCCAGACCCGGCGATACTGGGCGTTGGCCAGGACGATGAGGGCCGGAATCCCTCCCAGTGCCTTGGGGCGTCGGACCGGTATCAACGGTCGCTCTGGACCTGTGGGACCGGTCCCAGAGAGGTCCCTCCAGTTGAATGCAGCTCGGCCAATCTTGCACCCTGTTCCATATTTCCAGACCCGGGCCCCCGGCGAGGCTGTGGGGTCGCACACGGCCATCCCGTCCCGGTGCTGCGGCCCCGCCACAAAGAGGGCCGGGCCATTTTAGCAACTCGCCTCCCGCGGTTTGAAGGGAAATGGACGACCTATCTGGCCTAGAACGCCCCGGCGCCCGCGGCAAGTGTCCCGGAGCCCCATTATGATGTAGAATACGGCCACCGAAACGTGAGGGGAGGTGGACTGACATGGCCCTGCCCCCGTACCGGGTCGACTACAGCCCGGTAATAGACCGCCCCATCATCAAATGGCCCAACGACGCCCGGCTCGCGGTGTGGATATCACCCAACGTGGAGCACACCGAGTACCTTCCCGACTTCGACGGCGTCAGGGACCCCTGGCCCCGCACTCCCTATCCCGACGTCCAGCAGTACTCCTTCCACGACTACGGCAACCGGGTGGGGTTTTGGCGGATGCTGGAGGTCATGGACAGGTACGAGATCAAGTGCACCGTCTCCCTCAACATGGCGGTGCTGGAGCACTTCCCCGAGATCGCCAGGGCCATGGTGGACCGGGACTGGGACTTCATGTCCCACGGCATCTACAACACCCGTTACATAGCCACCTACCCCGAGGACCGGGAAAGGGATTTCTACAGGGACTGCAAGGAAACGCTGATGCGCCATACGGGAAAGGTGCTCAAGGGGATGCTGGGCCCGGCGTGCTCTGTTTCCGAGCGCACCCCCGACCTGATGGCCGAGGCCGGTCTCATCTACCACACCGACTGGTTTCACGACGACCAGCCGGTGCCCATCAAGGTCAAGTCCGGCAAGCTGGTCTCCGTTCCCTACTCCGTGGAGGTGAACGACGCCGCCCTCTTCGGGAAGCACTACGAGGGCGAGTACTTCCTCCAGATGTGCGTGGACCAGTTCGACCAGCTCTACGCCGAGGGCGCCGAGAGCGGCCGGGTCATGTGCATCGCCCTCCACCCCTACTTCGTCGGCCAGCCCCATAGGATCAAGTTCCTGGACGAGATGGTCCGCTACGTGACCTCCCACGACCAGGTGTGGATGACCACCGCCGACGAGATCGCCGAGTACTACCTGGCCAACTACTACGATCAGGCCGTGGCCCACGCGGCCCGACTGCGCGGGTAGCCGCCGGCCGCGGTCTCGCGCCTGCCGGCTCTTCCCCAGCTCTTCCCAGGAGGCGATAGCATGCCCGCCCAGCGACGCTTCGGGATGGACCACGAGCACTACGACTGGTCACCCATCTCTACCAGGGGAGTCTTGAGATGGCCCCAGGACGCCCGCTTGGCCCTCTGCGTGGTCGTCAACCTGGAGCATATGGAGTGGAGCCCTCCCGAGGACGCCTGGACGGCGCCCCTGCCCGGCGGTTGGGGCCACCGGCCCTTCACCGACCTGGCCCGGCCTTCCCACAGGGAGTACGGGCACCGCGTGGGCATCTTCCGGGTGCTCGACGTGCTGGAGAAGCACGGCGTGAAGGCCACCATAGCCATGGACGCCCTGACCGCCGAGAACTACCCCTACCTGGTGGACCACTGCCTGAAGCGGGGCTGCGAGGTCATGGGCCACGGCATATCGGCCAGCCGGATGATAAGCTCCAGGATGACCGAGCAGCAGGAGAGGGAGTACCTGGGGGCCTCCATAGAGGCCATCGAGCGGGCGACGGGCTCGGCGCCAGTGGGATGGCTGGGCCCGGGCGCCGGCGAGTCCCCCAGGACGCCCCAGCTACTGGCCGAGGCCGGCATCCGGTACCTGTGCGACTGGGCCAACGACGAGCAGCCGTACCCGTTCAAGACCGGCGGGGGAGACCTGACGGCCCTCCCGCTGATGAGGGAGATGGACGACGTGGCCGCCATCTGGGAGCGGCGCTTGACGGAGTCCAGGTACGGGGAGCTGCTGAAGCAGTGCTTTGACGTCATGCACGAGGACGGGGCCGCTACCGGCCGCCTGATGGCCGTCAATCTGCATCCCTGGCTCATAGGCCAGCCCTTCCGCATCCGATACCTCGACGGGGCCCTGGGACACATGATGGGCGCCGGCGGAGTCTGGGCCGCCACCGGCTCGGAGATCACCGACTGGTACCGGGAGCACCCTCCCGCCCCATAGCGGCCGCCACTCCGGCCCATAGACCCTCCACAAACCCAGCCCCGTCATGCCCGTGCAAACGGGCATCCACAAGGGCGTGGCCACCATCGGTAACTGAACAGGTTACTGGCAGATCACGGCTACTCAGGTCCACGGCAACCAAGGTGAACGCACGGTGGTCAGCCGCACAATACAAGATTGTCCGAGAATGGGAGGTTTTCGGTGAACACGTTCCTGCTTCAAGTCAATAAGGACGGTGGATACGCCAACATCATCAACAACCGACGCTATCTGAATGATATGTGGGCCAAGAAGCCCAGAGACAAGGACCATGGTGAGGTCAAGGCAGGAGATCAATTGCTCGTCTATTGCACCAGCAACGTGCCTATCCAAGGAGCGTCACTCGCGTTCAGTGTGTTGGTCAGACACGTAAGTCCAGACAAAGTCACTTTCGACCTTGATGAACCTCGCTGGTTCACGAGTCCCCTCAGGCGACAAGATGTGGCCACGCTAGTAGCCCGTAATGCACTTCCTGACGTGCTCCTCAAGTGTGGTCAACAGGGATTCAATATTATCAAGCTCGAGCCCGGTGCGGCCCAACATATCTTGGCGCTAACCGGTTCAGGTAGTGTCAAACAGACCGACCTCCGAGCACTTGCCGACGACCTGCTTCTACCCGTTCACTTCCTGGAAGAAATCCACACGCTGCTCAAGGACAAGAAGCAGGTCATCTTCCAGGGGCCGCCGGGTACGGGGAAGACCTACGTCGCCCGGGCCCTCGCAAAGCACCTTGCCGGGAAGGAGGAGCGGGTGACGCTGGTGCAGTTCCATCCCTCCTACGCCTACGAGGACTTCGTGCAGGGCTTTCGTCCGACTCTGAGAGGCGGTCAGCCTGGATTCGAGCTCAGGGACGGACCGTTGCTGCGGGCTGCGGAGCGGGCGCGGGGGGAGCCGGGTTCGGACCACTTCCTGGTCATCGACGAGATCAACCGGGGCAACATTGCCAAGGTGTTCGGGGAGTTCTACTTCCTGTTGGAGTACCGTGACAGTGAGATGCACCTCCAGTACTCCGACGAGCCCTTCTCCCTCCCCGCCAACCTGCACATCATCGGCACGATGAACACCGCTGACCGATCCATCGCGCTGGTGGACCTGGCGCTGCGCCGCCGGTTCTATTTCGTGGAGTTCCATCCCGACGAAGAGCCGGTGAAGGGCGTCCTGCGCCGCTGGCTGGGAGCGAACGGGCTCGACCACATGGCATGGGTGGCCGACGCCGTCAAGCGGGCGAACGAGAAGCCGCAGCTCAAGCAGGACCGGCACGCAGCCATCGGGCCCAGCTACTTCATGAAACCTGGCCTCGACGAGGCCGCGGTGGAGCGCATCTGGAGACACAGCGTTCTCCCCTATATCGAGGAGCGCCTCTTCGTGGAGGGCGAGGGTCTCGCCGAGTTCCATCTGGATGCCCTGCGTCGGTCATCGACCGGCGGCAGAGAGGGGGACCGGAACGGCCCTGGTGCGGCCGACGACGATCGGGACGTTGGCGGCGGAGGGGAGTCTGCTCCTGTGAACGATGCGTAGGATCGATCTATGGGAGCACCAGCCAAGCGCGCCGCTGGCGCTGGCCGGTACGGAGCTGCAGACGCTGCTGGGGGAGGCGAAGGCCCTCGAGCTTTCCATAACGCCCACCGGCGGAGGAGGCAATGAATTCGTCGTCAGACCCGGCTCCACCGTCGGAGCGGTGGAGACCGGCGGCCTGTCGGTGCTCATACGACCCAAGATCGGCATCCCTCAGCTCCTGTCCCTGGCCTGCTACGCCATCGGCAAGGTCAGGTTCCGGCACGAGGACTTCGACTTTCCCGAGGAGGACGCCCTGCCCGACGTGCTGGCCCGGGCGCTGGCTTACCAGGCCCGGCGGGCCTTCTCCCGTGGGCTGCTCCACGGCTACCGCACCGAGGAGGAGGCGCTGTACACGGTGCGCGGGCGCATCAGGTTCGACGAGCAGATACGGCGGAGGTCCGGCGTCCCCCTGCCCGTCGAGGTGCGCTACGACGAGTTCACCGACGACATCCTGGAGAACCGGCTGGTGGGGGCGGCGGCGCACCGGCTGGGCGGGATGCGGCCGCGCTCACAAGAGGCGCGCCGGCGTCTTGGGTGGATCGCGGGCATGCTCGACAGCGTCTCGCTAGTCGAGTTCCCGGGGAGGGGCGTGCCGTCGGTCACATTCGGACGGCTGAACGAGCACTACCGGGGAGTCGTGGAGCTGTCGCGCCTCATCCTGCGGCACAGCGCCTTCGAGTCCAGCCGGGGGGAGGTCCGGGCGTCGGGGTTCCTCATGGACATGAACGACGTCTTCCAGGAGTTTGTGACCGCGGCGCTCCGGGAGGCGCTGGGGCTGTCCGCCCGCGCGTTCGGTGAGTATGGAATCCCTTCGTTGGATAAGGATGGCCGAGTGAGTCTCAGACCCGATCTCACCTGGTGGCGCGACCGTGAGTGCATATTCGTGGCCGACGTGAAGTACAAGAACGTCGACCAGGGGCGTGTCCCCAACACTGATCTGTACCAGCTCTTGGCCTACGTCACCGCGCTGGACCTGCCCGCCGGACTGCTGGTCTACGCCGAAGGGGAAGCGGACGTTGCGACGTACAACGTGCGGTGCTCCGGCAAGCGCCTGGAGGTTGTGGCCTTGGACCTGTCCGGCGCCCTCGACCAGGTGCTTGCCCGCGTCGGATGCCTGGCGCGCAAGGTCAGGGGACTTGGCGACGAGGCGCGGCGGAGGGCGTCCGCGGGCGTAGCGGTCGGCGGGGCTAGGGCCTAGCCGGCGGCGGGAGAATCCAGTCTTTGGGTCCTATGCCGGTAGGGAAAGAGCCGCCTCGGGGAACCAATCGGCCTTGGGCTGCGTCTATAAGGTTGTAGCCCAATCCTGTTCTCACCGTCGAGGTTGCCCGATGAAGACATGACTCAAGACGGCCCTGCTTTCCATCGTGGGCATCTGGACTGTCCTGGTGGCGGCTGCTGCCTGCCAGGACGACCCCGGGCCCTCCAACACCACGTTGCAGGTGGCGTCAGGCCGGGAGCCCAACTCGTCGGTAAGCGGCACCGTCGCCTATCGGGAGCGGTTGGCCCTCACCGAGGACGCGACCTTGGTGCTGGAGCTGCGGGACGTGTCCTATGCCGATGCCCCCGCCCCGCTCATCGCCCGGCAGACCATCTCCGGCCCCGGTCAGGTCCCCATCGAGTTCCGGGTCGGATACAACCGTGGGGACATCGACCCCCGGAACACGTACTCGATAGGCGCTAGGATCGTGGAGTCCGACGGCCGCCTTGCCTTCACCAACGATACGGCATACGAGGTCATCACCCATGGCAACCCCGAGGTGGTAGACATGCTCCTGGTGCTGGTGCAGCCCCCGCCCGACCTGATCGAAGGCAGCGAGGCAGGTTCGGACTGGAGGAACTGGGTGGAGGTACCGGCCCGGGTGGCCTGGGCCAATCTGATACCCAACGAGCCTGATCCCTATCTGAGGGTGGCCTACTACCAGCCCACGATAGAGGGCTGCGCCCGCCCGGGCAACGAGGAGCTGGAGGTGGCCGGCTCCCATATCATCGTCCGGGTGACGCTGATGCAGCCGCCACCCACCCCATGGGCGATTCCCTGCCACGAGCAGGTGGTGGAGTTGGACGCTGTACAGCGGATCGAGACGCCTCTCGAGCCGGGCCGGACCTACCGGGTGTTGGTGAACGGACGGGAGACCACCACCTTCACAGTGCCGGACGCCGGGCTTGGACACACGTTCATCGCCGAGTCGCCCGTCGAAAGCGTGGAGGTGCTGACACTGGAGAGTGGGCCACGCCAGTACCAGCTCCGCGTCGTGTCAGGTTTACCAAAGGGCAGCGGCTGCTCTTGGTTCAATGGCCACGAAGTCCGGCGGCGGGAGCCCGACAGGATAGACGTGGTCATCACGCTCCACGAGATCGCCGACCCATTTGTCGCCTGCACCGCCGACTATCCCACCGTGGAGACCATCGTACCCCTGGGTCCTGACTTGGAGTCGGGCGTGGAGTACACCGTCAGCGTAAACTCGGAGACCATAAGGTCATTCGTAGCGGGCTAGCCTCGGCCCCGAAGCCCGGGCCGGCCTCCTAACGGTGAGGCCCCTGGCCGGATGCCGCTGGCCCCGGGTCACTGCGTACTGGCAGGCTCTTTGCGGCGGCCCGCCCCCCGGGGGGAGGGGGGCCGGTCCTTCCAGCCGGTGTCCCTCTTTTTGAACACCATGTCTCTCACGCGGGCGAGGAAGGCCAGAATCCCCATGATGAGCCGCAGCGCGAACTCCACGGCGATGAGGAACACCAGATAGTAGAGGATATGCTCAGTGTAGTGCTGGGCCTCCTCGAGGACCTCCAGGGACTTCGAAACCTTGAAGAACGACGCATCGATAAGGAAGATGCCCAGGACGGCGAAGGGCAGTATCTTGGCCAGGTCCTTGGACAGGTCTTCGTTGTAGTACGCGGTCACGCGAATGGCGGTCACCGTGGCCAGCGCCATCAGCAGTATGTCCGGGAAGGACTGGGCCTTGGACAGGAAGGTCAGTATCAGGGTAAGGACCGCGAACCAGAAGAACGCGAAGACCGGGAACAGGATGATGTACTTGGCCGTGTACATGGTGACGTGGAGGATGGCCCGCACCCACCGAAACCGCGACTCTTCGTACCTGGACAGGTTCATCTCGAACATGTCCCGGGAGGCCACGAACCGGTAGAACTTGAAGACGAAGACCGCGTACACCGCCATGCCGAGGACGAAAAAGGTGACGGGCCGCAGCAGCTCCAGGGCCGCTTTGTTGTCCAGCCCGGTGGGCAGCATGTCGTTAACGTCCATGGGTCTTGCCTTCCATACCATTCTTATATCACAAGCGTGTAAACTGCGCCTAGACGCCGCCTCGGGGATTTGCCGGCTTTGGGCCCGGGCCCGAAGCGACTAGTGCTATATGACATACACAGCCACCACCCAGTACAAGAGCGCGGTCGCCACAACTTGGAGGGTGTGAAAGATCTCGTGGTAGCCGAAGACCCGTGGGAACGGATTGGGACGCTTGGTGGCATATGTCGCGGCCCCGATGGAGAAGAGTACTCCTCCTAGGACCAGCAGCGCCAGGGCCTCGACCGGGAGCGATCGTACCAGCTCGGTTATACCTATGATTCCAAGCCAGCCCAATATGACATATAACGGCACCCGTACCCAGTTCGGGGCCGGAGGGGCGGCCAGGGTCGTTACGAAGCCGATCAACGCCAGGCCGCCCACCGTCGACAGAATGGGTATCCCCCAAGCGTTGCTCATTAGCTTGAGGACGAAAGGCGTGTAGGCCCCCGCTATGAAGATGAAGATCATCGAGCGGTCCAGCCTGCTCATGAAGCCCCGGAAGCGCCGCCTTGCCAGCAGGTGATAGCTCGCGCTGGTCCAGTAGAGGACCACGAGACTGGCGCCGAAGATTGCGGCGCCAACGATCGATCTGGGAGAGTTTGCCACCAACACCAGCAGGACCACTGCGCCTGGGGAGACCAGTGCGCTGGCCAGGTGCAGATAGCCTCTGAGAATAGGACGGTCGGTGTCTGCCCTCATGTCGGGACCTATCTTACATCAGGGTTGGATTGAGAAGGGACTCTGCAGCGTTCGGCTCTCCATCCGATGGTCTATAGTTGGCTTGTTCGGACTGTGCTGGCGACGGCTTTTGGAGGGGGAACGGTGTCGTGTTAGCAAGCGGCACAGGAGAACGTCAGGATGAACTGCGTTCGGTCTACGAGTCATGACCCTCCCCCGGGCTCTTGCTTGATACAACGCTTGTCTCGCTTATGTGGTACACTACCCGTGGTGGCAGCACACTGAGTTCCCTCGGCTCGCTCCTGGGCTCCCTAGCTCACGCTTTGGTTCCTCGCCAGCTTCCTCGGGACCTCCCAGGGCGCATTGTGTCTTTTGCAATGTACACCCACTTCACCTGTCAGCTATCTGATGATATGGAGGTCTCCGAGGAGTGACGAGGACCTGTCTTCTCCTGTTTGGAGTCCGGCCAGTCTTTCGCCTTCAGTATTGATGGCCAGGAGGACCATGCTGACAAGGTTTACACGCACGAGCCCAAGTGCTGCGCGGGCTGCTGCCAAAGCTAAGTGTACCCAACGCAACGGAGAAGGGCTCGTCGGTGGGGTATGATCGAGGTCCTCGGGGGATGCACCTGGGCGCTTGCGCCGAATGCGGCAAGGACGCCACCGACACTTCCAGTCCAGAGCTACAGTCCGGTCTATTGTAGCGACTGCTTCAGACGACAGGGTATTCCGGTTACCATGGGCAGATACTAGAGTTCCGTGCGATGCGGGGGGCTTATTGCTGGCCTTCCCTCGCGGCACCTGACTGTAATTGGAGGAGAAAGACAATGCGACTATGGCCATTCGGCAAACGAGTTCACAAGCTTTCGAAAGAGTTGAGCCAGGAGCTGCTCAAGACATTTGGCATTGAATCTGAGGATGCGGTCGCGATGCGCTACGTTGCCAAGCGAGGCAGGCTCGCCAGCGGGCAGGTCAACCGGGTATGCATATTCGATCCGGATGTCCTTTCGATCCCTGAGCTAGCATCCGCCAACTATGAAAGGCTGATGACCTCAAATAAGGGCCTGCTCTTCACGGGGCACATCATGAAGAGCCCCGAATTCTCGAACGCAGACTTGGTCGTTCTCCACGATCGGCGGGGAGTGTAAGAATAGCACGTATCCCGGCACCTCCGTCGTGCCTGAGTCACCTGTCCCTTTCAGGTAGCGCCACGGCCCGAGATGTTGGCTGCGTCGCCTGAGATGCCTTCCAATGTCCCCCGGCGACGGCTGTTTCGTCGAGGGTCTACCCAGCCGAGACCACCGGAGCCTCTGCGATGGCCACATCTCAGCCTTCGCCTCCTTGGGAGGGGTGCCACGGAGCATCCGCTACGACAGCACCAGGCTGAGGGGCCACGCGGAGACCGTTAGCCAGTGCGTGGGTCGGGACCCGGAGGTCCTGCTGTGTGTGCGGGCCGTGCCACATGATGCCCGCGACAAACCAGGGGCCGGGCGAGATCCCGGCCCCTGGCAGGGTACCGCACCAACGACTACTTAGCACCGGTGGATACCATCCGCTACCTGATTAGCTGCCCCTTCTGGAGCAGAGGAGGGGCGTCCTCGGACCATGCTAGCCCTCTGCAGGGAACGTGGAACTGAGGCCGGCGCAAGCCGCCAACTATCGCAGCTCGAGTCCTTCGCTCACTCATTTGCCTATGTGAGCCGGACTCCATTTGGCTGTTGATCGCAAAGAGCTGAGCCCTACAAGACTTGCGATCGAAGAGACACTGCCTTACGGACTCTGCCAGGGCCTTCTGGTGAATTTCTTGCCGAGCCCCCGCTCGATCTCACGCCACTTCCGCTCGTCATCCACCGTAATGAAGGTTACCGCCTCACCCGAGCGGCCCATACGGCCAGTCCGTCCAACGCGGTGGGTGAAGAGCTGGTCCGAATCCGGCAGGTCATAGTTGATGACTTGTCCAATATCCTCGAAGTCCAAGCCCCTAGCGGCCACATTCGTCGCCACCAGGATCGACGCGGCGCCGGAGCGGAAGTCCGTCATCACCCGTTCACGTGCGCTTTGGCTTAGATTTCCTTGGAGCGCCCCTACGGGGTAGTCCAACGAATCCAGTTGCTTTGCCAACTGCTTGACCCTGCGCTTGGTCTTGAGGAAGACGATAATAGAGGCGCCGTCTCGACGGTCCAGCAGCGCTCGTAGAGCCCCCATCTTGTCACCGCTTTGGATAGTGTAGACGAGGTGCTCG
>JAGWBJ010000013.1 GCA_021295955.1 Dehalococcoidia bacterium | reverse complement strand
GGGCTTGGTGACTGGGACGAAGTCGTAACAAGGTAGCTGTACCGGAAGGTGCGGCTGGATCACCTCCTTTCTAGGGAGCCACGGCGCCTCCGGTCCCCTAGGGACCCGGCAGCGTCCAACTCCTAGGTCGGTCGGCGGGTGTTCTGCCCCATCGGGGCCGTCCGGTTGAGCTTCGGCTCTCGGGCCCCGGCAAGGCAGTCCCCTGAGAAAGCCCGCCGCTGCAACAACACGTAGAACCGTAACAACGCCTTCTTCCACTATCCAGGTTAAGGTGCCGCAAAGAAAGCCGGGCTCATAAAGGCCCGGCTTTTGATTTGGAGGACTGGGAGACGTTACATTTCCGAGACACTCCCTGAGGCCGATGGGCTCTATGATCTTGGTGGATGTAAGCGATCAATGCTGTGGACCCCGCATAGCGGTCGTCTCGCTTTTATGACCTAGGTGGCAAAGATACCTTTCCCACAGGGACCCTTGACGCTGTGAAGGCCGATATTGAAGAACTCATTTCGATGGGCCGCACAGTAGTCGTTGTGGACTCAGGGGGAGCAACGCGAACTCGGTTGGTCGCCAAGCATATAGGTGCTAAAGAAGACCCTTCCAACAAGGGATAGGCACTGTCCATTGGGGCTCCCGCAGCGTCCCCCCCTGGCGAACGGCCCGCATCAGCCTGTTTCGGTCCGGCTCTCGCAGTCTCGGATGAACTGGCCCGTCTCCCGGATCTGCGCTTCTATCACTTCCAGCGGCTCGCAGTTCCCGTCATAGAAGCAGTTGCCGTGCAGCTCCGCCTGTCGTGCGAAGTATCGTTGGTGGAGGTCCGCGAACAGCGTGGGGTCGCCGCGCCTCAGCTCACGCACTCCACGGGCAGTCCGACCGGACGTGCTCGGCTCTTCGCCCGTGCGTGCGAGGAGCAGGGCGTCGGCGGCCCTCTTGGTCGCCCCCCAAGCCTTCTCGGCGGCATCCCGGACATCGCCCGAGGTCAGCCGCTCCAACGCTGACGCCTCAAGCCGTCGGGCATCTTCGAAGAGAACCAGCACCCGCTCCGTCGATAGCACGTACTACTCCTTGATGGCAGGTTCAATGTTGACAAGGCTAGTATAGTCCCTGGTGCCGGGGCCATCAACGCAAGTGGCGGTCACCTCGTCATGAGGGTCTCGAGCGCGTTGGCGTGAATGGACCTCCACATGGAGAGACCTGATAGAGAGGATGAGGTTGCATTAGGCGTCGCTGGGCGCACTTGTGCCTGACGTTGTCCCTTCGCCTACGGGTACCCGTATCCGCCTGACTGATGAGCGATGGGCACACATTCTGGACGGACATGCCGAGCTGGCTGGTCGGCGGCCTGAAGTTCTAGAGACGATAGGACATCCCGAGAGGATTGTGTCAGGCCGGGCGGGCGAGTTGTTGGCGATAAGCAGTGTGAGCCTGGAAAGTGGACTGTGGTAGTATATAGGGAGTTGGGAGACGATGGTTTCGTCATCACCGCTTTTCTAACCAGCAGAACCGCCCCACTACAGCAAAGAAGACAAGTATGGCCCTGAAGAACCTAAGTGACTATCTGAGCCTGGTTCCGGCAGTGCGGCATTCGCCCCCAGGCCGCCTCTGGTCTTCCTACGATGAAGAGGGAGACGTGCTCTACGTTCACTTCCAGGAGTTGGGCCAGGCGACCGATAGCGAGCTTACCGACGATGACATCATCCTGCGGTATGATGGCGACGAAGTGGTGGGAATTACCATCCTACACGCCAGCCAACGCTAACCTTATCCCGCGTTCCCAGGTGCCATGATTCCCTCGTACCCAGTTGGTTTCCAGGGTCCACTCCGCGGCGCCCGGCTTTGCCCGAATGAGAGGTAGGGAATTGCCCGAAGACATCATCCGCAGAGACCCCAACGTCCTTGGTGGGACGCCGGTTTTCCCAGGGACCAGGGTCCCGGTACGTATCCTGATGGAGCACTTGGAAGCAGGGGACCGGCTGGAAGACTTCCTCGCCAGCTACCCCACCGTATCGCGCAGCCAAGCCCTTCAGGTCCTCCAACAAGCGAAGGAGTCCCTTGTCGGGAAAGTCGAGTGAGGCTTTTGTTTGACGAGTCAGTGCCTAGACCTCTCGGTGCACACTTTCCCGATGAATTCGCGACAAGCACAGTCCAAGAGATGGGCTGGGCGGGCAGATCGAATGGCGACCTTCCAAGACTCGCGGGAGCCCGCGGGTTCGACGCATTCATCACTGCGGACCAGGGCATCGAATACCAACAGAACCTCGACACTCTGCCGATACCCGCGGTGACAATGATCGCGTCGCGGACTCGGGTGCAGGAGTTGCGACCCTTGGTCAACCAAGTCGTTGTTGTCCTCACTGGGGATTTGCAAAGGCGTACCTACCGCGTGACCGAATCGCCGATAGTCAACCCGTAACGACCGGTCACTGTCCTGGAAGCCAACACTCCTCAGAGTTGGCCCCTCCCACCCCATACCCGCAGTAGCCATTGCCAGGAGCCGCCGCCTCGGGGATAATATGCCCGACCCGCGAGCTGACCTAGTCCTGGCTGAAGGGGCCTATGCGTAACCTCTGGAACGACGCCGAGACCTCCGGCATGACGGACCTGGACCTGCTGGTCTACCAGAGCAGGCTCGTCGGGGCCGAAGCCTCCCTGGTGCTGTGGGGCGGGGGCAACACCTCCGTCAAGACCACCCTGCCCGACTTTCGCGGTCGGGATACCCCCGCCCTGGTCATCAAGAGCAGCGGCGCCGACCTGAAGACCGCCCGCCCCGAGGACTTTACGGCCCTCCGGCTGGACGACGTGGCCGCCCTCTTCGACCGGGACGACATGCCCGACGAGGAGATGGCGGCGTACCTGGAGCACTGCGCCCTGGACCCGGGCGGTCGCAGGCCCTCCATCGAGACGCTGCTCCACGCCTTCATCCCCGCCGCCAGCGTCGTCCACTCCCACTCCGACGCGGTCATCTCCCTCACCAACAGCGGCGACCCGCGGGCGGCGGCCAGGGCCGTCTACGGCCACCAGGCCACGGTGGTGGAGTACCTCCGGCCCGGGTTTCGCCTGTCCAAGCTGGTCGGGAGCGTAGCGAGGGACGAAAGCGGCTGCAGCGGGGTGGTGCTGTCCAACCACGGTCTGGTCACCTGGGGCGACGACCCCGGGGAGGCCTACCAGCGGCACATCGACCTGGTGACCCGGGCCGAGGAGTACGCGGCGAGCAAAGCCCGGGGCAAGACGGTCTTTGCCCCGGGCAAGGGGCGGCGGCCGTCTTCCCCCGAACGCCGCCGGGAGGTCGCCGCGGCCCTGGCGCCGGTCCTCCGGGGTCTGGTCTGCCGCACCTCCCGCGGGGTGCTGCGCTACGACGACTCCCCGGGCGTGCTGGACCTCTTGGCCTCGGAGAATGGCCCTCGTCTGACGGGCATAGGTCCGGCCACGCCGGACCACCTGGTCCACACGAAGCGGGTCCCCCTGTGGGTGGACGTCAAGGACCCGGAGGACATCCCGGATCTCCGGGATGCCCTGGGACTTGGCGTGGACCGCTTCGCCCGGGCGTATGAGGACTGGTACCGGCGGCACTCGGACGGAACAATCCCCATGCGGGACCCCTATCCCCGGGTCGTCCTGGTCCCCGGCGTGGGGATGTGGACCGCGGGGAAGGACGCGCGGGCGGCGTCCATCGCCTGGGACATGTACCGGCATACCATAGACGTGTTGGCCTCCGCCGAGACTGTGGGAAGCTACACCTCCCTCAGCGAGAGGGACGCCTTCGAGGCCGAGTACTGGGCCATGGAGCTGTACAAGCTGTCCCTGGCCCCCGGGGAGGGGCCCCTGGCCGGGCGGGTCGCCCTGGTCACCGGCGGCGCCCACGGCATCGGCGAGGGCATATGCAGGCGGCTGGCGGCCGCGGGAGCCCACGTGGTCGTTGCCGACCTGGACGCCCAGGGCGCCGCCGACCTGGCGGAGGACATGGTGCGGAGCCACGGTCCGGCCCGGGCCATGGCCTGCAGGATGGACGTGACCAGGGAGGACGATGTATCGGCGGCCTTCGACCGCGCCCGACTGGCCTACGGCGGCCTGGACATCCTGGTGTCCAACGCGGGCATCGCGCCGGTGGGGGCCATAGACCGGCTGTCGCTGGAGGAGTGGCAGAGGGCCTTCGACGTCAACACCACGGGCCACTTCCTGGCCGCCCGGGAGGCGGTGCGGATTATGCGGGAGCAGGCCACCGGGGGCAGCCTGGTGTTCATCGGCACCAAGAACGTCCCGTCGCCGGGCAAGGACTTCGGCGCCTACAGCGCCTCCAAGGCCGCCGAAGTCCAGCTTGCCAGGGTGCTGGCCATCGAGAACGGCGAGTTCGGCATCCGGTGCAACGTGGTCAACCCCGACGCGGTCTTCCAGGGCTCCAACCTATGGTCCCGGGAGGTGCGGGAGCAGAGGGCCGGCGCCCACGGCATAGGCGTCGAGGAGATCGAGGAGTTCTATCGCCAGCGCAATCTGCTGAGAGAGCGGGTCACCGCCTCGGACGTGGCCGAAACGGTGCTCTTCCTGGCCGGCGACGGTTCGGCCAAGACCACCGGGGCCATGATACCTGTCGACGGCGGCCTGCGGGACGCCTTTCCGCGTTAGCCGCGAGTATCTCCCTCTCCCCCTGGGAGAGGGCCGGGGTGAGGGTGACCGGGGACGGCTGGTATGATATTCTTCAAGCTCTGACCCACCGCAAAGGAGGCGCACTGTGGCCGAACCTGGAGAGATGAGCAAGGAGACGTTCCTTCAGATAGCTGAGTCCTCGGGGCTGGACGTGACCGACACCAAGCACATGGACGAGCTGTACGCCGTCGTCCAGGGCCTGCTCCCCAACGTGAAGCACCTGCGGGAGATGGACCTTTCGGACATCGAGCCGGCTACCACCTACACCCCGCCCACGGCATAAGGGAATTGCCCGGCCCCGGGTAGAACGGGGCGCGATAGGAGTGGACCATGGACGCAACGGAGCTCTGTTTCGCCAGCGCAGGCCGGCTGGCGGCCCTCATCAGCAGCAGGGAGGTCTCCCCCGTCGAGGTGGTGCAGGCCCACCTGGCGCGCATCGAAGCCCTGGAGCCCACACTGAACTCTTTCATCACTCTTATGCCCGAGGAGGCCATGGCGGCGGCCCGGCGGGCGGAGGAGGAGATACAGGCCGGCCGCTACCGGGGGCCCCTGCACGGCGTCCCCCTGGGCCTGAAGGACCTGTACTACGTGAAGGGGGTCAAGAACACCTTCGGCTCCCGCGTGTTCGACGGCTTCGTACCGGACCACGATTGCACCATCGCCGAACGGTTCAGGGAGGCGGGCGCCGTCCTTCTGGGCAAGACGAACCTGCACCCCTTCGCCTTCGGGCCCACTGGCGAGAACGACGACTACGGGCACATGCACAACCCCTGGGACCCCCGGCGAATAAGCGGCGGCTCCAGTGGCGGCTCGGGCTCCGCGGCCGCCTCGGGCCAGGCGACCATCACCATGGGAACGGACACCGGCGGGTCGGTCCGGATCCCCAGCGCCCTGTGCGGCCTGGCCGGGCTGAAGCCGACCTTCGGGCGTCTCAGCAAGTACGGCCTGAATGCCCTCTCCTGGACACTGGACCATCCGGGGCCCATGTGCCGGACCGTGGAAGACTGCGCCCTGGCGATGAACGCCATCGCCGGCTACGACCCCCGGGATCCCTCCTCGGCCAACGTCCCGGTCCCCGACTTCACCAGCGGGCTGACCGGCGACGTGCGGGGGCTCCGGGTGGGCGTGCCCTCGGAGTACTTCGACGTCCCCGTAGACTCCCAGGTGGAGGCCGCTGTGCGCTTGGCGCTGAACGTGTTGGGGGAGCTGGGCGCCACCGTCGAGGAGGTGTCGTGGCCCACCTATCTCGACTCGGCCGCCATCTCCACCGTCATACTGATGGGGGAGGCCACCGCCGCCCATCGAGACACCGTCGTGACCCGGGGCGCGGAGATCTACCCTCCCGCCAGGCTCAGGCTGGAAGCGGGGATGTTCTTCTCCGCCGCCGACTTCCTCCGGGCCCAACGGGGCCGGACCCTGTTGGAGCAGGAGACCGCCTCCCTGCTCCGGGACGTCGACGTGCTCATAGGCCCGTCGGTGCCGATAGTGGCCCACGAGATCGGGGCAGCCTCGGTGCAGATCGGCGATAGGACGGTGGGGTCGGTCCCCGCTCTGACCCAGTACAGTCGGGCCTTCAACGTCAACGGGTACCCGTCCATGTCTGTGCCCTGCGGCTTCTCCGACGATGGCCTGCCCATCGGCCTGCAGATAGCCGGCCGCCCCTTCGACGAGGTGACGGTCCTGCGCGTCGGCCACGCCTACGAGCGCGCCACCGACTGGCACACGAGGCGGCCCGCGCTGTAGGGCCGGGTATCCCAGGGCCGGGTATGCCCGCGCCCCGGACCCTATCCGTCCCGGGCGCACCGGAAGCCCGTCACGTCCCTCTTCTCCGGGGGGGTCATGAAGTCCTCCCGGAACCAGGTGTAGGCCATGACCCTGGGGGCGTCCCATCCGCCGCCCCGCAGCACCCGGCGCTGGCCCGTATCGGGGCCCGTCGGGTTCCGTTCGGGAGAGACTTTGTAGTAGTCGGCGTCGAACCAGTCGGCAACCCACTCCCACACGTTGCCGGCCATGTCCATTACGCCGTAGGGACTGGCCCCCTCGGGGTGGGAGCCCACCGGCGCGGGGCCCACGGCCGCGTTGCCCGCGCCGGTGCCCGTGGTGCCCGCGTTAGAGGATGGCGAGCCGGTCTCGTCGATCCAGTCCGACCAGTCGTCGAACCCCGCCAGGTCCCGGCCCGAAACACCGTCCGATGTGCGGAGTTTTGCCGGGTCCCAGGCGTTGCCCCAGGGGTAGTCGTAGCCCTCGACTCCCCGGGCCGCCTTCTCCCACTCCGCCTCGGTGGGCAGTCTCTTGCCTGCCCAGGCGCAGAAGGCGGCGGCGTCCTCCCAGGAAACACCCACCACCGGGTTTTCCGGGCGGGTGAGACGCTGGTCCGTAACGAAAGCCGGGGGGGTCAGTCCCATCGTGTGCACGAACCTGCTGTACTGGGCATTGGTGACCTCGTGGAGGTCTATCTCGAAGGCGTCCAGGTACACGGTGTGGGCGGGAGTGGCGCCCCGTATCACCAGGTCCAGGTGCTCCATCCACCGGGGGGAAAAGCCGAACTCGACCACGGCGTCAAGCTGCTCCTGGGACGCGCCCATGACGAACTCCCCCGCTGGTATCCGCACCATGGCGTCTCCGGGCAGCGCGGGCACGGTCGGAGAAGGCGTCGGCGCCGGACTGGGAGATGGGGTCCGGACGCCCCCGGCGGGACCGACCTCCCCGGCGCAGGCGGCCAGGGCAACGCTCAGAAGTAGCGCCGGGGTTATGGAGGCCAGGCGGCGTTGGAGAGCCATCGGGACCGCGGGGCGCTAGACGGTCTGCCAGTACCGGCGGCCCTGGAGCCGGACCACGCGGCCGAACTGGTCCCCGGGCCTGAAGTGCCCCGCCGCCACCAGCAGGCCTTCGCACTCTGCCTTGTCCAGGAGGGCTCGCCGGCTCTCCAGGCCCCGGTCCTTGTCGATGTCTGCCCGGGCGCACCAACCGGGCTCCTGGACCTGGACCCTGCTGTGCAGGGCGTCCCCGACCATCACGCCCTTTTCGCCCCGCGACGTGACCAGGACCGCCACGTGGCCGGGAGTGTGGCCCGGCGCCGGCAGCGTCGTCACCTCGGGAGTGACGCTATGCTCGCCGTCGGTCAGCTCCAGGGCGCCCATGGACTGCAGGGGGATTATCGACTCTTGGATACAGGGAAACCTCTCCATCACGTCGGGCTGGGTAAAGTAGTCCCAGTCGGCCCTGGGCGCCAGGTACCGGGCCCTGGGGAAGGTCGGCCTGGGGGTCCCCTCCTCCCAGGTGACGTTCCACCCGACGTGGTCCAGGTGCAGGTGCGTGTGCACCACGAGGTCCACGTCATCGGGGGCTATGCCCTCGCCGGCCAGAAGGTTCAGCAGGTCGCCGGTCCGGTTTCCCCGGGTGGCGTGAGGCCCGGGACCCATCCCGGTGTCGACCATGATTACCCGGCCCTGGGACCGGAGAGCGAAACACCCGTAGTAAAGCTGGAGTGCGCCGTCCTCCAGGCAGTCGTCGCGATGGGGCCCCCACGCCTCCTCCGAGACTTCGGGGAAGAACTCCAAGGGGGCATAGGCCGGCGGCACCATGTCGATGAACAGGAGCACCTCCACGTCGCCGATGGTTACTCTGGACGCCATGGCTTCCTCCTGTGAAGGGATGAGGGGCCGGGTCTGGTACTAGGCCGCGCGGGCCTAGTACTGGACCAGGGAGAACACGTCGTAGCCCCGGAGCCGCTTCCTGCCCCCGAGGTCCTCCAGCTCTATCACCAGGGCCACTTCCTCCACGCGGCCGCCGGCCAGCTCCACCAGCCGGGCGGTGGCGGCCAGGGTGCCCCCGGTGGCCAGCAGGTCGTCCACTATGAGCACCGACGCTCCCGGGGCCACGGCGTCGGTGTGCATCTCCACCACGTTGGTGCCGTACTCCAGGGAGTAGTCGGCCCTGATGGACTCGTAGGGCAGCTTGCCCTGCTTCCTGGCGGGTATAAGGGGCTTGCCCAGCCGGTACGCCAGGGGTGAGCCGAAGAGGAACCCCCGGGCCTCTATCGCCACGACTATGTCGAACGGCCGCTGGGAGTAGCGCTCGGCCAGGGCATCCACGGCGTAGCCGAAGGCGGTGGGGTCCTTCAGCATGGGAGTGATGTCCCGGAACAGTATCCCCTCGGTGGGGAAGTCGGGTATGTCCCTTACGTATTCCTTCAGGTTCATGGCGCCTGCCTGGTTGTAGGCTGATGGGTGGGTGCCGGGACCCCTTGCGTCCCAGGCCCGCAGTCTAGTGCAGCGCCCCGCATGAGTCAAGCTGGCGCGTGCAAGACCCACCCTGCCCAATCCGTCTTTCCGGCCAAGGCCGGAATCCAGGGACGGGGCGCCCTGGACTCCCGCGAAAGCGGGAGTGACGGAGGGAGTGCTCCGAGCCTGTTCTCATGGCAATCCCCCATGCCGGTTGCGGCCGGCGCCAAGAAGGACGAAAACGCCCATTTTCATGGCAATGACAGGAGGAGGGCCGTTCGGCGGGATGACGGCCGACCGCTAGGAGAAATGGTGACCTAGGGCGTTGGGCAAAGGCTTCCTTGCCCGGGAGTGACGGACGGGGCGCCTACTTGAAGAAATCGTAGTTCTTGGCGATGTAGGCGTTCCAGTGGCCGGGGACGGAGTACTCGTAGAAGATGGCGGAGACGGGACACACCGGCTCGCAGGCCCCGCAGTCGATGCACTCATAGGGGTCTATGTAGTACATGTCTGCGTCGTCCGCCGTGTGTATGCAGTCCACCGGGCAGACATCGGTGCAGGTTGCGTCCTTAACTCCAACACACGGCTCGGCGATTATGTAGGTCATCGGCCGTTACCTGTCCTCGCCTGGGACTATGCCTGATCCTAATTCTGGTCTTCACGCCGTCAAGCTGTCAAGAGATATTGTGGAATAAATAGTATCAAAAACCGGCCGCACGGGGCCGCTACTCCTGGTGGCTGGCCAGCAGGGGCGCCGCCGGAGGCGCGGACCTGGCGTCCCTCGGCAGCGACTTCTCCCAGTCGGGGATCAGGACACGGGTGCTGGACTCCAGATTGAAGATCACCAGCACGCCCAGGAGGCTGAAGACCATGGACAGGGTCAGGACCACGCCGAAGGAGCCGGTTACGTAGATGATCAGGCCGGCCAGGCCCGTGGCCGCGGCGTGGCCCAGCAGGGCGCCCATTGTCTGGAACCCGTAGCAGGTGGATATCGGCCCGGTGCCGAAGTACTGCCGGTTCACGACCAGGTAGGCGGACATCTCGCCCCCGAACCCGATGCCGAATAGGATGGCGAACAGGTAGAACGACCATACGTCCTGCGCCCAGAAGACCACCAGCACGGTGATACCCTGTATGAACATGGCCACGCCCATGATCTGCTTGCCGCCGAACCGCTCGGCCAGGATGGGGGTAATGAGCCTGCCGCCGACGCTCAGCAACGAGATCAGGCTCAGGATTACCGACGCCGTGACGAAGTCGATGCCCGCGTCTATGGCGATGGGAATGGTGTAGATGAGCACGATGCCGTGGCCGGCGCAGCCCAGGCCGTGGATAAGAGGCAGGTTCCAGAAGGCCCGGGTCTTCCTTATGTGCTGGTTGAAGACCTTGGACCGTAGCTGGTCGGCCTGCCTGCTTCGAGGCGGCTCGGGCTCGTAGTCCGTCGATGCCCCGTAGGGAGTCAGGCCGACCTCCTTCGGGCCGTTGCGGAAGATGGCGGTGAGGAGTATCGTGACGCCGCCCCCCACCGCTCCGATGATCCAGAAGGTCCCCTGCCACCCGAACTGGCTCAGGAGGAACGCCATCAAGGGAGGGAGGGTAGCCGCGCCCGCTCCTCCGGCGGCCCAGAGGAGCCCCACGCCCAGCCCCAGCCGCCGCCGGAACCACCCGCTGACCGAGGCCATCAGGGGGACCATGGCCAGGGACTGGGTGACGGACAGCATCACGCCGAAGGTGATGAAGAACTGCCAGGGCTCCTTGGTAAGCCCCAGGAGCACCATGCTCCCGCCGTATATGATCCCCGCCCAGAGCATTACGATCCTGGGGCCGTATCGGTCGCCCAGCCACCCGCTGACCGGGGCGAAAACGGCTCCCACCAGGTAGTAGACCATCAGGGCCGCCCCGATGGTCCTCATGCTCCACCCGAAGCCGCCCTCGGGGTCGTTCAGCGGCGCCACGGTGATCCCCGCCGACATGCTGATGGACTGGGCTATCATCTGGACCGTCGCCAGGATGGCAACTATGATCCAGGCGTAGTGGAACCTTCCTGAGAAGGTCATGACCCGCGACGGAGCCGCGGACCTGAGGGTGAGGGCCAAGGTCTACACCTTCCTCAGTGTAAGGGACATGCCTTGAGGAAGGCCGAGCCCCACCAGGCCTCGTCGGTGGACTCTACGGCGGCGGCCCCGTCGGGGCTGCCATTCTCGGATGGCGCCACGGTGTCGGCGTCGGGCGCCGATGTGCCTATTGCGAAGGAGAAGCTCCGGTCCTGGGCTTGGGAGTCCGCCGAGGCTGCCCAGGCGCCGAAGAAGATGGTAAGCATCACGGTCAACATCAAGACCACCAGGAAGGTGACGGGCATACCCTTTAATCGCAGGTCCATCATGGCGGGCCCCACTCCGTGGGCCGAAATCAATTCTCCGCCGACCTGAAACATAAGTCAAGGGATAGCGGAAATATGATATATTCTATTATCGAACCCGTCCCAGCCCATGGTGCCCCCACGCGGGCGCCACCTCGCGGGCGCCTCATGGAACGGCCCGCTCAGGGTGTGAGAAACATGGAGATACGCGAGCTCATAAGCTTCTACCACGTGGCCCGTCTTCGCAGCGTCTCCAGGGCCGCCGAGCACCTGGAGATAGGCCAGCCCACGGTGACCACCCACCTCCAGAAGATAGAGAGGGAGTTCGGCGTCACCCTGTTCGACCGCATCAAGCGGCCCATCCAGCTCACCTCCGACGGGGTGGTCTTCTACGAGCTGGCCGAGCCCATCGTCCAGGGAGTCACCAACGGAATAGAGGCCCTGAAGATGCAGATGGACTACCCGGAGCACCGGGGGTCCTTCCTCATCGGGGCCTATTCGGACCTGGTCCTGCACCATCTCCCGCCGCTGGTGAAGCAGTTCCGGGACCGGTACCCCCAGGTGCAGATCAAGCTGGTCGCCCGCTCCCACTCGGTCCTGGTCGAGATGCTCTCCGCGGGCGACCTGGACATAATGCTCGGCGCCGACCCCGAGAGTCCGGGGCTGGAGTTCACCCACCTGTTCACCACCGAGTTCGTGCTGTTCGCGCCCACGGACCACGAGCTTCTCCACCAATCGGAGATAGGCCTGGCCGACATCGCGTCCAGGCCCCTCATACTGCTGGGCCCGGGCAGCCAGAGCCGGGGAAGCCTGGAGCGGGCACTGAAGCGGGACGGCCTGTCCTACAACGTCGCCCTGGAGATGGACGTCATGGAGATGGCCAAGCGGTACGTGGCCATCGGGATGGGCATCGCCGTGGGCCACGAGTATGTGGTCCAGCCCGAGGACGCGGGCATACTGGGCATCCGCGGCCTGTCGTCCATCCTGCCCCCGGCTCAAATGGGGCTGGTGACCCTGAGGGGCAAGTTCCTCAGCCGGTCCGTGCGCAACTTCATGGACACCCTCGTGGCTGGCCTGGGCGAGGGCTCCGGCCACTTTATGGACTCACCGGTCTAGCTGCGGGCGTTGAACCGATAGTGGGGAGCCCCCTGGTCCGTCGACCAGCCGTCGTAGAAGCTCTGCACGTGGGGCATCAGGTCGGCGGCCATGGACCGGGTGCGCAGGACCTCGGCCTCCACGGGCCTCCCTAGCCGCTCCCGCAGCTCCCGTACCACGTCGTCCTTGTTTACCCGGGTGAACCGGCCGTCCCTCATGACGACCTCGCCGTCGATGACCACTGTCTTCACGTCCTGGGCCTTGCCCCTGTACAGCAACGCGTCGATGGGGTCCACGTCGGGGTCCATGTACGGCTCCGTGATGGAGGTCATGTCCAGCAACACGGCGTCGGCCCGCCTGCCCACCTCCAGCGCCCCGATGTCGTCGTGGAAGAAGGTCGGCTTGGCGGCGTTGATGGTGGCGTTTCGCAGGACCTGGTGAGAGGTGATGGCGGGCGCGTCGAGACCCGGCTCCCTGTGGAGCTTGGCCACGAGACGCATCTCCTGGATCATGTCGTCGTCGTCGTTGATGGCGGTGCTGTCGGTGCCCAGGGCCACGTTCAGCCCCCGGCCGACCATGGCGCCCACGGGCGCCACGCCGTTCTTCAGCCGCAGGTTGGAGCTGGCGTTGTGGCAGACAGTGGCGCCGGACCCCGCCAACAGGTCTATGTCGGCGTCGGTGAGCCAGATGGCGTGGGCGCAGGACAGCTCGGGGCCCAGGAAGCCCAGGTCTCCCAGGTGGGTCGCTGGGGTGCGGCCCCATCGCCTCAGCCCGTAGGCCTTCTGGTACATCGTCTCCACCAGGTGGATGTGGACGCCGGTGTTGTACCGGGTGGCGTACTCCTTGGTCCGCTCCAGGAAGCCGTCGTCGGCCCACTGCACGTTGGCGGGGCTGAGGAGGACCCTGGTCCTGCCGTTGGGGTCGGCCCCGTGCTCCTTGTGCAGCCTCTCGAAGAGGGAGAAGTAGTCGTCCGCCGAGATGCTGTTGCGCGCCACGTGGGCCCGGAGCGCGTCGCCCAGCTCCGTCGGGAGGCTGGCTATGAACTTGTCGTCGTCGTCGTAGACCACCCGGTTCTGACCGCGGTACATCACGGAGAAGGCCGAGCGCATCCCGACTTCGTTGAAGCCCTTGAGCACCTGATTGACGTTCTCCTCCAGCCCGCTGGAGGGGGTCGTGCTGTGGTTGTACATGACGGTGGTGGTGCCGGACTCGATCTGCTGCATGGTCGTGTACAGGGTCATCAGGTAATCGTCCACCGGGCGCCGGCCCCAGCCCGATAGGATCCAGGTTTCCAGGCAGTCGTCGGTGGTGCCTAGCTGCAGCGTCGACAGGCCGCGGCCGTGGTGATGGGCCACTGGCCGGGGAACACCTGCTCCCCCGCCCCGCGGACCTCCTCGTCGGCTTGGTGCCGGGACCTCACCTCCGTGTACGGGCCCACGTCCTCGATGTCGCCGTCCCTCTGGTAGACGGCGCCGTCGGTGATCACCGTGCTGGACTGGGCGTCGCCCCCCGCCCTGACGATTACGTACCTTCCCCGGATCAATGAAGACGCCATTACGCTACCTCCTCGCCGGACTCGGTGGTCGGTATTATACACTTGCCCGGCGTCATTACATAGTGTAACGTGGTCCCTGGGATGGACACGGGCGTCGTGACCGCAGGCGGGCTTGTCGAGCGTTCCTTGGGCCGGGCCCGGGCCCTCGGCCTCCTGTCGGAGCTCGACGCGGAGACGGGGCCCGGGGCGACTACCGTGTACGGGGAGCCGGGAAGCCCCGTGCCCGACGCGGCGGGCCCCGGCGTCGCGGAGATGGCCTCCAGGCTGGAGGCGAGCCCCACCGGATACGTCCTCTTCCGCAGCCATGACCGCGCCGTCGCCCTGCTGCCCCCCTTCCCGGTCCCGCAGGGCGGCCAGGCCGACGGCTGGGACACCACCCGCATTTGGAAGCTCATGTCCCGTGACCACTTTCTGGGCGTGGTCCTCATGCGGCTGGGCCGGCTGGCCGTGGGAGTGTTCCACGGGGAGTCCCTGGTCTCCTCCAAGACCGGCTCCCGCTACGTGAAGGGGCGGCACTCCGCTGGGGGCACGTCCCAGAAGAGGTTCCAGCGCATCAGGGAGAAGCAGGCGCGGGAGATGTTCGACAAGACCTGTCAGGTGGTCAAGCAGCAGTTCGACCCGTACCTGGCCCGCCTGGACTACGTCCTCCTCGGGGGCGAGCGCCACACCCTGGGCGCCTTCGTAAAGCGGTGCGGATACATGGACGCCCTGGCCCCCAGCACCGTGGACCGTGTGCTCGACGTAAGGGAGCCGGGCCTGAGGACGTTGCGGGCCTGCATCGCCACCGTCTGGGAGACACGCGTGCTCAGCGCCGGCGCGGCCTGAAGGCCCGCTATGTGGTCCTTATGATCGAGCCTGCTCCCCCCGATACCGGGCCTTCCCTCGACCCGAAAGCGGAGTCCCTGCGCCTGCTGGAGTTCCACCTGGTCCTGCGGAGGCTGGCGGGCTACACCACCTTTCCCGTTGCCCGGGAGCTGGCCCTGGCGCTGACGCCGTCCTATCGCTCCGACCAGGTGGAGCACCGGCACCGGGAGACCGCCGAGGCCCGCCGCCTGTCGGAGGCTGGGGCGCACCTGGACATGGGCGAGGCCGCGGACCTGCGGCCGGTGCTGCAACGGGCGGCCCTGGCGGGCGTGCTCAGGGGAGAGGAGCTCCGTCAGATCGCGGGCACCCTCCGCGCGATGCGCGGGGTCTGGGGCGTCCTGTCGAGACGCCGCGAGTCCGCCATCCTACGCTCCGCCGCCCAGGGTTTGCCGTCCCTGCAAGCCCTGGAGGACCGGCTCGACCGCTCCATCGGCACGGCTGGGGAGGTGCTGGACACCGCCAGCCCCGCGCTGAGGGCGCTTCGCGTCGACTCCCGCGCCGCTTACCAGGGCCTCATGGACTCCATGGAGCGGGTCCTGCGCCAGGCCCAACGTCAGGGCATCCTGCAGGAGCCCATCATCACCGAGCGTCAGGGGCGCATGGTCCTTCTGGTGAAGGCCGAGATGAAGGGCCGCCTCCCGGGCATCGTCCACGACGTGTCCGACAGCGGCGCCAGCCTGTTCATGGAGCCCATGTCGGTGGTGGGCTCGGGCAACCGCTGGAGGGAGCTTCGCCTGGCCGAAGAACGGGAGGTGGAGAGAGTGCTCCGGGACCTCTCCGCCGAGGTCGAGTCCGCCGGCGGCGACCTGCTGCGGGGAGTGGAGATACTGGCAAGGCTGGACCTGGCCATGGCCAAGGCCCGCTACGCCTCTGCCGTGTCCGCCTCTCCCCCGACGTTCCTGGAGGCCCTGCCGCAATGCGTCCGCCTGGTCGATGCCAGACATCCCCTGCTGGGACCGGACGCGGTGCCCATCACCGTGGAAGTCGGCGGCGACGTAGGGGTGCTGGTCATCACGGGGCCCAACGCCGGCGGCAAGACCGTCGCGCTGAAGACCGTGGGCCTCCTGGCCCTCATGGCCCAGGCCGGGCTCCAGGTGCCGGCCCGGGACGCCACGTTGAGCCTGTTCGACGGGGTGTACTGCGACATCGGCGACCAGCAGAGCATAGAGCGGTCCCTGTCCACCTTCAGCTCCCACATAAAGAACCTCAAGGCCATCGTCGACCTGGCCACCTCCCGGTCCCTGGTGGTCATCGACGAGCTGGGGGCCAGCACCGACCCCGAGGAGGGCTCGGCGCTGGCCAAGGCGGTATTGTCCCATCTCCGGGACCGGGGCGTCACCGTCGCCGTGACCACCCACCAGCGGGACGTGGCGGCCTTTGCCCAGGGAGAGCCCGGCATGGCCAACGCCAGCGTGGAGCTGGCCCCCGTTACCCTGGACCCCACCTACCGCCTGGCCATGGGGCTTCCAGGCCGGAGCTACGCCCTGACCATCGCCTCCCGCCTCGGCCTGGATCGGTCCATCGTCGAGGAGGCCCGGTCTCAGCTCACTCCCGCCCATCGCAGCTCGGAGACGCTGCTCAGGGAGCTCCAGGAGGAGCGTCACCTGGCGGAGGAGAAGCGCCGGGAGGCGGAGCAGACCCTGGCCGCGGCGGCCCGGAGGTCCCGGGAGCTGGACGAGGAGCTGGCCCGCCTCCGGGACGGGGAGGCGGCGATGATGGAGGAGGCCAGGCATCTCCTCCAAGTCAGGGTGGAGGAAGTGCAACGCCGCCTCCGTGAGGCCGAGCGCGCCGCCGGCCGGGCCCGGCGGCGCCATAGCCCGATGACGCTCCCACCCGCCGCCCCTGGGAACCTGGGTGATGGGCCCGCGGCGGAGCCGGCTTCGGCATATGCTCAAGGGGGGTTGCCCCAGGCCGTCCAGCCCCAGGTTGTCCAGGACCAAGGGTCGCCCGACCCTGACCCCGACCCGTCCGAAGCTGTCAGGGCCGCCCGGGACGAGCTCGCCGCCGTCCGGCGGGATCTGGACTCCCAGGAGTGGAAGCCTCCCTCCAGCCGAAGGGAGGACTGGGTCCGGGAGCTGCGGTCGGGGGACAGGGTCTACCTGAAGGGCGTGCCGCAACCCGTGGAGGTGATCACCCCTCCCGACGATGACGGCTCCGTCGAAGTCCTCCTCGGGACCATGCGGGCAAGGCTACCCGTCTATCGCGTCGACAGGCCCGCCTACGCCTACGTTACCCCCACGGGCGACGGCGTCTTCTACACCAGGGACCCCAAGAAGCCGGCGGTAGCCCCCGAGCTGGACCTGCGTGGAAAGCGGGTCGAGGAGGCCGTCGCAAGGGTCGAGGAGTACCTGAACGACGCCGCCATGGCGGGCCTCGCCAGGGTGCGCATCGTTCACGGGTCCGGCACCGGCGCCCTCAGAGAGAGTCTCCGCGAGCACCTGCGAAACCACCCCCTGGTCAAGTCCTTCGGAAGAGACGAGATCACGCCCGGCGACGGGGCTACCCTGCTGGAGCTGTAGCGGCCGGGGGGCGGCCCTCCTGGTCCGGGTCGTTGCCCGTGTCCCGGAGCAGGACCACGCCTCCCTCGATCATCCTGTCAATGGTGGGCTTGACGGCCAGATATTCGCCCTCGGAGTACACGTGGGGCTCCAGGCCCCGTAGGGCCATGACCTTCTTCACGACGGCAAAGACGTCTTCCCTGGGGCGCCCCGCGTATACGACCAGAAGGTCCACGTCGCTGGCCACGGTGTACGTACCCTTGGCGTAGGAGCCGAACAGCACCGCCAGCCTGACCGGCAGGACTCTTAGCAGCTCCGGCAGCCTGGCGCGAAGGCGCTCGACCAGCTCCCGCCTACTGGACCTGGGGTAGAAGACCCGTACAGAACTCGATGATGCCGGCCGCGTGCTCAATCAGCCTGCCCGCCTCTCCGCCTGTGTACCTGCTCCTGGGCGCCCCCGAGGGGTGGGCGTTGGGATATCTGGTGGGTATGTAGGCCTTGTCCAGCTCCAGACCGGCGTCCATCAGCTCCCGAGGGACGCGGTGGGACGTAGACAGCTCTTCGAGCAGGTCCGCGATGGAGTGTCCCCACGCCTCGCAGCCCATCCTCTGGAAGACGGCCTTCACGGCCTTCTCCGCCGCCTGCTGGGCCGAGAAACACGCCCACTCGTGGTATCCCCGCTCCAGGTCGCTGCGGGCGTGCTCCAGGTCGCCCTGGGCCTGGTACAGCCAGTCCTTGCTTCGCTCCATGTCCGGATTGTACGCCTGTGCTCCATGGGGGGCAAATGGACGTGCTCACGGCGTGGACAGTCCCGCTCCTATGGCGGTCCGAACCCCGGGCGGTCCCGGCTCTACTCTCCCCTGAACCGGGGGGCCCGCTTCTCCACGAAGGCGGTCACCCCCTCCTGGAAGTCGCTGGTCAGGGCGATGCCGCTGATGGCGGCGGTCTCGGCGTCGAGCTGGGACCCCAGGTCCGTGCTCCAGCAGGCGTCCATCAACGCTTTCACGCGCCCGAAGGCGACGGTGGGTCCCGAGGCCAGTCTGCCCGCTAGCTCCATGACGTGCCGCCCCAGCTCCTCCCCGGGGACCACCCGGTTGACCAGCCCCATCTCCAGTGCCCTCTGGGCGCTGATGGGCTGGTTCACCAGGTACATCTCCATGGCCAGGGCCGGCCCCACCAGCCGGGGAAGATAGTAGGTCGAGCCCCCGTCCGCCGTGGCCCCGATGCCGGCGTAGGCCATGACGAACCGCGCCCTCTCCGAAGCCAGGCGCAGGTCGCAGGCCAGCGCCAGGCCCAGCCCGCCCCCCGCGGCCACCCCGTCGACGGCTGCGATGACGGGCTTGGGCAGCTCCCTGATGGCCATGATCACCCCCCGGTGGAGGCGCCCCGCCTGGGTCCGCAGGTGCGCGGACAGCCCCTCCGCCCCGCCCTCCAGGACGTCGGTGAAGCCCCGTACGTCGGCGCCGGAGCAGAAGGCTCCCCCGGCCCCGGTCAGCACCACGGCCCGGACCTGGGGACTGCGGCACTCCTCAAGGGCAGACACGAGCTGGTCCATGGAGTCGGCGGAGAGGGCGTTTCTCACCTGGGGACGGTCCAGGGTCACCGTCGCGACCCCGCCGGTTTTCTCGAACCTCACGTCACTGCCGGCCAACGAGCGCCTCCTTTCCCCGCGTCCCGGGCCAACGGTCCTGGGAGCCGGTCCGCGCTAGTATACTATCCCGACGGGCCCATTAGGAATCGCCCCGCCCATTGGGAATCCATACCGCTTTCTGGTAGAATTTGGCCGTCGTCCTTTCCCGGAGGGTCAGCATGTCGGACAACGACGCCGAAGTCGAGGCAGTGAAGGCCGCCAACCTGCGCTTCTATCAGGCCTTCGGGGGCCTGGACATCGACGAAATGGAGCGGGTGTGGGAGACATCGGCCCGGGTCATGTGCGTCCATCCCGGGTGGCGGCTGCTGACCGGGTGGCGGGACGTCAAGGCCAGTTGGGAGGGGATCTTCCTCAACACCACACTCATGCACTTCAACATCACCGACACCCGGGTCGTCATCCAGGGAGACAGCGCCTGGGTCTCCTGCGTGGAGAACATCAGCAGCGTCATGGACGGCCACGCCGCCAACTTCGGCGTCCAGGCCACCAACGTTTTCGTGCGCACCGGGGGCGAATGGCGCATGGTGCACCACCACGCATCCGCCTGACGCCGCGCCAACTTGCTCTCTGAGATGCGACACACCATAGCAACTACGGGAGGATAAGACCATGAGACCGAATCTCCTCAGGCAGAAGCTGGCGGAGGGAAAGCCCACCATCAGCACGCGAGTCCACACCGTCTGGCCCTCGGTGGTGGAGGCCATCGGCCACACGGGGATGTACGACTACGTGGAGTTCGTAGCCGAGTACGGGCCGTCGGACCTCCACGACCTGGACAACCTGTGCCGGGCCGCCGAGCTCCACGGCATGGGGGCCATGATCAAGATCGACCAGAGCCTGATGCCCTTCCTGGCCCAGAGGGGCATCGGCGCCGGGTTCGGCAGCGTACTGTTCACCGACACCAGGAGCATCGACGAGGTGCGGGAGTGCGTCAGGGCCGCCAGGCCGGACCACCCGGACTACGGCGGGCACTACGGCGTCGCCACCCGGCGTAACTCCTACATGGGGTACGGCGGGACGCCGGAGTACGTGCAGTCCATCGGCGACACGGTCCTCGCCTTCATGATCGAGAAGAAGGGCGCCGTGGACAACCTGGAGCAGATACTGGAGGAGCCGGGCGTCGACATGGTCCAGTGGGGCGGGAACGACTTCGCGGTGAACATAGGCCGCCCCGGGGAGACCAAGCATCCCGAGGTGGTTGCGGCTAAGAAGAAGACCTTCGAGACCGCCATCAAGATGGGCGTGCCGCCCCGGGCGGAGGTCCAGAGCGCCGACGAGGCCAAGGACTACCTGGACATGGGGGTCAGGCACTTCTCCATACACACCGACATCTCCATCCTGTTCCAGTTCTGGAAGCGCGAGGGCGACCAGCTACTGAAGTCCCTGGAGGGACGCTAGCCCGCAGGACGGAGGGTCCGCGCGGCGGCATGACAGGACGGAGGCTTCGCGCGCCGCCATTTTCATCCCTATGCGTGGCCTTCACGAGGCCACGGCAATTCCGAGCCGCAGGCGAGGAATCTCCGGCGCCCTTCCCACCGTCATTCCGGCCCCCGAGCCGGAATCCAGGGGTGGGGCGGCCCGGCGGGGGCGATGGGAGTGGGCGCTGCGAACTATCCCGCCATAAGACGCAAGAGCGTCGCCACGAGATAAGGCGCAACACCATTGCCACGAGCGGGCATATGGCAAGACCATGTGGCCGCAGCACAAGGGGGAGGACTGGACATGCCGCGATTGCCCTTCATGGCCCGGGAGGACCTGGCCCCGGAGCAACGTCACGTCTACGATGACATAGCCGCCAGCCGCGGCAACGTGGACCCCAACTTCGCCGTCCTGCTGAACAGCCCCGAGGCGGCCGCCAGGATGTCCCCCCTGGGGGCGTACGTCCGCTTCCAGACCCCCCTGCCGGACCGGGTTCGGGTCGTGGCCGTGCTGGTCACCGCCCGGGAGTGCAAGGGCGACTACGTGTGGACCGCCAACGAGCGCCAGGCGCGCAACGTGGGCGTGGAGGACACCGTAATCGAGTCCATTCGCCAGGGCCGCGCGCCCGAGGGCCTCGTCGGCCAGGACGCTGACGTGGCCCGGTTCGCCCTGGAGCTGCTGCGGGACCATCGCGTCTCGGAGCCGGCGTTCAGGGCCGTGAAGACCGGGTTGGGCGGGGCAATGGTGGTGGACCTGCTGGTGTACATCGGCTACTACCAGGCCCTCTCCCACGCCCTGTCCGCCCTGGAGGTGGTGGAGCTCCCCGGCGGCGTCAAGTCGACCCTTCGGGGCTAGCCGCCCTCTTTCACCGTTCCGGCATCCCGCATCCGGTCCACGTCGTCACCCGTGTACCCCGCCTCCAGCAGCACCTCCCGGGTGTGCTGTCCCAGGTCCGGTGCGCGGCGTCGGATGCGGCCGGGGGTCTCCGAGAGCTTCACCGGGATGCCTATGTTCTTCAATGTCCCCACGTCGGGGTCCTGCTGCTCCACCAGCATCTCCCGGGCCAGGACGTGGGGGTCGTTGTACACCTGGTCCAGGTCGTTGATGGGGCCGCACGGGACCCCGGCCTCGTCCAGGACCTTCATCCAGTGGTCCGTGGTCCCGGTGGAGAAGGCCTCCTCCAGGGTTGCCGCCAGCTCCGCCTCCCGCATCTTCCGGTCGCCGGGCTCGATGAAGCGCGGGTCCGACGTCAGCTCCTCCCGGCCTATCGCCTTGCACAGGGACGCCCAGGTGCGCTGGGTCGCGCCGCCGATGTTCATGTAGCCGTCGCTGGTGCGGAAGGCCTGATAGGGCGCCGAGAGACGGTGGGCCGAGCCCAGGGGGCCCGGCACCTCGCCGCCGTAGAAGTAGACCGTGGACTCCCAGAAGCTGTAGGCGATGCCCGCCTCCAGGAGGGACGTGTCCACCATCTGACCCCGGCCTGTCTTGAGGCGGTGGATATAGGCGTTCAGGATGCCGTAGGCCGCGTACATCCCCGAGGTGAGGTCCGTGATGGGCACTCCGACCTTCACGGGAGGCGTGTCGGGATGGCCGGTGACGCTCATCAGACCGCTCATCCCCTGGGCGACCAGGTCGAACCCGCGGCGCTGGCTGTAGGGGCCCGTCTGGCCGAACCCCGAGATGGCGGCGTATATCAGCTCCGGCTTCAGCGCGCCGAGCTGCTTGTAGCCCAGGCCCAGCCTGTCCATGGTCCCGGGCCGGAAGTTCTCCGTCACTACGTCGGCCCGCCGGGCCAGCGTCCGGAACACCTCCTTGCCCTCGTCGGTCCGCAGGTTCAGGACGATGCTGCGCTTGTTGCGGTTGATGGCCATGAACGAGGCGGCCCTCCCCGCTATCCAGGGAGGTCCCTGGCGGCGCACGTCGTCCCCCTCCGGCCGCTCCACCTTGATCACGTCGGCGCCCATGTCCCCCAGGAGGAGGGTGCAGAAGGGGCCGGCCATCACCTGCGTGCAGTCCAGCACGACGACTCCGTCCAGGGGCAGGGGGGCCTGTTGCGACATGGGTCTTATCTCCTCTCAGGGGGTCCGTACATTATACCAGCACCCGCGGCGGAGGCATGGCCGTCCGTCCTGGCGCATGGGCGGCGGTGCGCAGCCTACGCCTCTGCCACCGCCAGCCGCCAGGGGTGCGGGCCGGGGGTCAGGTCGACGGTCCTGATCGGCCCGAGCTCCGGGACCGGTGGGTGGGCGCCGGTATCCATGCCTTCCGAGGGGCCAAGGACAACGGCCGCCCTTCCCCCCTCCCGCAGGTACAGGCTGGCAGCCCGGGCCAGGAAACCGGCCGGGCCGTCGCCCGCGGGCGCCCTGCCCAACACCAGGTCGAACCTTCGCCGGGCCAGGTGGACGGGCGCGGCGGCGTTCTTGACCAGGTAGGTCCACAGGACGCCTTCCCCCCGCAGGCCCAGCGTGATGATCCTCCGGGCGGTCTCGCACATCACCCCGGCGTCCCGGGGGTCCAGGCCCGGCAGGGTCCTCAGCCCCGTCCGCTTGGGAGACGTGAGGTAGGCGTACAGGGGGCCCATCACGGCGTCGATGGCCTCCGTCTCTCCCTCCCGCGGGGCGCGGAGCTGGGCCCCGTGAAGGTACTGGCCCAGGCGGTGGAAGAGCCAGTCCAGGTGGGCCGGGTCGGCGGCAACGCTGTCGGGCAGCCGGTATCCCCGGCCCTCCGACGACTCCAGCACGAGATGTGCCGGGGCCTGACCGCCGTCCCATGCCCGGGGAGGAGCCAGGGGGTCGGCCAGGTACACGGGTACCAGGACGGGCGGATGGGGCTCCCGCACCAGGTCTCCCAGGCCGTACAGGTAGGCCAGCCGCGCCACCACGACCCGCGCCGGGTGGCCGTCAACCCCCGCCACGTCGGAGGTGAGCTGGGTCAGGGTGTCGTACCCGTCCAGCCCCATGCTCAGCTTGGCTTCCCTCAGCAGGCGGACCGCGGCGCCGATCGAGGACCCCGAGCGGCAGGCGGCGTCCAACACCCTGGCCGTGGGGCTGTCCTCCAGGCGGAGCTCCCCGGACAGGACGGCGTCGGCCAGCCTTGGCGGCCCGCCCGCCGAGTCCGGAGTGTCTTCGTTGTCCAAAAGCGCATGGAGCGAGTCCACGGGCCCCGCATCGGGCCCCCGGGGGTCCCACTCGGCCAGAGCGTCTGCCACGCCGCGGCACAGGGACGTTGCCTCCCGGGCGATCTGGGGATGGAGGGGCCACGTGAAGAAGTCCTCCTCGGCAAAATTGTAGACGTCCCGCTCCCGGAACCAGCCGCCATCCACGACGGCGGCCAGCTCTTCGGGCCCGGCCGGAGGGGAGTCGGGGGAGAGGGTACGGGAGCCTAGGACTCGGGCCACGGTGGACAGGTGGGTGTGGAGGACGAACAGGTCCGGGTCTCCGCGGGGGCGGCCGTAGTGCCGGGCCAGGCAGACGCGCCACTCCCGGTAGCGGGCCGCCACCCCCGGCTCCGCCGCCACCCGCCGGTACAGGTCCATGAGGCCGCCGACGGTTTGACGGAAGACCGGGCCGGATGGGTCCAGGGCCTCTATGGCTAGAACTCGGCGCTCTTGGGCGTGCGCGGGAAGGCGGTCACGTCGCGGATGTTCTGCATGCCGGTGGCGAACTGCACGGTCCTCTCGAAGCCCAGGCCGAAGCCGGCATGGGGCACCGTGCCGTAGCTCCTCAGGTCCAGGTACCACCAGTAGCTGGCCTCGTCCAGGTCGTGCCTGCGGATTCCCTCCAGCAGCAGCTCCCTGCGCTCCTCCCGCTGGCTGCCGCCGATGATCTCGCCGATGCGGGGCACCAGGACGTCCAGGGCCGCCACGGTCTTGCCGTCGTCGTTCTGGCGCATGTAGAAGGCCTTGATCTCCTTGGGGTAGTCGGTGACGATGACCGGGCGCCCGATCTTCTTCTCGGTCAGGAACCGCTCGTGCTCCGATTGGAGGTCGAGGCCCCATTCCACGGGGAACTCGAAGCTCTCCCCGGACCCTCTCAGGATGTCGATGGCCTCGGTGTACGTGAGCCGCTCGAAGGACGACTTGGCGATGTCCTCCAGCGTGGAGATGGCCGTGTCGTCGTAGAACCGGTCGAAAAAGGCCATGTCCTCGGGGCATTGGGCCAGGGTGAATGAGAAGATCTCCTTCAGGAACTCCTCGGCCAGCTCGGCCAGGCCGTCCAGGTCGCAGAAGGCCACCTCCGGCTCCACCATCCAGAACTCGGCCAGGTGCCTGGAGGTGTTGGAGTTCTCGGCCCGGAAGGTGGGGCCGAAGGTGTACACGTCGGAGAGGGCCAGCGCGAAGATCTCCGCCTCGAGCTGGCCGCTGACGGTCAGGTAAGCCGGCTTGCCGAAGAAGTCCTCTCCGTCGTCCACCACTCCGTCCTTGACGGGGGGCTTGTTCATGTCCAGGGTGGTGACCCGGAACATGGCTCCGGCGCCCTCGGCGTCGCTGGTGGTGATCATCGGGGCCTGGAGGAAGAGGAACCCCCGGTCCTGGAAGAACTTGTGGATGCCGAACGCCATGGCGTTCCTGACCCTGGCCATGGCCCCGAAGGTGTTGGTCCTGGGCCTGAGGTACGCCATCTCACGGAGGAACTCCAGGCTGTGCCGCTTCTTCTGAAGGGGATAGGAGTCCGGGTCGGCGCCCCCCAGCACATCCATGGTCTTGGCGTGCACCTCGTAGGTCTGGCCCTTGCCGGGGGACTCCATCAGGTCTCCGGTGACCCTGACGCTGGAGCCGGTGCCCAGGGACTCCGCCGCCTCGTGGATGGGGAGGCCCCGGTCCACGACGACCTGCAGGTCCTTCAGGGTGGACCCGTCGTTGATCTGCAGGAACGAGACGGCCTTGGAGGAGCGGCGGGTCTTCACCCACCCCTGCACGACCACCTCGCCCCCGGCTTCGGCTCCCGCTAGAACGTCCTTGATCTTGGTGCGCCGCATCATCCTGGCCCTCCTGTACACGAGACCATTCTAGCATTGGCGTCGGGTGGAACCAACAGGGTCTTTCTCCACATCTCAGCTTCGAAATGGTCCCGGCCCGACGTGGCAATCACCGCCGGGAGGTCGGCGGCGTAGCGGCTGGCGGGGCCGCTGGTTTTGTCGCGGGCAGGAACAGCAGGGCCCCGACGACGCCCAGGACCGTCAGGACCACGAAGGCGATGGTGTAGCTCCCTTGCCAGTCGAACATCGCCGCTGCGAAGAGGGGCGCCACGAGCTGCAGGAAGAACATGGGGGCCATCGAGAGCCCCGTGATGGTGGCGAAGGCCCGCTGTCCGAAGTAGTCGGCCCGGATGGCCACGGCCAGGGGGTTGCGGCCCCCGAACCCTATGCCGTATATGATGGCCATCAGGACGGCCAGGGGAATGCTCTCGATGAGGATCGCCATTCCGAACCCCACCGACTGGATGGCGACGAAGAGGAACAGGCCCAGGTTCTTGGGCATCCGGTCTCCCACGTAGCCCGCCACCAGCGAGGAGGCCATGGCCGCGCCCATGATCACCGCCCATATGTTTGCCCCCATCTGCAGGGACAGTCCCTGGTCGGTGAGCAGCGGGACCAGGTGCACGCTCAACGTCTGGTTCACCATGGAGGCGATGGCGTGGCCGAAGGTGATGAGCCAGAAGGCCTGGGTTCGCATCGCCTGGGCCGCCGTGAAGTCGATGGCCCTAGGTGGCGGAGGGACGCCGCCGGTGCCGCCCGGGACGGTGGGGCTGGCCAGCGAAGGCGACGCCGGCGGGGCCGGCTGCCCGTCGGGGACCTCGCCGTACTCTTCGGGCCTGTTCCTCATCACCCTGGCGGCGGGCGCCGCTACGGCCAGGAACACCACTCCGATGCCCAGGGCCGTGACCTGCCAGCCAAAGCTCTCGGGCCCCACCGCCCAGGCGAGCACGGGCACCAGCAGCAGGCCGCCCATGTAGTTTCCCTCGGCCGCTATCGCCACGGCGGTGGCCCGCCGGCGGTCGAACCACCGGCTTACGGCCGCCATGGTGGGGAGCCAGGTGCCCGTGGACGCCCCGAGCATGAACAGGGCGAAGGCCACGTAGAACACGGGCAGGTTGGTGGTCCGGCTGAGCAGGAGGAACCCGAGTCCCACCACCACGGCGCCGAACAGCACCATCCACCGCGGGCCCAGCCGGTCCACGAAGTAGCCGGCCAGGGGCCCCACGATGCTGCCCTCCAGTTGCGCCATGGAGAAGGCGCCCGTCATCTGTGTCCGGGTCCAGCCGAAATGGAGCTCCAGGGTCTTGAGCCACACGCCCACGCTTCCCCAGATGGCCCCCGAGGTCATGCCCGTCAGCAGGAGCGACAGGCCGACCAGCCACCACCCGTAGAAGATGCGGGGTCGTTTCGGTGCTGCTCCGGGCTCGGAGACCATGAACGACGACAGTCCTTTCCACCCTTCGTGCCCTCTTGGGCCGCAGTCGATTGGCCGGCGGCTCGCCGGACCGCTCAGAGGTCCGGTCTCATCCTGTGCCAGGGGGTTGCCTGCTCGTAGGCGTGGGCCGCCCTCAGCAGGGCCGCCTCGGCCATGGGAGGCCCGATGAGCTGCAGCCCGACGGGGAGGCCCTCGGAGAAACCGCACGGCACCGAGATGGCCGGCAGTCCGGCCACGCTGGCCGGTACGGTGCAGACGTCGCCCAGGTACATCTGCAGCGGGTCGTCCGTCCGCTCTCCCAGGCGAAAGGCCACCGTCGGCGACGTGGGGGTCGCCAGCAGGTCGATCCGCCGGAAGACCGAGTCGAACTCCCGGCGGATGAGGGTCCGGACCTTCTGGGCCTTGACGTAGTAGGCATCGTGGTATCCCGCCGACAGGGCGTAGGTGCCCAGCATGATGCGCCGCTTTACCTCGGCCCCAAAGCCGTGCTGCCGGGTCTTCTCTATGGCGTCCCACACGCCCTCACCGTGCTGGTACGAGTATCCGAACTTCACCCCGTCGTACCGGGCCAGGTTGTCCGAGCACTCGGACAGGGCGAGGACGTAGTAGCAGGCCAGGGCGTGCCGCGTGGTGGGCAGGGAGACCGCCTCCAGGCGGGCGCCCAGCCCTTCGAGCACCGTCGTCGCCTCGTGCACCGCGTCCCGGACGCCCGGTTCCGTGCCGTCGGTGAAGTACTCCCCGGGGACGCCGATGCGCAGGGGAGAGCGGCCGTCATCTCCGACCACCCGTCCCGTCAGGGCGCGAGTGTAGTCCACCGGCTGGCCGGGGGCGGAGGTGGAGTCCCGGGGGTCGTGTCCGGCGATGGCGCCGAGGACCGTGGCGCAGTCGGTTACGTCCCTGGTGATGGGCCCCACCTGGTCCAGGGACGAGGCGAAGGCAACGAGGCCGAAGCGGCTGACCAACCCGTAGGTGGGCCTCATGCCGACGACGCCGCACAACGACGCCGGCTGCCTGATGCTGCCCCCGGTGTCCGAGCCGAGGGCGTATATCGCCTCGCCGGCGGCCACGGCAGCGCCGCCGCCGCCGCTGCTCCCTCCGGGCACCCTGTCCAGTGACCAGGGGTTGCCCGTGGCGTGGAAGGCCGAGGTCTCCGTCGACGAGCCCATGGCGAACTCGTCCATGTTCCCCTTGCCCAGCAGCACCGCGCCCCCGGCGTACAGCCTCTCGGCCACCGTCGCGTCGTAGGACGGCACGAACCGCTCCAGCATCCGCGACGAGCAGGTGGTCCGGACGCCCCGGGTGCACAGCGCGTCCTTGAGCTGCATCGGTATGCCCGAGAGGGGGGAGGGCGCGCCGGGCGGGGGGCCGTCGTCGCCCGCGTCGCCCGCGTCGATAGACCGGGCCCGCTCCATCGCCTCGTCCCCGGTGACGGTGACGAACGCTCCGACCCGGTGCTCGACGGCGGCGATGCGGTCCAGGCACGACCGGGTCAGCTCCACCGAGGATACCTCCCGGCGGCTGATCAGGCGGTGGGCTTCGTGGGCCGTCAGGGAATACAGGTCCGTCACGGCTGCCGTCCTACTCCTCCAGCACTACTTGGACGCGGAACCGGTCCCCAACCCGCGCGGGAGCGTTGGAGAGCGCGTCGGCGTTGGAGAGGGAGGGCCCCGGCTCGTCCTCCCGCAGCACCGTCTCCAGGGAGGCGGCGTGGCCGGTGGGGGGCACTCCCTCCGTGTCCAGCTCTCCCAGGGTCCGAAACAGCTCCAGGATCTCCGAAAGCTGGCGCGCGATTGTCTCCAGGTCCTCCTCCGACAGACCGATGCGGCAGAGGGCGGCGACTTGGAGTACCTCTTCTCGTGTGAGGGGCATGAGGATGGCGCCTGAGGCCGGGGCTAGTCTAGCAAAAACGGCCACGCCGCCTCAAGGGAAGAGGACTACGGTTTGGGCGTGTTCCGGGCCCGTTCTCCTTGTGTGTGTAGGCGGCGGAAAGTATACTGTCCGTGAATCTGGACGGCGTCCTGCCTTCGTACAATCAACAGGACCACGGGCAGGAGGACCACGGGACGCTACATGGGCTTGGAGAGAGTCACCCTTTGCTGCTGACCCGGCGTTTCTGGCTGGGAATCGTCGTAAGCCTGGCCTTCCTTGTGCTCTTCCTCTGGAGGGTGGACTTCGGCGATACGGGGAGGGAGCTGCAGGGCGCCGCCTACTCCTACTTCGTCCCCGCCGTCCTGTGCTACTTCCTCTCCCTTGCGGTCAGAAGCCTGCGATGGCGCTTTCTGCTCCTTCACCTGAAGCCCGTATCCGTTCCCAGGCTCTATCCAGTGGTCGCCATAGGGTACATGGCCAACAACATGCTGCCCGTGCGCCTGGGAGAGCTGGTTAGGGCGCACTTCCTGGGCGAGAGGGAGCACCTGCGCAAGGCCTCGGTGTTCTCCACCATCGCCGTGGAGCGGGTCCTGGACGGGCTGACCCTGTTGCTGTTCGTGGCCGTCGTCTGGCCCTTCCTGCCCTGGACCGGCGTGCTCAGGAGCGACGAAGGCGACCTCAAGACCGCGTGGCTGGTGGGGAGCATCGCCGTCGCCGCCGTGTTCGTCGCGGCCTTCCTGTCCGTGTGCCTCCTGGCGTCCTCCCCACGCCTGAGCGGCGGCCTGGTCCGGGTGGTTCCGGCCCTCGTGCCCGCGGCGGTGCGAGGCAGGGTCGAGGAGCTGCTGCGCCTTCTGCTGGACGGCCTGGGCGGGCTGCGGAGCCCCGGAGCGCTGCTGGCCATCATTCTGCTCTCCGGTCCCGTGTGGCTGGTGGAAGGGGTGGTCTACTACATCATGGCCCTCTCCTTCGGCCTGGACCAACCCTTCCAGGTGGTCCTTCTGGTGACCGCCACCTCCAACTTGGCCACCGCCATACCATCCGGCATCGGCGGCATCGGCCCCTTCGAGTTGGTCGCCAAGAGCACCCTGGTCGCCTTCGGAGTCGGGGCCGAGGCCGCCGCGGCCTACGCCTTCTCGGTCCACATCCTGGCCCTGTGGCTGCCGGTGAACGTCCTGGGCCTGCTGTTCCTGTGGCGGGAGAACGTCTCCCTCGCCCAGGTCGCCCGCACAGCTCCCCTGGAGCGCACCGCCGAGCCGGCGGCCGGGCCCGGCGTGTCGGCATTCTCCGGCCCCCCGGGCACGGCGCCGGCGGAGGAGAGGGACGACCGGTGAGGGTCGGGGTGATAGGCGCTGGGGCGGCCGGGCTGGCGGCGGCCCACGAGCTTGGCAAAAAGGGGCACCAAGCCCACGTGTTCGAACGGGCCCCCTTCCTGGGGGGCCAGGCATCCACCTTCGACGTCGGGGGCGGCCGCCTGGAGCGCGGCTACCACCACCTGTTCATGAGCGACACCCACATGGTGGACCTGATCCACGAGCTGGGCCTGGGCGACAAGCTGGCCTGGATCGAGTCCAAGGTGGGTTTCTTCCACGGCGACAGGATATGGCGGTTCACCTCCCCCACCGACCTGCTGCGCTTCGGTCCCCTGCCCCTATGGGACCGGCTGCGCCTGGGCCTCGTCACCCTGTACCTGCAGAAGGTGAAGGACGGCCTCAAATACGAGGGGTCGACGGCCGCCGAGTGGCTGGAGAAGCGGGTGGGCAGACGGGCCTACCAGGTGGTGTGGGAGCCGATGCTCCGGGGTAAATTCGGCGAGCACTACCGCGAGATCGGCATGACTTGGCTCTGGGGCAAGATATACCTGCGGGTCGCCTCCCGGGGGAAGCCTTGGGAGAGGGAGAAGCTCGGCTACCCCATGGGGAGCTTCGGCGAGGTGTTCGACACCCTTGGCGCCAGGGTCGCCCGGGCCCCCGGCTGCGAGGTCCACCTCTCGGCCAACGTACGCCGGGTGGTGGTGGAGGATGACAGGGCCGCCGGCCTGGAGGTGGAGACGGCGGGGGAGGGGCCCCGGGTCCGCGACTACGACGCGGTCATCGCCACCACGCCGTCCTATGTGTTCACACGGCTGGTCCCTCCTCTGCCCGAGGAATACTCCCGCAAGCTGACCGAGGTCAACTACCTGGCCGCCGTGCTGATGATACTGGTGCTGGACAGGCCCCTGACCGACATCTACTGGCTGAACATAGCGGACCGGTCCATGCCCTTCGTGGGGGTCATCGAACAGACCAACTTCGTCGACCCGTCGCTGTACGGCGGCAACCACCTGGTCTACCTCACCAACTATCCCAGCAGGAGCAACCCCCTCTACCAGATGAGCGGGGAGGACCTGCTCGAGGAGTTCCTCCCCCACCTGCGCCGGGTCAACCCCGGCTTCGACCCTTCGTGGATACTGGAGTACCACCACCACAGGGTGGACGCCGCCCAGCCCATCATAGGCGTCAACTACAGCAGCCGCATCCCCGACGTCAGGACTCCCATCAAGGGCCTGTATTTGGCGAACACGACCCAGATATATCCCGAGGACCGGGGCACCAACTACAGCGTGCGTCTGGGCAAGGAGGTGGTGGAGGCGGTCCTGAAGGACTTTTCTTGAAAGCCCCGCACCCCTGTGTTAGTATTTTGGGGCCTCGTTACAGATTTCACGACTCCGGGTGGGCTGCGTAGACCGACCCAATCCGGGTTTCCTAGGGAGTGTGAATGGCCGCCCAAGAACGTGGGATCAGGCAGCGAATCCTCGGTGCCCTGGAGTCGCAGCCCCAGGCCACGGTGACCCTTCTCTCCTCATTGCTGGCCGTCCAGGACGACCTTGGATACGTCCCCGAGGAGGCCATCGAGGAGGTCGCCAGGTCCACCGGCTCCACCGTCAACGACGTGTGGGGCGTGGCGTCCTTCTACACCAACTTCCGGTTCACCCCTCCCGGTACTCACGTGGTGGAGGTCTGTTGGGGTTCTTCGTGCCACGTGCAGGGCGCCATGGAGACCATCGGCACGGTCCTGGAGACCCTGGGGCTGGAGGGGGAGGGAGAGACCCCGGACGGCGGCGTGACCCTTCGGTACAACACCTGCCTGGGCGCGTGCGCTCAGGGGCCCGTCATCAGCGTCGACCACCGGCTCATGGGCAGGCTCTCCCCCGACGGCGCCAGGGAGGCCTTGCGGTTCGCCACGTCCCCCGGGGTGCGCGGTGGCTAACGTGCGCCGGCGGGGGTCCGGGCCGTAGGCCATGGGCGCCAGCTTCGATAGGGTCAGGGCCGAGGCCGGCGAGCGGTGGAGCGCCCTCACGGCCGGGAGCGTACCCTGGATACGTATTGGCGACGCCCTGTGCGGTAAGGCGGCGGGCGCCGACGAAGTGACGTCGGCCATCCGGGCGGAGCTGGAAAGCCGGAGCATCGAGGCCACGGTCAGCGAGGTGGGCTGCCTGGGCCTCTGCTACGCGGAGCCCCTGGTCGACGTCACGCTGCCGGGCGGCCCCAGGGTCTTCTACGGCAACGTCACCCCCTCCCAGGTCCCGGCCATCGTCGACTCCCACCTGGTGCGTGGGGAGCCGGCGGCGGACTTGGCGATGGCGTATGCGGGAGAGGATGGGCCGGAGGGGACTCCACGGCTGGAAGACCTGGCCATGTTCAAGGGCCAGGTGCGCATCGCCCTGCGCAACTCGGGCAACGTGGACCCGGGGGACATCCACCAGTACATCGCCGGCGGGGGGTACGGGGCCCTCCACAAGGCCGTCACCACCATGACCCCCGAGGAGACCCTGGAGCAGGTCAACGTATCGGGCCTGAGGGGCCGGGGAGGCGCGGCCTTCCCCACGGCCGTCAAGTGGGGGTTCCTGGCCCGGTCCTCGGACCCGGTGAAGTACATCCTCTGCAACTGCGAGGAGGGGGACCCGGGGGCATTCAACGACAAGGGCATCCTGGAGGGCGACCCCCACACCCTGCTGGAGGGCATGCTGCTGGCGGGATACGCCACCGGGTCCAACTACGGTTACGTCTTCATCCGCCACGGCCACGACGGGCCCATCGACCGGACCCGCCGGGCGGTGGAGCAGGCCCGGGAGATGGGCTTCATAGGCGAGGACATCTTCGGCACGGGCTTCAGCTTCCAGATCGAGGTGTCCCTTACCGGGGACTCCTACGTTTCCGGGGAGGAAACGGCGCTGATGGAGTCCATAGAGGGCAGCCGGGCCATGCCCCGGTTTCGCCCCCCCTTCCCGGCCCAGGTGGGACTCTTCGGCAAGCCCAGCAACATAAACAACGTCAAGACCCTGTCCTACGTGCCCGAGATCATCGCCAGGGGCGGGGAGTACTTCGCCGGTATCGGCCAGGAGCGCAGCAAGGGCACCGCCATCCTGTGCCTGTCGGGCAATCTGAGCTACACGGGCATGGTGGAGGTGCCCCTGGGAGTGACCCTGCGGGAGGTCATATACGAGGTCGCCGGGGGAGTTCCCAACGGCAAGGCGCTGAAGCTCCTCCAGACGGGCGGGCCCCTGGGCGGGGTCCTGAGCGCCGACCAGCTGGACATACCCCTGGACTTCGACGCCATGGCGCGGGCGGGGGCCATTCTGGGCTCCGGGGGCATCATCGCGGCCGACGAGGACACCTGCGCGGTGGACCTGACCCGGTCCCTGATAGCCTTCTGCCAGTTCGAGTCCTGCGGCAAGTGCTTTCCCTGCCGGCTGGGTATGACCCACCTGCTGGAGATGCTGGAGCGCATTTGCCGGTTCGAGAGCGTACCCCAGGACCTGGACCTGATGCGGCAGGTGGGGAGCAACATGCAGGCCGGCTCCCTCTGCGGACACGGCCAGCTTGGCTTCAACCCCGTTTCCTCGGCGCTGAAGTACTTCGGGGACGAGTTCGAGACCCACATGGTCGAGAGGCGGTGCCCCACGGGGAGCTGCCTGCGCCCCTTCCATGCTCCGTCTCGAACGCGCAGGTAGCAGGCCGTGTAACAGGCCGCGTAACAAGCCAACGAGGCCCGTCCTCCGGGTCGGAGCGGGACGCCTCTGGAAACTGATCCCTTCGGTGGAGTGGATGGCATGGTGGAAAAGGTCGAACAGCCCCAACAGATAACAATCACCATAGATGGTGTGAAGGTGAAGGCCCAGCCGGGACAGATGGTCCTGGAGGCGGCTATCGCCGCGGGCATCTACGTCCCCTACCTGTGCTACCACCCCGGCATGAAGCCCTACGCCGCATGCCGGATGTGCGTCGTCGAGGTCGAGGGGGGACGGGGATACCCCGCCTCCTGCACCCTGCCGGTCCAGGATGGGATGGTCGTCACCAGCGACAACGACCAGGTCTACCAGCTCCGGCGCTCCATCATGGAGATGCTCATCTCCGAGCACCCCCACGGCTGTCTCACCTGCCACCGGGTCGACCTGTGCGGCCCCGAGGACGTGTGCCTGAGGCACGTGTCGGTCAACGACCGCTGCGTCACGTGCCCCAAGAACGAGAGGTGCGAGCTCAAGGACACGACTCGATACCTGAACATGGAGCTGGAGTCGCCCCTGAGCTACCAGTACCGGGACCTGCCCGTGGAGACGGGCGACCCCTTCTACGACAGGGACTACAACCTGTGCATAGTGTGCGGCCGGTGCGTCCGGGTGTGCGAGGAGGTGCGGGGCGACAACGCCATCACCTTCACCGACCGGGCCGGCAGGGCCCTGGTGGGCACCTCCCACGGCACCTCCCTCCTCGAGTCGGGATGCGAGTTCTGCGGCGCCTGCCTGGACGTCTGCCCCGTGGGCGCCCTCGTGGAGAGTGACAACAAGTGGGAGAAGGCCAGCCGCGTGGGGCGCACCATCTGCCCCCACTGTCCGGTGGGCTGTCAGATCAACTTGGAGGTGAACTCCTTCAACAAGGTCGTCCGGGCGGTGCCCGAGCTGAGCTCCCCCGCCAACCGGGGCCAGGCCTGCTTCAAGGGCAAGTTCGGCCTGGGCTTCGTCAGCAGCAAGGAGCGCCTCCGCCGCCCCCTGATACGCCGGGAGGGTGTCCTTCAGGAGGCCACCTGGGACGAGGCCCTGGACCACATCGCCGGGGTCCTCCCTCGCTACAAGGGCTCCCAGTTCGCCATTCTCACCGCGCCCGACAGCACCAACGAGGAGCACTACCTGGCCCAGAAGTTCGCCCGGACCGTCATGGTGACCAACAACGTGGACCAGACGTCCAACACCCGCCCCGAGATGGTGACGGGTCTCATGGATACCCTTGGCTACGGCGCCGCGACCAACCCCACCTGGGAGCTGGAAGACTCCCGGTGCATCCTGGCTTTCAACGCCAACGTCACCGAGGAGCACAACGTCCTGGGCGTGCCCATCAAGCGCGGGGTCAAGGCGGGGACCAGGCTGGTCGTCATCGACCCGCGGGAGGTGGAGCTGACCCGGTACGCACACCTGTGGCTGAGGCCGAAGCCCGGGACCGAGCTTCTGCTGCTGGGCGGTATCCTGAAGACCATCCTGGACGAAGGACTGGACGACGGGGCCTGGGTCGAAGAGCATTGCCTGGAGGAAGACGGCTCCCCCGGCGCCGGACTCCGCACCGCCGTTGGATCGCTGGACATGGACGCCGTAGCCGGAGAGACCGGGGTCCCGGCGGAGCAGATCGCCGAGGCGGCCCGCATGTACGCGGGCTCCGGCGCCTCTGCCATCGTGTACGCGCTGGATAACGTCCCCCGCCGGCTCCACGGCGACTGCGTCTTGGGCCTGGCGGACATGGCCCTGCTGACCGGCAACCTGGGTAGGCCGTCGACGGGAATCTACCCCCTCCGGCAGGGGGCCAACGGCCAAGGGGCCTGGGACATGGGATGCGTGCCTCACCTCCTCCCGGGGTATCGCAGGGTGGACGACGCCGACGACCGCCGTGTCCTGGAGGATGTCTGGGGCGAGATGGTGCCCTTCGAGACGGGCCTGGACCTCCGGGAGATCTTCCAATCGGTCCGAGAGGGAGAGGTCAAGGCTATGTTCATCGTGGGGGACAGCCTCAACCTGGCCGACGGCGGCCTCGTCGAGTGGTCCGACCTCTCTCCCGAGGCCGGCCCCCTGTCCCTGCTGGACAACCTGGACCTGCTGGTCGTCCAGGACCAGTTCCTCGGCCCCGTGGCCCGGAAGGCCGACGTGGTGCTTCCCCGCTCCAGCTTCGCCGAGAAGGAGGGCGCCTTCACCAACGTCGAGCGCCGGGTCCAGTCCTTGCGTCCCGTCCTTGCCCTGAACAACAGTGAGGCCCGCCCCGAGTGGTGGACCATCTCCCAGATCGGGACCCGGATGGCGCCTGCGGGCTTCGATTTCGCCGGCCCCGAAGCCGTCATGGATGAGATCGCCGGGCTGGTGCCCTCCTACGGCGGCATCTCCCACCAGCGGCTCCAGGCCCAGGGGGTGCTCGTCGCCCGGCCTGACCCCTCCCAGCCGCTGCCCATTCAGCTCTTGTACTCGGACGTACAGTACGACGGGCTCCAGTGGCCTTGCCCCGACGCCGACCATCCGGGTACGCCCGTTCTGTACGCCGACGGCTTTCCCCAAGGGAAAGCCCGCTTGGCCGCGCCCGACTTCCGGGCGGCGGAGGCCCGGGAGGACCCGGAGTACCCGTTCCTGCTGGTGCCGGGCAGGGTGCTCCTTCAGTCGCAACGGGAGCTGGAGATCGTCAATGGACGGGCCAACTCCATACGGCGGGAAGAGATCGTGGAGATCAGCTCCGCGGACGCCGAAGCGCTGGGCATCGGGGAAGGCGACCATGTGGAAGTCCGCACCTCCTCGGGGACGCTCCAGGGCCGCTCCACCATACGGGAAGACCTGCAAAGGGGGGTCGTCTCATCGACCGCGCTTTTCGGCCAGCTTGCGGTGGACCTGCAGGCCAGCGGGGAGCCCGATCCCATGTCCAGGGTGCCGGGGTTGGACATCACCCCGGCGGCAGTGAAAGCGGTCTCCGCAGCGGAGTGACGTGACTGCGAGAGCCGACGAGACGGGGGGGCGCAAATTGGAGCAGGCTGACGCCAAGGTGGTGGAGCGAGAGCGCCGGATGCGGGACATGATAGCCCGCCTGCCCAGGGCGAGCTTGGTGGAGAGGAAGGACATAACCGAGGACCTGATCCTCATCAAGCTGGACCCCCAGGCGCCCTTCGACTTCAAGCCGGGTCAGTACTGCACCCTGGGCCTGGAGAGCGTGGAGAGAGCCTACTCCATCGTCTCGGCGCCCCATGAGCCCCAGATCGAGCTGTTCGTGGAGCTGGTCCCCCTCCCCGACGGCGTCCTCACCCCCATGATATGGGACCTGAAGATCGGGGACACCATGAGCATCCGGCCCAGGGCCAAGGGCATCTTCACCATGGATGAGAGCTACCGCCGCCACCTGATGGTCGCGACGGTCACGGGAATCGCTCCTTTCATGAGCATCTTGCGCAGCTACCTCCACAGAGAGGCCGGCGGCCACAGGTTCTACGTGCTCCAGGGCGCCAGCTACCACGACGAGTTCGCCTACCGGGAAGAGATGGAGGAGATGGCCTCCGCACGTCCTGATACCGTCGTGTACGTGCCGACGGTGAGCCGCCCGAACGAGGAGAGAAACGCCGGTTGGACCGGGGCCAGGGGGCGGGTAAACTCCATCGTCGAAGAGTGCGTAGACAGGTTCGGCCTGTCGCCCGATGACACCATGGTGTACGCCTGCGGCCATCCGGGGATGATAGAGGACGTCAAGGAGCGCCTGGACCCCAAGGGCTTCCACGTAATGGAGGAGCGCTACTGGAAGCAGTAGGGCCCCTCCCGCGTCCGCCCGTTTGCGACGGGACGGGCACGGGTCCGTAAACGTCTCCGGTGGGCTAGAAGGACGGCTGCAGGCCCAGCACCAGAAGCCCGGCCAGCGTCATGATGACGACGGAGAACACCAGGTAGAACCACCCGGTCACCGTCCTCATGGTCGAGGCGGGGGGCTCCCCGGCGCCGGCGGGCTGCAGGGCCAGGTAGAAGAAGAGCAGCGCCGACTGGATGCCCAGCAGGATGCCTGCGGTGCCGAGAAGCCAGCTTACGGGCTCCACGACGCCGGAACCCAGCACTTCGCCGCCCAGGAACATGTAGACGGCGAAGACGCCCGAGCCGATCCACAGTATTAGGCTGTAGAAACCGAGACTGCGGGTGTCCAGGCCCCACAGGTAAACGCCGGCCACCATCGCCTCGTATACCACCCACATTAGTATGAACGCCGACAGCGCCGTGGGCACGTCCACGAAGAACTCGTTGACGCCGGGCGCCGGCGTCTGCACGATGGGCGCCACCGGGAATATGACCACCGCCAGCAGGACTATGGCCACCCCGGCCGCCATCACCCCCAGGGTCCTGGGGTTGGGGTAGAACCCAAGGAGGTACCAGGACTGCACCCACAGCGCGCCCGATATCGCCAGAAGAAAGATCAGGTCCATAGGAACTTCACCCCCGCGTCTTGGGATGCTTGCCCCAGGGCAACTCTGGTCACTCCCCTGGTACGTTAGAGGACGCGGGCCGAAAAGTCAATTTGATCCGACGGGTCGTTTCTCGGTCTTTCTCTCTGCTGTACAATAGCCGGGAGCTCCCTGGCAGAGGCGTAAATTGACACCCATCCGGCGCCAGTACCTGAGGATCAAGGGGCGCTATCCCGACGCCCTGGTGCTGTTCCGCTTGGGAGACTTCTACGAGACCTTCGACGACGATGCCCGGGTGGCGTCCAGGGACCTGGACATCGTCCTCACCTCCAAGAGCATGGGCCAGGGCCTCAAGGTGCCCCTGGCGGGCATCCCCGCCCATTCCCTGGAGTCCTATCTGGCCCGGCTCATCAAGAAGGGCCACCGGGTGGCCGTCTGCGAGCAGCTCAGCGACCCCGCCGCCTCCAAGGGGCTGGTCGAGCGGGACGTGGTCCGGGTGGTCACCCCGGGGACCGTGGTGTCCCCGTCCCTGCTGGAGCCCAAGTCCAACAACTACCTGACCGCCTTGGCCGTGGACGGGGACGCGGCGGGCCTCGCCTACGTCGACATAACCACCGGCGAGTTCGCCGCCACCCAGCTTTCCCTGCCGGAGCTCCCCTTGGAGCTGGACCGCCTCTCCCCCGCGGAGCTCCTGGTGCCCCCGACCTCCGAGAACGGCGGGGAGGACCGGAGGGGGCTCTCCGTCCCCTCGGCCCAGTGCCCCGTCACCTCCTTCGACCCGTGCGCCTTCCCCTACCCTGAGGCCCGGCAGACCCTGCTGGACCACTTCGGCGTCTCGACCCTGGAGGGTTTCGGCTGCGAGGACCTGCCCCAGGCCGTGCGGGCGGCGGCGGCCGTGGTCGAGTACCTGGCCCGCAACCAACGCCCCTCCCTGGCGGACCTGGGCGGCCTCGGGGCCTACAGCACCCGCTCCTACATGAACCTGGACCACCAGACCCGCCGGAACCTGGAGTTGTTCCAGGGGGGCCGCTGGGGCGACACGGCGGCGTCCCTCTTCTCGACCCTGGACCTGACCAGGACCCCCATGGGCGGGCGGCTCCTGAGACGGTGGCTCGGCCAGCCCCTCCTGGTCCTGGCCGAGCTGCGCCGGAGGCAGGACTCGGTTGCCGCCTTTCACGGCGACATCCTCCTGCGGGAGCGCACCGGGTCCCTGCTCTCCACCATCCCCGACCTGGAGCGGGCCCTGAACCGCGTCCGCCTGGGCACCGCGCCCCCCAGGGACCTGGCCTCCCTGAAGGCGGGACTCGAGAGCGCGGCCGAGCTGCGCACCCTCCTCTTCCAGGGCGACGCCGCCGGCCTGGCCCACCTGGAGCCCGGCATGCAGCCCTGCGACGACCTGGTGGCCCTGATAGGCGCCGCCCTGGAGCCCGAGCCCGCGGGGGAGCCGGGGGAAGGCAGCGTCATCCGGGAGGGGTTCTCCGCCGAGCTGGACGAGCTGCGCCTGGCCTCCCGGGACGCCCGCAAGTACATCGCGGGGCTGGAGCATAGAGAGAGGGAGAGCACCGGCATAAGGGGCCTCAAGGTCGGATACAACAAGGTGTTCGGCTACTACATCGAGGTGAGCAATCCCAACCTCGCCCAGGTGCCCGACCACTACACCCGCCGCCAGACGCTGGTGGGAGGCGAGCGGTTCATCACGCCGGAGCTGAAGGAGTACGAGTCCCTGATACTCAACGCCAGAGAGCGGATCGAGGAGCTGGAGCGCGCCCTCTACAGGCAGGTCTGCTCCCAGATCGCCCACCGGGGGGATAGGGTGTCCGCCCTGGGGGACGCCGTGGCCCACGTGGACGTATTCGCCTGCCTGGCCGAGGCTGCCTCCAGGTACGGATACGTCCGGCCGGAGCTTACCGACACATCGGGCATCGACATCAGGGGAGGCAGGCACCCGGTGGTGGAGCGGGTCATGCCGCCGGGGTCCTTCGTCCCCAACGATACCCGGTCCTCCAACACCGACGCCCAGGTAATCGTCCTGACGGGCCCCAACATGGCCGGGAAGAGCACCTACATACGCCAGGTGGCCGTCATCGTCCTCATGGCCCAGATCGGCAGCTACGTGCCCGCGGACTCGGCGACCATCGGCCTCGTGGACCGGATATTCACCAGGGTGGGCCTCCAGGACGACCTGACAACCGGCCAGTCCACCTTTATGATCGAGATGGTCGAGACCGCATCCATACTCAACCAGGCCACTCCCCGCTCGCTGGTCATCCTGGACGAGATCGGCAGGGGCACCAGCACCTACGACGGCCTCTCCATCGCCCGGGCGGTGGTCGAGCACATCCACAACGACCCGGGACTGGGATGCCAGACCCTGTTCGCCACCCACTACCACGAGCTCACCCGGCTTGCCGCCACCCTCCCCAGGGTGCGCAACTACACGGTGGCCGTGTCCGAGGAGGAGGGCCGGGCGGTGTTCCTGCACCGCATAGTGCCCGGGGGCGCGGACAAGAGCTACGGAATCCACGTGGCCCAGCTCGCCGGCCTCCCCAGGTCCCTGATCGCCCGCGCCTGGGAGGTGCTGGGAGAGCTGGAGTCCGGCGCCCGGGGTCCCACGCCCGGGCCACGGGGCAGGCGCAGGGACCCATCCCTGCAGATGGCCCTGTTCGGCGGGCGGGACCCCGCCCTGGAGGAGCTTGCCGCCCTGGACGTGCAGAACATGACCCCTCTGGAGGCGATCAACACCCTCTACCGGCTGCAGCGGGAGGCGCGGGAGAATCGCCCGGGGGAAAACGGGGGCCGGAGCAGCTAGGGCCGGCACGGGCCGCCGGATACGGGCAGTACGCGGAATACGGGGAATACGGGGAAGGAGGATTCCATGACCACTCAGGCGACCCTCTACTGGTGGCCCAGATGAACCCAGTGCCGCAAGGCGAGAGAGTTTCTCTCGCAGAGGGGCGTGGACGTCCAGGACCGGGACTTCTTCAAGGAGACCTTCTCCGAGGGGGAGCTCCGTCAGGTGCTGGGGGACCGTCCCATCCGGGACGTGTTCTCCTTCAGGAGTCCCAGCTTCAAGGCCATGGGGCTGGACCCCGGCGGCCTCACCGACGACGACCTGGTCGGGCTGATGCTACAGGAGCCGCGCCTCATCCGGCGGCCCCTGGTCCGGATGGGCGGCGAGCTGATCGTGGGGGCCAACGAGAAGTCCCTTACCGCGGCCCTGGACGGGTAGCCCTCCCCCATGCGGCCCCGGCCCCGGCCCCGGCGAGTCATGCTGTATAATAGTCTCCCCGCTCCGTCGCGCGTCGGCGGGCGGCGAGGCGGCTGCAAGGAGCATCGATGAACATCTTCTTCGACGTGGACTACACCATCCTGGGCCTGGACGACAGCCTGCGGCCGGGTACGAAGGAGACCTTTCGCAAGCTGATCGACGACGGTCACTCCATCTACATCTGGTCCGGGGTGGGCCTGCGTTGGGAGGTGGTCAAGAAGCACCAGCTCGAAGACCTCGTGAGCGGCGTCTACGAGAAGCCGACCCACCACCACGAAGAGCGCCTGGAGGAGCTGGGCGTCGACGTGACCCCCGAGTTCGTCATCGACGATTACCCCGAGTTGGCCGCGGCCTTCGGCGGCATTTGGGTCCCTCCCTACTTCTTCAGGCGCACCGCCGACGCCCAGATGGACCGCATCTACGGCATCATCTCGGACTTCGTGGCCACCGGGGCCTCGGAGGACAAGCAGTTTCGGGCGAAGGGAACGACGGTCCCCCTTTTCTGACCCGGACCCCGAGAGGCGTGGGATGGGGAGCGGCGGATTGAGAAAGGGTCTCCGGCAACCGTGTCCATAAGGGTACTCGCGCCCGACGTGGCGGGGAAGATAGCCGCCGGAGAGGTGGCCGAGCGGCCTTCGCTGGTGGTCAAGGAGCTCATCGAGAACTCCCTGGACGCCGGGGCGACCCATATCACGGTGGAGGTCGCCGGCGGCGGGAGCGAGCTGCTCCGGGTGACCGACGACGGCTGCGGCATCCCTGCGGAAGAAGTGGAGCTGGCCTTCCAGCGCCACGCCACCAGCAAGATCACCAGCGCCCACGACCTGGACGACGTCCGGACCCTGGGCTTTCGGGGCGAGGCGCTGCCCAGCATCGCGGCCGTGGCCCGGGTCTCCCTGGTCACCCGGCCGGCCGGGGCGGAGCTGGGGCGCCGCGTGGAGCTCAAGGGCGGGAGGGTCGTCGGGAACACCGCCGCCGGATGTCCCCCGGGGACCTCCCTCGCCGTCCAGGGGCTGTTCCACGACCTCCCCGCCCGGCGCAAGTTTCTCAAGTCCCCCGCCGCCGAGACCTCCAGGGTCAGCGACATGGTGTCCCGCTTCGTCCTGGCCTACCCCGAGGTGCGGTTCCACCTGCTGGTCAACGGACGCCGGTCCATCTCTTCCCCGGGAAACGGCAGCCTCCTCGACGCCCTGGCCTCGGTCTACGGGGCCGACACCGCAAGCTCTCTGCTCACGGTGGACTCCGGGGGTCCCGGGGACGGCTACGCGGTCAGGGGATACATCAGCGCCCCCTCCCACCACCGCGCCAACCGCAGCTACATGACCTTCCTGGTCAATCGCCGGTGGGTCCAGAGCGGCCTGCTCGCCTTCGCCCTGTCGGAGTCGTACCAGGGCTTCCTTCCCAAGGGGCGCCATCCCCTGGGCGTCGTCAATCTGACCGTGCCCCCCGCCGACGTGGACGTGAACGTGCACCCGGCCAAGCGGGAGGTGAGGTTCAGACGCGAGGACGTGGTGTTTCCGGCATTGCAGCGGGCCGTCCGCGGCGCCCTCGTTGCCACCTCGCCGGTGCCCCAGGTGCGCGTCGCTCCCGGTCCCTGGTCCGGTGACGGCGCAGCCAGGCTCTGGAGCCCGGGTGGAAGGCAGACCCCCGGCCCCGCCGGGTCGGAAATGGCCCCCGAGCTGGCCCGGGAGTTGGCCCTGGAGCTCGGACGAGCCGGAGAATCCCTTACCCCCGCCGAGGCGACGGCGGACCTTCGGCTCCTGGGCCAGGTCCGCAACACCTACCTGGTGGCGGAGGGCCCCGACGGGGTCTACCTCATCGACCAGCACGCGGCCCACGAGCGGGTGCTGTTCGAGCGGATTGCGGGAAGCGGCCCGGGCGGCCGGGCCCTCTCCCAGTCGCTGCTGGAGCCCGCCGCCGTGCAGCTATCCCCCGGCCAGGAGGAGGTGATCAGGGGCAACGGAGACCTGCTGGAGCGGTACGGCTTCGTGGTGGAGCCCTTTGGCGAGCGGAGCTACCTCGTGAGGGCCGTGCCCCGGATGGTGACCGACGGGGACCCTGCCCGCGCTCTCACCGAGATACTGGACCTGGTGGCCTTTGAGAGGCTGCTGAAGGAGCGGGAGGACGCCGTAGCCGCGTCCATCGCGTGCCACAGCGCGGTGCGGGCGGGGAAGGGCCTGGACATCCGGGAGATGGAGGAGCTGGTGGCCCAGCTCGGCGCATGCGACAGCCCCCAGACCTGCCCCCACGGACGCCCCACCATGATCCACCTCAGCTCCCACCACCTGGAGCGGGAGTTCGGGAGAAGATAGCGCCTAGGCGTCCCTGGTCGTGCTCCCTCGGTCCATGGGGTGGCCGTCGCGGGGGTGGAAGCCGTCGCGGGGGTGGAAGATCGAGTCGGGCCCGGGCAGGCGGGCCGACGTGTCCGGCTCCTCTGCCGAAGGGACGAGGTTCTTCAGGACGAACACGGCGCCGGCTATGGCCGTCAGCCCCAGCCCCAGTTTCCCCAGCGCCTTCCGGCGAGAGTACTTTGGCTGCCGTTCCTCGCTCCGGTCCTCTGGCATCTACGTCCTCCGGTCGTCGTGTTCAGCCGGCCTCACGGGTCCGGCCCGGAATGGCCCAGGGTCGTCCGCGCCTTGGGCCGTCGAGGGGCGCCCGCATCGATACGGCCCCATTGCTGCGTCGTATTCTACCGATGTGGACCGACCCCGGTCAAGGATGGGGGGCCCCGCTACTTGACACTGGTTTGCCGCTGTGATAGTTTTCACGTGCAATTTCGCTGTTGAGGTCCAACGCCCCAGAGGAGGCTAGGGAGGCTACTCCCGCGCATGCCTGAAGTAGACCCGGCGTCCATGACGGCGGCCGACTGGAGCAACGTAGGCGACTGGCTCCACTGGCTATGGGCCTACTTTTTCTCCATCGTTATCATCGCCTTTACCTTCCTTACGGCCCATGCGCTGATACCCTCCCTCATCGCCTCCGGGCACCTGCCCAAGGAAGCCAACATGCTGCGCCTGCCCATCTATGGGGGCTCGATCATCATGGTGGCCCTGGCGGTACTGTTCATGACGTGGACCGTGGGCAACACGTACCTTCTCGAGCAGGTATATAACAGGTTCTGGATATAGCTTGGGACGGCGGGCCGTAAGGCTGACGGCCGGGGCGGACTGATCGAATGTCGAAGGCAGGAGCCGCCGAACGCGGTTACATGGTGGGTGCAAACTGGTGCCCGTAAAGCTTAGCTGGAAGCTGCTGCCCCTGGCCCTGGGTGGTATGGCGGGAGGGCTCGTCGCCCTACTCGTGGTGGTGTACGTACTCACTGCCTGGTGGTCCAAGCCCCTTTTCGGCTTTGGCGCCGGCGGCCCCGACCAACCCATCGACTTCCCCCATACCGTCCACGTGGAGCAGGCGGGCATCCAGTGCGAGTTCTGCCACCGGAACGTCACCGACGGAGCCGCCGCCACCGTCCCCGCCGTGGAGCAATGCCTCTTCTGCCACAAGACGGTCAACGGAATGCCGGCCCAGGGCGAGGAGCACCCGGAGATCGTCAAGCTGCTGGCCCATGGGGGCCTTGGGGCCGATGGTATGGCTGACCCGGAGCTCACTCCCGAGCCTATAGACTGGGAGCGGGTCCACAGGGTGCCGGACCACGTCCAGTTCTTCCATGAGCCCCACATCCGGTACTTCACCCAGACCGAGGAGGGGCGGGTCGAGACCCTGCGGCGGGCCGGCAGCTACAACCTGCCCATGTCGTCGCCGCCCGAGCCCGGGGAGCTGGTGGAGGCCAGCTGCGCCATCTGCCACGGTAAGGTCCGGGCGATGGACAAGGTCAAGCAGGAGCGCAGGCTCAAGATGGGCGACTGCGTCGATTGTCACCGGGATAACGACGCTCCCACCGACTGCGTCACATGTCACTACTAGGGGTACAATGAAACTATCCCGGCGCGATTTCCTGAAATGGTCCAGCCTCTCGGCGATAGGGGCGGTGTCCTGCATCTTCCCCGAGAGGGAGATGCGGATGTCCAGCTCGGTGGAGATGCCCGAGGACCTGGTCACCGGCAGGGACAACTGGTACGCAACCCTGTGCGAACAGTGTCCCGAGCGTGAGGGCATCATAGTGCGGGTCATGGAGGGCCGGGCCAAGAAGATACAGGGCAACCCCCTCTACCCCACCAACCTGGGCGGCCAGAGCGCCCGGTGCGAAGGGGGCCTCCAGGCCATCTACCACCCCGAGAGGCTCTCCGGGCCCATGTTGCGCGCCGGCCCCCGGGGCTCCGGGCACTTCGAGCCCACCACCTGGCAGGACGCCCTGGGCCGGGTCACCGGCCAGATGCGCCAGCTCCAGGCCGAGGGTGACACCGGCGCCGCGCTGGTGGTCACCGACCCCCTCAGGGGCCAGATGGCCAACGTCGTCGGCCGGTTCGCCTCCTCCTTTGGGTGCAGGCACGTCGCCCTGGAGGCCCTGGAGCAACATTCCCTGGACAGGGCGGTCAGGGACGTGTTCGGCCAGCAGCGCCTGCCGGACCTCGACATCGACAACAGCTCCTATGTCCTCTCCTTCGGGGCGGACGTCCTCTCCACCTGGCTGTCCCCGGTGCGCTACTCCCGGGGCTACGGCCGCCTCCGCGACCATTCCAACGGCGGCGGGCGGGGGCTCCTGGTCCACGCCGACCCCCGGTACTCCATGACCGCGGCCAACGCCGACCAGTGGATACCGGTCGTCCCGGGGCGGTCGGGGGTGCTGGCCCTCAGCATAGCCCACGAGATAATCAGCCAGGAGATGGGAGACCCTGAGGCGGCCCGGGCCATGACGGGCGGCGCCGGGGCCGCTGCCCTTGAGGACTTCAGCGCCGACAGGGTGGTGCGGCCCGACAACCCCCTGTACGTGGGAATCCCCGAGAGCATCCGGGGAGTGGCCGCCGCCGACCTCATCCGCAACGTGGCCCACGACTTCGCCAACGGTCATCCGGCCCTGGCCCTGGGAGGCGGCGAGGCGGGCGCCCAGAGCAACGGCACCTTCAACCTCTCGGCCATCTACGCCCTGAACTACCTGGTCGGCAGCGTGGGCGGCCCCCCCGGCTCGGGCGGGGTGGTGTTCAACCCGTCGCCGCCCCTGCCCGCGGCCACCGCGGCCCCGGCGTCCCTCACGGACTGGACGGCAGTGGCCGAGGACGTGCGCGAGGGGAACATCCGGGTGATCATGGTCCGGGGCGCCAACCCGGTGCACAGCCTTCCGGGCTCGGTGGAGTTTGCCTCGGCGATAACCACCGGACGCCCCTTCATCGTCAGCTTCTCCAACTTCCTGGACGACACGGCCATGATGGCCGACGTGGTGCTGCCCCAGCGCCTGTACCTGGAGGACTGGGGCCACGACGTGCCCAACCCCGGCCCGGGATACCAGATGGTGGGGTTCCAGCAGCCGGTGGTGAACCCGCTGCCCGGCCTGGACCCCAGGAGCTTCCCCGACCTGCTCCTCACCATGTCCCAGGAGTTGGGGCTGGACGACGGCCTGCCCAACACCTTCCGGGACGTGGTCAGGGAGGAGGCCCGGGCCCTCCATGGCCTGGGGCGAGGCTCGGTGGAGGCGGCGACCTTCGAGGGGTTCTGGAACGGCCTGCTGCAGCAGGGGGGATGGTGGGACGAGGAGGCGGTCTTCAGGGGCGCTCCGCCCACGCCCCCCAACCTGGCGGAGATGGTCTCCCAGGGCTCGGCTACCCCCGTCGTCAGGACCGCGGGCGGCGGCGGGAACGTGTTCCGCATGATCCCCTTCCTGTCCAACTCCCTTCTGGACGGGCGCGGCGCCCATATCCCGTGGCTTCAGGCGGCGCCGGACCCAATGACGTCGGTGACGTGGGAGACGTGGGTGGAGATCAACTCCCGGAAGGCCAGGGAGATGGGCCTCCGGGAGGGGGACGTGGTCAGGCTGGTCAACGAGGCGGGCCTCGCCATCCAGGCCGTGGTCTATCCCCACCCGGCCATGCCTCCCAACGTGGTGGGCGTTCCCGTGGGCCAGGGCCACAGGGCCAGCGGGGAGTACGCCATGCGGGACGGCGAGAGGCGCGGCGACAACCCCATACACATACTCGCCCCGGAGACGGACGCGGCCACCGGGTCCCTCGCCTGGGGCGCCACCGAGGTCCGGCTGGAGACCACCGGGCGAAACGCCCGCCTCTCCAAGTTCGAGGGCATCGTACCCGCCTTCCCGATAGGCGTGAGGGACGAAGACATCGTGCAGGTGACCCGTGAGTAGGGCGCCGGAGCACAGGTATCCCCCGGCGGTTGAAAGGTAGGGCCGGCGATGGCGCAACGCAAGGAGCACAAGTGGGGCATGGTCATAGACATCGACAAGTGCACGGGATGTCAGGCCTGCGTCGTGGCGTGCCAGTCGGAGAACAACGTCGGCTTGAACACCGAGGACCGCTTCCACCAGCGGCGGGCCATCCAGTGGATACGGGTCGAACGCTACTGGGAAGTCCCCGCCGAGTACCGCCGGGAGGGCGCCGACGAAGACCGGACGGAGCCGGCCGACGCCCCCTGGCACGACGTAAAGGCGAGGTTCATACCCATCCTCTGCCAGCACTGCGAGAACGCCCCCTGCGAGCCGGTGTGCCCCGTGTACGCCACCTACCACAACGACGAGGGGCTGAACGTCCAGGTGTACAACCGCTGCGTGGGCACCCGGTACTGCGCCAACAACTGCCCCTACCAGGTGCGGTACTTCAACTTCTGGGAGCCGACCTTCCCCGACCAGTTCAGGAACCAGCTAAACCCCGACGTGACCGTGCGCAGCCGGGGCATCATGGAGAAGTGCAGCTTCTGCGTACAACGGATCCGGCGGGGGCAGCTCAAGGTCGAGGGCAGTGAGGGAGGACAGCTCAGCGACAAGGAGCTGGCCGAGGGCAACTTCCTGCCCGCGTGCGTGCAGGCCTGCCCCACCAACACCCTGATCTTCGGCGACTATGAGGACCCCGACAGCCGGCTGCGCCAGTACGTCGAGGTCGACGAGGCCACCGGGGACAAGCGGCTCAAGGTCCCCAGGGCCTACCAGCTTCTGAAGAACCTGGGCACCGAGCCCAACGTCATCTACCTGAAGAAGATAGACCCGCAATACGAAGGCGAAGAGGCGGATGGCCACTAGCAGCCAAGCCCATGCCAACGGCCACGGGGCTCACCACCCCGACGTGCCGGAGGTGAACCTGACCCCCCAGGGTGTCACCGAGCACCTGACGCGGAAGGTGTTTACCTTCGACAGGGCGCTGATGGTCGCCCTCCTCGGCCTGGGGGTCCTGGTCGTGCTGGGGATCGTGGGGTTCGTCAGCCGGGCCGTCAACGACGGCTTCTCCGACGAGGCCCGGCCCCAATGGGGCTACTACGCCGCCATGTTCGCCTTCCTGCTGGCCACCACCGGCTCCGCCCCCGTGGTGGCCGTGGCCTTCCGGTGGACCAAGAGCCACTGGCGCAGGCCCCTCTCCAGGGCCTCGGAGATGTTCGCCCTGGTCGGGGTGCTGAACCTCCTGTGGTTCATTCCCCTCATGTTCCTGCTTCCCGGAATCGACCTGAACCACGACGGACAGCTCAGCGTGGGCCAGGACCGGAGGACCGTCTGGTTCGAGGGGCCCATGGGAGCGCCCCTGTGGTGGGACGGCTTCGCCGTCGGGTTCCTGGTCTTCTGTGCCCTGGCTATCCTGTGGGTCTCGGCACGGCCCGACATGTCCGCCCTGGGTCAGACCGGCACAGGGTGGAGGGCCGCTCTCCTGCGCCGTCTCTCCATGGGATGGCAGGGCACCGAGAGGGAATGGAAGCTGCAACGGGCCTCCCTGGGCGTGCTGGGCGCCTTCTACTTCATGCTGCTGGTCTTCGTCCATATGCTGATAAGCCTGGACTTCTCCCTCAGCCTGGTGCCCGGCTGGAAGGACTCGATCTTCGCGACCCACCACGCCCTCACCGGCCTGCAGGCCGCGGGCGGGACCATACTGGTGACCTTGTTCATCATGCGGACCTGGGGCGGCTACCGGCAGTACATCGGGCTGGACCCCTTCTGGTCCTTCTCCAAGGTGCTGCTGGGCCTTACCCTCCTGTGGGGCTATTTCTGGTTCTCCGAGTTCATGACCTTCTGGTACGGCCGTGACCCGACGGAGCAGAGCGTGGTCAAGCTCATCATGTTCGAGTCCTATCGGACCGCGTTCGTGCTGAACCTCTTCTTCAGCTTCCTGATTCCCTTCGCCCTCCTCCTCTGGAACGGGATCCGGCGGAGCGTGCTCGGGCCCGCCGTCGCGGGGGCGTCGGCGATCATCGGGGCCTTCTTCATGATGGTCCGGCTGTACGTCCCGGCCTTCAACATCCCCCAGGAGGACCTGGGAAGCCACTCCATAGCCGACTTTCCGGTGGGAGCCGGTGGGATAGCCCCCCAGCTCCTGCCCGTGACCCCCGACGTGTGGGACGTGTTCATCGTCCTGGGAGGCCTGGGGGCCACGGCCTTCATATATCTGCTGGGCACGAAGCTGCTGCCCGTAATGTCCATGTGGGAAACAAAGGAGGGACTGCTGTACATCCTCGTCCGGCCTTTCATGAAGGGCCGGTACATGGTGCTGGGAAAGCCTGATTAGGCCCCGCGGAGACCGGGGTCTGGCAAGTAAGAAGGGCGATGCAGGAAGGTAGAAGTCTTACCGATAGGGAGATAAACAGGGGTCTCCTCAACACCCTGTTCGAGAACCCGACGTGGTACTGGACCACCGTGGGCGCCCTTGCCTTGGTGGTGGTGGCCTCCATGTGCGCCGCGGGGTACATGTTCAACCAGGGCCTGGGTGTCACCGGCCTGAACCGGCCGGTGATGTGGGGCTTCTTCATCACCAACTTCGTCTTCTGGATCGGCATCAGCCACGCCGGCGTCATGCTGTCGGCCATCCTTCGACTGTCCAAGGCCGAGTGGCGCAGGCCGGCGACCCGGGCGGCCGAGGTTCTTACCGTCTTCTCCCTGATGACGGCCATGCTGATGCCGCTGATACACGCCGGGCGCCCCTGGAGGCTGTTCTACTGGGTCTTCCCCTACGACTGGGCCCGGGGCGTGTACCCCAACGTGCGCTCCGCCCTCGTGTGGGACCCCAGCGCCGTGTTCACGTACCTGACCTCCAGCATACTGTTCGTGTACATCGCCCTCCTCCCCGACCTGGCCGTGATACGGGACACCTCCACCGGGTGGAGACGCAAGATATACGGCGCGCTGTGCATGGGCTGGCGGGGTAACCCCAGGCAGTGGAAGCTCCAGGTCATAGCCGGGGTGCTGCTGTCGGCCCTCATCCTGCCCGTGTTCGTCTCGGTGCACAGCATAGTCTCCTTCGACTTCAGCATGGCCATCGCCGTGAAGAGCTGGCACTCGACCATCTTCCCGCCCTACTTCGTCATCGGAGCGGTCCACTCGGGAGTGGCGGCGGTCGTCATCGTGATGGCCATCATGCGCTCCCTCTTCGGGTGGCACGACTACGTCCGGGCGGAGCACTTCGACGCCCTGGGCCGGTTGCTGATAGTGGTGGCCACCGCCTGGTTCTTCTTCTTCGTGCTGGAGTTCCTGTTCGGCCTCTACTCCCTGGAGGGGGACGAGATCGCCGTCAAGCACTTCCTCACGGACCAGGCCCCCTGGAACTGGTGGTTCCTGACCTTCGTGGGGACCACGTACTTCATCCCCGTGGGAATGTGGCTCTTCCGGGGCATTAGACGCAACCCGTGGCTGATGATCGTGGCATGCGTTTCCGTAAATATCGGGATGTGGCTGGAGCGGTTCCTTATCATCGTGCCGGGACTGGCGCAAAAACAGACGTTGAGCTACGTCTGGTACACCTACGGCCCCAGCGCCGTCGAGGTGGTCATCGTCTTCGGCACCTTCTGCCTCGTCTCCATGCTGATGCTCCTGTTTGCCAAGGTGTTCCCCCTGATACCCATCTACGACGTCAAGGAGGGGGAGATACTGAGGCAGGAGATAAAGATAGGCAGGAGGACGGTCCCGGCGGTAATCAGGGAGGAGTGAGTCGAGCCATTATGGCCGTAGGGACGCGGGGACCGTGGTCGGACCCTACCCCTCTCGGCGGCCAGGCTAGCGAGGGTTGAAATGGCAAAGACAGCGGTAATGGGACTGTACGAGGACGCCAACTATGCCGCCGAGGCGGGCGACGCCCTCCAGGAGGTCGGTCTCACCAACGAAGACTACGATTTCCTCACCGGCGCTCCGTACCCCGAGGGCGCCTTCGGCGAGAGGGAGACCCGGCACCGTCTCTACGTCTTCCCCTTCGTCGGGGCCTTGTGCGGGATGACGGCGGGCATACTCCTCACATCGATGACCCAGATGGCCTACCCCCTGGTTACCGGCGGAAAGCCGATCCTGTCCCTCCCTCCCATGGCCATCGTGACCTACGAGGGGACCATGCTGGGGGCCATCCTCTTTACGGTGCTCGGGATCATATTCGAGTCGAGGCTGCCGGGCTTCAAGCCCAAGCTGTATGACGACAGGGTCACCCAGGGTCTCATCGGCGTCCACGTGACTTGCGACGAGGCCCAGGTGCCCGAGGTGGAGCACGCCCTGACCCAGGCCGGGGCCGTGGAAGTGAAACGAGGAGAGGCGGATTGAGAGACCGGCCGCACATGGACCCTCTGGCTCTCCCCCGACGTGGGAGAGAGGGCGAGGCCCCGCGCGCTTACGGCGGTGACGCGCGGGTGGGGGCGTCCCCTGTCCCGCCGCGCGGGAAGGTTGCGGCGGCGGGCAGGCGTCCCCTGCTTCTGGGCGCCTTTCTCCTGCTGGCCGCGCTCCTGGCCGGGTGCGCCAACGGGACGTATCCGTTGGACTTCTTCTACGAGATGCACTACCAGCAGTCCTACAAGGTCCACGAGCCGCCCCGCGTCTCGGTGCCCACGGGAGCCGTCCCCATCACCGGCAGGGCGCTGCCCACCACCGAGAACCCGGTCCCGGGACAGGGGATCGAGGAGGGCGCCAGGCTCTACGCCGCCAACTGCGCCTTCTGCCACGGCGTTACGGGCAACGGAGAGGACCCGGTACAGCAGGGTCCCGTGCTGCGGATCATGAGGGAGAGCTACGGCTACGGCACCGACGCCCGGCCCTACACCATCACACCCGACCTGACCTCCCAAGAGGTGGCGGACCTCGCCGACGTGACCATCTTCGGCTGGATCACCAATGGGGTCACCGTCATGCCCCCCTTCGACAAGCTCCTCACGGTTGAAGAGCGCTGGCTGCTGGTCAACTACATTCGCACCTTGCAGCCCTAGGGAGCCCTGAAAAACCGTCATTCCGGCCTTGAGCCGGAATCCAGGAATGGGGAGCGTGAACTTCAACGCCCATGGTAAAGACCGCTCGTCTATCTAGCTCCAGGGCTCGTCTCCCGGTGGTCTTTCTGTTTGCGGCCGCTCTCGCGGCGGTGCTCGCCGCCTGCGGCTCCGACGCGCCGGTCAGCCTGGAAGAGCAGGCCCAGTCCATCGACCGCACCCTCATATGCCCCGTGTGCCCCGGCGAGACCATCGACCAGGCCCAGGTGGAGCTGGCCAGGCAGATGCGCACCGTCGTGCGGGAGAAGCTGGCGGAGGGGATGACCAGGGACGAGGTGCTACGCTTCTTCGTCGAGCGGTACGGGGAGAGCGTGCTGGCAGCCCCGCCCAAGGAGGGTTTCAACCTCATCGCGTGGATCGTGCCCATCGTCGCCGTCCTGGTCGGCGTGGTGGCCGTGGTGCTGGTGGTGAGGGCCATGCGGGCCGGCTCGTTGCCCCTGGCCCGGGCCGAGTCACGCTCGGAAGAAGGGCTGGAGGAGTACCTGGCCGTGGTGGACATGGAGATCGAGGGCGACCAGGGCGCCCGCCGTCCCCCGGGGCGGCAGTCGGGGACCGGTCCGGGGGCGGCGAATGGCTGACCTGGGCTCCATATCCCTGGCCCTGGCCCTGGCCCTGGCGGCCTACTCGTCGGTGGGGTCCGTCTTGGGGGCCCTCCGGCCCGCCCCGGCCCTGGTGGAGAGCGCCCGGGCCGCTACGTACCTGCTGGTGCCGGTGCTGGCGGTGTCGGTGGCCAGTCTCGTCGGGGCGTTCCTCTCCAACGACTTCGAGGTCGCCTACGTTGCGGGGAACAGCAACATCGCCATGGACCGCGTCTACACCTGGGTGGCCTTCTACGCCGGCAACGAGGGGTCCCTGCTGTACATAGCCTTCGCCTTGGCCGCCCTCTCGGCCCTCGCCGTTCGGCTGGCCCCGGCGTCCGTCCGGGACACCCTGCCCTACACCAACGGGGTCCTGATGCTGGTGCTGACCTTCTTCCTGGCCGTGCTCATGTTCATGGCCGACCCCTTCGCCAGGCTCTCCGTAGTGCCCCCCGACGGCCAGGGCATCAACCCTCTTCTGACCCACCCCGGCATGTTCATCCATCCCCCGGTGATGATGGCCGGGCTGGTGTCCGTGTCCATTCCCTTCGCCTTTGCCCTGGGCTCCTTGCTGGCCGGCAAAACGGGGGACGAGTGGGTGGACCCGGGACGCACCTGGGGCATCGTGACCTGGGCGGCGCTGGGCTCCGGCCTGCTCCTGGGCGGCTGGTGGGCCTACACCATCCTCGGTTGGGGCGGCTACTGGGCCTGGGACCCCGTGGAGAACGCCGGGTTCATGCCCTTCGTCGCGCTCACCGCCTTCATCCACTCCATCATGGTCCAGAAGCGGCGGGGCATGTTCCGGATGTGGAACATCGTCCTCATCAACCTCGCCTTCGGACTGGCCCTCTACGGCATGTTCATGAACCGTGGCGGCCCCGTCCCGTCGGTCCACTCCTTCGGCGCATCCACCCTGGGCTGGGTGTTCCTGATGTTCACCGGCATCGGCGTCGCGGTGCCCTTCGCCATATTCTTCTCCCGGTACACCAGTCTGAAGAGCGCCCGGAACCTGGAGTCCAGCCTCTCCAGGGAGGCGGCCTTTCTGGTCAACAACCTGTTGCTGCTGGCCATCGCGTTCGTGACCCTCTGGGGCGTCGTGTTCCCCCTGATCTCCGAGGTGTTCAGGGGCGAGACCGTTTCGGTGGGCCAGCCCTTCTACAATCAGGTTAACGGCCCCCTGATGTTGGCATTGATATTCTTCATGGGAGTCGGGCCCCTTGTGCCCTGGCGCCGCGCCAGCCTCGGGACGCTGAGAGGGGTCCTCATAGGCCCGCTGCTGATGGGCGTGGCCGTGGTCGTCCTGGTGGCCGTTCTGGGAGTCCGCAAACCGTACCCCATGGCGGCCCTGGGGATATGCGCCATGGTGACGGGGGGCATCCTCCTGGAGTGGGCCCGGGGGGTCCGGTCCAGGCGCCGGCAGGGGGACAGCTATCCGGCGGGCTTCCTGAAGCTGATCGCGGCCAACCGGCCCCGGTACGGCGGGTACGTCGTCCACCTGGCCGTGGTGATGCTGGCCCTTGGAGTCGTGGGCTCATCCTTCTACGACGTGCAGCAGGACGTGATCCTGGCCCCCGGTGAGCGGGTCGAGATCGGCGGCTACGAGCTGGAGTACGTCGGCACCGATGTCTCCCAGAAAGTCGACAGGCTGGAATCGGTCAGCATCATAAACGCCTATCGCGACGGCTCTTTCCTCCAGACCCTGACCGCCCAACGGGACTTCTATCCCGCCTTCAGCATGTCCTCCACCAGGGCGGGGATACGCTCGACTCCCGTGGAGGACCTGTACGTCGTCCCCAGCGAGTCCTTGGGGGACGGCAGGGCGGGCCTGCGGGTGCTGGTCAATCCCCTGGTCTGGTGGATTTGGGTCGCCGGCCCGGTGTTCATGTTGGGGACGGTCATATCCCTGTGGCCCCGCCGGGCCCCGGCGGCCGCGCCCGTCGCGGAGCGGCTATCGGCCCCCGTCGGCCTTCCCCCGGAGAGACCCGTACGCGGCCAGTCCGGCGACGGTTAGGCCCTGCTCCACCCTCGGCCTGTCTGCGCCCGTTGCGGTATAATGCAATGAGAGGGCCCGCCCGTGTCGTGATGGGACCGGGCGGGCCCCGTGTCAGGGGGTCCTTTCGCCTATGCCGGTCCTGATCGGCGCCTTGCTGGCGCTGTTGGTGGTGGGCGTCGTACTGTATCCCTTCGTCAAGCGGCGTTTCGAGGCCGGCGGCCCCTCGGGGAACGGTCCCGGTGATGGGGCGGGCCCCGGGGCGTGGCGGCTTCGGCGGGAGGAGATATACGAGTCCATTCGTAGCCTGGAGCTCGAGTACGGGATCGGCGGCGTCGAGGAGGCGGACTACCGGGAGCGCCTGAGGGCCTACCGCGTCCAGGCGGCCGCCGTGGTCCAAGAGCAGGAGATGGCGGAGCTGGAGGTGCGGCGTCTCGTCGAGATGGAGGTCCGCGCCCTTCGCGAAGCCGGGCCGCCGGGGCCGGCGTTGCCCGTGGAGCACGGTTCGCCCGTGGAGCACGGCTCGCCCGCGGAGCACGGTTCCGTAGACCATTCGGTTTCCCAGGGGGCCGGAGAGAGCCCCGCCGGGGAGTATGACGGCCCGCGGCGGTAGAAGGGCGTTCCTCATCGGGACCGTGGCGGCCGCCGCCCTGGCCGCCGCCCTGTGGGTGTCGCCCGCGGCGGGAGAGGAAGAGGGCGGCATTGCCGGCCGGGTGGTGAACGGCACCGCCGGCGGCCAGGCCCCCTCCGGCTTGGATGTGCTGCTGGTCATCCTGGGCGTCGACGGAACCGTCGATACCGAGTCCGCCACGACCCGGCCGGACGGGGAGTTTCGTTTCGACGGGGTATCCCTTCAGGAGGGGTCCACCGGCAGGATTACGGTCAACTATCAAGGGGTCATGTACTCGGGCGGCTTGGAGCCGGACCCTTCCTCCGGGTCCGTGGACCTGCTGGTCTATGAGCCCACCGACAGCCTCGAGGCCGTCCGCGTATCGGGAGACGTGCTCCTGATACGGGCCGCCGACGGTGACGAGGAGGCCCTGGCCGCCTTCGAGATCGCGGAGGTGGTGAACGAGGGAGACCGCACCTTCGTCCCGGACCTGGAGCAGCCCGCCGCCATGAAGTTCCTTCGCTTCTCCATGCCCCCCGAGGCCTCGGAGCTGGACGTGTCGTCGGACCTGGCCGGGGGCGGGATAATCAACGTCGGCTCCGGGTTCGCCCTCACGGCGCCCCTCCCTCCCGGCGTCGCCCAGGTGGCGTACACCTATCGCCTCCCCTACCAGGGCAACCGCGTCGAGCTCTCCCGCACCTTCCCGTTGGGCGCCGATGCCTTCCGTCTGTTGATGGAGACCGAGACCGGGACCGTGGGGGAGTCGGAGGTCCTTGTGCCCATCGAGACGGCCGAGGTGGACGGCCGCTCTTACACCGTGTCGGCGGCCAGTGACCTGGAGCCCGGCGCCCGGCTGAGCGTGACCATCGAGGACCTGCCCGTCCCTTCGTGGCTCGACCGCATCGGTGACGGGTTGGCGAGCACAAGCGGCTGGCGGGTGGCCATACCCTCGGCCGTCGGGCTGATCATGGCCGCCCTGCTGCTGTACGCGGTGAGGCGGGGCCCGGCCCAGGTCCTGGCCCCGGTTTCGGCGACTCCTGGCGGTGGCGCGAGTCCATGGGGCAGTGGGGACCCAACCCAGACCCCGCCTGCCCTGGCCCTGATGCGGGAGATGGCGTCCCTGGACGACTCCCATCACAGGAACGACGTCCCGGAGGAGGAATACAGGGCCCGCCGGGGGGAGCTGATGGCGGAGCTGGTCCGGCTGAGGCTTGGCTCCGACGCCCCCGGACGGCGGGAGGCGTAGAGGGCCTTGAGTAAAGCAACCAGTAAGGCAACCGGTAAGGCAGCCGGCAACACAGCCACCACAACCGACGCCGGGGTCTCCGGCGGCGTGCGCAAGAGAAACCTGATACTGGTCGCCTCGGCGTTGCCGCTGGCGGCCCTCTTCGCCCTCCTGGGCTGGGTCGTCGTCCAATCGGGAGGCAGTCCCGGGGGTTTCGGCATCAACAGCCGTTTCGGTGAGGTACCCGTGGACCAGCGGTCCGCCTGGGAGTTCCAGGTCACGACCCTGGAAGGCGACCCGGTGAGTCTTCAGGGCCTCCGGGGCAAGGTGGTGATGCTGGACTTCTGGTCCTCTTGGTGCCCCCCCTGCCGCACGGAAGCCCCCGCCCTGTCCCAGGTATACCGGGAGTACCGGGACCGGGACGTGGAGTTCATTGGCATGGCCATCTGGGACGACCCCGGGGCCGTGGGGGACCACGTGCGGGAGTTCGATGTTCCCTACCACAACGCGATGGACGACAAGGGAGAGATCGCCATCGATTACGGAGTGGCCGGGATCCCCGAGAAGTTTTTCATCGACCGGGAAGGGAATCTGGTGCGCTCCTTCGTGGGGCCCATGGACGCCGGGTCTTTGAGAGAGGTCCTGGACGAGCTTCTGGCCGCAGCCCCCCGGGCCGGAGATGGGTGATGGCTGAGAGCGAGGTGGTCATCGCCATGGACCTGGGCGGTAGCTGGGTCAGGGTGGCCATCGTGGACCTGGCGGGCCGCGTGGTGTGGCGGGAGCGCCGTCCCACGGGCTCCCGGGAGGGCAAGGACGCCGTCCTTCGCAACGTGGACGCGGCCCTGGAGGAGGGCATCTCCCGGGCGGCCGGAATGCCGGTGGCCGGGGTCGGCCTGGGTTTGGCCGGGCCCGTGGACCCGGAGACCGGGACCATGTACAGACCGCCCAACATTCCCGACCTGGACGGCGTGTCCTTCAAGGCCCTGTGGGGCGGCAGGCTCCGGTGGCCCGTCGTCACCGGCAACGACGCGACCCTGGCCGCGCTGGGAGAATATGTCTACGGCGCCGGTGCGGGCGCGGAGATGCTGGTGTACATAACCGTCAGCACGGGCATTGGCGCGGGCGTCGTCGTGGCCGGACAGCCCCTGTGGGGCGCCCACGGAATGGCCGGCGAGGTCGGGCACATGACCATCGACTGGAACGGCGTGGAGTGCAAGTGCGGGGGCTCCGGCTGCCTGGAGGAGATGGCCTCGGGCACCGGGATCGCCCGCATCGCCCGGGAGCGCCTGCCCCATGGGCCCCGGTCTCTCATTGCCGAGGCCTCGGGCGGAGACCCGGACCGGGCAACCGCCGCTGTGGTGTTCGACGCGGCCCGGCGGGGCGACCCGCTGGCGGAAGACATCCTGCGGGGGGTTTCCCGGGCCCTGGGAGCCGGACTGGTCAACGTCCTCCACGTCCTGGACCCCGACGTCATAGTCCTGGGGGGCGCGGTCACACAGAACTGGGAGTACCTGCGCCCCGCCGTCGAGGACTATATCCGCGGCCACGCCATGCCCCACGTTCACAGTTTGGGCTACAGGCTGGAGGTGAGCCCCCTGGGGGACGACGTGGGCCTGCTGGGCGCGGCCGCCCTGGCCTGGCGGGCGGCGGGCAGGCTCCCGTAGCCGCAGAGTCCTGTCAGCTTGAATAGCCTGGGTCGTTCTGCTAAAATCCCTCCAAACCAGGGGTCTGGAAACCTAAACTACAGCGAAAGGAGAATCGGATGGCATCCTTTTGGGAGATCCAGAGAGTGGAGTCCGGAGGCACCCTGCTGGACGACATGGCGACCTACGTCGCCCAGCCCAACGAGCCGGGAAGGCATCCGGCGGTCATAGTGATCCAGGAGGTGTTCGGGGTCAACCACCACATCCAGAACGTGGCCGACCGCTTCGCCGCCGCGGGATACTTCGCCGTCGCGCCCGCCCTGTTCCACCGGGAGGGCGCCAACGAGGAGGTTAGGGGCACCAATCCGGAGTTCGGATATCCCGGGGCTCCCGACGGCGACGCGAGGAACGCGGCCGTGGGCCGCTGGAAGGACCAGGAGCTAGTCCTGGACCTTCAGACCACCATCGACTGGCTGCGGAACCATCCCCGGGTGGTCAACGACAAGATTGGCATCGTGGGGTTCTGCGCCGGGGGCCGCATCACGTACCTGGCGGCGGCCGCGTGCAGGGGGCTGTCGGCGGCGGTGAACTTCTACGGCGGCAACACCATGGCCATCTGGGGCGCCGGTCCTACCCCCTTCGAGCGCACCGCCCAGGTGAGCTGCCCGATGCTGGGCCTGTTCGGCGACCAGGACGCCAACCCCACGCCCGACGACGTGAGCAAGATCGAGGCCGCCATGAAGGCGGCTGGGAAGACCTTCGAGTCCCACATGTACCAGGGAGCCGGCCACGGCTTCTTCTGCGACGAACGGGACAGCTACCACGAGGCGTCGGCCAAGGACGCCTGGGAGAAGACCCTGGGCTGGTTCGCCAAGTACCTGGCCCCGGTCAAGGCCGCAGCCTGATCCTCCCAGGACAGGACGAGAGAACGTAGGGGCGGGCGCCAGGCCCGCCCCTACAATTGGCCGGATAGCAAAGACCATTTAGTATTCGAGCCTACCCATGGCGACTTCGATGCGCACATCATCGCTACTGCTCGTCCCTCTGGTGGCTCTTCTAATCGCCTGCCAGATGTCGGCCGAAGAGCAAGAGTCTCCTGGGAACCAGGAGGAGCCAAGCCTGCGGGGCGGTCCCACGGCTGGGCTCGGGACCGTGCCGGTGTCCACACCGCCACCGACGCCCACACCGCCACCGGCGTCTACACCGCTACCGTCACCTACGTCTACCAATCTGTCTCAACACGCTCTTCTCGGGTCACTCTCGGTCCCAGTTCCTAAGATCGTTGGAGTCATCGCCGAGACCGGCAGCAACGCGGTACTGGTGCGATTCAGTGAGGTCGTCCACCTCAGGGGCGATGTCTGGCTCGACACCTCCAGTGGTCCTACCGCCAATACGGATGTAGGTGGCAGCAAGACCCTAGTGTTCGGTGCAGGTGACCTGACAGGTTCTGTCGAGGTACAGGGTATCGGCTATGGTCCGGGGGCTGCTGTGAGAGACATTCGTGGCAACGATGCAGAGACCGGCTTCCCGTCCATGGGCTGGATCATTGGCGATGAGCGGATAGCCTGGGACACCGATGTCGACTCCTCTTCTCCCAGCGCAGTCGAAGGTATTACGGTGGACGGCGAGTATTGGCGCGTGTCTTTCACAAAGCCGGTCTACGTCGTTGGGGACGTGAGGCTGGAAACTTCGTCTGGCGGCGAAGAATTAGTCGAGCGGCCAAACCGAGCGTCGGGCAGCCGATTCCTTCTCTTCCATGATGCGCCCAGTCGGGCACACTATAGTAGTCCGATTACTGTGGAGGCCTTTCGCTTTGACGAGCCCCAGTACGCCGTCAGGGACTTGGACGGACGGGATGCCATGCTCGACTTCGCACCAATGAGGTGGGTCGGGTTCCCCAGACCTCGTGTTCAAACTATGGCCGACTGTGTCTATGACGCATATTCCGATGAGTACAGCATAGACTCAATCAGGCGCGATACGATTCTCAATACCGACTCCGACGAGCTTACCGACGCGCGGCGGTTCGAGTGGTATCGTTTCTTGAGCAGCCATTCTAACGACCTTATGGCTGCGTGCGTTACCCTGTGGTCGGAAGAGGTAACCGAGAGCAATGCCGACAAGCGGAACGAGTTGTATGCCGTGGACTGCCTGGCTTTTGTGAATCGCAACAGGCCTATGCCTCAGGCACTTGCGGACGATACGTTGGCACTGCTGGAGCGGCCGTACCTGTCGCTGGCGGCAGTGGAGCGGCTTGTACTACGCGGCGCGCTCCGTGATGGGTCTAACTGCGAGCTATACTATCCTCAGCTATTCAGTGGACGGTGGATACCCTTTCCCGAATACCCCTAGCCCGCCACCAGGGCTATCACCCGGGCGGGAGACCCCGACCCGTCTTCGATCTTCAGGGGCAGCGCTATGACCACCGAGCCGGCCTCGGGTAGCTGGTCCAGGTTGGCCAGGCTGGTGAGCCCCATGCGGCCCGCTCCGTGCATGATGTTGTGGTTGGGGAAGGGCGGGTCGAAGGTGCCGGCCATTCCCGCGTCGGTGCCCACCGTTTCCACCCCCACCCCCAGCACGTCCCGCTGCCCGGTCAGGAGCTCCGCCGCCTCCTTGGAGATGCCCGGTACGTGCGGCATGCCGTCCTCTCCCGCGTTCTTGTAGGCCGCGGCGTCCGAGAAGCGGTCGCCCCATCCCGTGCGCGCCAGCACCCACGCGCCCGCCGGTATCTCGCCGTACCGGCTCTCCCACCGGTGTAGGTGGTCCGGCGTCAGCAGCGCGTCGGGGTTGGCCCGGCACTCCTCCCGCATCTCGACGACCACCCCTGGCCCGATGAAGCTCGACACGGGTATCCGGTCCACCGTGCTCTTGTCCCGGCCCGTGGCCCAGTGGGCCGGCGCGTCCAGGTGGGTCCCCGTGTGCTCCCCGGTCTCGAAGGAGTTCCAGTACCAGAACGGCCCCCTCTCGTCGTAGCGGGATATCTCCTTCAGAGTGAAACCCGGGGTCTGGCCCCACTGGGGGGGCAGCTCGATTATGGGTGTGTTGGAGTTCAGGGGCTGCGTCAGGTCGATGACCCTGAGCCCTCCGCCCCGTATGCCCTGCATCAGGGATTCGATGGTGTCGTTCATTGTCCCGCCCTCAGTCCTTTGATGTACCGCTGGAACTGGAACCGGTTCTCCAGGAGACCCACGTCCATGGCGAATCCCGGCGGCCCCACCGCCTCCACCTTGGCGACGATCACCGATGTTGCCCTCCCCTCCGCCGCCCGGGAGAAGGCCCCCTTCAGGTCCTCCAGCGTGAGCACCGTCTCCACCTGCTCGATGCCGGACCCTCTGGCCACGTGGGCAAGGTCCGTACCCGTCGACGTAGCGGTGGGAAAGCCTCCCACCGAGAGAAGGCTCTCGTTATCGAAGATGACGTGCACCAGGTTGGGCGGCCGGTACCTGGCCAGGGTGCTGAGGCCCCCCAGGTTCATGAGCACCGAGCCGTCCCCGTCCACCACTACCACCGGCTGCTCGGGCAGGCAGAGGGCCAGCCCCAGCCCGATGGAGGAGGCCAGCCCCATGGCGTGCTCCAGGTAGAAGAAGCTCTCCCGGTGCCCCAGGGAGTACAGCTCCACGGCCGCCGCGCCCATGTTCGTGACCACGATACGGTCTTGGAGCAGCGGGTAGATGGCCTCCAGGGCGTCGACGCGCCGCATCACTCCTCCCACATCAGCTCCCGGGTCATCAGGAGGGCGACGGGCCGCAGGGAGCTCTCGGCCAGTGTCTGGGCACTGCCGATGTCCCGGGCCAGGGTGTCCGGGTCCCAGAGCTTGCGGTAGGGGATGCCCAGGGCTCGGAGGAGCGGCTCGGTCACCAGCCCTCCCTCCGTCTGCCACGGGTCCCGCTCGCCCATCTCTCCCCGGTGGCTGATGAGCATCAGCAGGGGGATGCGGTAGAGCTGGGCCAGGGAGACGACGCCGTTGACCGACGCCAGGAACCCGTGGTTCTGCATCAGCATGGCCGATCTGACCCCGGCGAAGTGGGCGCCCGCCGATATGCCGACTCCCTCCTCCTCCTTGTTCAGCCGCACCAGGGTGACCTCCGGGTCGTCTTCGGCCATCCGGATCAGGTGCACCAGCCACGTCTCCGGCAGGGCCGACATGAGCCTCATGTCCAGGGACTTCAGGACATCGTAGATGAGCCTTGAGTTGGCGACGGATACAGGCATGATGACGTGGCCGGAGGACGGGCACGGGGATTGTATCGCCGCCCGCAGGGGCTGTCAATCGAGGGGCCCTCCCCATCCCTTCCCCTGCATGGCTGCCTTGTGGTACCGTATGCGGGTCGCAGTTACCCGGACCCGCCAGCGTTCTTCTTGGCGCGCTGAGGAGGCAGGCCATGGCCGACGTCGAGACCCATCTCAATCACATAGGCGGCAAGTGGGTCGAGTCTTCATCGGGCCGTACCTACACCATCGCCAACCCCGCCAGAAGGGGCCAGGTGCTCGGGGAGTTCCAGACCTCCAGGGGGGAGGACGCCCATGCCGCCGTCGAAGCCGCGGTCGAAGCCCTCTCCGGCTGGACCGCCACGCCCGCCCCCCAGCGCGCCGAGATACTGTACCGCGCCCTGGAGATCATGCGCCGGCGCGCCGAGGAGATTGCCCGCACCATCACCCTGGAGGAGGGGAAGCCCCTCCCCGACGCCCGGGGCGAGGTCAAACGGGCGATGAACATCACCGAGTACGCCGCTGGCGAGGGCCGGAGGCTGTTCGGCTACACCACGCCGTCGGAGATCCCCGAAACCGTGGCCTACACCACCAGGAGACCCCTGGGCGTGGTGGGCATAATCACCCCGTGGAACTTCCCCATCGCCATCCCCGCGTGGAAGATGGCCCCCGCCCTCATATGCGGCAACACCCTGGTGTTCAAACCCGCGTCCTCTACTCCCCTGAGCGCCGTCAAGCTGATGAAGGTCTTCGAGGACGCGGGGCTTCCCCCTGGGGTATTGAACATGATAACGGGGCCCGGCGGAGTCATAGGCGACGCCCTGGTGTCCCATCCCAAGGTCGACGGCATCTCCTTCACCGGGTCCACGGAGATCGGCTCGGGCATCTACACCCAGGGCGCCCGGACTCTCAAGAAGGTCCAGGCCGAGATGGGCGGCAAGAACGCCGTCATCGTCCTGGAGGACGCCGACATGGACAAGACCCTGGCCGGAATAGTCCAGGGCGCCTTTGGCTCCACGGGACAGCGCTGCACCGCCACCAGCAGGGCCATCGTGGATGCCTCCGTCTACGACTCCTTCATGGACGAGCTCATCCGCCGGACCGACGCCCTCAAGGTGGGCGACGGCATGGACGAGAGCGTGACCGTAGGCCCCCTGTCCAGCCAGGACCAGTTCGACACGGTGATGGGGTACATCGGCATCGGCGCCGAGGAAGGGGCCCGGCTGGCCTACGGAGGCCATGCCGTAACGGGGCCCGGGTACGACGAGGGTTACTACGTCCAGCCGACCATCTTCACCGACGTGGCCCCCGACATGCGCATCGCCCAGGAGGAGATATTCGGACCCGTCCTGACGGTCTTCAAGGCCCGGGACCTGGAGGAGGCCATCGAGCTGGCCAACAACGTCAAGTTCGGGCTCTCGTCCTCCATCTACACCAGGGACCTGACCCGGGCGTTCCGTTACGCCGACCAGGTCGAGGCCGGGATCGTGCACGTCAACGCTCCGACTCTGGGCGGCGAGGTCCACCTGCCCTTCGGCGGGCTCAAGGCGTCGGGGGCCGGCGCCAGGGAGCAGGGCACCGAGGCCCTCAACTTCTTCAGCGAGGTGGTCACCGTGTACATCGACTACGCCGGCGCCAGGACCCAGGCCAAGTTCATATGAAGGCCCGTGATGGGGTGGGGCCCCTGTGTTAAGATACAGGCCAACCCAGCGAGAGGTGCCCGCGTGCCCGTCCTCTACATAACCTCAGACCGGCCTCGGTCCGGCAAGACGGCCCTGGTCGCTGCCCTGGCGTCCCGGATGCGGGAGGCCGGGCGGAGAGTGGCCTACTTCAAGCCCCTGTCCTCTTCCGCCGGCGCGGACCCCGACGTGGAGTTTCTGTCCGCCAACGTCCTTCCCCAGGCCGGACCCGCCCCCGCGCCTCTGCCCCTCTCCGGCCAGGGAGACTCCGCGCCCGATGGTGGGCTGGGGGACGAGGGCCTGGACCGCATAACCTCCGCGGTCCGGGAGCTGGCGGGGAGCACCGACCTCACCATCGTGGAGGGCCCCAGCCTCTCCGTGACCCCGGGCGACGGGGACCCCGCCGTGAGACTGGCCCAGGCCGTCGACGCCGACGTGCTTCTGGTGGTGCGCTACGAGAAGGAGCTGGGCGGCGACGGGGTCCTCGCCCTGTGCGAACCCTTCGGCCAAAGGCTGGCGGGGGTGCTCGTCAACCTCGTCACCCGGTACAAGGAGCGAGAGGCGCTCCACGACATCGCCCCGGCGGTGCGCGCAAGGGGCATCGAGTTCCTTGGGGCCATCCCCGAGGACAGGACCATGCTGTCCGTGACCGTGGGCCAGATCGCCGAGCACCTGGGAGGCCGGTGGGTCATGGGCCGGGAGCGTAGCCGCGACCTGGTGGAAAACCTCCTCATCGGCGGCAACATAATGGACAGCGGCGACACCTACTTCGGGCGCAAGGAGAGCAAGGCCGTCATCGTTCGGGGAGACCGGCCCGACATACAGATGGCCGCCCTGTCCCGTCCCGCCACCTGCCTGGTGCTGACCGGCGGGCACGAGCCGATCCAGTACGTATACCACGAGGCCGGGCAGCGGGAGGTCCCGCTGCTGGTCGTCGACCAGGACACCCTGTCGGCGGCCCAAGCCCTGGACACCCTCTTGGAGCGCTCCACCTGCCACCACACGCGAAAGGTCGAGCGGTTCCGGGAGCTGTTGGACCAGCGCGTGGACGTTGCGTCCATAAAGGCCATCAGCGTCTGACCGGGCGCCGCCCTTTGCCCTTCGCCCTTCAGTTGAAAACGCCCGGCCCCCCTACTATAATTGATGGTATTGGGGTCGGCCCCATCCTTCGGCGAATCGAGACCGGCCGAGGTAGCTCAGAGGTAGAGCAGTGGACTGAAAATCCACGTGTCGGCGGTTCGATTCCGCCCCTCGGCACCAGGACCTCCGGCGCCCACACACGGCACGGGCGGAAGTGGCTCAGTGGTAGAGCATCTCCTTGCCAAGGAGAGGGTCGCGGGTTCGAATCCCGTCTTCCGCTCCAGACTCTCCTCAGCTATAAGACCGCCTTCCTCGACATAAGTTCAAGTCCTCTACCGCCCACCAAACTGGACGAAATCAAGAACTTTCACGTTGAGGTTCAGGCTGGAGGTGTAGGTAAGACGAGCACCTCTCTGTCCGTAGATGGTACCATCATCTCGACGACATCAATGTATTCGTGGATCCGAGGGACACTG
>JAGWBJ010000012.1:166512-167109 GCA_021295955.1 Dehalococcoidia bacterium | reverse complement strand
CCGCCGACAAGGACTTCCGCTCCCAGCTCACCACCATCCGGGGCGAGGACCCCGACTGGGTGGGCATCTACGGCGCCACTCCCGAGGGCACCGCCATCTACAACCAGATGGGCGAGCTGGGCATGCTGGATGAAGTGCAGACCTTCGTGGGATTCGGCAGCACCAACCAGCCCGACTGGTGGACCCTCACCGAGGGCAGGGTCGAGGGCGCCCTTAGCTGGATGGTGGGCTTCGACCTGGCCCAGCCCGGCCTGATGGAACAGGTGATGACCGACTACCAGGCCATGTTCGACGAGGGCCCCGACGTCCAGACCGTCTACGGCTACCAGGCCTTCCAAGCGGCGATGGACGCCATCAAGAGGTCCTGCACCGCCACCGACCGGGAGGCATTCAGGGACGCCCTTGCCACCACGAACATCGACGCCCTGGGCGGCAAGGTCATATTCGACAGCCCCAGGGACAACCCGCTGGGTGAGAACCGCTCCGGCGTCATCGTCGTCACCAAGGCCCAGGGCGAGGACGCGACTGCCTTCGAGCTGGTGCCCCAGCCGTAACGGTCCCGGGACAAGAGCCGGACAAAGCGGCGGGGGGGCCCCT
>JAGWBJ010000012.1:59735-166439 GCA_021295955.1 Dehalococcoidia bacterium | reverse complement strand
AACGACGGGTCGGGTGAGGGGCCTCCCGTGGGGCAGCGGCTAGTCGTAGGGCTGAAGCTCGATTTCGTGGAGGGCGGGGGCCACCTCTTTGCCCAGGAGCTCGATGGAGCGCATGACGTCGTCGTGGGCCATGTCTCCCTCGTTCCCGTAGATGTGTAGGTAGCCCGGATTCAAGCGCTCGACTATGTGCGACAGCTTCCTGGTTACGGTCTCCGGGCTGCCTACGATGATGTTGTTCACCTCCTGGAGCTCCTCGTAGGTCATGGCCCGGCCGAAGCCCCCGGCTCCCGGCAAGGTCGCCTGTATCTTCACCGCCTGCCGGGACTGGTACCCCGGAGGGTCGCTGTGCTCTCGCGGGCCCCGGTTGCGGTGGCTCTCGGTCCACAGAAAGGTCCTTCCTATGTCCTGGGCCTTCTCGTCCGTGTCGGCCACGAACACCCGGAGCAGATAGCCGAAATGCTCCGGACCCGGCGTAAACCCCACCTCCCTGGCCGTGTCCGAGTAGATCTGCCTCAGGCGCTCGGTGTGCTCCAACAGGGAGCCCAGGTTCATGTAGGGGTGCCGGTGCGTGGCGGACCACACCACGCTCTCGGGACTGGAGAGCCCGGGAAACCAGACCGGCGGATGGGGCTTCTGGATGGGCAGCACCCACGGGTTCACCGCCCGGTAGTGGTAGTGCTTGCCCTCATAGCGGAAGGGCCCGGGCTCAGTCCAGCACTTGATGATCAGGTCGTGGGCCTCCTCGAACCGCTCCCTGTTCTCCGTCGGGTCGATGCCGCCCTGAATGCTCTCCACCGCCGTGCCCCGAACGAAGCCCGATATCACCCGTCCGTTGGAGTAGCAGTCCAGCATCGCGATCTCTTCGGCCATTCTGATGGGGTCGTTGACGGCGATCACGTTGCCAAGGATGGCGATCTTCACCTTCTTGGTGAGCTTGGAGATGACGGCGGCGTCCAGGTTGACGGCGGGTTTCATGCACCAGTAAGAGGCGTGATGCTCGTTGGTCATGATGCCGTCGAAGCCCACCTCGTCGGCCAAGGCGTACTGCTCGTGGTACTGGTTGTACAGCACGTGGGCCTTGTGGGGGTCGAAGTAGGTGTTCGGAAACCCCAGCCGGCCGGAATCGTGCTTCTCCAACTCCTTTTCTGTAACGTAGCCGTAGGGCTGCTCCGAAAACCAGAAGACCTCTACCTTGTCCTGCATCGGACTCTCCTTCGACAGGTTGCGCACAGTATAGCATGGAGACGGTCGCCAACGACGACCCTCGGACACCCCGGATGAACGGCCTCCCGTATGGCGATGAGGACCACCCGACTACGTCACCGGTCCCGTAATGTCTGCCGATCTGTGCTAAACTAACGCCCAAGCCTGGAGACCGGGAGAGACCACAAACAGGGAGGACGCAGACATGGTGTTGACGCGAGAGGCGATGCCCACCACCCCTTCGGAAGCCCGCAAGCTGTTCCGCGAGGGTAGCTGGACACAGGACACCCTGGGCATCTGCAACGGGTATACCAACGCCAACCTGGTCATCGTACCCAGGGATCTGGCCTATGACTTCCTCCTCTTCTGCCAGCGCAACCCCAAGCCCTGCCCGGTGCTGGAGGTCCTGGACGAGGGAGACCCGACGGTGAGGGTGCTGGCCGACGAGGCGGACATCCGCACCGACCTTCCACGGTACCGCGTCTTCGTCAGGGGGGAGCTGGTGGACGAGCCGACGGACATCGGCGAGTACTGGCGCAGCGACCTGGTGACCTTCCTCTTCGGGTGCAGCGGGACCTTCGCAAGCGCCCTGGACAACGCCGGGATCAAGGTACGCCTCGGGATCGACGGGGAGAAGCCGGGCTTCGGCGTGTATCGCACCAACATACCCACGGTCCCCGCGGGGCGCCTGCGCGGGCCCATGGTGGTGAGCATGCGCGGCGTACGGTCGGACCTGGTCTCCCGGGCCGTGGTGGTGACCTCCCGGTTCCCCAACCACCACGGTAGCCCCGTACACGTGGGGGACCCCGCCGCCATCGGCATAACTGACCTGTCGACTCCCGACTGGGGAGCCGGCCCTGTGGAGCTGCTACCCGACGAGGCGCCCGTGTTCTGGGCCTGCGGCGTCACGCCCCAGGAGGTGGCCCTGGAGAGCAAACCCGACCTGATGATCACCCACAGCCCGATCCACATGTTCATCAGCGACATCCCCGCGGAGCAACAGGCGTCTTCTTGACGTACCTTGCGATGACGACGAGAAGGGGGACGCCGACATGACGACAGTAGGCGCCGGCAAGTACACCTACCGGCTGGTCCGGGACTGGGGCACATTGCCCCGGGGCCAGGCCTTGGGCATGGTCAGCGCCGTAGCCACGGACTCCCAGGATCGGGTCTACGTCTTCCAGAGGAAGGACCCCCCGGTGCTGGTCTTCGACCGGGACGGCTCCTACCTGGACTCGTGGGGTACGCGGGCCATCGCCGACCCCCACGGCATCTATATCGCCGACGACGTAGTGTACATCACGGACAGGGAGGACCAGGTGGCCGTGGCGTTCACCCTGGACGGGAAGCCTCTCCAGGTGCTCGGACAGCGGGGAGTACACTCGGACACCGGTTGCGAGGAGCCCGGCGACCTGGTGCCCCGGGCCGCGGGCCCCTTCAACTATCCCACCGAGATGGTCCCCTCCCCGTCGGGAGACCTGTACGTATCCGACGGCTACCGCAACAGCCGGGTGCACCGGTTCTCCGGAGACGGGCGGCTGACAGCCTCCTGGGGAGAGCCGGGCAAGACGGAGCCCAACCAGTTCCACCTGCCCCACAGCATCCTGGTGCACGACTCGCGGGTCTACGTGTGCGACCGCGAGAACAGCCGGGTCCAGATATTCTCGCTGGATGGCCGGTTCATCGGAATGTGGACGGACATGAACCGGCCCCAGGACATCTGTGTAGACAAAGAGGGCGTGTTCTACACCTGCGAGCGGGTGGGGGAGGACGGGTCATCCCCGCAAGTCAGCGTGCTGGACCGGGACGGCAACGTACTGGCCCGCTGGCAGTGCCGGGGCGCCCATGGACTGTGGGTCGACTCCCGGGGAGACATCTACCTGGGTCTTAGGGTGGACCAGAGCGTGGACAAGTACGTCCGGCAGACCTAGCCACGGTTTCGCCAGCCGGCTTGTGTGGTCAAGTCGGGTCGGCGGGATGGGCTGCAGGAGCCCGGATCATCTCTGAGGGAGGCGGCTACCATGGCCAGCCAGTCGGACATATCCCAAGTCGAGGCTGTCCTCGAAGAGTGGCGAGGGGCATTCACCGCCAGGAACGTGGAGGCCCTGAAGGAGCTCTGGGACGGGGACTACCCCCACCTTATCTACATCGCCGAGGAGGACAACGAACCCCATCGCGGCTTCGACGCCATCGGCAGGTACTACGCCAACATCCCCCAGTTCGTCGAGAGCCTAGACTGGACCCTCAAGGAGACCACGATAGACGTCATCGGCGACATGGCTTATGCCTACGTGGAATTCCTGGTCAACGCCGTGTTCAAGGAGGGCGGCCGCCGGATGACCTTCGACGGCCGCAACACCTTCATACTGAAGAGGACGGGCGGCCGATGGCGGTTCATCCACTACCACGAGTCCCTGTCCAGGGACCACAGTCACGAGACCTGGGGGTTTCTCTGGGACTAAGCCCGGGGCCTCGGACCGCGGCCTAGGACCCGCCGGATGACCAGATGCGGCGGACCTCCTCGGAGGACGTGACGTATCCGAAGCCCCAGCCCATGGCACGCATGGAGAAGTCCTGGCGGTCCTGACCCCGGTCGGCGCAGCAGTCCTCGACGGTCACCGTGTAGTAGTCGGCAAAGGAGGCGTCTCTGCTGGTGGACTCCACGCACCCCGACGTGGCCGTGCCCGTCATCAGGACGGTCTTGATGCCGTTGCTCCTCAGCACGAGGTCCAGGTCCGTGCCCCAGAAGCCGCTCAAACGGTGCTTGCTGACGACCACCTCGCGTTCGCTGCCATCGGGGCGTATGTCGCCATAGAAGTCGGCCCCAAAGGTCCCCGCCTGGCACTGGACGCCGTACAGCCCGTGCTCCTCGAATAGGACACGCATGGGCGGGGAGATGTACTCGGGGTTGTAGATGGCCCGCACGAACACCCTCAGGGCCCCGGCCTCCCGGGCCGCCTGCAGCAGGGACTCCAGGCCCTTGAGCGCCCGGGGGATGAGGGGATAGGCCTCCCAGAGATGCCCGGCCCCTGGAAAAAAGGACGTGGCCTCCCCCTTTTCCGACCAGGTGCCGTACAACCCCTGCGGGTGGACGAAGTCGTTCTGCACGTCCACTATGACCAGGGCCGTGTGCTTCGGTTGTATCTGCTCCTCGAGGGTCCGGAGGACCTCCTGGTGTTCCATCGCCATGTTCCCGTCTCCTCCCGTCTAGCGAATCTACCCTGATTCTCCGGGCCTCACGCCCGGTTGGCCAGCCCCCGGAGATACTCCACCGTCTCGTCGGTGGTCACCACGTCGGCGCAGAACATGTCCAGGTCCATCAGCTCGGCCAGGTGCATCAGCTCGCAGCGGTCGCCCACCGCCTCCTCGGGCACCACCACCCTGAAACTGGACATGGCGTCCCGGCAGGTGTCGTTGATGCAGTGGCTGGTGCTGCAGCCGGTTACGATGAGCGTGTCCACCGCCAGCCCCACCAGCATCTGGTAGAAGCTGGTGCCCTTGAAACAGGAAGTGTACTTCTTGGCAAAGACCTTCTCGTTGGGCAGACGCCCCAGCCGAGGGTCGAGGTCGGTGACGCCGGACGTGGGGTCCGAAAAGGCCCTCAGCCCCGGCTGCTTCCTGTCCCAGGGTCCTTGGGGGTCGTCGGGCTCGTAGCCCATGACGGTGAAGAAGATGGGCGCCGACGCCCCCCGGGCGGCGTCCAGCAGCCGGCGAGTCGCCTCGACCACCGAGTCCATGTTGCTGCCCAGAGCATAGCTGGGGTCCATCTCTCCTCTGAACAGGTCGACAACCACGACGGCGGGACGCCGGCCGAACCCCATGCGGCCGCCGACTCCCCGCGCTCTGAACCTGGCCTTCAGGTCGCCTAGGTGCTCTAGGAGCGCCTCTTTCAGATGGGCGGGCAGCTTCAGGTCATCGGCTGGGGCCATCACGGGCCTCCTTGCGCGGGCGTTCGGGACATGAGCTCAAGTGTAGTATACACCCTGGAATCAGGGCCTTGTCCGTGCCTGCCGGCGCCCCGTCCGCAGGGGCTCCGACAGCCGTCGGACGTTGCATCATGCGGGATGAGATGTTATACTACCCCTGATAATTTTCCGCTGCGAGAGCCCAGACTGAGCGGAAAACGCCTTGATGGAGGCCCCGATACTTCGGGGCTTCTTGCTCAGATGGGACCCTTGGAAAGGGGACGGCTAACAGGCTTTCAGGAGCTTCATGGTGTCGGGGCTTTCGAACGTGCTTCGGTAGCGGCCGGGAACGCTCGATGGAGGAGATGACGGTATGAAAAGCGACTTCCTAATAGCGTTGACACAACTGGCGGCCGAGAGACATCTGCCCAGGGAGCAGGTGCTACAGGCCATAGAGGCTGCTCTTGCCTCCGCCTTGAAGAAGGACAGCCCCACCATGGGGCAGAACATCTCCGTCAAGCTCGACCCCAACAGCGTGGGTGAGCCGATAAGCGTCTTTGCCACCAAGACGGTGGTGGAAACCGTCGAGGACTCGGAGACCGAGATCGAGCTGGTCGAGGCCAGAAACATCCGCGAGGACGCCGCCCTTGGAGACGAGGTGCCCGTCGAGACCCTGGAGCTGGAGTTCAGCCGCATCGCCGCCCAGACGGCGAAGCAGGTCGTCCTACAACGACTCCGGGAGGTGGAGCGAGACCTGGTCTACCAGGAGTTCCAGGAGCGCACGGGCGACGTGATCTCCGGAGTGGTGGGCCAGATAGAGGCGGGCCGGGTCGTAATCCTGGAGCTAGGGCGCGCCCAGGCCGCCCTGTTCCCCGAGGAGCAGGTCCCCACCGAGCGGTATCGCAAGGGCCAGCGCCTGAAGGTCTACGTCGACGACGTCCGAAAGACCTCCAAGGGGCCGGAGATCCTGGTCTCCCGCAGCCACAAGAACCTCCTCAAGCGCCTGTTCGAGATAGAGGTGCCGGAGGTGTTCAACGGCATCGTGGAGATCAAGTCCATAGCCCGGGAGCCCGGGTCCAGGAGCAAGGTGGCGGTGACGTCCCGCCAGGACGGCATTGACCCCGTGGGCTCCTGCATAGGGATGCGGGGCAATCGTATTCAGAGCATCGTCAACGAGCTCCAGGGAGAGAAGATCGACGTCGTCCGGTGGGACTCCAACCCGAAGGTGTTCCTGGCCAACGCCCTGAGCCCCTCGGAGGTCGTCCACGTGGAGATCAGGGAGGAGACCGGCAACGCCTTGGCCGTGGTCCCCGAGCGCCAGCTCTCGCTGGCCATAGGAAGGGAAGGCCAGAACGCCCGGCTGGCCGCCAAGCTGACCAACTTTCGCCTGGACATCAAGAGCATGAGCGAGTGGGAGCTGATCCGCTCCCAGCGGCAGGCTCCCGAGGAACGCAAGCCCGCCGCCGAGGAAGCGGCGGTGGCCGTCGAGGAGCCGGAGGTCGAAGCGGCGGTCCTGGAGGCGGAGGCGGTGGTCGCCGAGGCCCAGGCCCAGGCAGTGGAAGCCGCAGTCACAGAGGTGGGGAGTGAGGCCGCGGCGGAGGGCGAGACGGTCGAAGCCGTAGAAGCCGAGGCCCCGGTTGCCGAGGCTGCGCCGGTGGACGCGGAGGAGGCCGTCGAAGTCCCCGGCAACAAGCTGACGCCCGAAGAGGAGCTGGCGCTCCTGGCCATGGAAGAGGCCGAGGCGGGGGCGGAGTTGGAGGAGGATGAGGAGGAAGAGGAGGGAGATGACTTCGACGACAGCGTCTTCACCGTGCCGGCGCCCGCTGCGGGACCGGGCCAGATCCGGTTCGCGGAAGACATCATGGAAGACTTTCGGGGACCCGGGCGCAGGGGACGGAGGAGGCGCGGCGGCGCCAGCGCCGCCAGGACCAGGCGGAGACCATCTGCCAAGAGCCGGAGCGGTCCCCGGCCTCCGGCGGCGGGCCCCGGAGCGTAGGAGCCACCCCTTGGTGAGGGTAAAGCACACACCGCTGCGGAGTTGCGCGGCCTGTTCTCGTAAGCTGCCCAAGGCCCAGCTTACCAGGGTGGTCCGGAACGCTGACGGCAGGGTGGAGCCGGACCCCACCGGCAGAAAACCCGGGCGCGGCACCTATCTCTGCTACGATGAGCGCTGCAGGGACACGGGCATAAGGAGGGGGCGGATTGAGCGCGCCCTCAAGTCGTCCTTCACCGAGGAAGACCGTACGGCCCTAGTAGAGTATCTAAGCCAGGAACGTCAACCGGCCCGTACTGGAGACAAGAGATGACCTCCGACGCTAAGCCCCGGCAGCGAAAACAGGGCAAGCGAGCCGCAGCCCGGACCGTGGTGCTTCCCGAGACCCTCTCGGTGAAGAGGCTGTCCGAGATCACGGGCATCACCGCCATCGACGTCATAAAGCAGCTCATGCGTAACGGCATAATGGCCTCTATGAACCAGGCCATCGATTTCGAGGTGGCGACCCTGGTCACCTCCGCTTTCGGCATGCGGGCCAGGCCGCGGACCGCGTCTGGGGCGGCGGCGGTCGGCTCCTCTCCGATGGAAGACGAAGACGAGGCATCCCTGGCCGCTCGCCCGCCGGTGGTCACCATCATGGGCCACGTGGACCACGGCAAGACCACCCTGCTGGACACCATCCGTACCACCCGTGTAGCCGAGAGCGAGGTCGGCAGCATAACCCAGCACATCGGCGCCTACCAGGTGCGATATAGGGACCAGGATATCACCTTCCTGGACACCCCCGGCCACGAGGCGTTCACGGCCATCCGGGCCAGGGGCGCCGGCGTCACGGACATAGCGGTGCTGGTGGTGGCCGCCGACGATGGCGTCATGCCCCAGACCGTGGAGGCCCTGGACCACGCCAAGGCCGCCGAGGTGCCGGTAATGGTCGCCATCAACAAGATGGACCGGCCGGAAGCCGACCCCGAGAGGGTAAAGCGCCAGCTCACCGAGCACGGCCTGGTGGTGGAGGAGTGGGGGGGAGACACCATAGCCGTGCCCCTGTCCGCCACACAGGGAGACGGCATCGAGGACCTGCTGGAGAACATACTCGTGGTGGCCGAGCTGAGCGAGATCAAGGCCGACCCAGAGCGACTCGCCGTCGGGGTGGTCATCGAGGCAAAGCTGGACAAGACCAGGGGCCCCCTGGCCACGGTCCTCGTCCAGAACGGCACCCTGAGAGTGGGAGACCGCATCATAGCGGGCACCGCCTTCGGACGGGTCAGGGCCATGCTCAGCGACACCGGAGCCAGGTTGGGGGAGGCCACCCCATCGGTGCCAGTCGAGATCATGGGCTTCAGCGCCACGCCGGAAGCCGGGGACCTGTTCGAGGTGGCAGCCGACGAGAGGACCATGAGGGACACGGTGGCCGAGAGGGCGCGTGGCAGGGACGCCGGGCCCGGAGTGCCCCTGACACTGGAGGAGATATACACGGGGGTCAGCGCCGAGGACGTGAAGGAGGTGAACCTGGTCGTCAAGGCCGACGTCCAGGGAAGCGTCGAGGCGGTGTCCGCCGCGCTGGAACGTCTGGACGACGAACGGGCCAAGGTCCGCATCCTGCACGCGGGCAGCGGGACCATCACCGAGAGCGACGTCCTTCTGGCATCGGCCTCGGGCGCCATCGTAGTCGGATTCAACACCACCACCCAGCCGGGAGTCGACCGGTTGGCCGATAGGGAGGGTGTGGAGATCCGCCACTACCGGATCATCTATCACCTCATCGAGGATATCGAGAAGGCCCTGCAGGGCATGCTCGATGCCACCTTCCACGAGGTGGTACAGGGCCACGCGGAGATAAGGGCGCTCTTCTCCGTCGGCAGGCGAAACAAGATAGCCGGCTGCATGGTCACCGACGGACGCATCGCCCGGAACGCCCTGATTCGGGTACTCCGCGACGGGGAAGTCCTCCACGAGGGCAGTGTCTCCAGCCTGCGACACTTCAAGGAAGAGGTCTCCGAGATGGCCGCCGGCTTCGAGTGTGGTGTGGGCCTGGGCGGTTTCACCGACTTCCAGGAGGGTGACGTGCTGGAGACGTACCGCCGGGAAAAGGGCAGGGCGTAAACGCCCCGCGAGCGGCCCGTCGTACCTCAGTCCTCCGCGTCTCCATCCCGAGGAGTCATTTACCCGTGAGCAGAAGAACCGACCGCATCAACGGACTCCTGCGTCAGGAGATCAGCCGCCTTCTTTCTCGGGACCTGAACGACCCCCGACTCTCGGGCGTCGTCAGCATCACCAGAGTCGAGACGTCCTCCGACCTGCGGGTGTCCCGGGTCTACGTCAGCGTCCTGGGCGGCTCCGACGACAAGGACTCGGTGCTTAAGGGCATCAGCTCGGCAGGGGGGTTCATCCGGCGAGAGATGCGGGACCGCTTGTCCCTGAGGTACATCCCCGACCTGCGGTTCGCCCTGGACGAGTCCATGGAGGAGGCCCAGCAGATCCAAAGGCTGATGGACCATCTCACCACCACCGATGACCAGAGGGGGTCCGCGGTGCCGGATGCGGCCGGCTAGGACCCGTGTGCCGGCACTGGAGAGGCATTGGCTGACAAGGCAGCACAGACTCCCCGGAGACCTATGGAAACAAAGAAGGCCGTCAACGGCTTCCTGAACCTGTACAAAGAGCCAGGACCGACGTCTATGGACGCCGTCCGCCAGGTGAAGAGGCTCAGCGGGCAGCGAAAGAGGGTGGGTCACGGCGGCACCTTGGACCCCATTGCCGAGGGCGTCCTCCCCATCTGCTTCGGCCAGGCCACCCGACTGATGGACTACGTCACCTGCAGCGCCCGCTCCTACAGGATGGACGTCCGCCTGGGGGCCGCCACGACCACCTACGACAGGGAAGGCGAGGTGGTGAGGACTGCGGACCCGTCCCACATAGACAGGGAGGCCGTGGAAGCCGCCCTGGAGCCGTTTCGGGGTGAGTTCCAGCAGATCCCGCCCATGTACAGCGCCCTGAAGGTGGGGGGCAAGCGGCTCTACGATCTGGCGAGGTCCGGGATCGAGGTGGAACGGAAGCCCAGGACCGTCATCATTTCCAGGATCGAGATCGTAGAGGTGAATCTGCCCTCCCTGGTCATTGACGTGGACTGTGGACGGGGGGCCTACATGCGCTCCCTGGCCCACGACCTGGGCGAAGCCCTGGGTTGCGGGGCGTACCTGGAGGGCCTCGTCCGCCTCAGGTCTGGGCCGTTTCTGGTCGAGGGTGCGGTCAGGCTGGAAACACTGCTGGACGCCGCAGGAGAGAACGGCTGGGCCAGCCATCTGGAGCCCCCGGACTTCGTCCTCCTGCACATGAAGAGCGTAACGGTGGGTGAGGCGGCGGAGCGGTACCTGCGCAACGGCCATCCGGTCAAGCTCCCGCCCCATCTGTCGGCCTACGCGGGCTACATGGAGCGATACAGAGCGTACTCCGAGGACGGGCGGTTCCTCGCCGTGGTCCGCTACGAGCGGTCCAGGAACGAATGGCAGCCCAACAAGGTGTTCACCGTCCACACCCCGTCGCCCTACGCCGGGACGCCCGCCCGGGAGTAGCCGGGTCACCCACCATGCGACCCTGAGCCGCGGGGCAACGTGCCTTACCATGGGAGCTCCCCGACAGATCCCCGCGTCCCACCCGTCATTTCGGCTTTCGGAGACCGTTGCATAACCGCCATACCCGCGAAACCATGCCTTCGTACTTGATACGGGGGCGGGTATCCAACTCCCGGTGCTCTAGGCACGAGCGCATCCAGTCGACCTTCGTGATTTGGCCCGCACCTGGAGTCATGCAAGAGCACCCTTTCGCGGGAGTGCCGGATGGTACGCTGCGAGCCTATTCTCATAGCAATGACAGGTTGGGCAGGAATGAACAACGGAAGGCGCTGCAAGCGGTGTTCATGCCAATGACACATCTGTCTGGGGCGAAAGTGACATCCGTCGTTATTCCACCCCCTTGAAGCGTCAATTGTTCTTGACAAATCAGCCACAGCATGTATATTTGGTAGCTATGGTCGAGAAGCCACAAGAAGGGAGGGAGCCATGGAGGCGTACTGCTTCAAGTGCAGGTCCAAGAGAGAGATCAAAGGGCCACAGCAAGTGACTCTTAAGAACGGGCGCCCGGCGACTCAGGGCACCTGCCCGACCTGTGGCACCAAGGTCTTCCGCATAGGCAGGGCCGCCTAAGACTCCTTGGCACTCAGCCCTCATCCGATGGCATCATCAGGTTCTAGAGACCATCGATACCCCCAGCTTCGCCAGAAGGCCCTCGGGGTTCTTGTTCAGCAGGAGATGGGCCTCCTCGCTATCGAGCCCGGCACCTAACGCCACCTTCCAGGTTATCTCCGGCGTCAGCAGGTCCTCGGGGGCGTGGGCGTCGGAGTCCAGGACGGTAAGGGTCCCGGCCTGGGCGGCAACCTTCACGACGTGGCCGTTGGCCAGGCTATGGCCCTTGCGGGCCGATATCTCCAGGAACACCCCCCGCTCCGACGCCAGACGGGCGTCCTCCATCTCGATGAGCCCGGGGTGCGCCACTATATCCACCCAGTCCGAGAGGATGGCGGCGCGGTTGGTCCCGGGCTCCACCGGCTCCACCGGCGTCTCGCCGTGGACCACCACAACCTTCGCTCCCAGTGCCTTGGCGGCCCGCGCGACGTCGTCTATGTCCTCCTTGGGCACGTGGGTGATCTCCACCCCCGGGAGGGCCAGGATGTTCCAGCGGGAGGAGGCGGCCCGGCAGTCGGTCACCAGGGTCCTGACGACGTACTCGACGTTGCCCGGCCCAACGTGGTCCGTGACGCCGATGACCTGGTAGCCGCGAACGCTGGCCCGGCGTATGAGCTCGATGGGCGAGAGGACCCCGTCGCTGAGGAACGTGTGGGTATGGAAATCAAACATTGCGCCTCCACGCAGATAGCCGGACAAGGAGCGTGCGGCTCCTTGCCCGGCACATCGGTTCCACCGTTGGGACCCTACCCTAGAGGTTGAACTGAGGGTCTACGTAGTCCTTCTCTTTGACGTAGACCTGCAACCGGCTGCGCTGCACCTCGCAGATGACGATCCGCCCCTTGTCGTCGATCTTGACGGCCGCGGGCTCATCGAAGCGCCACTCCCGCTCCAGGCTCTTGACCCTCTTTCGGGCCCTGCCCATGTCCGGGTTGGCGACTATGCTTGCCAGCCCCCACTTGGGGAGCTGCTGGGCATCTCCCTGGAAGGTGGTCAGGTGCTCGCCGTTGGGTCCGTAGGCCTGCACTACGTCCTCTCCCCAGTCCGCGACGTAGACGTCGCCCTCATCGTCCACCGCCACACCGCTGGGACGCCGCAGGGTGCCCTCCCCACTGCCGGGGGCCCCGAAGCTCATCAGGTAGGTGCCGTCGGGAGAGAACTTCTGCACCCGGCTGTTCCGCCAGTCGGCAATGTATACGTCGCCGTTGCCGTCCAACGTTATTCCCCAGGCCATGTTGAATTGGCCCTCTCCCGATCCTCCGCCGCCCCACTTGCCCAGGGACTTGCCGTCCTTGGTAAAGGTCTGGACCCGATTGTTTCCGCTGTCCACGACCCACAGGTTCTCGTCGACGTCGAAGGCCAAGCCCCAGGGCCGGTCTATCTCGCCGGCCCCGGAGCCATGGACGCCCCACTTGTCGACGAAGTTGCCCTCTTTGTCGAAGATGGTGATCCTGTTCAACACTTCGTCTGAGACGTAGAGGTTCTCGTCTTTGTCCAGGGCGATAGACGTAATCCCCGCGAACTCCCCGTCACCTTCCCCCGGCGCGCCGATGTCCATGATGAACTCTTCGTCGCCGAGCTCGCTGCCCAGGGTGCACTTGGTAATCCTGCTGGATGCCATGAACTCGCTGGGGCCGTTGACGACGTACACCACGTCGTCCGCCGCCAACGCCAGGTCCAGAGGGTACCGGAAGCCTTCGCCCCCGTTGGTCCCCCTGCCTATGCAGTGGCTGTAAGTGTAGGTGCGCCCGTACACCGTTCTAGTAAGCATCTGTTGCCTCCCGAAGGCTATTGCGGCTACTGGTCCAGGCCTGGGTCGCGAATCGCCTAACCGAACTGGTACTCGCGGGAGGCAGCGATGAGCTGGAGCATCTGCAGCACCCGCTGCGTGGACCGGTCCGCGTCCTGCTGGGAGGCCCAGCTCACGTCCCCACCGGCCCGGGCCTGGGTCAACAGCTCTTCGTGGGTGAGCTCGTTGACCTGGGTCGGCCCGATGAGGTCTATGCAGGTGTCCACCAGATCCTCGGGGCTGAGGTCTCCCTGGACCCGGACCCTGTCGACGATGTCCCGAACTCCGGGCATACTGATGTCCCCGACCCGGTCGGCAACGAAGTTGATGCGCCTCACCAGCGAGCCGCTGTCGATCCACTCGGCGCCGGTGTGCCATCCCTCGACGCTGGGCGGGTCCAGCAGGGACTGGCCCATGTTGGTCGGCTCCATACCCAGCGCCATGAGGCCGGGCTTGGGAGCGCCCTTGAAGTCGCCCACCAGGTTCATGGTGCCCACCACCACCTCGGCGGGACTCTTCACCTTCGCGAAGCGGACGGACTCGGCCTTGAAGAAGTCCGAGTTGAACAGCACGCGCAGCGTCTGCCTCATGTCGTAGCCGGATCTCACGAAGGCGTCGCCGATGATGTTGAGGGCCGCGGGGTCTCTGGGCGGATTGTGCTGCCACGCCGGCACCTGCTCCTCGTCAGCCACGAAGAAGTTGTACAGATGGCGGGCGATGAACCGGGCCGTAGCCGGCTGCCGCACGACGATGTCTATGATGTCGTCGCCGTTGAAGTTCCCCTTGTGGCCGAGGAAGGTCTTCTCTCCGTCGTCGTGGTCCTCGGGTTTGTATTCGAACTCCCACGGGAAGCGGCCCAAGGGCAGGCGGGGAATCTTGGCCGCGATGGTCCAGCCCGTGAAGGCCCTGGAGCACTCGAATACGTCCTGCTCGGTGTAGTTCCCCACGCCCATGGAGAACAGCTCCAGCAGCTCCCGGCCCCAGTTCTCGTTGGGCTCGTCCTTGTGGTTCTGGTTGTTGTCCAGCCAGAAGATCATGGCCGGGTTCTTGGCCAGCTCTATGAGCAGGTCCCGGTAGTTGCCCATCCCGTATTCCCGGTACATGTTTATCTGCTCGAGCAACTGGTCGCAGTTGTCCACCTTGGAGTTGCCGGTTGCAAAAAGGTGGTGCCAGAAGAGGGCCATCTTCTCCTGCAAGGGCCGTTCGGTATTGATCATCTGCCACATGTAGTTGGCCTGGCCGTTGTAGGGCACTCCGCCAGGGAGCTTCGCCCCAGGGGCATGCCGGAACAGAAGGTCCTCGTCGTTGTCGGAGATGCCGTGCTTTTCCGGCTCCAGCAACTCCTCGACGACTACCTCGTAGCCCCGGGCCACTCGCTCCTCCAGGTCCGCGCGGGATGCTCCGAATCCTGCGCGCCTCATAAGATGGGCCATTAACGCGATGTCTTCACTGCCAGCCATGGTCGCTCCTTTCGGGTGGTTCTCTGAAGGGATCTGGGCACATGCCGCTCCCGGCATGGCTACAAATCAGGCCCGGCCACTCGCACCGGGCTGGCCTCCCAAGGTCGGAGGTCGGTCACGATGATATTCTAGTCCAAACCCCGGCGCGGGTCAACTTTCATGATGCGCCGCACGAGCGCGGGCCATATGCCCATCCGCGCCGAAGTGGACAAGGCGCGCTAACCCCAGCCGCGGAAGGAGAATGCGGGCTCCAGGCTGGTGATTATCTCCACCAGGGCAGGCTGTCCCGAGGCCACGACTTGCTGGGCTCGGCGGACGGCCGGGACCACGTCCTCGGGCCTCTCGACCCGCTCGTTGTAGCCGCCCAGGGCCGCGGCCACCTCTGCGTAGTTGCCGGACAGCCGCCCGGTGCCGTACTCCCGGGCCGCAACGGGGAACCGGTCGGGGCCGTAGATGCCCATGCCCGAGTTGTTGTTGACGATGGTGAGAATGGGAATACTCTCCCTGATGGCCGTTTCGAAGTCCAGGCCCACCATGCCGAAGGCGGCGTCGCCCATCACGTTCACCGCCAGCTTGTCCGGCTCGGCCAGCTTGGCTCCCATGGCCAGGCCGAACCCGTAGCCGAGCTGGGTGGACTTGCCCCAACCGATGAAGGTACGGGGAGCAATGGCCTCGAAGAAGGGGGACATCTGGTCCCGGGGACTACCGGAGTCGTGGGTTATGATGGTGTTCTTGCGGTCCAGGGTCTGCATCAGGTCCCAGACCACCCGGTACGGGTTGATGGGCACCTCGTCGGAGGTGAGCTTGGGCATCCACTCCTTCAACCAGTCTCCCTTAACGGCCTTCACCTCCCGGACGACCTCACCGCCCTCCCGGGGAACGCTCGACCCTCCCTGGGACCGGACCTCCTGAAGGAGCTGTCCCAACACCAGCTTGGAGTCGCCGATGACTGCGTGGTCGGCGCGGTAGTCCTTGTTGATGTCCTCGGCGTCGTTGGTCGAGTGCACGATGGTCTTGCCACCAGGTATACCCACGCCGAAGCTGCCGATGGTCAGGCTGCTTCCGATGCCGAACACCAGGTCGCACCCCTTCAGGAAGTGGACCACCGGGCCCGTCGTCGCGGCCCCGCCGGCGCCGATGGACAGGGCATGGTCCTCGGGGAACGCGCTCTTGCCCGACAGGGTCGTCATCACGGGCGCCTGAAGAAGCTCGGCCAGCTCCCTCAGCTCGTCCCAGGCCTCGGCGTACAGGATTCCCTGGCCCGCGTGGATGACCGGGCGCTTGGCGGCCAGCAACGCCCTGGCGGCCTCCGCCACGTCGGCCGGGTCCCCGGCCGTCCTCCTGGGCGCGACGGGAACGTAGTGGAAGTCGGCCTCGTCCAGCTCCGCCGATAGGATGTCGGCGGGCAGGTCCAGCATTACCGGGCTGGGTCTACCGATGCGCAGCTGGCTGAAGGCCCTGCGCATCATCTCTGGCACACGCTCGACCAGGTTGATCTGGTCCACCCACTTGGTCACGTCCCTGTAGCTTCGCGTGGGGCTGAAGTTCGGCCGCACACCGGTCCGGGACCGGCCGGCGGCGGCAGGCAGCAGCAGGATCGGGACGGAGTCCGCGTAGGCCTGGGCCACGCCGGCGAAGGCGTTCTCGGCCCCCGCCTGGGCCTGCATGGTGAAGGCGCCGATCCTACGGCCGCCGGTGGTGCGGCTGAAGCCGTCGGCCATGTTGACGCCCACCCGCTCCTGGCGGAAGATGATGGGCCGGACTCCCGCCACCGCCACGGCCTCGGTGAGGGTGCTGAAGGGTATGCAGCCGATGAAATCGACCCCCTCCCGCTTCAGGATGTTGGCAATAGCGTCGGCGCCCTTCATCGGCTGCTCCTTTATGAGCCCATCATTATAGTGGCCCTGTCCAGGCCCGCGGCCCTCGTGGAGCCCGGGTACTTGGCGGGATGGATACCCTCTCCCAGCCGCTCCTCGATGAGACGGTCGTTCTCGTCGTAGTAGTAGCCCTCGACGGACTCCAGGTAATCGGCCCACTTGGCGGTGCTGCGCTGGATCTCCCAGGCCCAGTAGTTGTACGCCATGCGCTTCAGCCCCGCCCAGAAGTCGCCCCTCATGAACCTGCGCATTATCTGCTTGGGTCCATAGAACTTTCGGTAGGCCCGCCCGATCTCCCTTTGCAGGGTGCTGGGCCGCATCCGTTTGGGCAGGAATATCACGAAGGTGCCGTCCAGCCGGTCCCACGTGGGCAGGATGAACCGGTTCAGGGGAATCGTGGGCGCGTTGTGCTCCGGGTACCCGCTGAGGGGGAACAGGGCCACATAGTCCACGTCCGCCTCGATGGCGGCGTCGATGGTGTTTCGGATGGTGTCCACGGTGTCCTCGTCTGACCCGAGGACGAAGGACCCCAGGACCCTGAGCTTGTGCTTCTTGATCTTGGCGAGGGAGGTCCGGATTCCCTCCTGGGTCTGCTGCTTGTTGAGCAGCTTGAGCACCTTGTTGTCGAAGGACTCCAGGCCCATGTAGAGGGTGTTTACCTGGGCCTTCTTCAGCAGCCTGAGCACCTCTTCGTCCCGGGCCACCTCCAGCCGGGTGAAGCAGATGCCGTACCAGTCGATCTTCTCTTCGATTACGCGGTTGAGGAGCTCCTTGGTGCGGTCGCGCCTGACGGTGAAATGGTTGTCGACGATGAAGAAGTATTTGGCGCCGGTGAGCTGGCGCTGGTACTTGATGTCGGCGATGACGCTGTCTACGCTCCGGAGCCGGTAGCCCCTGCCCAGCTCCCGGGGGGCGATGCAGAAGGAGCAGTCGTAGGGACACCCCCTGGTGGTCTGGAGCACCTGCCAGCGCATCTTCAGGTTCCACAGCAGCTTCCACTTGGGCCAGTCCATGTAGCCGCTTATCAGCTCAAGGTCCGGGATGACGTCGAAGTGCTGGGCGAAGGGCCGGTTGGGGTTCTGCTTCATCTGGCCGTTGTCCCAGTAGGAGACCCCCAGGACGCCGTCCAGGCCCTCATCGCCCTTGAGGCGCTCCAACACCTCGGGCAGGGTCTCGTCCCCCTCCTGGCGCACCACGATGTCGCAGTACTGAAGGGTGTCCTCGGCCATCACCGAGGCGTGGGTCCCGCCGATGATGACAGGCAGGTCGGGGCGCTCGGACTTGATCCGCTCGATGTAGTCGATGGTCTTGGGCATGGTGGAGCTGAAGGCGTGGAAGCAGATCACGTCCGCGTCCATCACCTGGTCCCACTTGATGGGTCCAATGTGCTCGACGAACACCCGCACGTCGTATCCCAGGTTCCTCACGATCGTGGCCACCAAAGGCATGCCGTACTCGGGAAACACCGCGTGGGTTACCAGGTTCCAGTACGGCAGATCGGCGCTGATAAAGGCAACCTTTTCGACCTTCATGCGGGTCCTCCGTCTGTTTCACCGGAAGCGGAACGGTCTTCGCCTCGATCCCAGGCTGGCCCGTCCCAGGGTGGTATGAGTATACCGGAGGGCGTGACTACGTATCAACATAGGAACGACGCCTATTGCTCGGTACAACCATACCCGTCTCATCCTGGCTTCATGCCCCCGAACCGGGGTAATATGTACCTGTCATGGAGAGACCCGGCCGGTGAAGTCGATGGGCGACCCGACGCAGGTTAGCTGCGAGCTCTGCCAGCGGGGCACGGAGCGCCCCACGTCCCACCATCTGGTGCCGAAGCTCAAGGGAGGCCGGAGGGGGCCCCAGGCGCGGCTTTGCTCCACCTGCCACAGGCAGGTCCACGCCATGTTCACCGAGGGGACCCTGGCCAGGCGGCTGAATACGCTGGAGGCCCTGCGGAACGACCCCAGGATGGCGGCGTACCTGTCCTGGGTGCGAAAGCGGTCTGGCGGCTCTCAATTCAGGGTCCGCCGTTGGAAGGGACGGTTCTAGCCGGGCGCCAGGCAGGCTCGGGCGCGGTCTAGCCGCCGGCCTTGCGCCGGGCGATGGCGGCCTCGGCCCTGGGGCTTATGGCCCTCTGGACCGACACGTTCACCAGCGCGGGCTTCCCCGAGGCGAAGGCCCGTTCCACGGCGGGGACCAGGTCCTCGGGACGCTCGACCAGCTCCCCGTAGCCTCCCAGGCCTTCGACCACCCTGTCGTACCGGGTCCGCAGCAGGTCGGTGGCGATGGGCCGGCCGTAGAGGCCAAGCTGGATCTGCCGGTCTATGCCCCACGCCGCGTCGTTCCCCATGACCGCGACTAAAGGCAGGTCGTGCCGCACGGCGGTGTCGAACTCCATGCCGTTGAACCCGAAGGCGCCGTCGCCCGTGAACATGACCACCCGGGCATCGGGGTGGGCCAGCTTCGCGGCCATGGCCGTGGGCAGGGAGGAGCCCAGCATTCCCAGGCTGGACACGTACAGCCATCTCCTGGGCCGTTGGGCCGCGTGGATGGCTCGGCCGAAGTGGCAGAAGTCGCCGCCGTCGAACACCAGGAAATCGTCGGGGCGCAGGAGCCTCTGCATGGCGCGGTGCACGTAGGTGGCGTGCATGGGAGTCTCGGGGGCGGCCAGGGTATCCAGCCACTCGTCCTGGGCCTCCCTCTCGGCCTGAAGCCTGTCCAGCCAGGGGAGACGGGGCCAGGAGTGCCGGGCCGCCTCGTCGGCAAGCTGCTCGACGACTCCGGCAATGTCCCCGACGATCCCCACGTCGACACCCCGGTTCCGCCCGATCTCGGCGGCGCTGGGGTCCACCTGGACCATTCGGGCATCGGCGGCGATGGCCGGGGGAAGCCCGTAACCGATGGTGTAGTCCTGCTTCCTTCCCAGCAGCAGGACCACGTCGGCCTCCCGGACCATGGCCGCGGCCCGGTTCAGCCCCCTCTCGAAGAAGCCGAAGCAGTTGGGATGGTCGTCGGCGACCATACCCCTGGCTTGGTCCTCGGTAAGAAGGGGCAGGTTGGTGGTCTCCACGAACCTTCTGAGCACCTCGCCGGCGTCGGCGTCGGCGGCCGCACCCCCCACCACGATCATGGGGCGGCTCCCCTGGCGGAGCACGTCGACGGCCTGCCGCACCAGCTCGGGCCTGGCCTGGGAGGTGGCGCCTACCCGGTACTCCCGGGGCTGGTACAGGCTCACCTCCTCGTCGGAGACCCGCTGCTCCTGAACGTCCATGGGGATCGTGAGGTGAACGGGGCCGCGGCGTCCGCTGAAGGCGGTCCTCATCGCCCTGGCGATGAGCTCGGGGATACGCCGGGCGTCGTGGACCATCCACGACCCCTTGGTAACGGGCGAGGCCATGTCCACCTGCTCGATCTCCTGCATGGCTCCCTGTCCCAGGTGGGCCAGGTCTGCGGACCCGGAGATGGAGACCACGGGACTGTCGGAGTGGAACGCGTTGGCCAGGCCGGGGACGGCATTGGCGAACCCGGGGGTGGTGTAGCTGACCACGCCTGGCTGCCCGGTTATGCGGGCCCAGGCGTCGGCCATGTGGACGGCGGCCTGCTCGTGACGGGTATCCACGTACCTGAAGTCCATGTCGTGGAGCACGTCGAGGAGTGGCAGGATGTGGTCTCCCGCCAGCGTAAAGATGTTGTCCACGCCCTCCAGCTTGAGGGCCCTGCCGATGAGATGGCTGCCAGTAACCATTTGTGAACCGGACATGGAGAACCTCCCGGCGATGAAAGAACGACGAAACGATGACATTATGGGCGAGCCCTGGACGGGCGTCAACTCGGCCCCCGTCAAGCCAGGACGAAGACCAGGTAGACGCCCGCGACGTAGACGGGGACCATCACCGCGAGGCCGGCGTTGGAGAGGGCCTCCCGGACCCTGGCCCTGGCCATCACCTGGGCCAGACCCAGGGCCATCAGGAGCACGGCTATCAGGCCCGCGGCAATGTGCTCCCGTCCCAGGGCCTCCACCAGGACCCCCTCGCGGTAGAAGGGATCGGCCAGGGCCAGGATGAGGATGTTGAAGGCACAGCTACCGTACAGGTTGCCGAAGGCCAGGTCCGACGCTCCCAGGCGGATGGCCGCAACGCTGGTGGACACCTCGGGCATGCTGGTGACCATGGCGATGGCGATGACGCCGAGGAAGCTGGTGGCGAGGCCGGTGATCTCGGCGATCTCCTCGACGCTGAAGGCAAGCCACGGCGCAGCGACTACGACGCCCAGGGATGCCAGGCCAAACAGCGTCCACGCCTTGCGAAGGCTGGGCAGTCCGTCGGCCGCGTCCTCGACGGGCTGACTCGTTGGAAGGGCCACGTAGACCAGGCGCATCGCCCCGAGATAGGTCCCCAGGATGAGGACTGAAGACAGTCCTACGGAGACCACGTCCAGGCCGATGGGAAGGGCGATGAGGACGATGGCAAGGGCCGTGAGGGATAAGGCGGCCAGGACCAGCCACCTCTGCTCCGGCACGACCTGGTGGAAGAACCGGCGCCCGCCGAAGAGCAGGGCGACCGAGGCGAGCACCAGCATGTTCACCATGTTGGAGCCCAGGATGTCCCCGCCGGCAAGGTCGGGCTGGTCCCTGGTGGCCACAGTGATGTTGGTCAGGAGCTCCGGAAGGGACGTAGCTACCGACACCAGGATGGTGCCAACCCAGACCCTGCCCCAGCCCAGGCGGGCGGCGAGGACGTCTCCGTACCTTGCCAGGTACGCTCCACTGGCGATCACGAGGGCGGCGCTGGCGACAAACAGAAGGAGTGCGGGCACCAGGCCGTTCATGGGGCTAGGATAACCCCTACCCCACGGTTTTTAAACGCTCAACCGAGGCCCGTTTGTCCGGAATCGGGAAGGGCCCAATAGGAACGGGAGGGCGTGGGGCAGCGTGACATGTCGCGCCGAAGGACAGCCCGGACCGGCGTTGGGCGACGGCGCAGCATCCCGGGGCCTACTGGCGGATGAGCTTGGTGAGGCGCTGCTCCGTCGGCTCGGCCACGTACAAGTCTCCGTGGGAGTCGCCGTACAGGCCGTGGGGAACGTTGAGGACGGGCCTCCCCCGGGCGATCATCGTGCCGCTGTTTCCGTCGAAGACGCTGAGCCTGGGCACCAGGTCCCCCACGTAGACCGCGCCGTCCGCATCCACGTAGACGTCGGTGGGCCGGAAGAAGTCGGTCCACTGGTCGATGAACTCGCCCTCGGGGGTAAACACCTGCACGCGGCCAAGCTCCCGGTCAGTCACGTACACCCTTTCGTTGCCGTCGACCCAAACTCCGTGGGGCACGCTGAACTGGCCAGGGCCCTTTCCGGGAGACCCCCAGGAGAGGATCAGGTCTCCGTTTGCCGAGAACCTGTGCACCCGGGAGTTGGCATAGCCGTCGGCCACGTATATGTCGCCGTTGGGCGCCACGGCGACGTCGGCCGGGTGGTTGAAGGGCTCCTGGAATGCCGGCTTCTCCTCAGTCCCCAGAGTCATCACGACGGTGCCGTCCAGGGTACACTTGACGACGGTATGGGCGTCCCGGTTGCCGAGGTAGATGTGGTCGTCGTCGCTGATGTATATGCCGTGGGCGTCGATGAACATGCCGGAGCCCCACGAACCCAGGTACTTCCCGTCACGGTCGAATATGACGACGGGAGGGTCCTTCCGCTGGAAGGCGTAGACCCTGTCATGGGAGTCCACACCCACGTGGCTCACGCCCCCGAGGTCCATGCCGTCCGGGAGCTCACCCCAGGGACGTACCACCTCGTAGACGTAGTTCCCTGTGCCGGCGATCAGCTTGGTCATATCGGACGCCACCCCTTCCGCATGGAGATATCACCCAACCACGTCCCCCGCCCGTGGACTCCAGCCTGGGGGCCGGAACGACGCGGCGGGCGGGGGACTCCCCACATCAGGCGCCAGGTCGGGCCTCGGGGGGAGAGGGCAAGTGTCGACACGTGCTAGTCGAACAGATGACAGGAGACGGTATGCCCGGGGGCCATCTCCTTCACCTTGGGCTCCTCGCCGACACACCGGTCGAAGGCCCAGGGACACCGGGTATGGAAGCGGCACCCGGCGGGGGGATTGGCCGGAGAGGGCACCTCTCCGGTGAGCACGATCTCGTCCCGCTCGATGTCGGGGCGGGTAGAGAGGGCCGCGGAGATCAGCGCCTTGGTATAGGGGTGCAGCGGGTTGGTGAACAGCTCCTCGGACTCGGCGAACTCCACTATCTGACCCAGGTACATCACCGCCACCCGGTGGCTGAGGTATCGAACGGTGGCCAGGTTGTGGGCGATGAGCAGGTAGCTAACGCCGTACTCGGCTTGCAGGTCCTTGAGCATGTTCATGATCTGGGCGCGGATGGACACGTCCAAGGCCGACACCGGCTCGTCCAGCACGATAATCCGGGGGTTCAGGGACAGGGCGCGGGCCACGGCGACACGCTGACGCTGGCCGCCGCTGAACTCGTGAGGGTAGTTGTCGATGGAGTTGGGGTCCAGCCCCACGTCGTTCAAGAGCTGGCTCACCTTATCCGCCAGCTCCGAGCTCCTGGAGGAGAGCCCCTTGTTCACCATCAGCGGCTCGCCGATGATGAAACGGGCCCGCATCCGAGGGCTAAGGGAGCTCCACGGGTCCTGGAAGACGGCCTGCACCGCACCCCGGTAGTCGTGGAGCTGCGAGCTGCTGAACCCACCGATGTCGTTGCCCTCGAACTGGATGCTCCCCTCGGTGGGCGTCTCCAGCAGCAGCACCATCTTGGCCGTGGTCGTCTTGCCGCAGCCGGACTCTCCCACGAGGCTGAAGGTCTCGCCGGCCCGGATGTCGAAGGAGATGCCGTCGACTGCCCGGATCATAGCCTTGACCCCGCTCCACGGCATCGACCCCTTGACGGGGAAGTGCTTCTTGAGGTCCTTTATGTCCAGGAGTACCGTTTGCTCACTCATTGTACCTCCAGCAGCTCACCGCGCGCCCGTCCTCGAGCACCGTCTGGTCGGGGTACGTCTCCCGGCACTTGTCCATCACATAGGCGCAGCGGGCGGCGAAGGGGCATCCCTCCCCGATGGCATAGATGGACGGAGGCTGGCCGTCGATGGATGTAAGGCGGTCGACCCGTTCATCCACGTCCGGCACGGAGTTCACCAGGGCCTCGGTGTAGGGGTGGGCGGGGTTGGAGAAGAGGTCCCTGGTGTCGGCAAGCTCCACGATCCGCCCGGCGTACATGACCGCCACACGGTCGCACATCCTGGCGACTATACCGAAGTCGTGGGTGATGAACAGGATGGACAGGTTGCGGTCCTTCTGCAGGTCCTTCAGCAGGGCCAGGTAAGCCGCCTGCACCGTCACGTCCAAGGACGTGGTCGGCTCGTCGGCGATCAGCACCTGGGGGTCGCAGGACAGGCCAATGGCGCCCACCGCCCGCTGCCGCATGCCGCCGCTGAACTGATGAGGGAAGCTGCCCAGCCGCGTCTCGGGAGCGGGAATCCGCACCGACTTCATCAGCTCGATGGCCTTCTCGAACAGGTTCTTGCCCGCCAGCCGCTGGTGGAGGCGCAGGGGCTCGTAGAGCTGGTTGCCGACGGTGAGCACGGGGTTGAGAGCCGTCATGGGGTCCTGCAGGACCATGGATATGCTCTTGCCCCTCACCCTCCGCATCTCCGAGCTGCTCTTCTGGAGTAAGTCCTCGCCGTTGAGCAGTATCTGGCCTCCCACGATTCGGGAAGCCGGTTTGGGGTTGAGCTGCATGATGGACAGCATGGTAACGCTCTTGCCGCAGCCGGACTCGCCCACGATGCCCAGGGTCTCCCCCTCGTGGAGGTCGAAGGACACTCCATCCACGGCCTTGCCCACTCCCCTCTGGCCAAAGAAGTAGGACTGCAAGTTTCGCACGCTCAGGACCACCTTGCCGTTGCCCTGACCGTTGGTGGCCGCGGCGGTCCCGGCCTTGGACTCCTCTGTAGCGCCCCCGGTGGTCTCTTCCTTGTCTACTGTCTGTTCCATAGCCAACTCTCCGTGTCCCAAGGGTATGTCGTCAACGGTATACGATGCATGCCATGCGGCCGTTTTGGGGCCGCCGGGTTCCGCGTTGGCGAATTATACCACACCATTCGGTACCGGGCTACAAGCTGACATTGGCACAACCCCCCTTAGGCTAAGGGGGGTTGTGCGCCTCTGACCGGTCTATTCCCGGGCCCGGCCTACCTGCAGGGCTCCGCCGTGTTGAACATCAGGGCGACCTGGGTGCCGTTCAAGGGCGTCCAGCCGCAGACGGTCTCGGGGTTGCCCGCGTATATCACGTCCCGGAAGGCGATGGGGATGTTGACGTACTCGTCGTACATCAGCTTGGCCACCCGCTGGGCCAGGGCACTCCGGGTGACGGGGTTCGTGTCGGAGGCGTACTGGAGCCTCAGGTCTATGTACTTGTCGCTCCATATCCCGTCCACGGAGCCGCCCACGGCGAGCCAGAGCCCGTGGGTCCGTATCTTCTCGCCGAAGTTCCTCGCGGCGGGGATGACGTGCACGCCCGAGGGGTTCTGTACGCCCTGGTCCGACAGGGGCTGGTCCGACCGTACCAACGATTGCACGGCAGTCCAGTCGATGGGCACCAGCTCCGCGTCGATGCCGATGCCCCTGTAGTAGGTGACGGCCGCCGCCTGGGCGTCGATCATCTCCGGGGCTACGCCGAAGGAGAAGGCGTAGACGGTCATCTCCATGTTGGGGCAGTGCTCGTCAATGAGCCTTTTGGCCTCTTCGGGATCGAACCCGTAGGGCTGAAGGTCGGGCCGGAAGCCCTCGTCGTAGGGGGTGAAGAAGGGGCTGGCCGTCAGGCTGTAGGTGCCCGGCGCGTAAAGGGCAGACGCGACGGCCTGCACGTCCACAGCCAAGTTCAGGGCCTTGCGCACCTCCAGCTTGTTGGTGCAGTGGGCGGGGTCCCGGCTCTGGTAGAAGTTCAGGTACAGGGTGTCACCCTGCTTGGGTCCAACCACGTCCAGTCCCGCGGCCCGTATCTCGTCCACGAAGGCCCCGGAGCTCACGGCCAGGTCCACCTCCCCCGTCCGTACCTGGGCCACCCGGGGGGCGTCCTCGACGGTTAGGATGATCTCCATCTCGTCGAACCGGGCCTTGAAGGCGGGGCTGTAGTAGCCGTCCCACTTCTCGAAAGAGTTGGACGTGCCGAGGCTGCGGCCCACCCAGTCCCACGGGCCTGTGCCGGGGGCGCCGGCATCCTCCCAGGCCTGGGAGTTGCCGCCGGCCTCCTCCCACTTCCTCTTGGAGGCCAGGTAGGAGTCGGCCGCCGCCTTGGGGGCCAGGATATCGTACAGGAAGGGCTCGTCCCTGGTCAGATTGATCCTCAGCTTGTCCGGGCCGACGATGTCCACGCTGTCCAGTATCTGTATCCAGGTGCCGCAGTACAGGCAGAAGGCGCCCGCGGCCTCCTCGGTGGCCAGCAGCTCGATGGCCCCCTTGGCGTCCTCGACGGTGAAGTCGTCCCCGTCGTGGAACTTGATGCCCTCTTTGATGGTGAAGTCGTAGGTCCTGCCGTCGATCTGCTCCCAGCTCTTGGATAGACCCCACTGGTTGGTGAACTGGTTGTCGACGGTCAGCCCCAAGAGATGGTCCGCGTAGTTGGCCACGTGGGCGATGCCCGAGAGGGTGCCGGCCTTGTGGGGAGCGATCTCTTCACTGGCGAAGTTGTTCAGCGCGATGGTCAGCTTCCGCTTCTCCTCCATCGCGACGAAGGGCGTGGGCGTGGGCGCCGGCGTCGCCGCCACGGCCTGGGACACCGCGTCCGATACCGCATTGTCTATCGCCATGGCGAGCTCTTCGCCGGTGACCCCCGACTCGGCGGCGGCGGCGGTTGCCGCATCCACTATCGCCTGGATCTCCTCGGCGCTGGCGCCCGGCTGCGCCTGGGCGGCAACGGCCGCCGCCACCAGGGAGCTAATCTCCTCGGCGGACATGTCCTGGGCGGGGGCCGGAGCAGCCGTGGGGTCCTCACCGTCACACGCCACTCCCAGCACGAACAGGAACACCATCGGTACAAGTAGGATCAGCAACCGTCGAGCCTTCATTTGACCCTCCCCCTTTAAGAACCGATATTGCATGAGGCGGGCGCCGCTGGAAGCAGCGCCCTCCCCTAGCGACAGGGCTCCACCGTGTTGAACATCAAGCCGACCTGGGTACCGTTTATCGGCGTCCAGCCGCACACGGTCTCAGGATTGGAGGCGTAGATCAGGTTACGGAAAGCTATGGGGATGTTGACGTATTCGTCGTACATCAGCTTGGCGACCCGCTGGGCCAGGGCCCTCCGGGTGACGGGGTTCGTGTCCGAGGCGTACTGGAGCCTCAGGTCCACGTACTTCTCGCTCCATATCCCGTCCACGGAGCCGCCCACGTCGCCCCACAGGCCATGGGTGCGTATCTTCTCGCCGAAGTTCCTGGCGGCGGGTATGACGTGCACCCCCGACGGGTTGGGGATCCCCTGCTCGGAGATCAATTGATCGCTGCCCCTCACTATCGGGTTCACGGCGGTCCAGTCCGTGGGTATCAGCTCCGCGTCGATGCCGATGGCCTTGTAATAAGTGACGGCCGCATCCTGAGCGTCGACCATCTCCGGCGCTACGCCGAAGGCAAAGGCGTAGACCGTCATCTTCATGTTGGGGCAATGCTCGTCTATCAGTCTCTTGGCCTCTTCGGGGTCGTACCCGTAGGGCTGGAGGTCCGGCCGCCATCCTTCGTCAAAGGGCGTGAAGAATGGGCTGGCCGACCGGCTGTAGGTGCCCGGCGCATACAGGGCAGACGCGATGGCCCCCACGTCCACCGCCAGGTTGAGGGCCTTTCGCACCTCCAGCTTGTTGGTGCAGTGGGCCGGGTCGCGGCTCTGGTAGAAGTTCAGATAGAGGGAGTCGACCTGCTGAGGACCCCTGATATCCAGACCGGCGGCGCGTATCTCATCCACGAAGACTCCGGAGCTGATGGCGAGGTCCACCTCCCCGGTCTTGACCTGGGCCACCCGCGGGGCGTCCTCAGCGGTGAGGATGAACTCGAGCTCGTCAAACTTGGCTTTGAAGGCCGGGCTGTAGTAGCCGTCCCACGCCTCGAAACGGCTGAACGAGCCGATGCCGCGGTCGATAAAGTCCCAAGGGCCCGTACCCGGGGCGCCGGCCGCCTCCCAACCCTGGGAGTTGCCGCCAGACTCCTCCCACTTCCTCTTGGAGGCCAGGTAGGAGTCCGCACCCGCCTTGGGCGCGATTATGTCGTACAGGAAGGGCTCGTCCCGGGTCAGGTGGATCCTCAGCCTGTCCGGGCCCTGTATGACTATGCTCTCCAGGAGCTGCGCCCAATTATTGCAGTACAGACAACTTGATGCAACGGCATCCTCGGAGGCCAGCAGCTCTATCGAGCCCTTGGCGTCCTCGACGGTGAAGTCGTCCCCGTCGTGGAACTTGATGCCCTCTTTGATGGTGAACTCGTAGGTCCTGCCGTCGATCTGCTCCCAGCTCTTGGAGAGGCCCCACTGGTTGGTGAACTCGTTGTCGACGGTCAGCCCCATGAGATGATCGGAGTAATTTTGCACCAGCGCAATTGCCGACAGATTGCCCGACAGGTGGGGAGCGATCTCCTCGCTGTCAAAGGTGTTCAACGCGACGGTCAGCTTCCGCTTCTCCTCCATCGCGACGAAGGGCGTGGGCGTGGGCGCCGGCGCCACGGCCTGGGACACCGCGTCCGATACCGCATTGTCTATCGCCATGGCGAGCTCTTCGCCGGTGACCCCCGACTCGGCAGCGGCGGCGGTTGCCGCATCCACTATCGCCTGGATCTCCTCGGCACTGGCGCCCGGCTGGGCCTGAGCGGCCACGGCCGCCGCCACCAGGGAGCTAATATCCTCGGCGGACACTCCTGCGGCGGGGGCCGGGGTAGCCGTTGGTTCCTCTCCCCCGCACGCCACTCCCAGCACGAACAGGAGCACCATCGGGACCATCAGGACAGGCAACCGTCGAGCCTTCATCTAATCCTCCCCACGCCAATGCAACAGCGTACTACCGGTTGGAATCAAGCCAATTTCGGGTGTCAATTTCTCATGCGGCCTCTAGATTTGTCAAGAGGCGCGCGAGTGAAATACGTGGCGCGATTTGGCCTTATTTCTCGAGGGATTTTCCGCATTCCGCCACGCCTATCCCGAGGGGTTGACTTCCCCAAAAACGATACCTTATAATTCGCTAATTCTTCCAGACGGGCGAGCCGCAGCCCACACCTCGACCATGCTCTCTATACTGTAGATTACAGATGGGAGTGTGTGCGTATGGTAGGGCTGCCAGGAGGCAACTGTGGGCAAATTCATGGCCACCCGGCTTTTCCAGGCTGTCCTTACGCTGTGGGCGGTTTCCATAGTCATCTTCCTGATCCCCAGGGTGACCGGGAACGCCGCGGACGCACTCCTGCCCGTCGAGGCGACGGCGGAGCAGAGGGAGATACTGATCGAGGACCTGGGCCTGAACCGGCCCCTGATCGTTCAGTACGGGACGTTCATGGGGGACGTGCTGACCCTGGACTTTGGCACGTCCTTCCGCAACAAGCTCCCCGTCAGGGGCATGCTGGGGGAGAGGCTGGTCAACTCCTTCTACCTGGGCACCGCCTCCCTCGTGGTGGCCATAATCCTCGCCGTTCCCCTGGGCACCATCGCGGCCCTGAACCGCGGCAGCGTTCTGGACCGCTCCATCATGATGATACCCATTCTGGGGCAGTCGATGCCCTCCTTCTGGGCGGGGATCCTGCTCATACTGCTGTTCAGCATCTTTTTGGGCTGGCTGCCGGCCCAGTCCCACGACACCGGGGACTGGAAAGGCTATCTGATGCCCTCCATCAGCCTTGGCTGGATCATCAGCGCGGGGGTGACCCGCCTGGTGAGGTCCAGCATGCTGGAGGTCCTGGGCTCGGAGTACGTCAAGCTGGCCCGGGCAAAGGGCGTCAGCGAGTGGTACGTGGTGTTCAAGCACGCGCTGCGCAACGCCCTCATCCCGGTGGTCACCTTCCTGGGACTCACCTACGGTCTGATCCTGGGAGCGGCCATCTCCACGGAGACCGTCTTCTCATGGCCGGGCATGGGCAGGCTGGCCTACGAGGCGGTGCTCTTCAGGGACTTCCCCCTGCTCCAGGCCACCACCCTTGTTTGGGCCGGGATGATCATCGGCATCAACCTTATTGTGGACTTGATGTACGGGATGCTGGACCCCCGCATCCGGGTGACGTAGACGAGGAGCATCATGCAGTTGCAAGTCGGCGCCGTAGCTAGAGCGTCCCAAACAGGCTTACGTCAACTCGGGGGTGTGTTTCGGGGGGCTCCCATCATACCCGTTGCCATCGTGTTCGCACTGGCGGTCGCCGCCATCTTCGGCAACGTCTTCGTAAACATGCTACCCACCAAGGTGGACAACTGCCCTGCCGACGCATGTTTAAAGAACCCCGACAACTACAACCCCGAGGCCGGCAACCTGGGCGAGAAGCACTACCCGCCCATCTGGATCAAGGGCGTCGTGCGGGGATCCACCGGCGAGACGCTGTTCATCGTCCCCACCGAGGGGTTCGCCGACGACCTGAACAACGAGATCCTGTCGCCCGAGTTCCTGGCCCAGTTCGAGGCCCAGGGCGTCACCCTTCCCGAAGAGACCACGATCAATGCCGCGGCGCCGGACCTGGAGTGGCTGCTGGAGGGGACCAAGTACGTGGTCAAGGGAGAGAGCACCGGGTTCAGTCTCGCACTGGCGGACTACCCGGACGTTTATCCGGCACTCAGCGCCGGCACCATACCGCAGGACATCCTGAACGAGTTCGAGGCGAACGGCATCGAGCTACCCGACGACGCCGAGCTCGTCACCGTGTTCCCCGGATTCGAATGGACCATCGAGAATACACCCTACAAGGTCCAGGCCGCGGCCGGTGAGGTAAATGTCGAGGCCGACCAGATCAGGGTCGCCATAGCCGAGATCAGGGGGGACATCCATCACATCCTGGGGACCGACCGGCTGGGACGGGACGTGATGGCGCGCCTGATAATGGGCGGGCGGAAGTCCCTCACCATCGCCGCCATATCCATTCTCATCAGCAGCGCCCTGGGCACGACCCTGGGACTCATCGCCGGCTACTACGGGCGCTACATAGATGCGCTCCTCATGCGGCTGGTGGACCTGTCCCTGGCATTCCCCGCCATCCTTCTGGCGCTGGTGTTCGCCGTGGCCTTCGGACCCAACGAGTGGTGGGTTGTGGTGGTCCTCGTGCTGATACGTTGGGCCCACTTCGCCCGCCTGGCCCGGGGCGAGACCCTGGCACTGAAGGAGCGGGACTTCGTGGCCCTTGCCCGGGTGGCCGGAGCACCCGTGTGGAGGATCATCGGCATCCACATCTTCCCCAACCTGGTGAACTCCATCGTGGTGCTGGCGACCCTGCACATCGGGTCGGCCATCATCGTGGAGGCGACCCTCAGCTTCCTGGGCGCGGGCGTGCCGCCGCCCATCCCCACGTGGGGTGAGATGATCGCGGGTGATCGGCAGTTCGTGCGCACCGCCTGGTGGGTGTCGGTATCGGCGGGTGTCGCCATCGCCCTCACGGTGCTCTCCTTCAACCTCCTGGGAGACTGGCTCCGCGACCGGCTGGACCCGGGTCTCCGCACCCTGTAGACAGGCCCATTGACCGCTGTGCGTCCTTCCCCTCGGACCCTGGGGGGAAGGACGCAGTCGTTGAGGGCCTAGCGCGTCCAACCCGGCCTCCGCCCGGCCTCTTGGCTCCCAGTCCCCTTCCCACCTGTCCGCGGGCGGTGAGCACATGACGTCAGATCCCGAGAGCATATACCGGCAGTCCATCGTCATCGACGGGCTCAACGTGAGCAACTGACGGACGACGCCCTGAAGCTGATCGCCGAGGGCGGGGGCGTCATCGGGGCCAACGCCATCCCATCCTTCTTCCCCAAGGGGTTCGACACCACAGTATCCGACTACGTGGACGCCATAGAGGACCTGGTGGAGCAGGTGGGCATCGACCACCTGGGCCTGGGCACGGACTATACCCAGGACCAGCCCAAGGAGTTCTTCGACTGGCTCTTCTCCCAGCAGGGCACCAAGGCGCGCGAGGCCCCCCTGGGATTCCCCGACCCGGCCCTCCACCCCATCGGTGTGGAGACGCCGGTCGCCCCGGGAGCTGGCGTCCCGCGGCTACGACGCCGAAAGCATCGGCAAGGTGCTGGGAGGCAACTGGCTGCGGCTGTTCGAGAGGGTGTGGGGCGGGTAGAGGGCCGGCTCCGGTTTCCATCCTCGGCGTCGGCGTGGTAGCATGGGCGAATGGGCCGCCCCACCGTAATCGTCTGCGTAGACGGGCTCGACCCACGGTACCTGGAGACGTGCGAGACCCCCAACCTGCGCCGCCTGTCCCGAGACGGTTTCCTCCACGACGGCAAGTGCATGATGCCGTCGGTCACCAACGTGAACAACGTTTCGCTGCTGACGGCCAGCTATCCCGAGGACCACGGCATCTGCACCAACTACCTCTGGGACCGGAACAGTGGCGAAGGCGCCTATCTGGAGTCCAGCGAGTCCGTTCGGAGGGAGACCATCTTCCAACGCGCCGCGCGGCTGGGCAATAGGTCGGTCCTCGCCACCTCCAAGGACAAACTACGCACTCTGCTGGGAACGGGCGCCACGGAGGCCCTGTCCTCGGAGCGCCCCCCGGCCTGGGCGGTGGATGCCGTCGGGCCTCCCCCGGACATCTACTCCCTGGAGGTCAACGGCTGGACCATCAGGGCGGCGACCCACGCCCTTTCACGCCACGAGGCGGACCTGGTCTACATCACCACCACCGACTATGCAATGCACACGTACGCGCCGGACCATCCCCGGTCCCAGGAGCACCTGTCGGTGGTGGACGGCGCCATCGGGGAGCTGGTCACGGCCCACCCGGAGATTACCCTGCTGCTGACTGCGGACCACGGCATGTCCGCCAAGACCCGCATGGTAGACGTGGGGGCCGCCCTGGAGAGCTATGGCATACCATCCAACCCGGTGCCGATAATAAAGGACCGGTACGTGGTCCATCACTCCAACCTGGGCGGCTGTATCTACGTGTACCTGGAGTCCTCGCGCCGAAACGAAGCCATCCGGATCCTCAACGAGACTCCGGGGGTGGACGCCGCCCTGTCCCGGGAGGAGGCCTCGGCCAGGTTCCATCTCCCCGAGGACCGCATAGGGGACGTGGTCGTGCTGGGAGATGCCGGCGCCGTCTTCGGCGACCCCAACGAGGTGGAGCTTCCCCCGGGCCTCCGCTCCCACGGCTCCACCCACGAGACCGCCATCCCCATCCTGGGGTACAATGGCGACTTCTCGTGCTTCTCCTTCGACACCAACCGGGATGTGGGGCGCTACGTCCTCGAGCGGGCTCTGGAGTAGACGGCCTTCGCCCAGCCGGATTCACGGGACCCCAAACACCAAGCGAGGAGGCGGACCAATGACCAAGGTGCTGGTTATCCAGGGCGCCGGTATGAACATGCGCGGCAAGGCCCAGGTGGAGATATTCGGACCGTCGACGCTGGACCAGATCAACGACCAGATCCGTGGTTACGCCAAGGACCTGGGCATCGACGTGCAGATGTTCCACTCCAACATCGAGGGGGAGGTGGCCAACGCGCTCTATGACGCCCACGACGGCGACGTGGACGCGGCCGTGATCAACCCCGCGGGCTACACGGGCACCACCGGCCCCCTGCGCACGGCCATCACCCAGGTGCGCTTCCCGGTCTTCGAGGTCCACGTCTCCAACCCGGCCTCCCGGGGCGGAGTCTCGACCATCCAGCCCGTGTGCAAGGGCTCGGTGTGGGGGTTCGGGGTCTACGGCTACTACCTGGCGCTGGAGGGCGTCAAGTCCCTGGCCGGCTAGGAGGAGGGTGAAGCGGCGCTCGGCCCTTCCTGCAGGCATGCCGCCCGGCGGCGGGTGCTCAGGCCAGGGTCAGGATGGACGTAAGCTCGGCGATGTCCTCCACGTCCTCCAGCCGGTCGATTAGGGCCACCAGCCTGTCGGCGCCCTGGGGGTCCAGCTTCCCGGTGTGGTCCCATCCGCGCCTGAACTTGACCATGGCCTCCTCCTGGGTGAGGGGGCTCTCCGGGCTGCCTTTCAGGACCTGCAGCTCCTCGTGGATGGCGCCGTTGCCGGTGTAGACGTCCAGGTACAGAGGCACCATGGCCTGGGGGTCGTCGTTGTTCGGGTCCTTGACCACCTCGACCCGGGAGGCCAGGTCGTAGATGGCATCGTTGGCCAGGCCCTCCGCCTCGAAGTGGCTGATCCAGACGTCGCCGTGGAGCAGGGCGACTGCGACGCAGTACTGCAGGCACAGCCGCGCGCTCTGGGGGGTCATCCCGCCCTTGACGGCGGGACGGCCGACCAAGCGCATGCTCAGCTCCGGGACGGTTACCTTGACCCCCTTCACGTCCGCCGGGTCCAGCCCGTGCTCGGCCCGGACCTTGAGGGCGGCTTCGACTCCACCGTTGGCCAGGCGTCCCGTGCAGTAGGGCTTGTAGGCCAGGTGCTCGATCTCGAAGGTGCTCCCCAGACCGTCCAGGGGCCGCTCCGCATCGTAGTCGCCGCCCTCGAACAGGCGGTAGTACCCGTAGAGGCCCTCCAGCAGGCCCCTGGGCCCCATCATGCCTTCGGCGGCCAGGTTGGTGGCGACGACCGCGGAGCGTGCGGCGAATGCCGGCTGCATGGTGTTCACCAGCACGCCCTCGGAATGGGACTGGAGGGTGCCCGAAATCTGGGAATACATCACCCCCAGGGCGTCCAGGGTCCGCTCCCGGTCCAACCCCGCCAGCCGGGACCCGCCGTAGACGGCCCCGAAGGCGCCGCAGGTGGCCGGCCGGTAGAACACCAACCCTCGCTTGCACCCCCTGCCCACCCGGCAGGCCAGGTCCACCCCCATGGCCATGGCGGCCAGGAACTCCTTCCCGGAGACGCCTCCGGTCTGCTCGGCCACGGCCAGAGTGGCCGCCGTGATGGAGGACATGGGGTGGATGCCCGCAGGGTGGATGCAGTCGAACTCCTTGCTGTGGACCAGGGTGCCGTTCATCAGGGCCGCACTGGGCGCCGGGACCTTCTCCCCGGTGAACCAGGGGGTGCTCTCCGGCGCGCCTCCCCACTTGTGGACGGTCCGGCTGACCACCTGCGCCTCGGGGGACGTGAACGCAGCGGCACAGACGCCGAAGGTGTCCAAGAGGAACCGTTTCGTCGCGTCCACCGCCCGGTCGTTCAGGTCTTTGTACTCCAGGTCCACGGTGCCCCTCAGCAGGCGCTCTATCAAGTCCATGCCGTTATCGCCATCCTTCTTAGCCTCGTTGCTGGTGGGAGTGTAAGTCCGGCGGCATCGGGTGTCAACGTTAGAGCCGCGACTGGGCGGCTACCCCAGGGTGTATAATCGGCCATGACGACATCCGGTCAGGAGCGGGGATGAGGTATACGAAGCTGGGGGCGCGGGAGATATCGGTAGTCGGCCTAGGCACCTGGCAGTTCGGGGAGCCCGGCTGGGGCTGGGGCACGGAGCTGGACCTTCAAGGCGCCTCGCGCATCGTGGAGAGGGCCCTGGAGCTGGGGGTCAACTTCTTCGACACCGCGGCGGTGTACGGCAATGGACGCTCCGAGGAGATCCTGTCCGAGGTGCTGGGAGACGTGCGACACCGTGTCGTAATCTCCACCAAGGTCGCGCCGCCGCTGGAGCCCGGCCGGGTCAAGTGGTCCGCCGAACGGAGCCTTCGCCGTCTGGCCCTGGACTCCATCGAGCTCTACCAGCTCCACGCCCCGGACAACAACGTGCCTCTGGACCAGACCATGGGAGCGCTGCAGGAGCTGATGGACTCGGGGCGGGTGCGCCAGGTGGGCGTCAGTAACTTCGGGCCCATGCAGTGGCGAAGGGGAGAGGCAGCCCTGGGCGGCCCGCTCATCTCCAACCAGGTGGAGTATCATCTGCTGGAACGACGTTACGGGGAGAGCGTGCTCGCCCACGCCCGGAAGGAGGGGCGGGGCGTCATCGCCTATAGCCCCCTGGCCCAGGGCTTGCTCACAGGAAAGTACGGCCGGAGCAACGTGCCGCAGGACGTGAGGGCCCACTACGGCATCTTCAATCGCCGGAGCCTGCGCAGGGCTCCGGCCATCGTGGAGGCCCTGCGGGACGTGGGCGGCCACCACGACGCTACTCCCGCCCAGGTGGCCCTTGCCTGGCTGCTCAAGGACCCGGAGGTGGCGGTGATCCCCGGCGCCCGCAGCGTGGAGCAGCTGGAGGCCAACGTCACCGCCGCCGACCTGACCCTGTCGCCCGACGAGCTGTACCAGCTCGACCAGGTCAGCCGGAGCTAGGGGCCCGCGATGAAGACCCTCCGGCAAGGGGGACGGAGCACTTCCTAGAGACCCGCGCGGCCTGTGAACAGGTCGTACCTGTCTCCCGCTTGCCGCACGACCTCGTCCACGTCCTCTTCCAGCAGGAACCCCTCGGCCGCCAGCTCCTCTGCGGCGCGGCGCACCCTCTCCAGGTACCCGGCTTTCGAACCGTACCGCTCCTCGATGGACCTCCGGGGATCCCCTCTATCCCTTCGCTCCGCCTCGGTGGAGGGGAAGGGTATGGTGGAGCCGAACAGGCCCAGGATGTCCATGACCTGGTCGGAGCCCCCGATGTCCGGGTGCCTCAGGTTCCAGCCGGCGTAGGTAGCCAGGGGCACGGCAACGTCGGGCAGGCGGACGCCGGCAATCTCGTTGCCGTCCTCGTCGACGGCCGAGACCAACCCGGGGTAGGCGGCCCCCACGAGGGCCGGCACCCTGGAGAGGACTCCCTTTTCCACCCCAGGACCGAAGTCCAGCCTGGACAGGTAGGGGAGATGGGCGGGAAACTCCACGCCGGGTATGACGGTGAAGCGAGTACGGGTATCTTCCGGCCTGACCGCGGTCACCCCGGCGATGAAGGGATGACGGCTGGCCGGCGGCTCGACACCCGACGCAACCCAGCGGTCCAGGTTCACCAGGGCGGCACGAAGCAATGGTGTGTAGTCGACGCAGTTGAACTGCTGCTGGGCGCGGAACCCGTCGACGGGCGTCAGGTCGGTGGGCGGGTAGATGCCCGAGGCGTGTTGGGTCCCTGCGAAGTGGTAGACTCGCACCGCGTCCCGGGATGGAACGTCGTGGCTTGCGGCAAGATCCGTGTGGACGAGGGAGCCGTCGCCCCGCCAGTACTCGGATGACGAGTTGGTCAGCAGTACCTTCGGCATTCCGCCCGACGCCGCCAGACGAGAGAGCAGCCCGTCCGCAACGCCGGTGTCAGGGTCCGTCTGGTCCCCGTCGGTAAAGGGAAACAGGCAGCCGGCGCTGCGCTTCTCGGTGTTGGAGGGCTGTCCAAACCTCTGGTTGAACTCCCCGCGCCTGCCCCCGGCGATGTGGGGGATGACGCCGTCGAACACGGTCCTGCCCTCCTCGTCCCGGTTGAGGCCCAGGTAGAGAAAGAGGCGCAGGAAGCGGCCGCTCTGGGAGGCGCCGAAGCCGTAAGCGTACTGCAACGTCCCGGCACAGGGATTCCCCTCCGCTGAGGCGCCGTGCTTCAGGAAGGAGACGAAATCACGAACGGCCACCAACCCCAGGCCCACCACGGGCGCGCCGGCGGTCGTGTATACGAACTGGTAGGTCTTGCCGGGCTTGAAGCCTTCGGGAAAGTGGACGTGGCAGGCGTCGGGTACGACCGCGCCGGACTCCAGGCGGGCGAAGGACCACCGGTCCCGTGGCACAGTACGGGGCTCGGCGTCTTCGTAGTCCCGCTCCAGCAGGAGGGCGTCGGGCTCCTCCACGTCCATGGCCGGGTAGGGCCTGTGCCCCGCGTGTGCCAGCGGTTGAACGGTGGCAGGCACATTGGGCAGATAACTGACCATTATTCTGCCCGATATGGGGGCGCCCTCCCGCGTAACTGCGTCGGGGGCCCTCAGACGCAGCAGGCCGGGAGTGTCGGGCACGTCGTACTGCCAGCCGCACCAGGCGACGGTGTAGCCATGGCGCATGAGGAAGCCGTTGCCCGGGTCCAGGTGGGCCGCGGGGTCTTCGTCCTCCCCCGCAGCGTTGAAGTACTTGAGGGCCCTGCGTTTGCCCCGGTTCAGGACGTCCAGGAGCACCCGGCCGTTGCCCCGTTCCGGGTCGGCGGGGGCAAGGATGCTCACGTCGGCCGAGCAGGCACCCAGCCCCCGGTGGTCCCTGGGGGCCAGGTCCAGGTCTACGATGCCGGCGTTGGCCGGATGGGCCGGGTCGACGGCGAGCCCCAGCGTTCCATCCAGACGCTCGTAGGCGCCCACGTCGCCGAAGGCCCGGCCGTCCGCGAAGGGTGCCCGTGACGTGATCCGTAGCTGCGACAGGGCCATTGCGGTCCTTTCGGTATGTAGTTGCCCGCGTTCACCCCGGGGACGTGCGGGTCAATTGTAACACGCCGGGGATGCATGTCCGGCATCCACTCACGGGCTGCCGAGGGAGCCGGAGCAGTCGTCTTGACACTCCGGGGCAGCATGATATAGTAATTTCGCTCCTGGATACCTCTGGGGCCGTCTGCGCCCTCGATATCGTCCAGATGCGGCGCCCTCGAATCGTAGTAGGAGAGGAGACACCAGATGCCAGACGCCCTGAAGCTGGATCCCAAGAAGACCGCGTTTATCATCATAGACATGATCAACTCGACGGCCAAGGGCCAGGGGCCGCCCTACACGTTGCCGCCCGGCCGGGTGGACCTGGTCAAGAACTTCCAGAAGCTGATAGCCCAGTGTCGCGCCGGGGGCTCCCCCATCATCTACATCACCACCTACCGGAGACCGGACGGGACGGACGCCCCCAGGACCATCGCCGACGCCCCGCCTCCGGGAGGCGGCGGCGGGCAACCCTTGGGGCCCAACGATCCGGGCCCCCAGGTGATAGACGAGCTCAAGCCCGAGCCCGAAGACTACATCGTGGCCAAGCCGCGCTTCAGCTCCTTCTACGGGACCAACGTGGGAGGGATTCTGAACGAGCGGGGCATCGACACCATCCTGGTGGGCGGCATTTCCACGCCGCGGAGCGTGGAGGGCACCGCCAGGGAGGCCAAGAACCTGGACATGCAGTGCGTCGTCGTGAGCGACTGCTGCGACGGTCCCGAGAAGGACGTGCACGAGTACATCCTGGAGAGGGTGCTCCCACTGCTGGTCCGGGTGCGCACCACCGACGAGGTGGTCACCGCCCTCAGCTAGACGTCCGGCCCGTTCCAGTCGAGCATCTCGACGAGGCGCCGGCACGCGGCGTAGACCCGCTTGCTTCCCGGACCTCACCGTCGTGGAAGGCCAAGAGAGTCATCGCCGCGGGAGGGGCAGGCTCCCCCAAGGGACAGGGGGCCAGCTTGACCGGAGGCGTGGAGCGGGCGCCCTGCCAGCAGCAGCACCGGTTGTAAGGAGGCCGAAGTGAGCACCGATTCCAAGCCCATAGTCTACCTGCTGGGGACCGGGGGCACCATCGCCACCCAGGGAGCCAACAGGATGGACGGCACGGAGTACGGGACCGCGGGCATCCGGGCCCCCATCCAGGAGATGCTGGACCGGGTCCCCGAGGCCGCGGACTTCGCCCAGGTCAAGGCCGAACAGTTCATCAACGTGGCCAGCACCGGCATCGAGCTGGACCACTGGCTGGCCCTAGCCAAGCGCATCAACCAGATCTTCAGCGAGGAGCCCGAGGTGGCCGGCGTCGCGGTGACCCACGGCACCGCCACCCTGGAGGAGACGGCCTATTTCCTCAACCTGACCGTGAAGAGCAGGAAGCCCGTGGTGGTGACGGGAGCCATGCGCCCTCCCACCGCCATGGGCACCGACGCGGACGTAAACCTGCTCAACGCCATCCAGACCGCCGCCTCGCCCGAGTCCGTCGGAAGGGGGGTCGTGACGGTCCTCAACAACGAGATCCAGGCCGCCCGCCACGTGACCAAGACCAACACCTACCGGGTGGAGACCTTCAAGTCGGGGGAGTTCGGGTTCCTGGGCTACGCCGACTCGGACCACCGGGTTGTCTACTACCAGTCGCCCAGCCGGAGGCATACCTACGAGAGCGAGTTCAGCGTCGACGGTCTCACCGAGCTCCCCAGGGTGGAGATCGCCTACTCCACCGCCGGGGGCGACGGGCTCCCCGTGAGACTGTTCGCCGAGGCCGGGGTCTCGGGGATAGTCTCGGCGGCGCTGGCCCCGGGCGCCTCCCACCCCGACCAGATGGACGCCCTGGAGACGGTGACCAAGGCCGGAATACCGGTCGTCATCGCCGCCCACGTGGGAAGCGGCAGGGTGATACTGACCGAGGGCAACATGGAGAGGGGCTACATAGCCGGCGACAACCTCAGCCCCAAGAAGGCCCGTATCCTGCTGATGCTGGCCCTGACCGTCACCCGGGACCGGGGCGAGATACAGCGGATGTTCGACACCTACTGAGGCGGGCTCCAGGGCGCCGTTCTCCCTGAGAGCACCGCGCCCCCTTGCGTGGAGATGCCCAAGGGGGCGCCCCCTCACTCCTGTGCTGCCCTTCCCTTTAGGCGTGAAGGGGCAGCCGCATCGCGGGTATTGGAAAGGAGCGTTGCATGGACAGGAACGATATACCCTTTCTGACGGTGGCGGAGCTGGGGCGTCTCATCCGGGGGAGGGACGTGTCTCCGGTGGAGGCGACCGAGGCCTACCTGGACCGCATAGACGACCTGGACTTCAAGTTCAACGCTTATCTGACAGTGTGCCGCCGGGAGGCCCTCCAGGCCGCCAGGGAAGCGGAACGGGAGATCGCGGCGGGCGAATACCGGGGGCCCATGCACGGCATCCCCGTGGGGATCAAGGACCAGATCTGGACCCGCGGTACCCGTACCACGGGCGGGTCTCGACTGTTCCGGGACTTCGTTCCCGAGGAGGACGCCACGGTGGTGGCGAACCTGAAGGGGGCGGGAGCCGTCATCCTCGGCAAGACCAACATGACGGAGCTGGCGGTCAGTCCCTATACCCACCGATACAGCCTGCCCCACAACCCCTGGAACCTGGACGCCCTAGCGGGGGGCTCCAGCAGCGGGTCGGGAGCGGGCACCGGGGCCTTCCTCTGCGCCACGTCCCTGGGCGAGGACACGGGAGGCTCCATAAGGCGGCCCGCTTCCTGGTGCGGCATCGTGGGGCTGAGGCCGTCGTGGGGCAGGGTCAGCCGGCATGGGGTCATGAGGGGCGTGTGGTCCATGGACCAGGTGGGGCCCATGTCCCGAACGGTGGAGGACTGCGCCATCACCCTGGGAGCCATCGCGGGATACGACCCCAGGGACCCGTACACGTGGGACGCTCCGGTGCCCGACTACACCGCCGCCCTGGACGGCGACGTCAGGGGCCTGAAGGTGGGAGTGATATCCGAGATAATGACCAGCCACTGGCTCGACCCCGAGGTCCGGGACGTGGTGGTCAAGGCCACCGCTGTGCTGGGCGAGCTGGGCGCAACGGTCGAGGACGTCTCCATACCCCTGGTCGCCCACGCCAACACCATAGCTGGCACCGCGCTGTCCGCCGAGACCGCCCTGGACCAAGGGAACATGATAAGGGACCGCCTGGACGAGTACGGCCACGACAACACCATCATGCTCCTCACGGCCAGCCTGATACCCGCCCAGGCGTACTACAAGGCCCAGAAGCTCAGGGAGCTGCTGCGACGGCAGGTCCACGACACCCTGGAACGGTACGATGTCCTGGTGTTCCCCACCTCGGGCCGGACCGCCCCGGAGCGGCTGGAAGACGACCGTACCATCGACAGCAAGGAAACGGCGGCCCGGATACCCTTCATGTTCAACAACACGGCCAACCTGGCCAGCGTCCCGGGCATCTCCGTGCCCTGCGGCCTCTCTCCGGCCAACATGCCCGTGGGGCTGCAGGTGGTGGGAAAGCCCTTTTCCGAGGAGACTGTCTTCAAGGTAGGCCACGCCTACGAGCAGGCCACCGACTGGCACACCATGCGTCCCCCAAACGCGTGAGTCCCGGGCGGAGCTGCTCTTTGGGCCGGCGTACGCGGCTCGGCGGCGTAGGCACCGTTCGATAGGGTAGGCCAGGGTGGATATCCGGGGGGCGTCCGCGGTCTACGGGGCGGCCGGAAGGCCGGAATCAGCCTTCGGCGGCGTCGCTGGAAGGGGCGGCGGGAGCCGCATCGGGCACCTGGCCGGCGCCGGGCGTGGGGCCGTTGATGGAGACGGCCCCTCCCTCACTATACAGATGGCATGAGACCCTGTGGCCCCCGCCCACGTCCCTCATGACGGGCTCCTCCACGGAGCACCTGTCCATCACCCAGGGACAGCGGGGATGGAACCGGCAGCCGGTGGGGGGGTTGATGGGTGACGGCACCTCTCCCGTAAGCACGATCTCTTCCCGCTGTACGTCGGGATGGGCGGGCAGGGCCGCGGAGAACAGCGCCTTGGTGTAGGGATGAAGGGGCTCCTCATAGAGGGCGTCCGTGGGCCCTTGCTCGACGATCTGCCCCAGGTACATGACCGCCGTCTGATGGGCCATGTAGCGCACGGTGGCCAGGTTGTGGGCCACCAGCAGAAAGGCTACCTCCGTCTGCTCCTGCAGGTCCACCAGCAGGTTCATCACCTGCGCCCTGATGGACACGTCCAACGCCGAGACGGGCTCGTCCAGGATGATCAGCTTGGGGTAGGAGGCCAGGGCGCTGGCGACGGCGATTCGCTGTCTCTGACCACCGCTGAATTCGTGGGGGTAGAGGTTGCCTTGCTCCTTCCGCAGGCCGACCTGGGAGAGCACCTCCGCCACCCGCTCGTCCCTTTCGGCCCTGGACACGTTCCTGTTCACCACCAGGGCCTCGGCAACGATGTCCTTGACCCTCATGCGGGGGCTCAGGGAGGACCACGGGTCCTGGAACACGGCCTGGACCTGGGTGCGGTAATCCTTGAGGGACTGGCCCTGGAACCTCAGCACGTCCTCGCCGTTTAGGAGTATCTGGCCGCTGGTGGGCTGCTCAAGGCGAAGAAGCAGCTTGGCGGTGGTGGTCTTACCGCAGCCCGACTCGCCCACGAGGCCCAGGGTCTCGCCCTGATTGATGGAGAAGCTGATGCCGTCGACCGCCTGTACGTGGCCGACGGTCTTCATCAAGATCAGCCCCGTGGTGACGGGGAAGTACTTGGTCAACTCTTCTACGCGAAGGAGTTCCTGTGTCACGCAGGCTCCCCAATCGACCTCTCCTGGACCTCGGACCCTCCGCCGTTGGTATCGGCCAGCCAGCAGCTGGCCCTGTGGCCCCCGGACACGGGGAAGCTGTCGGGGTAGCCGGACAAGCACCGGTCGTGGACGTGCAGGCAGCGGGGAGCGAACCGGCAACCCACGGGAAGGTCGAACAGCGCCGGGGGCTGGCCCTCGATCGCGAACAGGCGGTCCGTCCGCTCCATCTGGGGAACGGCGGCCATCAAGGCCTGGGTGTACGGGTGAGTGGGGTTGTTAAACAGGTCCCTCACGTCCGCGTCCTCGACGATGCGGCCCGCGTACATCACGGCCACCCTGTCGCACATGCGGGCCACTATCCCGAAGTCGTGGGTGATGAAGATGATGCCCAGCCCGGTCTCCGCCTGGATCTCCTTGAGCAGGCGTAGGTATTGAAGCTGGATGGTCACATCCAGGGCGGTGGTGGGCTCGTCGGCGATGATGACCTTGGGCTCGCAGGACATGGCGATGGCGCCGATGATGCGCTGCTTCATGCCCCCGCTCATCTGGTGGGGAAAGTCGTCCAGGCGGCGCTCGGGGGCAGCCACCCTCACGCTGCGCAACGCCTCCATAGCATGCTGGACCATGGACTTGTGGGAGCCATGCCTGTGGGTGCGCAGGGCCTCCACAAGCTGGTTGCCGATGGTAAAGACCGGGTTCAACGAGGTCTGGGGGTCCTGCAGGATCATGGAGATCTTCCGCCCCCGGATGTCCCTCATCTCCCGGTCGGTCTTCTCCACCAGGTCCTCGCCGTCGAGGATGATCTGCCCCTCGACGATCCGCGCGGCGGGCCTGGGGATCAGCCGGAGCAGGGAGAGCGCAGTCATCGTCTTGCCGCAGCCCGACTCTCCCACGATTCCCAGGGTCTCGCCCTGGCGGAGGGAGAAGCTGACGCCGTCGACGGCCTTGACCGTGCCCCACCGGTTGAAGAAGTAGGTATGCAGGTCCTTGACGTCCAGGATGACTTCGCCCATCTGCGTCGACACGGGAACTACACCTGCCTCTGTTTGGGGTCAAGCCGGTCCCGCATCCAGTCGCCCAGCAGGTTCATGGCCATACAAACCAGCAGGATGGCGATGCCCGGGAACAGGGCCACCCACCACTCCGTGAACACCAGCTCCCGGCCGTCGGACACCATCAGCCCCCAGGCCGGAGTGGGCCTGGGAATGCCCGCGCCCAGGAACGTCAGGGTAGCCTCCAGCAGGATGACGAAGGCGACCCACAGGGTGCTCAACACTATCAGGCTGTTGATAAGATTAGGGAAGATATGAACGAGCATGATGCGGAAGTGGGAAGCCCCCGCAACCCTGGCCCGGGCGATGAAGTCCTGGGTCACAATGGCCAGGGTCTCTCCCCGCACCATGCGGGCAAACCGGGCCCACATTAGCAACACCAGCACCGTTATCACCACACTGAAGCTGGGACCGACGGTTGCCACAAGCAATAGCGCCACTAGTACGATGGGCAGCGACATGGAGATGTCGGACAGGCGCATCAGCAATGAGTCGGCCCACCCGCCGAAATACCCCGAGGCTATACCGACTATGGTCCCGACGGCCGCACCGATGCCGATTGAGATTAGCGCCACCATTATGGATATGCGAGACCCGTAGATGACCCGGCTGAAGATGTCTCGTCCTGCTTTATCGGTACCCAGGATGTACTTCGTCGAGCCACCTGCTTTGTTGACTACCTCAATGGTGTCGCCGACGTTCACCTCTTCCGCGCCCCCAACGACCGTTGCATCGCCAATCCTCACGAATCTCTGGGCATCGGCGAGAGCCATCTCGTTCGGATCGGCGGTGATGCCCTGGGAGACCCGGAACGCATCGCTACTGGCTTCCATCCAGAAGGGAGGCAGCAGACGATCCCGGATATCGCCGTCTTTGGGATCGTGGGGCGCCACCAGGGGAGCGAAGATGGCCGGTACGATCAATACGAGGAGCAGTATCCCCATCGCGAACAGTGGAAGCCGCCTGGCTTCCCTCGCGTAGCGCATCAACCGAGCTCTCGAATACCACGGCTCGCCGGCAGTTATCGCTATCGCCATTTCACTGGTCCCCTAGCTGCGGGGCTCCTGCAATGGTTCTGTTCTGCCCAGCGACCGCCACGGCGACTACTTTACACATAGCTACATTGGGTGTCAAGGTAGTCAAACAGGCCTGAACCCACGCCTCGACGGACTCAAGGGCGCCACCCTCGGCACCGGCGGGCCCGCATCGGGCTTCCGCCGTCTCTTATTGGTACCGTATTCGCGGGTCCAGGTAGGCATATAGGACGTCCACCGTCAGGTTCGCCGCGATATATATGGCTGAGAACATGATGACCACGGTCTGCAGGACCTGATAGTCCCTGGAGCGGACCGCGTCCACCGCAAGCAATCCCACGCCGGGCCAGGTGAACACCGTTTCGATAGCCACCGACCCGGCCATCAAGGTGCCGAGAATGATACCGAAGTAGGTGAGGGGTGCGATGGCGGCGTTCCGCAGGCAGTGCTTCCACACGACCTTCCACTCGGCCACGCCCTTGATCCGGGCCAGCTTTACGTACTCGCTGTCCAACACGTCCAGCATGGCGGACCGAATCAGCCGCATGAAAGCGGCCACCTGGAACCAGCCCATGGCGACGGCCGGCAGGATATATGTCTTCCATCCCCCCCGTCCAGAGGTTGGAAGCCACTCCAATTCCACTGCGAAAAGCCATATCATGACTATTCCCATCCAGAAGGCAGGCACAGACTGTCCGATCAGCGCGACGGTCTTCCCGAGGTAGTCAAAGGGAGTATCCTTGCGTACGGATGAAATCACCCCCAACGGGATCGCCACGAACAGTCCCATGGCCAGAGCTAGGGCCGCCAACTCCGCTGTCGCGGGGAATCTGTCTGCAATCAAGCCGCCCGCAGTGTAGCCCTGCCATTTCCACGACTCGCCAAAGTCTCCCTTGAAGGCGTTGCCGATGTACTTGCCGTACTGAACGACCAAGGGCTTGTCCAGACCCCAGGCGGCGTTGACCCTGTCGAACTCTTCCAGGGTGGCCTCAGGAGGCAGCAAGGCGCTGGCAGGGTCGCCTACTACGCGGCCCACCATGAAGATGATGATGCTCACGGCGAAGATGGAGATGATGGACTGAAGGATGCGAAGCAGTATGTATCGTTGCATGAAACGGACCTACGTATCCCGAACGCTCATTATCACGCACTCGTCCAGTTCCAGACTCTCCCTGTTAGCCCCCCGCACCTTCTCCACCAACGTGAGCACTTGTCCGGTCTTGAGATCGGCAAGCCCTTCAACTTTATCCGGACTGAAGTAGCAGTCGGCTGCGGTACCCTCCACGTGCTGTACCGACACCAGGGGGATGCCCTCGCTCTCACCAGTCCGGCGAACCGCCCCCTCCACGATGACCACCACATCTCGCCATTTGTCATTGGCCTTGATGCGGTCTGCCTGGAACTCAGTGTATATCTCGGGGATGGATGCTTCCAGCGGACCCGCGGGCGCCACGTCCGGCCCATCGTCCTGCCCACCGCAGGCAGCCAGGCACAACGCAAAGCAGGACAGCATCACCAAAAACGGTTTGATCTTCATTTGAGGCACTCGGTCAAGTCCATCCGACCCTATTAGACGTTGAGATATCAGTATCCGTCTCCGCTAGGCGACGAGCTTCCGGGTATGTCAGGAGGATGCCCCCCTTTTTGGGAGCATCCTCCTGTACACACTCTTCGTCTGCCTGGGATAAACCCAGCTCGGGGGCCGCTAGTTTGCCGCTTTTATGTACTCGAAGTGGTCGAAGCCAGCGTCCACGTTGCCGGGCCAGATGTACTCGGCAATTACATCCGGGTCAACCACCGCCTGGCCGGGCAGCCAGAACAATGGCACCTCGCTGAAGTTGTCGAACTTCCAGTCGCCCAACTGCCTCAGAAGATCGTTCTGCGACTCTTTGGTATCGGCAATGAATGCCTGGTCCCAAATGGCCTGCTGCTCAACGGGGAATTCCCAGGCGGTGGCGCTGCCCGTGGGCGGCCTGGCATTGTACCAGCGAGTCACGACCATTGGCGTAGTGAAGCTGGTGCGCCGGAAGTGGAGGGTGCCATGAGTTTCCCGAGCCACATATGCTTCCCTGTGGCGGGCCACTTCGATCTCCTCGATGGTGGCGTCGATACCCACTTCCCGGAGGTAGTTGAATATGGCCTCGGTTATGGCCGTGGTCTCCGGGAAGCCAGGGAACTGCATCAGCCACAGCTTGAACTCGAAGCCTTCCCCGTAACCGGCCTCCTCCAGCAGCTGTCTGGCCTCGTCGGGGTCATACCCGTACTTCTCGTCGAACTCGTCCTGCCAACGAGAACTCCAGCCAGGCAACTCCTCGTGATAAGCCTGGACGTACAGGGTCTCGCCTACGCCCTTGAACACTTCGCTATCGATGGCATCCCGGTCGAGGGCCTTGTTGATGGCCTGCCGGACCAACGGGCTGGATGACGGCATGTCGGGATCGAACTCCGGAGTATCCTCGCCGTAGCCGCCACCGAATATGCCGAAGGCCTGGGTCACTGGATTGACGGTGCTCCACACCTTGTACCCCTGGGACACGGCTTCGGGATGGAGGTCCCGGGGTATCTCGGTCATGGCAACTTCACCGCCCAAAAGCATGGACAGCCGTGTCGCGTGCTCTGGGACCAGCAGGATCTCAAACTCTTCAAACTCTGGAGTCTGGCGCCAGTGGTCTTCTACGCGCTCCCAGAGCAGCCAAACGCCCAACTGCCGGTTTACCAACTGGTAGGACCCGGTGCCGGCGGGGTTGGCTTCGCTGCCCTCAATGCCCTGGGCGTCCCACTGGGCCTTGGCATGCATGAGGAAGTTGCCGTACTGAGAGCTGGCCGTCAGATCTAGGTCCACGTCGGGCGATACTGGTGTCAACTTGATCTTGTGGTCGTCGATAATCTCGACGTTGGTCATCACCTCGCCCTCGGTGGCGCCGAACTTGGCCCTGAACGATGGCCCGTCGGTGGAGAGGTTCGACTCGGAGTTTCTGGCGATGACGTGAGCCACGTCAGCCGCCACGAAGTCACCCCAATCGTCCGCGTTGGGCCCGGTCTTGTGGTACGGGACACCCTCTCTCAGGGTGAACTCCCACTCCTCGGGATTGATCATGCGCCACTCGGTGGCCAGGTTGGGGACCAGCTCGGTGGTCTCGTTGTGCACGTCGATGAGGGGCTCCATGTGAGTCCTCACCACCAGGTTGGAACCCCAGCTGCCGCCGCGCCACGGGAGGACGATCTCGATCCAGGGCGCCTGGGTGGCGAAGCGCAGCCTCTTCGTCTCGGACGTCATCATCGGCGGCTCGGTCGCCTCGGGCATGGCCGTCGGGACCGCCGTCGCCTCGGGCATAGCCGTCGCCTCGGGCATAGCCGTCGCCTCGGGCATAGCCGTCGCGGGCATGGCGGTCGGGGCCTCGGTGGCGTCCTCGCCACAGGCCGCCGCGACTAGCAGGATTAACAAGAATGGAGCAAAGACCCACAACGCGGGCCTTCTAACCCAGGTATGGACCACGGTCACACCTCCTACCTTTCTACTCTATGCTGGCTTGGGCCCCCGGCGTACCCGGGGACCCTGCCTTGGGACAGATCTGTACGAGGGGGCCTCGTCAAGCTCCCCCGGATTTGCGGGAGTCAGGCTAGCAGATTACCACAAGGCTTGTCAATAGCTATAACCACCCCTCGCAAGAGGCCGCATAACTGTCCAAACCCTTGACACGATAGGTTGCGCCGCCTATACTCTCCTACGTGAAAATGGCGTGTGCAACCGTAGCGACGCCGGGGCTTTCCTGACGCCGGGACTTTCCCAGGGAACTGTCAAATCACCACTGACAGGAGGATTCTTTCACAAATGCCGGATTCAAACATTCCCCTCATGGCACATCTGATGCGGCGCGCGGGCTTCGGAGCGACCCGCGACGAGCTGGAGCGGTACGTAGCGAAGGGGTACGAGGCAACGGTGGAGGAGCTGCTGCATCCCGAGAACGCCCCTCCCGCCCTGGATGACGAAGACCTGCTGGGCCGGTACCACGCGGGCATATACAGCCTGATGCTGCTGCCCAGCGCCCAGACCTACTATATACATAGGATGATCCACACCCGCCGACCCCTGGAGGAGAAGCTGGGCCTCTTCTGGCACGGCGTGTTCGCCACCGGCTACACCAAGCTCAACCAGCCGAAGCAGATCCTCAGGCAGATCGACATGTTCCGGCGTCACGGGTTGGGCAGCTTCCGGGGCCTGTTGATCGATCTCGCCAAGGACCCGGCGATGATCTTCTGGCTGGACAACAAGGACAACCATCGCTACGAGCCCAACGAGAACTGGGGGCGGGAGCTCCTGGAGCTGTTCTCCATGGGTGTGGGCAACTACACCGAGCAGGACGTGTTCGAGGCGTCCCGGGCCTTCACCGGCTGGACCATGCGGAACGCGAACCTGCACACGGCCAGAGTGGCCCAGGACTCGGTGGAGCCCTACGCCCGCCTGGACTGGCAGTTCGAGTACATGGAGGACGATCACGACGACACCGACAAGACCTTCCTGGGCCACACGGGGAACTTCAACGGCGACGACATCGTAGACATCGTCTGCCGCCAGGAGGCCACGGCCCGGTTCCTCGCCCGGCACCTGTACAACTTCTTCGTGGCCGACGAGCCGCAGGTCCCCGCCTGGGAGACGGTACCCCCGCGTGACCCCCAGGCGGTCCGCGCCCTTATGGACGAGTACTTCCGCAGCAACTACGACATCCGCTGCATACTGCGAGTGCTGTTCAACTCCGACTTCTTCAAGGAGGCGGCCTTCCAGAAGATCAAGAGCCCTGCGGAGCTGGTGGCGGGCACCGTCCGGATGGCCGGCACCAACCCCATCCCCCAAGTGGACGACGTGGCCCTGGCGGGTGCAACGGGAGACATGGGCCAGGACCTGCTGGACCCGCCCAGCGTCGAGGGATGGCACACGGGCGTGGAGTGGCTCAACACGGGAAGCCTGGTAAGCCGCATCAACTTCGCGTCCAAACAGTTCGCGGACGTGGAGAAGCCCGGAGTGCGGGCCATCATCGAGCGCATCAGGGCAGCTAAGCCGTCGTCTCCCGAGGAGCTGGTGGAGCTGTGCCTGGACCACATGGGGCCCGTCTTCGTGAACGACGACACCAGGGGAGAGATGATCAAACAGGCCGGAGCCCCCGGCCCGCTGGACTCCACCGAGAAGATCGTCAGCCTCTTTCAGCTGATCGTCGCAGCCCGCGAGTTCCAGCTCGCCTAAGCCGGCTGTCACCCCTTGGCACCTACCCGGACTCCTATCCCGACAGGAGGGTATCTCTAATGGTGGCCGTGAATACGATCCGATACAGCCACACCGTCGGCTGCTACGCCCTGGGAGGCCCCGGGTTCCTGAACCCCGTGGGCCTGACCATCGGCCCGGACGAGGTGATATACGTCCTGAGCCGGGGTCACCTGGAGACCACAGAGAACCTCAGGCTCAAGCGTGTGACCCTTTGCAACGTCGAAGGGGACTACCTGGGAGAGTTCAGCACCGGCGGCACCGGAGACGGCGAGTTGATGTGGCCCTCGTCCATCACGATGGACTCGGCGGAGCATATCTACGTCTCCGATGAGGCCCTGCAGAGGGTTTCCATATTCGACAAGACGGGGCAGTTCCTCTCCAAGTGGGGGAAACAGGGGAGGGGAGACGGCGAGTTCGACAGGCCCGCCGGGTTGGTGGCCGATAAGGACGGCAACATACTACTGGTGGACGGGCTCAACCACCGGGTGCAGCGATACACCAAGGACGGCAGGTTCCTGGGCGGCTGGGGCAGCTACGGCACCGGCAACGGAGAGTTCAACTTTCCCTGGGGGATCAACCTGGACAGCGCCGGGAACGTGTACGTGGTGGACTGGCGAAGCGACCGTATTCAGAAGTTCGACGCCGACGGCAAGCACCTGGCGACCTTCGGATCGTCGGGCTCGGGAGACGGGCAGTTCAACCGGCCCACCGGACTGGCGATAGGCCGCGACGGCCACTTGTACGTGGCCGACAAGTCCAACGAGCGCCTGCAGGTGCTGGACGCCGACGGCAACTTCGTAGCCAAGTTCCGCGGGCAGGCCGGGTTCTCCAAGTGGGCCCAGCAGTGGTTCGACGTCTCCAACGAGGACCTGAAGGCCGAGTGGGACGCGGCCAACCTGGCCCCCGAGCTGGACCCGTCTCCCAACGACTTCCTGAGCTACGAGTCCGGCAGCAACATCTCCCTGTTCTGGGGGCCGTCGGCGGTGCAGATCGACGCCAAGGGCAATATCCTGGTCCTCGAAACGGCCCGACACCGGATCCAGGTATACGTCAGGGGCTGACGGGCCGCGCCGGCTATCGGAATCCTGCAGGGCCTCTCGTGCGAGAGGCCCTTCTCCATGCTGGGGCGACCGGCGGCCCGCTACACGCCCATGGCCCTCAACCCCACCAGCGCCATGTCGTGGTCTCCGGGCCCATAGGGGTAGCCCGACACACCGATTCCCCCCAGCACGGTGTTGTCCGCGGGGTTCCGGGCGCAGACGCCGCCTGAGATCACGAAGAGCATCGGGTCTCCATACTCGGTCACGTTCCAGCCATGCTCCTTGAGCCTGGCGGCGTAGTCCGCCTCGCCGGGCCTGGGCGCTCCGAACACCTTCGTGCTGGAGCCGGTCATCGCCGCAGTATAGGCCTTCTTGATGCAGTTGCGTCCGAGCAGGGGCCCCGCGCCGTCGGTGCTGGCGAAGGCCAGCAGGTGCCCGTTGTGGTCGACTACCGCCATGGTTATCGGCGGGTTGCCGGCGTCCTTCTTCCACTCGCCGATCATGGCCGCGATGGCCGCCTGACACTCGTCCAAGCTCAACGCTTCCCTGATATACATTCAGTCACCTCCTATTCAGGGAAGAGTTTAGCCCAACGGATGCCGATGTTGAAGCCTCTGGCCGTCCTGTCGAATGCCTAGACTTGAGCACGCGTATGGACCTCGGCCCAACAGAGTCCGACGAGGATCAGTAGCTGCCGGCCGGCGGGCACCGGGAGAGCCAGTCGTCCCCGATGACCCGGCCCACCTGCCAGACCCAGTCCTCGTAGTGGTATCCCAGCCACTTCACGTACTGCAGGAACTTGAGCCGGTCCGATGGAGGGAGGAGGTGGCACCACCGCTCGGAGGTCGGGATGAGCACCTTTCGGTCTTCGATGGTGTCGCCCTCTCCGGCCTCGTCGACCAGAGGCGCCAGCCAGTCGGGGATGGGGGGCAGCTCTCCGTTTTCGTGCTGGTACCGCTGGATCCAGTCCAGCGTGCTCGGGTCCACGGGCTCGGGCGTCGGCGTATATCTCGGGGCCGGCGTTGGCGTCGGAGACGGTGCGGTAGTCGGGGACGGACCGACCGGCACGTCCTTGCTGGAGGCGTCCAACGCAGAGTCCAACCGGCCCTCCAGCACCTGGAGCCTTCCCTCGATCTGACCCAGGGCCTCCAGGACCTCGCCCAAGGCCGGGCCCGCGTCCAGGGCCGTCCGTTGGGGAACCATCGGCGTAGGGGTGGGCACGGCGGTGGAAGCCGGGGTTGGGGTCCGTTCACCGGTTGGAGCGGGCGTGGGACCCACCGCAGCCACCGAGACTGCGGGGCCGCCTCCTATAGGATACATGCCCGGACCGTCGCCCTCGCCGCCGAAGTCCGGTGGATACACGAAGGCCACCACGAGTCCACCGGCTACCACCGCGGCGACACCGGTTATAAGGGCCATACGGCGTGACGGCCGCGGGGGCCGGAGCCGCTTGGGCAGCCGGAGGACCGCACCGGCAGCCGAGGCCAGGGTCCTCCCCAGGGAGTCCAGGGTGCCGGAGGGCAGTCTGGGGACTCGAAACCGGCGGACGCCTCCTCTGGCACTACGCTTCCCCGCCCTGTCATACTCGGCCCGTCTTTGGGGGTCGCACAGGACTTCGTAGGCCCTGGTGACCCGGTCCATCATTGAAGCGTCCTCGCAGGTCGCCCCTTCCTCGGACATCTCCTCGCCCGCGGACTGGTACCTTACGACGAGTCTCCAGTAGGCTTCGTCGATGCTCTGGGCGTCCGCGTCGGGCGCCACCTCCAGGATTCGGTACAGGTCTTCCCGTTCTTCCATGGCTGGCCGGTCCTCCGAGGTTGGGAGCGGGTCCGCAACCCTTCCCCCTATGGTACCTCGCTACCTGGGAGTCGGCCCAAGACCATCGGACACGCGGTTTGGGCATTTTCCACCGGCAAGCGGGATGCGGTGAGAGGCGCGGGCCCGATCGGAAGAGGGGCCGGCGGAAGAGTGCTCCGGCAACACGGGATAGGTTGCCAACGGCCTACCTTGCCGCGGAGGGACGGCTGAGATGTCGCCTAGCCGGAGGTCTCCCGGGCGATCCTATCCTCGACGACGGCTTCGTAGTCGAAGAGGACGGCCGACGCTACGGTGGCGACCAGGTCCGGAAGGTCCAGCTCGTCGAGCACGTCGCGCTTCAAGGAGAGCCACCGGTACTCCAGCTCCATCTGGGGCTCCACGAGCCCCTCGGCGTCTATCTCTTCCCCCGCCCGGAAGTTCAGCTCGCACGCCTGCAGGACCCTGGGGTTCCTGGGGTTCCAGAGGGGTATTCCGTACTTGCGGGCGATGATGGGCCGGTGGCCGTAGATGGTGCACGCCTCATCCTTCAGCGCGGGGCAGGGGATGTGGTGACGGCCCGCCTTCGCACCCACCGAGGCGCGGACCCTGCTGCTGTGGGACTCGATGTCCTCGTCCTCGTCGACTTCAGCCCCGGTCAGCTCCGCCAGGTAGGCCCGGGCCTTGTCCCTCATCTCCCGCCTGCCGGCGGGGTCCAGGGCCTTGACGGCCCTGGAAATGTAGGCGGCCTCGATAAGGCTAATGTGAAATATCTGGCTGCAGCAGCTTCCGCACCCCTTGCGGCACTGCATCCGGTCGCTGAATATCCTGCTGACGCGGTCGAACTCGGAGTCCACCTCCGCCAGCAGCTTCTCGTATTGCCGGTAGATGCTCTCCAGCACCGGTTGCTACCCCCCAGGTTGGTCGTGACGCATGCTAGCACAGAGGTTGGGGTGGGTCAATTTGACACGGCGGCCCGCCACGGGTATCGTGTGGTCGCACCCGTGCATCAGGAAGACGCTGGCCTGGCCCAGGGGGATGGTGTCCAGGCCCGGCGAGGCTATGCGGAGGACGCCTTGATAACCGTGAACCCAAGCCCCGACACCCTGGATTCGGCCCTGCTGGAGGCCTACCGGCACGTCGCCCCCACCAATCTGGGCCACGCGCTGGAGTCGGGAATGGGTCCGGAGATACGGCCCATCTGGCGTCCGGTCAAGCTGGTGGGCCCGGCCCTGACGGTCCAGACCACGCCCGACGTGACCGGCGCCATGGGCGAGGCCACCAAGATCGCCCGACCCGGGGACGTGCTGGTGGTCAACAGGGCCGGCGACCTGAGACACGGGTTCGTGGGAGAGTTCGCCTCCATAAGGCTCATAGAGGCGGGCATCACAGGGTTGGTGACCGACGGGCTCGTGTCCGACGTGGTGGCCATCGAGCGGATGAAGTTCCCCGTTTTCGCCGCCGGTCTGTCCGCCACGGTGGTACAGCCACTGGCCGCCGGAAGGGAGCCCGAGGGCGCCGTGAACGTGCCCATCAGGGTGGGCGGCGTCATAGTGTCCCCGGGGGACCTGGTCATGGCCGACGACGACGGGGTGCTCATCGCCACGCCGGAGCAGGCCCGGGAATACCTCCTTTACTGTCAGGTGTTCGAGGAGTGGGAGACCTACGCCCGCGGCCTGCTGGCCGCGGGAAGGCTCCTCTCGGACATTGCCAAAGAGCGCCAGGAGTTCGAGCGGCGGGCCTACGAGAAGGCCCGGACCTAGCCTGTTCCGGAGAGCGGACCTTGGCAACCATCACCACCGTCACTGGAGACCTGGACCCCTCGAAGCTGGGGCCCACCTCGGTGCACGAGCACGTGCTCCACGACCTGACCTTCTACCACCACGCCCTGTTCGAGTATCCCCTGGAGCCCTCCCAGGCCGCCCTGGCCGAGGCCAAGCTCACCATCGACAAGCTGGCAGTCTCCAAGCGGAACCAGTTCCTGATCAAGGACGCCCTCCGGCTGGACGAGGAGGACGTGGCGGTGTCCGAGCTCAGGGACTTCAAAGCCCGGGGCGGGGACTGCATCGTCGACGTGACGGTGCCCGGCATGGGCCGGGACGTGGAGGCTCTGAGGAGGATAGCGGAAAAGGCCGAAATCAACCTGGTGGCGGCCACCGGTTGGTACGTCTCCATCTCCCACCCCGCTTATGTCAAGGAGAAGAGCGCGGACGAGCTTGCCGCCATCATGGTGGCCGAGCTGACGGAGGGCATACGTAGCACGGACATTCGCGCGGGCGTCATAAAGTGCGCCGTCGGGGGCGTCACCGGCGACCCGAGGGCTCCGCTGGCCGACTACGCCATGCACCCCGACGAGGAGAAGGTCCTCAGGGCCGGCGCGCGCGCCCAGAAGGCCACCAACACCGCCGTCACCCTTCACCCATGCATATTCCGGCGGGACTGCCACGCCTACGTGGACGTGCTGGAGGAGGAGGGGGCGGACCTGGACAAGTTCTGGATGAGCCACATGAGCGCGACCTACCCCGAGCTGGACGTGGACTACTGCCGGAGCCTGATGGACCGGGGAGTGAGCATCTCCTTCGACAACTTCGGCTACGAGAAGTACTCGCAGATCACCGGCGGCACCAACATACCGGACAAGGACCGGGTGAATGCCCTGGTGGAGCTCTGCCGCGCCGGCTACGACGGCAGGATCATGCTGGCCCAGGACAACGGCCAGAAGGACCGTCTCAAGGCGTACGGTGGGGACGGCTACTCCCACGTACTCCAGAACATCGTCCCCCAGCTCCACAGACGGGGAGTGACCGAGGCCCAGGTCCGAAACATGCTGGTCGAGAACCCCAGGCGCATGCTGGCGCGATAGGCTCCCGGCCCGCGGAGCCGCCCGGACGGCGCGCCAGCGCGGCGCCGGCGGCCAGCGGCGGTCCGACGACGGATAGGAGGGACATGAGGTTACTGGTCATCACCGGGGGAAGACACCCCTACGAGGAGTCCACGCCCGTCCTGGAGGAGTTTTTGAAGGCCGCGGGCCACGACGTGACGGTCACCGACGACGCCGGCATCCTCTCCGACGGTCCGGGCATGGGCGCCTACGACGCCCTGGTGTTCAACACGCTGAGGGAAGGCGACCTCGCCCTGGACGCGGGCCAGAAGGCCACCATGAAGGAGTACATAGGCTCGGGCAAGGGTTTCGTTTGCATCCACATATCGGGATGCGTCCCGGCCGACTGGAGCGAGTACGGCGACATAACCGGCGGCGGGTGGGTCATGGGCCGCAGCTTCCATCCGCCCTACGGGAAGTTCACCGTGAAGGTAGCCAATGCCGGCCATCCCGGCGCCGCGGGAATCACGGACTTCACGACCAACGACGAGCTGTACATGAACATAGAATACAGGGACGGCAACGACGTGTTCCTGTCGGCGGAGTTCGAGGGAGGGACCCTGCCCAAGAACAGAGCGGACGGCGAGCCGATGCACATGCCCGGGGGGACCTTTCCCCTGGGCTGGACCCGCCGGTATGGAGACGGGAAGGTGTTCGTCACACTGCTGGGTCACGACGGGCTCAGCTTCGAGACCCCCGAGTTCCAGAAGATGGTGCTGAACGGGGTCGACTGGTCGACGTCCTAGATTGGGCCTTTCCCCGACGGCGACCCCGGTGGTCCCGTTGTGATTCCGAGGCGGGGAATGGTATAATCCCATGGTAGGGAAAGATTGCCTGCCGAGGTGGTGGAACTGGTAGACACGCCATCTTGAGGGGGTGGTGGGCGTAAGCCTGTGTGGGTTCGAATCCCGCCCTCGGCACCAGTGGCGAGGCACCGTTGGGGCCCTTGGGCTGCGGCGGGCATCCCTCGTGGCGACGTAGCCAAGTGGACTAAGGCGGAGGTCTGCAAAACCTCTATTCGGCGGTTCGAATCCGCCCGTCGCCTCCATACGAGCACCAGTACGCGGGAGGAAGCCAGCCGACTCTCCCGCGTTTTCCTTTTTGGTCAAGGACGCCGAGGTGGCGGAACGGTAGACGCGGCGGACTTAAAATCCGCTGCCCGCAAGGGCGTGTGGGTTCGAATCCCTCCCTCGGCACCAGACGGACGATCCAACCTGTACGGGACCGATTGGAAGCGTAGTTCCTGCACCAGACCAACAAAGCTGCCCTAGGGGCAGAGGAGCGAACGAATTGCGGGAGACGTTAAGACAGCTATCCGGCAGATCACGGCTCTCTTTGACACCACTCGGGATGATGGGCAGTCTGGCAATGGTCGCAGTGCTAGCCTTGGGCATTGCTTGCTCGGCGTCTTCAACTCCGGAGGAGATAGCCACGGACGCGGCCCGAGAGTGGACTGATGAGTCGGTGGACGACGTGGCGGACAACTTGGCCGAGTTCGTACTTGGCGAGGTACCCCTTTTGAGCCCGCTAGGGGGAGAGCTTGTCGAGATATTTCTAGACCGGAGCATCGACTGGACGTATGGCTCACCGCGTCAGTATGGGAATGCCCTATACGATGTGGTCACAACGGCAAGCGTGGACTTCGAGGTGGATATCCCAATCGTCGGGGCCAAGAGCTACACCATCTCCCTGCCGTTCACGATTCGCGTGAATACCGACCGCATGAGTGTGGTAGACGCGGACGCAGACTTTCTCGGGGCTAGAGTGAATGAAGGCGGGTCCTAAGGCCCCCGCGTCCAGTCGTACCGGGGCATCCACCCGAGGAGCCGCGCGGCCTTCTCGGTGCTGATGACGCTGGCGTTGGCCTCCAGCCGCCCCCGGACCTCGACCCGGGGGCCGAAGTTGGCCCTGATCAGGTCCATTGTGGGCTCCCGGAACCGGTTTGAGGGCTGGGCCAGCAGGAAGGCCTCGTGGCCCTGTATATCCGCTTCCAGCGCCAGCACGTGGGCCTCCGCCACGTCCCGGGGGTCGGCATATGCCCACATCACCAGGGTCAGGGGACTCCCCGGGGTCGGCGCCGGCCACGGGAACCGGGCCTGCTGCTCGGGGAACACCACGTTGGTGAAGCGAAGGCTGACCACGGAGGTGGAGGAGCTCCGAGCGACCATCTCCCCGACGACCTCCCCGACCTGCTTGGACAGTCCGTAGGGCTCGAAGGGCATCATCGGGTGCTCCTCGTCCAGGGGCAGATAGCGGGGCACGAAGGCCGCCCCGTCGTGGGCCCACCCCATCCCGAAGGCGCTGGAGGAGAACACCACCCGCCGCAGCCCCTTCTCGGCCGCCGCGGTCATCACATTGAAAGTGCTCTCCACGTTGTTCTCGAAGATCTCCCGGGGGTCGGCCCGGAGGGGCCCGGGGATGGCCCCCATGTGGACCACGGCCTCGGCGCCGTCCAGCAGGCCCCTCACCACCTCCGGGTCCATGAGGTCGCCCTGGACAACCTCCGTCGAGGGGTCGTCGGAGGGCAACCTGTCCGTCGCTACTACCTCGTATCCGCGCTCCCGGAGGAGGCGGGCCACGATCCTCCCCAGCCGTCCTGCCGCGCCGGTCACCACTATCATGACGAGATCCTCCCCAGGCCCAGGCCCAGGCCCAGGCCCAGGCCCCGCCCGTTGACAGCGAACGAGCGGTATCGGAGGTCGCAGCGCCCGTAATTCACGTGCCCAAGGGCGCCGTCTTCCATATCAGCTCCTTCATCCTCGGCGGGGAATTCTGAATCCGGTCGCTTCTAGAGTGGGACAATCGCCTTGCCCCGTACGGGGCCGGAATTTTTGATTCTCCCTGCCATTTCCTCTCATTTTCTCCCATTCGGGCGTGTCGGCCGGATTGGAGGCGGAGCCGGGAGCGAGACGGTTGGGAGCATTTGTTTTCGATGCGGCTTTTCGCCATTGGGAGCATGAGAACCGAAAGAACCTTCGGGAGGATAGCCCGAGCCGTCGGGTCGGACAGGTATTATGATAGGGCAACGCTTCGTGGTCGGGAAGGGGCGAATGTCAGAATGCCATTGCCCTCCCTCTAGAGTGGCAACCGTTCAGAGCTCATTCCTCAGAAGATCGGAGCCTTCGTCCTTCGTGGCGCCGGTCTCAACCGGCACGGGGATTGTCGAGATTACCGCTTTCGCGGTAATGACGGAGTAGGCCGCAATGACGGGTAGGTGGTATGACGGGGTAGGCGGGAATGATGGGTCAGATAGCGCCACTTCGCACTTATGCAGAGGGTCCTTAGATGTCCACCTTGGTCTGGCTGGCCTCGGAGCCTATGCCCGGCATGTGGCCCAGTCGCTTTCTGCGTACGGGGCGGAGCTTGAGCTTGTTGCCCATGGCTATCATGCCCCGGCTTCCCTCCTCGGTGGAGAAGACGGGCATCTGTCCCGAGGGGAAGTACCCCTTGTTGGGGAGGGTATACGCCTCCAGCTCGTCGGTCCCTTTGCCCAGGACCTTGCCCGTTTCGTTGTAGTGGTCCAGGACCTCCTTCAGACCGTACCTCTGTACCGGGCAGACCTTTATGCAGATGCTGCAGCCGTCGTACTGGCCCAGCATGGGCAGGCAGCGGTCGGCGATGGTCTTGTACTTCAAGGCGCCCCGCCACCAGACCTTGACCTTCGGCAGGGCCTTGCCCGGGCAGCGCCGCACGCAGACCTGGCACTTCTCGCACAGCTTGTTGATGCCGTAGTCCACGGGTTTGTCGTAGCTGAGGGGCGCGTCGGTGGAGAAGGCGCACAGGCGGATGCGGCTCCCGAACATGGGCGTCAGGAGCTGGCCGTTGGCCCCCATCTGTCCCAGCCCCGCCGCGACGGCGTAGGGCAGCACCGGGGCCAGGCTGAGCTGGATGCCCCCCTGGCTGGCGACCACGAACTGGACCCGGTAGCCGGTGGAGCGCACCCAGTCCGCCAGCCCGACCGCCAGGCTGTAGGAGGGGATGGTCGCCTTGAAGTTGGACATGTACGACTCGATGCTTGGGGACGTCTGGACCGGCTCCCAGGGCTGCTCTATGCCCACGATGACCAGGTTCTTGAACTTGGCCCGCCGCTTGAAGTCCTTGAAGACGTACTTTCGCTCGAACTTGGTTATCCCCACCACGGCGAAGCCCATCTCCTTGGCCTTGGCCTTGAGGGCGCCTGCCAGGTCCTCGGAGGGGTCCTTCTTCCTAGAGGCCGGTTTGAGGTGGTACGACCACACGGTTTTGCGCAGCTCCTCCAGCTCCTCGCCGTGCATCTCCGTGGCCACCTGAGAGTGGCTCTTGGCAGTGGTGATGTCCCGGTGCTGCCTTCCCATGTAGGCGTCGTACAGCTCGTAGTTGGGCGTCCTGAAGAAGGGCTGCTCCGGATAGGCGTAGGCGTGGTATCGCTCGTCGGCGGGCCGGGTGGGGTTCCCGGGGACCGTCTTGAGCTCCTCGGGCACGTTCAGCGACTCGATGAACTGCTCCTTGTCGCCGTCGGTGATGAAGGCCGAATCGTAGGATGGCACCTGGGTCATGGCGGACCTCCTCAGTGCGACTGGAACATTCTCCGCACCAACCATACGCCAAGGGCCGTCGGGGTGTCAATCCAGACGGCGCCCTCACCCCTACCCTCTCCCCCAGGAGAGGGGGATTGGATAGTTAATGGATACGCTCGTGGCTAGAGCCCCTGGATTTGGATACCCGCTTTCGCGGGTATGACGGTTGTGCAAGAGCCTCGGGGCCGGGAGGAGTCGTACAGGCCCATGGGGTGACACACAGGCCGCCGAGTGTACGTAGTATACTGGGGCCGTAGACGTCAGAGGGAGGCAGAAGCTACATGCGGAAGAACACGCTAAAGGAGAAGCTGGCCGCGGGCAAGGCGGTCTTTGGCGTCCAGGTGAACTATCCCACCCCGGCCATCGTGGAGATGCTTGGATACATGGGCTTCGACTGGGTCCTGATCGACAACGAGCACGGCAGCATCACCGTGGACAACTCGGAGCCGGTGATCGCGGCGTCGGAGCTGGCCGGTATCGCTCCCATAGTCAGGCCCGTCGGGAACCGGCCGGAGATCATCGCGCCCTTCCTGGACCGGGGGGCCTGGGGAGTCCAGGTGCCCCACGTCAACACGGCCGAGGAGGCCAGGGCCGTGGTGGACGCGGTCAAATACGAGCCCGTCGGCCATCGGGGCATCTACGGCATGGGCCGCCCGTCGCTGTTCGGCACTGCGGGCTCCGTCGGAGAGTACATAGAGAAGGCCAACCGGGAGACCCTGGTGTGCCTGATGATCGAAGAGGCGGTGGCCATCGAGAACCTGCCCGAGATCGTCCGGGTGGACGGGGTCGACGTCCTGTTCATCGGGTCGGGGGACCTGTCCGTCTCCATGGGCTACCCGGGGGAGCAGGCGCACCCCGACGTCCAGCGCATGATGGAAAGGGGCGTGGAGGTGATCATGGGGGCCGGCAAGGTGGCGGGTGTCAGCGGGCCCGACGATACCATCGCCAAGTACCTGGACATGGGCGTCCAATACTATCACAGCACCGTGGACCGGCTCCTGCACGCCTCGGCCCGCTCCTACCTGGATGCGATGCACCGGAGGGCCGCCGAGGCCGGTCTGTAGCAGGGCCTCCCACCCGTCCCCACGGCCGGAGGCGAGAGGGAAGGGCCCTATCCGCCTGCTGCGGCCGGCACCTTGCCCATGGCCTGGGCCACGGCATGGACCTGTGACATCAGGCCGTCGAAGACCTCGAAGGTGAGGGCCTGGGCGCCGTCGCACTTGGCCACCGCGGGGTTTGGATGTACGTCGATGATGACGCCGTGGGCGCCGGCGGCCACCGCGGCCAGGGTCATGGGCGGCACCAGGTTCGCCCTGCCGGTGCTGTGGCTGGGGTCGGCGATGACGGGCAGGTGGCTGAGGTCCTGGATGACGGGGATCGCCGACAGGTCCATGGTGAACCTGGTGCCCGTCTCGAAGGTGCGTATGCCCCTCTCGCACAGTATCACCTGGCTGTTGCCGCCCGAGAGGATGTACTCCGCGGCCAGCAGCCACTCCTCGTAGGTGGAGGAGAAGCCGCGCTTCAGGAGGACGGGCTTGTTGGCCTTCCCCACGGCGTCCAGCAGGTTGAAGTTCTGCGCGTTGCGGGTGCCTATCTGCAGGGCGTCGGCGTACTGGGCCACCATCCCCACATCCTCGGGGGTCATCACCTCGGTGATGACGGGAAGCCCCGTGTCCACTCTCGCCTTGGCCAGGAGCTGGAGGCCGTGCACGCCGGTGCCGCGGAAGCTGTAGGGTGAGGACCGGGGCTTGAAGGCGCCTCCCCGCAGGATGGTGGCCCCGGCCGCCTTGACCGCCCTGGCGGTGAGGACCACCTGCTCCTCGTCCTCCACGGCGCACGGGCCGGCCATGACCGTCAGCTCGTGGTTGCCCACCAGGACGTCGCCCACCCGCACGACCGTGTCCTCGGGCTTGAACTCGCGGCTCGATAGCTTGTACGGCTTGGAGATGAGCACCACTTCGAGGACGCCTTCCATCAGCCCCAGCTCGTCCTTGAGCTCCACGAACGTCTGGCCCAGCACGCCGACCACGGTGCGCTCCACGCCCTCGGAGACCTGGGCCTGAAGGCCGTGCCCCTCTATCCGCTCGCGGACCCCTTCGAGCTGCTCTTTGCTGCTGTCCTTTCGCATTACGACGATCATCTTGCGATATCCTTTCCGAAGGGAGTGGCTTCCGGGGCGGGGGCCATCTCCGTCACTCGGCAACTTCGTTGGAGGCCGGTGGAGCCTTAAGGCTGGGACGCCTCCTCTTTGAGATGGACGGCGCCCTTCAGGTAGACGTTCACCAGGTCCAGGGACTTGTCGACGTTTACCAGCAGCAGGATCCGGATGCACATTCCGGTGCTGCCGGGCACGGCGATGTCATGGCCGCACATGAGGGCCGTGTGCTCCCATCCCATCTCCCGGACCGCCGTGGCCGGGAAGGCCGCGTCCAGGTCCTGGGTGGTGGTGAAGAACACGGCGGCCACCTGGTCTTCCACCACCTGGTTGGCCGACGCCATCTTCCGGAACAGCTCCGACGTGGCGGCGAAGATGGACTCCCTGGTGTTGGCCTCGCAGGTAGTCGCGCCCCGAATGCCCCGGCAGACTATCATGGGACGGGCACCCCCCTCAGCTCCAGGACGAACCGGCCCGCCTTCTCCACGAGCCGGTCCCTGGGAGACTCCTGGAGGACCCGGATGAGGGCGCTTCCCACAGCCGCCGCTTGGGCGGCGGCCCCGATGGACTCCACGTGTTCGCGCTTGGACACGCCGAAACCGACGGCCAGGGGCAGGTCCGTGTGCCGCCTCACCCTGGCCAGGAAGTCGAAGACGCCCTCGGGCAGGCTGTCCCGGGCGCCGGTGACCCCGGTAAGGCTGACGCAGTAGACGAACCCCGAGGCCGCCTGGCACGCCAGCCGTATCCGAGCGTCGGTGCTGGTGGGCGCCAACAGGGGGATCAGGTGTATGCCGTAGGGCGCGCAAGCGTCCCGCAACGGGCCGGCCTCGTCGGGGGGCAGGTCGGGCACCAGGACTCCGTCCGCGCCGCACTCCGAGGCCCGGCGGGCGAAGGTCTCCAGGCCGTAGTGCAGGATGGGGTTGTAGTAGCTGAACGGGACAAGGGGCACGGTCTCGCCCCTTTCCCTTAGCCGCTCCACAAGGCCGAGGCATCCCTCCAGGGTTACGCCGTTGCCCAGCGCGTGGAAGCTGGCCTCCTGGATGGTGGGGCCGTCGGCCAGGGGATCGCTGAATGGGACCCCCAGCTCGACGATGTCCGCGCCGGCCTCGGCCAGGGCCGGGACCACCTCCAGGGTAGCCTCCATGTCCGGAAAGCCAGCCGTGACGTAGGGGAGCAGGCCCGTCCTGCCCTCTTCCCGGAGGCGGGCGAATCGTTCGGCGATGCGGTCGGTAGCCATTTCCTGTCTCGCCCGGCTGATTCTTTCTATTTGGCCCACCCCGGCTCTTTGGCCAGTCCGGCGTTCGGCGCGGGAGGGGCGAAGCTTCGCTAAGGAGTATATAACACAATGGTGTCCCGTGCCTAGCTTGCCAGGCTGACCGACAGGGCCAGGAGGTTCTGGAGGGAGTGGGCCGCGAAGCTGCTCCAGATGGAGCCCGTACGGTGGTAGAGCCACGCCAGCACCAGGCCGGTGAAGAAGATGGGGGCGATCACGGCCGGTTGGCCGTGGGCCAGGGCGAACAGGACGGCGGTGATGACGCCCGCCGGGAGCACGCCACAGGCGCCCGCCAAACCCGGGAAGACATACCCCCGGAAGAATATCTCCTCGGTGAAGGGGATCCACAGCACCACCAGCAGGTAGGTCACCAGTACCGCCGGCCCTCCCAAGGCGATATCTTCGGGGAGGTCCGGGGGCTTTAGCGCGTCCCACCCGGCCAGGTCGACGACTCCCGTGTAGGCGGCGGCGAATGCCAGGCTGGCCGCCAGGGCCGCGACGGGCAGGGCCCACTGGGCGAGACCCGGCTTGGCAGGCGGCCTCAATCCCAGGGTGCCGGAGGGGGCGTTGTAGCGGAGGGGGCCCAAGAGCCACGCCGCCGAAAGCATGATCACGCCGCCGATGCCCCCGACGACCACCAAGCCCACGCCCATGCCCGGCTCTCCGGCGAGGATGGAGTAGAAGACGAAGGTGACGACCACCGCCGCGAAGGCCGCGAAGACGCCGACGACAACGTCGCCTGCCCTCCATGGGACCGCGAACCGTGTATCTTCTGCGGGGCTTGTCACCGGCGTGAATGTCCCTGTGACTCCACGACCGGCCACGGTTGTGGCCGGTCGTGGAGCGGCTACTCGTAACTATGGCACCGAGGATGATAGCATGGGCATGATTTGGCGGGCAACAGACGGGACGGCAGAGGCATGGCGGCGCAATTTGGCAGGAGATGGGCCCCGGTGTAAACTGTACCCACCCCGGAGGTGAGCGTTGGCCCTTTTCGAGCACGGCAGGCGGGTGAGGCAGCAGGCGGAGGCCCCCCTTGCCGCCCGAATGAGGCCCCGCTCCTTCGACGAGTTCATCGGCCAGGACCACGTGATCGGGCGCGACAAGGTGCTGCGCCGGGCCATCGAGGCGGACCAGACACCCTCGTTTATCCTATGGGGGCCGCCGGGGAGCGGGAAGACCACCCTGGCCAACCTGGTGGCCACCGCCACCGACTGCCACTTCGAGCCCCTGAGCGCCGTCACCTCCGGCGTGGCGGACCTCCGGCGCATAGTGGCCGAGTCCGAGGAGCGGCTGGCGATGTACGGCCGGCGGACCATCCTGTTCGTCGACGAGATACACCGGTTCAACAAGGCCCAGCAGGACGTGATCCTCCCCCACGTGGAGAACGGCACCTTTACCTTCATCGGGGCCACCACCGAGAACCCCTCCTTCGAGGTCATCTCGCCCCTGCTCTCCCGGTGCAGGGTGTTCACCCTGGAACAGCTCTCCGAGGAGGTGGTGGACGCCATCGTCCAAAGGGCGTTGGCCGACCCGGAGCACGGCCTGGGCCGGATGACGGTGGAGCTGGCGGGGGACGCCGCCGCCATGCTGGTGAACGTGGCCAACGGCGACGCCAGGGTGGCGTTGAACGGGGTCGAGACCGCAGTCCACGCCACGGTCCCCGACGCCGACGGGGTACGCCACGTGGACCTGAAGACCATAGAGGACGCCCTCCAGCGGCGGTCCGTCCTCTACGACAGGGCCGGCGACCAGCACTACGACACCATCTCGGCGTTCATCAAGTCGGTGCGCGGGTCGGCCCCCGACGCCGCCCTGTACTGGCTGGGCCGGATGGTCGAGGCGGGGGAGGACCCCATGTTCATCGCCCGCCGGCTGGTGATCCTGGCCTCGGAGGACATCGGCCTGGCCGACCCCATGGCCCTGTCGCTGGCGGTGGCGGCCCAGCAGGCCGTGCACTTCATCGGGATGCCCGAGGGCAGGATTCCGCTGGCCGAGGCCACCGTCTACCTCGCCATGGCCCCCAAGAGCAACTCGGCCTACGCCGCCCTGAACCGCGCCATGGAGGACGTGCGCGGGAGCCGCAACGACCCCGTTCCCCTGCATCTGAGGAACGCCGCCACCGGTCTGATGACCCGGATGGGGTACGGCAAGGGGTACAAGTACTCCCACGACTACGAGGGCCACTTCACTCCCCAGGAGTACCTACCGGCGGCCCTGCAGGACCGCCGGTACTACGAGCCGTCCCAGGAGGGGCTGGAGGCGGAGATGAAGCGGCGCCTCGCGGAGCGGTGGGGAGACCCTTAGGAGGACGAGCCTTGGAGTCGATACCGACACGCGCCAGCCTGATCAAGGAAGAGGCCCGGGCCGGAGGGGCCATGGTGGCCACCAAGGACATAATGGCCACCCGCGCCGGCCTGGAGATGCTCCAGGCGGGCGGTAACGCCGTGGACGCGGCGGTGGCCGCCTGCCTGACGGTGGGAGTGGTGGAGCCGGCCTCCAGCGGCATCGGGGGCGGGGGCTACCTCGTCTACCAGGTCGACGGCAAGGGGGGCGTAGTGGGCTTCCCCATGCGAGGGCCCATGGCCGCCAGGCCCGACATGTACCGCCTGACGGGGGAGGGCGCCGTGGGGAGCTTCGGCTGGGCCGGGGTGGAGGGGGACGAGAACCTGGAGGGGTTCCGCTCCATCGCGGTGCCCGGGGCCGTGGCGGGGCTGTGCGAGGCCCACCGGCGCATGGGCCGCCTGCCCCTGGGGGAGGTGGTCGCCCCGGCGGCCCGCGCGGCGCGGGAGGGGTTCACTCCAAGCTGGTTCTCCCTCTACGCCCTGGGCCTGCTGGCGGGAAAGCTGTTCCGATACGGGGAGCTGCGTCGGGTGTTCATGCCCGGCGGAGAGATGCCCACGGGGGACGTGGCGGACCCGCCGGTGCTCCGGCAGCCGGACCTGGCGGAGGTGCTGGACGCCATCGGCCGGGGCGGGCCCGACGCCTACTACAAGGGCGACGTGGCCGGGGCCATCGTCTCGGACATCAACCGGAACGGCGGCATCCTGTCCAGGGAGGACCTGGCCTCGTACGAACCCTTCCTCTGGGAAGGCGGCCTGGAGCTCCGGTACAGGGGACGCACCGTCCGGGTGCCTCCCCATGCGTGCGCGGGCATCACCAGCGCCATGACGTTGAAGCTGCTGGACGGCTTCGACCTGGACGCCATGGGGCACAACTCGGCGGAGATGCTCCACACCTACATCTCCAGCGCAAGGCTGGCCTACGCGGACCGGTTCGCCTACGTGGCCGACCCGGAGTTCGCCGACGTGCCGTGGAAGGGGCTGCTGTCCGAGGAGTACGCCCGGCGGCGCCGGGAGTCCATCGACGGCACGACGCCCCCACTCTACGAGCCGGGGGACCCGTGGGCCGAAGAGGGCAGAAGCGCGGGGAAGAAGCTGGCGGCCAGCCTGCCCGCGTGGGACGGGGGCACGACCCATCTGTGCGCAATGGACGCCGAGGGCAATGCCGTATCCATCACCAACACCATAATGTCCGGCTTCGGCTCCGGCGTGGTGCCCAGGGGCACCGGCATAGTCATGAACAACGGCATGATGTGGTTCGACCCCGTACCGGGGCGCATCAACTCCATCATGCCCGGCAAGTTCGCACTGAACAACATGACGCCGGCGCTGGTGCTGGACGACGGCGGCGTCATGGCCGCCCTGGGCGCGTCGGGAGGCAGGCGCATCACCAACTGCGTGACCCAGCTCATCGTGAAGATGCTGGACTTCGGAATGGGCCCCCAGGAGGCCATCGACTCGCCCAGGGTGGACTGCAGCATGCCCTTCACGAGCCTGGACCCCCGGATTCCCCAGGATGTGAGGAGGGACCTGGAAGCCCGGGGACACCGGCTCCAGGTCATCGGGGAGAACATAGTGCAGACCGGGTTCGCCAGCTTCGCCAGCCCCGCCGCCATCCTGCGCAACGAAGACGGCTCCCTGAGCGGCGGCGTGGACACCTTCCACTCGGCCTATGCCGAGGGGCTCTGACCTGGAACCGAACCTGCCCTAGTCGCGGGCCACGCTCCGCGGCATGCGGGTGAGCCGCATAAGCTCTCCGACGCCGGAGAGGCGGTCTACATCCCACAGCATGGCCAGAAGCCGCTCCGCCCGCCTGTTGGGCAGGGCGTGGGTGGCTAGGGCGCGGAACTTGGCCTCGAGCTGCGAGTCGGTTATGGGGTTCTGGGGGGCGCCGGTGGCGTGGGCCACATTCTCGGTGTAGGAGCGGCCGTCCTTCAGCGTAAGGGTGACCTCGGCCGCGTCCTCGGGCATGGCCCCGTCGACCTCGGCCCGGATCCGGCCGCGGAGAGCGGCCACCTCGGGATCGACCACGCGGGCGTCGGTGTACTGGGCGGGGAACGCGGCGCCGTCGATGAAGCCCACGGCCATGGAGTGCTGGAAGGAGAACTTCCCCTCCAGCCCGATCTTCGGGTCAGGCCTGTCCATCAGCTCCAGCACCAGCGGCTGGACCCTGGCGTCCACGCGCTCCACCTGGCCCGCCGGCTGCCCGACCCGGGACCGCAGGGCGATCATGGCGTCGATGAGGGGATGGGCCACCACCCCGCAGGCGTAGGGCTTCAGGCCGTTCATCCGGAGCTCCCACCGTTCTCCCAGGCCCCGGGTGACCTCCGCCAGGTCGTGCTCGCGGGACATGACGGCGGCGAATCCCCGGCGCCCCTCGAGTATCCGGGTGGCCGACGTAAAACCCCGGCCCGCCAGGAGGGCCCCCAACACTCCCGCCCGGGCCGCCATGCCGGGATGGAAGGGCTTGGTCATGGAGCCCATCACCTCCCGTACCCCCGCCGCCTGGGTGCCCGCCACCCCCATCCCATGTACCATCTGCCCGGTGGACAGGCCCATCAGACGGCCGGCCGCGCCCACGGAGCCGAATACGCCACAGGTGCTGGTGATGTGGAAGCCCGCGTCGTAATGGGCGGGGTGCACCGCCATCCCGATGCGGCAGCAGGCCTCCATCCCCAACACCGAGGCGGCGAGCAGCTCCCTGCCGCTGGACCCGTAGTGCTCACCCGCCGCCAGGGACGCCGGAAGGGTGGGGGAGGAGGGGTGGATGACCGTGGGGAAGTGGGTATCATCGTAGTCTTCCAGGTGCCCCAGGTAGCCGTTGGCCAGCGCCGCGTTCTGCAGGGAGGTGCGTATTCCCACCCCGAGGACCGAGGCGTTGGGCCTGCCGCCCTCGTGTCGAAACACGTCGAGCATGATGTCCAGGGACGGGTCCCTGGCCGCGTACAGGGCGACGCCCAGGAAGTTGATGAGGCACCGTTTTCCCTCGTGGAGCACGGGCCCTGGTATGGCTTCCGCAGGCGTCTCGACGACGAACCGCGCCAGGTCTTCGGTGACGTTCATGGACGACTACCTCGATGGTAAGACTGAAGGAAGCGCCCCGGGACCTCTTCCGCGTCCATAGGGGCTCCCCCGGACTGCCTATACTACAGTGCTGCAACGAGAATTGCTAACGGCGCCGCAACGCAACGGTCCAGCGCTGCGGCAGCCGTTCGTTGCGGCGGAAAACGGACCGGACTTAGTTGTTACGAATTCATATTGTTCATCGCGTTTATTATCTAATATTGTGAAAAAATTCCTAAAGAATACCGCTATTGACAAGAGTGTTTGCATCATGCTAGTTTCTGCAAATATCTACCCCCCGACACAGGGGGACGGTTCGCATAGACGCTCAGGGGGTGTACCATGGCTTATGTTCGGTTACCCAAGATCAGATGGTTGATACTCGCTTCGGTGATAGCGGTCCTGCTGGTGGGGGTTGCCTGCGGGGAGGAGGCCACCGAGGCGCCGACTACCGCCCCCGTAGCGACGACTGCGCCGGCTACGACGGCTCCAGCCACGACGGCCCCCGTTGCCACAACGGCTGCCGCCACGACCGCCCCGGGACCCGCCCCCACGGCCACACCCACAACCGCACTCCAGCCCACGCCTGACGCGATGCCCAAGGAGGGGGCCAAGCTGACCTTCGCCCTGAACAACTTCGGCAACGAGCGCATGAACCCCAACAACGCCACCAAAGAGGGCGGCATGGGCGGCTTGATCCACATGTCCGACTTCCTCATGGGCGTCACCCCGGACAACGTCCTCTCCAATGCCTGGGGCTGGGCCGACTCCTGGGAGCAGGTGGACGGCGCCACCTGGGACATCATAATGAAGGACTACATCGTCGACCACGACGGTGTAGAAGTGGACGCGGAGGACTGCGTTTGGATCACCAACCACTGGGCCTCCGATGAGGGCAACACCCCCGGCGGCGCCATTAGCCCCGGCTGGAGGGTGATCTTCGAGAGCACCGAAGCCCTGGACAAGTACCACTGCCGGATACACCTCAAGCAGAACTACGCCTTCGTGTTCAACATTCTCCCTCCCATCGGCGGCGCAGACCTGTACGCCTGGCCCAAGCGGGGATACGTGGAGATCGCCGGCGGCGACGACGGCAAGTTCGAGGAGATCGGCGCCCCCATGACCGGGTTCGCCAAGTTCGTCGAGCGTAGGCTCGGCCAGTTCTGGCGTCTCGAACGGTTCGACGACTACTACGCCGACGAGGAGTTCCACTTCAAGTTCCGCGAGATGGAGACCCTCCTCGTGGCCGAGGACGCCCCACGGCTTGCCATGGTCAAGACAGGAAAGGCGGACATAGCCAACATGTCCGGCCCCTACGTCGAGGAGATACGATCGTCGGGCCTGGTGGTGGACGGCCCCGAAAAGGTGGACATCGTCTACCAGGGCTTCTACCAGACCTACGACCCGGGCCACTGCACCAACAAGCTGGAGGTCCGCAAGGCGATGAACCTGGCCGTGGACGCCGACGACATCATGACGGGCCTCTGGCCGCCGGGGACGGCGGAGCGGGCCATCACGGCCTTCACCAGCCCCCATGACGAGAGCTGGAACCCGACGTTGCAGCCCTACGGCTACGACCCCGAGGAGGCCAAGCGGCTCCTGAAAGAGGCGGGCTGCGACGGCTTTAAGTTCATCTCCTACGGCTATGCCTTTGCCCAGGGTCCGGAGATGAGGGACATGACCGACGCCATCGTCACCTACCTGCAGGGCGTCGGCATTGACGCCGAGTTCGTACCCATCGACCCGGTCCCCATAAACCAAAAGAGGCTGGAAGAGAAGTTCGGCGCCGCGGATGGGCCTCCAGTCAGTGGCTCCCACTGGCAGCTCGGGGCGCGCAACTTCGCCGACAAGATCCGCGTCCACGGGCTCTGCGCCACCCAGGGCGGCTCGGTGTGCAACATTCCCGAACCCGACCTGTGGCAGGAGAAGATGCTGGCCTACGCGGCGATAATGGACCCGGTGGAGCGCAGGAAGGTCGCGCAAGTCATGGGCCAGGAGCTGTATGACATGTACCTGGGCATACCCATCGCCTACCGCAACGCCATCTGGGCCCTGAACCCCGAGACCCTCTGCGGCGAGTGGCAGCCCATCAACGGCACGCCATGTTCACCCCCCTCTCCCCCTGCGACAACTAGCCCCCGGGCCCGGCGGCAAAGGCCAAGGGGAGACCCCGGACGGGGGGCCGCCACAAGAACGGCGGCCCCCCTTCTCCTTGTCCGGGGCCTCCGGGGCCGGGCCGTCTACCGCCCGGTCGACTTGACTCCCAATGGGGCGCTCCATAGACTACGGGCAGAGGGCAGGGGCGAACCGTGCCGGAGAAAGGGGAGCCATGACCGGAACGATTCCGTCGGAAGACGAGGTCCTTGGCTACTTCGAGTCCCTGTCCAACTGGGGCCGGTGGGGCGAAGAGGACCAGATGGGCACCCTGAACCTGATCACCCCGGAGAAGACCAAGAGGGCCGCGGGGCTGGTGCAGGAGGGGGCGACCCTGAGCTGCGCGCGGACCCTGCGGTACGAAGCCGCCCCCGACGTGCCCGTTCCCCCCTTGCACTACATGATCGAGAGCGGTGAAGGCTGGTCCCACGGCGCCAACCCCCGGGCCTCCAGCGACTTCATAGGCGTGGCGTTTCACGGGCACTTCGTCACCCACATGGACAGCCTGGCCCACTTCTTCTGGGAGGGCAAGCTGTACAACGGGCGTCCGGCGCACCTGATCTCCACCAGGCTGGGGGCCACCGCCGAGTCCATCGAGCTGGTCAAGAACGGCGTGGTGACGCGCGGGGTGCTGGTCGACGTGCCCATGGTCCGGCAGACCGACTGGGTGGAGAGAGGCCAGGGGGTCACCCGGGAGGACATCGAGGCCGCCGAGGCCCGCTGCGGGTTCAGGGTCGAGGAGGGGGACGTGCTTCTGGTGCGCACCGGGCAGCTACGCCGCCGGGAGGTGGAGGGAGCGGCGGACCCCAACGTCGCCGGGTCCACGGCGTGCGGGGCGAGCTGCCTGCCCCTGTTCCACCAGCGCGGCATCGCCGTCATCGGCTCCGACACGGGCAACGACGTCATGCCCAGCCCCTACGCCAGGGTCACCAACCCCATCCACCAGGTGGGCATCGTGGCCATGGGCCTGTGGATACTGGACAACGCCAACCTGGAGGATCTGGCACAAGCCTGCCTGGAGCGCAACCGGTGGGAGTTCCTCATCAACATCAACCCGCTGCGAATGCACAACGCCACGGGCTCTCCGGTGAACCCCGTGGCGGTCTTCTAGGAGCCCTCTCCCCGTCCAGGTTGTATCGGGAGAATCTGAAAGGGAGGTACCGGCCATGCCAAGACTCGAGGGCAAGGTCGCCATCATCAGCGGGGGCGCCCGGGGAATGGGCGCCTCGGAAGCGAAGCTGTTCGCCAAAGAGGGGGCCAAGGTCGTCTTCGGGGACATTCTCGACGACGAGGGCAAGCGGGTGGAGGCTGAGATCCACGAGACGGGCGGCGACGCCCTCTACGTCCACCTGGACGTGACCCGGGAGGCGGACTGGCGGGCGGCGGTGGAGCTGGCCACCGGCAGGTACGGCAAGCTGGACATACTGGTCAACAACGCGGGCATCGGGGGCGGCGGCAAGATAGAGGAGACGACCCTCGACGAGTGGCAGCGGGTGATGGACGTGAACTCCAAGGGGGTGTTCCTGGGCACCAAGGCGGCCATCCCGGCCATGCGGGCGGCGGGAGGAGGCTCCATCATCAACATCTCGTCCCAGCTCGGGATTGTGGCCGTGGAGACCAGCAGCGCCCAGTACATAGCGTCCAAGGGGGCGGTGCGCCTGTTCACCAAGGCAACGGCGGTGCAGTACGCTAAGGAGGGCATCAGGGCCAACTCGGTGCATCCGGGCCCCATCGCCACGCCCATGACCGAGGGGTCCCGGTCCAATCCCGAGCAGGCCGCGTTCATGGTCTCCCGCATACCCCTGGGGCGTTGGGCCGAGTCTGAGGAGGTCGCCTACGGGGTGCTGTATCTGGCCTCCGACGAGGCGTCATTCGTGACGGGCTCGGAGCTGGTCATAGACGGGGGCTGGACGGCCCGGTAGCTCCCGGCGGTCCCGGCAGCCGTGCCGGCCCGGACTAGCTGTCGGCGGCGCGGTTGGAGATGGGCCGCTGGGCCTGGTTGGCGGCTATCTCCTCCAGGTCCCACAGGTGGGAGAAGTTGAGGGCCCGGGGGCAGTGGCCGTAGGACTCCTCCACCTCGATGATGATGCCCTGCAGGTGCTTGGCGTTGTCGTCGGGCTCGTACAGGGACAGCTCCACGTTGCGCCGTTCCAGGTCCTCTTTGTCGGTGAAGGTGATGCGGCCGTTGACCCTGACCGTATCGGTCACTCCGGGGATGAAGAACACCAGCCCGACGTGGGGGTTGTTGTCCAGGTTCTGGTAGGTCTGAAACAGCTTGTTCCCGGCGACGTCGGGAAGCAGCAGGTGCCTGTCGTCCAGCACCCGGACGAACCCGGGCTTGCCACCCTTGGGCGAGGCGTCCATGTGGCCCTCGCGGTCTCCCGAAGCCATGACCAGGAATGGGGAGCGGCCGATGAACTCCTGCACGTAGGCCGTCATGTAGGTCTTCACCTTCGTCACGGCCCGGCCCTTGGGATATCCGAACGCCTCGGCGAAACGGTTCTGATTCGCGGTCTGCGTGGTGGCCATGCTGCCTCCTCCGAGCTGGGTGTTTCACCAATTCTACCCTCAGGCCTCGGGCAAGTAAAGGAAGGGCGCCACTCAGGACCGGGTTGCCGCACCAGAAGCTCCCCGGTGGGTAACGCTCATTGATGGACACATGGGTGATGGAATTGTAGAATCAAGACCTGACGATTATCAGAAGGGGGTACCAGAGGAGGCGTCGCCCATGGCCACTACCGAGAGCCCGATTACACGCTCCGAGCTCCGGGAGGAACTGCGCCACTACGCTACCAAGGAAGATCTGGCCAACCTGCGGGCAGACCTGATGGGGGCTATCACAAGCGCCACCAGGTGGAACATCGGCGTAATGCTGCTGGTGGGGGGAGCCGCCGTTGCCATCCTGCGACTGACCTAGACCCCACTATCTGGCCCGATAGCTAACCCTACATCGAGACAAGGGTTCTGCACCTCGCTCCGGAATTGGCATCACACCCCTTCCCAAGAGGACGCACACATGGACAAGCAAGACATCCCTTTCCTGACGGCGGCGCGCCTTTCCGACCTGGTCCGCGCCGGTGAGGTCTCCCCCGTGGAGGCGGTGGAGGCCTACCTGGACCGCATCGACGACCAGGACTTCAGGTACAACGCCTACCTGACCGTGTGCAGGGACCGGGCGATGGCCGAGGCAAGGCAGGCCCAGGAGGAGATCGCCCGGGGCAACTACCTGGGGCCCATGCACGGGGTCCCCGTGGCCGTCAAGGACCAGCTCTGGACGAAGGGCGTGCGGTCCACGGGGGGATGCCGCTTCCTGGCCGACTCCGTGCCCGATGAGGACGCCACCATAGTCGCCAACCTGGGGAGGGCAGGGGCAATCCTTCTGGGCAAGACCAACATGACGGAGCTGGCGATAACGGGGTACGCCCACCAGTACAGCACGCCCCACAACCCGTGGGACCTGGACATGTACACGGGAGGGTCCAGCAGCGGCTCCGCGGCCGCCACCGGCGCCTTCCTGTGCGCCACCTCCCTGGGGGAGGACACCGGCGGGTCCATCCGGTGGCCGTCGAGCTGGTGCGGCCTGTCGGGGTTGAGGCCGACGTGGGGAAGGGTCAGCCGTTACGGCGTCATGTCCGGCTCCTGGTCCATGGACACCTTCGGCCCCATGTCCCGCTCGGCGGAGGACGCGGCCATGACCCTCACCGCCATCGCAGGCCGCGACCCGAAGGACCCGTATACGTGGAGCACCCCCGTGCCCGACTACAGGGCCGAGCTGACGGGCGAGGTGTCCGGCATCCGGGTCGGCCTCGTAACCGAGCTCTCCCATGGCCCGGTGGTGGACGAGCAGGTGTCCGCCGCCGTCGTCGAGGCGGCCTCGGTGCTGGGCGGCATGGGGGCGGACGTGGAGGAGGTCTCCCTGCCGCTGACCGTCCACTCCCAGGTCATCACCACAACCCACATCGGGGTCGAGTCGGCCCTGGACCACGCCAAGCGGCTCCGAAGCCAGCCCGGTGCCTACGGCCACGCCGTCCGCATAGGGCTGACCACCGGCAGCCTCGTCCCGGCCCAGGCCTACTACAAGGCCCAGAAGCTGAGGAGCATGATACGGCGGCAGGTCCTGGAGGCGTTGGACAGGTACGACGTGCTGGCCCTGGCCACCATCGCCATCCCCGCCGTCCCCATACGGGACGACGGACCCATCACCGGCAAGGAGCAGGTGCTGGGCTCACTGCCCCTCCTCACTCCGTCGTTCAACCTGGCGAGCTGCCCGGCCGTGTCGGTGCCCTGCGGCTTCACGGACCGCAACATGCCCATAGGGTTACAGATAGCCGGACGGCCCGGGGAAGACGGCACGGTACTGAACGTGGCCCACGCCTACCAGCAAGGCACCGGATGGCATACCATGCGGCCGGCGGCCGTATAGCGGAGGTACGAAACTATGAGCCTACCACCCTACAGGGTATCCTACAGCCCCATCATAGAGCGTCCTCCCGTGAGGTGGCCCAACGGGGCCCGCGTGGCGGTGTGGGTGGCGCCCAACGTGGAGCACTACGAGTACCTGCCGGACTACGACGGCCTGCGCAACCCCTGGCCCCGGACGCCCCATCCCGACGCCAGGGAGTACTCCTACCCCGACTACGGCAACAGGGTGGGCTTCTGGCGGATGCTGGAGGTCCTGGACAAGCACAACATCAAGGCCTGCCCGTCGCTGAACCTGGCCGTCCTGGAGCACTTCCCGGAGATCCGCGACGCCATGGTGGAACGGGACTGGGACTACATGAGCCACGGAATGTACAACACCCGGTTCCTTCACGCGGTGTCCGAGGAGGAGGAGCGGGAGTTCTACCGGGACAGCGTAGAGACGCTGAAGAGGGAGACGGGGAAGCAGCTCAAGGGCATGTTCGGGCCCAACGGCTCCAGCAGCCTCTACAGCCCGGACCTGATGGCCGAGGCCGGGCTGATCTACCACTGCGACTGGATGCACGACGACCAGCCGGTGCCCATCCAGGTGAAGGGCGGGGGGAAGTTCGTCTCCGTACCCTACTCCATCGAGACCAACGACGGCGGCACTTTCAGGGCCAGCCACGAAGGGGACTATTTCGCCAAGATCTGCAAGGCCCAGTTCGACCAACTCTACAAGGAGGGCGCAGAGAGCGGCCGGGTCATGTGCGTGGCCCTGCACCCGTTCCGAATCGGACAGCCCCACCGGGTGAGGTACCTGGACGAGCTCCTGGGCCACATCATGTCCCACGACGCCGTCTGGCAGACGACGGCGGACGAGATCGCCGAGTACTACATCGCCAACTGCTACGACGAGGCGATGGAGTACGCCGACAGCCTGGCCGGGGCCGGGTACTGACATCCAGCCCCGGCACGTGGAGAAGGAGTGAAGCCGTAGAAGCGACGGAGCTTTGCTACAAGAGCGCGGGAGAGCTCTCCCGCATGATCCGGAACGGGGAGGTCTCTCCCGTGGAGGTCACCCAGGCCCACCTGGAGCGGATCGAGGCGCTGGAGCCGCGGCTGAACTCGTTCATCACCCGCCTCCCGGAGCGGGCCATGGCGTCGGCCCGGGAGGCCGAGCGGGAGGTCCGGGCGGGGCGCTATCGGGGCCCGTTGCACGGCATCCCCGTGGGCCTGAAGGACCTATACCACGTAAAGGGAGTCCCCAACACCGCGGGGTCCCGCATCTTCCACGACTTCGTTCCCGACGCCGACTCCGAGGTCGCGGCGCGGTTCGAGGCGGCGGGGGCGGTCCTGATGGGCAAGCTGAGCCTGGACCAGTTCGCGGCGGGCATCGCGGGCCAGCACAGCCCGGACTACGGCGTCATGCACAACCCCTGGAACACGGACCTGGTGGCCGGGGGCTCCAGCGGCGGATCGGGGTCGGCGGTGGCCGCGGGGCAGTGTGTCCTGGCCATGGGGACGGACACGGGAGGGTCGATCCGGGCCCCCGCCTCCCTGTGCGGCATCGTCGGATTGAAGCCGACCTACGGCCGGGTGAGCCGCCGGGGCATCACGGTGTTCTCCTGGGGGCTGGACCACGCCGGGCCCATGGCACGTACGGTGGAGGACATCGCCCTGGCCATGAACGTCCTGGCCGGACACGATCCCAAGGACCCCACCTCGGCGGACGTGCCGGCGCCGGACTACACGCTGGCGCTGACGGGCGACATACGCGGGCTCAGGGTCGGAGTGCCCAGGGAGTACTTCCAGGTGCCCGTGGACCCCCTGGTGGAACGCACGGTACGCGCCGCCATCGACCGGCTCGCCGCCCTGGGAGCCGAGGTCTCCGAGGTGTCGTGGCCCATGTACCTCGACACCACCGACATCGGAAACACGATCCACAGATGCGAGGCGGCGTCCCTCCACTGGGAGCTGACGCGGGACCGGGGGCCGGAGATACACCCGACGGTTCGCGGGATGCTGGAGGCCGGCACCTTCGTCTCCGCGCCGGACTATCTCCTGGCCCAGCGTGCGCGCACCGCGTTCACACGCCAGTGCCTGGACCTGCTCAGCGAAGTGGACCTGCTGGCCGGGCCCATGGAGCCCGTCACCGCCCACCGCATCGGCGATACGGAGGTGAGGGTCGGCGACGCCGTGCTGGGCTCCTCGCCCGCCCTGACCCAGTACACCAGGCCCTTCAACCTCACCGGCTTCCCGGCCGTGACCGTTCCCTGCGGGTTCGGCGACGGCGGCATGCCCATCGGTCTGCAGCTTGCCGGACGCCCCTTCGACGAGGAGACGGTGCTCCGGGCGGCCCACGCCTACGAGCAGGCCACCGAGTGGCACCACAGGCGCCCCCCCATCTAGAAAGCGCCGCGCTTCGCCGTCGCGGCTCGGTGGCAGACTGCCCGCGCTCCCTTCGTGTCATTCCCAACGCAGCGCGGTGAGGAATCTATCCATGCCGTTGAGTACTGGACCCGTGGCCCGGTGGCGTGGCGCGCTCGTCGGCCTCATCCACCCCGGGATTCCGGCCCCCAAGCCGGAATCCAGCGGTGGGGGCCTGGACTCCCGCTTTCGCGGGAGTGACGGTGGGGATGCTGCAACACGGGAGTGGCGAAGGGGGCGGTGGACCGTGGGGAATGGGCGGTCTCGCACTCCCCTCAGATGGCGAGACCGGGGCTAGAGCCTGGGCAGCACGTCCCTGGACAGGCGCTCCATCTGCTCCATCTGATCGAAGATGGGGTTGACCATCAGCAGGTCGACACCCTCGTCGACCACCTGGGAGAGGGCCTCGACACACTCCTCCTCGGCGCCGATCACGGAGACGTCCAGGGCCCTTTCGGAAGTGCCGTAGTGCCTGGCGAACCAGTCTTTGGTCCTCTCGGACTCGCCCCGCTTGTCCGTCGTGACCGCCACGTACACCCGCTTGGACAGGGCGAAGGAGGCCGGGTCCCGTCCCTCCTCTTCGAAGATGTGCCTCAGCAGCGCCATCTCCTCCTTGAACTCGGCGGTGGTGGAGTTGCCTGCGCCCATCCAGCCGTCACCCATGCGGACGGCCCTTCTGAGGGCGGCCTCCGAGTGGGCGCCGAACCAGACGGGAGGGTGGGGCCGCTGCACCGTGGCCGAGTTGGTGACCAGGCCGTCCAGCTGCCAGAAGCGCCCCCGGAAGGTGACCCGCTCCTGGGACCACAGGGACTTCATGAGCCTAATGCCCTCCTCGAAGAGGGTCACCCTTCGCCCGGCGGGCAGCCGGAATGCGGGGTACGCGGCCGTGCTGCCCCCTATGCCGACGCCGACGATGGCCCGTCCGCCCGATAGCTGGTCCAGGGCCGCTATGCTCTTGGCCAGGGGTATGGGAGGGGCCAGGGCCGTCAGCATCACGGAGGTCCCCAGCTTCAAGGTGCTGGTGAAGGCCGCGGCGTAGGTCAGCAGAGGCAGCGCGTCCAGGGTCGGGAGGCCGCCCAGCATACGCTCCTGGACCCAGCCGCTGTCGTAGCCCAGCTCTTCGGCCCGTCTCACGAAGCCGGCGATGGAGGCGGGGTCGAAGGTCCCGTCCAGGGACACCTGGGGTATGCCGATTCCGAACTTGACTCCCACTTTCCTGGCCATGGACGGCATCCCTCCCAAGGGCAGCGTTGCTCGTGACATTGTATATTATGCTCCATGGGTTTGCTACCGACATTCGTTTTCCCACCGGTGCGCATTGAACCTGCCGGGTAGCCCGGCCGGCGGGTCCGGCCGCCTGATGGCGGCCTTCCGGTTCCCGGACTTCCGGGTGCTGTGGCTCGCCACCGTGGCCAACCAGGTGGGCATGGGCATGCAGCAGGTGCTGCTGGGGTGGCTCATCTTCGACATCACCGGCTCGGCAGGCATGGTCGGGTTGGTCTTCGCCGCCAGGGCGGCGCCCAATGTCGTCATCGGGTTCGTGGCCGGCTCCATCGCCGACCGGTTCGACCGCCGGGTCCTGCTGTTTCTGACGTCGTGGCTGACGGGCGTCATGGCGGGGGTGGTCGCCGCCCTGCTGTACACGGACAACCTGGAGGTGTGGCACCTGATCCTGACTGCGTTCCTGATGGGGGGGCTCCTGTCCTTCTATATCACCGCCAGGCAGGCGTACGTGTACGACGTGGTAGGGGAGTCCAACGCCATCAACGGCATAGGCCTGATAACGGTAGCGCAGAACGTCGGCGGTGTCCTGGGGGCCCTGCTGGCCGGAGCGGCCATCCAGTGGTTCGGCCCGGGCGCCGGCTTCGCCACGATGGGGGCCGTGTACGCGGTGGCCGGGCTCGCCGTCTACGGCTTGCGGAGCCGGGGCGACGCAGCCCCCCAGTTCACCGAGCCCGTGTGGCAGAACCTCGTCGGATACTTCAGGTCCCTCAAGAGCAACAGGACGCTGGTGATCCTGATAGGCACCACGGCCCTGGCGGAGATCTTCGGCTTCTCCCACCAGGTCATCCTTCCGGTGCTCACCGAGGAGGTGTTGAACGTGGGGGCCGCGGGCCTGGGGGTCCTCACCGCCTTCAAGTTCGTGGGAGGAACGCTGGGCGTGGTGGTGGTCACCGCCCTGTGGAGGATACCTCGCAGGGGCATCCTTCTGCTGATATTCCTGGCGGGGTTCGGGGTGGGGCAGGTCCTCCTCTCCCAGGTCCCCGGGTTTTTGCTGGCGGTGGTGATGGTCGCCTTCATCAACGTCATGGCAACGGCGACGGACGTGATGCATCACACCCTGCTCCAGCTCAGCGTGCCCAACGAGGAGAGGGGGAGGGCCATGGGCTCCTGGATAGTGGGGCTGGGCGCGTCTCCCCTGGGGCACGTGGAGATCGGGTACATAAGCGACGCGACCAGCCCCCGGCTGTCGCTGCTGATCAACGGCATCGCCCTGGCCGCCATGGCCCTGGTGATGGGCCTGGTGATACCAAGGCTGCGGCGGATCTAGTCCGGAAGACCGGGACGCCTCAGATGTCCGCTCTATAGCGCCACCCTTGGATGAGGGGAGCGTTCGGGATGGGGAGAATGGGGCCGCCGGGTGCTATAATTCAGGATGCAAGGACCGCCCCGGAGGAGGTGCCCCATGGCCGCGACTCGAATCCGTCAGCCCATCGAGCGGAACATTGCCATGGAGCTGGTCCGAGTGACCGAGGCGGCGGCCCTGTCGGCGGCCCGGTACATGGGCATGGGCAACAAAGAGCTGGTGGACCAAGCGGCGGTGGATGCCATGCGGTTCACCCTGGGCTCCGTGCCGATGGACGGCACCGTGGTTATAGGAGAGGGGGAGAAGGACGAGGCGCCGATGCTCTACATCGGCGAACGCATAGGCGACGGCTCGGCCCCCGAGGTGGACATCGCCGTGGACCCGATAGACGGCACCACCCTCCTGTCCAAAGGGCTTCCCGGGGCCATCGCCGCCGTGGCCCTTTCGCCCCGGGGGACCATGATCGTCCCCCGGGAGACCGCCTACATGAACAAGATCGCGGTGGGGAGGGAGGCCCGGGACGCCGTGGACCTCGATGCCTCTGTGGAGGACAACCTGAAGAACATAGCCGAGGCCCTGGGCCGTAGAGTGCAAGAGGTGACGGTGGTGGTCCTGGACCGTCCCCGCCACGACCAGCTCCTGGCCGACATCCGGGAGGCCGGCGCCAGGGTGAAGCTCATCACCGACGGCGACGTGGCGGCCGGCATCCAGGCGGCCCTGCCCGAGAGCGGCGTGGACGTGCTCATGGGCATCGGGGGCACCCCCGAGGGCGTGCTGACGGCGGCGGCCATCCGGTGCATAGGCGGAGCCATCCAGGGCAAGGCGTGGCCCCGCAACGACGCGGAGCGGGAGGCGGCCGAGGCGGCCGGACTGGACCTGGATAGGGTCTACAACACCGAGGACCTGGTGGGAGGGGAGGACGTGTTCTTCTCCGCCACGGGGGCCAGCTCCGGCGAGCTTCTCAACGGGGTCAAGGTCCTCGGCGGCGGCGCCGAGACCTACTCACTGGTGATGCGGTCCCGGTCCGGGACCATCCGGTGGATCGACTCCCAACACGACTTCACGCGCCTGGACAAGATCCGTTTCGAGGGCTGAGTGAAGGGGGCCCTTTGCCGGGCGGCGGGCCGGAGCTTCGGGACCCATAGGCCTTCGTAGACAGCGAGGCTCCTCGTTGTTGGCGTTTCTGGATACCCGCCTTCGCGGGTATGACAGATTAGACAACGGAGTGTCGCACTCATTCAGAGGTTTCCTAAGGCGCGTACTCTCCGCGACGGGCCGCGCCGGTGGCCTGGGCCCGCTCGTAGAAGGCCTGCTGGGCCGCCTCGCCGTTCCCGGCTTTCCCCGACCAGGCCTTCAGCGGCGCCGCCTGGAGGCCCCGCCCGTAGGAGAAGCTGAGCTCCCAGGGCGCGCGGGCGGCGGGGGCGTGCCGGTTGATGGCGTCCAGGTTCACCGTGGCCTCCTCGTCGGGCTGACCGCCGGACAGGAAGACGATACCGGGCACCGCAGCCGGCACGGCTCTCTTGAAGCAGGCGATGGTCTTCTCCGCCACCTCCTCGGGCCCGGCCCGGTTGGCCGCGGAGGCGCCCGACAGCACCATGTTGGGCTTCAGCAGGATGCCCTCCAGGGCCACGCGCTGGTTGCCGAGCTGGTAGAAGGTCTCCCGCAGGGTGGCTTCGGTGGCGTCGAAGCAGCGGTCGATGTCGTGGTCCCCGTCCATGAGCACCTCCGGCTCGACGATGGGGACCAGCCCCGCCTGCTGGCTGAGGGCCGCGAACCGCGCCAGGGCGTGGGCGTTGACGTCGATGCAGTAGGGGCTGGGGATATCAGGCCCGATGGTGATGACAGCCCGCCACTTGGTGAAGCGGGCGCCCATTTCGGCGTACTCCGTCAGCCGCTCCCCCAGACCGTCAAGGCCCTCGGTCAGCAGCTCGTCGGGAGCGCCGGGGACGGGCTTGGTCCCCTTGTCCACCTTGATGCCGGGGAAGATACCCTGGCCGGAGAGCACGTCGACCAACGGAGTGCCGTCGGCGGCGTCCTGGCGTATGGTCTCGTCGTATAGTATGACGCCGCTGATGTACTCGGCGACGCCGCCGGTCCTGAAGAGCAGCTCCCGGTAGTCGCGGCGGTTCTCCTCGGTGGACTCGACGTTGATGGAGTCGAAGCGCCTCTTGATGGTCCTGGTGCTCTCGTCGGCGGCGAGAATGCCCTTGCCCGGCGCCACCAGGGCCTGGGCGGTGCTGGCGAGATGGTCAATGTCCATGATAGACCTCCCTGCTGACTTGTCCTGACGCCGCCGACCCCTAGGGCTCCTCCCAGTCTATCACCCCGGCGTCCTTGAAACCGGCGATCTGCTCCTCGGTGTACCCCAACTCCAGGAGGATGGGCTTGGTGTGCTCTCCCCTGAGCACTCCGGGGCCCGCCTTGCCCTCGGTGTGGGAGAACCGGAGCAGGGGGCCGTAACGCCAGAACCTTCCCAATCGCGCTGTCTCCACCTGGGTGATGAAGCCGTTCTCCCGTACGTGAGGGTCCTCGTCGTAGAAGTAGTACATGCCGCGGTCTTCGGCCTTGACGCAGGCTACGTCGGCGGAGGTGAGCAGGCGTTCCCACTCCAGGGGAGCCCCGGCGGCGAACACTCTGGCCAGCTCCGCGGCCAGGGCCTCGTCGTGCTCCAGGCGGCCCTCCGGCGTGGAGAAGCGCGGGTCCTCCAGTAAGTCTCGCCTGTCGATGGTCTCGCACAGGGCCCGCCACTCCTCTTGGAAGGGGCAGGCGAGGAAGACCCAGCCGTCTCGGGCGGGGTACAGGCGGTACAGGGCATGAGGGCCGTAGCCGTTCCCGTCGGGGATGCGGCGGGGCGGCTTTCCCTCGTACCGGAAGAAGTCGTCGACGTTGGCGTAGGCGTTGCTCCCCAGCATGCTCGCCTCGATGTACTGTCCGCGGCCCGTGTGCTCCCGGGCATAGAGGCCCAGGAGCATGCCCACCGAGTTGCCCATGGCCGAGCAGTGGTCGGTGCTGCCGTCGTTGGCCCGTCCCAGCTTTCGCGACCCCTCTTCCACCTCCTCGATGGTCAGCTCTCGCTCGGGAGGAGGCAGGTTGTCCCGGCCCATCTGGGCCATGGCGCCGCCGCAGACGGCGCCGGGGATGGGCGCCATGGAGGGGCGCCGGGAGTGGGGCCCGGTGGCCCCGTAGCCCCCGGAGTAGAGGTAGACCAGGCCCGGGTTGATCTCGGCTAGCTGCGAGTACCCGATGCCGGTGCGCTCGGGCGCCCCGGGGCGCATGCTGTGCAGGAGGATGTCGGCCCTGGCAGCCAGCTTACGCACGATCTCCTGGCCCTCGGGGGTCTTCAGGTTGAGGCACATCCCCTCGGAGCCAGCCATGGTCCTGTGGACGGCCAGCCCCCCCAGGGAGTGCCTCAGGTAGTCGCCCCCGGGCGCCTCGATCCGTATTACCCGGGCTCCCAGCTCCGACAGAAGGGAGCACCCCAGCGGCCCGTTTATCACCGTACCCAGGTCCAGCACCGTAACGCCCTCCAGCGGGTGCCTGGGCATGGGCGCGGAGGCGCCGTTGGAACGGGTCTTGTTGGAACGGGCCGGGGAGGCCCCGTTCAGCCCCGCCAGCACCTCCTCGGTGTGTTCGCCGGGTTCCGGGGCGGGCCATTTCGGCCCCCCCGGCGTCCTCTCCATCTTGACCAGGGGGCCAAGCTGGCGCATGGGCCCGACCCGGGGGTCGGCAACGTCCGCGACCTGGCCCATGTGGACCATCTGGGGATGGTCCACCCCTTCCCGGGAGGTCATGTAGGGCTCGGCGGCCACGTCCGCCGTCTGGTTGACGAAGATGTCCATCCACTCGGCCAGGGTCTTCTCCTGCATCCTCTCCAGGACCAGGCGCTCCAGGGCCTTGCGGTCGTCGTCGGGGATGTTGGGGGCCGAGGCGAAGCGGGGGTTGTCGTAGACGTGGCCCAGGTCCAGGGTGTGGAGCATCGAGCGGAACAGCCGCTCCACGATGTTGGCGAGTATCATCCACCGGCCGTCCCGGGTGCGGACGGAGAGGTAGCCCGTTGGGTTGGGGCGGCCCAGGCCGACGTACGGGTCCTCTGGGTACCGCTCCGGGTCCTTGACGGCCATCTGGCCCTGGACCCAGCCGCAGTGGTCGAAGGGTGTGACCGCCTGGAGCAGGCTGGTCTCCACCCGCTGTCCGCGCCCCGTCCGGTTACGCACATACAGGGCAGCGACGGCGCCCCGGACGAGGGCCATGGCCGCCGAGTGGCTTGCGCCCTGGACCGCCACGAAGTTGGGGCCCTCCCGCCCGTTGAGGCCGGAGAACATCATCATCCTGCCGCTCTTGGCGGCCACCGCGCCCTCGTACCCCTTGTACCTGGAGTAGGGGCCCTTGGCCCCGAAGCCGGTTAGGGAGCAGTAGACCAAGTCGGACCGATCGGCGGACAGGGTCTCGTAGTCCACTCCCAGGCGCCGGGCCACGCCGGGGCGGTAGCTCTCCACGACCACGTCGGCCTGCCGGGCCAGACGCCGGGCAGACCGGCGGCCGTCGTCGGTCTTCAGGTCCAGGATGACGCTCTTCTTGCCCCGGTCCCACTGGAGGGCGCCGGGCCAGCGCCTGAAGGGGTCCCCGCCCGGCGGCTCCACCTTGATCACGTCCGCGCCGAAGTCGGACATGATCATCGTGGCCACTGCGCCGGGCCTGCCCCGGCTGAAATCGAGGACGGTGATGCCTTCGAAGACCTGTGCCATGGCGGACCCCTTGGCGCCCTAGGGCGAGGTGTAACGAGTCCAGTGTAGTGAGGCCCACGGCCAGCGTCAAGGGATGGGCCCCCGGGCGCGCGGTTACACCGTTCGGGTTCGCTGGTACAATCAGGGCCTGTCATGGAAGTCCCCCACACCCGCTCCGCTCCCCAGGCCGGCGGCGTCCCGCCGGCCCTTCGCCGATGGCTCGTCGTGGTAACCGCCGGCCTGGGCATGTACCTCATGGCCCTGGACATCTCCGTGAACGTGGCCCTCCCCACCATCACGGACCACTTCGACACCGACATCCAGACCATCCAGTGGATCATAGTGTCATTCGTGGCGACCCGGGCGGGGCTGGCGGTGTCCGCGGGCAGCTTCGGCGACCTGTTCGGACTGAAGCGGGTCTACCTGACGGGGGCCCTCCTCTACGGCGTGGCCGTGGTCCTCATCGCCTTCTCGCCCGGTCTCGGCCTCGTGTTCGGCTTCAGGGTGCTTCAGGGAGTGGGGGCGGGGAGCCTGTACGCCGTCTCTCCAGCCATCGCGGGACAGGCGTTCGCCGTGGACCGGAGGGGACTGGCCATGGGAGTGACCATCGCAAGCTGGGCGTTGGGCAGCATCTCCGGCACCGTCGGGATGGGGTTCCTGGTGGACGTCTTCGGCTGGCAGGCGGTGTTTCTGGCCAGGGCCCCCTTCTGCGTGCTGGCCCTGGCCCTGGGCTGGGCGGTGCTGCGAGACGCCGAGCCCGGGGGGCAGCGTCCCTCCTTCGACCTGACGGGGGCCGTGACCCTGGTGGGAAGCATGGTCTCCATCGTGCTGGCCCTCCACCTGGGCGGCCGCATGGGCTGGGGCTCCCCGCTGCCCATCGTGTTCCTGGCAGCATTTCCCCTGTTCCTGGCCGGGTTCCTGTATGCCGAGCGGAAGGCCACGTGGCCCGTGCTCGACCTCAGCCTCCTGCGGCTCCTGCCCTTCCTCTCGGCGTGCTCCAGCATGTTCCTTGTGCAGATGGGGGCCTTCGTCATCTGGTTCGTGTTCCCCTTCTACGTGGCCGACGGCCTGGGCCATGGACCCCTTGCCCTGGGGATGGTGATGGCGGTGATGGCGGCCTCCATGTCCCTGTTCGCGCCCGCGGCGGGATGGCTCTCGGACAGGGTGCACCCCCGCTACGTGGGAGCGATGGGCGCACTAATGGTCACGGCGGGCTTGCTGTGGATGGGGCAGCTCGACCAGGCGTCGTCGCTGCTGCAGGTGGGTGTGCGGATCGGGGTCGTAGGCCTGGGGTTCGGCGGCTTCCAGGCCGCCGCCTACTCCCTGCTGGTGAAGTCCCTTCCCGCCGGACGGCTGGGGACGGGGGCGGGCAGCATATCCCTGTCCCAGGCGATGGGATCGGTCATTGCCGTGGCCCTCGGGGGGTTCCTCTTCGCCCTGCGAAGCGACCACCACACGGCCGCGCTGGCCGCCGGGCAGGCCGCAGGCACGGTGCCGGGGGTGGACGTCTTGGTGCTGGCCTTCCAGGACACCTTCCGGGCCGCGGCGGTCACCGCGGCCCTGGGAGTCCCAGCGCTGGCCCTGTCGGCGGCCTGGTTCGCAGGGCGGGTGCCGGGCGCCCGGGGGGAGGCCCCCGACCAATAGCTCCGCAACCCGGAGGCGGGAGTGCCGTCTAGCCGGCGGGCCTGTGGGCCCGGTACCAGTCGACGATCTCCGACCCGGTGGCGGCCCATACGCCCTGCCGCCTGGTTATGTGCTCCAGGGCCTTGTCCAGGTATCGGATGCGGAAGGGCTGGCCTATCAGCCACGGGTGCAGGTTGAGGACGAGCAGCCGTCCGGTGTGGGCCGCGTCGCCGTACATGGCGTCGAAGGCCTCTTCGAGCATGTCCCGATATCTGCCGATGGCCACCCGCCGGTCCCAGAGGGCGTTCACGTCGTCCAGCTCCAGCATGATGGGCAGGGCGTAGGCCTCGCCCTGGGGGCTCTTCAGCGGGTAGGGCTGCTCGTCGTTGGTCCAGTCGCATACGTAGCGGAGTCCGGCCTCGGCCAGGAGCTGGGGCGTTCTCGTGGACTCGCCGTACTCGGGGCCCAGCCAGCCCGCGGGGCTCGAGCCCGTCGCCGTCGTCAGCGTGTCGATGGCCTCCCGGATGTACTCCCTCTCCTCCGCCTCGGACATCTTGCTGGTGATCATGCGGCTGACGGAGACGCCGTGCCCGATGAACTCGCACCCCCGCTCCTTGCAGTAGTCGACCAGGTAGGGATAGTGCCGGGCCGTGAGGGAGTCCATGGCTATGGTGGCGGGAACTCCGTATTTCTCCAGGGTCTTCAGCACCCGGAAGATGCCGACCCTGTGTCCGTACTCCCTGTGGGAGTACCCGATGTAGTCGGGATAGGGGAGCCTCCACGCTCCACCGGACAGGGAGGCCGCCTGGTAGGCGCCCTCGGGGACCTGCCACTCCATGTGCTCCAAGTTCACGATGACGCACAACGCCACCCGGGCGCTTTCGGGCCAGCGTAGGACCCCCCGGTTGACGACGGGAGACCAGTCGTAGTGCTCGTGGTCCATGCCGAAGCGGCGCTCTGCGGGCATGATGTCGCCTCCTGCGTAGTGGGAGCCGGCCGGTGACGGCCGCCGGCTACCCGTTGAACCTCTGGGCCTGGGCCACGGCCTGATCGTAGTAGTTGGCGATGTAGTGCTCGGCGATCTCGTCCGCCGTAGTCTGCCACACTCCCTCGTGGGACATGATATATCCCAGGGCCTCGTCCAGGAACTTCACCCTGTGGGGCTGGCCCAGAAGGTAAGGGTGAATGGCGATGCACATCACCCTCCCGCTCTCGGCGCCCTCCTCGTAAAGCTGGTCGAACTGCGCCTTGCATATCTCCACGAAGTAGTCACCCTCGTAGTGGTTCCGGAAAAGCACGCCGTCGTTCAGCTCGATGGAGTAGGGCACCGACACCATCTTCCGCCCCGACTTCACCTTGATGGGCACCGGCTCGTCGTCGTGCATCCAGTCGGAATGGTAGATGAGGCCTGCTTCGGCCATCAGGTCGGGGCTCCGGTCGGAGCTGTAGCCATGGGGGCCAAACATGCCCTTGAGCTGCTTGCCCGTGTGGCGTTTCAGGGTCGCGATGCAGTCCTGGTACCACTCCCGCTCCTCCTGCTCCGACCAGGTGTTGATGTACTGGGTGTTGTATATTCCGTGGCTCATGAAGTCCCAGTTGCGTTGGACCATCGCCTGGGCGACCTCGGGGTAGTGCTCCAGGACCCCGATGTTCAGGGACACACAGCACCGGATGGAGTGCTTGTCCAGCACATCCAGCATCCTCCAGAACCCTACACGGTTGCCGTAGTCCCTGTAGGAGTACTGTTGGGCGTCGGGGTAGGGGGTCCGCGGCCAGGGGTTGCGCTCCCCGTCGAAGTCGGGCAGGTACTCATAGTGTTCGACGTTGGGAGCGACCCACAGGGCCACCCGGGCACCGCCGGGCCACTGGATGGCGGGTCGCTCCACCACGGGGCTGTAGTCTACTCTGTACGGGGGCAGCGCCATCGTGACCACCTCCTAATGCCGTTGCTTCGTGCGGGGCGCCGGTGCTTGGTACGGTGAGCCGGGCACGTCAGGGCGGCGAAATCTCGCCAACAACCGGGGCCCGTCAGCCTGCCGATAAGCACCCTTTTCGGAGTATACTACCATGCCGGCCCGGTGCGGCACAGCAGGCGGCGGGGAGGAAAGGCGAATTGGTCTCGTCCGCCAACCCACGACGACTCGGCAAGCGCCCCTTCTACGGGTGGTGGATGGTGGGCGTGGCGCTGCTGGTGAACGGGATAGCCGGCGGGGCCGTGTGGAGCAGCGTGGGGGTGTGGATCGAGGCCCTGGAGGTGCAGTTCGCCTGGAGCCGCACCCAGCTTGCCGGGGCCTTCTCCCTCTCCCAGCTTGAGAGCAGCTTCGTCGGACCCCTGGCGGGGTTCCTGACCGACAGGTTCGGGCCCCGGCGCATGGTCCTCGTGGGGCTCATAGGGATGGGGATCGGGTTCCTCGTCTTCAGCCTTACGACCAACATCGCCATCTTCTACCTGGCGTTCATCATCATCATGCTCGGGGCCGGGTTGGGGACCTTTCTGCCCGTCATGACGGCGTTGAACCGGTGGTTCCTCCGGAGACGCGGCACCGCCATCGCCATAGCCGGAGAGGGGTACTTCCTATCGGGGATCGCCATCGTGCCGATACTGGCCTGGGCCGTGACTCCCGGTCACGTGGGCTGGGAGGACACGTCCCGGTGGATCGGGTTCATAATCCTGGCGTCGGCGTGGCCCGTATCCCGGCTGGTGCGCAACCGCCCCGAGGACTCGGGCCAGTACCCCGACGGCGACGAGCCCGCGGAGGTCCAGGCTGCGGGGCAACAGGCGCGGGAGCCGGAGGCGGGGACCGCGGCCGGCCCCGACTTCACGGTGCGCCAGGCCCTTCGCACCCCGGCCTTCTGGTACATCACCTTCGGCCACTCCCTGTCCTCCATGCTCAACGCCGCCCTCACGGTGCACCTGATCCTCATGCTCACGGACCAGGACCTCTCCCTGCAGATGGCCTCCTTCGTGTGGTCGGTGATAATGGCGACGGGGGCCGTGTTCCAGCTAATAGGGGGATATCTGGGCGACCGGCTGTCCAAGCGGTTGGTGCTCTTCGTGTGCGGCACGGTACAGGCCGCCGGATTCGCCGGATTTGCCCTGGCCGCCCTGACCGACACGCCGGAGATCGTCTTCCTCTTCGGGGTGGTGTACGGTGCGGGCTTCGGCGCCCGGATCCCGTTGACCACGGCGATCCGCGGCGACTACTTCGGGCGGAAGGCCTTCGCCTCCATCATGGGCATCTCCAGCGCGCCCATGTACCTGCTGATGCTGGTGGCGCCCCTGTTCGCCGGGGCTATGTACGACCTGACCGACAGCTACGTGATCCCCTTTATGGTCCTGGCGGCCATGGGCTCCCTGAGCGGGGTATGCTTCCTGATGGCCAAGAAGCCCGAGTGGGTGGAGCCGGCCTGGGCTACCGGCCAGGCGCGGCAGCGGGCGTAGCCGCGGCGGAGCCTTGGCAAGCCAGGGCTTCGCCGAGCTTGCCATCACAGTGGATGATGGGGCATGGGCAGGGGCCCTGCCAGGGCCGCTTCGCGGTCCCATCGACCGGATACTCATCGCCCAGGCGATGGCCCGCAACCTCGTCCTCGCATTCAACGAGCCGCTCTTCGACCGGTACGGAGTACGGCGGCTCTGGTAGCGGGGGTCGTGGGCTGTAGGCTAGAGCAGGGCACCCCGTCGGATTCTGGATGTCTGGGGCATCTGGCGTGGCATGACGTTCGACTCAATACCAGCTCGGGGGCCGTGTCAGGACGTGGCCGTCAGGCCTGGCAACACAGTCTGGAAATTGGCTGTCGTGCAAGGTCTTGCGGCCTATAACGAAGGATGCTGTGGCAACTTCGCGGAGTTGTTTTGAAACCCGGTTAGGTGGGAAAGCGACGATGACCTGCTTGTCGGAGTATCGACTACGAACGGTGGTTATAGGCCCAACCAAATCACTGTCTCCGGATACCACAATCCCGGTGTCGAAGGCGTCGTCTTGGGCATCTCCAAGTAATGCTACCGCAATGTTCACGTCGGTCATCTTCTCCTGGTAAGTTTGCCAGGTCGCCCCGCAGCTTGGACAGGTGTGACCCTTTGGTGTGTATTTGCCGTAGTGAATATGCAGGTCCGGAAGGGTCAGTAACGCTTCCAAGAACGTGTTTTGGCGAACCGGCTTGCCAGGATTTTGAGGCTCTGCGGAGATTCTGGCAGTGAAGTAGCGAACCATCATCAACTCTTGATCAGACTGCAACAGGTTCTCAAGCATGCGGCGCGGGTCGAGCCAATAGTATCGGCGCCAGCCTTTGGACTTCAGACCGTAGTACAGATTGAAGCCATCAATGTATGCTGCCACTCGCTGAACCGCCATAATACCCAAATGCTCCTAGCTAGGTTGACAGATGTCACCGCACCTGCTACTCTTATAGGGCCACCCCAGCGATCGCATCGCTGGCCCGACGCCCCCTCATTTTGAGGGGCGTTTATTTTATGCGGGTCACTCCCGGGAGCCCTCCAGGGGCGCGAGCTGCTCCCTGGAGCCGAAGATGATCAGCAGGTCCCCGGCCTGGATGGTCGCGGCGTCTCCCGGACTCACCTCCAGCGCCCCCTCTCCCTTCTTGAGGGCCAGCACGTGGACTCCCGCGGCCCGCGCGCACTCTCCGACGGTGACGCCGTCCAGGGGCGAACCCGGCACCACCAGCACCTCCTCCAGACGCTCATCGGCGCCGCCCGAGTCCGCCAGGGAGTCGAAGTAGTCCACCGCCGCGGGCCTTATGGCCGCCAGGGCCAGGCGCCTCCCGCCGATGGAATAGGGGGACACGACCCGGTCCGCGCCGGCCCGGCGGAGCTTCTCCTCGTTTTCGCCCAGTCCGGTCCTGGACACGATGTTCAGGGCCGGGTTCAATGCCCGCGCGGACAGGGTGATGAGGACGTTGTCGCTGTCGTTGCCCAGGGCGACGATCACGGACCGGGCCCTGGGCGCCCCGGCGTCCAGCAGCGTCTCGTCCCTGGTGGCGTCTCCCTGCACATACAGGAGGCCCTGCTCCGCCAGCTCTCCCACCACCTGGGAGTCCCGGTCGAGGACGATGCAGTCGACCTTTTCCCGGGCCAGCGTCGCGACGACCTCACGGCCCACCCTCCCGTAGCCACAGACGATGACGTGGTCGCGCATTCCGGCCATCCTGGTACGCATCCTTCGCCTCCTCAGGAACCCTCGGAATACCTCTTCCTCCACCACCCTCCTGGCGACCGCCGTGACGGCGTACATGGCGACCCCGACCCCCGTTATCATGAGGAAGATGGAGAAGATACGCCCCCCGGTGGACAGGGGGTGCACCTCTTCGTACCCCACGGTGGTCAGGGTCAGGACCATCATGTAGGCCGCGTCCAGCAGGGACCAGCCTTCGATGAACATGTACCCGACTATGCCGCCGGAGGCCAGTATCAGGACCGCGCCGACGATCCTCACGGCTGGGCTGCCGGTCAAACGTCGCATGCTACCCTTCGTCCTCCCCGGGCGGAGACATAGGCCCCTTGCCCGGGTCCATTATCGGGCATGGGGCGAAACGCTGTCACGCGGGAGCGGGCCACGATGACTGCGGGGTAGACCGGGCCGGAGGGGCGGTGGTAGGCTGAAACCGTCCGGCGGGTCGCCGTGACGGGCGGGGGTAGAGCCGGATGTATCGTGGAGGGGTGGCCGAGTGGACGATGGCGGCGGTCTTGAAAACCGCTAACCGCCTATGGTGGTTCGTGGGTTCGAATCCCACCCCCTCCGCCACAAGCATGCCGTGGCGGCGCGGCGCGGACACGAATGGCTTCCCCGCCTCCCCTCCCGCTGACGGGCCGGCGGGACTGGACGGTCCCTAGAGGGCTTCCAGGGCCTGGACCACCTCGTCGGTGGACTTTATAGCCGCGTCCTTGTGGCCCATGCTCACGATGGCCATCTCGTGAAGCTGGGGGGCCAGGGCCGCGGCGGCGTCCTCCACGAGGATCGTGCCGTAGTCCCGCTCGGCGGCGCCGCGGACGGCGCCCTCGACGCAGCCGTTGGTGACGACTCCTACGACGATGACGTTGGAGATGCCCATGTTCCTGAGAAGCCGGTCGATGTTGGTGGAGTTGAACACGCTCTCCGTCGTCTTGTTGATGACTATCTCGTCGCCCTCGGGCCACACCTCCGGCAGGAACTGGGCGTCCTTGGAGTCGACGGGCGTCTGAGCGCCCCATGACTTGAAGCGCAGGGAGCAGTCCCGCCCGTCCTGGGTGTTGGAGGCGACACGGACGTGGAGTATCTCCATACCCTTACGGCGGGCGGTAGCCAGAATGCGCTGGATGTTGGGGAGCATGACCCTTTCGATCCGGTCCCAATAGTATCCCAGGAAATCCATACCGCCCAGCTCCTTGGCCCGGATGCCCAGGCCAGTGTCCGGGTGGGCGTCGAAGTACTGGACGTCGATGACCAGGACGGCCGTGTTCTCCCGCGTGAGCACCGGCTCGGGTACGGTCCCCAGCAGGGTCTTGAGCTTCTGGACCAACTCATCATTGGATATCGTGGGCGAGTCCTTTGCTCCGGTCATCTGGACCTCCTTTGGCTGCGACACGGGGATGGGTCGGCGGATCGGGGGTCTAGAGGGACTCCAGCATGGCGACCACCTCGTCGGTGGACTTTATCCTGGCGTCCTTATGCCCCATGTTCAGGATCGCGTGGGCGTGGAGCTGGGGCGCGAAGGCCGCGGTGGCATCCTCGACCAGGATGGTCCCGTAGTCCAGCTCCGCGGCGCTGCGCGTGGCCCCCTCGACGCACCCGTTGGTGACGACGCCCACGATTATGAGGTTCTCTATGCCCATGTTGCGCAGGAGGCGGTCGATGTTGGTGGAGTTGAATACGCTCTCGGTGGTCTTGCTGATGACCAGCTCGTCGCCCAGGGGCGCCACCTCGGGCAGTATCTCCGCGTCCTTGGACTGGATGGGGGTGGGACGCCCCTTGGACTTGAACCGTATGCTGTTGTCGCTACCGTCGGCCTTGGACGCGGCGACGTGCACGTGGACCGCCTCCACCCCCTGGGCCCGGGCCGCGGCCAGAAGGCGCTGAATGTTGGGGATGACCATGGTCTCCAGCCGGTCCCAGTAGTAGTCCAGGAACTCCATGCCGCCCAGCTCCTTGGCCCTGGCGCCGAAGCCGAAGTCCCGATGGGCATCCATGTACTGGATGTCGATTACCAGCAGCGCTGTGTTCTCTCTGGTGACCTTCAGGTCGGGCAGGGGGCCGACCATGGCCGCGAGCTTGCTCCTCAGATCATCGTCGGAGATCACCCACTCCTTGGGTAGAGCCGCCGTCTCGGTCATGCCGTCCTCCTAAGACCGCCCCTCGGCGGGGGCCGTTGGGCAGAGTGTAGCATCATGGGAATGTGCGGACAACGGCCAGGGCTCGCTCACTTCGCGGCATCCAACCGGGACATGCGTCCCGGCCAGCCGAGGATCCGCTGGTCTGCCGTCATCAACCGGTGACCGGCCAGGGCGGTGGCCATAATGAGACGGTCGGCTGGGTCGCCGTGCATCTCCGAAAGAAGGCCGGCCCGTGCGGCAATTGCGCCATCAATGGGGATTTCCACAAGCCCGTGATCCAGCACGTCCCGGCGCCAAGCGTCCAGGTCGAAGGGGAGATAGAAGTGCCCCTTCTGCATTCGCATGCCCACCTCCCAGAAGGATATGGCCGAAATCGCAGCATCACCTTCCTGCAACGCTAGCTCGAACACTTGGCGCGCCTGGGACCCGAGCCTGTGGTCGCCCTGCTCGTGCCACAGCGGGACATGGGTGTCGATAAGTATCAAACCAGGCCCTTATCGGGGTCTTCAGGGCCCTCGAACCATTCGGCAGGCATGGGGGACACGATGTCCCCAAGTATCCGAATTTTGTCGTGGTTTCGACCGAAAGGCATCTGCGGCTTCTCTCGGTACGGCACCAGCCGCGACACCGGGCGGCCGTTCTTGGTAATGACGATCTCGCGGCCAGTGGCCGCCACCTCGTCCATCAGCTCAAGGCACTTGGCCTTGAACTCCGAGGCCTTTATCGTCGTAGGTCCATCCGGGTTGTCGTTGGGAGATTCCATGACTCTACCCGCACCAAAAGGGTGCGACCATTATACCGCAGTCGCGACCATGGTCACATGGGCCGGCCCCGCCTGCCGGCTACCCCTGAAAGATGTCCTCGGGTAGGAAGGCGGAAACCGTAACGTTGGGCAGGTCCACCACGTTGCTGATCTTCAGGTCCACGGCCACGCTGCAGATGATGTAGGCCTGGTACCTGCTCCATCCCCGCTCCTGGAGGAGGTCGATCATGTTGATCAGGGCGTTGCGGGCGGCCAGAGTCAGGTCCTCCCCCTCCTGGCCGCCGTCGTCCCGCACGGGCATGCCCATGGTCGCGATGAAGTTCCTGGGCGCCGCCCACTCGGGGGGCAGGAAGTAGCCCGGGTGGGCGTACCGGGGCCAGCGGATGTTCTTTCGAGCCGCCTCTCCCTTGTGCACGGTGAAGCGGACGGTGGCCGTGGCCCCCATCTCGATGGCGGTGATACAGCACTCCCCGTCCCCCTGGGCGAAGTGCCCGTCGCCCGCCGAGTAGAGGGCCCCGTCGACGCCCACGGGTATCAGCAGCCTGGAGCCGGTGGTGAGCTGCTTGGAGTCCACGTTGCCGCAGTTCTCCCTGGGAGGCAGGGTGCGCAGGCCCTCGCCGGCGACGGGCCCCGAGGAGGGCACGGCGTCCTCGGGGTCCGGGGGCGCCACGAACCCCCCGCGGCGGGCCAGCTCCGACTCCCTCCGGGTCCACTCTTCGAGCTGGGCCCGGGAGGGGGCCAGGCCCGCGGTGCCCATGAAGGAGCCGTTGACGATGCGTACTCCGGGGAGCTGGGCGGAGGTGGCCCAGCCGTCGGCGATGTCCCAGTGGACCAAGTACGGGTCGGGGAACAGGTCCCGCAGGAACCCGGCGCCGGGGCGGTTGCGGGTCCAGCCGTAGGGCTCAGGAGCGACCTCCACGTACTCCACCTCCAGGAGGTCCCCGGGAGCCGCGCCCTTGACGTAGACCGGGCCGGTCAGGGGATGGGCCACCTTGGTGTCCAGGCCGGGCATGTCGTCCACCGTCATGCCGCGCTTGACCTGGCAGTCCGAGGCGTCCCTGCACTCCAGGACCACCTCCTCGCCCGGGTCCACCTCGATTATCGGCGGGATGTCCGGGTGCCACCGGTTGTGACCCTTCTGAGGCTCCTCCTTCAGGCGCTTGCTGCGGTCGATCTCTATGCTCTGCATGGAAGCTCCTTCTGGCCTGATTTGGGGTGAGCCCGGTTTTGAGGTGAGTGTATCATGCCGCGAACCCGTGTCAACGGCGGCCCTTTGGCCCGTGCTTGACATCCCCGACCGCCGAGGACTAGATTCAGCCTATATCTTCCGGGAGGGTCCAGATGGCAGAGCCGCTGAGCAGGGACATCACCCTCAGCAACGGACTCGGTATGCGGTACTACGAGTGGCCGGGGGACGGCCCGGTCCTGGTCTGCCTTCATCCATCGTCGGGTTACGGCCGCATGTGGGACGCGATGGCCGGGGTGCTGGATGGACGGCTGCGCGTCTTCGCGCTGGACCAACGGGGCCACGGCGACACCGACCGCCCCGACGGCAGCTACACCGCCGAGGAGTACGCGGTGGACCTCCACCTGTTCCTGGAGCAGCTCGGACTGGGGAGGGCCATCGTAGCGGGCCATTCGCTGGGCGGCAGGGTCGCCCAGGTGTTCGCGGCCACACATCCCGACCAGGCCGCTGCCATCGTGCTGGTGGGAGGCCCCCACTACTCCAACTTCTTTCAGGAGCGGGACCGGGTGGCGGCGGTCCTGGACGGGGCGCAGGCCATGCGCGCCTCCCGGACGGAGTTTCCCAGCCCAGAGGCCGCGGCGGAGTACCTTCGGTCATTCCGGGCCACCGACTCCGAGGAGTCGCGGCGTCACCGTCTCAGGCACAATATGCGGCCGCTGCCCGGGGGCGGAGTGGCCTTCAAGTACGACAACATCCGCGTTGCCCAGGGGCTCACCCACCTGGCCGAGGACCTGTCACCCTACGCGGCGAGGGTGACGTGCCCGGTGGCCATAGTCCGGGGGGCCGCCAGCACCCACCTCACCCGGGAGGAGGCCGAACGGGTGGCGCCCCTCTGGAGGGACTCCCGCATCATCGAGGTGGACGGAGACTACGGCCTGCAGATGGAGAACCCCGGCGGCCTGGCCCGCGCCGTCCTGGAGTTCGTCGGGGCGGCGGTGACCGCCTAGAGCGTCACGACCCGTTACTTGGCGGCCAGCAGGTCGTAGGCCAGCGCCACCATGATCTTGGCGCCGCTAACGAGGCTGCTGATTCCCACCGACTCGTCGGTGCCGTGGACCCGGTTCAGCATCGGGTCGTCCTCGGGATGGGACCCCGAGAAGCCGTAGGTCACGGTCCCCAGGGGCCTGGTGAACCGGGAGTCGGTGAACCCGGTGCTGATGCTGGGGACCCACTGGAGGTCCTCGGTGCCCAGCACCATCGCCGTGGCCGACCGGATGCGCCGGGCGAAGTCCGTCTCGAAGGGCGAGGAGTTGGGCACCGCCATGTAGTCGATCTCGAACTCCACCCCCGGGATTCCCTCCAGGGCTCTGGTCAGCTCCTCCCGGACGTAGCCGTCATCCTGGTGGGGCAGGGTCCTCACGTCGCAGGTCACCGATATCGCCTCGGGGACGCTGTTGGACTTGATGCCACCGGAGACCATGGTGGGCGTCACGGTCATTCTGGACAGGGCCCGCAACAGGGAGGCGAACCTGGGGTTCACGGGCTCGACCTCGGCGATGATCTCCTCTATGTTCTCGGGAGAGGGCTTGTGCTCGATGGCGAAGGTGGACAGGTGGTCGAACAGGCTCGTGGACGTGTCCAGCCGGGGTTGGTACTGCTCTATGCGTTGAAGCACCTGGGACAGCCTGTACATGGCGTTGGTCCCCTGCCAGGGCACCGAGGCGTGGGCGCTGGCGCCCTTGATGCTGATCTCCACCTGGAGCCGCCCCTTCTCGCCAACCCCCAGCACGTAGGTAAGGGCCCCAGCGGTGATGGGCTCCCCGCCGCCCTCGTTCACCGCCAGGGGCGCCGCGATCTTCTCCGGGTGGTACTCGGCGAGCCAGCCGAACCCGTAGCGCCCACCGTGCTCCTCATCCGCCCCCGAGGCGAGGACCAGGCCGTCGTCCAGCTCGACGCCGGCCCGCTTGAGGACGCGCATGGCCATCATCTGCGCCGCCAGCAGGCCCTTGCAGTCCGAGGCGCCGCGCCCGTACACCCGGCCGTCGGCGACAGTGGCGCCGAAGGGAGGGAAGTTCCACTTGGCTTCGTCCTCCACGGGGACCACGTCCGTGTGGGACATGAACATGAGGCCGGCCCGCCCCGATCTTCCCTCCATCCGGGCGATGATGTTTCCCCGGTCGGGGTGGGCGCCGAGGACCTCGGAGGTGACCCCGTCCTCGGCCAGCCAGTCCCGTATGAGCTCACACACCCGGGTCTCGTTGCCCGTCGGCATGAAGCCGGTGTTCACCGACTCGATCCTGACCAGGGCCCTGTGCAGGGCCAGGAGGTCGTCGACGGAGGAGTCCACCTGGGCTATCAAACGGTCGAGAGCGGGCATTGTCCCTCCAACTAGATAGGGCCCATTAGATCGGGTCCGGCGCGGCAAGGATGGGGGCTACGGGGACGGCTATCAGTACTCGCGGAACATGCGCTGCAGCTCCTCCCGGTCCCTGGTGACGGAGAGGCCGAGCATCAGCAGGATCCGGGCCTTCTGGGGCAGAAGGTTGTCGGAGACGATGAAGCCCGCATCCTGCTTCTGGGGCGTCATGATCACGCGCCCCGTGGTGGACCGGGAGGCCAGCACTACGGGGATGCCGTCCCTGGCGGCCTGGGCGGCGGCCTCGATGAACACAGGTGGGAAGGTGCCGCCGCCGAATCCCGCCACCACCAGGCCGTCGGACCCGTTTCTCCGCACGGCGTCGATGAGCATCCCGTCCGCTCCGGCGTAGGCATAGACGATATCCACCCGGGGAAGGGAGTCGCGGCCGCTTACGTCGAACTCGCTCCGGGTGGTGTGCTTCCGGGTGGGGGCCCGGTAGAACAGCACCTCCCCCTCGGAGTCAGCGTATCCCAGGAAGCCCAGGTCGCCGGGCTTGAACGTCTGCACGCGGAAGGTGCTGGTCTTGACCACGTCCCTGGCCGAGGATATCTCGTTGTTCAGGACCGTCAGCACTCCCATCCCTCCGGCGTGGGAGGAGGCGGCGATGCGGACGGCGTCCAGCAGGTTGATGTCGGCGTCGGTGCTCAGGGCCGTGGGGGGCCGCATGGCGCCGGTTATCACCATGGGCTTGTCCGACTTGACGGTGAGATGCAGGAAGTAGGCCGTCTCCTCCAGGGTCGCGGTGCCGTGGGTCATGGCCACGCCCGCGGCCTCGGTGTCCTCCCGGAAGATCTGGTTGATGCGGTTGGCCATGGCCAACCACTCGGGAGGGCCGACGGCCGTGCTCCCCACGCTGATCAGGTTCTCAGCCTGGACCTGGGCGATCTCGTTCACCTCGGGCACCCGGGCCAGGGACTCCTCGATGGTGATGTGCTTGCCGAGCTCAGGATAGAGGATGTAGTCCAGGCGGTGGGGGCCCACCCCGGCGATGCTCCCCCCGGTGGCGATCAAACGGACCCGCGGCAGCGACGACGTCAATGCGAAACCCTCCCTCAGCCTATATCCTGCGTCCTGGTTCTCGGCGCGTGGGGAGCCGATGGCGCTTCTTAATATACTCTCGCGCCGGGAGGGCCGCAATGGTAAGAGGGTTGACCGGCTCAGCCAAGTTCTACACTGCGGAGGGAGCGTTCGTCCGCGAGCAGTGTTGCGGCCTCTACACCCAGGTCGGTCCCGGGGCGCTGGGCCAGATGCTCCCTGCCACTCCCACCTGGCCAGCGCCCGCTCCACGGCGGTGAGCACCACCGCACTCATGCTACGGTTGTTCTTGCGCGCATGCCGGTGCAGGCGTTCGTGAAGGGTGTCCGGTATGTTGCTTATGTGCAGGGTAGCCATATAACGAGAATAGCGTGATGTACGCACCAAAACAAGGCCGCCCAAGCCCACCACCGAACGGGCGTGCGGGTGTGGGTTGTGGGTGGGAGGTAATGCCTCCGGTTGACCGGGTGCGGCGCCCTTCGTACAATTTGGGTGGCGGCGGGAGATGTCGCCGGCCCGCACGTGCAGTACGGCCCAGCCCCTTCCCTCAGGAGGGGTTGGAGAGGAGGGAGGTCCCCATGAGCGCCTACCAGACCATCCGGGCGCGGCTTGCGGTCCGGAGCTTCAAGCCCGACCCGGTGCCCGATGGTGTCGTCGACAAGATCCTCAGGGCCGGCCGGTGGGCCCCCAGCAGCAGGAACAGCCAGCCCTGGCACATGATCGTGGTGCGGGACCGCCGGACGCTGGCGGAGCTGGCGTCCCTCACCCCCAGCGGAGGGTTCATAGCTGACGCGCCCCTGGCCATCGCCGTCGCCATGGACGGGGCCCGTCGGGCGGAGTTCGACGCGGGGAGGCTCATCGAGAACATGGTGCTGGCAGCCTGGGACGAGGGTGTGGGCACCTGTATGGTCGGCGCCTTCGACGGCGCAAAGGTCAAGGCGTTGCTGGGCATCCCCGAGTCCATGGAGCTCGTCACCGTGATGCCCTACGGCTATCCGACGGAGGAGGCCGCCACCAAGACGAAGCTGCGCAAGCCCCTGGCCCAGATCGCCCACCTGGAGCGGTTCGGCCGGAGCTGGGAGGGATGATGGAGAAATCGATTCTGAAGAGCCCGAAAGTGGCCAGCCCCAGGCCGGGACAGATCATGTCCCAGGGCGTGAAGGTGACGGGTGGGACCACCGTGTACACATCGGGCCAGGTGGCCCGCAACTCTCAGGCCGAGGTCGTGGGGGTGGGAGACGCGGCGGCCCAGACCCGCCAGGTGCTGGAGAACCTCAAATCGGTGCTGGCCGAGGCCGGGGCGACCCTGGACGACATAGTGAAGGTCGTGGTCTACGTGACCGACGTGGACGACTTTGCCGCCATCCACAAGGTCCGCGCCGAGTACTTCAAGGACGACTACCCGGCCAGCACCCTGGTCGAGGTGGCGGCGCTGGCCGGGCCGGACCTCCTGGTCGAGATCGAGGCCATCGCCGTCATACCCTAGCTACCGCGTTGCCGGGCGGCGCCGGCCGCCGCTCACGCCGCGGCCGGCATGTGCTCCCGGAACCAGTCCAGGCTGGCGGCCATCACCTCGCCGAAGGCCGGCTCCGTGTACACCTCGTAGTGGCCATACCCCCTTAGCACCACCAGCTTCTTGGGCTCCCTGGCGTGGGCGTATAGCTGCTCCGACTCCTCGGGCGGCACCAGGCGGTCGTCGTCGGTGGTGACGAACAGGATGGGCCTGGGGGATATCCGGTCCACTATCCACTCGGGGTTGAAGCCGATGGTGTCGTCCACGTACTCCAGGGGGATCCTGCCCACCGCCGCGGTGTTCTCTCGCCGGGCCGCGGCCGCCAGCTCCGCGGACTGCCTGTCGGGGAGCAGTATCTCGCTGCGGTCCACGTACTCCGACTCCCCGATGGTCGCCCGGCGCTCCCGGTCGGCCTTGGACCGCTCCAGCAGGTCGAACCACTCGTCCATGCGCCGCACGCGGCTCATCCAACGGGCCCCGTTGCCGATGCCCACCACGCTGACGATGCACCTGGCCCGCTGGTCCACCGCCCCAACCCAGGTCACGGTGGCGCCTCCGTAGCTGACGCCGAAGAGGCCGATGCGGTCCGCGTCGACCTCGGGCTGGAGGCCCAGGAAGGTCATGGCCGCCTGCACGTCCATGACCCTGCCGTAGGGGGCAAGCCGGCTGCGGACGCCCTCGCTGTCCCCCCAGCCCTTGTAGTCGAAGGTCATGGCCACGTATCCGGCGTCGTTGAGGGCCCGGGCCGCGTCCGGCAGATACAAGTCCTTGACCCCGGTGTAGCCGTGGCACAGGAGAACCGCCCCCCGCGCGCCGCCGTCCATGCCCTCGGGCGTATAGACGTCCCCCCGCAGCGTGAACCCCTCGCTGTAGAACTCCACGGGTCGTTTCATCGGGTGCCTCCCCGGCCTCTGCTTCGGCTGTCATTATAGCAAAGGCCAGCTTGACCCCCGCCTCTGCCAGTCCATATAATGACCCCGCTTTGGGGTGACGCGAAACCGGGAGGTGGAAGGAGCATGACGAACCAGGAGCTTCGCATTTACGCGCCCACCGCCATCGTCGGCTACGGATACAAGGAAGAGTCCTTCCAACGGGCGATGGAGCGGGAGCCCCACGTCATCGCCGCCGACGGGGGCAGCACCGACCCCGGTCCCAACTACCTGGGCATGGGCAAGGCGTTCGTGGGCCGGGACGCCGCCAAACGCGACCTGACAGGCATGCTCATAGCCGGCCACGACCGCAAGGCGCCCGTCATAGTGGGCACCAGCGGCACCGCCGGTGGAGACGCCCACCTCCAGTGGACGCGGGAGATAGTGGAGGAGATCGCCAGGGAGAACGGCCTGCACTTCAAGATAGCCCTCATCCACTCGGAGCAGGACAAGGGCTACGTTTCGGACAAGCTGGGCGAGGGCAGGGTGAAGCCCCTCTGGCCCATGGGCCCCCTCAGCAGCGAGACCGTGGACCGGAGCTCCAACATCGTGGCCATGGCCGGCGTGGAGCCCTACATCGAGGCCCTGGGCAACGGCGCCCAGGTGATCCTGTGCGGACGCTCGGACGACGCGGCAATCTTCGCGTCCATGCCCATCAAGGAGGAGTTCGACCCGGCCCTAGGCTGGGTCGCCGGCAAGCTGCTGGAGTGTGGGGCAGCCTGCACCGTGCCGCGCCAGAAGTACGGCAGCGAGGGCCTCATCGTATCTGTGAGGGAGGACCACGTCCTGGTCGAGGCCCCCCATCCCGGGCTTAGCTGCACCCCCCTCAGCGTGGGCACCTTCTTTCTCCACGAGAACGAGACCCCCCTGTACCACCAGGAGCCCTCGGGCGTACTGGACCTGAGCGGCCTCCAGTTCGAGGCTGTGGACGACCAGCGGGTGAAGATAACGGGGGCCCGGTTCGTCCCATCGGAGCAGTACACCGTGCGGCTGGAGGGGGTCGAGTTCCTGGGGTACCGGTCGATATGCGTGGCGACGACCCGGGACCCGGTCCTGGTGGAGTGCATCGACGGCTATATCGAGTCCATCGAGGCCATCACCCGCCAACGGGTGGAGGGTCTCGGCATCGAGGAGGACCAGTACAAGCTGGTCTACCGTGTCATCGGCAAGGACTCGGTAATGGGCTCCCGGGAGCCGGTGAAGGAGCTGAAGACCCACGAGCTGGGCGTGATACTGGAGGCCGTGGCGCCCACCCAGGACACCGCCAACGAGATCGTGGGGATAGCCCGCCAGGCCGCAAAGAACGGCCACTACGAAGGCAAGCTGTGCGACGAGGGCTGCTTCACCTTCCCCTACTCCCCCTCGGACATACCCGTCGGCCCCGTCTACCGGTTCAACATGCTGCACACCGTCGAGGTCGACGACCCCCTGGAGATGTTCCCCATCGAGTACGTGGAGGTCTAGGCCCGGATGCCCAGAATACGGGACATCGCCGTCATCTGCCGCAGCAAGAACGCCAGCCCCTTCCTGGTCACCCTGGACGTGGTGTTTCCCGACCGGGAGACCTTCGACAAGGTGCGGGAGTCGGGGGTGATCAGCACCGGGCTCATCTCCCGGCTGTACAGCGTCCCCGAGAGGGACGTACTCCTGGTGGAGTTCCCCCCCGCCAACGCCTTCAAGGCCACGATACCCCGCCTGCACGGGTCGGGGGACGTGGAGGACACCGACGTCTACGGGGCCCAGCAGCACGCGCCCCTGATGGACGTGGAGATCCCCGCTTAGGACATAGTTCGTCGAGCCCGCCGGAAAGCGTGGCGCAGTTTTGATACGGAGGCGCAATAACGTGCTCGTACACCCAGGATCGAACCGCAGGACCCCATCTACCCCACTGGCCAGGCTTGGACTGCCCGCGTTGGCAATGGCATGGGTCGTCGCGCTGCTGGCGGGCCTGCTGGCCCTGGAGGCAGCCCCTGCCGCCTGGGCCCAGGAGGAGCCGTCCTGCGAGACCAGCGATCTCGGCGCCCTGGGTGAGGAGGCGGGCAGCGAGCTCCAGGCGAGCGGGAGCTGGACCGGCGAAGACTGTGACTCCCGCTTTCGCAGCGGGAGCGATGCCCACACCTACAGCTTCGAGGTCGTCGAGGGCGGCCGGACCAGGATCGATCTGAAGTCCGAGGGGGCCGATTCCTTCCTCTATCTGCTGGACGAAGACTCCGGGCGCATCGCGGACAACGATGACGGCGGCGCCGGCCTTGACGCACGCGTCGAGCGGGACCTGGCGCCGGGCACCTACCTGGTCGAGGCCACGACGGTGGGCGGGCGCGGACGGGGCGCGGCGGACTTCACCCTCTCCATCAGCCGGGTCACAGGCTGCGACCCGGTCCACCTTGGCGCCCTGGAGCCGGGCATCGACCTGACCGCATCCGGCTCCTGGAGCCTCGACACATGCGGGTCGATATTCGTCGTGGAGCACCCCGCCCACGGCTACTCCTTCAACCTGCTGCAGGACGCCCGCGTACGCATAGACCTGACGTCGGAGAACGGCGACCCCGTCCTCTCCCTGGTGTCCGCCACCAGGGGCTTGATCTCCGCCAACGACGACGGGGGCGAGCACCTCAACTCGCGCATCGAGCAGTACCTGCAGGCGGACACATACCTGATAGAGGCGACCACCTATCTGGAGCGCGACCTCCAGCCCCTGGTGGCCGACTTCGACCTCGTGGTCCACCTGGTGGACGAGGAGGCGCAACAGAACAGCTTCCGGATCAAGGTCGAAGCGGCCCACACTCCCGCCCAGGTGATCGCGGGCGAGCCGTTCACCGTCCACTACCGCGCCGGAAATCTGGGCAGCGGCGACCTGGTCGACGTTGCTGGCAGCGTCGAGGTGTACGTGGTGGGGCCCCGCGTCTACGAGTACGCAGGCCCAATCGCCGGGTCGGCGGACCGTTGGCAGGCCGGAGTCTCGTACCACTCGGGTGAGGAGACGGCCAGCGGCACGAGCGTGGCGATCGACGAGGTGACCCCCTTCACCGTCACCCTCAACAGGCCGGGGCCATCATGGGTGTTCATCGCCGTCATCACCTCCAACGAGGCCGGTGATGAGGTCGGGTTCCACGGCATCTGGAAGAACCTTATGGTGCTGAGCTCCCTGACCTTCGATACGGTCCGGGTGAAGGTCGACGAGGCGGACTACCGGGTCTCGGCGGAGGCCGACGACGACGGGGTGGTGACCACCTCGGTGAAGGCCGTCGCCAACCCGGCCGAGGACCTGGACGAGGGGCTGCAGGGCAAGGCCGTGTACACGGCGGGCGTGCTCACGCGGGTGCTGGACGGCATCTTCCAGCGGCCGGCCGTCGCCGGCGTGTCGGTGGACGAGGACGTGGAGCCCGAGGCGGTCACCATAACGAGTCCATCGTCGAGCGCCCTGCGGAAGCTGTTCGCGGAGCAGTACGCGAGCGCCATCGCCGCCTCCGGACTCCCCGGGGGAGTGGCCGCGGGCGAGGCGATCAACCCGATGGACGTTGAAGACCTGGTGCTGGGAGCCGCGGACACGGCGTCGGCGCAGTACGCGTCGCTGGCCGCCTCCTGGACCGCGCTCCAGGAGCGGATCGAAGGCGGCGAGAGGCTGTCTTTGGCCGAGGCCTTGGTCCTTCAGTCACAGATAGCCTATGCCGAAAAGGTCGTGGCGCCGGCGGTGACGGCGGGCCAGATAGTCCAGGCGAGCCGCGACACCGATCTGGGCTGGGAGGACCCCGATGTCCAGGCGATGGCCGGCGACCTGGCGGGGCAGGCATCCTGCGGCGACGGAGCGACGGCCCTGGGCGACGCCCTGCGGGCGGCCGGGGTCGCCGACGTCGCCGGAATGCTGGCGCTGGACGCCGAGCTGCGCCCGGTGCTGCCGGTTTACGGCCTGGCCAACGACAGCGTCCTATGCGGGGCGACGGCCGTGGACGGGGAAAACTCCCGGTTCCTGCAGCTCCTGGCCATCGACGACAACGAGGAGATTACCGGGCTGCTAGCATCGGACCCGCCTCCCCCACCAGCCCCCTCGCCCCACCCGCTGCGGATCATCGCCCGGGTGGGAGAGGATGGCCGGGTGGAGCACGGTGTTGAGCTCTCCGGCAGCGGAGAGCAGGTCCTGCCGACGGTGCGCTACCTGCCAGCCGGGTCCCCCGTGGGCGAGTGGCGGGCTAGCAGCGACGTAGAGGTGGAGGGAGGCGCCATCGGCAAGATTCGCTCGCGGCGCCTGGCCGACGGCCGCGTGGAGCTGGGCTTCCAGAGCGCCGGCGGCGACGTGGTCATGGCCGACATACGCTACGTGCCCGCCGACGCCCCGACGGGCGTCTGGCTCCGCAGCGGGGAGATTGAGGTGCCGCCGCCGTTGGCGATGCTGGAATAAGGGTAATTAAGAGGTTCTAGGGACATGGAAGGAGAGTGGCGGGCGTGGC
>JAGWBJ010000012.1:52873-59689 GCA_021295955.1 Dehalococcoidia bacterium | reverse complement strand
AGCGAATTCACGCCCCACACCTGGATTCCGGCCTGTTCCAGAAAGACGGTGAGAAGAGACCGCACCGTCATTGCCGTGAGAATAACCTCGCGACGCCTATCCCGAAGAGTAGAAGACCGACATGGAAGGCGCCCCCCGGGAAGCACAGAAAGCTCCGATTACACTCCCGAGTATCGCGGGACGGGGCCTGCGGCAGGCCAGTGTGATAGCGGTGGCCTTGGGCCTGGTGCTGGCGGGGCTTGTGACCTCCGTCGCCATTGGGGCGGTGTCCCTGAGCCCCGCACAGGTGGTCACCGGTCTCTTCGACACCTCAGACCGAGTGCCTCACCAGATCGTCTGGAACCTCAGGGTCCCGCGGGTCCTGGTGGCCGGCCTGGTGGGAATGAATCTGGCGCTGTCGGGGGTGCTGCTTCAGGGGGTCATGCGGAACCCTCTGGCGGCCCCCACCATAGTGGGAGTTACCGCCGGGGCGGGGCTGGCCGCGACGGCGGTGATGGTGCTGACCTGGGAGCCCGCATGGTCATGGCCCCAACGGAGATCCCCGTGGGAATCATCACCGCCCTGCTGGGCGGGCCGTTCTTCGTGTTCCTCCTTTACCGGACCAGGTTCATCGGCGGCAGAGCGTTGTAATGGGAGCCCTCGAATGAAGATACAGGCGGAAAGGCTCGTCGCCGGCTATGACAAGACGAACGTGCTCACCAACGTGGACGTGGCTGTAGAGGACGGGGAGATGGTGGGGATCATAGGCCCCAACGGGTCGGGCAAGACCACGCTGCTGAAGCCCCGGTCGGGTGGGGTGTACCTGGACGGGAAGGCCCTCCGGGAGATGTCCACCGGAGAGGTGGCCCGGGGCATGGCAGTGCTGCCGCAGGCCCCCAACGCGCCGCCGGAGCTGACGGTCCGCGAGCTGGTGAGCTACGGAAGGTATCCCCACGTTCCCTGGCTGAAGCGTCTGGGTGAAGGCGACCGCGAGGTGATCGACAGGGCCTTAAGCGAGTGCCGCCTGGAGGCGATGGCCCAACGACAGGTATCCACCCTGTCGGGAGGCGAGCGCCAGCGGGCATGGCTGGCCATGGCGCTGTCCCAAGAGCCAAAGCTGATGCTGCTGGATGAGCCGGTCACCCTTCTGGACATATGCCATCAACTTGAGATCATGGACCTCATCGCCCAGCTAAACGCGAAACGGGGAATCACCGTCCTGATGGTCCTCCACGACCTCAACCTGGCCAGCAGGTACTGCGAGCGGCTCATAGCCGTCAGCCACGGCCGGGTCGCCTACGACGGGCCCGCCAACGAGGTGATCCAGCCCGACGTACTGAGGGAGGTATTCAACGTGGACGCCTACATCATCCAGAATCCCCACACCGGCAGGTCGGTATGCTATCCCTTCCAGGCATGTGCGCCAACGTAGACCGGACTGCCTCGATGGGGAAGACTTGGGAGGTGCGAAACATGTTTGTGGCTACCAACAAGCTTAGGACCAAGAAGGGACGAGGGCACGAGCTGGAGGAGCGGTTCCAGCGTCGGAGCGGGGTCGAGCAGCAGGAGGGGTTCCTGGGATTCGAGATGTGGAAGCTGGAGAACACCTTCGCCCACGAAGAGTACCTGATAGTGACCCGCTGGGAGTCCAAGAAGGCCCACCACCTATGGACCCGCAGCGAGGCGTTCAGGTCAGCCCATTCGGGGCCACGACCCGACTTTCTGGAGGGGCACCCGGAGTTTGGCGGCTACGACGTCAGGGCTGCTTCAGCTCCAAAACGGTCCCTGTCCGTATAGCGGGGCGCCGGAAGGCCCCACCACCCGAATGGTCCACGACCTCTCCCGGTCCATACCGCACCAGGCGGCCGGGTCTGGGACTAGTCCCAGACCCCCAGCAACGCAAAGATGATGCCGTTCAGGATTATCACCGGGATGAAGGCGATCAGGATTACGAAGAACGCCCGCCAGGTCGACGTGTAGTCCAGGGCCTGCCGTACGCCAATCATCATAGCCACAAAGGACCAGACGAACGCCACCAGAGAGATGAGACCCCCCACCACGGGTATGAAGAGGAGGATGCTCAGAATCCCCGGCGTCTGGGCGAACCCAGTGGTCCTCGCAAGCTGTCCCCAGTCCGCTTCGGTGGCCTGGGTCTTGAGCAGCTTGCTCCCCACCAACCAGGTTGCCAGTGCCCATATGGCCCAGCTTGCGACACCTCGGATTATGCCGAGGACCAGCGCCCTGGCCACCTCCACATCTTCCACACTACTCAAGATCGCGCCAACGATGCCGGCGACGGTGACGAAAATGACTACCAGCAACGCCTGTATGGTGGCCCCGCCGTCCCTTTCCACCTCCTCGAAGGTCTCGCTCCTCAAGAGGGCGGCGCCCATCATCCTGCTCAGCATTTGGATAAACTCCTCTCTCCGGGTTGCCCGGGTCTAAGGGTCCGTCTCCACTTCCGGACATAGTACCACGTGATACGATTTTGACAAGCCGCCCGCTCCTTCACTCGCAGCCTCACTGGATGACGCGAAGGAGGAACTCCCTGAGCTCGCGCTCGTAGCGCTCGGAGTCGACGTTCCACGCGTCGGCGTGGGTGGTATCCGGGTAGACACTGTACGTCACCAGGTCGGGGCGCAGCTCGGCCAGCTTGTCGCTGGTCTCGATGGGCACCCGGCCGTCGTCCTCCCCGTGAATGAGCAGTATGGGCACGTTCAGCCGGTGCGCGTCCTTCAGGTAGTCCATGGCGTCCCAGTCCACGCCGAACCGGAGTGTGGCAATCCACTTAACCGTGGCGGCCACGAAACCGGGCAGATTGCGGTCGCGGGCTCCCAGGTCCACCGGCGCTTCGAAGTCCATGGCGGGCGAGTCCATGACCACGCCGGTCACGGAGCCGGCCAGCGACGACTCGTAGAGGAACTTGGCCGCGATTCCGCCGCCCATGCTGTGGCCGATGAGCACGACGTCCCTGGCGCCCGGCTGGGAGAGAGCGTACTCCACCGCGGCATGGAGGTCCCGCCACTCGGTGAGGCCGTACTGGTGGATGCCGCTCGGGTCCCGGGGCTGTCCCTCGTCGTTGCGGTAGGCGATGAAGAGGGCCGGGACGCCCAGGTCGTGCAGGACGGGCAGCGAGGACAGGCCGTCCCCGGGAGCGCCCCGGAGGCCGTGTACGAAGACCGCCCACGTGTCGTCGTCTCCCTCGAACCGCCACGCGTCCTGTCTTCCCAGGGGCGCCTCGTATTCGACGTTCTCGTACTCGATGCCGTACGCCAGGAGGGGGTCGTTGGGGTAGATGTCGGCCGACACGAAGGCCGGGGCGGAGCGCGGCGGCTCTCCTTCGGCCATGGTGAACCGCCGGACCAGGAAGCCGTCGCCCTCCTCCACGATGTCGCCGATCATTCCACGGCCCCCATCCCAGCCAAGGCCCCATTTGCCCCGCAACCTCCACTCCCCACCGTCGGGACCCCTCTCCAGCCTGACCAGACCGTCGCCGACGGCGGAGGCTGTCAGGTTGTACTCCACCTCCTCTTCGCCCACCTTCAGGGCCAGGTCGTTGAGCACGCCGGAGTAGTACCAGGCCACCCCGAAGTTGAGCACCGCCATGAGGGAAAGGACGGAGACGACGAGCACCAACACCCACTTGAGCCCGGTCCGTCCAGGCACAGGCAAACGTCCTCCGATACGCACAGGCCAATGCGGCCTGACCCGCCAACTCCTCCCGGCCGGGGTCTCTTTCACACCTTCATCCCTAATACACCCGTCCATATATGTCAAGCGTGTGTGCCGCGTCCCTCTGCCGGCGCCCCGCGTAGCGCGAACCCGTGTCCCTTGACACCCCCCATGCCCCTTCGCATAATGGCCGCAACGTTGCGGGGCTGTTCCCACCCACCCACGGCCTATCGCAGCCAGGCCTCAAGACACCGGCGACAGTTTCCAAGGGCATGCGGCCAGCTCTACCCCTTCGCGTTTCTCCAGTAACGCCCGAGGGTAGGGACTGCCAGAGAGGAGGCTTCGGACTGGAGATCCACGAAGCGCTTTTTTCGGTTGGCCTCCTGATTGTCGTCGCCAAGCTGGCCGAAGGCGTATTCAGACGGCTCGGCCTCAACTCTATCATCGCATACGCCGCCGCCGGCGTCGTCCTCGGCCCCGCAACGGGGTTGGTGGAGTCGGGCCCCGAGGTCGAGATGATCCTGGGCATCGGCATCTTCATGTTCTTCTTCCTCATAGGCCTGGAGGAGCTGGACATCAGGGGGTTCTTCGCCGCCGTACGAGGCCGCCTCTTCCTCGCCTCGGTGTTGTCAGTGGTCATATCGCTGCTGGCGTCCCTGGCGGTTACCACCGACCTCCTCTTCGACTTGCGGCTGGGCCTCGAGTTTACCGAGGCCCTGGGGCTGGCGGGAGTGCTGTCCCTGTCCAGCCTCGGGGTAGTCGCCAAGGTGCTGATCGACGAGGGGCGTCTCAGGGAGCCCGTGGGCATTCAGATCTTCACGGCCGTGGTCATCGCCGAGCTGATCGCCCTGTTCGTGGTGGGGTTCGCCATAAGCGAGCACTTCTACGCCGGGGGACACGGCCATAGCTTGAGCCCGCTGATCGTGGCGACGCTCGTGGGGCAAATTATCGGATTTACGATAGTAACGTGGTTCGTCTCCACCAAGGTGCTACCCAGGTTGATATTCCTGCTGCATCACTTTCTGCGGGTGCCGCAGCTCTCCTTCGGGCTGCTGCTGGGCGGGCTCTTCCTAGTGGTTGTGGCAGCCGAGAAGGTCGGCCTGCACGGCTCCCTTGGAGCGTTGCTCTTCGGCGCAGCCCTTTCCACGTTGCCTTACCAGGTGCGGCGGGACATCATGCCCGGGATGAGGGGCACAGCCGAGGGGCTGTTCGTCCCCCTGTTCTTCGCCTCCGCAGGCCTGTACCTGAGCTTCGAGTTCCTGAAACTGCCGCCGGAGACCATAGCGGCGTTGACCCTCGTCCCGCTTGCCGGCAAATTCGCCGGCGCCTTTCTCAGCGCCTACGTCACCCGGCTCGATGCTCCCTTCGCCACAGCCTCGGGACTGATGGCCAAGGGGGTGGCGGAGATTGCGCTCCTACTCCTGCTATTCCATACCGCCGTCATCGACATGGCCGTCTTCTCGTTGCTGGTGTTGGTCATGCTCGCCTACATTCTGTTGACGCCCATGGGCATCAGCCTTGCCCTCAGAAGGCTCAGACATTCGGAGGCCGTTACTCCCCAGGGGCAGCTTCCCCCGTCGCTGGCCCGCTTTGCCCTGGACGGAATCAGGGTACGTGACGTTCTCGACCGCTCCCGAAGCTATCCGGAGCGGTCGCTAACCGTCAAGGCCTTTGCCGAGACCTGGCTGCTGCCGGAGCAGCACGACTACGTGGTGCTGGACCGGGGCAAGCTGGCCGGGATCGTCTCGCTGAGCATGCTGCGCTACCTTCCCCGCGACCAGTGGGAGCACACCCCCCTTGGCAGGGTGTTGCGCCAGAGCACACCGTGCGCCTACTCGGAGGAGCTGGTGGAAGACGCTTTGCAGCGGATGACGGAGAGCTCGCTGACGGTGCTCCCGGTGGCGGATAGGGAGACCAAGGAGTTCATGGGCTCCATCTCCAGCCATGAAGTGCTGGAGATGATCGTGCTGACGGCCCACGGCCGCGAGATCTGATTCACCGTCAACAGGTCTCCGGCCGTTGCCCATCGTCTTCTCCCGCCTCGCACGCGACCAACGCCTGGCTCCGTCGTCTCCCAGCGGCTTCGCTTCCGTTCATTCATCCGTCCTGCGGCAAGGGGCTGCTCCAACACTCTCCAGTTTACCAATGCCGCTCCGCCACCACACGTACCACGCGGAACCGGCCACTTCGCGGCAGCATGCCTGGAACCCAACGCCTTCTGTGCTATACTATGGGCCGCCTGCTGGCAGAAACATTTGTTCCTTGACACTGCCCGGGTGGACTCCCTGCTACGACAACTGGATCAGAGGGCTGGACAGTGCGCGCACTTATTGCGTTGATTCCCATTATCGCCGTCATCCTGTCAATTGCCGCCTGCCAGGGGGACGCCGGCGCCCCGGGAGAGCAGGGCCCAGCGGGCGCATCCGGAGCACCCGGAGCAGCCGGACCGGTCGGACCCACAGGGCCCCAGGGACCCGCGGGGGACACCGCCGCCGTGGACAAGGCCGCCGTCGCCTCCGTCGTGGAGGGGATACGGAAGGAGTCGGACACGGCCCTGACCGAGGCCCGGCGGGATGACTCCCAACGGCTGGACAACTTGATCCACGCCATCATCGAGCGGACCCAGGACCCGGCTTTCAAGGCCAAGCTGAGCGGCCTGGACCGGGAGATACACAGGGTCTTCCAGGCTGCCGCCGCGGCTTCACCGGACCCGGAAACCGTGCGCACCCTGGAGCTGATGCAGGGCATCGCGGTGCTGACCAGCATCATGAACGCCATCGCCGAAACCAGGCTCGCCGCCGGCCAGCCGGGCATCCCGGCCAAGACGGCGGCCGCGCCTCCCAAGTCGATGCCCGCCGAGTACACCAAGTACTTCGTCAACAACGCCATCGGCAGATACAAGACGGAAGGGCTCGACGCCACCCTTGCCTACTACAACACCCCGGAGAGCATCGACGGCCAGTGGTACATGTTCATCATCGACGAAGAGAACACCATGCGCGCCCACGCCGCCGACCCCGACCTGGTGGACCAGCCCGCCGCGGCGGCCGTCGGGCCCAACGGCTATCCGGCCGGCGAGGCGGTCGCCGCCGCGGCGGACGAGCACGGCGCCTGGCTCGACTACACCTTCCCCAATCCCGTCTCCGGCGGCGTGGACACCAAACA
>JAGWBJ010000012.1:0-52457 GCA_021295955.1 Dehalococcoidia bacterium | reverse complement strand
CCGACGCACCGGCATACACCCAGGCATTCGTGCGGCAGGCCATGGACCTCTACGACGCGGTGGGCCTGGAGGACACCCTCGCCTACTACAACACCCCGGAGAGCATCGACGGCCAGTGGTACATGTTCATCATCGACCAGGAGGGCGTCACCATAGGCCACCACAACGCCATGTTCAGAGGACGGGACCCCAGCCTCCGCGTGGACTCCACCGGGTATTTCTATGGCGACGACCTACTGAGCGCCACCGAGGCGGGCCGTTGGGTGGACTACGTGCTGCTCAACCCGGCAACGGGCTACGACCGGCAAAAACACACCTGGATCGTACGTCACGACGGGCTGCTGTTCGCGTCGGGCTGGTACGAGGGCTAACGGCTGCGCCCGCCTTCAGTCCGCGACCGCGGGCGCTTTGGCCTGGACCTTGAAGGTGGGCATCACCTCTTTGCCGAACCACTCAAGCTGCTCCAGGTTGGTGGCCAGGGACGTGCCCATGTGAGTGAAGGCCACGTTGACCTGCTCCAAGCCGGGATACTGGTCCTGTACGGCCATCAGCTTCTCCGTGACCAGCTCCGGCGGCCCGCATAGCCACGCCCCGGCCTGGGCGGCGGCCTCCAGGGTGGGCAGGCCCGCGTGGCGCGCCCTACGAGGGTCGCCCATGGCCGAGATCTGCTCGTCGGACAGCCCGCGGACGAATCCCAGCGGGCCGAACATCTTCAGGTACTCCTCGAAGTGGGGCTTGGCCTCCCTGATGGCCTGCTCCTCGGTGTCGGCCAGGTGCACGGAGAAGCTGATCATGAGGTCTCCCCCAAGCTCCGTCTCGCGTCCCGCCCGGGCCAGGGTGTCCCGGAACCTCCGCACCACCTCCTCCGAGGCGCCTCCCTGGGCCGCTCCGCCGCCGATGACGCCCTTGATGCGGTGCTTGGCCATGAAGTCCAGGGCCCGCTGGCTGGCGCTGACGATGGGCTGCCAGCACTCCACGGGCAGGGTCAGGGGCCGCGGCACCAAAGTGATCTCCTCCAGCTCGTAGCCCCTGTAGGGCACCCGGGGCGGGATGTCGTAGTGCTTGCCGTGATGAGAGAAGGAGCGCTCGTTGAACGCCTTGAAGATGACCTCCGCCTGCTCCTCGAACAGCTCCCGGTTGGCCTCGTTGTCGATGATGGGTGCGCCGAACACCTCCACCTCCCTGGTGTGGTACCCGCGCCCCAGGCCGAAGATGATTCTGCCGCCCGTCAGGATGTCGGCGGTGGCGAAGTCCTCGGCCAGGCGCAGGGGGTGCCACATGGGGTTGATGTTGAAGCCGCACCCGAACTTCAGGTCCCGGGTGCGGTGGGCCAGGTCCAGGAACAGCATCAGCAGGTTGGGGATACACTCGTACCCCTCCCTCTGAAAGTGGTGCTCCGCCCCCCAGAAGGAGTGGTAGCCCAGCCGGTCCATGGTCTCGGCCAGGGCCCGGGACTTGTCGAAGACGGTGGCGAGGTGCTCGTCCGAAAGCCACCGGTCGTTGACGGGGACGCCGTCCAGGCCCGAGTCTCCAAAATCGACGTTTCCGGCGAAAAGGCTACTGAACTTCGTAATCATGCGCCACCTCCTGTAGATGAGTGGGAGGCCCACTGCGTGTCTGCGATGCTACTCTTGGCGGTTGCGCGTGTCAAGCTCAAGGGCCGCGCCCCGGCCCGTCCCAAAGGGGGGTCGCCGGAGCCGCCGGGGTTGCAAAACCCGGTCGCCGGTGTCAAGATTGGGGCATGCGGATAGGCGCGTTCGAGATGCGGGAGCCGCTGCCCCATCTGAAGGAGCCCCACGTCATCGCCATCCTCAGGCCGTGGGTCAACGTCGGGCGGGTGGGCACCCTGACCATGAGCCGCTTGGAGCGCCACTTCGCCACCAAACAGCTCGGCCAGCTAGCCATGCCCGGGGACTTCTTCGACTTCACCCGCTACCGGCCCAGGTCACGCCTAGTGAGAGACCGCCGGGAGATGCGCATTCCCAACAGCGTCCTCAGCTACGTCGAGCGGGAAGAGGCGCCAGACCTGCTGCTGTTCAACCTGCGGGAGCCCCACGCGGCGGGGGAAGACTACGTCCAGTCCATCGTCGACGTGCTCAAGGCCCTGGATGTGCGGCGCTACTGCCTCATAGGCGGCATGTACGACGTGGTCCCCCACACCAGGCCGCTGCTGGTATCCGGCTCCGCGGGAGGGCCCGGCGGCGCCGACCTGGCCAAGAGCCTGAACATCGAGGAGAGCGGATACCAGGGCCCGACGAGCATCACGGCCATCATCACCCAGGAGGCCCTGAAGCTGGGCATCGACTACATGACCCTGGTCGTACACCTTCCCCAGTACGTACAGCTAGACGAGGACTACGCCGGGGCGGCCCGGCTGATGGAGGTCCTCTGCTCCATGTACGGCCTGCCGCCTCGCCTGGTGGACGAAGACCGGGGGAAGCGCCAGTACAACGAGCTGAACCTGGCCATGGACCGCAACCCGGAGCTGAAGGCCATCCTAAGCCAGCTTGAGGCCCAGTACGACCGGCGGCACAAGCCGACGGAGGAGCCCCTGCCACCCCTCGCCCCGGAGGTGGAGCGCTTCCTGCGGGAGGTGGGCTCGGGAGACCGGGCCCAGGACGACGAGGACAGCTAGCGGGAGCCTACATCCCCGTCTCCCCCTTGTACCAGTCCAGGATCTCGCTGCCCGTCATGAAGATGACGCCCTCATGGCGCTTGATGTACTCGAACACCTGGTTGTAGTAGCGGATGCGGTGGGCGGCCCCGGTGATGTAGGGGTGGGTGGAGACGCACATGATGCGGGCGCCCTCCTCGGACTCCTCGTACAACGTATCGAAGTAGTCCTTGGACCGCTGGAAGATCTCGGGGGATGGGTGGTTCTGGACCAGGTACATGGGGATGTCGTTAAGCTCCACCGTGTAGGGTATGGCCACCAGGCTGCCGCTCTTCACCTTCATCGGGTAGGGCTGGTCGTCGTTGACCCAGTCGCAGACGTACTCGATCCCCTCCTCGGCGAGGATGTCGGGTGTGTCGAAGGTCTCGGCCAGGCCGGGGCCCATCCAACCCCTGGGCGCCCTGCCCGTGGTCTCCTTTATCGTCCGGATGGACCGGCGGATTACGTCCCGCTCGTCCTCCTCCAGGTTCAGGGCCCGCTGGATGAAGCCGTGCCCCAGCATCTCCCAGCCGCTCTTGAGGCTCTCTTCGACGATCACCGGGTAGGAGTTGCACACCGAGGCGTTGAGGCTCAGGGTAGCCCTGATGCCGTGGCGGTCCAGCACTCCCTTCATGCGCCAGAAGCCGACGCGGAGGCCGTAGTCGAACCAGGAGAAGTTGGCTATGTCGGGGAGCACGGTCACGCCCTGGGGGGCAGGGATGACCGTCCGGGCCATGGGGGCGTTGATGTCCCACTCCTCCACGTTGATGACCGGCCACACCGCCACTTTGGCGCCGCCGGGCAGCCTGAGGGGCGGCCGGCCGACGATGGGGCTGTACTCGGCCCTGGGGTTGCTCATGACCCTCTCCTTAGGGATGCTACGGGGGGCGGCTAAAGGGCGGCGATGCCCGCCCGGGCAGCGTCCTCATCCTGCTGGCTGGTGCCGCCCCCGACGCCCACGGCGCCTATGAGCCTTCCATCGCGCATGATGGGAAGGGCTCCCTGGGCGTAGGCGATCTTTCCCGGGTGCAGGCCCAGCATCGCCACGCCCACGCCGCTGGCCAGGCGCTCGGTGAGCTCGCCGCTGGGGACCCCGAACAGGGTGGTGGCGAAGGCCTTGGCGCGGCACGTGTCCACCCACCACCACCTGGCGCCGTCCATGCGGGCCTGGATTACGGTATCGCCCCGGTCGTCCAGCACGGCGACGGCTATCTTGATCCCCATCTCCTGGGAAGCCGCGAACGCGGCCTCCACGATTCGCTTGGCCTCCTCATAGCTTACGGACATGGCGTTTACCTCCTGAGTAGCTGCACTATCGAGTGGCTCCACTATCGGCGCCGGCCGGGGCGTCGTCGCGGGGGGCTCAGCTCCGGCGCCGCAGCTCCCTGGGGAGAACGAAGGTGACGTCCTCCTCGATGCCCCCCAGGGTCGTTACGCTGGACGGCTTCAGCGACGAGATCACCTCGTCGACCAGCACCTCGGGGGTGGACGCGCCCGAGGTTATGCCCACCCTGTCCACGTCACTGAGCCAGGCCTGGTCCAGGTCCTCGGGGCCGTTGATCAGGTAGGCTGGCACACCCTGTACCTCGGCCACCTCCCGGAGCCGGTTGCAGTTGGAGCTGTTCTGGGCCCCGATCACCAGCACCATGTCCACGTTACGCGCCAGCTCCTTGGCAGCCTGCTGCCGGTTGGTGGTGGCGTAGCAGATGTCGGCCTTGGTTATGGAGTTGGGGAACTTCTCTTTTATCTGGTCGACCTCGGCCTGGGTGTCGTCCACGGAGAGGGTCGTCTGGGTGAGGACCACCACCGGGGTGCCGCCGTCCCAGTCCGGCAGCTCACTCTCCTCCCGCTCGTCGACCAGGGTCATGGGAGTCTGCCCCATGGTGCCGCGCACCTCCTGGTGGCCGCGGTGCCCCACCAGCAGGACCTTGCGGCCCTCCCGGTGGTACTTTCGCGCCTCGTTGTGGACCCTGGTAACCAGCGGGCACGTCGCGTCGATGACCCTGAGATTCCTGGCCTCGGCCTTCTCGAAGTCCTCGGGCGGCGAGCCGTGGGCCGAGAACACCACCACCGAGCCCGACGGTATGTCTTCCACGTCCTCCACGGTGATGGACCCCCTCTTCTCCAGGCTGGCGACCACATAGGGGTTGTGCACGATCTGGTGCTTGACGTAGACCGGGGGCCCAAACTTCTCCAGGCACAGGTCCACCACCTCGATGGCCCGCACCACCCCCGCGCAGAATCCCCTGGGTGAACTGAGGACTACCTCCATACCCGCTCCTTCTTAGACACTTCCCCTGAGAAGGAAGGTCGAGTGCGTCACCGGCCCCGGCTCATCGGTCACACCGGGCAGAGCCAACGGGAGGGCCGAGGCCCTCACACGCGATCCTTCAACAGGTCCAGGTACTTGTAGGCTGACCCGGTGTTCAGCAGGACGATGCTCTCGTCGGGGTCCACCAACCCCTCCCGGACCAGGCGTTTCAGTCCCACGAGGGTAGCCGCGCCCTCGGGGCAGGCGAACACGCCCTCGGCCTTGGCGATCTCCGTCATGGCCGACACCATGTCCTCGTCGGATACCGCCAGGGCTGTGCCGCCGGTGTCCCTGATGGCCTTCAGTATGATGTAGTCGGCGAAGGGGCCGGGGACCCTGAGGCCGTCGCCCACCGTGTGGGGGTTGGGCCAGGGCTCGCAGTGGTCGGCTCCCTCGTGAAACGCCTTTACGACGGGCTGGCAGCCCTCGGCCTGGACGGCGATGAACCTGGGAGGCTTGCCCTCCACCCAGCCGAGCTCCAACAGCTCGTAGAACCCCTTCCACATCCCGATGATCCCGGTGCCCCCTCCGGTGGGGTAGACGATGGCCCCGGGCATACGCCATCCAAGCTGCATGGCCAGCTCCAGGCCCATGGTCTTCTTTCCCTCGGCCCGGTAGGGCTCCTGGAGGGTCGACAGGTCGAAGAGCCCCTTCTCCTGGGCCACCACCTTGGAGACCCGTCCGGCGTCGGCTATGGTCCCGTCCACCAGCTCCAGGCGGGCGCCCATGGCCGAGGACTCGGCCCGGTTGGCGAAGGGAGCGTCCCGGGGCATGAAGACGTGGGCCTCCATGCCTCCCCGGGCCGCGTATGCGGCCAAGGCCCCGGCGGCGTTGCCGGCCGAGGGCATGGTGTACTTGTCCAGGCCGAGCTCCTTGGCCACGGACACGGCGGCGGATACGCCCCTGGCCTTGAAGCTCAGGGTGGGATTGAGGGACTCGTCCTTGATGTAGAGGCTCTTGAGCCCCAGGGCCTTGCCCAGCTCGTCGGCCTTCATCAGGGGAGTGCCGCCCTCGCCCAGGCTGACGACGTTGTCCGGGTCCCGGACGGGCAGGAGCTCGGAAAAGCGCCACATCCCCGAAGCCCTGGAATCGAACACCGACCGGTCCACCTCCCTCCTGAGCCTGGGAAGGTCGTAGCGGGCGAAGAGGACCTTGCCGCAGTCGGGGCAGGTCCTAGTTGGCCGGGACTGGGGGTGAACGCTCCCGCATTTGGTGCATTCCAGGTGGTCCACGTAGCTGAACATCGGCGGGGTCGCTCCCGAACAGGTTGGAGGTCTCGCCTTCCGACGCCAGGCTTGTCTGAGAAGGCGATATATTATATCATGCTTGTGGCGTTCCGCCGGATGCTGGAGACCAGCCCGCCCAGGAACGTTGCCCGCACTCGAAAGGAGATCCGATGTCCAGCATAACGGAGCGGTATTACCAGAAGCATCCCGGGTCCGTCAAGCGTTACGAGGAGGCGAAGCAGCTATTCGCCGGCGGCGTGACCCACGACACCCGATACACCACCCCCTTCCCCATCTACGCGACCCACGCCAAGGGGCCCATCAAGTGGGACGTGGACGGCAACGAGTACGTGGACTACGTCTCGGGACACGGCTCCCTGATCCTGGGCCACTCCCATCCCGCCATCGAGGAGGTCGTGGCCAGGCAGATAGGCAGGGGCACCCACCTGGGGGCCAGCACCGACGAGGAGCTCCGGTGGGCCCGGGCCATCAAGGACCTGATGCCCTCGGTGGAGAAGATCCGGTTCCATAGCTCGGGCACCGAGGCCACCCTGATGGCCTTCCGCCTGGCCCGCGCCTACACGGGCAGGGACAAGATCATCAAGCTGGAGGACCACTTCCACGGCTGGCAGGACTACGCGGTGGCCACCGGCGGCGGAGTGGCCGGAATCCCCGACGGCACCCTCTCCTCCATGATCGTGCTCCCCCCCAACGACATCCCGGCGGTGGAGCGGGCCCTGGAGGGCGGCGACGTGGCCGCGGTCATGCTCGAGCCCGTGGGCGCCCACACGGGCCACATGCCCCTGATGGTGCCTCAATATTTAGACGACCTACGGGCGGTGACCAGGAAGCACGGCGCCCTGCTCATCATGGACGAGGTGGTGACCGGCTTCCGGCTGTCCCGGGGCGGCGCCCAAGTCAGGTTCGGCATCGAACCTGACCTCTCCACGATGGCCAAGATAGTGGCCGGCGGCCTGCCGGGCGCCGCGGTGGGCGGCAAGGCCGACATCATAGACATGATCGCCTTCCGCGACGACCCCGAGTGGGACGCCAAGCGGCGCATCGCCCACCAGGGCACCTTCAACGCCAACCCCCTCTCGGCGTCCACGGGGGCCACGGCCCTGGAGATGATCGCCAGAGAGCCCATCAACGAGAGGGCCGACGCGGCGGCCGCCAGGCTGAAGGCCGGCTTCAACGAAGTGTTCTCGAAGCTGGAGGTGGCGGGCCACGCCCGGGGCCTCGCCTCGGTGGTGATGGTGACCTTCAAGGACTGCGGCTGCGACCGGGAGGTCTGCACCATGGGCCACTCGGACATCAAGGAGGGGTCGAGCCCCAAGTTCATGGGCCCCCTGAAGCGGGGCATGATCAACAACGGGGTCGACCCCATGGGCAGAGGGACCTTCATCGTCTCCGCGGTCCACGAGAACGAGCACATAGACCGCACGGTCGCCGCCTTCGAGGAGACCCTGAAGGCCATGAGGGAAGACGGGGTCGTCTAGACCTCTGTCCCCCCACGCTGAAACGCGACGCCGGCCCACCGCGTCTCTTCGGCCCGGGGTGGGCCGGTTGCTATTCAGCCCCGGACCCATCGGGAGGGCGGCGGGGCGGGAGGGGCTATGATGGGGGATAGTCCACGGCTGTACGCCGACCTCGCGTCCTGGTTTCACCTGCTCACGGCCCCCGACGAGTACATTGAAGAGGCCGCCTACAACGCCGAGAGGATAGCCGAGGCGGCGGTAGGACCGGTGCGCACGGTGCTCGAGCTGGGAAGCGGCGGCGGGAACAGCGCATCGCACCTGAAGCGGCGGTTCGAGATGACCCTGTCGGACGTTTCACCCGAGATGCTGGCCGTCAGCCGCCGGATCAACCCGGAGGTCGAGCACGTCCAGGGGGACATGCGCTCTCTCCGACTCGCGGGGAGGCAGTTCGACGGGGTATTCGTCCACGACGCGGTGTCGTATCTGACCTCGGAGGGCGACGTGGGGGCCATGGCCGAAACGGCTGCCTTCCACTGCCGGGCAGGCGGGGCCGTCCTGGTCGTCCCGGACCACGTGCGGGAGCGCTTCTCGCCTCCTTATACGGAGCACGGCGGCGCCGACGGGCCCGACGGCCGCGGCCTGCGGTACCTGATGTGGGCAACGGACCAGGACCCCGAGGACTCGGTCTATGTCGCGGACTTCGTCTATCTGCTGCGCGAAGCGGACGGGTCCCTGCGGGTCGAGCAGGACCGCCACGTGCTTGGCCTGTTCCCGGAGGCCGCGTGGATGGGTGCGCTCCGCGACGCGGGGTTCGAGCCCACGGTGCACGCCGACCCTTGGGGGACGCGGGTGTTCTCCGGGACGAAGCGGGGCGGGTAGGGAAGAACGACTTGGGTGGGGAATCTGGCATTCCCGATTTCGTTGACACCCCCAACGCACCAGTGTTATATTTAGTCCCGCTCCAGGCGGGTTTAGCTTAGCGTTTCCCTGCCCACGGGAGGGCAGTCTCAATGCCAGAAGATTTCGACTTCCGCTGGGCTGCGGTGATACTCTCGGGCGGCATCGGCTTCCTGGCCATCGGGCTGATGTTCGCCGCCTCCATGTTCATCTCCTCTCGCCGCCACTCCTCGGTGAAGCTCACTCCCTATGAGTGCGGTATCCCGCCAACCCCCTTCCGCTGGTCACAGATCAACATCCGGTACTACATCTTCGCCATCCTGTTCCTGATCTTCGACGTGGAGGCGGTGTTCCTGTTCCCCTGGGCCGTGGTCTTTCTGGATGACGCGGTGGGCAGCGTGCCCTTCTACGCCATGCTCATCTTCCTGGCGGTGCTGGCCTTCGCCATATTGTACGGCTGGCGAAAGGGGGCTCTCCAGTGGTCGAGATAAGCGTGGGTAGCGGCAACGTACCGGCCCCCAGCCTCTTCGACAAGGCCATGCCGGGGGTGGTGACGGCCAGGGCGGAGGAGCTGTTCGCCATGGCCAGGAAGTCGTCCCTATGGGCCCTCACCTTCGGCCTGGCCTGCTGCGCCATCGAGATGATGTCCACGTACATGGCCCACCACGACTTCGACCGCTTCGGCGTGGTCACCTGGCCATCCCCCAGGCAGTCGGACGTTATGATCGTGGCGGGCACCGTGGTGAAGAAGATGGGCGAGCCCATCCGGCTGCTGTACGAGCAGATGCCCGAGCCCAAGTGGGTGATAGCAATGGGTAGCTGCGCCACCAACGGCGGGCCCTACTACCGCTCCTACTCGGTGGTGATGGGCGTGGACCACATCATCCCGGTGGACGTGTACGTGCCCGGCTGCCCTCCCAGGCCCGAGGCCCTGATGCAGGGCATACTGAAGCTCCAGGAAAAAATCATGCGGGACTCCAGGCAAGGTGGCGCAAAGGCCTAGGCCCGGGGGCCACGCCCGGGAAGCAGAGGCCGCCCTCGGCGAGAGGGCCCAGGAGCTGCAGCATCGCGTCCAGCATGTCCTTGGCGGCTTTAGTCCCGAGGCCGGGGCCGCCGTCGACACTCCCACCGTCCTGGTCGCCTCCGGCGACATCGTCGACGTGTGCCGTACCCTCAAGGACGAGCCTACCCTCGCCTTCACGGTGCTGCTGTGCATCGCGGCCGTCGACTATACCGAGCACATACAGGTGGTATACGTGCTCCTGTCCATGGAGCACGAACACAAGCTGCTGGTGAAGACCAACGTCCCGCCCGACGCCCCCCGCCTGCCCTCGCTGACCGCGCTGTGGCCGGCGGCGGACTGGTACGAGCGGGAGGCGCACGACCTGTTCGGCGTGGAGTTCGAGGGCCATCCCAACCTGAGCCCCCTGCTCCTGTACGAGTCCTTCCAGGGCTACCCCGGCAGAAGGGACCACCCCTTTCACGAATACCAGGAGTTCTAGCCATCCGATGGAGAAGCTGACGCTGGCGGCCAGGGTCGCACCGGACGAAGATGGATATCGGGCCACCATCGACGGACTGGTCATCGACGGCAGGGGTGACACGCCGGGGCAGGCCCAGGACGACCTGGTGGAGAAGTTCGTGTCCTGGATCCAGGCCCGGGACGGCGAGGGAAAGCTGGAGGCGGAGCTGGCGGAGGTCGGCTTCGCCGACGTAGAGGAGAGCACCGAGCTGGAGCTGGAGTTCGTGGAGTAGCATGGTAGAGGTAAACCAGCCCGTGGACGGCGACGCCCAGACCCTGGAGATGCTGGTAAACATGGGGCCCCAGCATCCCTCCACCCATGGCGTGTTCAGGATGGTCCTGTGGGTCGACGGGGAGAAGGTCGTGGACGCGGAGCCCCACATCGGCTACCTGCACCGGGGCTCCGAGAAGCTGTGCGAGGGCGAGCAGTACCACCAGATCGTCACTCTGTTCGACCGGCTGGACTACATATCCAACTTCAACAACGAGCTCGTCTACTGCCGCGCGGTGGAGAAGCTCATGGGGCTGGAGATCCCGGAGAGGGCCGAGTACGTTCGCGTCATACTGTGCGAGCTGAACCGTATCGCCAGCCACCTCCTGTTCCTGGGCACCTTCGGGCTGGACGCCGGGGCGATGACGCCCGTCATGTTCACCTTCCGGGGGCGGGAGCGTATCCAGGCTGTCTTCGAGGCCATCAGCGGCGCCCGGATGATGCACAACTACTTCCGGGTGGGGGGAGTGAAGGAGGACCTGCCGGACAACTTCGAGCAGCTCATAGGCGGCCTCCTTCCCGATCTGCGCGGCGACGTCGAGGAGTCCGACAGGCTCCTGACCTACAACGAGGTGTTCATCGCACGCAGCAAGGGCATCGGTACGATAAGCGCCTCGGACGCCATGGAGTACGGACTCACGGGGCCGTGCCTCCGGGCTTGCGGGATCCCCTATGACGTCCGGAAGGCCGAGCCCTACTCGGTCTACGACCGGTTCGAGTTCGACGTGCCCGTGGGCATTGACGGGGACTCCTGGGAGCGGTACTACGTCCGGGTAGAGGAGATGTACCAGTCCCTGCGCATAGTCCAGCAGGCGTTGGACCAGATACCCCAGGGCCCGGTCTCCGTGATGGGTAGACGGCTGATCCGCCCGCCGGTGGGCGACGTCTACGTTCGGTCGGAGAACCCCCGGGGCGAGATCGGCGTGTATTTGGTGAGCGACGGCTCGGACAAGCCGTACCGCGTCAAGGTGCGGCCCCCGTCCTTCTGCAACCTGAGCGCCCTGCGGGCGCTGCTCAAAGACACGTGGCTGGCAGACGCCGTCGTCATCCTCGGCTCCCTGGACATCGTGTTGGGAGAGGTCGACAGGTGAGCGTCGTAGACTTCCTGCTGATACTCCTGGGGCTGCTGGTGCTGTTCACCGCCCTCTCCGTCGTCGTCCTGTCGCTGACGTGGATGGAGCGCAAGTTCCTGGGCCGCCTCCAGAGAAGGCTGGGCCCGACCCGCACAGGACCCATGGGCCTGCTCCAGCCGGTGGCCGACGCCCTGAAGCTGGTGCTCAAGGAGGACCTGATCCCCTCGTGGGCCGACAAGGCCGTGTTCTGGGTCGCGCCGCTGATAGTGCTGGTGCCGTCCTTCATGATCTGGGTCACCATCCCCGCCGCAGAGAACCTGGTGATGCGAAACCTGGACATGGGCCTCTTCTACATCATCGCCTTCTCCGTGCTCACCATTCTCGGTCTGGTCCTGGCGGGCTGGGGCTCGGCGAACAAGTACGGTACCCTGGGGAGCCTCCGCTCGGTGGCCCAGCTCGTGAGCTACGAGATCCCCATCATCATGGTGGTGATCGCCGTGGCGATGATGGCCCAGTCTCTGGACCTCCGGATCATATCCATCAGCCAGGTGCCCATCACGGACGTGGACCTCCCCAAGCCCAACCCCATCAACATCCCCTTCGTGGTGCTGCAACCCCTGGGAATGCTGATCTTCTTCATCGCCGGGCTGGCGGAGGTGGGGCGGACCCCCTTCGACATATACTTCGCCGAGTCGGAGATTGTGGGTGGCCCCTTCGTCGAGTACAGCGGGGCCCACTGGTCCGTCTTCTTCCTGGCCGAGTACATGAACACCTTCGTCATCGGCGCCCTGACGGCGCTGCTGTTCCTGGGAGGGTGGTACGGGCCCTACAATCCAGACTCCCCCTCGTGGCTGGCGGGGCTGATGGCGGTAATCTGGTTCCTGATCAAGACCTACCTGGTGGTAACCGTCATCTTCTGGGTGAGAGGCACCTTCCCCCGTCTGCGCATCGACCAGCTCATGGCCTTCGCCTGGCAGGTGGTCGTGCCGCTGTCCTTCCTGAACATAGTCATCACCGGCATCTACCTGTTCTACGGCTGGCCCTGGTGGAGTCTGACGCTGATGTCCCTGGCGCTGACCAGCGTCATCGGGTACCTGATCTTCAAGTACCTCTCCGCGCCGGCCAAGAGCGTGGACAGGGTGTACCGGCTGCGCCAGATGGCCGAGGCCCGGCGGGCCAGCGAGGCGAGAGGAGGATAACCGATGCTGGGTGGTATCAAGGGTATGCTCCTGACCATGGTCTCCACCATCAAGGGGTTCAGAAGCCCCGTGACGGTCCAGTACCCCAACGAGCACCTGCCCATACAGCCGCGGTACATGGGCTTCCCGGCTCTCACCTGGGACGAGAAGGTCGGCGAGCCCTGGTGCACCGGCTGCATGGTATGCATCAGGAACTGCCCAACCCTGTGCATGAGCGCGACGATGATGGACAACCCCCTCCAGCAGGATGGGAAGAGCCACCGGAGGAAGATCGTCGACTCCTTCGAGATCAACCTGAACCGGTGCATCCTGTGCGGCATCTGCGTGGAGGTGTGCAACTTCGACGCCATCGTGATGAGCCACGAGCATGAGATGAGCACCTACGAGCGAAACGGGGACAGGGTCGACCTTATCGGGCTATTGGAGATGGGCAAGCGCTACCAGAAGGAGACCGCCTGGGTCCCGCCGTCGGTGCTGGCCAAGGAGGCCGCGGCCAAGGCGAAGAAAGCCGAGGAGCAAGAGGCGAAGGAGCCCGTACAGGAGGGCTCCAGCTAGGATGTCCGAGGCCTTGTTCGTTCTGGCCGCCGTCCTGGTGTTGGGTGGAGGGCTGGGCGTCGTAGCCACTCGGAACGTGGTCCACGCGGCCCTGTTCCTGCTGCTCTCGCTGGTCGCCGTGGCCGGCCTCTACCTGCTGCTGTTCGCCGAGTTCCTGGCGCTGGTCCAGGTCCTCATCTACGGCGGCGCCATTGTAATCGTGCTCCTGTTCGCGATAATGCTCACCAGGAGCAGGGAGTACCCCCGCATCTCCGACAACCCCCAGTGGCCCCTGGCCATCGTGGCGGCGCTGTCCCTGTTCGGGGTCCTTGCCGCGGCTTTGCTGTGGACGGAGCTCCCGCAGACGGAGGCCCAGGGGCCCGGACTGGCCAGGCTGGGCGAGTCCCTCTTTACGACCTGGGCGGTGCCCTTCGAGGTGGCGTCCCTCGTCCTGCTGGTGGCGCTGGTGGGGGCAATAATCATCGCCAGCCGAGGAGACGAAGAGCAGTGAGCCTGGAGGCCTTCCAGGTCCTCAGCGCGGCCCTGTTTTGCCTGGGCCTCTACGGCGTGCTGGCCCGGCGCAGCGCCGTGCTCATACTCATGTCCATAGAGCTTATGCTCAACGCCGTGAACATCAACCTCATCGCCGCGGCGGCCCACCTGGACCCGGTGGGCTTCACCGGCCAGATCATCGCCATATTCGTGATCACCGTGGCCGCCGCGGAGGTGGGCCTGGCCCTGGCCATCATCCTGAGACTGTTCCGCAACCGCTCCACGGTCAACGTGGACGAAGTGGACCTGATGAAGTGGTGAGATAGATGGAGCTAGCAGAGCTCGCCTGGCTGATACCGGCCTTCAGCTTCATCGCTTTCCTTCTGATCGTCGTCTTCGGGAGGTTCCTCCCGGGCAAGGGCGCCTTCCTGTCCATCCTGGCCATCGCGGGCGGCTTCGGCGTGTTCTGGCTGGTCCTGGCCGGGTTCCTGGGCGCCGACTGCGCCGTGGCCTTCGGACAGAAGACCTGCGTCTTCAACCGGGAGTGGTTCACGGCCGGCTTGGTGGTCCTCAATTGGGGCATCATCGTGGACCCCCTGGCGGTGGTAATGCTGGGGTTGATTACCCTGGTCGCCCTGATGATCCAGGTCTACTCCCTCGGGTACATGAAGGGCGACCCCCGTTTCGGATGGTACTTTGCCGTCCACGCGCTGTTCATCGCCTCCATGCTCAGCCTGGTGCTGGCGGACAACTTCCTCCTGCTGTACGTGGTCTGGGAGCTGGTGGGCGTCTGCTCCTACCTGCTCATAGGGTTCTGGTACGAGCGCCGCTCGGCGGCCGAGGCGGCAAAGAAGGCCTTCGTCACCACGCGCATCGGAGACGTGGGGCTGTTGGTGGGTATCCTGCTCCTGTTCAACGAGGTCGGGACCTTCGACATGTCCGAGACCTTCCAGGCCGTCGCCTCGGGCGCCGTCGGGGAGGGCACCCTCACCATCGCCGCCATCCTGCTGTTCCTCGGGGCGATGGGCAAGTCCGCCCAGTTCCCGCTGCACGTGTGGCTGCCCGACGCCATGGAGGGCCCCTCGCCCGTCAGCGCGCTGATCCACGCCGCGACCATGGTGGCGGCGGGGGTATACCTGGTAGCCCGCGCCTTCCCCATCTTCGAGGCGGCCCCCGACGCCCTGATGGTGGTGGCCGTCATAGGGCTGATCACCGCCTTGATGGGCGCCACCATGGCCCTGGTGCACACCGACCTGAAGCGCATACTGGCATACTCGACCATCAGCCACCTGGGGTTGATGATGCTGTCCCTGGGCGCCTTCGGCTACACGGCGGCCATCTTCCACCTGGTCGCCCACGGCTTCGCCAAGGCGATGCTGTTCCTTGGGGCCGGGAGCGTCATGCACGGCATGCACGAAGAGACCGACGTCCGGAAGATGGGGGGCCTCAGAAGGGTGATGCCCTTCACGGCCCTGACCTTCACCATCGGCGCCCTGTCCCTGGGCGGGATCCCCGTGCTCTCGGGGTTCTGGAGCAAGGACGAGGTGCTGCTGTCCGTGCTGGACCACAGGGTCTACCTGCTGCCCTTCGCCCTGATCGTCGCCTTCCTCAGCGCCGCTTACATGGCGCGGGCCCTCTATGTGGTGTTCTACGGCGAGCTGAAGGCCGAGAACCAGAGCGTCCACGAGTCCCCCATGGTGATGATAGGACCCATGCTGCTGCTGGCGGTGCCGGCGGTCCTGTTCGGCTTCCTGTCCATACAGGCCACCAGCGACGGCGGCATCGGCACCTTCCTGTTCTTCGACAAGGCCCACGGCTTCGCGCCCAATCCGGGTCTCCTGGCAGGCTCCGCGGTCCTGGCGGTGGGCGCCTTCGCCCTGTGCTGGGGGGTATACATGAGCCGCCGGGTGGACCTGGAGGCGTGGAAGGCCCGGTTCGCGTGGCCGATCCGGGTGTGGGAGAGCAAGTACTACCTGGACGACCTGTACCAGTGGGGCATCGACAGGCTGGTGCTGGCCTTAGCCTCGTTCATCGCCCTCTTCGACCGGGTGGTCGTGAACGACGTGGGGGTCAACGGACCGGGCAACGCTGTCCGGCGCACTGGGTTCATCCTCCGGTATCACGTCAGCGGGCGGCTGTACAGCTACGCTCTCGGCATGGCAGTAGGCGCCGTCGCCGTTACCGTCCTCTGGTGGGCGCTGGCGAGCTGATGAGGAGTAGATTGGCTTTTGCCGCTGAGCTAGCATGATTCTCTTCGTGACCATACTACTGCCCTTCGCCGCCGGGCTTCTGCTGGCGCTGTTCCCCCGTGACCGGCACAGGGAGATACGGGTCTTCTCCACCATCATCGGCGCGGCCCTGGCGGTGCTGGGCGCGGTCATCTTTTCCATGTACGACTACGAGGAGGGAGGCTACCAGTTCACCGACTCGTTCCAGTGGCTGGACGCCCCTCTGAACATCTCGCTGAGCCTGGGGCTGGACGGCATATCGGCGCCCATGGTCCTGCTGACGGGAATCGTAGTGCTGGCCGCCACCATGGTCTCCTGGAACGTCCAGCACAGGCCCCGGGACTTCTTCGTGCTGCTGATGATGCTGGTGGCGGGGGTCTACGGGGTCTTCGTAGTCCGGGACCTGTTCTTCCTGTTCTTCTTCTACGAGCTGGCGGTGCTGCCCATGTACCTCCTCATCGGAGTGTGGGGCAGCAGCAGCGACTTCGGCGCCTTCCTGCGCCCCAAGGAGTACGGGGCCCTGAAGCTGGTCCTCTTCCTGGTGGCCGGCAGCGTGCTGGTGTGGACGGCGATCCTGGGCGTCTACTGGGCTGCCGCCAACGCCGGCACTCCGACCTTCCTGATAGAGGCGGTGGCGGGAGAAGGGTCCGACCTCCAGGAAGTGGACTTCAACGAGGGCTTCAAGCACTTCCAGACCCTGTTCTTCCCCCTGTTCATGGTGGGGTTCGGGGTGCTGGCGGGCCTGTGGCCCTTCCATACCTGGTCCCCCGACGGGCACGTGGCGGCGCCCACGGCGGTGAGCATGCTGCACGCCGGGGTGCTGATGAAGCTGGGCGCCTACGGTATCATCCGCGTGGGGATGGTGCTCCTGCCCGAGGGGGCCGAGACGTGGATGCCGGTGCTCATAGGGCTGGGCACGGTCAACGTCCTCTATGGCGCCGTGTCCGCTCTGGCCCAGCGAGACCTGAAGTACGTCGTCGGCTACTCCAGCGTCAGCCACATGGGATACGTGCTCATGGGCATGGCCACGCTGGACCGCCTGGGGGTCGGGGGCGCGGTGCTCCAGATGTTCTCCCACGGGATCATGACAGCCCTCTTCTTCGCCCTGGTCGGGGTGATATACGACCGGGCCCACGTGCGGGACATAGGCGTGCTGGGGGGGCTCTCCAAGCGGATGGGAGTGACCGCCGCCTTCTTCGCCGTGGCGGGCCTGGCCTCCCTGGGCCTGCCGGGGCTCAGCGGCTTCGTGGCCGAGTTCCTGGTGTTCGTGGGGACCTTCAGGACCTACCTGCCCCTGGCGGTGCTGGCGGTCATCGGCGCGGCCATAACGGCCGTGTACATACTGCGCCTTCTGGCCAGCACCTTCTTCGGGCCCATGGACCCCCGGTGGGAGCACCTGGGGGACGCCAGCCGGCTGGAGATGGGCGCCGCCGGGATGCTGGTGGTGACGCTCGTCTTCGTGGGCGTCTGGCCGCTGCCCTTCATGGACGTGATCAACAGCGGAGTCGCCGACCTGCTTGTGAGGTACCCGGCATGATGCACCCAGGAGCTCCCGGAGGATTGCGCTGACCTCATGTCGCTGACCGCAGACCTACATCTGCTGCTACCGGAGTTCGTCCTGGCGGGCCTCGCCTTGGTGGTGCTCGCGGTGGACCTGGTGTTGCCGGCCTCCCGAAAGCTGCTCCTGGGCTGGCTGAGCGTGGCCGGCCTGGGAGGGCTGATCGCCCTGTCCCTTGTCCTTCTGTGGGGCGAGGACCAGGCGATGTACGGCGGCTTGGTGCAGGTGGACGCCTACTCCCTGTTCTTCAAGTGCTTCTTCATGGCCATGGGCATCTTCATCATCCTGAGCTCCATGGACTACATCGAGAAGTACCTGACGCATCCGGGGGAGTACTACGGCCTCATCCTCTTCTCGGTGCTGGCCATGAGCGTGATGGCCGCCTCCAGAGAGCTTCTCACCGCCTACATAGCCCTGGAGCTGATGAGCTTCTGCTTCTATATCCTTGCCTCCTACGCCATGACCAACGCCAAGTCCAACGAGGCCGGGATCAAGTACGTCCTCATCGGGGCCTTCTCCTCGGCGATACTGCTGTTTGGGGTCAGCCTGCTTTACAGCAGCATCGGCGTGACCACCTACGACGGGATTCACGGGGTCCTGGCGGCCGGCGGCGAGTTCAGTCCGGCGTTGTGGGTGGGCATAGCCCTGATCCTGGTGGGCCTGGGCTTCAAGATGGCGGCCGTGCCCTTTCACATGTGGGCCCCGGACGTGTACGAAGGCGCGCCCCTGCCGGTGACTGCGTATCTGGCGGTGGGGTCCAAGGCCGCCGCCTTCGCCCTTGTCCTGCGACTGTTCGCCGAGGCGTTCATCCCGACGGTAGACGACTGGCAGATAATCGTCGCGGTGTTGGCGGCGGTGACCATGACCGTGGGGAACCTGGTGGCCATCGCCCAACGGAACATCAAGAGGCTGCTGGCCTATTCCAGCGTGGGCCAGGTGGGCTTCCTGCTCCTGGGAATCGCCGCGCTGCCCAACCTGGAGGCGCCGGGGCCCGTATCGGCGCTGGCCTCCAACGGGATCATGCTCCACCTGGTGGGCTACGCGACCACGAACATGGTGGTTTTCGTGGGCGTGATCGCCTTCTTCAACCTCACCGGCAAGGAGGAGATCGCGGACTTCGCGGGCCTGGCAGACCGGCACCCCTTCCTGGCAGCGTCCATAGCCGTGGGGCTGTTCTCCCTGGCCGGCCTGCCCTTCTTCGCCGGGTTCACGACCAAGTTCTACCTGTTCACCGCCGCCGCCAACGAGGGTCTGCTGTGGCTGGCGTCCCTGGCCATTCTCAACAGCCTCATATCCCTCTACTACTACCTGGTGGTTATAAGGCACATGTACATACAGCCGGTGCCGGAGGAGGCCCAAGCCGCGGGCGACGCCGCCCCGGGGGCGGAGGCCTCTGCCGCCGTGGCTGACAGCGCCCGCCTGTCGCCCACCCCCCTGATCCTGGGAGTGCTGGCGGTGCTGGTGCTGGGCACCTTCTTCGTCGGCGTGTACCCCTTCCCCATCGTAGAGGCCCTGGACGCCGCCACGGCGTCTATCTTGCCCATCAACTAGGGCCTGCCCGTCAACCAGGCCCGCCGTCGGCCGGGCCCCGGGTCCGCCACCGGAAAGGCGATATCTGCTATAATGCCTGTGTTTCGTCCAACCTTGGAGGTCCCTTCCGTGATCATCTCTGTCATAGGCGGCAACGAGCCTCCGCCTGAGGCCATACGCAAGGCCGAGGAGGTGGGCCGCGAGCTGGCCAGGCGCGGGATCATCGTGGCTTGCGGCGGCATGGCGGGGGTCATGGAGGCCGTCTGCCGGGGGGCAAAGGAGGGGGGAGGGACGACCATCGGAATCCTGCCCGGCCGGGACGGCGGCCAGGCCAACCGGTGGGTGGACATCCCCATATGCACCGACATGGGCTACGCGCGAAACGCCATCGTCGCCTACACGGGCCAGGCGGTCATAGCCATCGACGGCTCCTACGGGACAGTCTCGGAGATGTGCTACGCGCTCAGGGCCGATATCCCCGTAATCGGCCTGGATACGTGGACCCTGTTCAGGAACGGAGAGGCGGACGACAAGATGATAGTGGCCCTGAACCCGGTGGACGCCGTGGACAAGGCCGTCGCCGCCGCGGAAGAGGGGCTCAAGACCGCGTCGGCCCAACCGCGCATGACCTCGGGATAGCCGCACAAACGAAGGGTACCCGCCCACCACGGCCTCGGCCGATGCCGCGGCAGGTGTAGGGTTCGGGTCCAGTCATCAGGGGAACGAGAGCAGTGTCTATCATACAGTCAGTCCACGCCCGCGAGGTCCTCGACTCACGGGGAAACCCGACCATAGATGTGGAGGTGCGCCTGTCCGACGGCGCCAGGGGGAGCGCCATGGTGCCCTCGGGGGCCAGCACCGGCTCCCACGAGGCGGTGGAGCTCCAGGACGGAGACCCCGCCCGCTACCATGGCAGAGGCATGCTACGGGCCATATCCCGGGTGCACGACGTCATCTGTCCGGCCCTGCGGGGCGTGTCCCCCTTCGACCAGTCCCAGGTGGACGGGATGCTGATGGAGCTGGATGGCACCCCCGACAAGTCGCGGCTGGGAGCCAACTCCATCCTGGGCACCTCCATGGCGACGGCCCGAGCGGCGGCGGCGTCCCTTGGGGTGCCCCTGTACCGCTACCTGTCCCAGGGCTCGGCCAACCTGCTGCCCATCCCCATGTTCAACGTCCTGAACGGCGGCCGCCACGCGCGGGGCTCCACGGACTTCCAGGAGTTCATGGTGGTCCCGATGTCCGCCTCGACCTTCGCCGAGGCACTCCGCGCCGGCGCCGAGATACACAACCGGCTGCTGCGCCTGATCGAGGACAGGTACATGTATACCGGGGTGGGGGACGAGGGCGGTTTCGCCCCCTCCCTGCCCTCCAATGCCCACGCGGTGGAGATCCTGCTGCAGGCGATCCAGACGGCGGGATACGAGCCCGGCCGGGACTGCGGCATCGCGCTGGACGCGGCGGCGACGGAGCTCCACCGCCGGGGGACCTACCACCTGGCGCGGGAGGGGATATGGCTCACCTCCGAAGAGCTGGTGGAGTACTACGTCGACTGGGTGGAGCAGTACCCCATCATCAGCATCGAGGACGGCCTGTCCGAGGACGATTGGGACGGCTGGGAGCTGCTGTACCGCCGCCTGGGCAGCAAGGTCCAGCTCGTCGGCGACGACCTGTACACGACCAACGTGGACCGTATCGCCCGGGGTGTCCAGACGCAGGCCAGCAACTCGGTCCTCATAAAACCCAACCAGATCGGGACCCTGACCGAGACCCTGGAGGCCATCAGGCTTACGAGGCAGGCCGGATGGAGCACCGTGATGAGCCACCGATCGGGCGAGACCGAGGACACCACCATCGCCGACCTCTCGGTGGCCTGGGAGACGGGGCAGATCAAGTCGGGAGCCCCATGCCGCTCCGAGCGGCTGGCCAAATACAACCGGATCCTGAAGATCGAGCAGGAGATGGGGGCCGATGCCCGGTACGCGGGCCGCGACGCCCTGCGCCATGCGGCGGTCTAACGGGCGGCCGGGAGGCTCCACTCGGGGAGACCGGGGACCGTTCCGGGGGCAATGGGATGGAAGACCGGACGGTAATACATGAAGCGTGACCACCCCGCGGTGGAGATGGCCCCGTTCCAGGCGTTTACACGGGACCAAGCGACGGAGGCGGTGGGCTGGGCGGATGGTATCATATCGGATGTGGCAGCCATCGTAAAATCGTGATCGGGAGGTGACCCGTGGCGACCCGGATAGGCGTCAACGGCTTTGGCAGGATCGGCAGACAGGTGACCCGGGCCATCGGTGAGAGATACTCCGGGAAGCTGGAGGTCGCCGCGGTAAACGACCTTGCCAACGCCGAGACCAACGCCCACCTGTTCAAGTACGACACGACCTACGGCGTCTACCCAGGCAGCGTCGAAGCGAGGAACGGAAGCCTGGTGATCGACGGCCGGGAGATCAGGGTGTTCTCGGAACGAGACCCCGGCAACATACCCTGGGGCGAGATGGGCGTGGACCTGGTGGTCGAGTCGACGGGTATCTTCACCGACGCGGAGAGGGCCGGGGCCCATCTGCAGGGAGGCGCCAGTAAGGTCATCATATCCGCGCCCGCCAAGGGTGAGGACCTGACCATCGTGCTGGGCGTCAACGACGAGAAGTACGACCCGGGGCAGCACAGGATAGTCTCCAACGCCTCCTGCACCACCAACTGCTTCGCTCCCATGGTCAAGGTGCTCAACGACGCCTTCGGCATACAGCACGGCCTGATGACCACGGTGCACTCCTATACCAACGATCAGAAGATACTGGACCAGGTGCACTCGGACCTGAGACGGGCCCGCGCCGCGGCGGCCAACATCATTCCCACCAGCACCGGGGCGGCCAGGGCCGTCGGCCTGGTGGTGCCGGAGCTGAACGGCAAGCTACATGGCATCGCCCTGCGGGTCCCCACCGTCACCGTCTCCGTGACCGACTTCGTCGCCACCGTGTCGCGAAAGGTGACCCCGGACGAGGTCAACGACGCCTTCAGAAGCGCGGCCTCGGGACCGCTGAAGGGCATACTCCAGTATACCGAAGAGCCCCTGGTCAGCTCGGACTTCAGGGGCAACCCCCATAGCTGTATACTGGACGCCCCCTCCACCATGGTGATGGACGAGGACATGGTGAAGGTCCTGGGCTGGTACGACAACGAGTGGGGCTACTCGTGCCGCACCGCCGACCTGTGCAGCTTCATGGTCGACAGGGGCCTGTAGCCGAGTAGCATCTAGGAGAGCTGCGAGTACCTGAAGCAGCCCACCTGGTGGTCGTTGACCATGCCCGCGGCCTGCATGAAGGCGTAGCATATCGTGGGGCCCACGAACTTGAAGCCCCGACTCACTAGGTCCTTGCTCATGGCCTGGGACTCGGCGGTCTTGGCCGGGACGTCCTGGAGCCGGGTCCAGGCGTTGACGCGGGGGCTCCCTCCGACGAAGGACCACACGTAGGCGTGGAAGCTGCCGTGGGACCTCTGGACCTCCAGGAACGCCCGGGCGTTGGAGACGGAGGCCGCCACCTTCAGCCGGTTGCGCACGATTCCCGGGTCCGCCAGGAGCGCCGCGGTCCTGGCGTCGTCGTAGCCGGCTACGGCGGCCGGATCGAAGTTGTCGTAGGCCAGCCGGTACGACTCACGCTTTCCGAGTATGGTGCTCCAGCTCAGCCCGGCCTGGGCCCCCTCCAGTATCAGCAGCTCGAACAGGGCCCTGTCGTCTCGGCAGGGGACGCCCCACTCGGTGTCGTGATAGTCGATGCTCAGGGGGTCTGGGCCGGCCCACTCACAGCGGTCCAGGGTGCACCTCCGAAAACAAGGAGTATGAGGGCCAGGTGAGGGCGGTTAGCACCGTGGGCGGGGCAGCGCGCCGGTCTGCGGTCAGGAAACGGGGTTGGGGGAGAAGGCGGGCATCACCTCGGAGGCGAACCGGCTGATCTGGTCGGTGATCTGGGACCTGGTCACCCCCATGGGGGTCGCCACCAGCACCTGCCCCAGGCCGGGGTACCTGGCCTCGATCTCCTTGATGTGGGCGATGGCGTCCTCCGAGGTGCCGCAGAACCAGGCCCTGGTCTTCAGCACCTGGTCGAAGTTCGTGCCCGCGGCGATGTGGGTCGCCGCGCCCGCGGGCCCTACGGCCTTCATCTGGTCGTCGCTGTAGCGCAGCATCCCCAGGGGCCCCGCGAACTTGACGTGCTCCTCGAAGAGGGGGCGCATCGCCCGCTTCGCGGCCTCGAAGCTGTCCTCCAGCCACATCCACAGCCCCAGGGCCAGGTCTTGGCCGAGCTCCAGGTCCCGGCCGTAGCGGGCGTTGGCCGCCTGGTACTCCCGGACCATGGCGTCCACGTGGTCCATGGCGGTGCCCAGGATGATCCCCTTGATGCCGTGCCTGGCCATGAAGTCCATGCCCCTGGCGCTGCCGCTGACTATGGGCTGCCACGTCTCCACGGGGAGGTTCCGGGGGCGGGGCACCAGGGTTATCTCCTCCAGGTCGTACCCTCGATAGGGGACCCGAGGCGGGATGGTGTAGTGCTTCCCATGATGGGAGAAGGAGCTCTGGTTGAAGGCCTTGAGGACGACCTCCACCTGCTCCTCGAACAGCTCGCGGTTGGCGTCGGCGTCCAGCATGGGGGCGGCGAAGGTCTCCACCTCCCTGGTGTGGTAGCCGCGGCCCACGCCGAAGACGACTCGGCCGTTGGTCAGAATGTCCGCCGTGGCGAAGTCCTCGGCCAGGCGCAGCGGGTGCCACATGGGGAGGATGTTGAAGGCGCAGCCGAACTTGAGCCTGCTGGTGTGCTGGGCCAGCCACAGGCCCAACATAAGGAGGTTCGGCACGCACTCGTACCCCTCGCGCTGGAAGTGGTGCTCGGCCATCCACAGGGTGTCGTAGCCCAGGCCCTCCATGAGCTGGGCCGTCTCCAGGGTCATGTCGAAGGCCTCGACGAGACGCTCGTTGGGGTACCACCGGTCGTTGGCGGGGATGCCGTCGAAGCCGATGCCGTCCCCCTGGAGCACCTGGCCCATGGTCATGACCGAGAACGAGCTGATCACGCTGTTCCTCCTGCCTGTACCACCCGGTAGGGGCGCCCCCTAGGGGTACCCGTATAGCGAACGGTCCGGCGCTAGCCCAGGGTCTCGCTAATCTGCCAGGGTCTCGCTGATCTGGATGAGGGGCTTGACGTTGGTGTAGTTCGGGATATCCCCCATCAGGTCGCGGCCCTCGGCCATGAAGGCCTGGTGGACCTCCTCCACCGTGTCGAAGTACAGGTAGCACATGTACCCGTACTGGGGCGGCTTGCTGGGGTCCGGCGCCGAGACTCCCTTGCACACCTCGTCCCGGCGGAGGCCCCGGGGCGTCAGGCGCTCCCTCACCAGGGGCATGTGCTTCTCCAAGTAGTACTTCTCGTCGAAGGAGCCGTCGTCCTGCTGGGCATAGAGAATGGAGACCTGGATCATCACTCACTCCTACTGGTCCGGTTATGGTATGACGGGAGCCGGGGCCCGGTACGAGGGGCGGCCGGGCAGACCGCTAGTTGGGCACCCAGATCACCGACGAAATCTCGCTGAACTCCCGCCACAGCTTGCTCCACGACTCGCCGCCGTCGTCGCTGCGGTACAGGTAGCCGTAGCGGCTGCCCGCGAACATCACGTCGGCCTCGTAGGGCTGTGCGTTGACTACCCACATGGCGGCGTTGGGCTCCACCGGAAACGTCAGGCTGCTCCAGGTGTTGCCCGTGTCGGTGGACCGCATCACGGTGCCGATCTGTCCCGGGGTGGTGTCGCCGATGGTCACGAACACGGTGTTCGCCTCGCCCGGCTTTACCAGGACGCCCCGCGGGTAGCCCCAGGGGAAGGAGTCCCGTACGCCCACCGACCGCCAGGTCGCGCCGTCGTCGACGGTGGTGTAGATGTCGTCGTTCACCACCACGATGACGGTCTTGGGAGGCCCGGCGGTCACCGTTACGTTGTGCACGTCGCGATTGGGAATGCCGCCGTTGACGGCCCGCCAGCTCTCGCCCGAGTCGGTGCTGAGCCGTAGGCCGTCCACCTCCAGACCGACCCAGACACGGTTGGCCGCCGTGGGGTCTATGGCGATGGCGGTCACCCGGGGCGTCCCCACGTTGATGCACTCGGCGGCTATCTCCACCGGCCTCTGCTCCCAGGTGCGGCCCCCGTCGCCGGACCGGAACACCCCCGCGGGTGTGGGCGTGCCCGTCCCTGCGTACATGGTGTCCGGGGCGTCCGGGTCGATGGCCAGGGCCCACACGTGCCGGCCCCGGAGCTGGCCGTCCAGCAGCCTCCACGTGCCGCCCGCATCCTCGCTGACGTACAGCCCGGCGTCACTCCCGGCAAACACGGTCTCGGGATGGCTGGGGTGGTTCACGACGGCGCGGACCAACGCGTCGGAGTGCATCCCCTGGTCGACGCCTATGCGCCTCCAGGACTGTCCGCTGTCCGCGCTGCGCATCACCCCCTGGCCGACGGTACCCACCAGTATGGTCATCTCTCTGGCCATTGCTACCTCCCTTGGAAACGGTTGCGGGTGGGACGCGAACCATTGTATCCGAGCCCGGAAGGCCCTTCAAGCCTCGGGCTGCTGCCAACGGCGCCGGAGGCCCTCCACGTACACGCGGCCGTAGTCGCCATATCGACCGCCCGTACCGTCCTCGGAGAGGCGCTCGGCCCACATGTACTCGATGTCGGCCCACACTATCGGGTAGGGGGCCTCCTCGAAGAACGCGACCACGGCGTCCTCGGCGCTGGATGCCTGGACGTACCCCATCATCTGGAAGTTGTCGTAGCTGTTGCCCCGGTCCGAGAAAAACTTGCCCCGCATGGAGGACAGGACGATGTAGGAGGCCATTGGGTCTATCCTATCCGGGGGCCTAGTCCGCGGGGACGGCTGACTGGGGACTTGCCGTGAAAGCGGGCATGACCTCTTTGGCGAACCGCTCCATCTGCTCCAGGATCACCGCCTGGGGCGTGCCCACCGGCTGCTGCAGCGTGACACGTTCCAGGCCCGGATACCTGGCCTCCACCGATCGCAGTGTCTCGATGATCCTCTCCGGCGGGCCGCAGAGGAACCCGCCGGCCTTTACCGCGTCCTCGATCCTGGGCAGATCCGCGTACGGGGCCCTGCGGCGGTCGCTCATCGCCTCGACCTGCTCGTCGGTGAGGCTCCGGATCAGCCGCAGGGGGCCGAACATCTTCAGGTTCTCCTCGTAGAGCCTACCGGCCTCGGCCATGGCCGTCTCCACGGTGTCGGCGAGGTAGAAGGAGAAGCCGATGCTCAGCCCCTCCCCGGGCTCTGTCTCCCGCCCCGCCCGGGCCAGGGCGTCGCGGTAGGCCAGCACCACCCTCTCCATGGCGCCGCCCTCGGCGACCCCGCCGCCGATGATGCCGTTGATGCCGTGCCTGGCCATGAAGTCCAGGCCCCGGGGCGTGGCGCTCTGGATGGGCTGCCAGCACTCTACGGGCCGGTTGGCCGGCCTGGGCACCAGGGTGATCTCCTCCAGCTCGTAGCCACGGTAGGGGACCCTGGGAGGGATGGTGTAGTACTTGCCGTGGTGGGAAAAAGACACCTCGTTGAAGGACTTGAGGATGACCTCCACCTGCTCCTCGAACATGTCCCGGTTGGCCTCCTGGTCCAGCAGCGGCGCGCCGAACACCTCGACCTCCCGGGTGTGGTAGCCGCGGCCGACGCCGAAGACCACCCGCCCGCCGGTGAGGATGTCGGCCGTGGCGAAGTCTTCGGCCAGGCGCAGCGGGTGCCACATGGGGGCGATGTTGAAGGCGCAGCCCAGCCTGATCCTCGGGGTTACGTGACCGAGGTGGACGGCCAGCAGGGGGATGTTGGGGATGCATTCGTACCCCTCCCGCTGGAAGTGGTGCTCGGCCATCCACAGGGTGTCGTAGCCCCAGCGGTCGAGCTGAGTGGCGATGGCGTCGGTCTTGTCGAAGACCGTGGCCAGGTGCTCATCGGCGTACCACCGGTCGTTCACCGGGATCCCGGCGTAGCCCACGTCCTCCATGTCCACGTGGCCCGCGAACATCCCGTCGAACTTGGTTATCATCACTCACCTCCTCGTTTATCTGCTCGACCTCGGCCTGGTGTCGTCCACGGAGAGGGCAGCTTGTCAGTCGGCCGCGCCATTCGGTTGCGCCGCCGGTCGGGCGCAGGTCCGGCACGAGGCGACCGGCCTGTCCCCGCGACAGGGTCAGGACCTGGGGACCTTCAGCAGGTCCATCAGCTCCGAGATGGACGTCATCGACTCCAGCCCCTTCACGGCCCCGGCGATGGACTCGGCATGGTCCCGGCCGACGACCTGGGTCGTCGTATCCATGAACTTGGCGGACACCCCGTCCCAGTCGGTGTACCTGTCGGTGTCGTCCACACGGGTCCTGAAGCTCCGCCCGTCCTTGGTGGACAGGATGACCTTGCTGATGCGGGCGTGGGTGTCCCTGTACACCTGCTCCGACTCCTCGTCGAAGCCCAGGCTCACCCGGCGCTCCATGTCCCTGAACCCGTCGCCGCCGGCCAGCTCCTCAGAGTACCAGCCCGGCCCCTTCGTGCCCGCCAGTACGGCGGCGGCCACCTGGTAGGGCATGCTGAACTCCCGGTCCACCAGCCTGGTCGGGGCCTGGTCCTCGAACCCTATCCCCCCGGCCCGGTTGGTCACCACGTGGACGGCCTCGATGTCGTCGGGGGCCAGGCGCTGGTCCCTCACCAGGTCCGTGACCCCGGCCATCGCCGTGTGGGTGACGGCGCACCCCGGGAAGGACTTGGTGGCGAACCTGAGGATGTGGTACCTCGCGCCCAGGTCCGCCGTGACCTCCTCGTCCCTGAAGATGTCCATCCCCAGCATTCGCCACAGGCCGTGGTCCCCGTCCAGGATGTTGTTCTCCTGCAGCATCTGCAGGCCCTTCTCCGCCGACACGGCGGCGAACACCCCCACCATGGTCATCCACGCCCATCCCTGCTTGATGTCCTTCCGGGGAGTCAGTCCCTCGTCGCCTATCCACTTGTACCCTGCGGGCACGGGCGTGTACATGCCCGCCATCCCCAGGGTGGACAGGAACCGGTCGCTATCCTGCCCCAGGGCCCTGGCAGCCGCCCCCGCCGACGCGAACACCGACAGGCCGGACCCGGTGACCTTCGCCTCTTGCTCGGGCGTCTGGTCCATGGATGCGACGATCCGAGCTGCGCACTCGTAGCCCGCGACCACGCTGACGATCAGCTCCCTGCCCGAAATGCCCCGTCCCTCTCCCGTCGCCAGCGCTCCGGGCACGGCCATGGGCCCCATCCACGCCAGGTTCGTGCCGCCCTGGGAGGCGAAGGAGTCACAGTAGTCCAACATGGTGGACAGGGCCCCGTTGGCGTAGGCCGCCATGGGCGGAGCGACTTTGGCGCCGTCGCCTATCAGGGTCGCCTGGGGGCTCCCTCCACCCAGCTCCTTGGACATCTCCAAGAAGGGGGTCGCCAGGGCCAGGGGATACCCCCCGATGCAGTTGCCGATGGCATCGAGGATGAGCAGCCTGCCCTTCTCCGCCACCAGGGGCGGGAGGTCTTCGTACCTGAGGGCCGACAGATAGCCGGCCAGGGTCCGTGTCGAGGACATGTCGTCTCCTCCTTTACGTGGCTTCGGCGGTGCCCAGGGCCCCGTGCTTGGGCACTCGTGGCGGAAGCACGGGCCTGGCGGTGACGGCTGGTCCGGTGGGAGGCATGGCCGTCCTCTCCGAGCCTGGATGGGTCCCCTATCCCTCGGTCCCCGAGGTCACCTCGGGCCGTCAACAGCCGGTCTGGCCCGCGTTGCCGCAGCACCAGCTCCGGCGGCAGGCCTTGATCCAGGTGTTGCGGACCAGGAACCTCAGCTTTCGCCCCAAGGGGGCGGCGTCCACAATGTTTGCGAGAAAGCCAAGGACCCTGGACACGCGACGCCCTATATAGACGGCCGGTGGGCGTACCAGCGGGTCCGCTGCTCGTAGGCGTAGGCCACCCGGAACAGGGTGGCCTCGTCGAAGGGACGGCCACCTATCTGCAGTCCCACGGGCAAGCCGTCGCCGTCAAACCCGGCGGGAACGGAGATGGCCGGCAGCCCGGTGACGTTATAGGGCGCCGTGTAGCTCGGCCCCCGGTTGTGGCCCACCGGGTCGTAGCCCTCGAAGGCCGGCGCCGTCCTGGGCATGGTCGGGCTCGCCAGCACGTCGACCCTTTGGAGGACCTCGGCGAACTCCTTCTTCACCACACTACGGCACCGCTGGGCCTGAACGTAGTCCGAGGCCTTCAGGAGACCCCCTATCCGGAAGGAGGCGCGCTGGAGCTCGCCGTACTCGTGGGCCCTGGCTTTGAGGTTGGGCTCGTGATAGGCGAAGGCCTCGCTCAACATTATCACCATGTTGGCTGAGCGGGCGAAGTCCAGGCTGGGTATGGATACCTCTTCGACGCGGGCCCCCAGCTCCTCCAGCACCTCGAGCTGCTTCTCCACGATGTCCAGCACTTCCGAGCTGACGTTGGGGCCCCGGGAGAAGAAGTAGTCCCTGGGCACGCCAATCCTCAGCCCCTCGATCCCGCCGGAGATGCCCTCCCGGTAGTCGGGGACGGGAGCGCGGCTGGAGGTCGGGTCTTTGGGGTCGTGGCCGGCGATGGGCTGAAGCATCAGGGCCGCGTCCTCCACACGCCTGGTGAGGGGGCCGGCGTGGTCCTGGGACCAGCTCAGGGTCACCACCCCAGCGCGGCTGACCCGGCCGTAGGTGGGCTTGATGCCGACGGTGCCACAGTGGGAGGCCGGGAACCGTATGGAGCCCCCGGTGCAGGAGCCCAGGGCGCCCATGCACAGCCCCCCAGCCACGGCCGCTCCCGAGCCGCTGCTGGACCCGCCGGTTATGTGGCCGGTGTTCCAGGGGTTACGGGCGGGGGGGAAGGGGGTGGTGAAGTCGGGGCCGCCCAGGGCGAACTCGTGCATCGCCAGCTTGCCCAGGAGCACCGCGCCGGCGTCCCGGTACCTGGCGACGACGGTGCAGTCCTCTGAGGGCACACGGTCCATGTCCACCCTGGAGCCCGAGGTGGTGCGCACTCCGGCGGTGTCGTACAGGTCCTTGTGGGCTGTGGGGATGCCGTGAAGGGGGCCACGGTCGTGGCCCCGGAGGAGCTCGGCCTCGGCCTTCCGGGCCTCGGACATGGCCTGGTCGGCCATCACGGTCACGAAGGAATGGAGCACCCCGTCGACGGCCTCGATGCGCTCCAGGTGGGCCCTGACCAGCTCCACGGGAGACAGCTTGCGGCTGCGCATCAACGCACCGGCCTCGGTGATGCTCAGGTAGCAAAGCTCCTTGGTGGTCGTGGTCATATCGCCCTTGGCCGTCTCCCGCTCCGGCTGCCGACGAGAGCATCGCCGACGAGAGCATTGTAGGAGGGCCCCCCCACCCCGTCAAGGGAGCGAGCCGGTCCGAAGGGGTGCTCAGGGAGAGACGCCGTAGACGCCCATCCCTTCCAGCTTGCGGAAGTCCCAGCCCCGGATGCTCTCGGGGACCACCTTCACCACGACCCGGTTCTTCCCCGGCTTGCCGTCCTCCAGGGAGCCCAGTACCAACGCCTCGTCTACGTAGCCGAAGTACCTCCGCATCGTCCTTCTGCCGATGTCCAACTGGAGCCCTTCGTCGGTGGACAGCTCGGCCCTGCCCCGGATGGTCACACCCTGGGCGTTCAGAAGCCCCCCTTCCTCCAGGCGGGCGTCACGGTCGATGATCACCGACGTTTTGGGGTTCCGTTCCAGGTTGCGGATGTGCTGCCTCCGGCGGACCCCCGCCCCCAGGAGGAACCACAGGGCCTCCCCGTCCCACACGTACCACAGCGGCGTGGCATGGGGATACCCGTCGGGCCGGATGGAGGTGAGCCGCGCGGCCAGCTTCTCGGCCAGGAAGGCGTCGATCTCCTGGGCGGTCATGGCCGCCTCGGGCGACCAGGTCAGAGTGGTCATAGGACCTCCTAGGTTTGCACCGTCGGCCTACTGGGCCTACTGCCCTATTGGCCCTATTGATAAACGGCGTTCATCGAGCCGCCGCCGGCGGCCACCACCTCTCCCGTGACGCAGGTGGACTTGGGCGAGGCCAGGAAGCATACCAGGTACCCTATCTCCCGGGCGTCGACGATGCGCCGGATGGCGATGCCCTCGGCGATACGCGCCTCGACCTCGTCCACCGTCAGGCCCTGCCGCCGGGCCTGTTCCTCGTACATGGGCCCGCTGCGTTCGGTGCGGGTGGTGCCCGGGTGGACCAGGTTGACGGTGACGCCCGCGGGGCCCAGTAGCTGGGAGAGGGTCTTCGTCAGGTGGACGATGGCCGCGTTCCTCAGGCCGCTTATGGTGCCGCCCTGCCTGGCCGACGTGCCGCCGATGTTGACGATGCGGCCCCAGCCCTGGCGCCGCATGTGGGGCTCCACCGCCTTGGCGCACCGGAAGTAGCCCATGACCTTGGTGTTCACGTCGTCGATGAGGGCCTCCTCGCTGGCCTCGGCCAGCGTCCCGGTGACCAACCCGCCGGGGAAGGCGGCGTTGTTGACCAGGATGTCGATGCGGCCCAGGGCCCCGTAGGCGGTCTCGACCATATGCTCCACCGACGCGCGGTCGCCGGTGTCGGCGGGCACCGCGACGACCCTCCGGCCCGTCTCCTGGGCCAGCTCGGTCGCCGCCTGCTCCAGGGGCTCGGGGCGGCGGGCGCAGATGGCCACGTCGACGCCCTCCCGCGCCAGCTCCAGGGCGACGGCCTTGCCGATGCCAACGCTGCCTCCCGTGACTATCGCCGTCTTGCCTTCCAGCTCCAGGTCCATGTCTCGCTCCTCTCGGTTCGTCTCCAGCACGATTCTAAACTCCGGACTCGGGCGCCGCAACTCGGCTATGCGGGCGCCGCCGTCATGGCGGACCCTGGGACCGGCGGGGCTACTCCAGCGCGCGGATCCGGTGGGATGTGAACAGGAAGTAGACGGCCATTCCCAGGCCGACGAGGCCGACCACGGTGAAGGCGAGAGGAGGGGTGGAGTACCAGGCAAAGGCGCCGATGAGCAGGCTCGAGAAGGGCACCAGGCCCTGTCCCATCTGCTGCAGCGTCGTGACACGGCCCCTCAGCGCGTCGGGGGAGAGGAGCTGGATGAGGGTGCCGTTGGAGGTCCTGAAGTTGGCCTGGCTGAAGGCCATCACCGCGATGATGACGAAGGACGGGACCAGCCAGGTGGACTGGGAGAAGAGGACGACGCAGACGGAGCTGATGATGGCCGACACCAGGCACACCATGCCCTTGCGGTATACGAAGCCCACCGAGGCGATCACCATGGTGGAGATGAAGCCGCCGAACCCCGTGGTGGACAGGAGGTAGCCGCCGAAGTCGGCGCCCTTGTGAAGCACGTCGGAAGTGAAGGTAGGCAGCATGAGCCACAAGGGGTGCAGTATGACGTTGGGCACCAACCCCAGAATCATGAGGTTCAGGATCACCCGCTGGTCCCGCCAGATGTACCTGACCCCCTCCACCATGTTGGCCACGGGCGAGGTCTCCGAGGCCGTGGCCAGGTTCCCGTAGGGCGTCTTCATGGTCAGCAGCATCAGCACCACCCCGGCGTAGAGGCCCGCCTCAATGGCGAAGTTGGTCACGAACCCCAGCTCGTGGATCAGCACGCCCCCCAGGAAGGGCCCCGTGATGCGGGTGGACGTGATGGTGATGACGTTGGTGGCGTAGGCGTTGATCAGGTCCTCCCGGCGCACCGTGTTGGCGATAAGCGCCTGCTGCATGGACATGGTGATGGAGCGCGCCGAGCCGCCGACGAGGACGTACACGTAGGCGTGCCATACCTCCTGCTGGTCCAGGGCTATCACGGCGGCGAAGAGGGCCGATACGCAAGCCATGGCGGTCTGGGTGACCATGATGAGCTTCCGGCGGTCCACCCGGTCGCCCAGGACGCCCGCCCAGGGCCCCACGAAGAGCATGGGGAGAGTGGCCAGGCCCCCCACCGTGACGACCTGGAAGGGAGAGGAGGCGGCCCCTTCGGTGAGGTCGCGGACGAGCCAGCCAACGGTCAGGAGCTGCAGCCACTGGGCGCTGTTGGCGCAGTAGTTCCCGAGCCACAGCAGCCGGTAGTCCCTGTACCTGAGCCAGGTGTCGATGGTGCGCAGGCGAGGCATCCGGCGCCCGGCCTGCCTGTCGTTCTCCAAACCGAGGCCCTTCCCCATCGTGGGGCGATGGTGGCCGTCTTCTGCGTGCCCAGACGGTCGACAACAGCCAATTCTGGCCTCACGGCCCCGGCTTGTCAACGGCTCCCGCGTTGCTGGCATGGGGCCGGCGGCAAGGGGCAGGCGTCCTGGCCGCCGGGGGCCCGGTGGTATAATCCGGGAGCTTTTCCGGCAGCGGGCCGGGAGCAGGCACAGGACGAGGGGGCGGCCCGTCGATGCACCCAGCTCAGGACCAACCGTCGGCGACGGTCTACCGGTGGCTGGTCATCGGCCTATGGCTCCTCTGCAGCGTCACCGGCTTCATGGTGGCGGCAACCATCGGCATAATGCTCCCCGCCATAAGCTCCGACCTCGACCTGTCCCCCGGCCAGCAGGGCATGCTGGGTTCCAGCGCCTTCTGGGGGAACCTGGCCCTGGCCGTGCCCCTGAGCTGGTGGACCTCCCGGTACGGCCCGAAGATACTCACATCCGTTACCCTTACGGCAGGCACCGCGGTGATATTCCTCCAGAGCTGGGCGCCGTCGTTCATGGTCCTCCTGGCCGGGCGGCTGGCCTTCGGCATCACCGTCATCGCCCGCCAACCCGCCCAGGCCGTCCTCACCCAGCAATGGTTCCGGCGGAGGGAGATCGTGATGGTCAACAGCCTGTCCAATGCCCTCTTCGGCATGGTCGTGGGCGGGGGGCTGGCCGGGTCCCCCATCATACTGGCCAGCCTGGGGGACGATTGGAGGACCACCTTCCGCACCTTCGGGGTCCTGTTCGCGGCGCTGACGGCGCTCTGGATAGTCCTGGGCAGCGAGCGTCAAGGCGCTCCCCAGGCCGGGCGCAGGGAGGGTCTCAGCCTGGGAGCGCTGCGCCGCACCCTGTCGTACCGGGACCTGTGGATAGTCGGCTTGGGGTTCACGGGGGCGACGGGGGCGTGGTCCGCCTTCCTGGCCTTCTACCCCACCCTCATGCTGGACGTCCACCAAATGTCCCTGAAGGTCTCCGGCGGGGCCCTGGCCCTGGGGGTGGTGACCGGGGGAGCCGCGGGCCTGGTGTTCGGCTATGCCGTCATGACCTCGGGCCGGGGGAACACCTACCTCAAGCTCCAGGGCCTGCTCATGGCCGGCACCTACGCCGCCATGACCCTGACGGGAAGCACCTGGCTGGCGGTGCTCCTGAACTTCCTCAACGGGGTCGCGTGGGGGTTCTGGCCCATCCTGTACACGGTCCCCTTTCACCTGCGCGGGATACAGCCGGGGCAGGTGCCCGTGGCCCTGGCCTTCACGCTGACAATGGTCTCGGCGGGCACCACCCTGGGCCCCCTGGCGACCGGGTTCATGCAGGAGGCCTTCGGCGGCCCCGGGTGGCCGCTGTTCATCGTGGGGCTCTCCCCCCTGACCCTGACCCTGGCGGGGACCCTCCTCCCCACCATCGCCGGGGGCCGGTCCTCCCGGCCCCCCTCCGGGGAGTGACTTGCTTGCGGGGCCATGACCGGTGGGATACAATCGGCCCGTATTCCCCAGCCAGCCAGAACTGCAGAAGGAGACGCCCTATGACGACGCGAGATTTCGTGGGATACGGCCCCAACCCTCCGGCCGTGGAGTGGCCCAACGGGGCCCGCCTGGCCGTGTCGGTGGTGGTGAACTACGAAGAGGGGTCCGAGTACTCCCTCCTGGACGGCGACCCCCACGGCGAGAGCATGGGCGAAGCTCCCTCCCCGGTGCCCGCGGGCGAGCGGGACCTGGCCAACGAGTCCTTCTTCGAGTACGGGAGCCGGGTGGGCGTCTGGCGCATCCTGAACATCCTCGACCAGTACAACGTCAAGGCCACCTTCTACGTGTGCGCCCTGGCCCTGGAGCGCAACCCCCAGGTGGCCACGGAGATCGTCCGCCGTGGCCACGAGGTGTTCGGCCACGGGAACCGCTGGGAGGAGTACTTCAAGATGGACAGGGACGCGGAACGGAAGGCCATCCGCGACGCCGTGGAGTCCATCACCCGGACCACGGGCCAGCGGCCCCTGGGCTGGTACTGCCGGTACGGGCCCAGCGTCAACACCCGGGACCTGGTGGTGGAGGAGGGCGGGTTCATCTACGACTGCAACGCCTACAACGACGACCTGCCCTACTACACCCAGGTCAACGGCAAGCCCTGGCTGGTGGTGCCCTACTCCCTGGAGGTGAACGACACCAAGTTCTGGCGCGGCGGCATGTCCAAGCCCGGCGACTTCTACGAGACGGCCCGCAACACCCTGGACCTGCTCCACGACGAGAGCGCCGGCAACGCGAAAATGATGTCCGTGGGCCTGCACTGCCGCATCATCGGCAAGCCCTCGCGGGCGGCGGCCCTCAAGCAGTTCCTGGAGTACGCGACCCAGAAGCCGGGAGTATGGTTCACCAGGCGCATCGACATCGCCCGCTGGTGGCTGGAGAAGTACCCCGCAGCGCCTATCTCACAAAGCTAAGGCCTCCGATAGGCGCGTTGCCATAGGCAATGCTGACCCTTAGAATGGTCTCCAATAGGAGACTGAGGTCCGCCTGACCCACCGAACAGACCACTGAGCGCTGGAGGGCTGCGTGTCGCCACAATCTCCGCCAGCGGGCACTCTTAAGGCGTCGCTCCTTGGCGGAAGCCACAATGGGACAGTTGCACGTGGTGAGCGGACGTCCATCCATTGCGGGGCGTCTCATAACCGCACATTGTTGGAGGAGGCACTTCCATTCAGGGAGTTGTCTCTCATCGCTGCAGCCAGCAGGCGATCAAAGGACCCTGTCTACACAGCCCATCGTTGGTGGGCACGCCGCCCACCGTTGGTCATGCGTGCACTGTTACTCGCAGCTTCGCTCCCAGGGGATACTGAGGCAGGAACATTTTGGAGGCTGTTCGAGAGCTCAGCGCCTGCGCTAAGCGGCCTTCACGTACACGATCCATTCGCTGGCGGGGGCTCAACCCTGGTTGAGGCAGCGCGGTTGGGGGCCAGCGTGTCCGGCACCGACGTCGATCCTCTGGCTGTAGAATTGGTCAGACACGAGATTGAATCCGTCGACGAGTTGGAGTTCGGTAGGGCTGCGGACCGACTGTTCGAATTCCTCCAACAGCGAGTGGGCCATCTATTCCATGAGCCTGACAGGCAATGGACACCTGTACACTATTTCTACATTCATGAAGTCACCTGTCCCTACTGTGGCGAGTGCGGACCCCTCTTCAAAGACCTCGTCATAGCCCGTCGCTCCAACAAGGTCGGTTCGGTGGTTCGAGATTCGGGAATAGTAGCGTTTTGCCCGAGTTGCTTTGATATTCACGGTCTCCAACAGGCGGCCCGCGTACAACTCCGTTGCTGCGGAAGACGTTATCCGCTTTACGCCGGCACTTATAGGGCAAGTCGATACAACTGCCCGCACTGCGGACACAAATCGAATCATGTCGAACTCCAGTCGGGACAAGCTCGACGCCACCTTCTCGCATTGGAGGAGACTCGTGATGGTTTCCCGAGGAGGTTTAGGAAACCTAGTCTATCCGATTTGTCGCTCCTGGATATCGCGAGCCAATACGTCGAAGAACACATCGACGAGATGGATGTACCTGACTATACATTCATGCGAGAGCGCGTGGACGCCAGACCCGTCAGCTACGGAGTCCATCAGCTCCGCCAATTGTTCACGGACCGGCAGATTGCCGTATTCGGCCACGCCTTCCGATGGGTCAAAGAGAATGCACACCCTGACCACCGAGTCAACCGAGCGCTCCGATTGGCCCTCTCCAACGCATTGGCGACGAACAATCGCCTTTGCAGTTATGCTCGCGACTACGGGCGCCTAGCTCCCTTGTTCAGCCTCAGAGGCTACGCACTTCCTGCCATGCCGGTCGAGTTGAACCCGTTTCACATGTCGGCAGGCCGGGGAACTCTGAAACGCAATCTTGACCGGGTCCAACGGTCATCGGTGAAGCGCGTTCGGCGTCACACCTGGGACGTGGAGTCGGGCAAAGTCCGCCGATTCAACGCAGATTACAGCGCCGGTGTTCGCAAGGTGGACATGGAGTGCGGTCCAGCACACGCGATCAAGCGATCTCTGAGTACGCGTCAGGACATCTGTGTGTTCGACCCACCTTATTTCGACTTCATCGCTTACAGCGAGCTTTCCGAGTTCTACCGAGGGTGGTGGGCCAAGCATGAGCTTGGAGGCGCTCCTTTGATACCAGACACCGATGACCCTGTAGGCTCATTCGGCAACGCGTTAAGTAGAGAGCTAAGACCTATGGTGGAGGCTCTTCACGTAGGCAGCCCACTGGCGTTCAGCTATCACTCTGCTGCCCGCGAGGCCTGGGAGGCGGTGGCTGTTGCACTCGATGACCTTGACTTGGTAGTCACGGCGCTGTGGCCTGTGAAGACCGACTCACACATGGGCCTACATACCGACGACGGCAACTGCGAATGGGATCTTATTGTCGTTTGTCGAAAGCGTTCGGAGTGTCAAAACTCCATACTGCCCATAGGGTCTGCAGACGTATGGGTCGAACGCCTACACCCCCTGTTCGTAAGAGAGTCGGACCGCACTAGCATGAACCTGGCCATTCATATGGCAACGAGCCGATTCGGCGTACCGAGCCCGAAAGAGCAGGTATGAACGCAGACCAACGACGCCAGTTGATTGAGAGCCGAAGGGAGCCTGCCGAAAGGACTGTACGTTTATGGTGTAAGGATCAGTGGCAGGACTTTCCAGTCGTGCGCGTACCGGTGGACGCGCTGCTCTTGAACGTGGACAATCGGCGTTTCGCCGCCGAACGGACTCTCATGGAGTCGAAGCTAGGCCGTTCTCTGGACCCCGAGAACTTCGAAGACGACGAAATCTCAGTGATCTCAATCCTGCTGGACGCTGGCTGTGATGTCGATGGCAACCTCGTTAAAGGGACTCCTTCCAAGGACTATGAGGGCCTGAAATCAGACTGGCAGCGCCGGAAACAGGCATCACCCCTCTGGATTCGGCCAGACGGGACCGTACGCAATGGCAACAGACGGCTTGCGATGCTCAAGCGGCTCAGGAACGACGGCATTACAGGTACTGAATGGGTCGAAGCGATAATTCTCAATCCAGGGCATCCAGACAACATAGACGAGCACGACCTGTTTGAAATGGAGCAACGGGAGCAGCTTACCGAAGACTTCAAGGTTCGGTACACGGACATGAATCTGCTCTTGACTCTAAGGCAGGCCGCAATCGACTCAGGAATCGACTGGTTCGATCCAGAGTCGATCAAGAGAGTAGCAGGACAGTTACAAGAGGTCGCGGGTGGGAATCAAGCGTACGCAGCCATTCAACTCCGTGCCATCAAATACATGGACGCCTATCTTGAAGACGCGCACGCCGCAGGTGAATACCACAAACTCCTGAGGCAAGTCGAGAGGTTTCGTGACATCGGGAAGATAATGCCATGGGTCGAAGAGAACTACCAAGATGATGCGACCGACATGCTGCAATTGATGTTCGCCGCCGTGCGTGCAGGGAACCCCCACGGAGATATCCGCGTTATCCGAAAGATGTTCCTAGAGGAGCGAGGCCGTTACGAACATCTCCAAACGCAGGTGGCACAAGACGAAAAGGGATGGGAAGAGACAGGAACTCGCGGGATTGCCGATCCCGACCTTCCGCCCGAATCTAGCGGAGGTGAGGACGACGACGCTGACCAGGAGCCGCCGATCCAGACACCGGGATATCCGCAACAACAAGTACGAATGCGTATCAAGAACGCTATCGACGGCTACCAGGCTAGTCAGCTAGAAGTCGTGGACACTTTGGAGCAGATTCTAAGCCGCCTCCGCATTCTGAGCAGTGCTTCAGAGCGCCTTATGGAAGCGCTGAGCGGCCCGCGGGGGGGTGAAGCTAAGAAGATGCTTTCAAACATCATAGACTGGGCGGACGACGCGAGGGAGAAGTATTAGAGCGTGAACGGTCAGCAGGTAAGAGTTGAGGTTGATGGCAACCACCTTGTCGTCGTTCACCCAAATCTTCTAACTGATCGCCGAGCCCGCATGATGTTTGGCTCGGTGCTCGGCGGGAGCCCTACGGCTGACGGCTGGCGCTGTCCCCAACGTCGAGGGACGATGGAGGACCTGACGGTTAGGATTAACTCGTACCTTGAACGGGAAGGCTGGTCAGTTGCCCTTATCGGCCTAGCCAATACGGCAGTCAGCCGCGCAGCCGAACAAGCGAAGAGTTTTCAGCGGACCCGTCAGTCTGCGGCCGAGTTCCGTTCAGGCCAAGCCCAGATAGATCTCCCGAGTGTCCGTGCCGCACTCTCCGACTTCGGTTGGGACGATGACCAACGTCGACTCCTTGACCACCAGGAACAAGGACTAATCCATGGCCTCACTGCCGTCAATTCGGCTAACTTCTCCGTACCGGGTTCCGGTAAGACGGCCACAACGCTGGCCATCGCGGCGGTCCACTTCCAGGCAAACACCATTGATCTACTCATCGTCGTCGGACCACTATCCTGTTTCGAACCTTGGGAAACGGAGGCTGCAGCCGCGCTACATCGGATGGTTACACCTGTCAGAGTTCGCGGCAGCCGGGAGCGGCGCCGTGAACTGTACCAATCGGTCCAGCCACGCCAAGTGTTACTCCTTAGTTACGCAACGGCTGCCGCGGACCGTCCGCAGTTAACGAACCTGTGCGACTCATTCAAAACCATGCTGGTCGTGGACGAGTCGCACCGTATCAAACGCTTCAAAGGAGGTGTGTGGGCTCCGGCTCTGCAGGAGATTGCAAAGCATACACGAGTCCGCACCATCTTATCCGGTACACCCATGCCACACAGCGGCCGTGATCTCTACAGCCAACTCACCGTTCTTTGGCCTTCGGCCCAGCTAACGGGTCCACGAGACACCTTCGCTGCCGAAGTAGACCGTGACTTCGGGCGAGTACTCCAGCGTGTCCAGCCTTTCCTAACAAGAACTCCCAAGGAAGCTCTTGGGTTGCGGCCCTACCAACTAGTGCGCCACGATGTCGCTCTCCGAGACACGCAGAAAGACGTATACGACCTCATCGCGAGCGGATTTCGGCGACGGATAGAACGAGCGGACCTGTGGTCAGACAAGATTGAGTCCTTGAGACGTGGGCGCCCAATCCGGCTCCTACAAGCGGCCACGAATCCGAACACTCTCAACAACGTAGAGCACCACTACCGACTGCCGAGGCTGGAGAATCCCAATCCAACACTCATGGAACGTCTGGCTACATACGCAGACCGGGAGACGCCCGCGAAGTTCGAAGTTGCTCTGGAGATCATCGAGCCAATCATCAAGAGTAGTGGCAAGGTGGTGTGTTGGAGCAATTTCATATCAAATCTTGACCAGTTGTCTAAGTACCTCAAGGACCAGCTCCCCGTCCCGATATTTCAGGTCGATGGACGAGTACCGGTTGGTGACGAGGCCGAGTACGATGATCCCAGTCCAGGCGATGAAGGTCCTCAGGAGCTAGAGACTCGGGAACGTATCATCGCTAGGTTCCTCGGTACGGTCGGGCCCGCAGTGCTGATAACGAATCCAGCGTCTTGCTCAGAATCAATCTCACTTCACCATGGTTGCCATAATGCAATCTATCTTGACCGGACCTACGACGGCGCCTTGTTCCTGCAGTCAGTCGACCGTATCCATCGGCTGGGCCTGTCCCCTGATACCACAGTTTCGGTCCACATAATTCGGTCGACAATTGATAGTCTACCAACTGTCGATCACCTGGTCGACGAGAGTCTGCAACGCAAAGAGGAGAGACTGCGGCGTTTGCTTGAGGGTGCCGAACTAGCTCCGTTGGCCCAGGAGGCCGATCCATCGATTGCGGCCGATGGAGACGATGGGGACCTCGGCGAATTGTTGCGTTATCTGCTGGGAGAGGATACCTCTGCTGGGTGAGGCCTCCGACAGATACCTGGCTTACGGGGCCGCGTGTGGAGAGGCTTTCACTCGCTCTATTGACTATTGGCGCAAACTCCCCCGGCATAGCAAGGCAGGGTGCAGTTAAGGCGCTGTGGAGAAAGTGCGGAGGGAGCCACGAAGAAGCCCGGCAAGTGCTAGAGATGTTGGCCTGGCTGAACCTAGTCCGAGTCGACAACGACTCCATCAGACGTGTCAACGTAGGGAACCCGATCGCCCGATCCCTTCGCTCCGGTGATTACCGACCATTAGGCCTTACGATTATTCGGGCAGGCTTGTTCTCTGAGCAAGCTCGCTCATTGCTAGAAAGTGGGAGTCTTGATGGCGACGGCAATCTCGTCTGTCTTCCTAGAGTAGCGGCGTCAGTCGCGCCCCAGTTGGTCGGACTCCTCTCCCGTTGGCCCAAATTCCAGTCAAGGCCCAAGGTCGTTGGCCCTTCTAGCGTCGTCAATGAACTAACTGCCGTGTGGGCGCTTCGGGGTCCGGAAGAGGGCGAATCCTCTTGGCTGAGCCACAGAAGACGCGTCGGAAATAGAGCGGAACTCTACTCGTTCCAGCGCGAGCGTAGCGAAGCTCAGGACCCCTCGGCAATCGCCTGGGTCTCCAAAGACTCAGACCGTCTCGGGTGGGACATAGAAGATCGGACCAAGACACCATACCGTCGGATTGAAGTGAAGGGCAGCGGTGGTGAGAGCCCGGTCTTCTTCTTGTCAGAGAATGAATGGAGGCAAGCTTCGATTCACGGAGCAAATTACGAGGTACAATTCTGGGGTAATATTGATCTACACCGGGAGGAGCCTAGCGAATATGCTTCTCTCCGAGCAGTTGGTTTCCCCATCGTCGTATCGAACATCTGTGACAAGATTGCATCAGGTGAGTGGGTAGCCACCCCAGTTCAGTGGCGAATAGCCCCAACGCCCTAGCTCCCGTGACGGATTGGGCGCGAGGCCTTCAGGACCCCAACGCCTCCCGGGCGAAGGACCCCAGTTCGCGGTTGAACTTGTCCGCCTCGGTCCAGGGCAGCAGGTGGCCGCTGTGCTCGAAGAAGACCAGCTCGCAGCTGGGCATGGCGCCCGCCATCTCCTCGGCCTCGGCGGGAGCGATCAGCCCGTACCTGGCCCAGAAGATCCGGGACGGGACCGTGACGCGGGGCAGGAAGGGCCTGTAGTCGGCGTAGTAGGAATCGGTCATGAGCGACACGTGGGCCCCGGTGGGCGTCTTCATGCACTCGTAGGCCATCCAGTCCGACACGGCGGAGCTCTCTTTGGACTCGGGGCCGAGGTAGCTGAGCACCGTCTCCCTGTGGAGGCGTAGCCGCCGGTTCGTCAGGTCGTTCAGCCTCCGCTTGAAGTCCTCCTCCGAGACGTACCGGTAGAGCCTCTGGTCGACGTTGACGTGCCCCGCCAGCCGGTCCTCGCCGAACTGCTGGATGTAGTCGACTATGACGGAGCCCCCTAGGGACCACCCCACGGCCACCACCCTCCTCAGGGACAGGGTATCCATCACGTGCCTGAAGTCCCGGGCGTACTGGGCGATGTTGTGGCCGTGGTCGGTCTTCCCGGACTGGCCCCGGCCCCGCACGTCCACGGACACGACCCTGCGGTCCTGGGAGAGGCCCGGTATGTTGCGCTGCCAGAAGGCGCTGTTGAAGGGCTCCGCATGGATGAGGAAGACTGCGTCGTCCGTCGACGGGCCTTCGTCCAAGTAGAAGATCGGCACCCCGTCGGGAGTTTCCAGGTAGGGCATGGGCCTCCTTTCACACACGCGGGTCACACACGCGGGTCACACACCCGGGCCCGTCACGGCCCGGGGCCGGGGCCGGGGCTACGGTCCCCGGGCCTCCGCCATCTCTTGCAGGACCGGGACGTCCTTGAGCTTGTCGCCCAAGTCATCCCAGTATATCCCCCGGGGCCTGTCGTAGACAGGCTCGCAGACTATCAGCTCCTCGGGGGTCGCCACGTAGTCGACGACGATGTCGTGGCGGGTCATGGGCACCGGCTCGTCCAGCACCTGGCGGGAATGGACCGTGGTCGTCACGGGAGTCGACGGGTCCAGGAGCCCCAGGGCCGTCACCAGGGCGTACTCCAGGTCCGAGTATCCGCCGCCCTTGCCAAGCCGGGCGCCGTCCCGCCGCACCGCCACCGCGCCGCAGACCACCAGATCGATGGGCCGCATCTCCCTGGGGTGGACCGGCCTGCCGGCCTTGAAGGCGCCCTTGATGGTGCTGGCGTGGTATGGGCTGCCCACGGTGGCCGGATCCAGCTCCAGGAAGCAGCGCGGGCTGGTAAGCCTGGGCACGGCCATGTAGACCACCTTGCCCTCCTCCAGCGCCCGCTTCCGCAGGGGCTGCTGGGGAGAGTCCGGGTTGCACTTGATGACGCGGGCCCTCTGCCAGACCTCCAGCCCGCTGAGCCGCTCGGCGGCCTGGGCCGCGCCCGCGAAGTTGGGTATCCGGCCCCGAGCGCCGGGAAACCTGGCTGTCTTCTCCTCGGTGAGGCGCCGCCAGACGGACTCCCTTATCTCGTTCTTGAGTCTGACCATGGTGTCAGGAAGGGCCGGCCGAGCCGGTGACGGCGTCAGGTTGCAATGGCCAGGTCTCCCACGGCCTTGGCCCGTATCATCATGGCGTTGCCCGGCAGGTAGGCCAGGGGTACCTCCTCCATCTCCACGATCCGGACGGTGGCCGGGTCGGCCCCCGCGCCCACGGCCTTGCTCACCGCCTCGTCACGGGCGCCGGCCAGCGCTTCGTCGCGGTCGATTCCCTCCAGCGCCAGGACACGCTCCACCTGTCCGCCCACCTGGGCGATGGCCGCCCCGATGGCGTTGGCCACGTCGAAGTGGTCGGGGCGAAGGACCTTGGAGGCGCCCTTGACCGGCTCTCCCACCAGGATGCTGCCGCCCCCGACGAGCACCACGGGCACGGGGGCGGCGCTGAGCTTCACCTGGTCCACCGCGTCCTCCACCATCTCCTGAATCCGGTTGGCCGTACCGGACACCAGGCCGGCCTCCAGGTCTGCCACAAGGGCGGGGTCGCCGACCCGGGCGCGGCCGGATGCCACTGCGACGTCGGTGGTCGTGAGGGTGCCGCCGCCGAACACCCGGGCCTCCCGCGAGAGGCGGTATCCGACGCTGCGTGGGCCGATGGAGAGGGGGTCGACGCCCACTATGCTCCCGCCCCCCAATGCGATGGAGAACACGTCGGGCATACGGAAGTTGGTGCGGACTCCCGCGATGCTCACCGCCACCGAGGCCTCCCGGGGGAACCCCCGGGCCAGGGCCCCCACGTCGGTGGAGGTGCCCCCCACGTCGACCACGATGCCGTCCTCGATGCCCGAGAGGTAGGTGGCGCCGCGCATGCTGTTGGTCGGCCCGGAGGCGATGGTGAACACCGGGAAGCGGGCGGCGTAGGCGGCGTCCATCAGCGTGCCGTCGTTCTGGCTCAGATACAGGGGGGCATCCAGGCCCAGGCTCTCCATGGCGTCGCGAATCCCGCGAATGGTGCGTACGGCAGTCCCCGCCAGGCAGGCGTTGAGGGCCGCGGCGTTCTCCCGCTCCAGGATGCCTATGCGGCCGATGTCCCGGGAGAGGGTCACGTGCAGGTGGGGCGCCTCCTGGCGTATCACCTCCGCTGCGGCGTCTTCATGGGTGGGGTTGACCGCGGAGAAGACCCCGGAAACGGCGACGGCCTCCACACCCCTCTTGACCATGTCCCGCACGGCGGAGCGGACCTCCGGGAGGTCCGCCGGGGAGATCTCCCTGCCGTCGTACTCGTGGCCGCCGCGCACCATGTAGGCCAGCCCGCCGGCCGCCTCCCTCAGGGGTCCCGGCCAGTCCACAAAGGGGGGCAGCAGCCGGTTGGCCGGCAGCGCCAGCCGGAGGGTGGCGGTGGGCGACAGGTCCGTCTGCTCCAGGAGGGCGTTGGTGAAGTGGGTCGTGCCCAGCATCACAGCCTCGACCGGGACCCCCTTGGGCGCCTGGTCCAGCAGCTCCCCGAGGGCGGCCACGATGCCGGACATCACGTCGGGGCTGGTGGGCACCTTGGCCCGGCCGGCCAGCTCCGCCCGGTCCATGAGGACCGCGTCGGTGTTGGTGCCCCCTACGTCTATCCCTATTCGCACGTATCGTGACCCGGAGAGGTGTGAGAACCGCTTATCACGAACAACTACAGCCTGATGGGGTCGTAGTCCAGGTCGTAGCCGAAGGCCCTGGGCCCCACCACCGCCAGGCCCTCGGGCCTGGTCCAGTGCTCGGGAGAGGGAAAGCCCAGGACCGTGACCCGAAAGCCGTACCTCTGGAGCTCCGTGGTGATGGGCTCGCCCCGGTCGGTGTCGACCACCGTAATCAGGTCGGGGGTGGTGCAGACCACCTCGCCGTCCCTGCGGGCGATGAGGTTCTCGTTCTGGTACTCCAGCACCATGCGCTCGCCCTCGAAGGCCGCCAGGCCGTCTATGGAGACGCTGCCCCGGGCGAACCCCCCGGCGGTACGGCGGTTGACGTCCATCACCTTGCCCTGGAACAGGACCTTGCCGGGACACACTTCCAGGATGGCCGGTATCGGGTCCGTCCCGCTGCTCCGGGCGCCCCGGACGGCCTCCCCCAGGTCCCGGGCCAACGTCAGGGTCCCCAGCACGGCGGTGGTGCGCACCTGCTGGGTCGTCATCGGCGCCAGGGCGTAGCAGGCCGTGCAACCCATCTGCACCGTCACGGCCCTGGCCATGCGCTCCAGCCACAGGGGCGTGATGGCATGGCTGAATATGGCCGAGTTCCCCTTCTCATCCGCGACGCACAGCGGATAGCAGGGTACTCCGTAGATGAAGTAGGTCTTCATCTGGAGCTCGGGGAAGGCGCGCCCCATGCCGTCGCCGTCCACTACGGGCAGGCCCGTCAGGGACGCGGTTATCATCGGCTCGATGGAGTTGCCCCCGCCTATCTCGTTGGATATGAGGGCATCGGGCACGCTTCCCAGGAACCCGGTGAGGGCGTTGTATGCGTTGTAGGACTGGTAGTCCCGTATCTTCTCGATGCCCACGGTGGGGGCGCCGATGCCGCCGATGCACATCACCCGGGCGTCGTCGGAGAGCTCCTCCGCGCTCAGGACGGTGACTGGCCCACGCTCCTTCAGGAGCTGCCGCACGCGAAGCTGGCCGATGTACGGGTTGCTGCCGCCGCCGCATCCCAGGATACCCGCGCCGATGGAGATGGACTCGACGGCCCGCTCGTCAGCAAGCCACATGGCTGCTCCCCCCGGCCGGGGGCAGGGCCTGCCGCACTACGGGCATCACCTGGGCGGCAAAGGCGCGAATGATTTCGTCCACGGCGCCGCCCGGCGGGGCCACGGGCTTGATGGTGATCTGGTCCACCCCGGCGCCGGCTATCTCCACCATCTGCCGGGTCACCTGCTCCAGGGTGCCCGCGACGGCCAGGTGGCGGACGTACTCGTCCGGCGCAAGATGCGCGTTGGGCGCGATGAGCGAGTAGTCCCGCCGGGCCAGCACTTCCAGGAGGGGCCCGGGCACCGGCGGCAGCCCCAGGGGGTCCAGGAAGTCGAACCGCGGATAGCTGGTCCACAGCGGGAGCACGATGCCCGGCTTCACCGCCCGGCGGGCCGCAGCGGCGTCGGAAGAGATGCACAGGTCGACCCTGGCGATCCGTTGCACGTCACCGGGCTGCCTGCCGGAGCGCCGGACCCCCTCCGCCACTGAGGCCATGGCGAGCCCGAGGCTCCTGGCAGACGCGTAGGGCGCCATCATCACGCCATCCGCCACCTCGCCGGCCAGTCGAAGGAGCAGCCGCCCGCGGGTCCCGAAGACGATGGGCGCCCGCTCCGGCGGGTCGAAGTTGAGCCGCCCGTTGTGGCAGGAAATGACCTCGCCCTCGTGGTCCACCGTCTCCCCGGACAGCAGGGCCCGGATGATGCCCACCGTCTCCCGCAACGCAGCGGCCGGGCGCCGCCGCTCCACGCCCATGGCAGGGAAGCCCGACCCGCCGGCCCCAAGACCCAGTACCATGCGTCCGGGGGCCAGCTCCGCCAGGCTGGCCATGGCCATGGCGATCAGGGCCGGGTGGCGGGCGTAGGGCTCGGTGACACAGACCCCCAGCTCCATGCGCCGGGTATTGGCGGCCAGCAGGGCAAGGCCCACGAAGGGGTCGCGGTAGAACTTCTCGTCTGCGTGCCAGAGGCAGTCGTAGCCCAGCTCCTCGGCCAGCCCGGCCAGCTCCAGCAGCCGGTGGGGAGGGTCGTCGCCGTATACTAGGAGGCCGCTACGCATGACTCAGGCGGTCCCAGGTCCACAGTCCAGGCCCGGCGCTTATCCGCGGCCAAACTCCCGCAGAAGGTCCGCCATGGTTTCCGACGGAGACCGGCGGGGCCTTGCCATCTCCTGGCTTCGCTCCTCGGGGGCCCGCGGGTTGGGCACTGTCTTGACGCACACCAGGACGGGACCGGAAGCCTGGAGCACCTCCTCCAACCCGACGGCGAGCTGCTCCAGGTCGTCGAAGTCGTAGACCGCGGCGTATCCGGCCTCCCGCGCCACTCCGGTGAAAGAGACCCGGCCCTGGGCGGGGATGGGCTGGCCCCCGGTGGTGGCGTAGATCCCGTTCTCCAGGACGAAGTGGTACAGGTTTGCCGGCTGCATCTCGGCGATGGTGGTGAGGGCGCCCAAGTTCATCAGCAGGCTGCCGTCGCCGTCCAGCACGATGACCTTGGTCTCCGGCCGGGCCAGGGCGACCCCCAGCCCCAGGGACGACCCCTTGCCCATGACCGACTCGGCCAGGTCCCGCTGGGGCATGGTGCTGATGCCGGGCCAGACGACGTTCGCCCGCTCCACGGGCAGCACTACCGCGTCCCCCCGGTGCTCCTGCAACACCGCCATCAAGTCCCTCTGATCGATCATGGCCGACTCCTCGGGAGACTGGCGACCTCGGGGCCCGCCGTCAGTGTAATCGGGCCCCAACATCACTGTCAACGACGACCTCCGGCGTGTGAGGCCGGGCCTGTCAACCTGCCGGGAGAGGGGCGTCTCCCGGATTTGACACCCGCGCCGTGTAGGTATAGGTTACGTCCACGAGTCACGACCAGGAGGAGGCATGGAGTCATGCAGACCAGGCTGACCCCAGAGCAGATCCGGGAGGCGCTGGCAACCCGGCCGCGGGTGCCCATCGCCCACCTTCCCACGCCCCTGGACGAGTGCCCCCAGCTAAGCCGGGATCTGTCCGGCGGCGAAAAGGGCCCCCGCATCCTGATCAAGCGGGACGACCTTACCGGCCAGGCCCTGGGCGGTAACAAGGTGCGCCACATGGAGTTCCGCATGGGCGACGCCCTGGCCCAGGGGGCCGACACCTTCATCTACGCCGACGCCAACAACGCGGCCCGCGCCACCGCGGCGGCCTGCGCCAAGGTCGGCCTCAAGTGCGTGCTGCTGGTCCGGGGACAGCGGCCGGACCGGCTCCAGGGCAACATGCTTCTGGCCACCGTGCTGGGGGCGGACCTGGAGTTCCTCAACACCGAGGACCGGGAGGAGGCGGCGGCCCGGGTGGCGGAGGTCCGGGAGCGGCTGGAGAAGGAAGGCCGCAAGCCCTACGCCCTGCAGGAGCTGCCCACCTACCACCTGTCGGCCATCTTCAGCTACCTGGAGGCGGCCGTAGAGCTGCGGGGCCAGCTCGAAGAGAAGGGTATCCACAAGGTGCACGTCTACGTGGTGAACGGACACAGCCAGGCGGGCATGCAGCTCGGGGCCAAGCTGATGGGACTGGACTGGTCGTTCACCGGAGTTGCCGTGGGCCAGCACTTCGAGCCCGACCGCCCCCTGGCGACCTGGGCCCGGATGGGCTCGGACCTCCTGGGGTTCTCCGAGAGCCTCGACCCCGAGGAGATCGAGACGACCTTCGACTACGTCGGGCCCCACCACGGCTCGGTGACCCCCGAGGGCGTCGAGGCCATCAGGATGACCGCGGCCACGGAGAGCGTCATCCTGGACCCCGCGTACACGGGGAAGGGCATGGCAGCCCTGATAGCCGACGTGCGCCGAGGCAGGTTCTCGCAGGAGGACAACGTGGTGTTCGTCCACACGGGAGGGATACCGATGCTGTTCGAGGCCGCAGAGCAGGTCTCCCAGTACTGACCGCCGCCGGCAACGCCTCCACTCGTATCCCCAACTCATCCAGCCCGGCCCTCTCTCACCGACGGGGCTAGAGGCGCGCAGGGCCCTCGCCGGGCATCTCCCGGGCCGGGTCGCCGGCGCCCTCCCGGCGGGCGAGACCCTGAAAGACCAGGGGCGACAGGATAAGGGGCGGGACCAGGAGCAGAATTCCGGCCAGGGACGAGGTGGAGATGGCCCACGGGGTGCCCAGGGCCGTTGCCACCAGGCCGATCTGGATGGCCCCCAGGGGGGCTCCCGTGCCGATGCAGACGCTGCGTAGGCCCATCATCCTGCCCCGCATGTCCGGAGGCGCCCACAGAAGGGTCATCGTGCCCTGCATGGTCCCGAAGCAGGCCTGTCCGCACCCGCTGACGGCGAACACCGCGAAGGAGAGGGCGTACACCGGGGACCACGCCAGCATCAGCCCCATCACCAGGACCACCAGGGACCCCAGCATGAGCAGCCTGCCATGGTTCCGGTCGATGCGCATGAAGGCCATGGCCGCCGCGGCGGTGATCTGGCCCATCGCCAGCGCCGACACCAGGAGGCCGACCAGCACGGGACCGACCTTCAGCTCGTCCTTCCCGATGGCCGGCACGAACTGCTCCACCGGGAAGCCCAAGGCGTTCATCAGGACTATCACGTACAGGGTCCCCAGGAGCATCGGCGACCGAAAAGTATAGCGGGTGACCTCGGCCAGGCCCCTCAGGACGGTCTCCGACGCCATGGCGCGCGTCACCGGGGGTAGGACCACGAAGGCAAGCATCGCCAGGGCCACGGCGTGCAGCGCGACCACGGTGGCGTAGGCCCATTGGTAACCCGCCAGCCCTACCAGCACACCCCCCAGCAGGGGTCCGATCAGCTTTCCTCCCGTGGTGCTCACCTGCTCCAGGGAGACGGCGTTGAGGAGCCTGCCCTGGCCCACGATATCGAAGATGGCCGTGCGCCGGGCGGGCTCCTGGACCGCCCACGAGACGCCCTGGACCGCCGTGGCCAGGTACACGTGCCAGGGTTCCAGGAGACCGGCAACGATCAGCAAGCAGATGGCGCCCGCCGCGCCGATGTTCAAGCCCTGGGCCAGCATCAGGATGCGGTGACGGCTGAAGCGGTCCGCCAGGGCGCCGCAAAAGGGGGACAGGACGGTCTTGGGCAGGTAGTTGAACACCAGGATGAGGCCGAGCTGAAAGGGGGAGCTGGTCTGCTGGTAGATGAGAATGCCCAGGACCAGCAGCTCCAGGCGGCGGCACAGCTCCACGATGAGCTGCACGTACCAGAGGGTCCTGAAGTTGCCGTCCTCCATCACCTGGAGGGCGGGGATGCCGGACCGGGGTCTCGAACGCAAGGGCGGGCGGCCTCCAGGTCTCACCGTCGGCGGCGGCGCTTGGCCACCCTATCTTAGACCCTCCAAGCGCCCCAGGCAAAAGGGGGCTGCGTCGCGCCCCAGCCATGGCGTTTGGAGGCCACGCATAAGGATGAGAATGGCGGCCCGCCTGGACTCCAGCTTTCGGAGACCGTTGCGTAACTCCAGGTGTGGGCGGAATTGCGAGGGTCGGCTGGATGGGCTCGCGCCTAAAGCCCCAGGACTTGGATACCCGCTTTCGCGAGTATGACGGGTATGCCACAGTCCGCTTTCGCGAGTATGGCGGGTATGACGGTTGTGCAAGGGCCTCCTCTCGCGGGAGTGACGGAGGGAGTGCTCGGAGCCTGTTTTCATGGCACTGACAGTTGGGGGGCTCAGAATTGCGTTCTTGTGAAGGCCAAGTATGGGGATGAAAATTCTTCTTCGCCTCTCATTGTCTCTCAGTTTCTCCCATTCCAGCGCATCGGCCGAGCCGGAGGAGGACTCCGGGGGGTTGCCGGAGGGCTGGGGGGGTCTGTTTCCGATATGGACTCTCTTCATCGGCGCCGGAGAACGGGAGATTTCGGGGAGCCCGGGGCCAGCGGTGTCTTGCCCACATACCATGGTAGGCGGTCGTACCTCGGGCTGGGAAGGGGAGCGTGTCAGCAGGACGGGCGGGTTGTGATGAAGTCCGGCCCAGCACTCCACAGGCACGTCACTCGGAGCCTCGGAAGCCTGGGCCACAAGTGACCCTCGAACCCGCGTGACCCATCTACCTACATGGCAATCTCCCATGCCGGTTGAGACCGGCGCCACGAAGGAGGAAGACTCCTATTTTCTGAGGAATGCCATGTTGGGCGGAAGGTTTCGCGAGGGTCTCCGCAAGCGGGTATCCGCTCCCCCACCCCGGGGTCCCGTGCGCCGCGTAACGCGGCATAGGATTCCCAGCTCAGTTGGGAAGAACTCGAAAGCCGAGGGGGACAACAGCATGCCCGTAAAGCGGCTAAGGCCCCAAAGCGTTGTAGGGCCGGTTCCGCAAGACCCGCGCGATAAGGTGAAAGCTAGACTGCCTGAACCCCAGTCCCCAGATGGTGTTAGTGGCACCCGCCGGCAGAACGTTTGCAACCCGGCGCCACTCATTGCACTGGTCTGATGAATGGAACAATGCAACTCCGATGAGTGGACGATGACCAGTGTGGTCATTCAAGGGAACGAACGGGGCACCTAAGTCGCGCTAGATACGTCCTATGTCGAAGACTGAATGGATAGGGGCTAATGGCCAAGCTGGATCCAAGCCAAACTCAGGACGGCATCTACAAACACTCTTAGCACCAAGAGGCCGAATACGATACCCATCCAACGCAGCATTGAGCCAGCAGGATGTCCTCGTCCGGTCTCCGGTAGACGCCACCATCGCATCAACCCGATGACACCACCAACTATCAAGGCGAACACCAGATCGCCAGGCAACGCGGTGAGCATCATCGGAAAAGTGTAGGCAGACCCTATCCCCAAAGTCAACGGAACGCGGGATTGCCTACGGGGGGAGCCCCCTATGGCAACGGAGCCCTCGTAGTAGTCCGAGCCGGGGAAAGCCCGGCGCATGGCGAAGCAGGGCAGGTGGTCCGGCGGCAGCCATTCCTGGAGGGCTGCAGGCAGCAGCAACTGCTGGTCTGGATCGTAGGGAAGGTAGGTCTTGCTCATTGACCTCTCCGCTCGTCTGATGCTCCTCCCCATCATACCCTCAACGACTCACCAACCCTGTTTCTCGGACGGGCTGCTAGACCGGTTGGACAAGTTTGTCGAGAACGTGCTGATACCAGCCCACACCCGTGGCTCAGACCGGAGAGACAACCGCG
>JAGWBJ010000011.1 GCA_021295955.1 Dehalococcoidia bacterium | reverse complement strand
CAGAGGGTCGCCTTCGCCACTGGTGTTCCTCCCGATATCTACGCATTTCACCGCTACACCGGGAATTCCACCCTCCTCTCCTGTCCTCGAGCCTGCCAGTATCCTCTGACCTCTCCCAGTTAAGCCGGGAGCTTTCACAGGGGACTTGACAAGCCACCTACGCGCTCTTTACGCCCAGTAAATCCGAGTAACGCTTGCCCCCTACGTATTACCGCGGCTGCTGGCACGTAGTTAGCCGGGGCTTGTTCCCAAGGTACCGTCCTTGCTCTTCCCTCGGAAAAGGGGTTTACAGCCCATGGGCCTTCGTCCCCCACGCGGTGTCGCTGGGTCAGGCTTTCGCCCATTGCCCACCCGTAGGAGTGGGGGCCGTGTCTCAGTCCCCCTCTGGCTGATCATCCTCTCAGACCAGCTACCCGTCATCGGCTTGGTAGGCCGTTACCCCACCAACTACCTGATAGGACGCGAGTCCCTCCCGCGGCATCCGAAGACTTTCTTCCCCGGGCCTGCACCCAGGGACCGTACGGGGTATTAGCACCGATTTCTCGGGGTTTTACCCCACCGCAGGGCAGGTTACTCACGCGTTACTCAGCCGTCCGCCGCTGTCAGCTACGACGAATCGTAGCCTATCGCTCGACTTGCATGCATTAAGCGCACCGCCAGCGTTCACTCTGAGCCAAGATCAAACTCTCTAGAAAAGTAACCTTACCTTTCTTCCACTATCCAGTTGTTAAGGTGCCACGCGCCCGCCTCTCGGCGGACGCTTACAGGTATCATAATGAAATTGACGTACCATGTCAAGGGCTGCGACCGGCCGGAGGCAGGTGCAAAACGCCGCGCCTGCCTCCGCATCTCCCGCGAAAGGGAGGCTCTTGAACAACTGGGAGGTTGCGCAAAGGTCTCCGAAAGCATGTCCTCGTACTCTATACGGGGGCGGGAGTCCGGTCGGCCCCGATGTGGATTCCCGCCTGCGCGGGAATGACGGTAGGCCGAGGGGGCCACACCGGGGGCCCACACCGGGCGGGGCGCCAGGGGTCCGAGGTCAGCCGTTCTCGTCGACCATCTCCAGGAACCGGTCGAACAGGTACTCGTTGTCCCTGGGGCCCGGGGAACCCTCCGAGTGGTACTGGATGGTGAGGATGGGGTGCTCCCTGTGCCTCAGGCCCTCCACGGTGCCGTCGTTGAGGTTGACGTGGGTGACCTCCAGGTCGGCGGGGAGGGAGTCTCCGTCCACGGCGTAACCGTGGTTCTGGGAGGTAACGTAGACGCGGCCGGTGGCCAGGTCCTTGACGGGATGGTTGGCGCCCCGGTGGCCGTACTTGAGCTTGAAGGTGGAGGCCCCCAGGGCCCGGGCCAGTACCTGGTGCCCCAGGCAGATGCCCATTACCGGGACCTTTCCCGACAGCCCCCGGGCGCTCTCCACCACCCGGTCCAGCAGGGCGGGGTCGCCGGGACCGGGGGAGAGGACGACCCCCTCGGGCTCCAGGGAGAGCATCTCCTCGGCGGAGGTGACGGCGGGCACGGCCGTGACCGTACACCCCCGCTGGGCCAGGAGGCGGAGTATGTTGTACTTCAGGCCCAGGTCCGCCACCAGAATGCGCCGGGAAGGCCCGTTGGATGCCGTCCGCTCCCAGGTATAGGCCTCGCCGGTGGTCACGGTCTGAACGTAGTCCACCTCTCCGTAGCTTGGCCCCTCGCGAAGCCGCGCCAGGGCGTCCTCGGCCGCGGATCCGGCAAACACCTCCGTTGCCGGGCCGCCGTCGCCGGAGGCGCGGTCCGAGTGTATGGCCCCCATGACCACCCCCCCGCTGCGCAGGCGCCGGGTGATGGCCCGCGTGTCCACCTGCTCCAGGCCCGGGACCCCCTGGGACTCCAGGAATTCGTGGATGGTCGCCGTGCTGAGCGCGTGGCTGGGGATGTCGCAGCGGCCCCGGACCACCAGGCCGGCCACCTGGATTCGCCCGGACTCGAAGTCCTGGGCGTTGATCCCGTAGTTGCCCACCAGGGGATACGTCAGCACCACTATCTGTCCCGCGTAGGATGGGTCGGTCAACACCTCCTGGTAGCCCGTCATGCCGGTGTTGAAGACCACCTCGCCACGGGCCGGTCCCGGCGCGCCAAAGGGCTCGCCCCGGTAGACTGTCCCATCCTCGAGGACCAGGTATCCCTTAGCCATAGACGACCGCCGGTCCGCTCCTCCCCGGGCGGCGCAGACACCGCACGCCCGACATTCCGCACTCCATGATAGCAGTCAGGGCGCCGAGGAGGGAAGACGTCCCGTGGGCAGGGAGACGCCACGTGCCGCCCGTCAGGGACGGGGCGGAGACCGCCGGGGCTTGGGGCCAAAAAGAAGGGGCCCTCTACAAGAGCCCCTCAAGGGTAAACGTGACCGCGGCCGTGGTTTCGGTGGACTACAGGGCGCGGTACACCCAGACCTGGTGAAAGACTTCCGGCTCCCCTTTTGGAAGGGGCTGAAACTCCCGGCCTTCCTCCACGAGCTTCCACGCGCCCCTGGACTCCAGCTCCACCTGGACCTCCTTGAACCCGTTGGCCTCGTAGACGTCCGGCCTCAGGCCGAACAGGACGTGGCCTCCCGGCTTTGTGATCCGGACCAGCTCGTGGAGCGACTCGGCGGGGGCGTGTCCCAGGGTGAACACTCCGACGCTGATCACCGCGTCAAAGGAGCCCGTCGGGAAGTCCAACGTCTCCCCCAACACCATCTGGCGGCACTCGCGGTAGACGCCCTTCTGCCTGGCCTGCTCCAGCATCCCGGCGGACAGGTCCATCGCCACCAGGTCGCCGTATCCAAGGGCGGCCAGGCACTCTCCCACGAGGCCCGTTCCGGCGCCCGCGTCCAGGATACGGGCCTCCTTGGGCACGTAGCGAGAGAGTACGCCCGCGGCTTCCCGGGGGCCTATCCAGCCGAACTGCTCGGCCAGGTCCGAATCGTACTCCGCGGCCCACTGGTCGTACCGCTCGGCCAGCTCCCGGTTGTTTTGGGACGAGTATACCCACTGGACCCGGTTCTGGTCTTTCATGCGACCGCTCTCCGTGAAAGAACCCGGCTCATTTCTGACAGACGTAGAAGCCCCAACCCAGCTCTTCCTGCTCCACCGCCTTCACCATCTGGCCGTAGGCGTGGGCGAGGGTGTGGTACTTGCCCGAGAGGGCCTCCCCCTTGGCGCCGGCCATTTCGGCCAGCCGCTGGTAGCTCATCTTCAGATGAGGCGAGAGGTCGTGGGCCTCCAGCACCCGGAACCCGGTGCGCACCAGGGCCTCCTGGTAGGAGTGGAAGCTGAAGTCGGTGTCGAAGAGGAGCCTGTCGTACACGTAGGTCCGGGCGGCCGCGCTGATGTCGGGTTTGGGCTTGATCAGGTCGTCGAACACCAGTAGCCCGCCATCCTCCAGCACGCGGTACGCCTCCTGGAGCACCTTCTCCTTGTCGGGGATGTGATAGATGACGGCCTGGCTCCATACGTGGGTGAAGGAGGCGTCGGGAAAGGGCAGATCGGTGCCCGAGCCCTTCTTGAATCCCAGCCTCGCTCTGATTTCTCCGGGCTGGTCCTCCAGGGCCTCGATGGCGTTGGCGACGCGCACGCCGCTCAGGTCCACCCCCGTCACCCGGCATTTGCGGGCGGCGGCGAGCCACATGGACGTCTTCCCGTTGCCGCAGCCCAGGTCGAGGAGCCTGGCCTCCTCGTCTAGGCGGGCCTTTCCGGCCATTATGTTGTTAAGGTTGTCGCACGCCTTGAGGAAGTCGGAGCCGGTACTGTCGTCGAACACTCCCCAGTGGAGGCCGCCCTCGCTGTCCCAAAAGGAGCGGTAGATGGCGTCCTCGGCGTCGTAGAACTCTTCGGTACTGAGCTCAGTGAACCGGCTCTTCAACGGGAACCCCCTCCAAGTACTCCACGAACCTGTTGTTCCGGTCCACCAGGATCATCTTGGGGTCCACGGGCCGGTCGGAGACGTCGAAAGAGAGGATGATGACGCAATCGCCAACGTCGCAGAGTCTCGCCCCGGCGCCCTGCACGGATACCCGGCCCGACCCCCGGTCTCCCGGCAAGACGTAGGTCTCCCACCGGTTGCCGTTGGTCACGTCGCAGATCAGCACCTTTTCGTAGTCCCACAGGTCGGCCCGGTCCATGAGCTCACGGTCGATGATAATACTGCCAATGTAGTCGGCGTCGGTGCTCGTAATGTACGCGCGGTGGATCTTGGACCTCAGAAGGTTTCTCAACTTTTCACCTCAATTCAATGGCCGGAGTCACCGTGAAAAAACACAATGACACGGCGCGGAATGGCGGGATGCCGGTTGCAAAAGGGAAACCGGTCCCAGTGGCACGGGTCGCTTGGGAGAAAGGAGGGGACGCCGCTAAGGGTCTGTGGGGAGGAACTGACCTATACGGGACTCGTCGGCGACGGTCCCGGCGGGACGGGCCCACCGTTCCGTGATGACGGCCATCGGGCCATCGGCCACCCACGGCTTCATGAGACCGGCCAACTCGATTTCAAATGTCAGGCCCACAACTCGACCCTGGATTACACTCTTTCGGTAGTTGCGCTCCGGACCCGCCTGACGGCGCCTGTGGTTGCCCCGGCCCACTGGCCAAGGCTCCTTCAAACCCCAGGCCCCAACGGCGGAGTCACGCTAACTGATGGATGGTTTGGGATACGTCGGTATACTAGCGCGGCCCGCCCGGTTTGTCAAATCACTTGGCGGCGCCCCTCATCCCACACGCGCCTCACTACTCGACGGCCATGTCGCAGGTCCCCAGGATGTCGTACACGGCCCCGCCGGGTGTCAGGTTGCTGCGGACCAGGTGCAGCCGGGCAACGGTCCAGGGAGGCGGCTGTGCCAGGGCGGCGCGGCGCAGGGCATCGGCGATGCTCCGCCGCTGGGCGGAGGAGACCCTGTCCCGGACCCGGCCGAGGGTCAGGTGGGGGAGGAATGGGCGCTTCTCCGCAGGCACACCCGCCGCCGGCGACACCTCCCGGTCCACGTCCCGTTGCAGGCCCTCCAACTCCCCCAGGTCGCCCTCCAGGCCTGCCCATATGGTCCGCGGGGCCTCGGGTCGGGGGAACGCCCCCAGGCCGGAAAGGCCCAACCTGAAGGGGGGCCGCCCGGACGCCGCCCGCCCCAGTGCGTCCATGATGCCCGGGGTGAGGGAGGCGTCCACCTCGCCCAGGAACTTGAGGGTAAGGTGGATCGCCGAGGGCCTGACCCAGCGCACTCCGGAAATCCCGCGGCCGTGGAGGGAATCGACGGCCTCGGCCAGAGTCCGCCGGGCCTCCTGCGAGATGTCCACGGCGACGAAGGCCCGGATCACAGGCCAAGCAGACCCCGGGCGTTCTCTCCCATGATGGCGCGCCGCGCCGAGTCGGCGAGGGGCGCTCCTTCCACCTCTCGCAACAGGCGCCGGTGACGTATCAGCGGGAAGTCGGTGCCGAACAGCACACGGTCCGTGACGCCGAGGCCAGCCGCCGCGGAGAATACCCCGGGTGAGTACAGCAGCGGGGAGGCCGCGGTGTCGTAGTAGACCCGGTCCAAGGCATCCCTCACCTCGGGCATCAACGTATAGAAGGGCAGGCCTCCACCCCAGTGGGCGAACACGAGGGTGTTGCCGGGAAAGTTGCGGGCGAAGGCGTAGAGCACCTCCGGCGTTGTCTTCCCCTTGCCGGGGTAGGTGTGGCCCACGGGCTCCGAGGAGTGAGTCAGGACCACCAGCCCCCGGTCCCTGGCGAGGCCCATCAAGGGGGCCATCGTTTCGGCGTCGCCCAGGTCGAACCCCTGGCTATCGGGATGGAGCTCGCCAATGCCGGCGGCGCCGCGGGCCGCGCACCTGCCGGCCTCCGCCACGGCGTCGGGCCCCCAGCCCGGGTTCACGGAGCAGAAGCCCACGAGCCTTCCCGGGTGGCGCTCCACGGCCTGAATGATGTAGTCGTTGGCTTCCCTGGCCACCTCTCTGTCGGTCCAGCCGACCCCCATGACCACGGACGCGTCCACTCCGGCGCCGTCCATCGCCGAGACCAGGTCGTCGGCCGTGGCCAGTCTCGACCCCGGGTCCGAGAAGAGGGCGCGGAAGGTGGCGTCCCGCCGGGCGGTCTCTTCGCGCCGCTCCAGAAAGCGCGGGGGCACTATGTGGGTGTGGAAGTCGACTATCACCGCGGAACCATTATAAGCCCACTGTCCCCCGGTTGCGGCGACTCTCCGCGCCCCAGGAACCAGCTGCGGGGCCTGCCAACCCCGGGGCGGGGACAGGAGTCCGGGGGCCGCCGGGCCGGTAGACACGCCACCCCCCCGTTGTTATAATCTGCCCGCACCAGCGGACGGGAAAGGGAGGTGTGCGTTGGCCTCCACAAGGCTGCAGCAAGGGGAGAAGAAGACCTCGGCCAAAGTAGCCGCCGAGGTTTTTCCGTCGGCGGGGCGTGTGAAGAGCCTGGAGGATCTGTCGGGCATCATCAAGGGGATGAGGCGGGACGTCATCGACATGATCTACGCTGCAGGCAGTGGGCATCCGGGCGGCTCCTTCTCCGAGATGGAGATACTGGCAGCCCTGTACTTTCTGGTCATGCGGCACGACCCCAACGACCCCGGATGGCCCGACCGAGACCGTTTCGTCCTCAGCAAGGGCCACGCCTGCCCCGGCCTGTACGCGGTGCTGGCCCGGTGCGGATACTTCCCGCGGGAGTGGCTGCCGACCTTCCGCAGCATCGGCAGCAAGCTCCAGGGCCACGCGCACACGATGACCCCCGGAGTGGAGATGAACTCCGGCTCCCTGGGCCAGGGTCTCTCCTTCGCCGTGGGAGTGTCCCTGGCGGCCAAGCTGGACGGGCGGGGCTCCCGGATATACGCCCTTCTCGGCGACGGCGAGTGCGACGAGGGCCAGGTGTGGGAGGCGGCCATGGCGGCCTCCCACTACAAGCTGGGCAATCTGACCGCCTTCATCGACCGAAACGGCATCCAGAACGACCGGTTCACGAGCGAGGTCATGGACCTGGAGCCCCTGGGCTCCAAGTGGCGGGCCTTCGGATGGCGGGTCATCGAGATCGACGGCCACGACCTCGCGCAGATCGTGGACGCGGCAGGCAAGGCGCGGCGGACCCGGGGGCGGCCGACGGCGATAGTGGCGCGTACCGTCAAGGGCAAGGGAGTCACCTTCATGGAGAACAACCCGGACTTCCATGGCCGCGCCCCCAACGAGGACGAGTACCAGAGGGCCATGGCCGAGCTGTCCTAGCCGGTATCGACCCAACCCAACCACAGTGGAGGGGTTATGGTAGCAGTTTCCACCGCCTCGACCCGGGAAGTCTACGGCAGGACGCTGCTGGAGCTGGCCAAGGAGAACCCCGACATCGTGGGCCTGGGGGGAGACCTCAACAAGTCCACGTTCACCCACCTGTTCCGGGACGAGATCCCGGACCGGTTCTTCGACTTCGGCCCGGCGGAGCAGAACATGATGGGCGTGGCCGCGGGAATGGCCTCGGCGGGCAAGATACCCTTCGTCAGCACCTTCTCCGTGTTCGGGACATGCCGCCCCTTCGACCAGATAAGGGTCAGCATAGCCCAGGCACACCTCAACGTGAAGATCGTCTGCACCCACGCGGGGCTGCTCACCGGGGAGGACGGCATGTCGGCCCAGAGCATCGAGGACCTGGCGCTGATGTGCTCCCTGCCCGGGTTCACGGTAGTGGCCCCCTCGGACGGCCCCGAGACGGCGGAGGCCATCCGCGCCGCCGCGGAAACCCCCGGGCCCTTCTACGTCCGCCTCTACCGGCCCGCGACCCCCGTAATACACACGGACGGCTGCGACTTCCGGCTGGGCAAGGCGGAGGTGCTGCGGCAGGGGCGAGACGTGACGATATTCTCCGTGGGGGTGGCGGTCTCGACGGCGTTGCAGGCCGCGGATGACCTGGCATCCCAGGGGACGAGCTGCCGGGTGGTGAACGTGCACACACTGAAACCCGTGGACGAGGCCGCCATACTGGAGGCCGCCCGGGAGACGGGAGCGGCGGTGACGGTGGAGGAGCACTACATACACGGCGGCCTGGGCAGCATCGTCGCCCAGACCCTGGGCAAGGGGCATCCGGTGCCTTTGGAGACGGTGGCGCTGGACCGGTACGCCGAGTCGGGCAAACCCGCCCAGCTCATGGAGAAGTACCACCTGGCCCCATCGGACGTGGTGAACGCGGTGAAGAAGGTCATGGGCCGCAAGGGGCCGTGAATGGCGGAGAAGATCGAGTTCCTGGTAACCCTGGAACGAGACGAGGATGACTACATAGCAGCCGAATGCCCCGCTCTGCCCGGCTGCGTAAGCCAGGGGAGGACGGCCGACGAAGCCTTGGCGAACATCAAGCAAGCCACAAGGGGCATCCTAACCGTCCGTCAGGAGAAGGGGCTGCCCGTCCCAGCCGCAGAGGTCTCCCGGGTGGAGGTTGTGATTTGACGTCACGGCTGCCTCTACTCTCCGGCAGAGAGGCAGCCAGGGCGTTTGAATGCCCCGGGTAGCTACGCCTCCTCGGTAGCGTCCCCGTTCTGACCGAAGCCGTTGTCGCTGTACACGCCGGCGTCCCTGCCCTGGTAGACGTGGACGATGAACTCCTCCCGGTAGACCCCCACGGCGTCCACTAGATCGTCGTCGACGGTCTCTATCAGCTCCTGCACCTCCTCCTGGGTGAGGCTCTCCAGCACGCACAGGGTGCAGTGGACGATGGTGGGCGTAAAATGGAGGTCCACCCTGCCCACCGAGTGCTCGTCGTCGAGGACCGTGTACGACTCGGAGTAAGGTGTGCGACAGTCCCTCTCGAAGTAGTAGTTGGGCACGGTTACCTCCCTCTGGTTTTCGACCGCAGGCCTGCGGAGTCAAGGCGGGGCCGGTGGAGTCTCAGGTGCGGACCTGGCCCGTCCCCAGCACGATCCACTTGTGGGACGTCAGCTCTCTCAGGCCCATGGGGCCCCTGGCATGGTACTTCTGGGTGCTGATGCCGACCTCGGCCCCCAGCCCGAACTGGGCCCCGTCGTTGAACCGGGTGCTGGCGTTGGCGAACACCGCGGCGGCGTCCACCTCGTCCAGAAATCGCATGGCCGCCGAGTAGTCCTCGGTTATGATGGCCTCCGAGTGACCGGAGCCGTGCTCCTCGATGTGCTCCAGGGCCTCATCCAGGGAGTCCACGACGCGCACGGCAGCCACCAGGGATAGGAACTCGGTACTCCAGTCCTCGGGCGCTGCCGGGACCGCGGTCACGCCGTCCAGGTTCCCCACCATGCTGAGGGCCCGGCGGTCGCACCTCAGCTCGACGCCCGCCTTGGACAGCTCTCGTGCGACGGCGGGCAGGTAGCTGGCAGCCGTGGCCGAGTGCACCAGGAGCGTGTCCATGGCGTTGCATACCGTCGGCCTTTGGACCTTGGCGTTATAGACGATTCCCATCGCCTTGTCCAGATCGGCGGACTTGTCCACGTAGGTGTGGCACACTCCGATCCCTCCCGCGACCACGGGCATGGAGGCAGTTTCGGCCACGAACCGCACCAGCTCGGCGCCGCCCCTGGGAATCATGAGGTCGATGTGCTCCTTCATCCGGAGCATGGGCTCCACAAGGGCCCTGTCGGTGTTGTCCACGAACTGGACGGCGCCCTCGGGCACGCCGGCCTGGGCGATGGCGCGGCGGACCATGCCCGTGAGGGCCAAGTTGGAGTTGAACGCCTCCCGGCCTCCCCGAAGAATACAAGCGTTGCCCGACTTCAGGCACAGGGCCGAGATGTCGGCCGTTACGTTGGGGCGGCTCTCGTAGATGGCGCCGATGACGCCCAGGGGCACCCGCTTCTTGCCCACGGTCAGCCCGTTGGGCAGCGTGCGGACCTCGAACATCTCGCCCACCGGGTCGGGCAGCAGGGCGATGCTGCGCACGTCCGCAGCCATCCCCCGCAGCCTTTCCGGGTCGAGAAGGAGCCGGTCCAGGAGGGCATCGCTCAGCCCTGCCGCCCTCCCGGCCTCCAGGTCCTTCTCGTTCGCCTCCAGCACCGTTTCCTGGGCGGCCTCCAGCGCGTCGGCTACTCCGTTCAGGGCCCGGTCCTTTACGGCCGAGGACAGCTTGGCCAGTCTTCGAGCGGCGGTCCGCGCCGCCTCTCCCTTCTCCAGTAGTATGTCGACGGTGGTAGTCATTCCATTACCTCTGCAAGCATCATAACGCCGCCGGTCCAAAGGGCCTCGAGTGCTCCAAGACCCATACCGGCGACCACTTTCGTTAGGCCCACCTGCGCCCTACTTCAGCCCTAAGACGACGGGCTTCCCGCTCTCTTACAAGCCGGTCTCCCACGTCGCGGCGGGGGTTGCTCATCATAGCAGAACCATGTTGTTGCGGTGGACGACCTCTTCGCCGTAGTGGTAGCCCAGCAGCCCCAGTATCCGGTCCGACCGCAAGCCTTTGACCTTCTCCACGTCGCCGGAGCTGTAGTTGGCTATACCACAGGCCACCTTGCCGGGCCCGGGTCCCACTATATATACGATGTCCCCCCGGCTGAACCGTCCAGCCACCTCCCTCACGCCTGCCGGAAGCAGGCTGCGGTGCCGGCTCTGCAACGCGGCCGCCGCGCCTTCGTCCACCAGGATCTCGCCGCGGGCCGACAGGCCGCTGAGCATCCACCTCTTGCGGCTTTCCATGCGGCTGGCCGTAGGGAGGAAGAGGGTCCCCACCTCTTCACCCATGGCCAGCCGCCGGATGACGTCCTCCTTGCGGCCGTCGCAGATCACCGTGGTGATGCCGCTGGAGGTTGCCAGCTTCGCCGCCTCCAGCTTGGTGGGCATTCCTCCCCGGGCGTGGGTATTCCTGTGTCCTCCGGCCATGGCCTCCACCGAGGCATCCACCCTCTCGACACGACGTAGGAGCCGGGCATCCGAGTTGATCCGAGGATCGTCGGTGTACAGCCCTTCGGTATCCGTCAGGATCGCCAGGAGGTCGGCATCCACCAAGTTCGCCACGAGGGCCGACAGGCGGTCGTTGTCGCCGAACACCTCGCCTATCTCGTCCACGGCCACCACGTCGTTCTCGTTGAGGATGGGCACCACCCCCAGCTCCAGCAGGGCCAGCAGGGTGTTGCGCACGTTGAGGTAACCCTGGCGGTCGGACAGGTCGGTGTAGGTGAGGACGGCCTGGGCAACCCTCACGCCGTGCTCGGCGAAGAACTGCTCGTAGGCGTGCATGAGTCGACCCTGGCCAACGGCGGCCAGCACCTGCCTGAAGGGAAACCCCTGGGAGTGGCGGCCGGCCGCCACCGCTCCCGAGGTCACCAGCAGCACGGCCACTCCCGCAGCGTGGATGCCCGCGATCTGGGTTGCCAGGCCGGACATGACGTCCATGTCCAGGCGGTCCGAGCCCCCCGTGAGGACCCTGGTCCCGGCCTTGACCACGACCCTCTGGTACCTCATCGTACCTCGTCCGCTGCCGGTGTCGAGGGACCGGAGGCGGTCACGGGAGGCTTCCTGGGACTGGATGGGGCGCGATGACATGGGAACCGGCTCTCCATCGAGGGCGCAGCGGCGCCTCGCATCAGAGCTGACCGTTCGCCCGGTCAGGTATGCGACGAATGGTAATTATAGCAGCCGCCGCGTACGCCGAACAAGGAACGGGGCAGGGCCGGCTCCCCGAATCGTTCACAACCCCGATAGCCTGTGATACAATTGCCCCGCTCAGAGAGATGATAAAGGCTGTCTTTTTCGATTTCTACAAGACTCTGGTCTGTTTCTGGCCCCCCCTCGACGAGATCCAACAGGCGTCGTGCGCAGAGCTTGGGTTGAGGGTTAGCAAGGAAGGGATACGTAAGGGCTATAAGGTCGCGGACGAGTACATGGCCGAGGAGAACGCCAAAGCGGCCCTCGCCGACCGGACGGATGGTCAGCGGGACGAGTTCTTCGCCGAGTACGAGAGGCGAATCCTGGAGGGCGCTGGCCTGGACGTCTCCCTCCGCCTGGCGTGGGACGTGTGGCAGATGGCCATACAGGTACCCAAGGACTTCGACCTGTTCGACGACGTCCTGCCGGCGCTGAAGCAGCTCAAGACCCAGGGCGTCGTCCTGGCGATCATCTCCAACCTGCGGCGGGACATGACCGCACTGTGTACCCGGCTGGGGCTGGACCCATACATGGACTTCTGCGTCACCTCGGCGGAGGCGGGGGCGGAGAAACCCCATCCGCCCATCTTCAAAGCGGCCCTGGACCGGGCCCACGTGGCTCCCGCCGAGGCGATACACGTGGGCGACCAGTACGAGGCGGACGTGCAGGGGGCCCGGGCCGTGGGCATTCAGCCCGTCCTGCTGGACAGGGAAGGCTGGTACGGCAGGGTCAACGACTGCTCGAGGATAGCCAGCCTGCCCGAGCTGGAGGGCCTAGTGACCGCCGGCAGCCGGTGACCCCCGCACCCCTCCCCAAGGACCCCTCACGTCACCGACGCCATCGACTCCCGAAGCTGCTCTTGGAAGGCCGTCAGCCGTTCCAGCACCCTCACCATCAGGGGTTTCCACTCCTCCGGGGACCGGCGGGGAAAGCTCACGTGGACCTGCTGGTTGCCCACACGGCACAGGGGTCCGAGAGCCCTCTCCAGGGCTAGCCTGGCGCCGCCCACCTGCTCCTTCAGGACCATGGTCGCCGTGGCGCCCGTTTGACTGATGGACTCCACCCACCCTCCGGACGCCAGCAGCTTCAGGTCCACCAGATAGAGGAGGTTCTCCACCTCCTGGGGCAGGGGGCCGAACCGGTCGCGCAGCTCGTCCCGCGTGTCGTCGATCTCGTGCCGTGCCCTTAGACGGGTCAGGCGTTGGTAGACGCCCAGCCGGGTAGGCAGGTGGGAGACGTAGCTCTCGGGAATGTACGCGGCCAGGTCGAGGTCGACACGGGCCTGCGCCCGCTCCTGGTCCCTCTCCTGCACCGGTACGGACCCGGCGGCGGAGCCGTTGCTGGACCTGACGTCGGCCACCGCCTCGTTCAAAAGCTGGCTGTAGAGATCGAACCCGACGGCGTGGATGTAGCCGCTCTGCTCCGCGCCCAGGAGGTTTCCGGCGCCGCGTATCTCCAGGTCCCGCATGGCGATCCTGAACCCGGAGCCCAGCTCCGTAGCCTCGAGGATGACCTTCAGCCGCCTGGTCGCCGCCTCGGTGACGGGCCTCCCCCGGGGTACGAGCAGGTAAGCGTAGGCCCTCTGGCCGCCCCGTCCCACACGGCCCCGGAGCTGGTATAGCTGCGCCAGGCCGAACCTGTCGGCCCGATCGATGATGAGGGTGTTGGCGTTGGGTATATCCAGGCCCGACTCGATGATGGTGGTGCAGACCAGCACGTCCACCTCCCCCTCCGAGAAGGACAGCATCACCTCCTCCAGCTCGGACTCGGCCATCCTGCCGTGGCCCACGGCTATCCTGGCTTGGGGCAGGAGCTTCCGAAGGTTGGCCTCCACCCGGCGGATGGTCTGGACCCGGTTGTGCAGGAGGAACACCTGGCCGCCACGCTCCAGCTCCCTGAGGATGGCCTCCTTGACGACGTCGTCGCTGTACTCCGATACGTAGGTCTTGACAGGCAGCCGCTCCTCGGGGGGCGTATCCATGGTGCTCATGTCGCGTATCCCGGACAGGCCCATGTACAGCGTCCGGGGGATGGGAGTGGCGCTGAGGGTCAGCATATCCACCTCCCGGCGCATCCGCTTCAGCCGCTCCTTGTGGGCCACGCCGAACCGGTGCTCTTCGTCCACCACCACCAGGCCCAGGTCCTTGAACCGTACGTCCTTCTGCAGCAGGCGGTGGGTGCCGATGACGATGTCCACCGTACCCAATTTCAGGCCCTCGACGACCTCGGCCTGCTCCCTGCGGGTCCGGAACCGGCTCAGCACCGCCACGCGTACCGGGAAGGGGGCCAGGCGCTCGGTGAACGTGGCGTAGTGCTGCTGGGCCAGGACCGTGGTGGGGACCAGCACGCCGACCTGCATCCCGTCGCTCACCGTCTTGAAGGCGGCCCTCAGCGCCACCTCGGTCTTGCCGTATCCGACATCGCCGCAGACCAGCCGGTCCATGGGCTGGAGCTTCTCCAGATCGCCCTTAACTTCGACGATGGTCCGCTCCTGGTCCTCGGTCTCCTCGTAGGGGAAGGAGTCCTCCAGCTCCCTTTGCCATGGAGTGTCGGAGGAGGTGGCCCGGCCCTGGACCACCTGACGGGACGCGTACAGCTCCAGGAGCTCCTCGGCCATCTCTCGCGCCGCGTGCTTTACCCGCTCCTTGATCCGCGTCCACTCGGCGGTCCCCAGCCTGGTAAGCGAGGGAGGCCTGTCGTTGGAGGCCAGGTACGGGGAGACCCGGTCGAGGTGCTCGGTGGGCACGTACAGCTTGTCGCCCTCGGCGTACTCCAGCACCAGGTACTCCCTCTCCTCTCCCCCGGAGTCCATCGAGGTCGTGCCCGTAAAGCTCGCGACACCGTGGTCCACGTGGACCACGTAGGCGCCGGGCACCAGCTCCGACAGAAACGCCTGCCTCTTCACCGGAGTCCTTCTCCGGGGACGGCGCTCCTTGGCGGCGCCGAATATCTCCGAGTCGGTGAACAGTACCGCGCCCCCGTCTCCGACGGGCATGCGCCACCCCTCCCGCAGGTTCCCCGGCACCAGGACGACGCTGCCCGGAGCGGGCGCCGAGTCCAGGGCCGAGGCAACGCCGGAGCCCAGGCCCCCGTCGGACAGCAGCTCCGAGACACGCCGCGTGTACCGGCTTACGACGACCACGCGCTCTCCATCCTGGAGCATCCGGGCTACGTCGGCCGCAAACCGCTGGGGCCGGCCGTTGAAGGAGGGCGCGGTGCGGAACTCGAGCCCTCCCTCGCTCCCCGACCAGCTCTTGACGTACAGCCTGCGCCGCTCCTGCGCATCCCCGTAGAACCGCGTCCAGGACACCTGGGCGGAGGGGAAGTTGGCCGGAAGCTCCCCCCTGAACTCGCGGACGCGGCGCAGCTCGGCGACCCGGTCCGCAAGCTTCCGCACCTCGGCTTCCACCTCACCCTCCCTGTCCACCACCAGCAGGCCGTGGCCGGGCAGGTGTTCCGCCAGGTGGCTGTCGTTGAGCAGCCCGTCGTAGAAGGGGAGCTCGTCCACCTCCTGGCCCGAGAGGAGCAGGGCAAGCTCCTCCTGGTACCGGTCGTACACGGCGGGAGTGCAGAGGCCGAAGTTCATCCCCTGGATGAGGCGGGAGATGCGGTCCGCGTCGGACAGGGCGGGTAGGGTATCGCGGGCGGGGCAGACCCGGGCCTGCTCCACCACGCCCACGGACCGCTGGGAGGAGGGGTCGAATAGGCGGATGCTCTCGATCTCGTCGCCCCAGAGCTCCATTCGGAACGGCAGCTCGTTGGAGGGAGGGAACACGTCCACGATGCCCCCCCGCTGGCTGAAGGTGCCGGGGACCTCCACCGCTTCCTCGCGCAGGTACCCGAGGGCGACCCAACGGGAGTAGAGCTCCCCAAGCTGCACCTTGTCCCCGGGACGCAGAGAATGCCCCGCATCTTCGACGGCATCCGGGGACAGGGTCTTCCGGAGGGCGGCCCCCGCGGAGGCCACCACCAGCGGGTTGTCCTTCCCGGGGGCGCCGGTCCTGGCGTCGCACAGGGCCTGCAGCGCCATCATCCGCTGGTTGTTGGTCCCCGCGTCGACCATCAAGCGCTCGAAGGGCAGGACCTCGGGCTCCGGGTAGAGGTAGACCTGGCTACCGTCCTCCAGGTAGGAGAGAAGCTGGTCGTGGAGCCGCCGCGCATCCTCGGGTCGAGGCACGACCAGCAGCACGGGCACGTCCAACCGGCGCCAGACGGAGGCCAGGAGATAGGGCTTCGCCGGGTCGGGCGCCTCCAGGCTGCCGGCCGAATCGTCGGATGCGAGGCGCCGCATCATCTCGACGTATGCCGGGTACCCCTCCAGTAGCCCGAAAAGGCCCTCAAGGCCCATCCTAACACGCACCTCCAGCCGGGCACGGGTGGGCCGTGTCCGGCTGATGAATCTGACAGCCTCTATTCCACGTCGAGATCGCGCGATTGTCAAGGGGCCAGCGGCGCGGCCGTCCGGTGCCAACTGGCACGGCGTGCTAAAATGGGGCAGTTATCCCTCCGTTGCCGGAGAGGCAGCCACCCCCGGCTCGGCCCGCCGAGAAGGAGCGTCCGAACGATGAGGATACCTGGTCGGAGGCGCACGTCGTCTCCCGACGAGTGCGGAGTAAGGGCCGGCCACTTCGCCGAGGCTGTCAGGGACACGGATATGGTCCTCGCCTGGGAAATGCTGTCCAGGGAGTCACAAGGTATCCGTCAGGGTGTGTGGGCAACCCAGAAGAACGTGGACTTGCAGATAGTCTACAGGGCCGCCCACGATCCGGGACACGCCCTGTTCCCCCTGATGATGGAGGACCTGAGGGAGGTCATCCTGAAGCTGTGGCCCCTGGAGGACCTGACGGACCTGGGGGTGGCTCCCACCAGCTACGTGGACGACAACCATGCCTTCGCCTTTCTGCCTTTCGGCGTCACCGAAGACCAGCAGGTGGTGGAGAAGTCCTCGCTGAAATCGGGCCTCATCGTGCCCATGCTTCTGGAGGACGGATTGTGGAAGGTGGACCTGCCGGGATGGCGGTTCGCCTGGGAGCGGTAGGGGCTCTCATGACTTGGCCCGTATCACCAGGTCCCTGGTAGCCGCGACCCGGCCACCCTTTAGCTGGCACTCCACCCGGACCTTGCCCACACCGGGCGTCGTTCCCCCACCGACCCTCCAGGTCCATGAGACCACCCCATCGCCTCCGGCCACCGGCTGTGCACCCGTTCCGCTGGACCCGCTGGCGGCGCCGCTGGGCAACGTGACTCGCAGGCTGCAACGGGCCCCGGACAGGGTCCTGGCCTCCAAGGTGGCCAGGCTTCCGCGCGTGATGGGCGAGGTCAGGGCGACCACATCGAGGAACAACGCCGGCGATGGATCGGGCGGCGGTACAGTGGGAGTCGGGGTTGGGCTGCGCGTGGCCGCCGGTACCGGAGTGGAGACCGCCGTCGGCGTCTCCGTCGGCACGGGAGTGGGGACTGCGGTCGGCGTCTCCGTCGGCACGGGAGTGGGGACTGCCGTGGGCGTCTCCGTCGGCACGAGAGTCGGGATCGCGGTCGGCGTCTCCGTCGGCACGGGAGTGGGGACTGCCGTCGGCGTCTCTGTGGGTACCGGAGTGGGGACCGCGGTCGGCGTCTCCGTCGGCACGCCCCCGGGAGGGGAGGTCGCTGGGGCGTCAGCGCGGGGCCCCGAAGTGGGAGAGGGCAAAGCAGGAGGCGTGGGGTCAGGGCCGACGGTTGGAGGACCGACCCCGCTCAAGGGCGCCGTTTCCGATGGCGGCATATCTCCCTTCGACACGCTACGCCCGAGGGGCGCACTGGTCGAGGCCTCCAGGGTGGGCAGCGGCGACCCGGGTTCGAGAGCTTCCCGCACCGCGATGGCGTCGACGGTAGCGGCCACCGCCGCATCTATCAGGTGCTGAATGTCCTGCGCGGATGCGGAATCCCGCGAGCCACTCGTGGAGGGCAGGGGGCCCTCGTCGCCCGTGGGCCTTTCGACCGCACCACAGGCCAGGATCAGGACTGCGAGGGCCGGAGCTGCCAGGGGGCGCACCGTTCCGCCTTCTTCCGGTCCACCCTCTCGGGGTTGCCGATGGGATGGGGCATCCCGCCAGGGAACCGGCGGCTCCGACCACAATTGCACCGGACCAACCGCACCGGACCAACCCAGCGGGAACGCTACGGCGATGAGAGACGCTGGAATTCGGCGATCGTCATGGTAATGACATCATCGTGAGCCGGAGTTAATGTCAGGGCATTATATAGCGGTGTGTCGAGCTTTGACAACGGGAGTTCCCTTATGTAAAGGCCCCCGCTTCCAGCGAGGGCCTAATCGCGGTCCGCCCCGGTGGCCCTCTCCAGGAACATACGCCGGACCACTTCGGGCTCCAACGTTACTTTCAGGTAACCGTCGTCGCCGGGGCCGAAGGATGAATCGTCGTGGAGGTCCTCCGCCATGCCCAGGACCAGCGCGTCCATCCCGGGCCCCAGGGCCACGGAAGTCCGACGGGTCTCGGGGTCGGTTGACTGCCGAAGGAGGCCTTCGATCTCCTCGGCCAGCATCTCCCTCTCCACGGCCTTGCGCTGCATCTCCTCGATGACGCCAAGATGCCTCCCCAGGTAGCAGCCTCCGAAGTACAATACGTCGAGCTCTTCACCCTCGACGGTGTCGGTCCCCTGCATCTTTGGTACGAGCTCGTGCTGCTCCAGGTATGCCTTCACGGCGGCGTCTTCCGGCTCGGCGCCCTCCTTCTTGAAGGCCAGGAACACCGCGTACATGAAGAAGTCCTTCGGCTCTACTCTGATGCGCATACGGACTATCCCAGGCCGGCAGCCTGCAGCACCCGGTCCAGATTGCCCGGGTCCTGGCCGACGCGTCCGGCATCGATTTCGTGCATCATCTCCACGATGGCCGCGCTCACGGGCGTGTCGACCCCCGCCTCCCGGCCCTTCCTCACCACATAGCCGTTCATGTAGTCGATCTCGGATAGACGGCCCTTCTTGACGTCCTGGGCCATCGAGGAGTGCCAGTTCACACTTCCGGGCTTGGGCAGGAGGCTGGCCTCCAGCTCTTCGTAGACATCGCCCTGGTCCGCTTTGGTCCAGACTTCGGCGTCGAATCCGGCCACCTTCTCCACCCTGTAGTTCAGGGCGAGGCCCACCCGCGTCGTCTCCTTGGCAAGGTGTATGCGAAGGGCCCGGGCCTTGGGATTCCCGGCCATATCCTCGGCGCCCAGGCCTGATATGGCCCCCACGGGGTTGCCCATGGAGTTCTGGGAGAGCTTGGCCCATCTCTCTCCCCAGATGTTGGTGGTGGCCCGGGCGCCGTCTATGTGGTCAAGGAGGTCCACCAGGTACTCGACCCTTGGGGTAATCCTCCCGTTGGTCTCGCCCACGCGGAACACGTCGTGCCCGTGGTCCCGGCCCACGGGCCCACCTCGGTTGACGTGGGCCGGCTCCCATAGGGCAACCTCTATCCGGGACATGATGCAGGGCACCTGCCTGTGGAAACCCACGATGGAGGCGATGACCTCGTCGTTCATGCAGTTCTGGGAAGAGACGACGTACCCCGTGGGCTTGAGGTAGCGGACTATGAAGTGGGTGGCCCAGACGGTATCGTACGACTTCACCGCGACGAAGGCCACGTCGAAGGGCTCGCGGACAGCCTGCACGTCGGTCAGGTGCATCGCCTTCACCGGCACCGTGAAGTCACCCTGGCTCCCGCTGGCCCTGAGGCCCTGGGACCTCATCTTCTCCACGTGCTCGGGCCACTGATCGATCAGGGTGATGTCCTCCCCTTCGCGAGTCAGGAAGGCGGCTACGTAGCACGCGGCGGCCCCGGCGCCGATAAAGGCTATCCTGGTCATCACTCTCACCCCATCCTCTCCCTCGAGGGAGAGGGGACATTTCGACGCTGGCGGAGGCCCGCCGCTACTGGAATGGGGCCTCCAGCCCGCAAGCTGGGCCAATTATAGGTTCGGTCAAAAATGATGTCAATGAAGCCGGCCTTGACAATCGAGAGGAGTGAAGTCTAAGCTCGGAATCCCATGCTCGCCTTCATTGACGAGAGCGGCCATCCGCATCCGAATGACCCTAGTACGCGGCCTGTCCTCTCTGCTGTTTGCTTTGCGCAACGGGAATCGCGCAGTATCAACCGGCAACTATTCAGAACCAAGAGGATGCTACTAGGCAGCGAGCGAGCGGGCCTGGAACTGAAAGCTCATGACCTTCTGAAGAAGAGTACGTTCAGAAGAAAACCGGACCTTCATGAATTGGTGGAGAGCGTGTTCGATCAACTCCGCAATCTGCCTCTGACCATATTCGCGGTTACAATGGAGCGGCCCAGTCATATAGTTCCAAGGCAGACCGGTCATCTACCTCGTCAATACCGCTATATCCTTCAACGCGTTAACACCCTGCTCTTGGACGAGCCCTCGATGGCTGTCGTCCTAATAGACGGGGACGGAAGCCAATACGGCGGATTGTCCAGAAAGCTCGAGCAGTACCTTCATCGACACCGGGAGGGGCAGTCCATGGCCAACGTGGTTGATACCCCCTACTTTGTCGACTCTAGGTTCACAATGGGAATCCAATTGGCCGACTTAGTGGCAGGCGTCGTTCGGCAATACGAAGAGGCGGAGTTATTTCGCAATTCTCCCACAGATGCATATCTTAGCGCCATAGCCCGATACTATGGCATCATCGCTGCAAAGACGAGGGACGTGGTTGACCCCACGGGGAGATTCACCTGGCATGGCCTTCACCGCATGTCAGAGCGGTTGCACTACTTTGCACCGGAGGAAGAGGAGGAGGACGAGGATGTGCTATAAAACCAGAGCGCCAGATGTGACGCTCACAGAGCATCACGACTGGCACTTCATCCAGCTTAGCTCGTTCCCTGACATTTGTCAATTCGCCGATTTCATTTCATGTTGAAACCGGGCGGCGCTATCCCGCTTCCTTCAGCTCCACGATGATGTTGGCATAGTGGGAATCGCCCACGTTGACCACCCGGTGGACCGAGTCCTTGTCCCGGTAGTGAACGGCGCCCATCCCAAGGTCGTCGACGTCGCTGGCGCCGTCGACGAAATCGACGCGCAACCGGCCGGGCGAGTACACCACGGTGACGTACCAGCTCTCGTGCCGATGCCACGAGCTGCCCTGGCCGGGCGCCAGGGACAGGTCCCATAGCTTGACCCGGTCGTTCTGGAACAGGACCTTGGTCCCTATTTCGCCGCCGGGGTCCCGTGGACTGGTCATCTGTCCGCCTCCGAGTCGATACCGGGTCAGGCCGGGGGATGAATGCGCCGGAACAGGCTTCGGCGCACGGGGGCGATGGTGTCGGTACGCCGGTTGTTGGACACGAACCACTCCCGGCGGGCATCGAGTACCTCGGCAGCCCTTACCGGGTCCATGTCCGTCTCGTAGATGGCCCAGTACTTGCCGACCTGCTCCGACGGGTCGATATCTTCGTATCGGTAGTCAGTGTGGAACGCGCCGGTGCTGAGGATGTCGGGCAGGTGGATGTTGGAGTACCAGTCGTTGAACTCATCCTCACGGGCCGGGTCCGTGCAGTTGCTGGAGACCACCATGACACCGGCCACTTCATGGCCGTGCCTTCGCGACCAGAACCCGTCGTCGATGCGCCGGAGCATCCCCATGTGCTTCAGCCTGAGAGAGGGATGGACCCGGCCCTGGCGGAGGAGGGCCTGCCCCAGCTCCTTCACCTCCTGCAGCAGCTTGGCCGGAGCGTCGCTGTCACTCTCCCACGTGGCAAGGTAGCGGGGCTCCTGGTCCTCGGGGGTACCGGCGGCCCTGACGAAGCGCACGGGGTTGCGGAGGAGGCCCGAGCCCAGGACGTCGGGCAGGTGGGTGTTGTCGTACCAGTCGTTGAACTCCGCGTCCCGGGCCGGGTCCTTGCAGCTGGTCAGGACGTAGAGCAGGTTCTTGGCGAAACGCCCATCCATGGTCCTTAACCTCTTGAATCAGCTAGACGACGGGACCCGGTCCTTGAGCCCGAACCCGGTAACGGGCACCACCACCACATCGTCGGGTCCGACCACGCCCTGCCCGACCAGGGACTCCAGCCCGGCGAAGGCCGCCGCCGACGTGGGCTCCATGAACAGGCCCTCGTCCCGCGCCAAGGCCCGCTGCCACCGGACGATGGACTCCTCCTCGACGGCGACGGCGGTCCCTCCCGTGGACCTGACCGTCTCCACCGTCTGGGCTCCCCTGGGAGGCGTGCTGACGGCTATGCCACCGGCCACCGTGGGCCGGAGGTCGTCCACCGTCCAGGGCTGCCCCCGCCATGCCGCGACCACAGGCATGCAGGAGCGGGACTGGACGGCGTGGAACCTGGGCATCCGTGGGACCGCGCCCTCCAGCACCAGCTCGGCGAACCCCCTGGCCGGCCCGATGACAAGGGAGCCGTTGCCCGCCGGCACCACCACGTGGTCGATGGGGCCGGGCGCCTCCCGGACGGCCTCGTAGGCGAAGGACTTCATGCCCTGTATGAAGTAGGGGCTCCAGTTGTGGGAAGCGTAGAAGGCTCCCCTCTCGGCCACGTACTCCCGGGCGGCGGACGTGACCCCCTCCCGGGGCCCTTCCACGGGCCGCACGTCGGCGCCGTAGAAGCCTATCTGGGATATCTTGAAGGGCGACGCGCCAGCGGGAACGAACACGGCCGCCCCTATCCCACCCCTGGACGCATAGGCCCCCAGGGACGCTCCCGCGTTGCCCGAGGAGTCGTCCACCGCTTCGGAGAACCCCATCTCGCGGACCATCGACAGCATGACCGCGGTGCCCCGGTCCTTGAAGGAGCCTGTGGGATTGGCGTACTCCACCTTTGCGTACAGGCGCCGGAGGCCCAGGCCCGCGCCCGCCTGCTCCAGGTGTAGACACGGGGTATTCCCCTCTCCCAGGGAGATCAGGCTGCCCTCCTCGTGAAGGGGCATCCTGTCCCACCAGCGCCACACCCCGGGAAGCCCGTCACGGGCCTCCAGCCCCCGGGGCAACGAGCGATAGGCGACGTCCAGGGGGCCGTTGCATTGAGGGCACCACAGGGCGTCCGCCGGCGCGTCCCGGGAGTCGCAGAGGCCGCATGTCAGGTAGGTATGGGACATGGCGTACCTGGGCATTATAGCGACGGGCCCCCGGCCGCACAAGGTTGACCCCCACCGGGGCGATACCTATAATCGTGCCATCCCAGGCGTGAGTGGAGGTGCTGCGTGAAGTTCGGTCTGTTCATGATGCCCGTGCACTACCCCGGCAAGGGCCTGCCCCGCACCATCAAGGAGGATATGACCACGGTCATCCTGGCCGACGAGCTGGGTTTCGACGAGGCTTGGATCGGCGAGCACTACACCATCACCTGGGAGAACCTGCCGGCCCCCGAGCTGTTCATAGCCCAGGCCCTGGCCCGGACCAGGAACATCAAGCTGGCGACGGGGGTGATACTCCTCCAACTCCACGACCCCAAGATGCTGGCCCACCGCATGGCTATGCTGGACCATCTGGCCGAGGGCCGCTTCTACTTCGGCATTGGGACGGGAGGCGTGCCCACGGAGTTCGACTTCTTCGGCATCGACGAGGAGAAGAGGCACGCCCGGGCGGCGGACGTCATCGAGGCGGTGTTGAAGATATGGGAGGCGGAGGGAGACCTGGACTACCGGGGCGAGTTTCACAACGTGAGGTCTCCCCAACCCGTGCCCGAGGCCGGCCTCCGGCTATGGATGAAGCCGTACACCCAGCCCCACCCGCCCATCGCCGTGGCCGGGGTGAGCCGGAACTCCTCCACCATCGAGTGGGCCGGGGAGCACGGATGGATCCCCCTGAGCACAGACATCCTGCCCATCGAGGACGTGTCCACGCACTGGGACGCCTATACCCGGGGCGCGGCCAGGACGGGCAAGACCGCCGACCGGAGGGAGTGGCGCGTCTGCCTGGACATCCACGTGGCCGAGACCACGGAGCAGGCCCGCCACGACGTCCTGGAGCACGGCATGGGGCGGACCTTCGAGCAATACTTCTTCCCCCTTTTCAAACGGGCCGGGATGATGGACCTGGTCAAGCCCGACCCGTCCATGCCCGACGAGGCCGTCACCGTCGAGTACCTGCTGGACAACCGCTGGGTGGTGGGAGACCCGGACCACTGCGTAAGGAAGATCAGGGAGGCGTACGACACGGTGGGCGGCTTCGGCACCCTGCTCCAGCTAAGCCAGGACTGGGACCCGCCGGAGAAGGGCTGGAAGTCCCTGGAGCTGCTGTCCAAGCACGTGATGCCCGAGCTGCGGGACCTGGCGCCGGGGGCGCCGGGCTAGGGGGTCCCCTTCCGGCGTCCCAAGGCTCCGATTGACACGGCCGGACGCCCCGGATAGGCTGGGAACGCGCCGCCCCGGGAACGACACCAGGGGCCGGCCGAAGGAGAGTCATGGCGGAAAGGACCGCGGTCGGCGGGGGAAGGCCCATCGAGGCCCAGGCGGGCTTCTCCCGCGCCATCCGTGTCGACGGGGCCTCGGCCCACATCTTCGTGTGCGGGAACGCCTCCACCAATCCCGACGGCAGCATCTACGGGGCGGGCGACGCCTACGCCCAGGCGGCGCACATCCTGGACCTGATGCGCGGCTACCTGGAGCAGGTCGGAGCGTCCATGGCGGACGTGGTCCGCACGCGCATGTACGTCGTGGACCTGGCCAGCCACCACGAGGAGGTTATCAGGGCTCACGGCGAGGTGTTCGGGGACATACGGCCCACCTCCACCCTGCTGGGCATCGAGTCGCTCATGCACCCGGACATGCTGGTGGAGATGGACGCCGACGCCATCGTCTAGGGAGTCTCTGACACGCTCTGGTCCCACCCACCCGCCCTGTAGGTTTTTGTATCTGGAGGAACATCCCCCAGACCCCCTGCCAGCGGGAAGTGTCGCTCTGGACTCCCTTGGCCCCGACTTGTTCAGACCGTTCCTAGCTCAGCTCCGCCCTCTCCGCAGGGCCCGTCCGGCCAACGCCCCGGTGTGACGCCCCCTGTCCATGACCAGCTGCCCGTTGACCAGGACGTACTCGATGCCCGTGGAGGGCTGCCGGGGCTCCTGCCGGGTGGCGTTTGCGTTGATGGTGTCGGGGTCGAAGACCACGATGTCCGCGAACGCGCCGTCCCGCAGGACGCCCCGGTCGCGGATTCCCAGGCGCTGAGCGGGAAAAGACGTCATCTTGCGGAGGGCGTCCGCAAGGGAGAGCCTCCTCTCCTCCCGGACCATCTCGCCCAGTATCACGGGGAAGCAGCCGTAGGCCATGGGCGGTGGATGCCCGCCGATGAGCAGGGCGTCGCTGCCGACCATCTGGAGGGGGTGGGCCACGAAGTCGGCGATGGTAGCCGGGTCCGACACCAGGGAGAAGTAGGAGACGCGGAGGTCCTCCTCCAGCAACAGGTCGCACAGGGCGTCCACCGGGTGCTTGCCCATCATCTCGGCGACCTCCGCGATGGACCTGCCATCGTAGACCATATTGTGGGGCTGCTGGAAGTAGGTCACCCACATCTCGTCCCAGGACCTACCCCGGGGCGCCACCTCCTTCCTGAGGCGGGCCCGTGCCTCGGGGGAGCGGAGCACCTCGACGAGCCGGTCGGGCCCTCCCTCGTGGGCCCAGTCGGGGAATAGGATGAGTATCCGGGTGCCGCCGTAGGGGTACGGGAAGCAGTCGAAGGTGACGTCCAGTCCGCCGGCCCGGGCGCCGTCCACCAGGTCCAGCAGACGCCGTGCGCCGCCGGGGTTGGTGACCCGGCGAAACAGGTGGGTGATGTGCAGGGGGATGCCGCTGCGCTTCCCGATCTCGATGGCCTCGTGGACGGGGTCCAGGTAGCGGTCCCCCAACCTGTAGCGCATGTGGGTGTGATATATCCCGCCCATGGCCGCGGCCTCGGAGGCCAGGTCCACCAGCTCGTCGGTGTCGGCGTACCCTCCCGGGGGGTAGTCCAGGCCGGTGGAGAGGCCGAAAGCGCCCTCCTCCATGGCCTCCCTCAGCAGGGACCTCATGCGGTCCTTCTGGGGTTGGGTGGCAGTCCCGCTCTCCCAACCCACGGCGTCGATGCGCAGGGGTGAGTTGCCCACGATGTAGGCGATGTTCACGGCGACCTTCCCGTCAAACATCTCCAGGTACTCCGAGGTGCTGGACCACCAGCCGGGCAGGTCAGGCGCTCCGTCCAAGCCCGAGTTGAGACGCACGAACCGGAGGAGGTCATCCCGGGACCGGAAGGGGGCGTAGGAGTTGCCGTCCACGCCTACAAGCTCGGTGGTGACGCCCTGGTGGACCTTGGCCTCGTGGGCCGGGTCCGTCAGGATCATCAGACCCGAATGGGCGTGCACGTCTATGAACCCGGGGCACACGACCTTGCCCGAGGCGTCGAGGACCCGAGGGGCCTGGACTCCCGACACGTCCCCCCGGAGCACCCTCACCCGCTCCCCCTCCACGCCCACTGCGCCGTAGAACCCGGGGTTGCCGCTGCCGTCGATCACCAGTCCGCCGGTAATCAGCAAGTCCATGAGACGCTCCTTTTCGCCGGTTGGCTACTCCACGGTCCCCGCCCGCCATTACGGTCGGGCGGTTGACGAAAGGCCTCTAGTCCACGACGGCCAGCCCGCCTCGGCCCCTGGGGTCGGCGGCGCCTTCCAGCCGCCCGGTGGCCGGGTCCGCCGCCGCCACGTGGACCAGGGAGAAGAAGGGGTCGTAGCTGTACCCGCTCTTGGAGACCGTGTGACCCATGGCCTCCAGATCGTCTTTGACGCCGAAGTACACCCTGGCCTCCACGTCCACCTGGCCTCCTTCGCAGTGGATGCGGGGCGCGGATACGGCCTCGGTGGGCGACATGCCGAAGTCCACCATGTTCACGACGGCCTGCAGGACACCCGTGGGTATCTTGGTCGCCCCCGGCGCTCCCACGACCGCCCAGGGCTGGCCGTCCCGGAAGACGATGGTGGGCGTCATGGCGCTTATCCTCGCCTTGCCGGGGGCTATGGAGAAGGGCCTTCCGGGTTGGGGGTCGAACATGTGCATGGCGTTGTTGAACATGAAGCCCAGACCGTCGACTACGACGCCCGATGCCGGCGTGGCCAGGGTGTGGGTCAGGGCCGCGGCGGTGCCCTCGGCGTCGATGGCCGAAACGGTGGTCGTGTGCTGGGACTCCACGCCCCCGGCCGTCACCTCGAAGGGCTCGCGGGCGTCGATCCTCCGCCTCCACTCCGCCGCCCGCGGCAACGAAAGGAACACCTCGTCGACGGGCACCTCCTGGAAGGCCGGGTCGCCAAGGTGCCGGGCCCGGTCCGCGAAGGACGCCTTCTGGGCCAGGGCCATGAGGTTCAGAAAGCCAGCCGTGCCGGACCCCATGGCGTGCAGGTCATAGCCCTCCAGGATGCGGAGGATCTGGGCGACCTGGACCCCGCTGGAGGGCGGGGGGACGCCTGCGACAACGTGGCCCCGGTAGTCGACCTTCACGGTCTTGTCGACTCCCACTCTGTACTGGCTCAGGTCCTCCTTGGAGAGAAGGCCGCCGTTGGCGGCGAACTCTTCGGCTATCCTGTCGGCCATCCATCCCGTATACAGGACGCCGGGCCCCTTCTCCGCGATCTCCCCCAGCGCCCGGGCGTAGTCGGGGTTGCGCAGCACCTGGCCCTGTTCCCGGGTCCGGCCGTCGCCGCCGACGTATATCTTGCGGGACGCCTCGGTGGCGGACAGGACCTCCAGCATGGAGGAGGCGCCGGGCTGGGTCGGGGGACGCCGCCACAGGTCCGCCAGCTCTCCGGGGACCGGGAACCCCTCCTCCAGCAGCCGGATGGCGGGCTGGGCCAGCTCCGCCCAGGGCAGGGAGCCGTACCGCCGGTGGGCCTCCCACAGGCCCAAAACGGCGCCAGGGCACGCCACGGACAGGTGCCCGATCTCGTTTACGCGGCCATCCATCTCCCACTGGTCGAAGCGAAGCTTCCGCTTCACCTTGTCCACGAACATGTCCGGGGCCGCCTTCATGGGGGCGCGGCCCAGGAACTCCAGGGTCACGTGGTCCCCCGAGGGAGCGTGGTACACCTGCATCACGCCGAACCCGCCGATGCCGCACATCTGGGGGTCCACAGCAAACTGGGCAAAGCCCGTGGCTATGGCCGCATCCACGGCGTTCCCTCCGGCCAGGAGCGTGCGGCGTCCTACCTCCGCGGCCTCGGGTTGGGGACATGCCACCACACCTCTCATGTCACGGTCCTCCTCTGTTTGGGTGGGAAGCGCCGACAAGGGCCGGCTACGCCATCTCTTCTCGTCCCGGGAAAGGGGAGGCCCCGGCGTTCTGCCGGGGCCTCGGCAACCTACGGGGGAGTGGCGCGCCCGGCAGGACTCGAACCCGCAACCACTGGGTCCGAAGCCCAGTGCTCTATCCTTTGAGCTACGGGCGCCCTTTGTCGGAACGCGGGTCCCTTGCCCGGGGAGGTTGTGGATGGGGTGAGCGGTGGGATTCGAACCCACGATCTCCTGGGCCACAGCCAGGCGCCTTGGACCACTTGGCTACGCTCACCATGGGCTCGCCGGAACCGCGCTCCACATCGAGTCTAAGGCAAACCACCCACGGAGTCAACAAAAACGGCACGCCCGGACGGCCGGTCCGGGCCCGGCGGAGGGCTGTCTATGGAGGGCCGCTACTCCCGCCGGCCCAGTTTGATGGCCAGGTCGACCAGCGTGCGGGTGGGCACACCGGTGCCTCCCTTGACCAGGTACCCCTTCTCCTTGTCGCTGAAGTAGGTGCCGGCGATGTCCAGGTGGGCCCACGACGTCTCTTCGGCGAACTCGGCCAGGAACTGGCCGGCGGTCAGAGAGCCGGCGGCCCGTCCCCCGGTGTTCTTGATATCCGCGACGTTGCTCCTGATCTGCTCCCTGTAGTCGTCGTACAGGGGGAGCTGCCATATCCTCTCTCCCGAGGATGCGCCCGACTCGATGACCTGGTCGACAAGCTCCTGGTCGTTTCCCATGACGCCGCTGCAGGCGTGGCCCAGGGCGACGACTATGGCCCCGGTGAGGGTGGCGATGTCCACCAGCCGGGTGACCCCCATCTGCCGCGCGTAGTAGAGGGCATCGGCCAGGACCAGCCGGCCCTCGGCGTCGGTGTTTATCACCTCGATGGTCTTGCCGCTCATGCTCTTGACCACGTCTCCCGGGCGTTGGGCCGAGCCACCGGGCATGTTCTCGGTGGCCGCCACCATTCCCACCACGTTGATCCTGGGCTTCAGGCGCCCGATGGCCTTCATCGCGGCGATGACCGACGCGCCGCCGGCCATGTCGCCCTTCATGTCCTCCATGCCGCCGGCGGGCTTCAGGGAGATGCCCCCGGTGTCGAATGTGATGCCCTTTCCGATGAGCCCCAGGTTGTTGGAGGGGTTGTCCGGGTCTCCACGGTACTCCAGGACGATAAGCTTGGGCGGCTGGTCGCTGCCCCTGGCCACTCCCATGAAGGCTCCCATGCCCATCTCGTCCATCTGCTCCCGGTCCAGGACCTTGATGTCGAGTCCCTCCTCGTCGGCCACCTGGGCTGCTATCTCCGCCATCCGAGTGGGAGTCATGACGTTGGCAGGCTCGTTCACCATGTCCCGGGCCATGATGGCGACCTGGGACAGGACACTGCCCTTCTCCACGCCTTCGGCCAGCGACGCCGCCTTCTCCTGGTCCTGCTCCACGATGGACAGATCCTTCAGGCCCTCTGAACCCGGGCCCTCTGAACCCGGGCCCTCTGAACCCGGGCCCCCGGAGCCCGGGACCCCGGCGCCGTCCTCGCCGCTGGTCATGTAGTTCCGGAACCGGTAGAGGCCCAGGGTTGCCCCCTCGGCTATCGCCTGGCCCGAGTCCGCCGGGTCCATTCCCCCGACCCCGGCCCCGTGGGCGATGGTGGCCGCCTCGCTTATTCCCAGCCTGCGAAGCCGCCGGCACGCCGCCGCGGTCGTCTCCCGGACGGTATCCCGGGTGAAGCTCTCGGACTTGCCCAAGCCGGCCACCAGGACCCTGGAGGGCCCTATCTTGCCGAAGGTGTGTATGATGGTGATCTCGCCCTTCTTGCCCTTGATCTCACCCTCGTCTATGAGCTGGGTGATGGCGCCGTCCAGGGCCCGGTCCACGGCTCCCGTGGCGCCGCCCGGCTCCTTGACGCCGTCGAAGAGGTTGACTATCAGCGCCGGCACCTTGGTCTTGGTAACGTCGCCCCGCACTACCTTGATGTCCATGTCGCCTCCTTACCGCCTGCTTGTCCCTTCAATGTTCCCCCACCCGCGTGGTTCCCGCACCCGTGTGTGTGCCGCCGTCTACCGACTCGCCGTAGAACGCGAGGCCCAGCAGCCCTGGTCCCAGGTGGGCTCCCATAACGGGAGTGAACTCGCTGACGAATACCTCCCGGCAGTCGAACCGGTCCTGCACACGGCGGCACAGCTCATCGGCGTCCTTGGCCGCCTGAGCGTGCATGACGGTCGCGTGGACGGGCCGCCGGCCGACCCGCATTTCCATGACGTCCACCAACCGCTCCATGGCCCGTCCGCGGGACCGGGGCCGTTCCAGCATCCTGGCTTCTCCCAACCTCAGCTCCGTCAGGGGCCTGATCCCCAGCAGCGAGCCCGCCAGGGCCGCAACCCTGGGGACCCTTCCGCTTCTGCGCACGTAGTCCAGCGTATCCAGGAACGCGAGCAGGTTCACCCTGGGTATCAGGTCGTGCACCACCGAAAGCACCCCCTCGAGGTCCGCCCCGGCGTCGGCGGACCGGGCGGCCTCCAGGGCGATGAGGCCCTCGGCTCCCGCGGCCGTCCTGCTGTCCACGACCCTGATGACCGAGCCGGGCATCTCCTGCCGGGCGGTCCTGGCCGCCAGGCAGGCCGAGGAGTAGGTGGAGCTGAAGTCCGAGGCCAGGGTGATGCAGACGGTGCTGCCGGCGGCTCGTCCGGCGGACCGGAAGGCCTCCAGGAACCGTGCGGAGCCGGGGGACGAGGTGGTCGGTGTGCCCGAGCCGTTGCGCAGGAGGTGATAGAACTCGTCCGGGCGTATGTCCACACCGTCCCTGAAGGTGCGGTCCCCGATCACCAGCTCGTGGGGGACGACCTGGATGTGCCAGCGGTCCAGGAGCTCGCCGGGAAGGCTGCTGCTGCTGTCTACGACGACCGCTACCTTGCGTTGGTGAACCAATGGGTGACGACCTCCTCCCCACTCTCGACCGAGGGATAGGAGGGCTCTTTCCGGTCCAGCCGGGACTGGAGTATGGCCGGGCTAAGGAGGAAGGCGACGGAGGCCAGAGTTATGAGTATTCCGAACAGGATGCCGAAGCTGAAGGGGATGGCCGCAACGGTGAATATGACCAGCACAGCCGTGGAGGCCATGAGGAGTGCTATCTTGACTACCCTGCGGCCCACCTTGAGGAAGACTCCGGTGACCACGGCGAGAGCCAAGAACACCAGGGCCCGCTCGGTGTCCGTGGCCCGGACCATCGGGGAGTCGGCGTGCCAGAGGCCGCCCTGCCAGTTGAGGAACAGCATCCACGTCGTCAGGAAGGGGAAGGGAAGGGCCGTCAGCGACACCAGCAGCCAGTCCTGCCTTATGACCCGCCCCAACACCCGGGCCATTATCCAGAGGGAGAAGGGCACGTACACGGCCATAAGCATGTATATGGGGAAGCTGAAGGGCAGGGAGCCCGTGGTGACGAACTGCCAGGAGGCGTAGGCCAGCGACCCCAGGGCCATCAGCCAGGAGAGGGCGGGAGCCGCCATCGAGTAGCCAAGCCAGGTGTACGTCCAGCTGGGCCTGCCCGTCCTCCAGCCCTTGAGGGTCACGAAGATGACGCCTATGAGGATGACGGCGACCAGCATGTACTTGGTCCACAGATGCAGGGCGAAGAGGCTGGCCAGCAGCAGGTGGGGCAGGGTTGCCAGGAGGATGTCCCGCCAGTTGGCCCGGCTGTGTACCGAGTACATGTCGCGGGCGATGGCGTCGGGGCCGCCGAGATCGTCCAGCGCCTGGTTCAGGGCCTCCTTGTAGGAGAGGCCGTCCCGCTCCAGCTCGTGGGTCCTCTCCTCGAGATGGCCCTGAAGCTCAAGGGCGATCTCCCGGTTCTTGCGGGGGTCCAGCCTGAGCTTGCGGGTGATGGCCCGAAGATAGTTCTGGAGCTCGACGTCCACCAACGGCCTCCGCCCGCTATGAGACCAGGGCAGGCATGATGGAGTTGACCGCGGTCGAGAAACGCTTCCATTCCGCGGTACGCTCGTCCAGGGTCTTTAGCCCCTTGGACGTCATGTGATAGTAGCGCCGGGGAGCGCCGGTGCTGGCCTCTTTCCACTGGCCCTCTATGAGGCCCGATGCCTCCAGGCGGTGGAGCGCCGGGTAGAGGGTCCCTTCCTTGAATCGGAAGTACCCGCCGCTCCGCTCTCTTATCTCCTTGACGATCTGGTAGCCGTACATCGCTTCGTCCGACAGCAGCGACAGGAGGAGGGTCTCGGTGTTGCCCTTCAGAAGCTCTTTATGATACACGTCACAGCACCTTGCTCATGATTGCCCCGATTTTATCCCGACTCGCCGGTAAGGGTCAAGCTGGGCGGCCCTCACAGCCGGGGGAGAGAGGTTCCTCGCCCGGTAGTAGAAAACTTTGCATATGCCTCTGGGACTATAGCGCGCTGACCAGCCGCGCTATGATCACCAGGATGAAGATGGCGGCCATGGGGCTCAGGTCCAGCATGCCCACCCGGGGCAATATCCGGCGCAGGGGGGCCAATATCGGCTCGGTTATCTGGTAGATAATGGCGACGACGGGATGGTTGCTGTTCCCGATGGGCAGCCAGGACAGCACGACGCGGGCGAAGATGGCCACCATAAGCACCGATGTCAGGATCTCGATAAAATATTTGATGTACTCCGTCACTGCCGTCCCAGCTCCACGGACCTCTTGTAGGCGGCGACGACGGCGTTGATGACGGCGGACCGGAGGCCGCCCTGCTCCAGGGCCAGCAGCCCCTCGACGGTGGTGCCTCCCGGGGAGGTCACCATGTCCTTCAACAGGGCGGGATGGCGGCCGGTCTCCTCAACCAGCTTCGTGCTGCCCAGGACGGTCTGCACGGCCAGGGTGCGGGACATGTCCCGGGGGAGCCCCACGTGGACCCCGGCATCGATGAGCGCCTCGATGAACAGGAACACGTAGGCGGGTCCGCTGGCGCTCAGGGCCGTGGCCATGTCCAGGTACTTCTCGTCGGAGACATAAATCTCCTTGCCCACGGTGCCCAGCACCGACCGGGCCGCCTCCCGGGCAGCCTGGGGGACCTGGGGGGAGCAGGTCCAGAGGCTCATGCCCTGGCCGACCTGCGCGGGGGTGTTGGGCATGACACGGATGACCGCCGCGTGGCCAAGGCCCTCAACTATGGTGGACATCCTTGCACCGGCAACGATGGAGAGGGCGGCCTGGTCCTCGCGGAGGTCCCCGTTGAGGTCGGCAAGCGCCCGGGACAGGTCCTGGGGCTTCATCGACAGGACCACGACGTCGGCCGGTGCGGCGGCCTCGGCGTTGACGGCGGTCGCCAAAACCCCATGGCGGTCCCGGAGGGTCCGGCGGCGCTCCTCCAGAGGCTCTCCCACCGACACGTCTTCGGCCGCCGCAACCCCACTGGACAACACGCCGGAGATAATGGCCTCCGCCATGGTCCCCCCGCCTATGAAAGCCAGCTTCATGCCGCCGTCGAGCCCCACATTTGCCCACAATTATACACGACGGGCCCGTAGGGGCGACAGGCACGGGACCGGGACAAAAGCAGGTGCAAGACTCGGTTCACCCGCCTTCCGTCTCTCCCATGAAAGCAGTTCCTTGCAAAACCCCTCTTGGGCACCGGTTTTTCCAACGACCCCCTGCGTGTCATGACTCTGAAAATAGCCCCTGCCCCGGTCCTGTCGTAGGGGCGTCCCTCTGGGGCGCCCCCAAGAGGCGCCCCTACAGGTGGGTATGGGGCGCCTGCCCCTTGGTTCGGGCCCGGTGAGGCCAGTGCCCCACGTCCACATGGATGCCCGAACGGGAGGGCATGGCGGCGCAGGGCCTGTGGGGCGCTTTCCACCGGGGCTGGACGCTTACGGCCCGGGGACCCGGAGGGGGGCGGAGACTCAGGAGAGTCCTTCGCCAAGGGAGAGGGAGACGGCCATCCTGATGGCCTCCAGCATGCTGTCGTGGTGGGCGACCCCCTTGCCGGCTATGTCGAAGGCGGTGCCGTGATCGACGGAAGTGCGGACGAAGGGCAGGCCCAGGTTGGCGGTGATGCTGGCCTCGAAGCCGTGGACCTTGACGGCGATGTGGCCCTGGTCGTGGTACATCGCCAGCACGACGTCGTAGGACCCCTGGATGGCCTGATGGAACACGATGTCCGCAGGAACGGGGCCGCGGGCGTCGATGCCCAGCTTCCGGGCCTCCTCCACCGCGGGCCCGATCTCGTCGGCCTCCTCGTTGCCCAGGAGCCCGCCGTCGCTGCCGTGGGGGTTCAGAGCCGCGACGCCGATGCGGGGACTCGGGATGCCCGCCTGTCCGAAGCTGTCGTGGGTCAGCCGGAGCTTGCCCAGGATCTGCTCCTTGGTGACGTAGTCGCAGGCGCGGCGGAGGGACCGGTGGGTGGTGAGGTGCACGACCCACAGGCGCCCGGTCATCAGCATGGTGGCCACGTCCGGGGCGCCGGAGAGCTCCTGGAGCAGCTCCATGTGGCCGATGGCCTTGTACCCGGCCAGCGACGCGGCCTCCTTGTTCACCGGCGCGGTGGCCAGGGCGTCCACCTGGCCGGCCAGGGCGAGCTCGGCGGCCCGGGTGACCCACTCCATGGCGGCCTTGCCGCAAGCCGGGGTCACCTGGCCGACGACGACATCCTCCGGGCTCAGGTTGTGGGGGTCGACGATGTCCACGGTCCCGGGAGACGTCCCGACCCCCTGGGCCGACTCCACCTCCCGGACCGTCAGCGAGGCTCCCACCAGGTCGATGGCCTGCTCCATGGACCAGGCGCTGCCCACCACCAGAGGCCGGCAAGCGGGATGCACCTGCCCGGAGGCCAGGGCCTTGGCGATGATCTCCGGGCCAATGCCGCACGGGTCCCCCATGGTTATGGCGATGATGGGCTTGGCGCTTTCGTCAGGCATGGTGCTCCCACGGGCCCGCGGCGCGGCTGCCTTCGGCGCCGGAGGGCAAGGGTCCCTACCCCCGGGACCGGCTGGCGGCCGGCGGGCGTCCTATCCGCACTTGTTCCAGCCGCAGGAGGCGCACAGAAGACAGCCCTCCTGGTAGGCCAGGGTCGTGTTGCAGTCGGGGCAGCGGCCGCGGGGTTGGTACCCGTTGATCTCCCAGGCGGCCTTGCCGTTCTCCTTGGGGAACAGCTTCATCTGGGGCGAAGCTGCCGGGGGAGGGCTCTGGGAGGTGGAGTGGCGCTCCAGGGCCAGGGCGACGGCGTCGGGGCCCGACCGCACCAGCACGCCGCTGTCCCAGGCGGGGCAGCAGGTGATGCCCCGGATCTGCTCCACCACCGCCTTGATGTCGATGCCAGACCGGAGGGCCAGGGAGGCCAGGCGGGAGATGGCCTCGAGCTGGGCCGAGTCGCAGCCGCCGGCTTTGCCCAAGGTGGTGAACACCTCGAAGGGCTGCCCCTCCTCGTCGAAGTTGATGGTGATGTACATGTTGCCGTGGCCCGTCCGGATGCGCTCGGTCATGCCCGGCATCTCCTGGGGCCTGCCCCTGGGAGTCAGACTGCGACCGGCGCCGGCTTCGACGGGCTCGGCCCGAGCGGGCGCTGTGGACGCCTCGGCGGGGGCGCTGCCGGAGTCGCCCGTGCTCAGCACCTGGTTCTCCTTGCTGCCGTCCCGGTAGATGGTGATCCCCTTGCAACCCAGCTCGTAGGCCAGGGTATAGGCGTCGGCCACGTCTTCGCGGCCGGCCTGGCGGGGGAAGTTGATGGTCTTGGACACGGCGTTGTCGGTGTGCGCCTGGAAGGCCGCCTGCATCCGCACGTGCCATTCGGGCGCGATGTCGTGGGAGGTCACGAAGAGCCGCTCGACCCATCCGGGCACGGCGGGGTCCAGACCTCGGAGGCTTCCGTGGTCGGCCAGCTTCCGCATGAGCTCGGGAGAGTGGAAGCCCTCCCGCCGGGCCACGGACTCGAAGTAGGGGTTGCCCTCCACCAGCCGCGTGTTGTCCATGACGTTGCGCACGTAGCTGAGGGCGAAGAGGGGCTCTATGCCGCTGGAGCACCCCGCGATGATGCTTATGGTGCCGGTGGGCGCGATGGTGGTGGGAGCGGAGTTGCGCAGGGCGGGCCCGCCCGCCTGGTGGTAGATGCTCCCCTCCCAGGCGGGGAAGGCGCCCCTGGCCGCGGCCAGCTCCGCCGAGGCCTCGTGAGTCTTGGCCCGGATGGAGGACATGAGCTGGTCGGCGACGTGGAGCGCTTCCTCGGAGTCGTAGGGGATGCCGAGCTGCACCAGCAGGTCGGCGAACCCCATGAGCCCGAGGCCGATGCGCCGGGTCTTGTGGCTCATCTCCTGGATGGCGGGGATCGGGTAGCTGTTCATGTCGATGACGTTGTCCAGCATGTGTACGGCGGTGCGGATGACGCGGGTGAGCTTGGACCAGTCTATCGCCGCGCCGTCGTCGGTGTACCGTACCATGCGGGCCAGGTTGACGGAGCCCAGGTTGCACGACTCGTAGGGCAGGAGGGGCTGCTCGCCGCACGGGTTGGTGCTCTCGATCCTGCCCAGGAGGGGGGTGGGGTTGTCCCGGTTTATCCGGTCCAGGAAGACGATGCCGGGGTCCCCGGTCTTCCACGCCATGTCCGCCAGCAGCTCGAACACCTCGGCGGCGTTGAGGCGTCCCGTCACCTTGCCCGTGCGGGGGTTCACCAGGTCGTACTCCTCGCGCCGCTGCACCCTGTCCATGAACTCCTCGTTGACGGCGACGGAGATGTTGAAATTGGTGATGCTCTTGCCGTCCTCCTTGGCCCTTATGAACCTGAGGATGTCGGGATGGTCCACGTTCAGTATGCCCATGTTGGCGCCGCGCCTGGTGGAGCCCTGCTTTACGGCCTCGGTGGCGCCGTCGAAGGCCCGCATGAAGCTGACGGGGCCGCTGGCCACGCCGCCGGTGGAGCCAACTATGTCGCCCTCGGGGCGGAGCCGGCTGAAGGCGAATCCCGTGCCCCCGCCGCTCTTCTGCACCAGCGTCGCTTCCTTGACGGTCTCGAAGATGGCCTCCATGGAGTCGCTGACGGGCAGGACGAAGCAGGCGGAGAGCATCTGCAGCTCCCGGCCCGCGTTCATAAGGGTGGGCGAGTTGGGGAGGTACTCCAGGCGGGACATCACCTGGTAGAACTCCTCTTCGGCCTCCTGGACCTGGGCGTCGGTGGCCCCGTAGCGCCGGTCGGCCAGGGACAGGTTGCGGGAGACCCGGCGGAACATCTCGTCGGGCTCCTCGATTACGTTACCCTCCCGGTCCTTGGCCAGGTACCGGCGCCTGAGGACGGCCATGGAGTTGTCCGTCAGCTCGGGCGATGAGTCCGTGAGACGCTGGAGGATGCCGTCCTCGAGGGCCTCCATGATCCTGCGCCGAACGGCGGCGATCTCCATGTCATAGCTCTGCCGGGTGCTTGCCACGATGCCCCCCTCACCTGTTCGCCGGGAACGGGCCGCTTTTCGGCGGCCTCCATGTCGTCAAAGGGACCACGGCGACGGGGCAATATTCCCGTGTCACGGCATACTGGTTGGTCCCGGCTGATCGAATCTAATCCAGTTCACCCGCCGCCGTGGGGCCGCTATTTTAGCACAAGTTGTGGTGGTAGACAAGCGCCACTGCACTATATGTAGGGCGCGTCCCGGTCAGAGAGGAGCGAGTCAGGACACGGACGGGAGCGTGGGCAGCCACGGCGGGCGCCTTGCCTGCCCGGGTCGAACGGCCGACGGCGCCCCTAGGCGAGGTCCGCGCTGATCCAGTAGGTGGCCAGGGCCTCGCGGACCTTGGTGTCGATTTCGTCCTGCATGACGGCGATGTGGTTGCTTTCCCGGTCTTGCGTCCCCAGCAAGGGGAACCGGCCGAGGGCGTCTCGCATGGCTTGGGCCTCGTTCCTGAGGCCGGTCCAGCGGGTGAGGGAGGTACCTTGCGAGCTGTCGAACATGCTGTCTACCCTCCTGAACTACCGTGGCCTGAACTGCCGTGGCCTGAGCTGCCGTTGTTGAGTCTTCCCGGGTCGCCGGTGGCGCGGCCCGGCCTCCTCCCCCTGCGTTGCCTTCCCCTTGGGATAGGCACTCCCTCCATCAGCGATAGCTGCGTGGTGTCCTCTTTCAGGTCCTTGACCACCTCTTCGAAGCTGTCGATGTCCTGAAAGTCCCTGTACACGCTGGCGAACCGTATGTAGGCCACCCGGTCCAGGCGCCTCAGACGCTCCATGACCATGTCGCCCAGCACGGCGGCCCTGATCTCGGCGTGGCCCAAGCGCTGCATCTCGGCCTCGATGTCCTCCACCAGCTTTTCGATCTCCCGGTAGGGCACCCGCCTTTTGGCGCATGCCTTGACGATACCGTCCATCAGCTTCTGCCGGTTGAACTCCTCCCGGCGCCCGTCGGCCTTGGCCACCAGGAGGGCCGTAGTCTGGACTCTCTCGTAGGTCGTAAACCTCAGGCCGCACCGTGTGCACTCCCTCCTGCGACGCACCCCGTTGTCCGAGGTCCTGGAGTCCGTGACCCTGGAGTCGGGGCTGTTGCAATAGGGGCAGCGCATGAGGCTCTTGGCGGCCTAGGATTTCCCGCTCAGTCTTAAACTTTTCTAATTTATTTCTTAAAATACTATATGTGGTACCGGGAGTCCCATGGACCACAATCTGTTGTGTTAGCAACGATTCTAGCCACGGCTCCTTCCTCTTGTCAAGGTCTCCGGGGGCGCCGGCAACGGCATTTTGCCGCCGATGCGGCGCCCCGGAGAACACAAAAGAAGGCCCCCCGCGCGTATGCGCGGGGGGCCTTCAAGAGTTCCCGGCTTATTTCCCGTGCCTACCGTTGATTGGACCTAATAGTGCCCAGGCATGCCGGGAATATTACTCCCTCAATAGGGAGAGGCCGACAACTATCGGAAGAAGCCCTTGCCCTTCTGGGCCACCTGCCTCCTCATGAAGCTGGGAACGTCCAGGTCTTCGCTGCTGTCCGGAATGGCGTCCTGCAACAGTCGGCGAAGGCTCTCGTCCCGCTCGCCCGGCTCCTCTTCGGGCACGGGGAAGGCCGAGGCAACCATGGTGACCTTGACCTCGTCGTCCATCTTGGAGTCCCGGGAGGTACCGAATATCACGTTGGCCTCGGGGTCCGCCATGTCCTGGATGACGTCGGCCGCGTCCTGGACTTCCTTCAGGGTCAGGGTGGCGCCGCCCGTGATGACGAACAGCAGGCGCCTGGCGCCCTCGATGTCGATGTCCAGCAACGGGCTCTGGCTGGCCATCTTTGCCGCGTCCTTGGCCCGGCTCTCGCCCTTGCCCTTCCCGATGGCCAGCCATGCCTGTCCGGCGTTGCTCAGGATGGTCCTGACGTCGGCGAAGTCCACGTTGATCTCGCCCGGCACGGTGACCACCTCGACTATGGCCTGGATGCCCTGCTGGAGGACGCTGTCCGCCAGCTTGAGGGCGTCTTCCCAGCTAGCGGCCTGCTCCCGGTTGCGGTCCATCTGGAGCAGCCGGTCGTTGGGAATCACGATCAAGGTGTCGACGTGTTCCCTGAGACGGTTTATCCCCTCCTCGGCGTTCTTCCTCCGCACGGCCGCCTCGAACTCGAAGGGCCTGCTCACGACGCCCACCGTGAGGGCGCCGGACTCCTTGGCGAGCTGGGCGATCACGGGACAGGCGCCGGTTCCCGTGCCGCCGCCCATGCCGGCGGCCAGGAAGACCATGTCCGCCCCGTCGACCATCTTCTCCAGGTCCTCCCTGCTCTCCTCGGCCGCCTGACGGCCCAGGTCCGGGTTGGCGCCGGCCCCCAGGCCCCTGGTCAGGGTGTGGCCGATGGCCAGGCGATGACCCAGGTCACACCGGAACAGGTGCTGCGAATCGGTGTTGACCCCGTAGTAGTCCACCAGGCCCAGCTTCTCCTTGGGCATGCGGCTGATGGCGTTGCTGCCGCCTCCGCCCACTCCCACGACCTTGATCACGGGTCCCCCCGGGGGACGCTGGGGATCCAGGAGATTCCCTCCCAGTCCCAGGGCCTCCTGAGTTCCCGAGTCTCCCTGATAGTTCTGGTCCTTGGACACCATAGTTCCCTCCTTTCGATATCCCTCCGCGGTATGTCCTCGACCTCCCTGGCTCTGCTTCTAGGCGGGTGTCCCCTCCCGTTTCCTGGTGAAACGGCGCAGGAACGCTCCGCGGCCCCAAAGGGTATGGTTCGCGTCCTTGTAGGTGCGCCTCTCCCCCTGGTGCTTGATGCCCCACAGCAGGGTGCCTATACTGGCCGAGTAGGCGGGCCTCCTGGCCTGGGGCGGAAGACCCTGGATGTTCCTGGGCTGGCCCACGCGCACCGTGCACCCGGTGGCCCGGCCGATCAGCTCCCCGAGACCCTCGGTCTCGGCGACGCCCCCGGTAATCACGATGCCCCCTGGCGGCAGCTGCCTCAGGCCCGACTGCTTAATCTTGGCCATTACCAGCTTGATCAGCTCGACCAGGCGCTCGTTTATGGGACGGGCCAGGTCCCGCCTCCGGATGGGCCTCGGCGGCCGGTCCTGGAACCCCGGCAGATTGATCTCCTCGTCGTCGGCCACGGCCTCGGCCAGGGCGTGACCGTACCTGGTCTTGAGCTCCTCGGCGATGTAGGACGGGACCCCCATCGCCACGGACAGGTCCCGGGTGACCTGGTTGCCGCCTATGGGCAGAACGGCCGTGTACCAGGGGCTGCCGCTCCGGTACACGATGATGTCCGTCGTGCCGCCTCCGATGTCCATCAGCACCGCACCCATCTCCCGCTCGTCCTCGGTGAGCACCGCCTCGGCGGCGGCCAGGGGTTGATGGACCAGGCTCCGGACCGAGAGCCTGCAAGCCTCCACCACCCGGACCATGTTCTTGAGTATGGGCGCGTCCCCCATCACCACGTGGGACTCGACCTGGACGTGGTCCGCATGGAGGTTCACCGGGTTACGCACACCCTCCAGTCCGTCGACCACGTAGCTCATGGGGATCACGTGGAGGACTTCCTTGCCGTCCGCCACGTCCGGATAGGAGGACCGGATGAGGCGCTGCACGTCCTCGGAAGAGATTGCCACGTCACCGCGGGCCCCCTCCAGGACGCTGCTGGTGTTGACGCACGAAATGTGGGTGCCCGTCACGCCCATGTACGCCCAGTCGACGCCCCGGCCCAGGTAGCGTTGGGCCTCGTCCAGGGACTCCTTCAAGGCTTGTTGAGTGTCTGGAATGCTCTCGATCCGGCCCTTCTGCACGCCCTGGGAGGGAACGATGCCCGTCCCCAGCACCTTCAGCTCGCCTTCGGCACTTATCTTGGCGATTATGGAGCATATCTTGGTGCTCCCCACATCGACGGCCGTGTAGAACATCTCTTTCACCGTTTTCCACCTCTCTGCCCCTGACGTTGGGCCCGTCGCCAGGCCCCACGGCGGGGAGTATTAGTTTAGCGGGCTCCCGGGAGCCGGTCCGCCTACAGGCGTTGGGCCACCCGGAGCCGGGCGCTCCTACTCCTGGGGTTCTCCGTGACCTCCTGCCATGACGGGGTCACCACCTTCCTCGTGACCACGCTGAGCGACGGAACGTGCTCGCAGGTGCACACCGGGGCCCCGGGAGGGCAAACGCACGCCCGGGACTCCCGTACGAAGGTGCTCTTGACGATGCGGTCCTCCAGGCTGTGATAGGCGATGACCGCAATTCGGCCGCCGGGCCTCACCAAGGCGATGGCCTGGCGCAGGCCCTCGGCGATGCTTTCCAACTCGGAGTTGACCGCCAGCCTCAGGGCCTGGAAGACCCGCGTTGCCGGGTGAATACGGCCGCTCCTTCTTCTCTTGACACCGGCCCTGGCACCGGCCCTGACACCGGACACGAGCGCGGCCAGCTCCCCCGTGGTGCCGAGGGGCCGGGACGCCACTATGGCCCTGGCGATGGCCCTGGACCTGGGCTCCTCGCCGTACTTGTAGAGGACCTCAGCCAGGTCCTCGTAGGAGTAGGTGTTCACGATCGCGGCGGCGGTCGGGCCGGACTCCGGGTCGAACCGCATGTCCAGGGGCTCGTCCCGGAGGAAGCTGAACCCCCGTCCGCTGGCCTCGAGCTGTGCCGAGGAGAGGCCCAGGTCCAGCAGTATCCCGTCGGGACCCTCGAACCCCCGTGACGCCGCCAGCTCCAGCATTTGGGTGTAGCTTCCCGCAACAAGGTGGGCGGCTCCGGCGTAGGGTTGCAGCCGGCCGAGGGCGTACTCCCGGGCATCGGGGTCGAGGTCGATGCCCAGGAGCCTGCCCCCTGGCATGGCGGCCTGAAGGATGGCCGACGCATGCCCTCCTTGCCCCACCGTGGCGTCCACGTAAACGCCTCCCTGCCTCACATCCAGATGGTGGACTGTCTCACGGAGCAAGACCGGCCGGTGCACGAAACCCAGGGGCGAACGCCCGCTGGGATGGATATTTCCTTCCTCTGAGCGCGCTGGAACCTCCTCATCGCGGGCCAGAACCGGCGTAACGGAGAATCTACCTTGCAACCTCAGCACTCTCTTGCGCGTTCCCCCAAACTAGACGATGTCCGGACCCTCGCCGGACAAGGCGGATGTCCCTGCGGGAAGATGATCGCCCACCGGATGGCCGGATCCCCCGGGATGAATCTAGTGGGCCGGCCAAGAGTTGACGCCCCCCTGGCGTTGGGGTAATGGGAACAGGTGGAAGGACACCCGCCTGCCCTACCGCACTATCATTGACATGAGCCTAGCAACGTAGGGAGGGAGATTTCAAGGGGTTATTTGGTGGATTTTCGATTAATTTCTAATATTTTTCTTATACGAAAAAGATCGCCCAATCCCGAGTCGGACAGCCCTCTCGGGCCGGGAGCCCGTCACCCTCTTGCTTGTTGACGCCCCCCGACGCCCATGCTATCGTATGGGCCGTCCAGACGCGACGTGAGGTGTCCCATGGGAGAGCAGGTGGTGGGCGTGTTCACACGGGAAGCGGGGGCCGTGGAGGCCGCCACTCTGCTGCGCGCCGCGGGATACGGCCCCCGGGACCTGGACCTGGTGGCCCGAGAACACTCTGCCGGCGCCAGCCGCGACCTGCTCCGCCTCGTTCGGCCCGACCGCCTTATGGAGCGGCCCGAGGCCACGTGGCCCACCGCCCTGAAGTGGGGCCTCATCGGCTCCCTGGCGGTGGAGGCCGGGGTGCTGGCCTGGGTCCTTGTCGCCTTCGACTCCTGGGGAGTCCAGGTGCTCCTGGCCGCCACCCTATGGAAGTTCGGCACCCTGTTCGGCGGACTGTTCGGCGCCATCGCCGGCGCCGACCTGGGCCTGGAGTCCCGGTCCGTCCGGCGTTACGAGAGGCACCTGGCCGCCGGGTGCGTGGCCCTGGCGGCCCGGGTCAAGGACAGGCACAAGATACTGGCCCGAGGCGCGTTCATCGAGAGCGGCGCCTTCGACGTCCGAAGCGTCGAGGGTCGGTTCATGGCCAGGGAGAAGCCAAGGGGGGAAGGGGACCGCGCGCCGGCGCCCAGTCCCGGCGCGGTCCCCGCCGGAGGACCGGAGGGGCTCTAGCAGCCCGATTTCCGCCCGGGGAGAAGAGCCTTGCCCAGCGCCCTTGAAACCGCGACTCGCGCAATCCGCCGGGAAGACCTGCAGTACATGGTGGTCCCCGTGGAGGACCTGCCCCCGGTCCTGGCCGGCTTCGGGGAGGGCCGGCACGGGGAGCTGGACAACGAGACCATGGCGGCCCAGGGCTTTCCGGGCAGCACGACGGAGACCGTGGCAGCGACGGGCCGGATTGCCGGGTACCTGCGGGAGTTCGTGACCCCGCTGAACGCCGGCCTCGACCTGCCGGATCTGGACTTGATGGCGGCGACGGTGGTGCACCTGTTCGAGGACTCGGAGCAGGTGGCCCGGTGGATGAGGGACAAGTTCCTGGGAGAGTTCAAGGAGTTCGTGGGCCAGGAGCTTGGCAAGGGCCAGAAGCTGGTCCGTGCCGACGAGCTGAAGGTGGAGGGCTACTCCGATGAGGCGGTGGGGCTTCACACCTCCCAGATGACCGAGTCGGGCTTGGTCTCATCCACGGTGGTGGACCTTCGGGTGGGCAGGCTGCTGGGCGTCGCCTACGTGGTAACCACAGGGGAAGTCGTGCGAATGGACACGGTGGCGGAGATGGGGCTGACGCTGGAGCGCCGGATAGTCCAGGTGGTGCTGGGGGCCATCTAGCGGCCGGCGGTCACGGGGCTTCTACGATGGTGATCGTCTGGTCGGGCGCCACTCCCTCCAGGGTCTGAACCGTCCCGCTGGGCCACCGGACCTCGATGGTGTCCACCATGTCGGCCTTCCCCAGCCCGAAGTGGACCGGCAGCATGTTCTGGGACTTGTTGCTGCCCCCCGCCGAAACCTCCCTGATCTGGGTCTTGCCGCCCGCCTCGACCATGATCCTCGCCCCGACGCCGTCCCGGTTGCTGATGGTGCCCACGGTATTCACGACCAGCCAGCCGTTGCCCCAGTCGCAGCGGTTCCGGAACAGCCGGGCCCTCTGGGGTTCGGCGGGCCCTTTGCCTATGTTGGCCACGTACAGGTCCAGGCAACCGTCGTTGTCGAAGTCCATGTAGACGGCTCCTCGCCCGTACCCCGCGTCGTCGGCGCCGCTGGCCTCGGAGACGTCGGTGAAGGTGCCGTCCCCGTCGTTTCTCATCAACACGTTGGGTTGTGCCTTTGGGTTAGCGTCTGGAAAGAAGTCCAGGTATCCCGCGGACACGTACAGGTCCTCGTCGCCGTCGTTGTCGTAGTCGAAGAAGACGTTGCCCCACGTCACCAGCTCCAGGTCCTCTATGAAGCCGATGTCGATGCCCGCGTCCCTGGTCGTGTCGGTGAAGGTGAGGCCGTCGCCGTCGTTGGACAGCAGCACCGGCCTGCCGATGTTGCTCATGAACATGTCCAGGTGCCCGTCCAGGTTGTAGTCGCCCACGGCCAGTCCCATACCGAATATGCCCACGTCCGTCCGGGACTCCGTGGAGATGTCGGTGAAGGTCCAGGAGCCATCCTCGGCGCGGCCGTCGTTCCGCCACAGCACGTTGGGCTGGGCGTCGGCGCCGAAGTCGTTGACCACGTACAGGTCGGTGTACCCGTCGTTGTTGAAGTCCAGCCATCCCGGCTGGAAACCCGCGCCCCACACGTTGCCGGCAAAGTCCCCCTCCTCTTGCATTGGAGCGGGCTCCGAGTCGTCTCCCAGCAAGGATGTCACGTTGGTGAAGCCGCCGTCGCCTTCGTTGTGATACAACGCCAGGGAGCGGAGGGGACTGCCGGCCGGGGCCCCGCCCATGGGCGACAGCTCGGCCTCGCTCATGTGCCGGACGACGACCATGTCCAGGTAGCCGTCTCGGTCATAGTCGCCCCAGGCGCATCCCATGGAGCGGAAGGTGTTGTCGGGGTCCCCGACTCGGGCATCCTCCGTCACGTCCTCGAAGGCGCCGTCGCCGGAGTTCCGGAACAGCTTGCTGGACCCGTAGTTGGTGAGGAACAGGTCCTGGTCGCCGTCGTTGTCGTAGTCTGCGGCGCATCCCCCTATGCCCTTGCCTCTGGGGTCGACCACCCCCGCCTCCCCCGCCAGGTCCGAGAAGGTGCCGTCGCCGTTGTTGCGGTAGAGGGCGTTGTTGGCGTTGGCCTGACGCTCGTCGTCGTAGGTCATGGGGACAAAGATGTCCTGGAGGCCGTCGCCGTCGTAGTCGAGGATGACCACCCCGGCTCCGAAGGGCATCAACAGGAAGGGGGCCGTAGGCCGGTAGTGGGCGAAGTCGACCCCCGCCGTATTGCCGACCTCGATGAATATGGTGTCCGGCCGCTCCGGCGGCGGCGTCGCCCGTTGCTCGGGGGTCGAGGCTACGGCCGTCTGGGGTACGTCCGCGGGGGTGGATGGGACGGTTGGAGTGCCGCCGTCGCTGCAGGCCATCGCCACCCACCAGGCCCCCATCGCCAGGACCAGCGGCCAGTACCGGGCCGACCATGGGGCCCACGTTACGTTTACCTTGAACATGGTAGAATATTCAAGCATAGGGCTAACAGCCTTGTCAAAGCTACCCGGCACGGAATTCGCGCGGTATCGGGTGCGGCAGCCGCATGGAGTCTACCGAAACAGGGAGGGAACCGGAGTGAGATACGGCGTCGCCTGGCTTCTAGTATTCACCGTCCTCGTCGCAGCGGCCTGCGGATCGGACGCCACGGACACGTCCCCGACCCAGCCGCCAACGCCCGTGCCCACACCGGAGCCAACCGTGGCGCAGCCGACCCAGCCGCCAACGCCCGCTCCGCAGCCCACCGCCGTGCCGCCGACCCAGCCGCCGACGCCCACTCCGCAGCCCACCGCCGTGCCGCCGACCCAGCCGCCTACGCCCACTCCACAGCCCACCGACGTGCCGCCGACCCAGCCGCCTACGCCCGCGCCTACGCCGGAACCTGCGCCCACCCCGACGCTGCCCCCGCTCCCCGGCCTGGAGGGCCCGACCATAATCACGGACATTGCCAACCGCAAGCTATCCGACGTGACCATTCCCGTGGGCACCGTGGTGCTCTGGAGCCAACTGGACGCCGGGTCCCACACGACGACCTCCGGGACTCCCGGCAACCCATCGGGCCTGTGGGACAGCGGCGAGCTGGCCCGGGGAGACTCCTTCAGCTACACGTTCAGGGAGGAAGGCGCCTTCCGCTACTTCTGCAAGATACACCCGGATACCATGCGGGCCACCGTCCAGGTGGCGCCAGCCGGTTAGGGTACCGGTCCCGGCGTATCTAGGTACCCGCGCCGGAGCCGTACACCCGCTCGGGGACGACGATGACGGCCGCCCGGCGATCGCGGACCATGGCCCGGTCGTACTCGTCCCAGTCGGGATGGTCGCTCCCCGAGGCCGCTCGGTAGACGTCTCGCAGGGTTGCTCGGAGCAGCTCCGGGTCGGTGCTTCCCTGTGACCGGACCTCCGCGGTCCCCTCCAGCACCACGTACCGGGACCAGTCCGGCCGCGCTACGAGGATCGTGCAGCGGGGGTCGCGCTTGAGGTTGGCCAGCTTCGCCCTCCCCTCCGTCGTGGTGAAGGCGACGCCGGCGCCGTAGACGCCGCAGGTCACGATGCTCATCTGGGCCGCACCGCTCCTGCGCCTGCTCATCACCACGGCGTTGTGGTTGGCCTGGAGGAAGGGTAGGGCGTCCTGGTAGGTCATCGTTAGGCTCCTTGGCCGCGGGACTCCCGGCCGCTGCGGGCCGGCGAGGCCAGTATAGCACCCCCGGGTTGGCCGGCGTGGGGTCGCGCCAACGCCCCGGACCTCCGCGTATGGTGTACAATATGCCCGTCGTCAGGACGGCGACCCGGGGGAGCGAGATGGCGGATTCAGCGGATTCAGTGGACAAGAGGCACAGCGCCCCCGGCGGACCCTGGGCCCTGCTCCCGGAGGAGGGGGTGAAGGAGCTGGCCGACCGCCTGACCGAGTACATGACCGAGATAGAGATGACCGATCTCCCCGCGGTCCTGGAGCAGGTGCTGGACGACTTCCTGGTGCAATGCGACGGGGTGCCCGAGGACCTGGAGGCGTCCGACGCGGTGGACCGCATCGTCAACGGCCAGCTTGCGGTCACGATGGCATACCACCTGGGCAGGCTGGAGGGCCGGGCCCCCCAGCTAGTGGAGCGGTTCCTCCAAGAGGCGCTGGAGAAGTGGGGCCACATCCACCTGGAGGACGAGACCCGGGTCACCGACGAGGACCTGGACCAGCTCGTGGAGCGGGTCCTGCCCAAGCTGCGCCGGTGGAGGTACTACCTGGGACGCGAGTCCGAGGAGGCGTGAGCAAGAGATGACGGTCCCCTCCAACGACGCGCCCACCGGCGGCTCCCCGCAATACGACCTCCTGCTCAAGGGCGGTACGCTGCTGGACCCCGGCCAGGGGATCAACGACAGGCGGGACGTGGCGTTCAAAGACGGGTTGGTCGCGCAGGTCGCCCCGCGGATCGACCCGTCCTCCGCGACCACCTCCCTGGACGTGACGGGGAAGCTGGTGACGCCGGGGCTGATCGACATCCACGGGCACTTCTATCACGGCGGACTGGACAACGCCACCGACGCCGACGAGGTGTGCCTGCCCGCCGGCGTCACCACTGGGATCGACGGCGGCAGCGCCGGCTGGGCCAACTACCGGGCCATGAGGGACTACGTGTTCCCCAGCCGCAAGACGCGCCTGCTGGCCTTCCTCCACATCGGCGCCATCGGGCTGGCCCTCAACCCCGTCGTGGGAGGCGAGCTCCAGGACGTCCGTTATGTCGACCCGGACCGCACCGCCGACACCATCAAGGACAACCCGGGGTTCCTCCTGGGCGTCAAGGTCCGCATGTTCGTCAACTCCATGCCCCCCTGGGAGGCCCATCGTGTCCTGAAACAGGCGCGAGAGGCGGCGGACAAGGCCGGGCTGAGCCTGATGGTCCACGTCAGCGGCACCCCCATCCCCTTGCCCGACATCCTGGAAGTGCTGGGACCCGGGGACATCGCCACCCACATCTTCAACGGCCGGGCGGAGAACATCCTGGACAAGAGGGACAAGGTACGCCCCGAGGTCCGGGACGCGGCCGGGCGCGGCGTCGTCATGGACGTCGCCCACGCGGGAGTCCACTGCGACGCGGCGGTCGCCCGGGCCGCCCTGGAGCAGGGCCTCTTTCCCACCACCATCAGCACCGACATCCACGTGGCCCCGCCGGAGAGGATCGTCTACCGGCAGAACGACCTGGTAAGCAAGTTCCACGCCATGGGCATGCCGCTGGAGGACGCCGTCGCCGCGAGCACCATCAGGCCCGCCAAGGTCCTGGGCATGGCCGGCGAGATCGGCTCCCTGGCCCCCGGAATGGCGGGGGACGCGGCAGTGTTCGACCAGCGGGAAGGCCGGTTCGTGTGGCACGACATGGCAGGGCACAACGTCGACGGGTCGCTAAGGCTGGACACCCACCTCACCATACGGAGCGGCCGGGTGGTCTACCGGGACGGGCTGCTGCTGCCCGAGGGCGACTGCTAGGTAGCCGGACCCGCCGCTCCCCAGCCGGCCTCGAGCCTCCTGCGGTGCTCCTGGGACAGGTCCGCCATGCGCCGCCAGGGGCGGCACTCCAGCCTGCGGGACACGCACTGGGCCGCCCGTACGATGAGCTCGACACCCCCCACGAAGTCGTCCACGTGGATATACTCCTCGGCGACTCCCCCCAAGGGGGTGCCGTTGTGGTAGTTGCCCAGGGGAAAGGCCACGCCGGTGGTGCGATACCCGTGGTACCTGAAGGCGCTGGCCTCGCAGGTGCCGCCGCTCATCAGCTGGCGTTGGGCCTCGAACCCGGGCGCAACGTCCATCAGCTCTTCCCGGGCGGCTACGAGCACGGCCTCGGCGTCGGCGTCGAAGGTGAGGCTGGCGTCTCCCACCCTTATTACCGGACCGCCGCCGATGGCGGCCCCGGGGAGGGTCCGGCTGGCCTCCAGGGAGACCACCAGCGTGTCCCGGGGCAGCGTCCCCGCCTCCGCCAGCAGGCGCGCCCCCACCAGTCCCACCTCCTCCGCCCTGGTGAAGACGCCGTACACGTCGCCCAGGCCGCTTCGGCCCGACAGCAGAGACAGGGCAGCCAGCGCGGCGGCGCACCCGGCCAGGTCGTCCAGGGCCCTCATGAGTATCAGGTCGCCGTCCATCTCGAAGTCCGCCAGATCGAAGACCACCGGCAGCGGCATCTCCAGGGCGGATGTATCCGAGACGCGCACCGACACCATCTGACCGGACTCGTGGCCCGTAGGACCCGCCGTCCCCCCGGAGACGCGGCTGCCGTCGGGCAGCACGAGCTGCACCAGCACCTCGCTGGTCAGGCTGACCTGGGGCACCCCGCCAAGGGCCCTCGCCGTCACGCCCCCCCGCGACACCTCGACGGCCTCGAAGCCCGGATGGTCCATGTGCGCGACGAAGGCAATGGGCGGCACTCCCGCATCCGCCGCTCCTGGGAGCCTGGCAACCAGGTTGCCGTAGGCGTCCGCCGTGGCGGTCAGCCCCAGGGCCGCCAGTCTGGCCCGGACTCCCTCGGCCACCAGCCCTTCGTGGAAGGCCACCGCCGGACGGCCCCCAAGGTCCCTCAGGATGTCCAGGGATAGCTCCCGGGTCCGCTCTCGGTCTTCCATGGGCTTTCGGCCTCCTTTGGGTACAGGCCCGCCTTTGGGTACAGGTCCGCCTTTGGGGCGGGCGGCGATACGGTGGATACAGGCCCACCGCCCGGGCGGTCATACCGGGTATCTTACCCGCCAGCCCCGCACGTGTCACGGGCCACGGGGCACGGGCGCCGAATAGGCCGAGTAACCGGGCCTTGCCACCGGCTTCACGTGGTGTCGCACCCGGCCATGACATCCCCCCGAAATTTCCGCATATCCTGGTATAATGGGAGTGTATCCACCGGGTGCGGGCCGGTGTACACCACCACTCGAGGGGTCCGCATCACCCCGCCAGACTGACCCAGGAGGTTTCGCCATGGCCAGCCGGACCCGAATAGGCATCATGATGCCCTCGACCAACACCACCTGCGAGGCCGACTTCCAGCTCGCCGCCCCCAAGGACGTCACCATCCACACCCACAGGCTGTGGATGACCAACGACTCCTCCGGCCCCGAGGCCTTCGACCACATGAACAAGGAGATAGAGGCCGCCTCACGGTACCTGGCGACGGGGAAGATGGACGCCGTGGCCTACGCGTGCACCAGCGGCAGCATGGTGAAGGGCCCCGGCCACGACGAGGAGATGATCCAGCTCATAGAGTCCCTGGCCAGCGCTCCCGCCGCGGCCACCAGCGCCGCCGTCGTGGATGCCCTGAGATACCTTGGGGCGAGACGGGTCTCCGTCGCCACGCCCTATCCCAAGTGGCAGAACGACAAGATCAAGGAGTACCTGGAGGCTTTGGGCTTCGAGGTGCTCAACATCGAAGGCGAACCCTGGGCATCCCAGCAGGGCCACCAGGGCATCAACGACCAGGACCCGGAGACCATCCTGGAGTTCGCGGCCGGCGTATGCAGGCCCGAGGCGGACGTCCTGTACTGCTCCTGCACCGCGTGGCGGGCCATGGAAGCGGCGGAGGAGCTGGAGCGCCGGACGGGCAAGCCGGTGGTCACGTCCAACCAGGCGACCATCTGGTCGGCCTTCCGGAAGGCGGGCATCACCCGGCCCATCCCGGGTTTCGGCAGGCTGCTGGCGGCCCCCGCCCCGGTCGCCGTCACCTGACCCAAGGGGGTAAGCGCCATGGGCAAGTTCGATGGGAAGGTAGCGATAGTCACCGGGGCGGGACGGATGCGCGGCATCGGGCGCTCCGTGGCGCTGGCCTTCGCCCAGGAGGGCGCGGGTGTGACGGTGACGGGGACCGGGCGCGACCCCAGCACGTTCCCCCTCGACGAGAGAGAGGCCGGCTGGCGGGACGTGGACAGCGTCGCCGCCGAGATCCAGGAGATGGGGCGCGGCGCACTCCCCCTGGTCGTGGACGTATCCAGGGCCGACGACGTCCAGCGCATGGTGGACGGCACCCTGGAGCGGTTCGGCCGCATCGACTTCCTGGTCAACAACGCCGCCGCCCCTCGGATGGCCGCGTGGGCCCCGTTGCCCGAGCTGCCTCCCGAGGCGTGGCAGCGGGTGTTCGACATCAAGGTGACGGGCACGTTCCTGTGCACCAGGGCCGTGAGCGAGGTGTTGGTGCGCCAGGGCCAGGGCGGCAGCATCGTCAACGTCATATCCATCGAGGCCAAGATCAGCCGCGACCAGGACGTGGCCTACGCCACCGCCAGCGGGGCCCTCTACACCTTCACCGCCAAGGGAGGCCGGTCGCTGGCCTCCCACGGCATCCGCATGAACGCCGTCAGCCCGGGGGTTACCGACACCTCCCGCAACGACGCCCTCTACGGCTACCCGCGGGACGACAAGTGGCAGAACCGGGTGCGGCAGATCCCCATCGGCCGGGCGGCAACCCCCGAGGAGCCCGCCAACCTGATTGCCTGGCTCTGCAGCGACGAGGCTCACATGATCGTCGGCAAGTGCATCGAGATGGACGGAGGCCACGCCTCGTAGCGAGGCTGCGCCCAGGGGCCGGCGGCGTCCAACCGAGAGGAGGGCAGCAAGATGGCTGATAGAGGACGCGTGGTGGTCTGCGTCGAGTCGGGCAAGCCCTTCGAGATCCGGGAGTACGACCTGCCCGACCCCGAGCCGGGGGCCGTCATCCTCAAGATAACCCAGGCCGGCATCTGCGGCTCCGACCTCCACACCTGGCGGGGCGACCAGATAAACGCGCCCCTGCACCCAACGGGGAACGTCATGGGCCACGAGGGCACGGGGGTCGTATACAGGATGGGCGAGGGTGTGACCTCGGACACCCTGGGGACCCCCATCGCCGAGGGCGACCGGCTGATGCACGTGGCGGTGTTTCCCTGCTACCACTGCCACATGTGCACAAAAGGGGCCACCAACTGGTGCATAAACCGGGCGTACCCCCCGGCCGACAAGCACCCCTACTTTACGGGCACCTACGCCGACTTCCTGTACCTACCCCCCAGGCACCCCGTATTCCGGGCCCCGGACGAGCTGCCCGACGAGGTGCTGGGCTGGGTGAACTGCGCCATGGGCACCGTGACCCAGGGCCTGATGGACGCGGGAGCCCACCAGGGACAGTCGGTGGTGATACAGGGAGCGGGAGGGCTGGGCCTCAGCGCCATAGCCATGGCCAGGGACATGGGCGCCGAGCGGATCATCGTCCTGGACCGCCTGGAGAAGCGCCTGGACCTGGCCGAGGAGTTCGGCGCCGACCACACCATCAACATCGAGGAGTACAACACCCCGGAGACCCGCGTCCAGAGGGTGTGGGAGCTGACGAGGGGGCGGGGTGCGGACATCGTAATGGAGCTGGTGGGCAGGGCGGACCTCCTGGCCGAGGGCATAGACATGCTCACCCCCGGAGGCACCTTCCTGGAGATCGGAGACATCGTGCCGGGCCGGGAGGTGTCCATAGACCCCCAGAAGCTGCTGCGCGGGAAGCGGGTCATCGGGTCGAACATGTACCTGCCCGGGACCCTGTCCACCATCCTGGACTTCCTGGTGAAGAAGCAGGACCAGCTACCCTTCGATCGGATTACGTCCCACAAGTTCGGGCTGGCGGAGGTCAACGAGGCCTTCCCCCGGGCCGAGTGGGACCAGCGGCAGACCGACGTGACCAGGGCCATGCTGGTGCCCTAGCCGCCCCGTCTCACCGGGAGCCGGTCCCAACGCCTACGGGCCCCGGTAGATGACGGTGTCGGGGTTGAAGGCCGCCCACGCGAACCAGAAGTAGTCGCCGTGGGCGACCCGGTCCATGCGTTTCCCCGCCAGGGGGCCGGCCGCCGCCCGGCCCAGGACGCTCCACTCACTGCCCGTCTGGTCGTCGACGAACCGGTCGCCATCCGCGGAGAAGGTCAGCACCTCCCCGTCCACCCTGGGGTCGAAGACGCCGGTGGAGAAGGCCGCCGCCAGGCCGCTGCTCTCCAGGAAGACCACCACCCTCTCATCCCCAGCCGCGAAGTTCACCACCCTCTGCCCCCTGAGGACCGAGAAGGGAAACGCCGCGGCAATGCCTCCCAGCGTCACGCCGACCACCTTCTCCTTGACGAGCAGCCGGCCGTCCACGTCGTCCACCAGGATGGGGGTGAGGTCGTCGCCGTCGTCGGTCACGTACGGGTCCCTGCCGTAGTCCCGCTGGAACCCCGTGTTCCGGGAGAGCACCAGGCCGTCGGGAAAGGAGGCCTTGAAGTCGGCCCACGAGAGCATGGCGGCGGGCAGTATGCTGAGCCGCTTCCCGCTGTGCTCCCCCACGATTCCCTCTCCCGTGAACTGCTGCCACCAGGAGTGGGTCTGCCTGTCGTACATTACCAGGTCGCCGTTTCGCAGGTTGCCGGAGACGCCGAAGTCGTACTCCACGCCATCCACCCGCCGGTCGAACACCACCGCCGAGTTGCACAGGGGGCAGAAGGTCACGGCCACCGGCACGCCGGCCACCACGTCGTTGACGATCTCGTGCCACCTCAGTATGGGCACGGGATAGGCCCGGGCCGTCGCCTCCATCTCCAGGGCGACGACCAGGTCGAAGCCCATGGGCCAGTCCACGGACTCCTTGACGGGGATAAACACGGGGGAGTCGATGGCGGGGATGGTCGAGTCCCGGGGCCCGGCCGCCATCCCTATCTCCGTGAGGGGTACGCTGTGCCTGGAGAAGTCGGTCCTCCAGCCGTCCTCGAAGAACCGTACGCCCTTCAGCGTCTCGTTTCGCTCGTCGTATAAGGTCCGGGCCTCGCCTGCCGTGGCCGAGGGAGTCCCCGCAACCAGGCCCGAGGCGGGCGGCGGAACGGAGGAGGCCGGCGCGCCTCCCGGCGAACATGCGGCGGCCAGAAGGGCCAGCACCGCTCCGGCGACGGCGTGGCACCCTCGCCGCGGCGAGGGCAGCGTGACGGCGGCGGCGGTCGCCGCGGCGCCGTACGACCATCCCTTTCCTGGGCCCAGGAGACGCATTGCCATATCCTACCGCCCGGGCCGCTCAGACGCCACCGAGGTACGGTGGAAGCTCGTGGCATTCCACCGGCTGTCGCTGGCACGCGAATAGCAGCGACGGCCCTTTTCGTGAGGAATCACCCAACCCCTAGTCCCAACGAAGGCCGGGACCAGGGGTGGGGGCGTAGTGGCTCTGCCTTCTATGGATCCGAAGTCGGCCCACCGGCACCCCTGGATTCCGGCTCCGGGGCCGGAATGACGGCGGCATCCGGGGCGGCAGCGCAGGTGTGTGCGACGATGGGGGCTGACGGAGAGCGCCCCGCGTGGGGCTGGCGGCGTCAGGGGGTGGCGACGGGCCCGTTGCCGTTGGGGTCCTCCAGGAAGCGGAACAGGTCCGCCTCCGAGGACAGCACCACCGTGGCGTTGGTGGAGAGGAACTTCCTGTAGGCCTCGAGGCTGCGCTGGAAGGCAAAGAACTCGGGGTCCTGCTCCAGCGCCTCGGCGAAGATGGTGATGGCCTGGGCCTCTCCTTCACCCCGGGTGAGGTTGGCCGTCCTGTCGGCCTCGGCGAGAATGATGGTCCGCTCCCGGTTGGCGGAGGCCTCGATGGTGTCCCGCTGCTCCTGGCCCTCGGCGCGAAACTCCCTGGAGATCCGCTGGCGCTCAGCGGTCATGCGGGCGAAGATGTTCTGCTGGGCCGCCTCGGGGAAGTCGGCCCTCTTGATCCGGACATCCTTGATCTCGACGCCGAAATCGTTTTCGGAGGCCTTGACCGTCTGGTCTGCGGCCTGCCGGACGTTGTCCAGTATCTCCTGGCGGCTGGCGGTGCCGATGACCGTCCGCACGCCCTCCACATCCTCCTCCGCGGCGCCGATGATCTCCTCCTTGGTGCGCTTGGCAATCTCTTCGCGAAGACCCGAGATTACGATACGGCCTATCCGGTCCTCGGCCCTGTCCAGGTCTCCCAGCTTCTCGAAGAACTTGCGCACGTCGATAATCCGGTACCGCGTGTAGGCGTCGATGACCAGGAACTCCTTCTCGCGGTCGGGCAGGGTGTCCGGCTGCATGTCCACCCGGAGGAGGCGCCTGTCGAAGGTGTTCACCTGGTCCACGAAGGGCAGCTTCGCCTTTATCCCCGAAGACGTGTGGATGGACCGGATGTCGCCGAAGCGGGTCACCACCACGAGGTGGGTCTCGTCCACGGTGAAGAACGCTCCCTGGCCGCCGGGGCCCAGGAAGATGAGCATCAGCAGTATCGCGCCTAGGACAATTATCGGGGTCTTCATACCGGCTCTTCAGGCGGGGACGCCTAGGAATCTCCCTCGGGCGTGGGTGTGGGGGGCGGCTGGGTAGGCACGGGGATGGACGGCACCGGCACCGGGATGGCCTGCTGGCCCGCGCCGCCCGCGTTTAGGATGAGGGCTCCCTCGGTCTCGGGGGATACCACGAACTTGGAGATGCTTGGAAGTATGTCCTCCATGGCTTCGAGGAAGAGCCTCTGGCGGGTCACGTCCTCGGCCTTCTTGTACTCGGCGAGTATCTCCAGGAAGCGGCCGGCCTCACCCTCGGCCTTGGCTATCCGCTCGCGCTTGAAGGCCTCGGCCGCCTGCGTGATCCGTTGGGCCTCACCACGGGCCCTGGGAATTATGTCCCTGTCGTAGGCCTGAGCCTGGTTTATCGACGTCTCCCGGTCCTGCCTGGCCCGGTTCACGTCCTGGAAGGCGTCCACGACCTCAGCCGGCGGGGCCACCTCCTGAAGCCGGATCGACAGCACCTGCAGCCCGGTCTCGTAGGTGTCCAGGATCTCCTGGAGTAGCTGCTGGGTATCCACCTGGACCTCCTCCTTGCGGTCGGTCAGCACGTCGTCGATGGACCGCTGTCCGACCACCAGGCGCAGGGCGGCCTCGGTGGCGTCCTTCAGGGTGCGTCCCTCGGGCCTGTTCGCGGCCACGTCTCCCCCGGTGCGCCCGAGCTCCCCGGGGTCGGCGACCTTGAACAGGAAGTTCTGGAGGTCGCTGATACGGTACTGGACAACCAGGGGAACGTCCACAATGTTCAGGTCCCCGGCGATCATCTGGGCCTCCTGCTGAAGGACCGAGGAGGAGACGTTGCCCTCCGTTCGGAAGCCCAGCTCCATGCTGCGGACCTCGGCGATGGACTCGATGTTCTTGGTGCCGATGGGGGCCGGCCACCACCAGTTGAGGCCCTCGTCGGACACCCGGCAGCACTTCCCGAAGGTGCGGTGGACCGCCTGTTCGCCCGGTCTCACCTGATAGATGCCGCTGGCCAGCCAAAGGATGAGGGCCAGGCCCAGAATGCCGAAGGTGACGTAGGAGAAGGCATTGCCGCCGAACTTGTTGCGAAAGCCAGATAGCGTAGCCCCGATGCGGTTCAGGATCTGTTCCAGATCGATCTCGGGCTCGCCTCTAGGTGGCTGGTGCATATTCTATCGTTGTCGCCGGATTCCCCCGAAATGCCGTGTACTATCCGGCGGGGGCCTCACGTAGCGTCATAGGATTGTACCATGAATCGTGCCTCTTCGATACGCCGCCCGGCGCCATTCGCTTCCAATTCGAACCAGGCGGCGGAGGCGCTGGCGCATCGACGGCCGGGATGCTAAGCTGGCCGATGAGTAGACGACCGGGGGAGGACCAGGATGGCCGAGTACGGAGTGACCATCAAGCCGGGGCAGGCCATGACGCGGCTCCAGGTGAGCTGCATGCACCAGAGCGGGCTGCTGTACGTGGTGCCCGCCGAGAAGAGCTGGGTATGCTCTCAGGACCTGATGCCCGCCCACGCCCTGGCCGGGTTCCTGAGGGAGGTGACGGCCCTGGAGGACCCCCGGGTCGCGGATATCATGCAGCGTTGGGGCGTCTATTTCCGGGAGCTCCCGTTGGAGGACGCCCCCGAGGAGTAGCGCAGGGCGCCAACGGTCAGGCAACGCGATGGGCCCCGCCGGGTAAGGCGGGGCCCATGTTCGATTCTGGTTGTTGGTGCGCGTCCGGTAGGCCGAGGGACCCGCGGCGACCGGGCGGCTACCCGCCGTCGCCCACGTCCGCGGGGGACGGGTCCTGGCGGCTGGACATGGTGGGGCTGGGTTGGGGCACCACCGTGGGAGGGGCGGGCGCCGGGGGCGTGGGCTGTGGGTCCACGGGCACCGGCTCGTCCTGGGGAGGCCCTCCCTCGAAAAGCCGGGTCACGGCGTCTCCCTCGACGGACTCGTGCTGCATCAGGTACCTGGCGACCTCCGCCAGCTTCTCCGAGTTCTCCTCGATGATCTTCTCCGCCCGGGTGTAGGCGTGGTGGATTACGACCTGGACCTCCTGGTCTATGTCCTCGGCCACCTTGTCGCTGTAGTCCCGCTCCTCGTGGATCTCCCGGCCGAGGAACACCAGCTCCTCCCGGCGGCCGAAGGTGCGGGGCCCCAGGCTCTTGCTCATTCCGTACTGCTTGATCATGCGAAGGGCGATCCTGGTGGCGTTCTCCAGGTCGTTGCTGGCCCCGGTGGTGATCTCGTCGAAGATCCGCTCCTCGGCTATCCTGCCCCCCATGGAGGTAGCAAGCATGTCCTCGAACTGGTTCTTGGTCCAGAGGTACCGGTCCTCCTGGGGCAGGAGGCGGGTGTACCCGCCCATGCCGCCGCGGGCGACGATGGATATCTTGTGCACCGGGTCGGCGTGGGGCAGCTTCCAGGCAACCAGGGCATGGCCCGCCTCGTGGTAGGCGGTCATCTCCTTCTCCCGGTCGCTTATCACGCGCCCCCTGCGCTCGGGACCGGCGATCACCCGGTCTATGGCCTCCTCGAACTCTATCATCCCGATGAGCTTCTTGTTGAAGCGGGCGGCCAGAAGGGCCGACTCGTTTACCAGGTTGGCCAGGTCGGCCCCGCTGAAGCCCGGGGTCTGCTTGGCCAGGGTGTCCAGGCTGACGTCGGCGCCCAGGGGCTTGCCGCTGGAATGGACCTTGAGTATCGCCACGCGCCCGTTGAGGTCCGGCAGGTCGAGGACGACCCGCCTGTCGAACCGGCCGGGGCGCAGCAGCGCGGGGTCCAGAATGTCCGGGCGGTTGGTGGCCGCCACGATTATGATGTTGGTGTTGGTGTCGAACCCGTCCATCTCCACCAGGATCTGGTTCAGGGTCTGCTCACGTTCGTCGTGACCGCCTCCCAGGCCGGCTCCCCGGTGCCTGCCCACGGCGTCGATCTCGTCGACGAAGACGATGCACGGAGCGTTGCGCTTGGCCTGGTCGAACAGGTCGCGGACCCTGGCCGCGCCGACGCCCACGAACATCTCCACGAACTCGCTGCCGCTGATGGAGAAGAAGGGAACGCCCGCCTCGCCGGCCACCGCCCGGGCCAGGAGGGTCTTTCCAGTGCCCGGCTGGCCGACCAAGAGCACGCCCTTGGGTATGCGCGCCCCCAGGGAGAGGAACCGCTCGGGGAACTTGAGGAACTCCACGACCTCCTGGAGCTCCGTCTTGGCCTCTTCGACTCCCGCCACGTCGCTGAAGGTCACCGTGGGGCGGTTGACCATGAACATGCGGGCCCGGCTTCTCCCGAAGCTCATGGTCTGGTTGTTGCTCCCCTGGGCCTGCCGCATCATGAACAGGATCAGCGCGCCGAAGAAGATACGGGGCAGGAAGTTCAGCAGTATCCCGAAGAAGCTTCCCAGCCCGCCGCTGCCCTTGAACTTGACGCTGAGGCCGCTGGCGCTGGTGTCGACCCCCTCGGCGCTGAGCAGGGCCATGATGTCCGTCTCCTTGCCGACGCGGCTCTTGAACTTCTCGCCGCTCCGGGTGATGACGGTCAGCTTTTCGCTCTGGACCTCGATGCGCTGGATCCGGTCCTCCTTGGCCAGGGTCAGGACCTCGGTGAAGGACCGCTCCTCGGTGCCTCCCCAGCCACTCACCATGGTGAAGAAGATAGCCAGGGCGGCCACTATTATCAGCAGATATACGAAGCTGTTTCTCATTGTGCTCAAGAGGCCTCTCCCGCCAACGCGTCTCCGCAGACGGCATTCTCCCCTCTCCTATATATTAAGTCACTCCGGTGCAAAAAGCAAAGGCGCTTCCGTCAACGGGTCGTTTACAATTTTGCAACGGAGCCAAAACATTGCTATCCTCCATGATGGGCTAGCGGCCTGGTAGAGAATCGTCGAGAAGAGCAGGTGCCGTGATAGATACAGGACACAGGTGCTGCCTATAGAACAGCGGGAGGAGCCCTCCTCCGCTCCTCCAATCTTAGGGGGGAGCTACGCACAGCGTCCAGGGGAGGGGCGGGTCACATCGACGCTCTGCGGCGGGTATTCGTGCCTTGACGCACAGATAGAGAACGGGACCGGAGACTGGCCGCCGGGACCGTGGCGCCGGTTCGAGTCCAAAATCAACGACACGGCGCGGGTGTTCGAGGTCCGGAGCCCCGTCGATTGGCGCACCTTGTGCGCCTCCCATCCATACGTCAATGATCACCGCAACAGCCCCGCTGGAGTTGTCCCCTCCGACGCTGGTGGTACAATAGACGGTCGATTCCATCTAATGAGGGGAGTCCGCAAATGATCAGGTTCACCCAGGTTCACCATTGTAGTCCTAATGGTCCTGCTAGCCTCAGTAACCCTAGCCGGATGCGCTGGGGACCCCACCCCAACACCCAGGCCCACCGCAACGCCTACACCTACACCTACACCTACGCCCACCCCCACACCTACCCCGGAGCCTACGGCTACGCCCACGCCTCTGGAGACCGTCCAGGCGCTCATCGAGGGAGCCCTGGAATCCATCCAGGAGGGCAAGCTAGCCGACCTTGCCGGGCCGGTAGCAGACGCGATCTGCGAAGTGGACGCCGGAGAGTGGGCACCGGCCCTGTCCATCGAGAAGATCACCGACAGCGCCATGTTGCAGTTGGGCGTACGGGCCTTCTGTAAGGGGCGTGAGGACGGGTAAGCTCCCGCCGGGATCCATTAAGCACACGGGCTTGCGGGGGGGGGGCGTAGTGGTATGCGCAGCCCGTGCAGGATAAGCGTGCCACCAATGGGCAGCACGGGCAGCGCTATGGGAAACAGAAAGGGAGAGTAGCCTCTAACCCCAACCCAACGGACTTATGACCCTCGCTGAGGACATACTACACACAACAATGTACCTGGGGTATAATGTCCGCTTAGATTGCCAAGCATTCCCGGGTAAAGAACAAGTCTCTGGTACCGTCGACAGGCATGAAACGCGAGGATAGACTGCAAAAACAGGGACTTTACGACCCTTGGTTCGAGCACGACGGCTGCGGGGTCGGCGTCGTGGCCGACATCAAGGGCGGACGGTCCCACCGCATCGTGCGCCAGTCCCTGGAGGTCCTGGTCAACCTGGGACACCGGGGGGCCCAGGGCGCGGACCCGAAGACAGGCGATGGCGCGGGCATCCTCCTCCAGATGCCCCACCGTTTCTTCCAGCGCGAGTGCGCCAAGCTGGGCATCGATCTGCCAGAGCCGGGGCGGTACGGCGTCGGGATGGTCTTCCTTCCCCAAGACCCGGAGGAGCGAGCCCTCTGCAAGAGGCTCTTCGAAGAGGCCATCCGCGACGAGGGACAGGGGGTGCTGGGCTGGCGGGACGTTCCGGTCGACCCCGAAGCCATAGGCGCCGACGCCCGGAAGGTGCAACCCTTCATCCAACAGGTGTTCGTTGGCGCCGGAGGGGACACGGCCGACGAGGCCCACCTGGGGCGCAAGCTCTACGTCATCCGCAAGCGCGTCGAGAATGCGGTGGCCGAGTCCGGCATCGCAGGCGCGGACACCTTCTACGTCTGCAGCCTGTACACGACGCGCATCGTGTACAAGGGCCTGCTTATGGCCGACCAGATCTCCGGGTTCTACCGGGACCTGAACGACCCGGACCTGGATTCCTCCTTCTGCCTGGTCCACTCCCGTTTCAGCACGAACACCCTGGGCTCCTGGAAGCTGGCCCACCCCTACAGGCTGCTGGCCCACAACGGCGAGATCAACACCCTGCGGGGCAACATCAACTGGATGGTGGCCCGGGAGGCCGCCTTCTCGTCGCCCCTGTTCGCCGACGACATGGCGAAGCTGTTCCCGGTCATCACACCCGGACAGAGCGACACCGCCTCCATCGACAACGCCCTGGAGCTGCTGCTGGCCACCGGCAGAAGCCTGCCCCACTGCATGATGATGCTGGTCCCCGAGGCCTGGGGTGACGGGGTCGAGATGGACGCCGAGAAGAGGGCGTTCTACAACTACCACTCCTCCCTGATGGAGCCGTGGGACGGTCCGGCGCTGCTGGTCTTCACCGACGGGGTCCGCATCGGCGCCATCCTGGACCGGAACGGCCTGCGCCCCTTCCGCTACCTGGTGACCAAGGATGACACGCTGGTCATGGCGTCGGAAGTGGGGGTGCTGGACATCCCTCCCGAAGACGTGATGTTCAAGGCCAGGCTGCAGCCCGGACGCATGTTCCTGGTCGACCCCTCCCAGGGCAGGATCATCGGCGACGACGAGATCAAGCGAGAGCTTTCCACGAGGAAGCCCTACTCCAGGTGGCTGGCGGACAACGTTGTGACGTTGGACCAGCTAAAGGCGCCTCCCAAGGCCCCCTGCCGCGACCGCGCCACCCTGCTGGTGGAGCAGAAAGCCTTCGGGTACACGCTGGAGGACCTGAGCATCATCCTGGAGCCGATGGCGTCCACGGGGGCCGAGCCGGTGGGCTCCATGGGCAACGACGCACCGCTGGCCGTGCTCTCCGACAAGCCCCAGCTCGTCTTCAACTACTTCAAGCAGATGTTCGCCCAGGTGACCAACCCTCCGCTGGACGCCATCCGGGAGGAGCTGGTCACCTCCACGCTGAGCTTCGTTGGCCGGCAACGCAACCTGTTCGAGGAGACGCCCGAGCACTGCCGGCAGCTCAGGCTGGAAGAGCCGGTGGTCACCAGCGCGGAGCTGGAGAAGATCAGGGCCCTCGACGTCGAGGGCGTCAGGACGATCACCATCCCCGCCCTGTTCGACGTCCGAGGGGGTGAGGGCTCCCTGCAGCGCAGCGTCGACGAGCTGTGCGACCGGGCTGCCCGGGCCGTGGAGGAGGGGTACTCCATCATCATCCTGTCCGACCGGGGAGTGGACAGGGACCACGCGCCCATACCCAGCCTGCTGGCCACGTCGGCCGTGCACCACCACCTGATACGCGAGGGCTCGCGCATCAGCGTGGGTCTCATCGTGGAATCCGGGGAGCCGCGGGAGGTGGCGCACCTGGCACTGCTGCTGGGCTACGGCGCCGCAGCGGTCAACCCGTACCTGGCCTTCGAGACTCTGGAGCGGCTGGCACGGGACGGCGCGCTGCCGGAGGGGATGGACGCCGAGTCCGCCTCGGAGAACTACCTGAAGGCGCTCCATAAGGGCGTGGTGAAGGTGATGTCCAAGATGGGCATCGCGACCATCCGGGGGTACCGAGGCGCGCAGATATTCGAAGCAGTGGGGCTTTCCCAGGAGCTGGTGGACCACTACTTCACGTGGACCCCCTCCAGGGTCGGGGGCATCGGGCTGGACACCATCGAGGAGGAGTCCCGGCAACGCCACTCCTACGCCTATCCCGAGTCCGGCGCGGCGGCCCCGGACCTGGACCCCGGCGGGGTCTACCAATGGAGGCGGGACGGCGAGTACCACATGTACAACCCCGACTCCATCTCCTTGCTCCAGCACTCGGCCAGGACCAACAGCTACGACACGTACAAGGAGTTCGCCGAGGACATCGACGGCCAGAGCAAGCGGCTGGCCACACTGCGCGGCCTGCTGGACTTCAAGGACTTGAACCAGCCGGTCCCCATCGAGGAGGTGGAGCCCGCCAAGGAGATCGTCAAGCGGTTCGCCACGGGCGCCATCTCCCTGGGGTCCATAAGCCGGGAGACCCACGAGACCCTGGCCATCGCCATGAACCGCATCGGCGCCAGGAGCAACACCGGCGAGGGCGGGGAGGACCACCGGCGGTACACGCCGGACCCCAACGGAGACTCCCGGAGCAGCGCCATCAAGCAGGTGGCCTCGGGCCGGTTCGGCGTGACCATCAGCTACCTGACCAACGCCACCGACCTGCAGATAAAGATGGCCCAGGGCTCCAAGCCGGGAGAGGGCGGACAGCTACCGGGACACAAGGTGGACGAGTACATCGGCTGGGTGCGCAGCTCTACCCCCGGCGTGGAGCTTATATCGCCGCCCCCCCACCACGACATCTACTCCATCGAGGACCTGGCCCAGCTCATCTACGACCTGAAGTACGCCAACCCCAGCGCCCGGGTCCACGTAAAGCTGGTGGCCGAGGTGGGCGTGGGCACCATCGCGGCGGGGGTCTCCAAGGCCCGGGGAGACGTGGTCCTCATCAGCGGGTACAGCGGCGGCACCGGCGCCTCGCCCGAATCGTCCATCAAGCACGCGGGCCTGCCCTGGGAGCTGGGAATCGCCGAGACCCAGCAGGTGCTGGTGATGAACGACCTGCGGGGCCGCATCGTCGTCCAGGCCGACGGCAACCTCAAGACGGGCCGCGACGTGGCCATAGCGTGTCTGCTGGGAGCGGAGGAGTTCGGTTTCGCCACCCCCGCCCTGGTCACCCTGGGCTGCATCATGCTCCGAAAGTGCCATCTGAACACCTGCTCGGTGGGCATAGCCACCCAGGACCCGGAGCTCCGCAAGAAGTTCGCCGGGCAGCCTGAGCACGTCATCAACTACTTCTTCTTCGTGGCCGAGCACCTGCGCGAGATCATGTCCCGCCTGGGGTTCCGCACCATCAACGAGATGGTGGGAAGGGTGGACAAGCTGCAGACCCGGGAGGCCATCGACCACTGGAAGGCCAAGGGGCTGGACCTGGCCGCCCTCCTGCACAGGCCCGACGTGCCCGAGGGCGTGGCCACCCACCACTCCCGCAGCCAGGACCACGGCCTCGACGCCGTGCTGGACCAGGAGCTCATCGCCCGCAGCCAGGCGGCGCTGGAGAAGGGGACCCCCGTCACCCTCGACCTCTCGATACGGAACTCCAACCGCACCACCGGCGCCATGCTCAGCGGCCAGGTGTCCAAGAGGTACGGTGAAGCGGGACTGCCCGACGACACCATCCGCGTCAGGCTGAAGGGTTCGGCGGGCCAGAGCTTCGGCGCCTTCCTGGCCCCGGGCGTGTCCCTGTACCTGGAAGGGGACACCAACGACTACCTGGCCAAGGGCCTCTCGGGCGGCCGGATCGTGGTATACCCTCCCAAGGGCTCCAGCTTCACTCGCGAGGACAACATCATCACCGGGAACGTGGCCCTGTACGGGGCGACGGGGGGCGAGGCGTTCATCAGCGGCGTGGCCGGCGAAAGGTTCGCCGTGCGCAACAGCGGCGCCCGGGCGGTGGTGGACGGGGTGGGCGATCACGGATGCGAGTACATGACCAAGGGCGTCGTCGTCGTACTCGGCCCTACGGGGCGCAACTTCGCCGCCGGCATGAGCGGCGGGTTCGCATACGTCCTGGACCGGGACGGCCGGTTCCCCCGCAGATGCAACCCCGAGATGGTGGACCTGGAGCCCATGGCGCACCGTGAGGACGTGGAGACCCTGCGAGGGCTGGTGGAGGGCCACTACAGGCATACCGGCAGCCCCAGGGCCAAGGACGTCCTGGACAACTGGGACGCCATGCTCCCCCGGTTCGTGAAGGTCTATCCCAAGGCCTTCAAAGAGGTCCTGGAGAGGGCCAAGAGCGGCCCCCAACGCGAGGCGGTCTCGGTGGGCGATGCCTAATCCCACGGGCTTCAAGGAGTTCGGGCGCCGGGGCCCCAGGACGCGGTCCGTCGAGGACCGGGTCGGGGACTACAGCGAGTTCTACGAGGAGTGGCCCGAAGAGGACATCAGGAAGCAGGGCGCCCGGTGCATGAACTGCGCCGTGCCCTTCTGCCACAGCGGGTGCCCCCTGGGCAACGTGATCCCGGACTGGAACGACCTGGTGTACCGGGGACGCTGGAAGGACGCCCTGGCCTCGTTGCTCGGCACCAACAACTTCCCCGAGTTCACCGGCAGGATATGCCCGGCGCCCTGCGAGGCCTCGTGCGTGCTGTCCATCAACCAGGACCCGGTGACCATCGAGTACATCGAGAAGGCCATAGCCGACCGGGGCTTCGAGGAGGGCTGGATCGCCGCCGAGGTGCCCGAGCGGCGTACCGGCAAGCGTGTGGCCGTCGTGGGCTCGGGCCCCGCCGGCCTGGCCGCGGCCCAGCAGCTCAACCGGGCCGGCCACCAGGTCGCGGTCTTCGAGCGGGACGAACGCCCCGGGGGGCTCCTGACCTTCGGGATACCGGACTTCAAGCTGGAAAAGTCCGTGGTGAGCAGGCGGATCGCCCTTATGGAGCAGGAGGGTGTCGAGTTCAGGACCGGCGTGAACGTGGGCGTCGACTATTCCGTGGAGGACCTCCTGGCCGCCTTCGACGCGGTGTGCCTCTGCGGCGGCGCGACCCAAGCCAGGGAGCTGGACATCCCCGGGCGCGATCTGGACGGCGTACACCTGGCCATGGAGTACCTCTCCCAGCAGAACAGGCTGGTGTCGGGAGACTCCATATCTCCCGCCCGCCACATCACCGCCAAGGGAAAGCGGGTGGTGATCCTGGGCGGCGGGGACACCGGGGCGGACTGCCTGGGGACGGCCCACCGCCAGGGGGCCAAGAGCGTGCACCAGTTCGAGCTCCTGCCCGAGCCGCCGGAGACCAGACCGTCCTCCAACCCCTGGCCCCAGTGGCCCATGGTCCTCAGGACCTCCGCTGCCCACGAGGAGGGAGGCGTCCGGGACTACAGCATCTCGACCAAGGGGTTCTCCGGCGACGGCGGCAGGGTGCAGAAGCTGCACGCCGTGCGTCTGGACTGGGACGCCAGGGACCCCAACGGCCGGGCCTCCATGACGGAGATACCCGGCAGCGAGTTCGAGATGGACGTGGACCTGGTGCTGCTGGCCCTGGGGTTCCTTCACCCGGTACACGAGGGAATGCTCGACGGTCTGGGCGTGGACCTGGACCGCCGGGGCAACGTTAAGGTGGACGACACGAGAATGACCAGCGTCCCGGGCGTGTTCGCCGCCGGGGACATGTCCAGAGGCCAATCGCTGGTGGTGTGGGCCATAGCCGAAGGACGGGAGGCGGCCCACTACGTCGACCGGTACCTCATGGGCTCCACCATGTTGCCCCGCTCTCTTAGATAGCGCGGGCAGATAACGCGAGACGGGCGCCGGTCTAGGCGCCCGTCTGGCCTATGGCCCACTCCAGGGCGCCCTCCAAGCCTACGACGGCCTCGATGCGGACCACGCTCCCATCGACGTCGCTCCGGACCTCCGACAGCGACGAGATGCCGCCTATCCGCCCCGCGCTCTCCACGATGACGGGAAGGGCGGCCAGGGCCGCAGCGGGCTCGCGGAACATGAAGACGCCGTGGACCACCCCCTGCTCGCCCTGCAGGGTCGCCGATACGCCTGCTCCTATGCAGCCCTCGACCTCGGGGAGCAGGCCGCACCGGGGGTCGAGGGTCAGGGCGAAACCGGCCGGCAGGTCCAGGAGCAGCTTGCCAATGGCCGGGTCCCCAGAAAGCCCCGGGGCCGCGCCGGCCGCCGTGTCCAGGGAGGCCTTTGCCAGCCCCGAAGAGCCCTCCAACGACGGGCCGACGGCGAACAATGCCGTGGCCTCGTCCACACGCGACACGGCCACCACGAGGGAGAAGAAGGGCGTCTCCATGTGGGCGCTGATCACCTCGAACTCACCGTGGCCTTCGGACTCTATCCGGGAGCCGGGAGACCCGATGGCCTCCGCCACCCTTCGGGGGTCGACGTCGCCCTTGAGCACACCCAGGACGCCCCCGGGCCCCCGGGCCATCAGGATGGCGTCGACGCCGTCCTTGAGCTGGTCGGCAGCCGGGCCCAGCGCGGCCAGGACTCCCAGCCGGTCCACGGAGGCGCTCAAGGCATCGGAGCCCAGGATCTGCCTGAGGTCCAAGAAGGCCGCGTTCCCGTACTCCAGGGGCACGGCCGCCAGCAGGTCGAGGATGGCGCCCTCGACCGCCACCGGCGGGGGGGCGACCTCCGCGGCATCGTCAACTGTCCCGAGCTCCCGCACCGGCGTCGGAGTGGGTGGCGGAGCTGGAGTTGGGCTCGGGGTCGGCGTTGGTGTTGGAGTCGGAGTCGCCGTAGGAG
>JAGWBJ010000010.1 GCA_021295955.1 Dehalococcoidia bacterium | reverse complement strand
GTCCCCGAAACCGAAGACCTTCTCAACGCCTTCCTCCCCTGGTCCCGGCTCTACCCCCCTCCGCGGTTCGCCTAGGCGGCCGCAAGTCCTCCCTTCCCCCTCTCCCTGGGGAGAGGGCAGGGGTCAGGGGACATCGCCCCCCCGTGTGGCGACGGCCCTCCGGCGATGGTATAATTGGGCCCTGTGTGACGGGGGCGTAGACACCTCCCCAGGTCCCCAAGTGTCCACCGGCAGGTACGACCCCTGCGAAAGGCGGTAGGCTATGGCTGACAGAGACATCGCGTTGATGGCCCATCTCATGCGCCGGGCAGGCTTCGGAGCCACCCGGGAGGAGCTCGAAGCCCGGGCGGCCAGGGGCTACGACGCCACCGTGGAAGAGCTCCTCGACCCCTCCGGCCAGCCCGCCGTGGACCGGCACGACCTCCTCCGGTACCACCCCTGGACCTGGAAGCCGGGGACCATCCAGGGCATGGGCGCCGCCGAATGGCTCTACTTCATGGTCAACACCCAGCGGCCCCTGGAAGAGAAGATGGCCCTCTTCTGGCACCAGGTGTTCGCCACGGGCGTCTCCAAGGTGGACCACTACGACGAGATAACCAACATGGTGTCCATGCTCCGCGAGAAGGGCATGGGGAACTACAGGGAGCTGCTGGTGGAGCTGGGCAAGACCCCGGCGATGATCTTCTGGCTGGACAACAACGAGAACCACGCCGACGCCGTCAACGAGAACTGGGGCCGGGAGCTGCTGGAGCTGTTCAGCATGGGCGTGGGCAACTACACCGAGGACGACGTGAGGGAGTGCTCCCGGGCCTTCACGGGGTGGACCATCGAGCCCAAGCTCCCCAGGTTCCCCATAGGCCGCTTCGACTGGAGGTTCGAGTACCGGGAGGAAGACCACGACGACACCGAGAAGACCTTCCTGGGCCACACGGGCAGGTTCAACGGCGAGGACATCATCGACATCATCTGCCGGCAGCCGGCCACCGCCCGTTTCATAGCCCGGCACCTCTACAACTTCTTCGTGGCCGACGAGGCCCAGGTGCCCGCCTGGTCGGTGACCCCTCCCCGGGACCCCGAGGCGGTCGAGACCCTGGCCCGGACGTTCACCGAGTCGGGCTATGACATACGGTCCGTGCTCAGGGTCCTGTTCACGTCGGACTTCTTCAAGGAGGCCCGGTTCGCCCGGCTGAAGAGCCCCGCCGAGGTGGTCGTGGGCACCCTCAGGCTGGCGGGAGGCGCCGAGTTCCCCGCCCCCGGCATCGGGGACCTGTCCCGGCAGCCGGGGTACATGGGCCAGGACCTGCTGAACCCCCCCAGCGTCGAGGGCTGGCACACGGGCACCGAGTGGATAAACAGCGGCTCGCTGATGCGCCGGGTGAACTTCGCCGCGGACCTGCTGGGCGACGCCCAGCGCCCCGGCGTGCAGGCCATCGTCCGGAGGCTGCAAGACCCGGGGAACACCTCGCCCGCCGGATTCGTCGACACCTGCCTGGACCTGATGGGGCCCCTGGAGGTGAGCGAAGACACCCGGCAGGAGCTGGTGGACCACGCCGAGACCGGGGGACCCCTCGGCTGGAACACCGAGGAGGAGTCCGGCTCCTCGACCCGCCGCGTCACCGAGATGCTCCAGCTCATCGTCTCCCTGCGAGACTACCACTACGCTTAGCATCTCTACCAATAGTGTGCCGCCCGACTCCCGCCAAGTTCCGGTCCACCCGGTGGGCGGGGGTTCCTTGCCCGCGCGGAGCGCGGGGAGGGAGGGTGGGCCAAATAGCCCGGGGAGGGGCCGGAGGTTACAACGAGCTTCGGGGACAGGACGCTAGACAAGGGCAAGGAGGCAACGATGGCCACGACTAAGAAAGACCCGGTGCTGGTCGTGCTGCAGCTATCGGGGGGCAACGACTACCTGAACACGGTGGTCCCCTACAACGACCCCCTGTACTGGGACAACCGCCCCGTGGTGAAGATACCCGAGGACGAGGTGCTTCCCATAGACGGCGGCGTCGGGCTGCACCCCAACATGGGCGCCGTCCGCGACATGTACAACGAGGGCGACGTGGCCATCGTCCACGGCGTGGGCTATCCCAACTCGCCCAGGTCCCACTTCCGGTCCATGGACATCTGGCACACCTGCGAGCCCGACAAGCTGGGCACCGAGGGCTGGCTGGGCAGGGCCACCCGGGACCTGGACCCCCGCAAGGAGAACGTGGTCACCACCGTCAGCTTCGGCCCCAGCCTCTTCCGGGCCCTGGCTCTTCCCGGGGTGCCCGTGGCCTGCGTCGACGACCTGGAGACCTACGGCTTCCTCCCCGCCATCTCCCAGGAGGAGCAGCGGAGCAAGATACTGGACCGGTTCGCCCGCCTCTACTCCCCGGCCATAGGGACCGGGCCGGTCATGGACTACCTGGGCCAGACGGGCCTCGACTCCCTGGCGGGAGCGGACATCCTCAAGGTGGCGCCGGAGCGCTACTCCTCCACCGTCGAGTACGCCGACACGACCATCGCCGGCAAGCTGAAGGGCATCGCCCAGGTCCACATGGCCGGCCTGGGCGCCAGGGTCTTCTACTGCGACCAGGGCAGCTACGACAGCCACGCCTCCCAGATGGGGATGCACGCCGGGCTGATCAGGGACGCGTCGGATGCCATCGGAGACTTCTTCCAGGACCTGCGGGAGCACGACGCCGCAGACAACGTCATCATGCTCATCTTCTCCGAGTTCGGCCGCAGGACCCACGACAACGGCTCGGGCACCGACCACGGCGCCGCCGGCCCGGTGCTGGTCATCGGAGACCCGGTGAAGGGCGGCCAGCACGGCGACTACCCGTCCATGAAGCCCGTCGACCTCCAGCAGGGCGACCTGGTGCCCCACACCGACTTCCGCTCGGTGTACACGGAGGTGCTGGAGGACTGGCTCGGGCTGGACGCCCCCTCCATCGTGGGCGGCTCCTTCGAGAAACCCGGCTTCCTCGCCTAGAAATGGCCTGAATAGGTCCGCCGGCCGGCCGCTGGAGGATGGGAATTCCTTGCCCGCGCGTAGCGCAGGGACGGAGGGTGGGCTCGACAACCCCGGAGCCCGCGCGTAGCGCAGGATCGGAGGGTGGGCTCGACAACCCCGGTGCCCGCGCGTAGCGCAGGTACGGAGGGTGGGCTCGACAACCCCGGTGCCCGCGCGTAGCGCAGGTACGGAGGGTGGGCTCAACAACCCCGGTGCCCGCGCGTAGCGCAGGATCGGAGGGTGGGCTCAACAACCCGGGAGGGGGCCCAGGTTGTCCGGAGCATCCCTGGAACACCCCCCTCGCGGACGGGCGTCAGACCCGCCGCTACAACTTCACCCAAAAGGGGACGGCCATGCTTACCAGAACGGTCGCCGGGCGCGTTTACGACGCCAGCCACTCCGTGGGGCGAAACGCCCAGTCCGGCCTGGGGTTCTACTATCCCGTGGACGCGGCCCTGGGAGAGGGAGACTTGGTCTACGTCCTGAACAGGGGCGGGGAGAACATATCCAACGTCGCCTGGAACCGCACGGCCACCGGCGCGAGGATAAGCGTCATCACCATGGGCGACGTGCCCGGTGACGAGGAGCTGGTGGGCGACGTGGGCAGGTACGGCGACGGCGACGGCGAGCTCATCTGGCCGACGGGCATCGCATCGGACTCCCGGGGCAACCTGTTCGTGACCGACGAGATGCTCCATCGGGTGTCGGTGTTCGGCAAGGACGGCAGCTTCGTTTCCTCGTGGGGAGCGCAGGGCGAGGCCGCGGGCCGCCTCAACGGCCCCGCCGGAGTGGCCCTGGACAACGACGGCAACCTCCTCGTCGTCGACAGCCTCGGCCACCGCGTCCAGCGGTTCACCACCGACGGCCGCTGCCTGGGCGGCTGGGGAGAGCACGGCCGCGCGGACGGCCAGCTCGACTCTCCCTGGGGCGTCACGGTGGACGGCGAGGGGTACGTGTACGTGGCGGACCACAAGAACCACCGGGTCCAGAAGTTCACGCCCGAGGGCGGATACGCGGCCACCTTCGGAAGCCATGGGACGGGCCGCGGGGAGCTGACCCGGCCGACGGCCGTGGCCGTGGACCCCGACGGGGACGTCTACGTATGCGACTGGGCCAACAGCCGGGTCCAGGCCTTCGCCCCCGACGGGAGGTTCCTCACGACCTTCATCGGGGACGCGCAGCAGCCCTCCAAGTGGTCCCAGATGAGCATCGACGCCAACGCCGACGTGATGAAGGCCCGGCGGCGCGTGTACACTACGGAGCCCGAGTGGCGGCTGGCCATGCCCACGGGGCTGGTGTTCGACCCCGCCAGGTGGCGGCTGCTGATCATGGACACCCAGAGAAGCCGCATCCAGATATACAACAAGGTGAAGGACTACCTGGACCCCCAGTTCAACCTGTAGACCTCCGGCGCGGCCCATGACCCCCGAGGCGAAAGAGCGCTACATCGACCTGGCCCGGGAGCAGCCGGACATGCTGTGCTCGGAAGCGCCAGCGGAGGTGCTGGAGGACGCGTCCCTGGTCGGGGAGCCCACCGAGTTCCACGAGGCTTACTTCGCTGCAGGCTATACGAGCTGGCTGGAGCACAAGCTGGGACGCAGGGTCAAGGTATCCCAGCAACAGCTAAACAACGCCGTGGTCGTCCTGTGGAACCGCGCCTGCGAGCTGCACACCAGCCGCATCCTCGGCCGCCCCGACGAACGGTGGCGGGCCCGCTTCTTCTCCGACGAGGGCCTGTACGGCTAACGTCCTGAATCCAGGGGTTGGGCGCCCGTCACCGGGCCGCCCGCATCTCCCTCCGCAGCTCCTCGGTCCTGGCCCGGTCGGCCTTGCCCGTGTCCGGGTCTATGTGCACGCCGTAGTCCCGGCGGGCGCCCTCCAGGGAGACGTACCCCTCCAGCACGTCCAGCTCCACCTTCTCCACCTCCCGCTCCAGGGGGTCTCCGTACCCGCCCCCTCCGCCGGACGCACAGGCGAACACCCCGCCCTTCTTCATGGACAGGTTGGAGAACTTGGAGGGGGAGGGCAGGTCGAACAGCTCCTGGATGGTCCTGGGATTGCCGTCGTCCACTCGCACGAAGGCGTGGACAGCGCCGCCGCCGCCGCCGAAGATGCCCTTGGGCTTCAGTATGTGGCGGGTGGACGCCGCGCTGAACAGGGCATCCTCCATCAGCAGGAACTCCTGGTACCCCGCCAGGCCGCCCCGCTGCCTGCCGGGCCCTCCCGAGTCTTGGGCCGCCTCGTACCCTTTGAACAGCACCGGGTACTCCCGTTCCCACAGCTCCAGCGAGGGTATCCTGGAGTTGTTCCGGGGGTTGGGCGCGACGGCCTCGCCGTCCTTGGTCGCCCGGGCTCCGGCCCCTCCGTGCTGGCTCCAGTACCACACCCACTCCTTGCCAGTCTCCGGGTTGAAGCCCCACCAGGTGGTGTTGTCCCGGTCGCCGTGGCTGGAGGCGGTCACCCGGTCGGGGAGCCAGTCGCCGAAGGCGGCGATGGTGGCGTCGCAGAGCACCAGCATGGCGTACCAGCCGGCGGACACGGGGGCCGGGTAGTTGGGGTTGACGATGGACCCCTGGGGCAGGACCAGGTCGATCATCTCGGTGACGCCCGAGTTGATGAAGCTGCCCGGGTCCACCACGGACATGATGGCCACGTAGATGTTCGCCTTGGAGGACACCAGGCTGGAGTTGACCACGGCGTAGGTCTGGGGATCGGAACCGGTGCAGTCTATCTTGATCCGGTCGCCCTTCTTCTCCACGGCCACCTCGACGCGCCACAGGTGGTCGGTGTAGCCGTCGGTGTCGATGAAGTCCACGGCCTTACCCTTGCCGTCGGGCATCTCCAGGAGCTTCTGGCGGAAGCGGCGTCTGCCGTAGTCCAGGGCGGCGTCCATGCCATTGAGGACCATCTCCAGGCCGTACTTCTCGATGAGGGTCTTGAGCCTGCGCTCGGCGGTGAGGTTGGCGGCCATCTGGGACTGGATGTCGCCCCATATCTGGTGGGGTATCCGGACGTTCTTGAGTATGAAGTCGCGGATGGGCACGCTGACGACCCCGGCCTCGAAGATCTTGGCTGGAGGGATGTTCAGGGCCTCCTGGACCACATGGCGGGCGGTGCCGGAGAAGCCGCCGGCGGTCATGCCGCCGATGTCGGTCCAGTGGCCGCGGTTGGCGGAGAAGGCGATGAGCCGTCCCTCGTAGAAGATGGGGCGCATTATCATGACGTCGGGCTGGTGGGAGCCGCCTTGGTAGACGTCGTTGAGGATGACGGCGTCGCCCTCCTGGAAGGTGCCTTCGAAGGCGTTTATGCAGGCCATCATGGAGTCCATCATGGTGCCGGCGTGGGTGGGGATGCCCTGGGACTGGGCGACCATGCGGCCCTGGGAGTCGAAGACGCCGCAGGTGAAGTCCAGCCGTTCGGCGAAGGTGCTGGAGTAGGCCGCGGAGGTGGTGCTCTTCATCATCTCTTCGACGGTGGAGATGAGGTAGGACCGGATGATCTCGGCGGTGAAGGGGTCCAGCTCCTCGACCTTGCGGGCGGTGGTCTCGGTGATGGTGGTGCGGATGTTGCCGTACTCGTCCACTCGGGAGGTGCAGCCGTGGGGGAGGAAGATGGTGTTGTCCACCTCCTGGACGATGCAGGGGCTTGGGATGGTCATGCCCTGCCTGAGCGTCTCCCGGTCGTAGACTGGGACGGGGTCGTCGTAGAAGGCGGTCTTCCGTCGCCCCTTGGGTGTGGGCGTCTCCGTCGTGGGGCCGACCGAGTCCCTGGGCAGCTCCAGGGACTGGATGCGCCCGGTGGCGGTGGCGTGGATGTTAACCAGCTCGATGGGGTCGCCCAGGACCATGCCGTACCGTTGCCGGTAGACGTTTTCGAAGGCCTCGTAGACGCCGTCGTGGCTGAGTTTGTTGGGGTCGATGGGCACGCGGATCTCCCAGGACTGGCCCACGTAGCGGGCGTCGGTCATCCAGGAGACCTCGGTGCCCGTCAGGCCGGCCTCCTCGCCCTGGAGGGAGGCCGTGGCCCGGGCTTCGAGGGCCTGGAACTCCCGTTGGAGGGACTCCGTGGTCAGGTCGCTCAGGGCTTGGGAGAGGGTGCGGGACTCGGTGTAGGTGAGGTCGGCGGTGAGCATGCCCAGAGCGGAGAGGGTACTGGCGTTGACGGGGAAGAGCACGGAGGAGATGTCCAGCTCCCGGGCGGTGTCTATGGCGTGCTGGGCACCGGCGCCGCCGAAGGGGATGAGGGTGAATTCGCGGGGGTCGATGCCCTTCTGGACGGTGACCTGGCGGACGGCCTGGGCCATGTTGACGTTGACGATGTCGTATATGCCCCGGGCGGCCTGGTGGGTGGGCATGCCGAAGTGCTTTGCGATGGGCGCGATGGCGTTCTCGGCCTGGGAGGGGTCGAGCCTGGAGCGGCCTCCCAGGAAGTTCTCGGCGTCCAGGAGGCCCAGGACGAGGTTGGCGTCGGTGACGGTGGGCTCGGTGCCGCCGGCGCCGTAGCAGGCGGGTCCGGGGTCGGCGCCGGCGCTCCTGGGGCCGACCTGAAGGGTGCCGCCCTCGTCGACCCAGGCTATGCTGCCGCCGCCGGCGCCGATGGAGACGACGTCTATGCTGTCGCTCCTGACGGGGATGGCGAACTCAACGTCGGTGGTGTCCTTGATCTCGGGGGTGCCGCCGCGGATCATGCAGACGTCGAAGCTGGTGCCGCCCATGTCGGCGGTAATGATGTCTTGGATGCCCAGGCGTTGGCCCAGGTAGCGGCAGGCGAGGACGCCGGCGGCGGGGCCGGACTCGACCAGGGAGATGGGGCGCTGTCTTGCCACGGAGGAGGGGATAACGCCGCCGCCGGAGTGCATGTACCTGACGCCGCCGCCGGGCGGGCCGCCGTCGCCCTCCTGGGAGAGGGCTTTCTCCAGGCGGTCGACGTAGCCGTAGACCTTGGGCATGGCGTAGGCGTTGAGGACGGTGGTACTGGCGCGGGGGTACTCGCGTATGCGGGGGTCCACCTGGGACGACAGGGACACGTAGGCATGGGGGGCCTGCTGTTGGAGGATCTGGCCGATGCGCCTTTCGTGGTCGCCGTTGATGTAGGCGTTGAAGAGGCAGACTGCGACGGACTCGACGCCCTTCTCCATCAGGTAGCCGACGGCCCGGGCCACCTCGTCCTCGTCCAGGGGGGTGACGACGTTGCCGTTCTTGTCGGTGCGCTCGTTGACGCCGACGATGAGGTGGCGGGGGACCAGGGGCCTGTTTCTCTCCCACTGGAGGTTGAAATTGGTGGAGCGTTGGCCCGTCTGGAGGAGGAGCACGTCCCGGAACCCCTTGGTGGTGATGAGGCCGACGTTGGAGCCGGCGCGCTCGATGACCAGGTTGGTGACGAGGGTGGTTCCGTGGACGAAGTGAGAGACCTGGGCCATGTCCACCCCGGCGTCCCGGCAGGCGCTCAGCAGGCCCTCGTCGGGGGCTCTGGGAGTAGTGGGAACCTTGGTGCGGGAGACGCTTCCGGATGACTCGTCGAAGGTCATGAGGTCGGTAAAGGTGCCGCCGATGTCGACGCCTACTCGTAGCATATTCGCGCTTCCTCCGTTAAGCCCGTCGTTCCCGCCTCTAGCTCCAACGTCGTCATTCCCGCGGAGGCGGGAACCCAGGGGGGTGCCGGGGGGCATTATACAGGGGCGGGGGCGGGGAGGCAAAGTGCGGCGCCACTGAGGCCGCTCCCCGTTTTCTGAGGGATGACGGAATGGGAGCGTCCCGCATCCTCATTTGGTTTACCGTCGTATATGGGGTTGCTAGAATAGTCCCGTCCATTGGGAGCACCTCCAGAGGTATGAATGCGCTGGCCTAGGCTTCAGGAGCATCTGTCGGGAATGTCCCCCGTGCTCCTGTTGCCTGTCATCCTCCTGGTCGCCCTGGGCCTGCGCGTCTACGGGATGGGCTGGGACCAGGGCTACGGTTTCCATCCCGACGAGCGCTCCATATACATGCAGTCGGACTGCATGTACCGGGTGCTGACCCAGGCCCCGGGACACCTGGACTGCCTCAGGGACCGCCCGGAGACAGAGCCCGGGCTTCCGTCTGTCCTGACGTTCTTCGACGCCGACGAGAGCCCCCTGAACCCCCACTGGTTCCCCCTGGGCAGCATCCTCATCTACCTCATCGTGGCCGTGCGGTTCGTGGTCGAGCCGTTCACGGACATGGGCTCCCTGTCGGCCATGGGGTATGCCGGGCGCAGCATCATGGTCTTGGCCGACGTGGGCACGGTGTTCATGGCCTACGTCCTGGGTCGACGGATATGGGGCCGGGGCGTCGGCCTGCTGGCGTCGGCGCTGGTCGCCCTGGCCGTAGTCCACATCCAGCACGCCCACTTCTACCGGCCCGAGCCCCTGTCGGTCTTCTTCCTGACGACGGTCTTCTGGGCCATGCTGCGGATGATGGAGCGTCGCAGGCTGCGGGACTCGCTGCTCCTGGGGGTCCTCGTAGGGCTGGCGGTGGCCCCCAAGGTGAGCGTCCTGCCCCTGGTGCTGCCCCTGGCGGTAGCCTACGGGCACCGGCTGTTCCAGGGACCCGACGGGGGGGGGGGCCGGCCCTCCTCGGCGCAGGTGGTCCAAGTGGCCGGACACGCGGCGGCGGCCGGCGCCGTTGCCCTGGGCGTGTTCGCCGTCACCATGCCCTACGCGCTGATGGACTTCACCAACTTCATCGGCGAGACCTCGTGGCAGGCGAACATGGCCCGGACGGCGGGGACGGTGCCGTTCACGGTCCAGTACATAGACTCGACTCCCTTCCTCTACGAGCTGAAGCAGACCACGGTGTGGGCCCTGGGGCTGCCCCTGGGAATCGTGGGTTGGGCGGGACTGCTATTCACCGCGTGGCATGCCACGCGGGGAGGGCCTTCTCGGCCAGGCCAGCTCCTGCTCCTGGCATGGGTCGTGCCCAACTTCCTGATGCTGGCCAGCTTCGAGGTCAAGTTCCTCCGGTACACCTTCCCCCTGATGCCCTTCCTCATTCTCATGGGCGCGTCCATGATGGTGTGGTCCATCGACCATTCGAGGGAGCTGGCGGCCCGGGTGGCGGCCCGGGGCCGGGAGGTCCCTGCCGTCGCCAGGCTGGCGTGCAGGCACCTGCCCAAGGGGGCCGTCGCGCTGACCGTCGTCGTGGTCCTGGGCACGGGCCTGTACGCGCTGGCCTTCGAGCGGGTCTACCGGGAGCCCCATCCCGCCGTCAAGGCATCCCGGTGGATCAACGAGAACGTGCCCCGGGGCTCCACCATCGTCACCGACAACCACTGGGACGAGGGGATCCCCGACATCTACGGGTACGCCGTCCGGCAGGTTCCCATCTACGACCCCGACAACCATGGAAAGATGGCCCTCATCGCGGAGCACCTGGACCGGGGGGACTACCTGGTCTTCTACAGCAACCGGACCTACGGCAGCGTCTCCAGGGTGCCTGAGCGGTACCCCATGAGCTCCCGGTACTACCGTCTCCTGTTCTCCGGGGACCTGGGATACGCGCCCGAAGCGGTCTTCACCACCTACCCACGCTTGTTCGGGGTGTCGCTGGTCGACGACACCTTCGGACGGGCGGGCATCCCGGAGCCGGAGTCGATAGCGGCGATGGCCCCGGAGGGGGTCACGCTGGACCTGGGGTACGCCGACGAGAACGTGGTGGGATACGACCACCCCAAGGTAATCCTGTTCAGGAACGAGGGACGGTTCTCCCACGACCGGCTGTTCCAGCTCCTGACCGAGGGCCTGCCCGACGGCGGCCGGGAGCTGGGCCTGATGATGGGCCCGGACCTGGAACAGCACCAGAGGGAGGGCGGCACCTGGTCCGAGATCGTCAGCCGCGATAGCTGGACCAACGCGGTCCCGGTGCTGGCCTGGCTCCTGTTGCTGGAGCTGATGTACCTGGCCGCACTGCCCCTGGCCCTCTTCCTGTTCCGCCCGCTGCCCGACCGCGGCATGGTCCTGGCCAGAATACTGGGTATCCTGGGCGTGGCCTACGTGGCGTGGCTGCTGGCCAGCCTTGGCTGGATGAGCTTCTCCAGGGTATCCGTACTGGTGGGAGTGTTGGCAGTGGCCTCCCTCTCCCTCGCCGTGCTGGTGACCCGGTGGCAAGAGGTCCGGGACTTCCTGCGCCGGAGCTGGAGACTGCTGGCGGTGGGCGAGGCCCTCTTCCTGGCGGCCTTCCTTGCCTTCGTGGCCGTCAGGGCCGCAAACCCCGACCTGTGGCACCCGTACTTGGGCGGCGAGAAGCCCATGGACTTCGCCTACCTGAACGCCGTGCTCCGGTCCACCTACATGCCCCCCTACGACCCGTGGTTCGCCGGGGGGTACCTGAACTACTACTACTGGGGGCAGTTCGTAGTAGCGACCTTCGTCAAGGCCACCGGCATCGTGCCCTCGGTGGCCTACAACCTGGCGGTGCCCATGCTGTTCGCCCTGACCGTCACCGCCGCCTACTCGCTGGTGTACAACCTGGCCGCCGGGCTCGGGGCCGCCGGGCTCAGGGCCAAGGGGGACCGGGCGGCGCCCGCAGACCCCTCTCCGCCGGAGGAGAGGAACGAGGCGCAGCCTCCTCCCCCGTCGAGGTCGGAGTCCCCCGAGGCCCCTTCCGGTGGGGAGCCCTGGTGGCGGCCGGCCGGCGCATGGCTGGGCAGGGCCTGGGGGCCCTGGCGGATGGGCGTGGCCTGGGGTCCCGTCGCCGCCGGGACCATGGGAGGCCTGCTGGTGGCGGTGGCCGGCAACCTGGACCAGATCGTGCAGGTGGTCCGAAGCGGGTTCAACACCGTGTTCCGCGGTCACGACTTTCCCCCTCTGGCCCACATCTCGGACTTCTGGCGCAGCAGCCGCATGCTCCCCGTGTCCGATGAGGTGACCCCGTCGGCCCTCACCTTCTGGCTTCCCGACGACCGAGGCCCGGAGATCGGCCACCACATCACGGAGTTCCCCTTCTTCACCTTTCTCTTCGCCGACCTCCACGCCCACCTCATCGTCATCCCCTTCACCCTCCTCGCCCTGGGGCTGGGGTTCAGCCTGCTGGTGGGCCTGAAAGGGGGAGGGCGCCGGTGGCTGGCGGCCACCGTGGCGGCGCTGGGTCTGGCGGTGGGCGCCCTGTGGGCCATCAATAGCTGGGACTACCCGGCCTACGTGCTGCTGTCCCTGGCGCTCCTGGCGGTGGCGGTGTACCTGAAAGAGGGCACGCCGCCGGCCATGGCTCTGAGGTTCGCCGTCCTGGCCGCCGCTACGGTCGTCGTTGGCATCCTGGCCTTCCTCCCCTTCCATGACAGCTACCACCCCTATCCGACGGGCATCGACGTGGCAAGATGGCAGACCCCGCTGCACAATTTCCTGGGCATCCACGGCCTCTTCCTGTTCGTCATCGTCAGCTTCCTGGCGTACCTGTCCCGGCGCCGCATCCTCGGGACGGTGCAGGCCGCCGCCGCACGCCTCTCGTCGTCGGCCGCCTCCCTCCGGCTCCGGGATGCCCGGACGCTCCCGGCCGGATGGAAGGGCAGTGTCTCGGGCCTGGGGAGCGTGTCCTGGGCCGCCGTCGTGGCCGTGGCCGGCGCGCTGGCCGCCGCCTACCTGGCCGCGGCCGGGTACTGGACCGCGGCCCTGATGTGCCTGGTCCTGGTGCTGGCGGTGTGGGCGGCGGGAGACGCCCTCCTCCAGCGCCGGGGCCCCGTCCCCTACTCCGTGCTGCCCCTGGCGCTGATAGTCATGGGCGCCCTCATCGCCATCGGAGTCGAGTTCATCCGGGTCAAGGACGACATCGGGCGCATGAACACCCTGTTCAAGTACTACCTGGAGGTGTGGGTCTTCTTCGCCCTGGCGTCGGCCTACGCCCTGTACTACTTCGCCCGCCTGGGCGCCTTCTCCCTGCGCCGCCTCTCCCCCGCCCGGGCCATCTGGATGGGGGTGCTGCTGATAGCCTTGGCATCGACCTTCACGTACCCCGTCCTGGGCACAAAGTCCCGGCTGGCCAACAGGTTCGACACATCCACCGTCACCCTGGACGGGGCCGACTTCATGCAACGGGCCGTCTACTCCCGGGAGGGGCCCGCCATCGAGCTGCGCTGGGACTACGGTGCCATCCGGTGGCTCCAGGACAACGTCCAGGGGTCCCCGGTGGTCCTGGAGGCCCACGGCGAGCAGTACAACTGGAGCGCCCGTATCGCCAACTACACCGGCCTCCCCACCGTCCTGGGATGGCCCTGGCACCAGGTCCAGCAGCGCATGCGGTACCAGGACGCCGTCCGCCGCCGCGTAGCCGTCGTCACGGAGATGTACGCCACCACCAACCTGGACCGCACCCTGGAGCTGCTTGCCGCCTACCAGGTCCGGTACGTGGTCGTCGGGGACCTGGAGCGGAGCTACTATCCGCCCGAGGCCCTGGCCAAGTTCGACCGCATGGTGGAGGACGGCCTGGCCCGCGTCGCCTACCGGAACCCCGGCGCCACCATCTACCAGGGGCCATGGCACAGATAGCGTGGTATAATTAGCGCCGCACTTCAGTCGGCTACGGAGTTGAGCCCATGATCGACAAGTTCTCCGTCCTCTACGTCGGCCAGATCGAGTTCGAAGACGTCGGCCGCGACGCCACCCCCGCCAACGACCGCAGGTTCTCCAACGAGCGCCTCATAGAGGCCCTGGGCCACGCCACGGACTTGGCCAAGCTCATGGACGACCGCGGCTTCTACTGCATGTGGACCGCCGAGCACCACTTCCAGCGCGAGGGCTACGAGTGCCTCCCCAACCTGATCCTGCTGGGCACCTACCTCGCCACCCAGACCAAGCAGCTCAAGTTCGGCTGCGCCTTCAACATCGTCCCCATGTGGCACCCCATCCGCCTCGCCGAGGACTACGCCATGGCCGACGTCCTCACCGGCGGCCGCGTCATCTTCGGCGTCGGCCGCGGCTATCACTCCCGGGAGGTCGAGTCCTTCGGCGCCCCCGTCATCGACAACGACGCCAACCGCGAGCTCTTCGAAGAGCAGATGGAGATCATCCTCAAGGCCTTCAACCAAGACTCCTTCTCCCACCGTGGCAAGCACTACACCATACCCCCCAACGTCCCCTACCGCGGCTACGACCTCGACGAGGTCACCCTTGTTCCCAGGCCCGTCAACCGCCCCGTCGAAATCTGGCAGCCCATCGCCAGCGGCAAGTCCATCGACTACATGGCCAGCAAGGGCATCAAGGCCATGGTCGCCCTCACCGGTGAGACCCTCGTCGACAGGATCTTCCACCAGTACCAGGACGCCTGCCGCGACCACGGCAGGGACCTGCAGCTCGGAGAGGACATGGCCCTCAGCGTCGGATTCTACTTCGCAGACACCCAGCAGGAGGCCGTCCGCCGCGTCCGCGACAGCCACGACGAGCGCTACAAGTGGTTCGCACCCTTCGGCTTCGTCCGCTACGCCGACCGCCAGGGCCGCCCCTGGGGCACCCCGGGCGCACCCACCCGCCTCCCCCACATCGAGGACGGCGTGGCCCAGAAGGCCTGGATCTGCGGCCCTCCCGAGAACTTCGTCAACTTCCTGCACGAGATACAGGAGAAGTACCCCGGCCTGGAGCAGATCCTGGTCCAGTGGCCCGAGGGCACCCCCTGGCCCGAGTTCAAGGAGCAGCTCGAGATACTCTCCAGCGAGGTGATGCCCCACTTCCGGCCCAGGGACGCCTCCACCCCAGCGCCCGCGGGCTCCACCGCTCCCGCCGCCGACGGGGCCGCCCGGGCATAGGCCCCTGCCGTTCCGTGCCGGGAGGGCATCGTTCCTCCTTGAAACAAAACACGTGCCATTGGTGTGAAGGTAGCCTGCCCCACCCCGGCCCCGGTCCCCGTCGCCCTCTCCGTCATTCCCGCGCAGGCGGGAATCCACCTCCCCCGCCCCCGGTCCCCCGCGTCCCAAGACCTTTGTATGACTCCCTCGGGCGCAACTCCTCCCAACCATCCCCCCGTTGCCACTCCTGGCGTGTGCCCCCCCCCCGGGTCATTGCGAACGGAGCGCAGCCGGAGGGAGGAATCCATCGTGCCGGCGGCTACCGGGGCCCTTGGTGTCGTGGCGTGGCGTGCTCGTTGCAGGGCGCCAAAGATTCCTCGCCCGCGGCTTGGAATCACACGGCCTTGTGAAGGCCACGTAAGGGGATGAAAATGGCGGTGCCCCCACCCATGGGTTCCGGCCTTCGCCGGAACGACGGATGGGGAGATTCGCCAAGGGGGATGGGAAATAGCGCAATAGCCACCCCGCGCGGGCATGGCGGGTTGGGAAACGCGGGGTCCCGCCTGGGCCTAACTCAGCCGGTCCAGCAATGGGGAGGGCCGGCAGGGACCCGGCGACGGCGTTCCCCTCACCGGGGCTGAAGGGCTTGCCCTAGGGGGCCTTGGCCTCTCCGGTGCCGATCATGCTGTCCCGGGTGACCAGGTCCGCAAGCTGCTCCTCGGTCATGTGTTCCGTGCCCGCCGGACGGCGGGGAAGCACCAGGTAGCGCACCTCGGCGGTGGCGTCCACGACACGCACCTGCACGCGGTCGGGGACCTCCAGCCCGAACTCCTTGAGGACCGCCCGAGGCTCCCGCACGGCCCTCTGGCGGTAGGTCAGGCTCTTGTACCACTCGGGGGGCGGGCCAAGGACCGGGATGGGGTAGCAGGAGCACAGGGTGCATACGGCCAGGTGGTGTACCGAGTCCGTGTTCTCCACGACCTGTATGTTCTGGAGGCGCCTGGGCACCTTCACCCCCAGCTCGTCCAGGGCCTCCCGCCCGTTGGCCAGCAGCCGTTGCTTGTACTCCTCATCCACCCACGCCCGGGCGACCACGCGGGCTCCGATGGAGGGGTTCAGCTCTTCGTTCTCCATCAGCACGTCCAGCAGCTCCTGGGCCGTGATGATGCCCTTGTCCATCATCAGGTTGCACAGGGCGATGATGCGCTTCTCGTAGTAGGTCTCTTCCCGCTCGTCATGGGGCGCGTGCAGAGGGTCTTGCTCTACTTCCACCATTTCAACTTCTCTCCTGCCGCGGTCTCTCGATTCGAGCCCCGGGCCGCCGCTATCCGGACGCCTCTTCCACCATCGGGTGACGCTCGCCCCTCTTGCGGAAGTCCAGCTCGGCCACTTGGATCCGCGACTCGTCGGTGTTCATCAGTCCCTTGGACACCAGCAGGGTCTGAAGGGCCGCCGTCCTCTTGTCGTAGTAGGACAGGCCGTGCTCCTCGAGGTCCAGGGCCGGCCCTGGGACGTGCTCCGGCGCCGGGGCGACCCAGTCCTCCCACACGTCGACGATCACCCGGTCGTGCACCACCTGGGGGTCGTCGTCGTACAGGTGGGCCATGTGGAAGGACACGGCGTACAGGGGGAGCTTGGGCTCGCCGGTCCCGCCGCGGGACAGGTCCCGGGGATTGTGGGCGGGCCCGTGGACGAAGGCCACGACGCCTTTCTTCCCACGGATGAAAAACGGTGTCCGGTTGGTGCCCCCGGGCGCCTCCGTCCGGACCATCACCCTGTCCCCGATGCTGAAACCCATGGCGTCCTTTCCGTCCCGGCGGCGCCTGCGGAAGGCCCCTCGGAGCCCGCCGGGAACGCGGTCATTCTACCAACCGCCCTCCGGCACGGTCAAACGGAGACCGGCCCCTCGCCCCAACCCTCTTCCACAAGTGGGAGAGGGAAGCTTTGGGGGGCTTTCCACGCCCCTACCCACACCCACGGAAGAAGAGCGCGCCAAGCGGGGGGGCTTCGTTGCCGCGCGGAGCGCGGGGTGGGAGGGCGGGTCAAAAACCCGGGGCGGGGCCTCCACGCCCCTACCCACACTCACGACGTAAAGACCGCGTCAAACGGGGGAGGCGCCCTAGGCCGCGCGAAGCGCGGGGCGGGCACATCTTGAAGCAATCCCAAGCCTGTGGTATCGTTAGCCTACGGTCGGGGCGTGGCGCAGCCCGGAAGCGCACCTGCATGGGGTGCAGGGGGTCGCCAGTTCAAATCTGGCCGCCCCGACCATCTCCAAACCGTAATCCCGCCCCATTTGCCCCATGTTCAAGCTAGGCGTCCTCACCGTCAGCACCTCGGGCTTCCACGGCGGCCGCGAAGACACCAGCGGCAAAGCCATCCGCGCGATGCTTGCCGCCCCCGACTACGAGTGCGTCCGCTACGAGATCGTGCCCGACGACCGCGACACCATCGCGCGACGGCTGGCCGGCTGGAGCGACGGAGACGGCCTGAACCTGATCGTGACCACCGGAGGCACCGGCATGGCGCCCACAGACGTCACTCCCGAAGCGTGCCTGTCGGTCATCGACCGGCAGGTCCCGGGCCTGGCCGAGACCATGCGGGCCCGGACCCTGGAAAAGACGCCGATGGCCATGATCAGCCGGTCCGTCGCGGGAATTCGCGGCCGCACGCTGATCGTCACCCTTCCCGGCAGCCCCAAAGGGGTCGCGGAGTGCCTGGATGTCATCCTTCCCGTGCTCCCCCACGCCCTGGAGCTGCTCCGGGGAGACGCCCAGGGCCATCCGGCGCCGCCTGACCCCGGACACGGGCGCGAGGCCGCCCAGGAAACCTCTGAATAGGTGCAACACTCCGTTGTCTACCCCGTCATACCCGCGTCTAGGCCGTCATACCCGCGAAAGCGGGTATCCGGAAACGCCAACAGTGAGGAACCCGGCTGCCTGCGAAGGCCAAGTAAGCCAAGTAATAGGACGAAAACGAAGGGGTCTCACCTAGCCCATTTTCAGAGCAATCGCCCATGCCAGCTGAGACCAGCCCCACCAAGGATGAAGAGCCCCACTTTCTGAGGAGCCACGGTTTTTCGGGAATTCAGATGGACATCCGCATCCTCACCCTGTTCCCCGGCATGTTCCACGGGCCCTTCGACCACAGCGTGGTGGGCCGGGCCGTGAAGCGGGGCCTGGTGCGCATCCAGGTCCGGGACATACGGGAGCACACCCACGACAACCACCACACCGCCGACGACTACCAGTACGGCGGCGGCCCCGGGATGGTGATGAAGCCCGGGCCCATCTTCGAGGCGGTGGACGACGCCCTGTCTGATTTTCCCTGCGACGTGCGCGCCCGGGCGCCCGTGGTGCTGCTGTCGCCCCAGGGGCGGCGGCTGGACCAGCAGGTGGCCGCAGAGCTGGCGTCGAAGCCCGGCCTGGTGCTGATATGCGGGCACTACGAGGGTGTCGACGACCGGGTAAGGGATGGCATGGCCACCGACGACATAAGCATAGGCGACTACGTGCTCACCGGGGGCGAGCTGGCCGCCATGGTCGTCGCCGACGCCGTGGTGCGCCTCGTGCCAGGGGTCGTCGGCTCCCCGGAGAGCGTGCGGGGCGACTCCATCACCTCGGGCCTGCTCCAGCACCCCGTCTACACCAGGCCCCCCGTGTACCGGGACCTGGGCGTCCCCCCGGTGCTTCTGTCGGGCGACCATGGAGAGGTAGACCGGTGGCGGAGGGAGCAGGCCCTGCTCCGGACCCTGGAAAAGAGGCCGGACCTGCTGGAAAGGGCCAACCTCGGGGACGACGACCTGCGGTTCCTGGCCGCCCACGGCTATCAGGGGAGCTGACTTCGTGAGTACCCACGGCCCCCTTGTGCCTTGAACAAGCAGCCCTTACGGGTATAGAATGTACGGTGCTACGGCGGTCTCTATCTAGAAAGGCATGACATGGAAGCGCACGCCCTGGTACCCTCCAACATAGACCCCAAGCTCCGGGACTTCGGCCCGGGGGACACGGTCCGGGTCAACTTCCGCATCCGGGAAGGAGAGCGGGAGCGGGTCCAGGCCTTCCAGGGCGTCGTAATCAGGCGCCGGAAGGGCGGCCCGGGCGCGTCATTCACCGTCCGCCGTATCACCTACGGCATCGGCATCGAGCGCACCTTTCCCCTGGTCTCACCCCTGCTGGAGTCGGTGGAGGTGATACGCAGGGGCGTGGTGAGGCGCGCCAAGCTCTACTACCTCCGGGGCCTTTCAGGCAGGGCTGCCCGCATCAAGGAGAAGCGGCCGCCCAGGGTCCAGAAGGCATCCTCCTAGCAGCCTCCCCGGGGGCGCCGGGGCGGTACCCGCCGTTGGACCGCCCCACCCTCCTCTACAGTAGGCCGGCCCCTGCCGGTGTTGCGGGGTGTGGTGTGAGATACGCTGAGGTGGCCGTCGACGCCCCCATAGGCTACGGCAAGACCCTCTCCTACGGCATAGCCCACGAGCCCGACGTCCTTCCCGGCGCGCTGGTCCGGGTCCCTTTGGGCAACAGGCTCACCCAGGGTATCGTCTTCGACCTGGCCGACGAGTCCCAGGCGGAGGCAACCAGGGACGTCGCAAGCACCGTCGCGGCCCCTCCACTGGTCGGCCCCGCGGGCCGCGAGATGGCCCGGTGGATAAGCAGGCACTACCTGTGCTCCCTCTTCGACGCGGTGACGCCCATGCTGCCCCCGGGCTTCCAGACCCGGTTGAGACCCTGGCTTCTACTCGGCCCCAGAAGCCCGTCCGAGTCCCCCATGTCCGGCTCGCCCGAAGCCCTGGTACTTGGCCGCCTGTCCTCCGGCCGGGAGGCGCCGGAAAAGGACCTGGAGAAGGCCTTGGGTAAGGAAGGGCCGGCCGCCATCAGACGCCTCCTGGCCCGCGGCCTGGTGCAACGGCGCTGGAGGCTGCCCAGGCCGCGCCCCTCCCACCACTACGACTGCTTCGTGCGGCTGCCGCTGGCAGACGGCGGCCCCGCCTCCCTCGCCGGGCCGCCGGACCGGGCCCCGCGCCAGATGGCCCTGTACGAGGCACTGAAGGCGTCCTCCCGGCCCATGCCTCTGGCCCTGGCCCGAAAGGAGTACGGAGGTCCCGCCGTCCAAGCACTGCATGGGAAGGGGCTCATCGCCATGGACTGGGTCAGGGTGGACAGGCGCCCCGGCCCGGGCGCCTCCATGATGCTGGGAGACCCCGGGGCCAAGCCGACGCTCAACGCGGACCAGTCGCGGGCGCTGGCGGAGGTCGTGGCCGCCATGGACGGCGGGGGCGGCGCGCCGGCGCCTTTCCTGCTCCACGGAGTCACCGGGAGCGGCAAGACCGAGGTCTACCTCCGCGCCCTGGAGCACTGCGTCCGGATGGGCAAGGGGGGCATCCTGCTGGTGCCCGAAATCTCCCTCACGCCCCAGACGGTCCATCGGGTGCAGGCCAGGTTCCCGGGCAAGGTCGCCGTGCTCCACAGCCGTCTCGCGACGGGTGCGGCTTTCGACCAGTGGTGGAGCATCCTGGACGGCGACTGCCAGGTCGTCGTCGGCCCGCGCAGCGCCCTGATGGCCCCCCTACCGGAGGTGGGCCTGATCGTCGTCGACGAGGAGCACGAGTGGACCTACAAGCAAGATTCCTCTCCCCGCTACCACGCCCGGGACGCGGCCCTCAAGCTGGGACAGCTCACCGGCGCCGCCGTCATCCTGGGCAGCGCGACCCCCGACGTGGAGACCTACCACAAGGCGCTACGAGGACGGCGCCGGCTCCTCCAGCTTCCCCACCGCATCCCCCACCCCGAGGCTCCGCCCCCGGGACGGGGGGAGGCGCAGGAGCTGGCGCGGGTGCGGGTGTGCGACATGCGCGAGGAGCTGAAGGAGGGGAACCGGAGCATCTTCAGCAGGGACCTGTCCCACGCCCTGTCCGAGTGCGTGAACAGGGGCGAGCAGGCCATCCTGTTCCTCAACCGGCGAGGGTCGGCCACCGTCGTCCAGTGCCGGGACTGCGGCCAGGCCCTTCGCTGCCGTAGCTGCTCCGTGGCCCTGACCTACCACTCCGCGGAGCCCCGGCTGGTGTGCCACCAGTGCAACCGCAGACGGGCCGTTCCCAGGGTGTGCCCCCGGTGCCGCAGCCCCAGGATAAAGTACCTGGGTCTGGGCACCCAGCGGGTCATGGAGGAGCTGCTGCGCACCATGCCCCACGTCACCGCCCTCCGATGGGACGGGGACACCGCCCAACGCCCCCAGGGCTACGAGACAATCCTCGGGCGGTTCGTACGCGGCGACGCCCAGGTCCTGGTCGGCACTCAGATGGTCGCCAAGGGCCTCCACATCCCCGGGGTCAGCCTGGTGGGCGTGGTCCTAGCCGACACCGGCCTGAACCTACCGGACTTCAGGGCCGGAGAGCGGGCGTTCCAGCTCCTGTGCCAGGTGTCCGGCAGGGCCGGCCGGGGGCCCCGGCCCGGCTCGGTGATAGTCCAGACCTACGACCCAACCCACTACGCGGTGGAGGCCGCGGCGACCCAGGACTACCGATCCTTCTACGACAGGGAGCTGGAGTTCCGCAGGGACCAGGGCAATCCACCCTTCCACCGCCTCGTCCGCATGGTGTATACGCATACGGTCCCCGAAGCGTGCCGGCGGGAGGCCGAGCGGATGGGCAGGGCCCTTCGCCGCCGGATGCACGCCCGGGGACGGGCGGACCTGGACCTGATCGGCCCCGCTCCCGCCTTTCCCCAGCGAGTGCGCGGAAAATACCGCTGGCACCTGGTGCTCCGCGGGCGGCGCATTCACGAGCTGGTGGAGACCCTGCCCGCTATCCAGGGATGGACCGTGGACGTGGACCCTGTCACAGTTATGTAACCGTCGCCTTTACACACATGACGAACCTCTCTATAATCGATACGGTGGCCGGGGCGTCCAGTCACTATCGGCCCAGAGGTAGAGCGTTGTCAATGCTTCCCATGCGCATAGTGCCGGACCCGATCCTGAGGCAGAAGGCCAAGCGGGTCAGCTCCATCGGCGGCTCCCTTCAGCGGCTCATCGACGACATGATAGAGACCATGCAAGAAGCCAACGGCGTGGGCCTCGCCGCCAACCAGGTCGGCGTGCTGCAGAGGGTGGTGGTCATCCAGCTACCCGAGGACGAAGAGCCCTGGGTCTTCATCAACCCCGAGATAATCCGCCGTGAGGGAGAGCGAGAGGTCGAGGAGGGCTGCCTCAGCATCCCCGGCTACCGCGGCATGGTCCGGCGTTCCGTGAAGGTCCGCGCCAAGGGGTTGGACCGCAACGGGAAGCAGGTCAGGGTCTCCGCCGAGGAGCTCTTGGCCCAGGCCCTGGAACACGAGATAGACCACCTGGACGGCACGCTCTACATCGACCGGCTCGTCTCCAGGGACCAGCTCTGGAAAGAGGAGCCCCGGGAAGAGCCCCAAGAGGCGCCCGCCGACGGCGAGCCGGTGGAGGCCGGCCGTACCGGGTAGCCCGAGGCCCGGCCTTGCCGCGTACCGTCATCCCCACATCCGACACCCTCCGAGCGTCGCTATCCTTACACGTCTGAGACAATTCTTCCTTGCCCGGTCGATACGGGCGTTCCTCGTCGGCGGCTTTGTCAGGGACTCCCTGCGAGGCGTGCCCTCCCGGGACCTGGACGTGGTCGCCGCGGCGGACGTCCACACCCTGGGCGAGGAGCTTGCGGCCTGCCTGGGCGGGAGCGTAGCAACCCTGGGCGGCGAGAGCCGAGTGCTGCCGGGCATGGGCCGGGCCGACCGCATCGTCCGCGTGGTGCTTCCCTCCGATGGCGAAAGCCGTTGGACCGTTGACCTGGCCCCCCTCGAAGGCGCCGTCGAGGACGACCTTGCGAGACGCGACTTCACCGTCGACGCCATCGCCGTCCCGGTCGAGCAGTGGGAGCTTCCCCTCCGGCCCGACGAGGCGGTCGACCCGCATCACGGCCGGCGCGACCTGGAGCGCGGCCTCGTGAGGGCGATGGGGCCCAAGGTGTTCCGCGACGAGCCCGGCCGCCTCCTGAGGGCAGTGCGGCTGGCGGCAGTCCTGGGCTTCCGTCTGGAGGACGGGACCGAGAGCCTCGTTCGAGCCGACGCCGGGCTTGCGGCGGACGTTCCCGGTGAGCGCCTGCGGGGCGAGCTGCTGGCCATCCTGGCCTTGGATGGGGCCAAGAGACACCTGGAGATGCTGGACGGCCTGGGCCTGCTGTGCTGTATAATCCCCGAGCTTGGAGACGCCAAGGGAGTAGAGCAGCCGCGGGAGCACTACTGGGACGTGTTCGGCCATTCCATGAACGCCGTGGACGGTGTGGAGCGGGTCACGTCCCCCGAGAGGCTTGACCCGGTGGTAGGAGAGGCGCCATGGGGGGCAGAAACAGAGAAGCGATTCGCTTCCGAGGTGTGCGACGGTCATAGCCGGCGCACCTTCCTGAAGTTGGCCGGGCTACTGCACGACGTGGCCAAGCCCCCCTCCAGGACGGTGGACTCCACCGGCCGGACCAGGTTCCTGGGACACCACACCGTGGGAGCGGTAATGAGTCGAGACATCCTCGGCAGGTTACGGGTGGGCAACCGGGGCACGGCCCTGGTCTCCCGCGTGGTGGAGCACCACCTCAGGCCGACGCAGATGAGCCAGGGGGGAGAGATGCCCACGGCCCGCGCCGTCCACCGGTACTTCCGGGACCTGGGAGACGCGGCCGTCGACACCCTGTATCTCAGCCTGGCCGACCACCTGGCGGCCCGGGGCCCGCTTCTGGACATGGACTCCTGGCGCCGCCACGCCGCCCGGGTTGCCCACGTACTGGAGATGGGCACGGGGCCCCGGTCGTCCCAAGAGACCCCCAGACTGGTCACCGGACACGACCTGATGGCGGCCCTCGACATCACGCCGGGCCCCGCCATTGGCAGCATACTCGACGACATCGAGGAGGCGCGGGCGGCGGGCGAGGTGAGCAGCCGGGCCGGAGCGCTGGCCCTGGCCAAGCGCCTCAAGGACGGCGCGTTGGATGCCGCGGAGGTGGGTGCGGGTAGTGCGTAGGAGAGGGGTCAGGGTCTTCGCCTTCGTCTTCGTGGTGGTCGCGCTGGCCGTCGCCTCGCTGAGCTTTCAAGAGGTGCACGTATCGATCCCCAGCCTCTTCGACATCGACCGGGAAGCCTCCGGTCCCCTGGGGCTGACCCTGGGCCTGGACCTGGAGGGCGGCAGTGACCTGCGCTACCAGGCAGACCTGCCGGACCTGGTAGCGCTGGAGTTCGACGAGCCGGTGGACGAAGGGGACATCACGGAGGTGGTGCAGGGCCAGGAGCAGTCAAGGGCCGCCATCGCCAAGCCCGAGTTCGTCCTGAACGACCTCGCCCTTCGACAGCTATCGGAGGCCGCCCTGGAGCAGCGCCTGGAAGCCGACATTGCCTTGATAGATACCATCGAGTTCCAGGACGAGGGCGTGGAGGTGGCATTCCAGAGCACCTCAGACGAGGGCGCCATCAGCCTTACGCTGTCCCAGCTTGGCTACGACGAACCAGTATTCGAAAACACGGGCGAGAACCGGTATTCGATCCAGGGCCTACCCTTCCTGGCCAACGCCGAAGAGCAGCTCAAGGTGGCGTTGGAGGAGAGGCTGTCGACCTTCGAGTCCTTCGTCTTGACCGGCGACTCGGCCATGGTCACCTTCAGTGACCTACTGCTGGACGAGGATGTCCAGGACTTCCTCGATGAGGTGGGGCTGGTAGACGCGACCTTCGAGGTCCCTCCCCAGACCCGCTTTCGTATCGAGGGCCTCGCCCTGGACGAGGAGGAGCGGCAGTCGGACCTGAGGGACGCCGTCTTCGACGTGGGCCCCGTCACCCTCTTCCGCCCCGACGTCCAGAGTCCCACGGAAGACCAGATGAAGGGCGTCGTCGACATCATACAGCGCCGTATCAACGCCCTGGGCACCACCGAGCCCATCATACAGCTATGGGGCGAAGACAGGGTGGTGGTGCAGCTCCCCGGCTCCGAGGGCTCCACCATAGACGTGGCCTTCCGCCCGGTGCCCTCCACCGTCGACCTCACGAACATCCTAACCGCCGTCGGACGCACGGGCGACAGTGTGGACAATCCCGAGGTCAACACCTTCGTCATCAGCGCCGAGCAGCCTTTTACCGACGCCGAGGTCAACACCTTAAGCAACTTCGTCACTCAGATATTCGCTCCCTTCGAGTCGTTCACAACGGGCGACGAGGGAAAGCAGATCACCAGCGTCTTCATTCCGCCGCTCAACCGGTCCGGCATCGAACGGCTCCTGGACGAACTGGGCTATGTGGACTACTCGGTGGAAGGGGTCTCCCCCAACCGATACTCGATAAACATCAAGGACTCCATCACCACGGAGGGCCGCACCGCCCTGAGGGAGGGCCTGACCAGAGACCCGCCCGGTATCGCGACCTTCACCGCCTCGGGCGGAGTCGAGGATGCCAAGCGGCTCATCGGCCAGACGGCCCAGCTCAGCTTCTTCGAGCGCGAGTGCCTCGTCACCCTGGAGGAGCTCGGCATCAACCCCGGGGCATGCGAGCCCCTGGAGCTGGGAGGAGAGGGGCGGTACAACGACCTCCCCGTGGACATCACCGGTGAAGACCTGGAGGAGGCCTTCGCCCAGCGCAACCCGACCACGTCCGATCACGAGGTACACCTGGAGTTCAAGGGCAAGGCCGCCGGCATCTGGAGCGACCTCACGCGGCGCCTGGTGGGAGACCAGCGAAGACGGATCGCCATATACCGGGACGACGAGCAGCTCACGGCGCCCATAGTCAGCGGCCACAGCCCCGACGGACGGACCCGCATAACCGGCAACTTCAACCGAGAAGAGGCCCAGACCCTGGCCATCCAGCTGGAGTCGGGAAGCCTGGACGTCCCCCTGGAGCTCATCCGCGAGGACACCGTCGACGCCCTCCTGGGAGAGGACTCGCTGAAGAACAGCCTGGTGGCGGGCTTCGTGGGTCTTGGCCTGGTCCTCGTGTTCCTGATCGCCTACTATCGCGTCGCCGGGCTGGTGGCGGCCACCGCCCTCATCGTATACGCCTTGATAGTCCTGGCCATCTTCAAGCTGCTGCCCGTCACCCTCACCCTGTCGGGGGTCGCCGGGCTGGTCCTGTCCATAGGTATGGCCGTGGACGCCAACGTGCTGATCTTCGAGCGGATGAAGGAGGAGATGCGCACCGGCCGGTCCCTCACCTCATCGATGGAGGTGGGCTTCAGGAGGGCGTGGACCGCCATCCGTGACAGCAACATCTCCACCATCATCACGTGCCTCATTCTGTGGTGGTTCGGCTCGCGCACTGGGACCCCCATCGTCACGGGCTTCTCCCTCACTCTGGGGATCGGGGTCATAGTCAGCATGTTCACCGCCATGACCGTCAGCCGCAACATGCTCCAGCTGCTGGCGTACACCCCCCTGGGGAGCAGGATCAATCTATTCACTCCGGAGCCCCCGCGGCAGCCGGTGCCGGTGGCCGGCGCCGGCCACGACTCGGGACCGGCGGCGCCGGGTCAGAGGAGAGGCGGCTAGCCTTGGTCTTCGTCGGCAAGCGAGGGTGGTTCTTCCTGGTTTCCGGCCTGCTCATTCTGCCGGGAGTCATATCCCTACTGATTCCCCCACCCCTCACGCCGGGCATCGACTTCACCAGCGGGTCGGCCCTGGAGGTCACCTTCGTGCGGGGAACGGACGTGAACGAAGATGCCGTCAGGGACGTCCTGGACGACCACGGCCACTCCGAGGCCCTGATCCAGAAGACGGGCGGGCGCTCGGTCTTCATCCGCACCGATGTCCTTGAGCCCCAGGTCGAGGGGCCCGAAGGCGCCGTATCCTCTGAGCAGGCGGTCATCGAGAGGGACCTGGAGGACAGGATAGGCCTCATCGAGTCCCGGGACTTCGATACGGTGTCGGCCATCGTCGCCGAAGAGATGGTCAGGAACGCCATCATCGCCGTGCTGTTCGCAGCCGTGGGTATCCTCGTGTACGTCACCTGGGCCTTCCGCAACATACCCAACTCCTTCCGGTACGGGGTATCCGCCATCCTGGCCCTCGTCCACGACATGCTCCTGATCGTCGGCATCTTCTCCATACTGGGGAAGGCGCTGAACGTGGAGGTCAACTCCATGTTCATCGTCGGGCTCCTCACGGTGCTGGGATACAGCGTGAACGACACCATCGTCGTGTTCGACAGGATACGGGAGAACGTCGCCCGCAACCCCGACAGGCCCTTCCCCGGGCTGGTCAACCTGAGCATAATGGAGACCATAGGCCGGTCCCTCAACACCAGCCTGACGACCCTCTTCGTCCTGCTGGCCCTGCTGCTGTTCGGCGGCTCCACCATACGCCCGTTCCTGCTGGTCCTGATCATAGGCGTCGTGGTCGGGACCTATAGCTCCGCAGCCATCGCCAGCCAGTTCCTGGTGATCTGGGAGCGGGGAGAGCTTCGCCGGGCCCTGGGGTACCTCCCCTTCGTGCGCCGCGCCCCGGCCAGGAGCGGTTAGAGCGGCCCCGGCCCTCCCGGGCGCCGCGTCATAGCGCCTACGTACCGAACGTGAGACCGGAAGGGGTCGCCAATGAAGCTGGGTGCCCACGTTTCCACCTCGGGGGGCCTGGACAAGGCCATAGACCGGGCTGCCGACCTGGGCTGCGAGACCATCCAGATATTCGGCTCGGCCCCCCAGGCATGGGCCTTCAGGCCGGTCTCCGAGGAGCGGGCAGAGACCTTTCGGCATAAGGCCCGCGAGGCGGAGATCGCCCCCGTCTTCTTCCACGCCGTGTACCTGATCAACCTGGGCACCCCCAACCCGGCGCTGCTGGAAAAGGGCATAGACTCGCTGGTCAGCTACATGAACCTGGCCGCCCAGGTGGAGGCCGCCGGAGTCATAGTCCATCCGGGCAGCCACAAGGGCGCGGGATACGACGCCATCCTCCAGCAGACCGTCTCCGCCCTGGAGCGGGTACTGGACAGCTCTCCCGAGGGGCCGTGGCTCACCCTGGAGAACACCGCGGGCATGGGCCAGCACATCGGGGCCAGCTTCGACGAGCTGGGGCGCATCCTGTCTGAGGCCCGGCCCGGATACCGTGAGAGGCTCAAGATCTGCCTGGACACTCAGCACTCCTTCGCCGCGGGCTACGACGTTGCCACGAAGGCGGGCCTGGACTCCATGCTGGCCGAGTTCGACGAGTGCATAGGCCTGGACAACCTGGTGGCCGTCCACGCCAACGACTCCAAGTATCCCCTGGGCGCGGGAGTCGACCGCCACGAGAACTTGGGAGAGGGGTACATCGGCGTGGCCGGCTTCGAGAACATCATGTCCAACCCCGCCTTCGGCGACCTGCCCTTCTTCCTGGAGGTGCCGGGCTTCGAAGGCAAGGGCCCGGACCGGCAGAACCTGGACATACTCCGTGACATCCGGGCGCGGGTGACCGCGTAGGAGTCATGCGCCTCACCCGGCGCCAGTTCCAACGCCTGGTCCTGCAGGCGGTCGAGGAGCTTCCTCCCCACGTACGCGACAGCCTGGAGAACGTGGCGCTGCTGGTGGAGGACTGGCCCAGCGAAGAGTATCTCGAGGAGGCCGGGGAGGACCAGCCGGGGAGCCTCTTCGGGCTCTACGTCGGGGTGCCTCTGCCCCAGCGATACGGGGATCTGCCGCCCCTACCGGACACCATAACCCTGTTCCAGGGCCCCATCGAGGAGGCCTGCGGCACCAGGGACGAGGTCGTACGCGAGATCAGGATCACGGTGGTCCACGAGGTCGGCCACTTCCTGGGCCTGAGCGAAGAGGACCTGCACCGCCTGGGGTACAGCTAGGCCCCCCGCCGGCCCGTTGACACCCCGTCAACGGGCGTGGGAGAATACGGCCACGTCGAAATCGGCATCCAGCCCCCATCCACAGCGGGAGGAACAATGGCTGACCTGAAGATAACCGTACGTGCCAACGGCCCCTATCGACTCGAGGGCCCCTTTACGATAGTCGACGGGGAGGAGAACGAGTTCACCCTGCCCGAGGGCCAGTGGGTGTCTCTGTGCCGGTGCGGCAACTCCGACAACAAGCCCTTCTGCGACGGCGCCCACAGGAACAAGACCCCGGCCTTCGAGGCGGAAACCAAGGCCACCTAGCCGCCGGGCGCCGCTGGCGTCCCTCCGGGCCCTTGGGGGAGGCGGACGGTTCCCGCCATCGTCCCGCGCCAGAGTCCTACGGGCCCCGGTATATCCTCCGCAGGTTGGACACCGAGTCGACGCGCTCCCGGGCCATCCGGTCCGCGGCCTGGGAGGTGGGGATCCCCTCGCGGGAAGAGATGTCCAACACCCGCTCCATTGTCCCGTAGACGCGCTCGGTCATCTCCCTCGCCCGGTCCTCGTTGTAGGGGGCGCCGAGTTCGCAGGCGATGTTTATCACCCCGCCCGAGTTGATGATGTAGTCGGGGGCGTACAGGACCCCCTTGCGGTGCAGTTCCATGCCGTCGTGGTCGGTCAGGAGCTGGTTGTTGGCGCCGCCGGCTATGATGCTGCAGGTCAGCCGGGGTATGGTGCGGGAGCTCAGGACGCCCCCCAGGGCGCAGGGGGAGAATATGTCGCACTCCACGTCGTATATCGCCTCGGGCTCCACCACCCGGGCCCCCATGAGCCGGGCCTTCTCCCTGGCCTCCTCGTAGACGTCCGTCGCGACCAGGTTGGCCCCCTCTTCGACCAGGTGCTCGGCGGTGCGGTAGGCCACCTTGCCGAACCCCTGCAGGGCCACGGTCCTGCCCGACAGGGAGTCGGTCCCCCAGGCCGCCTTGGCGCATGCCTTCATCCCCATGTACACGCCCAGGCCGGTCATCAGCGAGGTGTCGCCGCTGCCGCCCTGGCTCACGGGCAACCCGGCGACGTGCTCCGTCTCCAGGGAGATGTACTCCAGGTCCCTGCCCGTCGAGCCCACGTCGGTGGTGGTCACGTACCGGCCGTTCAGGGTGTCGACGTGCCGGCCGTAGGCCCGCAGGAGGGCCTCGGTCTTGTCCGTTCTCGGGTCGGCCATGATGAGCGCCTTGCCCCCCCCCATGGGCAGGTCCGCGGCCGCCGACTTGTAGGTCATCGCCTCGGACAGCCGCAGGACGTCCATGATGGCCTCCTCCTCGGTCTCGAAGGGCCATATACGCGTTCCCCCCACCGCCGGGCCCAGGGAGGTGTCGTGTATCGCGATGAACGCCTTCAGCCCCACCGACGGCTCCGAGCACACCACAAGCTGCTCGTGCCCGTGCTCGGCCATGTACGCCAGAACGTCCATTACATAGCTCCTTCCATCACAAATCAGACCCTGCCACAAATCAAAACCCCGCCCTTACGTTCGGGCGGGGTCTTCACGGTAGGCAATCACCTTCGACTACCCATCGGCACCATTATACCCCACCGCAGGCCCGGCAGAAACCCCGGCGTGCTGAGGACGCCGGCCGACCGTGGTATCGATAGTCGGCGGGGGGACCCATGGGAAGGGAGAGATCAGAACAGGTCGTTCAGCTCCTCCTCCAGCGACCTTCGCCGTCCGGGGCCGTCCGCGGCCGACCCGACGGGCCGTGACAACTCGTCATAGGACCCGGACGAGCCGTACTCCCTGGTGCGTACCACCACGGGCATGGGCACCGCGTGGCCGAAGACCAGCGCCTCCCGGTTGGAGTCCAGGCGTGACAGCACCGTGCGGAGCTCCCTGCCTCCGGGAGCCCCGCCCAGGACCGACTCGATGTCCCGGTCGTTGTCCAGGAGACATGTGAGCTTGGTGCCGATCTGGCTCATCACCTCCGAGTCTATCGCCCCGGGCCGCTGGTCGATGACCATCAACGTTACGTTGTACTTCCTCATCTCCCGGGCGATGGTCCCGAAGATGGTCTGGGGCGCCACCGACGGGCTGAGGAACTTGTGGGCCTCCTCGATGGTTATCACCAGGGGGCGCGGCTCCGCTGCCGCCCTTCCCTCGGCCTCCTCCTTGCGCCGGACGTACCGCTCGTGTATCCGGCGGGTGAGCAGGTTGGCCACCAGGATGTACGCGTTCAGGTCGTTGCCGTACCGGCCGAACTCCAGCACCACGTGCATACCCCGGTCCAGGTGCTCCAGGATGCGGCGCACCGAGTCCTCCCGCCCCTTGGGCCCCAGGAAAGTGTAGCGGTGAAACCGCCGCAGCCGCGTGTGCAGGGCGCTCAGCGCCTGGGGGTTCACGTTCATCTCGTTGGCCAGGTCGAACACGGCATCTCGGCCGGCCATGGCCGAGAACTCCTGCAGCCAGCTACGCGCGCCAAAGTGCCGCGCAAGGTCGTGGGCCGCGTCGGTGGCCACCTGCGACAGGCCCAGGTTCTCCTGGAGCACCTCTATGTCCTCGGGCTCTATGTCTTCGTAGGCGATACGGACGACCTCGTCGGGAGAGAGTCCCCTGTTGCGGGAGCTCTCCTCGTCCAGGGAGAACACGGCCACCCTGGAGGGAAAGAGCTGCTTCAGGCCTTTTACGAAGGTGCCCCCCTGGCTGCGGCCCTGCCACCCGTACTCGCTGTGCATGTCGAAGACCAGGGCCGAGGCCAGGTCGCTCTGGAGGACGCCCACCAGCAGCAGGCGGGTGAGAAAGGTCTTGCCCGTGCCGCTCTTTCCGAAGACCCCCATGGACCGCTCCACCAACGCCCCCAGGTCCAGGCAGACCTTGGTCTCCATCTCCAGGGGGTTGCCGATCCAGAAGTGCCGTCCGTCCTCCCGGCCGAACACCGCCTCCACGTCTCCCTCCGAGGCCAGGAAGCTCCTGGAGAAGTGGGCCGGTACGGTGCGGGCCGGGGAGGGGCCCTCCGAGGCCCCCAGCACCACGGGCATGGTCAGCGTCGGCATCACCTTCACGCTGCCGTAGGCCACGGTGCCGGACACCACCTGGGCGATGAACGGGTCCTGGACCCCGGGCGGCGTGTGCTTGAGGCCGGCGTCCGCGGACGCCAGGCCCACGTCGGTAACCACTCCGAAGAACCGGTGCTTCTCCCCCTGGATGGTGACGAAGGCGCCCATCCTGACGTCCTCCACCGAGGTATGCCCGTCCAGGCGTATCTCCGCGCCCCGGGTCATGGAGCCGTCCACCACCATGCCCAGGTACCGGCCCTGGGACGCCTGGGGGCCGATGCCGTCGGTCATGGCCGGAGCCTCCTCAGGATGGAGTCCAGTCGCGTCAGGTCCCCGGATAGGTGCGCCGCCAGGGCCTTGCCCGCTTCCACCAGGAACCCCTGCGGGTCCTGCTGCTGCGCCGACGCCCTGCGCAGGCACGCGGCGATGACCTCGTCGGCCATTCCCGGCCCCAGGGGAGAGGAGCTCAGCAGCAGGCTGAGAAAGCCCAGGCCCCGGGCCGCCTCCCGCTCCTCTCCGCCGGCGCACTCGAAGACGAAGGAGTGGATGCGAGGGGGCAGAGGGGGCAGGTACTGCTTCAGGCAGCCTCCGGCAGAGTGCCCCGTGATGACCGCCTCGAACCGGGTGCAGAGCAGCCGCGAGAGCTGGGGGTTGTCGTCGTATACCGCTTCCTCGCTGACCGCGTCGCCGCCCCGGGCGATCACCGGGCGCCCCGGGTCCAGCGACCGGGTGCTGACGCCGTACACCACGCCGTACACCAGTGTTCCGTCGCCGTTGGCGCCCTCGGACCCCGCGCGGACGAAGGCGCCCAGGGGAGGGGAGCCGTACAGCGTGTAGCACTGGGCGACGAACCGGTCCGAGGCCGACTCCACCACCTCTCCCACCCTCCGGGGTGTCTGGGCCTCTGTCACAGCCACCTCGTACGCTTGGACCGGGCCTTCTCCGACGTGTAGACCGGAAGCCCGTTGACCTCCAGCGCCTCGTCCACCATCTGCCTGAAAGCTAGCCGGTCCGGGCCCGTGACCACCGCCTGCTCATGGGACTCGGCGATGGCCACCGGGTAGCCGATGCCCCGTTCGCACTGGTCCAATATCAGGGAGTGGCACAGGGACACCAACCCCTCGTCGGCGGCCACCCAGCCGGGCGCCTCTACCCGCCCGATCTCCCGGCCGGTGTTGACGTAGAAGAAGTGTACCCGGTGCTGCCGGTACCAGTCCCGGGAGATGGACGACTGGCTCAGGAACGTGTCCGACCGCTCTCCCGGGGCCAGCAGCTCCTGGAACAGGTGCCTGTCCAGCAGGCCGTTCACCGTGTCGCAGGGCGTCTGCCGGGAGCGGTGGCTGTTGCAGTGGGCGCTGCAGGCTTCCGCGTCGTGGGGACACAGGTACAGGCGCAGCAGGTTCGTCACCTCGGTGCTCTGGGGCAGGCTGACGTAGGCCGCCAGGGCCACGGGGCGGCTACGGGACGCCTCTTGCAGCCTGTCCAGCGCGGGGAGCAGCCCCTGGGCTATTATCCGCTCTCTGACGAAGGGCTGGTACCCCCGGCCGGCCAGGGCCCACAGCACCAGCGACCCGTCGATGAGGGCCAGCACCGGCATCCCGGGCGGGGCCTCCTCCACGAGGCGGGCCAGGGCCTCGATCTCCGCCACGGCCCGCTTCAGGCCCAGCACCGGACCCTCGACGGCGACGGCCTCCATGGACCCCGGGGCCCCGCTGCTCATGTACAGGTCCGTCTCCTCGCTGTACAGGACGGGCTCGCTGAAGATACGGGCGTCGGGCTGCGAGCCGTAGGTCAGCAGGCACCCGCCCACGTTTATCAGGTAGCACCTGACGGGGGTATGCCTGTCCACGTCGATGTGGGACCCGTCGGTGGCCGCGACGCAGAAGTCCCCGGGCAGGCCGGCGGGCTGGTGCCGGCCGGAGAGCCCTCCCACCAGGCCGGGACAGAGGAACGGCCTGCCTGGGGCCGAGTCCAGCTTCCGCCGGAGGTCCCCGGCGTCGGCGCCGGCCATGGCCGCCATCGCCCGGGCAAGGCGGCCGGACCGCTCATCGCGGCGGTCATGGAGCCGCCGGGCCAGGGAGTCGATCTGCCCCACCGTCCTGGCCAGGTCCAGCGCCATGGACTACCTCAGCACCCGCTCGTCGCCCACACGACGGGTGATGTGCTGCTGGTCCAGGTACTCCAGTAGAGGCAGCACGTACTTCCGGCTGGTGCCGAACAGGTCCCGCCCGTCGGCAACGGTGATCTTCCCCCGCTGGTCAATGTGCCCCTTCACCTTCTCTACCATCTGCCGGTAGGCGCCGGCGCTGAACACCACCGAGTCGCTCACCCGCACCACCTTGCCCTCCTCCGTTAGGAGGGCAAGCAGCTCAGCGTCCAGGGGATAGTCGGTGGGTGGCGCGTAGGGCTCGGCCTGAAGGGCCTTCATATAGGCGTCGATCTGCTCCTGCTGCTGCCGGCTGGGCTTGGCCTCGTGGCCCGGGAGGCGGACCCACGCACCGTCCTCCTCCAGGACGCCCTCGGCGGCCAGGCGGTCCATGGCCGGGGGAAACGCCTGGGGAGAGAGGCCCAGGCGGTTTCTCAGCTCCTCCCGGGGCAGGCCCCGCCTGAGAGGGTGCTGGCCGTGGTATTCCCTGGCCGTCTTGACTCCGGTCCTCTTCAGGGACTCCCAGGCGGCGACGGAGTAGGCCACCGACTCCACCTGGCCCGCGCCGTCACCCAACACGACGACCAGGCCCTGGTCCGCCAGCTCCCGGACCCCGGAGGCGGCCTCGTCCAGGGAGATGTTGGCCTTCTGGGACAGGGTCCTCAGGTCGCACGGACCCCAGTGGTCCACGGCGCTGAGCAGCGACTCCTCCTCGGAGCCCTCGTCCATGGCCGTGAGCCGCTGGATGATGGGCGACAGGAAACGCCGGTGGCGGCGGGCGGGATGGGGGTCCACCACCCTGCCCCCGCCCAGGGTCGCGTCCGCGGACCGGACGACGAACAGGTCCCCCTTGACGGCGGGGAGGGGCTCCTTCAGGTGTATCTGGGCCCACCCCTCTTCGCCCGCGGCCAGCTCGTCTTGTCCGAGCAGCCTGACCCGGCCCGGCGTCTCGCCGGTGAACAGGTGGCAGGTGACCGTCTCGTTGTGCTTCAGGGGACGGGTATTCCGCACCATCTTCAGCCGGGCGTCCATCCTCGCGGTGGGCCGCAGCCAACCCGTGTTGGTGATCACCTCACCCCGCTCGAAGTCCTCGCGGGTGATACCCGACAGGTTGACGGCCAACCGCACGCCGGGCTCGGCCTCGGCGACCTTCTTTCGGTGGGTCTGGAGGCCGCGGACCCTGGCCCGCTCTCCCGACAGGACGAGCTGCACCTCCTGGCCCACCTTCAGGGAGCCGTCGATGAGGGTCCCGGTCACCACCGTGCCGAACCCGGCGACGGTGAAGCTGCGGTCCACGGGAAGTCTGGGCCGGCCCAGGTCCCGCCGGGCGTCGGTGGAGTCCAGCATGGAGTCCAGCAGGCCCTTGAGCTCGTCCAGGCCGTGGCCGGTGTACGCCGAGACGACCACGACGGGGGAGCCCTCGAAGGTGGTCCCCTCCAGGGTATCCTCCACCTCGGCCTTGACCAGCTCCACCAGCTCCTCGTCCACCAGGTCCCTCTTGGTCACCACGACGATGCCGCGCTTGACCCGAAGCAGGTCGAGGATGGCCAGGTGCTCCACCGTCTGGGGCATGACGCTCTCGTCGGCGGCGACGATCAAGAGGGCCAGGTCTATGCCTCCCACGCCCGCGAGCATGTTCTTGATGAACCGCTCGTGGCCGGGGACGTCCACGATGCTGATCTCCCGGCCGCTGGGCAGCGTGAGCCACGCGAACCCCAGGTCGATGGTCATCTCCCGCTCCTTCTCCTGGGGGAGACGGTCGGGGTCGATGTTCGTAAGGGCCTTTATCAGGGTGGACTTGCCGTGGTCGACGTGTCCCGCGGTGCCTATGACGTACAAGATGCGGCCTCGCAGCCAGGGTGGTTACCAGGGTGGTTACCGGGGTGGTTAAAGGATAGCACCAACACATCCGGGAGACAAACCGGACAGGCGGGGGGACAAACCGGACAGGCGCCGGCTCCTATCCGCCTGCAGCGGCGACGGGCCGTTTCACAGGAACCTCACGAACACCTGGTTGGCCAGAAGGCATCCCCTGTCCGTGAGGCGGAGGAGGCCGTCCCGGTGCTCCAGCAGCCCCAGGCCCGTCAGCTCGCGCACCTGGGGGCCGTACAGGACCAGGGGGTCCCGGCCGAACCTCGACTGGAAGCCGCCTATGCTCATGCCGTCCAGCAAGCGAAGGCCCAAGAACATGGTCTCGGACATCGCCAGGGACGGGCCGATGGCCTCGACGCCGTCCACCGGGCCGGCGCGGCGAAGGGCCTCCTCGTCCAGCCTCTCCACCCGTGCGGCCCCGACCTCTTCCCACTGCCGGAGGCGGTCCATGTAAGCGCGGGGCGGTCTCACGTTCCAGAAACGGTGCCCCCAAAGGCAGGAGTGGGCGCCGGGTCCGACCCCCAGGTACTGTCCGTTGCGCCAGTATGCCATGTTGTGCCGGCAGCGGCGCCCCGGGACCGACCAGTTGGAGATCTCGTAGTGGTCGTACCCCGACCCGCCCAGCATCTCCCGGGCAAGGCAGTACATGTCCGCGGCCAGGTCGGGATCGGGCTCCGGCACACCGCCGTCCTCCACCCACCGGGCCAGGGGGGTGCCCTCCTCCAGGGTCAGGGCGTATAGGGACAGGTGCGCCGGCGAGAGGTCCAGGACGCCTTCGAGGGTCGCCCTCCACTGGTCAAGCGTCTGGGCGGGCAGCCCGTACATCAGGTCCAGGTTCACGTTCTCCAGGCCGGAGGCCACCGCCAGGCCGTAGGCTGCCGCCGCCCCGGCGGAGGTGTGCCGCCGGCCCAGCAGGGCCAGCAGGGAGTCGTCCAGACTCTGAACGCCGATGCTCAGCCGGTTCACCCCGGCCCGCTGCCAGCGCTCCAGCGCCGGGCCCGTCACGTCCCCCGGGTTGGCCTCGAGAGTGACTTCGGCCGACGGCGCCAGGTCGAAGGAGTGCGAGACGCGCTCCAGCACCCTGGCAACCTGCTCCGGAGGGATGTATGACGGGGTCCCGCCCCCGAAGAATACCGTGACCACCGGCGGACGGCCCAGGGTCTCTCCCCACAGGCGTATCTCCGTGGTCAGGGCGTCCAGGTACGGGGCCATCAGCGCTTCGATACCCTGGTACGTATTGAAGTCGCAGTAGGGGCACTTGGTCTGGCAAAAGGGCACGTGGACGTACAGGGACAGCCCGCCCTGCGGACCCTCCTCAGGAAGAGCCGTCACGTGTTGAACAGGAAGGTGATGACGTCCCCGTCCTTGACGGAGTACCCCTTTCCCTCCAGCCTCAGGAGGCCTTGTTTCTTGCACTGGGCCAACGACCCGCATTCCGACAGGTCATCGAAGGACACCACCTCGGCCCTGATGAACCCCCGCTCCATGTCCGTGTGGATCCGCCCGGCCGCCTTGACCGCAGGCGTGTCCTCGGGCACGGTCCAGGCCCGGACCTCCCTGGAGACGTAGGTGAAGAACGAGACCAGGGACAGCAAACGCAGGGACATGCGGACCACCCGGTCCAGTCCCGATTCAGTCATTCCCATGGACGCCCGGAACTCCTCCTCGTCATCGGGGCTGAGCTGGGTCAGCTCCATCTCCAGCCTTGCCGACAGAGAGGTGCACTCCGTCCCCGGACCGCCTATCGCTACCCGGTCCATTCCATCACCCGGGCCATCCTCGCCGGTGTTCACCACGGTAAGCAGCGGCTTGGCGGTGAGAAACTGGTAGCCGGACAGGACGTCGGCCATCTGGTCCGGCGCCTCCTGCCGGCGGACGGGCACCCCCTGCTCCAGCCCGTCCTTCAGGCGCTGAAGCAGGGCGCTCTCCCTCGTCAGGGAGTCCCGCTCGGGGGCCCGGGCCCCCTTTTGCTGGGCCTCGATGCGCTCCAACCGCCGCTCCAGGATGGCGAGGTCGGACAGGGCAAGCTCCGCCTCCATGTCGGCTACGTCCCGGACCGGGTCCACGGCGCTCTTCACGTGGGCCACCGAGGGGTCCTGGAACTGCCTCACCACGTGGAGCAGGGCGTCGGCCCCCTGCAGCACAGTGAGATACCGACCGCCGAACCCGTCGCCGGAGCCGGCGGGCACGTCCCAGTACTTCACCTCCGCCGGAGTGACCTTGTCGGGTTGGATGATGTCCCCCAGAGAGTCCAGCCGCCGGTCGGCCATGCGGGCGGTCCCGGCGTGCACGTCCCGCCTGCCGCTTCCCTGGGACGCGGACTCGACCCTCCCCCGGGCCAACGCGTGGAAGAGGGTCGTCTTGCCGCTCTGGGGGAACCCGATTATGCCGATCTCCATCGCCTACAGAGAGACCATGCCGCTCCGGCCCAAGTACCTACTTCTTGGCGTCGTCTTCCTCCACAACACGGTAGGTCCCCTCGACGACGTTGGCCGGCTCCTTGGGAGGTTTCGGGGGCTCACGCCGGGACCGCCACGGCGCGTAGTAGTCCACGACGTGCTGCGGGGCCAGGGCCACGAATATCCGCATGGCCAACAGCACCAGCAGCACGAAGCCCGCCACGCCGATGAAGGGGATGCGCACGATGGGCGTCGCCAGATACAGCAGCGGCGCCGGCAGCACCAGCTTGGCGAGCCACGGCACCCGCCCGTCCCGCAGCAGCTTCCAGACCAAGTACAGGTTCCTGAAGGCCCAGGGGATGATCCTGGGCCCCAGCAGCATGATCAGAGGAAATGCCAGCCGCCACCACATAGCGAACCCGTCCTATAGTCTTATCTTGATTATACTTCAAACGATGTCCCTTTGTTGGCCTGCCCGCCAATGCCCGGCCAATGGCGCCGGCCTCCTGCCGCCCGGGCCGCTCCCCGTGGTACACTAGGCAGGCCCCTTCCAAGGGGCGCCCACGCACCATCGAAGGCGTTTTTCTTGCCCGCTCACGTCGTATACGGTGACAGCTTTCTCGTGGCCGGGGCCATGGAGGAGCTGCGGTCGCAGGTGGGCCCGGCCGAGCTACTGGAGGCCAACAGCCACCTCCTCACGTCGCCCGACTACTCGGCGTTGAAGGCCACCTGCGACGCCGTGCCCTTCCTCGCAGAGCACCGGCTGGTGGCGGTGGAGGGGTTGCTGGGTCAGTTCGAGTCCCGGGACGGCCGACGCCGCGGCGGCTCCCCCTCAGGCCGCCGGGCCCAGGGCCAGCGGCAGGATATGGGCCGGTGGAAGGAGCTGCCCCGGTACATCGCCGAAGAGATGCCCGCTACGACGCTGCTGGTCTTCCGGGAGGAGCGTCTGACCAGGAGCAATTCCCTGTTGAAAGAGCTCCAGCCCTGCGCACAGGTGCAGGCGCTGCCGGCCCCAACGGGCGAGGCCCTGGCCCGGTGGATCAGGACCAGGACCGAAGGACGAGGGGCCCAGATCACTCCGGGGGCCATTCTGGTGCTGACCCAGGCCGCCGGGAACGAGATGTGGGCGCTGGACAACGACCTGGAGAAGCTCTCCCTGTACGCGGGGGACAGGCCCATAGAGGAGGCCGACGTCACCCTCCTGGCCGCCCAGTCCCGGGACGCCAACATATTCGCCGCCACGGACGCGCTGCTGGAGGGCAGGGCCCGTGTGGCCGTGCGGCTGATGCACCGGCTCCGGCGGGATGGGGCGGACGTGTCCTATATCGTCTCCATGATCGCCAGACAGCTCAGGGCGGTAACCCTGGCCAGGGACCTGATGGACCGGAAGGTAGGCGAAAGGGAGATCGGGGACCGCCTGGGCATCCCCCAGGAGTTCATCCGGCGAAAGGCCATGGCCCAGGCCAGACGGCACTCCTGGAACGACCTGAAGTGGCTCTACGGCAGGCTCTTCGAGGTGGACCTGGCGGTGAAGCGGGGCCGGGCGGACGAGGACGTGGCCCTGGAGCTTCTGGTCAGCGAGGCATCCGCCCTGGGCCGAGGCCGCGACCGTCCACGGGCTCGTAGCTCCTAGCGTTGTAGCAGGCGACCTGGTGGGCCGGCTCCAGGTCCCGGAGCGACGGCCTGGGGTCGATACGGCACCTGTTGATGGCCCTGTTGCAACGGGGCAGGAAGGGGCACTCCTCCGGAAGGTTCAGCATGTCCGGCGGGTCTCCCGCGATGGCCTGAAACCTCTGCTCCGGCCTGTCCAGCCGGGGAATGGACTGGATCAGCCCCGACATGTAGGGGTGCATGGGACGGTCGAAGACCGTGCGGACGTCGCCGGACTCGACCACGGTGCCGGCGTACATCACCGCCACGTCGTCGGCCATTTCAGCCACTATCCCCATGTCGTGGGTGATCAGGACCATGGAGGCGCGAAACTCCTTGCAGAACCGCTTCAACCGGCGCAGGATCTCCGCCTGAAGGGTGACGTCCAGGTTGGAGGTGGGCTCGTCGGCGATGAGCAGCTTGGGCCTCAGGGCCAGGGCCATGGCAATCATCACCCGCTGGCACATTCCGCCGCTTAGCTGGAAGGGGTAACGCTTCAGCATCTCCCAGGGATCCGGCAGGCCCAGCTCCCCCAGCATCTCCGCCGCCATTGCCATGGCCCCCTTCTTGGGAAGCCGGCTGTGGGCCATGAGAAGCTCGGCGACCTGGGCCCCGATGGTATGGAGGGGGTTCAACGACGCCTTGGGCTCCTGGGGGACCATGGCGATGTCCTTGCCCCGGATCCCCCGCAGGCTGCGGCTGTCCAGGGATAGAAGGTCCATCCCCTCGAAGTATATCCTCCCCGACACCACGCTCCCGTTCCTGGGCAGCAGACGCATGGTCGTCAGGCCGGCGGTGCTCTTTCCGGCGCCGCTCTCTCCCACGAGGCAAAGGACCGACTCCTCCTGGAGGCTGAAGGTCAGGCCGTTCAGGGCCTTCACCTCACCCTGCCTGGTGGTAAAGCGGACGTAAAGGTCCTCCACCTCCAGCAGTCCGTTCAACGCCTCGCTCCCGTGGGTCCCGTATGGGCGGACATGGCCGGCGCCACGGCCTCGAACCGGCCCGCCCGTATCTCCCGGACAAGCTCCCGGACGGATGATATGGGGCAGTGGAACCTGGTGGCCGCCGCGCCGACCTGGCCCGGGTGGTGGCAGTCGCTGCCCCCAATGCCGGGCTTGTGCAGCCGGCGGGCCAGCTCCCTGGAAAACTCCCGCTCCCGGTCCGTGGCCCGGCCGTTCAGGGTCTCTACGGCGTGGCACATGCCCAGGAGGGGGTCCGCCGCCGCGGCCTCCAGCATGCTCTCCACGTCTTGCGGGGAGTGGTCCTGGCCCGTGAGCAGACGCCGCCTGTGGGGATGGGCCGCCACCATGACGCCCCCGGCTTCGGCCACGAGCCGGCCCAAGTAGTCGACCTTGTGCATCCCGAACACGTAAGTGTCCAGCCCGAAGACCAGGACGTGGCCGCCGTCGGTGTTGACCTCGCAACCGGGCAGCACGGGAAAGTCGTGCCTCCGGGAGAGCGCCTCCGCCTCCTCCCGGGTCCAGAAGTGGTCGTGATCTGTGACGCACACTCCGCCCAACCCCGCGTCCCTGGCCGATTGGACCAGGTCGTCGGGGCCCAGGGTGCTGTCGTCGGAGTGGGGACTGGTGTGGGCGTGGATGTCTACCAGCAAACCGGCCTCGGGAGAAATGGGCCTATGGGAGCGCCTGGATACCGTAAGTGTACGCACCGCTTCCCAGGCGCGTCAACTCCCGGCGATGTTTGGGAACCCCGGGAACCCTTCCCCCTTCGTAGCCCACCAGCTCGACGAAACCCGTGCCGGAGACCGGGTCCCCGTCCCGGGACCCCTGGACGGAGACCTGCCCCTCCCAGTAGGAGCGGGGGTTGAACAGGCTGGCGCCGAACTCGGCGTCGGGATGGGTGGGGAGCACCTCCAGGTCCAGGCCCAGGGGAGGGATGCGGACCCGCCATCCCGAGGGGTAGGCCACTCCCGTCCGCGGGCTCGTCCATTCCCCCATCGCGGATATATCCACGTCTCCCTCGTCCAGATATGTCACGTCGCCGTCGGACCCCACGAAGGTGCCTCCGCCGCGCACCGGCTCCCGTGTCTCCTGCTCCCACAGGGAGAAGACCATCGCCTCTTCGTTGCCGGCGAGCTGGAAGCTGAACCAGTCCCATCCGATGCTGGCGGCGACCATCTCCCCCCACTGGTGGTCCATCCATGCCTGGCCCGATACGTCTTGGGTCACGCCCCCGGCGGTAACCTGCCCATCGACCCGCAGGCGGGGGTAGGTGTAGTAGTACGTCTCGCCCCCGGGACCCATGTCCAGGAGCCCGTCTCCGTCGTGGAACACCACGTCTTTCACCGGCTGGAGACGCAGGTCGAAGCCGTCTCCCGGCCCCTGAGCGGTCAACCGGAACTCCTCGCCGTGGCCGGACATGCTCCAGTCCGCGATGGCTACGCGGAAGCCCTGGGCCGGCGCCTCGCCCCTGCCCACGTCTCCCCTCGACTCCTTGAGCAGCGGGCCCTCCTCGGGACTGGCCACGGACAGGTGCAGCACCCTGGCAGTCATTCCCGGAGGCACCAGCACTCCCACGCCGGTGAAGTTGAACCCCGCGAAGTGGAAGCTGTACTCCCGGTCGTCGGCCGCCGAAAGGTGCCCACTGAAGTACCACCACTCCACGGGGGCCTCGTGGTAGCCGTGGTCCCGGGGCAGCTCGATGAGGGGAGTGGGGGTTGGCGGGCCGCCCCCGCAAGCCAGGGCGGCCAGGAGGACAAGTACGGATGCCCAGGGCCACTGCCCCGGCGCAGGACAGAGGCCGTTGGCACGCCCAGCGGCGGCGGCCCGGACTCTATCCATCCCCTGGGAGCTCGGCCACCGCCTCCACTTCCACAACCAGCCCAGGGACGACGAGGGCCGCTACGATAACCGTGGAGCTGGCGGGCGGGTCCTTGGGGAAGCACCTGGCGCGGACGCTGTTGTAGGCGGAGTAGTCGGCCGCGTTGGTGAGGAAGGTGGTGGTCTTCACTACGTCGTCGAACCCGGCCCCGGCCGCTTCCAGCACGGTCCGCAGCCGGTCCATGATGTACTCCGACTGGGCGGCGCAGTCCCCGGGGGCGACCACCTGGCCCTGCTCGTCTATGGCCGCCTGGCCGGAGACGAACAGCAGCCGGCCCGACCGGACCGCGGGAGAGAAGAACGGGCTTACCCGGCCCTTGGATGGGATGACGGGGTTGCGAGCCATGGCTGTGCTCCTTCGATCACGGTCTGGGGACCGGGCTCCGGGACGCCGCCAATATAGCAAGCGCCGCTCCAAGCGGTCAAGGAGAGGGTGGGCCCGTAGGTGGCCGGGCCACTCCCCACCCCTCGGTCCCGGCCTGCGCCGGAACGACTGGGTTCGGGGGTGCCGATACCTTGGCAACTGGAAGGGGAAACGGCGGCGCGGTTGACCCTCAGATTCAGCATGGATATAATGAACGAAGCGCCTTCGGGAGTGGATATACGATGGCAAACGAGACCGGCAAGCGTTACGTCTGCGGCAAGTGCGGGGCCGAGTTCATCGTGACCAAAGGCGGCGAGGGCGCCGTGGCTTGCTGCGACGAGGCCATGTCCCTGAAGAAGTGACCTGCGGCCCCGGCCGCCGGTGGAGTCCCAGATGACGAATCAGCTAGGCAAACGTTACGTCTGTCCCAACTGCGACACCATGGTGCTGTGCACCAAGTCCGGGGATGGCGCGGTCCAGTGCTGCGACACGGGGATGGAGGTCCAGGAACCCCGGAAGCTCCCCTCCTCCGACTGACGTCCCAGCCGGCAGCCCTCACGGAGGCGCCAACCGGCCGGGACCGGGCGCCCTGTCCTACGGGATCATCCGAATGATGCCCACGACCCTGCCCTGCACCTCCACGTTGTCCGCGGCGGATATGATGGGCTCCATGGTGCTGTTGGCGGGCTGAAGGCGCACCCGCTGCCCTTCGTGGTACAGGCGCTTCAGGGTCGTTTCGTTCTCCATCCTCAGCCTCGCCACGACCATCTCACCGTTGGAGGCGGCCCTGGTGGGCTCCACCACAACCACGTCTCCATCGTCCACCAGGGCGTCTATCATCGACGTACCCCGGACCCTCAGCGCGTAGAGGGGGCCCGCGCTCTTCTTCTGCATCTCCGGCGGCACCTCCACGGTGTCCATCGGTTCGCCGGAGGTCCAGCCGCCGTCCTCCAGCACCGGCAAGGGCTCGCCGGCCGCGATGTAGGCCACCACCGGGACCCGCAGCACCGGCGGCTCGTCGGAGACGCCCAGCCCGCCAGCGCCGGCCAGCTCGATCCCCCGGGCCACGTCGGGCTTCCGGCCCAGGTACCCCTCCCGCTGCAGGATACGGAGGTTGTAGTCCACCACGGAGGTGGAGCTAATCCGGCAGGCCCTCTGTATGTCCCGCACCGTCGGTGGAAGTCCGTTCTCGCGCATGAACTCGCGGATCACTTCCAGAATCCGCTCTTGCCGCGCCGATAGCTTCTTCGGTTGCATCGTCACACTCTCAAAACAGGTGTTCTGGTCGCAGACTAGCATCCCGTAGCTAGGGTGTCAATAAGCGGATGCCAGCGGGGATAGGCGCCCTGAAGGGGCCGGGGCGCGGGACGGGGACTCCTGCCTGGGGCGGAGTCCCCTAACTCTCTGCTTTGCCCCTCTTCCTCAGGACGCCTTGAGGGCGTTGAGCTTGGCCGCCAGCCGGGCCTTCTTCCGGGCGGCGTTGTTGCGGTGCAGGACTCCCTTTGTGTCAGCCTTGTCCAGGCTGCGGACCGCCCTCAGCACGGCGGCTTCGGCCTCTTCCGGGCTGCCCCCTTGGAGAGACGCAACGGCCTTGTTGACCATGGTGCGGGTAGAGCTGCGAATGGTCCGGTTGCGTACCCGTTTCCTCGCGGCGGACCGGGCGGCTTTTTCGCTGGGCAAGGTCTCCTCCTGACTCCGTATTGGCTGGTATGCTCCCCGGGGTTGGCTATCGTGCCGCCGGCGCCGGTGTTGCGGCGTTGCTGCGCGACACTCCTATTACTCCTTGGACGCCCTCGAGCTTGGAGAAGAGGCGCCCCAGCTGCCCGATGCCCGTGGTGTACAGGGTCAGGGAGATGGCGTGGGTGCCGTCCTCGTTCTCGGTGCTCACGACGGACGCAATGTTGACCGACTGCTCCGAGACCTTCGTGGTCAGGTCGCGAAGCAGCCCGACCCTGTCCCACGCCTGGATGGTCACCCGCACGGGATAGAACTGCCTGGTCTGACCCCATTCCACTCCGACCAGACGCTCCTTCTCGTCCTCGTTGCGCAGGTTGGAGCAGATCCTCTTATGGACGGTTACCCCCCGGTTGCGGGTGATGTAGCCTATGATCTCCTCGCCGGGCAGGGGGTTGCAGCAGCGGCCCATCTGCATGAGCAGGTCGCCCGCACCAAGCACCTGGACACCACTGGTGGGGCTGGACAGGGGGGCGTGCGACGGGTTTTGCTGCTCGGACTGCTCCTGCTGGCTGGCCAGACGCGACACCAGCTGCGTTTCGCTGATACCACCCGAGCCCAGGGCCGCAAGGAACTCGTCGACGGTGTCCATCTTGAACAGGGAGGCGACGTCCGCCTCGTCCATCACTACGTTCAGGCGCCTCAGCTCCCTGCGAAGGAGCTCCCGGCCCCTCTCGACGTTGACACCCTTGGCCTGCCTTCTGAACCAGTGGCGTATCTTCTGGATGGAGCTGGCCGAGTGGACGTAGCCCAGGTTGGGGTTCAGCCAGTCCAGGCTGGGGCCCCGGGCCACCTTGGTGGTGAGCACCTCCACCGTGTCCCCGTTGCCGATCTGGTAGTCCAAGGCCACCAGGCGGCCGTTGACCTTGCTGCCGATGCACCGGTGCCCCAGCTCCGTGTGTATCTTGTAGGCGAAGTCAATGGGTGTCGCGCCGCTGGGGAGCTCGACGATGTCACCCTTGGGCGTATAGGCGAACACCTGGTCCCTGAACAGGTCCGTACGCACGGACTCCAGGAACTCCTCGGTCCCCGTGACCTCCCGTTGCCACTCCAGGAGCTGTCGGAGCCAGGTCATCTTGTTCTCGAACTGCAGGTCCCCTGTCTCGCCCTCCTTGTAGCGCCAGTGGGCGGCCACCCCGTACTCGGCGGTCTGATGCATCTCGTGGGTCCTGATCTGGACCTCCAGGGGGACCCCGCCGTCGCACATGACCGTGGTGTGGAGTGACCGGTACATGTTCTCGTTGGGGCTGGCGATGTAGTCGTCGAAGGTGCCCGGCAGAGGACGCCACAGATTGTGGACCACGCCCAGGGCGTTGTAGCAGTCCGCCTTGTCTTCCACCAGCACCCTGATGGCGTACAGGTCGTAGATCTTGCTCAGCTCCTTGCCCTGGGCGGCGTACTTCTGGATCTTCTTGTGGATGCTGTAGATGTGCTTGGGGCGCCCGATGACCTGGGCGTCCAGTCCCGTCGATTCCAGCTCTTTCCTGAACTTTTCGACCACGGTGTCTATGTAGTCTTCGCGTTCCCGCCGCTTGGCCGAGAGCATCCGGGAGATCTTCTTGTACTGGACGGGCTCCAGGTGTCTGAAGGCGATGTCTTCCAGGCGCCACTTGATGTCCCATATGCCCAGCCGGTGGGCCAGGGGAGTGTAGATCTCCAGGGTCTCCCGGGCGATGGCCTGGCGTCTCTCGGCGGACAGGGCTTCCAGGGTGCGCATGTTGTGGAGCCGGTCCGCCAGCTTGATGAGCACCACACGGATATCCTGGGCCATGGCCACCAGCATCTTGCGCAGGCTCTCCGCCTTCAACCTGTCCTGGACGCCGCTGGCCGGGGCGGAGTCGTCGGTGTCCATGGCCATGAGGTCCATGCGGGTGAGCTTGGTCACGCCGTCCACGAGCTTGGCGATCTCGTCGCCGAACTTCTTGGATAGCTGAGTGTAGGTGACTCCGCAGTCCTCCATGACGTCGTGGAGGAGGGCTGCCGCGATGGTGTCGGCGTCCAGCCGCAGGTCCCCCAGGAACAGGGCCGTGTGGATGGGGTGCTCTATGTAGGGCTCCCCGGACTTGCGGGACTGACCGTTGTGGCACTCCGCCGCATACCGGCAGACCTGCTCCACCAGCTCAAGCTTGTCCGGGGGCAGATATGCCCCCACCCGTTCGAGAAGCTGTCCTTCGGCTGTACTCACTACTCTATGCCCACCCGTTACGATATGCTTATAATAATCTCTCGAAACTCGCAAGTCCAGAGCCACGGCTCGAAGCGCTCTCCACTTTAGGGGCACTGTTGCCCTCTCCCCCGGGGAGAGGGCCGGCGTGAGGGCATCAGGGCTTCGAGCCCGCCTCTGCGGAGGCGCGTTGAGGGGAGGCCAATGCAATATAGAGCCCCCAGGGGCACCGCCGACCTGCTGCCGGCGGACCAGAAGTACTGGCGGTACATCGAGTCCAAGGCGTTAGGGCTCTGCCGCACCTACGGGTTCGGCCGCCTGGATACGCCGGTGTTCGAGAACGCCGGCCTCTTCCTTCGCTCGGTGGGAGAGGGCACCGACATCGTGGAAAAGGAGACGTACACCTTCGAGGACCGGGGCGGCGAATGGATGAGTCTGCGGCCCGAGGGCACCGCTCCCGTGTGCCGGGCGTACCTGGAGCACGGCATGCAGAACCGGCCCCAGCCCGTGAGGCTCCACTACTTCTGCCCCGTGTTCCGCTATGAGAGGCCCCAGGCCGGCCGCTACAGGGAGCACCACCAGTTCGGCGTAGAGGTGATCGGCGATGCCGACCCCTCGGTGGACGCGGAGGTGATCGAGATGGGCTGGGCCTTCATGGCCTCCCTGGGGCTGTCGGGCCTTTCCCTGGTGGTAAACAGCATCGGAGACCCCGATTGCCGCCCGGCCTACATAGACCAGCTCAAAGAGCACTATTCCCGACACTCCGAGCGCCTGTGCTCCGACTGCCGCACCCGCCTGGAGCGCAACCCGCTGCGCCTGCTGGACTGCAAGCAGCCCGGATGCCAAGCCATGGGCTCCGAGGCCCCACGCTCCTCCGAGTGCCTGTGCGACGCCTGCCAGGAGCACTGGGACCAGTTGCAGGCGTACCTGGCCATCATCGGGATCCCCTACCGGGTGGACCACCGGCTGGTGAGGGGGCTCGACTACTACACCCGTACCGTCTTCGAGATCCAGCCGGCGGAAGAGGGCGGCCAGAGCACCATATGCGGAGGCGGCAGGTACGATGGGCTGGTGGAGCAGATCGGCGGCAAGGCAACCCCGGGCATAGGCTTCGCCACAGGCATGGAGAGGATGGTCCTGAACCTGAAACGCCAGGAGGTGGACGTCCCCGACGAGCCCGCTCCCAGATACCTTGTAGCCAGCACCGGCCAGGAGGCCCGCAACGCCGCCCTGGACATCGCGGCGAAGATGCGGGGCCGGGGCGTTGGCGCCATACTCGGCGGCGCCGGCAGGAGCCTGCGGGGCCAGCTCAGGCAGGCCAATTCCCTGGGGGTGGACTACGTGGTCATCGTCGGAGAGGACGAGCTGGCCAGCAACCAGGTGACGCTGCGAAACATGCTGGAGGGCGGGCAGGAGCCGATGCCCGTGGACCGGCTCCTGGGAGGCCTGGAAGGGCGCCGGGACTGATCCGGTCCCGCACCGCCCGCACCACCGTCCCCAGGGCGTCAGCGGGCGACGGCCGTGCCTCCGGCCCGCGCTTGACAGCCGGTCGAGCCCTGTCCTATTGTAGTCTACAGCAGCAACTGCAAATGCGACTCTCGCATGAACAGGCACATCGATATACTCGAGGCGGTCAAGGCCCAGGGGCTGCGCCTGACTCCCCAGCGCATGATCATCCTCTCCGCCATCGCCGATGGAGAGGGACACATGAACGTGGACGAGGTGTACGAGCGGGCCAAGCAGGCCTATCCGTACATGGACATCGCCACGGTCTACCGCACCCTGCACCTGTTCAAGAGGCTGGGACTGGTTACCGAGGTGGGCATGGGCGACAGGCTCCACTACGAGCTGACGGACCCCAACGCCCGCCACCACCACATGGCCTGTCAGGTCTGCAGCGAAGCCTTCGCCTTCAGCCCCAGCTACTTGGACGAGTTTAGAAGGCGTCTGGTCAACGAGTTCGACTTCGAGCCCGACCTGGACCACTTCACCATCACGGGCGTGTGTTCCGGATGCCGAGAGACCCGGCCTTGACGGGCCTGGGGCCTACCGAGAATAACCGTCCAGACGGGCGCATGTCATGAACTTTAGTTGGATCATCAACGAGAAGCTGGCGGGCTCCATGGGCCCGGTCGACCGGCAGCAGCTACGGTACCTGAAGGACCGGGGCGTGGGCGCGCTGGTCCGTATGGAGCGCCGCACCGTATCCGCGGAGGAGGTCGGGCTGGCGGACATGGCCGAGTTCGTGGTCGACTTCACGCCGCCCGCCCCGGACCAGATAGACCGCATGATAGCCTTCATCGACAGCCAGATCGCGGCGTCCACGCCGGTGGCCGTCTCCTGCCAGGCCGGCGTCGGCCGGACGGGCACGGTGCTGGCGTGCTACCTGGTGCACACGGGCTACGACGCGGGCGACGCCATAGCCGAGGTGCGCCGTCTCCGTCCCCGCTCCGTCGAAGCCCCCGGCCAGGTGGAGGCCGTCTACCAATACCAGGAGAGGCTCCGGGGGGCCAGCGGGGCCGTGGCCGAGGGCTCCTAGGCCGGCATGCAAGTCCACCTGAGAGTGGCCGGCTCGGCTCCCGCCGATCAGACGGCGGAGTTTGCCCGGCGCGCCGAGGAGGCGGGCTTCCACGGGATCGGGGTCCCGGATACCCAGCTAATCATGCGGGACGTGTACATAGCCCTGGCCCTGGCGGCGCAACGCACCTCGACCCTGGACCTGATGACCGCCGTCACCAACCCCATGACGCGGCACGTATCGGTCCTCGCCTCCCTGGCCCAGACCGTGGAGGAGCTCGCCCCCGGAAGGCTCACCCTGGTCGTGGGCAGCGGCTACAGCGCCGTGAACACCATCGGCAAGAAGGCCGCGACGCTGAAGGAGATGCGGGAGTCGGTTACCAGTCTGAAGGCGCTGCTGGCCGGCGACAGCGTGGACTTCGGCGGCTTCCAGGCACGCCTGCCCTACGCGGCTGGCCGGAGGATACCGGTGCTCCTGGCCGCCACTGGCCCGCGCACCATAGAGCTGGCCGGAGAGGTGGCCGACGGCGCGCTCCTGGCCGTGGGGCTCCACCCCGGCTCCATGGACGCGGCCCGCAGCATCCTGCACGCCGGGGCGCGAAAGGCCGGCAGGGACCCCGACAAGCTGGAGGTGGTCTACCTGGCCCGGGTCCACGTGGCCGACGACCTTGACGCGGCCCGGGACATGGCCCGGCCCATCTGCGCCCAGTGGGCCCTGGAACCGTACCGGGCCCGTTGGCTGCGGGAGGCGGGAGTGGACCTGCCCGACCTGGAGGTCCCGCCGGAGCTGGAGGGCCTGTACCCGGACATCCCCCACGCCGAGAACTGGGAGGAGGCCCGCCGCCTCACCTCGTTTCTCTCCGACGACCTGGTGACACAGATATGCGACGTCATCGGGCTGGTGGGCGGCCCGGACCGCCTGGCGGCGAGGCTCAGGGACCTGGATGGGCAGGGCGTGGACAAGCTGTTCCTGTCGACGATGGAGTCCTACGCCCACCCCGAGTCCACCCTGCAGGCCTTCGCCGGCGGGGTGTTCGGCAAGCTACGGTCCTCCTGAGTCCTCAGGCAACGGGCTGGGGCCCGCGGACCGAAGAGCGCATCGGGACCACCAGCAGCATCAGGGCCGTCAGCCCCGTCAGTATCCCCGAGTAGTAGTATATGGACCCGTAGCCGCCCAGGTGGTCGATCACGACGGCGGCCAAAAAGGGCGAGGCGGCGCCCGCGGCCCCGTTGATGCCGAACATCAGACCCGTCGCCGTTGCTTCGGTACCCCTGGGCGCCACGTCCAACAGCGCGGCCTGCATGATGTGGTGGAGGGAGAAGCTGAAGAGGCCCATAGCCGCCAGGACCAGTGGCAGGGCCAGGCTGTCTCCCAGAGCCACCACCGCCAGGGAGAATGCCGTTGCCAGGGCCAGGCACGGTACGAGCACGGACTTTCGGCTCCACCGGTCCGACACGGCGCCCAGCACCGGACCGGAGACTATTCCCATACCCGTCAGCAGGCTGAGATAGAGCCCGGCCCTCAGGTTGCTTGCGTTCAGGTCCTCCTCCAGATAGAAGGGCGTCCAGTGGAAGAGGGCGTCCAGCCCGATGCTCCGCAGGGTCGCCGCCAGGATGATCACGGCGATGATGGGCTGCTTGAGAAGCTCCAGGGCCCCGCGGAACCGGGCGCCGAGCCGTATCTCTTCCGCCCGGCCGTCCCGGCCCAGGTCCTTGAGAGACCACCATACGAATATGGCCAACGCTAGGGCGGGACCGGTGTATATGAGCAGGGCGTACCGCCAGAACAGCACGCCCAGGAGAGCCCCCGCCAGGAGGGGGCCGAGGGCGTTGCCGATGTTGGAGCCGAACCCGTGCATGGATATGGCGAACCCCCGGCGGTCCGGGAACTGCTGGGACAGGGCGGCGGTGGCGGGCAGGTGCCACAGGGCCCCCGGTATGGAGAGGAAGATGATGCCGACTACCAGGATGCCGAAGTTGGGAGAGCCGGCCACCACGGCGAAGGCCAGCGCGGCCCAAACCATGCAGCCGGTGAGTATCAGCCCCCAGTGGCGTCTCGTGGTATCGACGACGGGCCCGCCGCCCAGGTTGACGACGCCGAAACCCGCCATCCGGATGCCGTGGAGGGTCGCCACCTGGAGGTTGCTCAGACCCAGGGACGAAGCGATGGTGGGCATCACGGCCGGCAGGCCGAAGTCGTACAGGTGGGCCAGACCGTGCCCTACGGAGAGGCTGCCAAGGATGAACCCCCGGCTGCGGACGGGCTTGGCCGGGTCTCGGGTGTCCGGTGCTTCCAACGTCACCTCCCGGCGCGGCGGCCGGACTGGGGGCAAGGCTAGGGGCCAGCGTTGCGCTGGCCCCAGTATCCGTTGTCGCTGCCGTCTGGGCCCGGCGGAGACCCCGCCGGGGTCTCCGCATCGGGGATGTACGGCTATTTCGCCAGCAGTATCTCGAGCACTCTGGGCAGGGCTTGCCTGGCCCTGGCCATCACGACGTCGTCCTCCAGGCTGCCCACGGGATGGGTGACGACGGCGTAGGGGTATTCGGCGATGCCCCTTATCTTGGCGATGGCCCTGGCCGTGGGAATGAACGCGTCGGTGAGCACCACTGCGGCGGGCTTACCGGCCTTCTCCACGGTGATTGCGTCGTGCATACTGCACGAGCTGCAGGACCCTCAATCCCCGGTCGCCGTTATCACCACGTCGCACTTCTCCAGGAGCTCGTCCATGATCTCCTTGGGAGCGGGACGCGAGGCATCCCCCTTGTCCAGGAACACGAAGCCGTCGAACTCGTAGGTGTCCTGGAGCAGCGCGTAGATGTCGTGAAGCAGCTTGTCGGCGTTGCGCTTGCTGTTGGACAGGAGCCCCACCACCTTGCCGTTCAGGTCGTCGGGCCGGGCAGCGAGGATGGTGTGGTCGGGAATCGCCTCCACGGTCGGGTCCAGCAGCTTGAAAGTGGTAGCCTCTGCAACCATGTGTCCACCTCCACCAAGGGTATGTACCGCCGATTATATCATCCGGACACGGCCGGGGTATACGGCGGGGGCCGGTGTGCGGCTCAGTGTCCGCCGTGCCAGAAGGGTGTCTGCCACACCGGCTCCCGGCCCTCCACCAACGCCCGGCCCGCCTCCTCGTAGTCGGGATGGGTGTGGTACCAGCGCTGCATGTAGGAGTCGAGCTGCACGGCGTCCCTCAGCCCCATGCTGAGACCGTGCCACAGTATCTCCACGCTGGCCTGCACGGCGATGGGGGAGTTGCGCATGATGGTCTTGGCGATCTCCGTGGCGCGAGGCATCAGGTCGCCTCGGGTGGTGACCTCGGTGACGAGGCCTATCTCGTAGGCCCGCGTGGCGTCCAGGACCTCGTGGGAGCCCATGAGGGACATGCGCATGACATGGTTGTAGGGCAGCCGCTTGGACAGGGCCACGGCGGAGTGGACGATGGAGGCGTAGGAGACGTGGTTGTCGTAGAAGGTGGCATTGTCCGAGCAGATTACGATATCCGCCTCGCTCACCTGCTCCAGGCCCGAGGTGGCGCACAGGCCGTTGACGGCCGCGATGACCGGCTTGAACAGGTAGTGGGCCTTGGGGCTGGCCGGGGTGTTCCAGCTATAGCGGTATGGCCTGGTGGGGGGAAGGGGGCCGGCGTCCAGGGAGTCCTTGACGCGCTGGACGTCGCCCCTGCCCTGCATGAAAGCCTCTCCCGCGCCCGTGAGTATGACCACCTGGACCTCTCCATCGTCCCGGACCTCCTCCCAGACCGAGACGAGCTCCTGCAGCATCCTGGCATTCAGGGCGTTCTGGACCTCGGGCCGGTTCAGCGTAACGTAGCCGACCCCGTCCTTCTTCTCGTATATGACATGCTTCAAGTCATCCGGCTTCATGGCGCCTCCCTATCGTCGCATCGTCCCGCGACCCGCCGCCAGGACATGGAAGAGCAGGCGGGCGGAGCCCCTTCAATATATGAACCCGCCCGGACCCTGTCAACGAGGCGCGCCCTGCCGGGCGGGGGTCCGTCGAGGCACGTCCGCGGCGCCCTCCGGGATGGTTCACAAGCTTGACACCCTCCGACACGGGGAGTAATATGTGGCCTTGACGTAACAGATGGAGCCCCGCAACCGGCCCGACGGGCTGGAACGGCGCCCAGGCCTGGAGCGGGGCCCTTTCCACTACGACAAGGAGCTGCGATGAGGGCCGCAGAACCCCAGCCTGACTACTACGGAATCCTGGGAGTGCCCAGGCACGCCACCGAAGAGGGTATCCGGCGAGCGTACATCAGGAAGGCGTGGCGGCACCACCCGGACATCCATACCGGCGACCCGGACCCCTCTGCGGACATGCGTGACGTCAACGCCGCCTACGAGACCCTGTCCGACCCCGTGCTGCGGACCCGGTACGACTCACTCCAGACGTCCATCCGGCTCAGGCATCGGAAGAGTACACCGCCGGCCCGCTACTCCTCCGGAAAGCTCCGGGTGCCCGTCCGCCGGGGGAAGCGGAGGCCCGGGGTGCTGCATACCGTAGGCCTGCTGATACGGCGCCTGGCGAGATACGTCTCGGGGTAGGCGCCGCCGCCCCTGAGCGCGAAGGGCCCGCCAAACGAATCAGGCCAGCGCGTCCCGCAGGTACTCCACCACGTGCCTCGCCCCCCGGCCCGTGCCGTGCTCCACCTGCTGGCGGCACGAGACCCCCGTGACGGCCACGTCCCATTCGGGGCCCTTGGCCTCCACCGCCGGGAACAGGCGCAGCCGCCCGATCTCCATGGAGATGTCGTAGTGCTCCGCCTCGAACCCGAAGGAGCCCGCCATTCCGCAACAGCCGGAGCTGACCTCCTCCACCTGGTAGCCCGCCAGCTTCAGGGCGGCCACCGAGGGCCCGGTGCCCACCAGCGCCTTCTGGTGGCAGTGGCCGTGAAGGAGCAGCTTTCTATCGGAGACGCCGGCAAAGGCCCCCTCCAGCGCGCCCTCCTTCCGAGACATCTCCAGGAGCTCCTCCAACAGATAGGAGCCGGCCGCCACCTCCCGGGCCTTGGCCCGCTCCTCGCCTTCAGGCAACAGGTCGGGGTACTCGTCCCGGAGAGTCAGCAGGCAGCTCGGCTCGCAGCCTACGATGGGGACTCCCTCTCGGGCGTAGGGATAGAGGGCCTGGACGTTGCGCCGGGCGTTGTCCCTGGCCTTGTCCAGAAGTCCCTTGGAGACCATGGGGCGTCCGCAGCAGACGGCCCCCGTCCCGGAGCCGCCGGAGGGTGCGGCCAGCTCCACGGCGAATCCCGCCCGCTCCAGCACCTCCACCGCCGCCATGCCGACGTGGGGATAGTTGTAGTTCATGAAGGTGTCGTTGAAGAGGAGGACCCTCTTCGTCTGAGCGGCGCCGCTCCCACCTCGCCCGTCCCCCGACGGGGGACGGCGAGACGAGAACCACTTGGGAAAGGTGGTGCGGGCCAGGGGCGGCAGGCTGCGCTGGGAGTGGATGCCCAGAAGGGCGTGCAGGAGCCTCTTGCCCAGGGGGTTGCCGGCAGCCCAGTTGGCAAGGGGCGCCAGCGGGGCCCCCAGCCGGCTCAGGGTGTTGATATTCGCGAAGACCCGCGCCCGCAGGGGCAGCCCCTGGGCCCGGTGGTACCGGTCCAGGAACTCGTACTTGAGCTTGGCCATGTCCACGCCGGTCTGGCACTCGGCCTTGCAGCCCTTGCACTCCAGGCACAGGTCCATGGCGTCGTAGAGGCGGCGGCCGGTCAGCTCGGTTGAGGGCAGCGCTCCCGACAATACCGAGCGGAGGAGGTTGGCCCTGCCGCGGGTCGAGTGCTCCTCTTCCCTGGTAACCATGTACGAGGGGCACATGGTGCCGGTGGTCTTGCGGCAGGCGCCCATGCCGTTGCACATCTCCACGAGGTTGGCATAGCCGAGGTCCGCCGAGAAGTCCAGCTTGGTATCCAGGCTCTCCGTGGAGTATTCGGGCCCGATCCTGAGGTTCTCCGTCATGGGTGGGCAATCGACGATCTTCCCCGGGTTCATGATGCCCTCGGGGTCCCAGGCCCGTTTCACATCCCGGAACGCCTGGTATATCTGCGGCCCGAACATCTTCTCGTTCCACACGCCGCGGACGATGCCGTCCCCGTGCTCCCCGGAGAGGCACCCTCCATACTCCAGCACCAGCTCGCTTATGTCCGAGGCGATGGACACCATCCTGTCCACGCCCTGGGATGTCTTCAGGTCCACCAGGGGTCTGATGTGCAGGCACCCGACGCTGGCGTGGCCGTAGTAGCCGGCGGTGGTGCCGTGGGCCTTGACCACCTCCTCGAACCTGCGTACGTACTCCCCCAGGTTGCGGGGGTCCACGGCCGCGTCCTCCACGTAGGGGAGGGGCTTCGCGTCCCCCTTGGTGCTCATCAGGAGGCCCAGGCCGGCGCTCCGCAGGGCCCAGACCTTGCCCTGGTCCCCGGGCTCCAACAGGTTCACGCAGGCGTATCCCAGGCCCTTGCGCTGCGCGTCCTCCTTGAGGGCGTCCAGCTTGGACCTGACCTCGATATCCGATTCGCCGTTGACCTCCACGACCAGCAGGGCGTCGGGCTCCCCCTCCACGAAGGAGAGCAGGTGGGCGAACCCCAGGGAGGCCCGGCAGCGGTCCAGGATCATCCGGCCTATCACCTCCACGGCCGCGGGGTTGTGCCCCAGCAGCTCCCAGGTGGCCCCGCAGGCCTCCACTATGTCGTGGAAGTGGAGGACGGCCAGGGCCTTCCTGGCGGGGACCGGCACCAGGTTCACCTTGGCCTCGGTCACGACGCACAGGGTGCCCTCGGAGCCGACGACCATGCGGGCCATGTTGACGGGCCCGTCGCCCATGAAGTCGTCCAGGTTGTACCCGCTGACCCGGCGCATGATGTTGGGGTACCGGGCCACGATCTCGTCCCGGTTCTCCCGGGCGATCCTCTTGACCTGCCTGTATATGTCCGACTCCAGCCCGGCGCCCGACAGCCGGGCCTCCATCTCCTGGCTCTGAAGCTGGCGGAAGTGGGCCTGGCTGCCGTCGGAGAGCACCGCCTGGACCTCCAGCACGTGGTCCGAGGTCTTGCCGTAGATGACCGAGTGGGAGCCGCAGGTGTTGTTGCCCACGCCGCCGCCCACGCAGGCGCGGTTGGAGGTGCTGGGGTCGGGGGCGTACTGGAGGCGGTGAACGGCCAGCGCCTGGTTCAGGTGGTCCAGCACGATGCCGGGCTGGACCCGGGCCCAGCGCTCCTCGGGGTTCACATCCAAGACGCCGCGCATGTACTTGCTGAAGTCCATGACGATGGCATGGTTCACCGTCTGGCCCGCCAGGCTGGTGCCGCCGCACCTGGGCAGGACCGGCACGCGGTTCCTGCCGGCCACCTCCATGACCGCCAGGACGTCTTCGGCGCTTCGGGGCACCACGACGCCCACGGGCTCCATGCGGTAGATGCTGGCGTCAGTGCTGTACAGGGCCCGGGAGTAGGGGTCGAAGCGGACCTCGCCCTCCACCCGCTCCCGGAGCTCGCCGGCCAAGTCCCGGCCCTGCCGGATGCGGGCCCTAGCCTCGGTTGCCGTAGTCATGTGCTGGCCTCCCAGGTGCGTTCCACGCCTACCTTAACAGGAAAGGCTCCACGGCTTCAAGGCTGAACCCCTGGGGACTTGGATACCCGCTTTCGCGGGTATTACGGCTACGTTCCCCGGCCACTGGTGTCAATGACACTCGCCCCATCCCAGCCCCCCCAACGCCGCCTATCAAATTACCTGTCGGACACAACACGACCCCTCAACCCTCCGGGCCCTCCAAGCCGCCCCAATGGGAGGACCTCAATGGGAGAAAATGGGAGAAAATGAGAGGGAAACTGAAAATTCCGGCATGGGAGGAGACCCGGCTTTGCACATTAAACCCCTTGCACTTAGCTGCTATTGCCAACCCACGCTCTTCTCTGGCGTCCATTTTCTCAACTCCCATAATAACTATACTTAGTATGGATGGTATATAGAGAATACCTTGACATGTCAAGCGTGTAATGGATATGATAGTAACCACACCATAGAGAGCGGTGGTTACTATGCCAGAGACAACCGTACCAGCCTACAGATGCGAAAGGTGCGAGCACACCTGGGTACCTCGCTCCATAAAGAGCCCAAAGACGTGTCCGAAGTGTAAGAGTCCCTACTGGAATACGCCGAGAGTCCGGGAAAGGAGGAACCAAGAGAATGGCTAACAAAGACGGGGAGATGATTCCATATGACGGCGAGATCTACCGCTGAACTCACGAGGGCGAGGGACGCCCAAGGATTCATGGAAAACCAACAAACCGCCCACGCTGGCGGTAAAATTGCAGGCGATGCTGGGAAGAATTTAGAGACGCAACTACAACGCCCTGTTGTCTCAAGCAGTAATTTCCTTCCCAAAAGGGGCGACCAGGGGTAACTTCCACAAGGTGAGGCATAGACTGGCATGATAATCGAAGCACCGCTAATGCCATCCAGTGAACGCCGTGGGGGCACCCACGCTGCTGCCATCCGGTATCCAGGATCGAAATGGAGCCTTGCCGACCGGATCATCGAGCTATTCCGGCCACACTATCATTACGTCGAGCCGTTCTTCGGCTCGGGTGCGGTGTTCTTCTCAAAGCCGAGAGTCCCCCACGAAGTCATAAACGATAGGAACAGCCAGGCAACCAACCTTTTCTTGGTTCTTCGGGATCAGACCGAGGAACTATGTTGGAAGTTGGAAGCTACGCCATGGTCCCGAGACGAATACGACCTATCGCACATCATCACGGCCGACGCCGTTGAGAACGCCCGTCGGTTCGTGGTGCGTTGCTGGCAGGCTCATGGAAGCGACCTCGCTAAGAAAACCGGCTGGAAGAACCGTGGCCCGAGTCAGCGGGCAGGGGGAATGTCTCACCGATGGAATAAGGTTCCTGAACAGCTACGAAGGCTAGCTGCTCGGCTGAAAGACGCCGAGATTGAGAATCGTGATGCTCTTGAGGTTATTGAGCGACATGCTGCGGAGGATTGCCTAATTTACGCCGACCCACCCTATCCGCACTGCGTCCGAACTCAACACATGTACAGCGATGAGATGGACGACGACGCCCACATATTGCTACTGAAGGCACTCCTCGCGCACCCCGGCCCCGTGGTGGTGAGCGGCTACGGCAACGAGATATACGACGATATGCTCAGCGGATGGAGGCGCGTCGTTATGAAACCACCCAAGGTAGAGAAACAGGCAGTTCGGCTTGAAGTCCTTTGGGTGAAGCCGTAGGCAAGCTATTTAGGCCAGAGAGCCTTGAAGTAATCCTGAGCCTTGGCAAGGGGAGACATGATGGGAGCAACCTCTAGACAGAACGTTTCGGTTACCCAGTCGGCCCAAGACAGTAGCGGGAAGTATTTCAACTGCCCACCGGAATTCATGTAGCACTGCCAGAGCCGGTGGCGTCGTCCTCCGTCGTCAATGTAGCCGTTGAGCGAAGCCCCTTCAAAGAGCCAATCTACGGCACCCTTCGGATCGGCGATCTTTAGGTTAATCGGGAAGCAAAGGACTTGAAACTTTCGCCATTTCGCGTCGTGGGCGAGCACGCTATATCGGCTGCCAGCAATGTCTATTGAGTCCGCAACCGCCGTTTGCCAACCCGATACAAGATCCACGATGGCGGGTCCGGCGAGCGTCGGATCAGTGGCCCAATTGATCTGGAGAGCAAGAAGATGCTTCCTGAACGTAGCGGCTGCGTTTGAAAGCTCCATGAAGCTGGACCGGCTCTTGGGTGGTTGCATCGCAGTCATCTTGCAGGAGATACCGAATGGCTTGCCCTCTGCCTGGATCAAGACATCAAATATCCCCTTATCCTCAGGCGTGGTGCCCTCAAGCACAGCAGCTAATGCCCGCTCGTAATCACGGAACCCAGGCATTGACCCGCCAGCCTTTAAGGTTACCTGGCCGCTCCCGTCCCTGAAACTACTCAGGGTGAGGCGCAGCTTCTCTAGTTCCCGGTCGTTGAGGGGTCGATCCTTGTAGGGAGCGTACACGCACGAATGCTACTCGTCGCAGAGTTTTTGTGCAAGGCCGCTTGTGAGGGAATGCCAGCCGTTCCCATTAAGAATTACTTATGCAGGCTGTCGATTATTTGTGCAGGACGCCTTTTATGTGCAAAGCCGGGGAGACCCCATCGATTCACCCGATAAACTCATGCAGGAGACCAGTGATATGAATGCCCTCAGAGCCCGCGTCTACGCGCTCCGCAGGAAGATGGCCCGCCCCCTCGCCGTCCTGCGCCTCTACCGCTTGGCCTACGAGTACTGTATCCAGTATCACGCGGCCTTGGTCGACCGCCTCGACCCGCCCGACGCTCACACCTTCAACCTCCGGGTGGTCTCCGCCGGCTTCAGGCTCCCCACCTTCATGGCGGTCCACAAATACCTGGAGAGGTGTCTCAGCCGGGGTGCCGGCCCGGACCCCGATGATCTCCTCCGCACCCTCCTTCCCTGGTCCTGGCGCTATCCCACTCCCCAGATCGACTAGGTGTCGGTTGTGGGCGGGTGGAGGCCGTCATACCAGCCCATACCCGTCATACCGGCCCCTTGGACCCAGGCCCAACAGCCCAGGCCCAACAGGAGGTGAACGTGGCAGCGAAGAGGACCGTGGACCCCGAGGGCGCCGCGACCGCCGGGTACAGCCGGGGCGCCTGCTCCCACGCGGTGGACAGCTCGGACACGCTGTGGGTGAGCGGCATCACGGCCGCCGAGCCCGACCCCTCGGGGGCCGGGTGGGCCTGCAAGGGGGACATGGGCCGGCAGACGGCGGCGGCCTACGAGAAGCTGTTGCGCATCATGGGGGCGGCCGGCTACGGGCTATCCGACCTGGTGAAGGTGATCTACTACATGACCCCGGAGGCGCTGCCCAGCTTCAACCAGTCCATCGGCGTGCGGGCCGAGCTGATGGGCGTGGAGGGGCTCCCGGCGGTGACGGCCATCGCCGTGGAGGCGCTGCTGGACGACGGCGCCCTGGTGGAGATGGAGGCCGTGGCCGAGAGGGGAGGCAAGGAGCGCCCCCACTACCCCGACCCGAGGAACGACTGGCGGCTCCCGTACAAGCCGGCCTGGGGCGGGGGCCGGGTGCTGTGGTTCGCGGGGGTCGTCGCCCGCTCCTACGACGAGATGGGGACCCCCAGCTTTCCCGACGGCATCGTCGCCCAGACCCGCGCCATCTACGTGAGGGCCCGGCGCATCCTGGAGAGCGCGGGCATGGGATTCGAGGACGTGGTGAAAACGGTGGACTACATCGTTCCCGAGGCCCTGGAGGGATACGGGGGAACGGAGGAGGTGCGCCGGGAGGTCTTCGGCGAGCACCTGCCCGCGTCGACCAACATCGTGATCGACCAGCTCCTGGCCCCGGGCGCTCTGGCGGAGATCGACATGTTCGCGGTCGCCGGCGGGACCCGGAAGGTCATCGGCGCGGGGCGGCAGGGCCGCGGAGGAGCGACCTTTCATCCGGCCGTACAGAAGGGCGGCCTGCTGTTCCTCTCGGGCCAGACGGGGGTGGACGGTACCGGCGCTCTCGTGGGCGGGGGCGTAGCCGCCCAGGCCAGGCAGGCGTTCGCCAACGTCGGGGAGCTTGTGGGGGAGGCGGGAGGCGGCCCGGGGAACGTGGTCCGCACCATCGAGTACCTGGCCCCCCAGGCCGCATCGGAGCACCAGGAGGTCCAGAAGGCCCGGCGAGAGCTCTACGGCGACGACCTGCCCGCGACGACCACGGTGGTCGTAACCCGGCTCCTGCAGCCCGGCGCCCTGGTGCAGGTGCAGGCATTCGCGGACCTGGCTTGAGGGGTGGGGCCGCGGCCGCGACGGACCCCATGCTATGATTCGCCCATGGCCCGGCCGTCGGTAGTAGTCTTCGGCGGAATCAACATGGACCTGGTCACCGTGTCCCGGCGCTCTCCCCAGCCGGGAGAGACGGTGGTGGGAGACAGGTTTCTGACCTACCCCGGCGGAAAGGGCGCCAACCAGGCGGTGGCGGCGGCGCGCATGGGGGCGGGAGTGAGCATGGTGGGCCGGGTCGGCGGGGACTCCTTCGGCGGGGAGCTGCTGGGCCACCTTGAGGGCGCCGGGGTAGACGTGGCCGGCATCGAGGTGGACTCCGGGGCCAGCTCGGGCATCGCCGTGATCAACATCGACTCCACGGCCCAGAACCGCATCGTCCAGGTGCTGGGGGCCAACGCGACCTGCGGCCCCGCCGAGGTCTCCCGGGTCGTGGAGGCTATGGAGCACGCATCGGTGCTCATGCTCCAGCTCGAGGCGCCGCTGGAGGCGTCCCTGGAGGCAGCCCGCGCCGCCTTCTCCATGGGCAGGACGGTGGTGTTGGACCCGGGACCGGCCCGTCCCTTGCCCGACGAGATGTACGCCTACTGCAGCTACATCACGCCCAACGAGACCGAGGCCCAGGCGTTGGTCGGCTTCCCCGTAGTGGACGCGGCCTCGGCGGAGACGACCGCCGCCAGGCTGCTGGAGAGGGGAGCGGGCTGCGCCATCGTCAAGATGGGGTCCCTGGGCGCTTACTACTCCGACGGCTCCACCTCCCGCCACATCCCCGCCCACCCGGTGGACGCGGTGGACACGGTGGCGGCGGGCGACGCCTTCAACGGCGCCCTGGCGGCGGCCCTTTCGGAGGGAGCGGGTCCGGAGGCGGCCGTGCAGCGGGCCATGGCCGCCGGGGCGCTGGCGGTCACCAGGCACGGCGCTCAGGACTCCATGCCCTCCAGGGCCCAGGTGGACGCCTTCCTAGCCGCTCAGCAGCGCCGTTAGCTCCGTTATGTCGTCCAGGTCCTCCAGGGCGTAGACGGCGTCCAACGCCCCTCTCTGCCGCTCGGGGGAGATGGTCTCCCGGGCACAGTCGTCGAACTTGGCCTCCAGCTCCTCCCGGGTCATGGGACGCTCGGGAGTCCCCCGGGAGGTGGACGCCTCTCTGGACAGCACGGACCCGTCCCTGAGCTGGACCTCGATGAGGCTGAGTATCCGCTCGAACCCCCGGGCCTCCAGCCCCTCGTGAAGGTACGGGACGACCCTGGCCATCATCTCCCGTACGTCGGGCCGCTGGACCGTCTCGTCGGAGAACTCGGCTATGCCGCCGCGGCGGTCCAGCACCAGTATGGCCATGCAGAAGGGGATGCTGAACTTGGCCTCCAGCTCGTTGTGGGGCTCCCTGTAGCGGAGGGCGTTGAGCACGTTGGAGCTTGTGCCGAACCTGATCTGCTCCACCGTCTCGGGCCGGACGTCGTTCTCGGTGACCAGCTCCAGCATGGCGTCCATGCTGGGGTGGGCCAGGGAGCCGCAGGGGTAGGGCTTGATGGAGACGCCGGGGTCCACGAACGCGTAGGGACTGCCAAGCTTTCCCCGGATGAGCTGCGGGTCGGAGCCTCCTCCCGCCACCTGGAAGAAGCCCCACCTGCCGTCCAGCGCGTCGGGGTCGGTGGTGTATCCCAGGCGCGCCAGCTTGGCCGCGACCACGCCGTTCTCGCCCGCGGCGCCCGCGTGGTAGGGCTTGGTCATGGTGCCGAAGGCGACCCTGATGCCAGCGCTCTTGCTGGCGGCGATGCCGATGGCGTGGCGGGTGGCTTCCACGTCGAGCCCCATGAGCCGGGCGGCCGCGGCGGCTGCGCCGATGACGCCGATGGTGCCCGTGGAGTGGAAGCCCCCCTGGTAGTGCCGGGGCGCGATGGTCTCGGCAACTTTGCAGGCAACCTCGACCCCGGCGCAGAAGGCCGCCAGCAGCTCCCTTCCTCCTACCCCGGTCTCCTCGGCCTGGGCCAGGGCGGCGGAGAGGACCGGCACCGTGGGATGGGTGAGGAGGCCGTAGACCCGGTCCGGGACCGACGAGATCTGGGTGTCGTCGAAGTCCAGGGCGTGGCCGCTGACCCCGTTGGCCAGGGCGGCGAACTGGGCGGGCAGCCGGATGCCCTCACCGATGACCGACGACTTGCCGGACAGCCCCATGTCCCCCAGGTAGCTCCTGACGACCCGAGCGCAGTCGGAGCCGTGCCCGGCAAGCATCACCCCCAGGCCGTCGACCACCGCCTCCTTGGCCCTATGGACCAGCGGCGGGGGCAGGTCGGCGTAGGAGACCGAGCTGGAGTACTCGGCCACCTCCAGGGTGATGGACTTAGTCTCTTCGGTCATGTGGACAGTTACCTCCTTAATCGCGTTGTGCAGGAGTGGAATCGCGGACGCCCAATCATATCACGATGACCTTGACAGTCGTTACATTACGACGCTAATGTTCATATAAAGAGAGGGGTAAGCAATCGGGGGCCGGGCGGCCCCCTGGCCTCACGCGAGGCCGAGCCGTTAGGATATGCTGCCCTCACGATTGATAAGAAGCCGCCCATACCAGAGCAGGCCGGAAGACCATCCAGACCCTGGTCTGACGAAAGTGGTCGCGATGGAGCGCCGCCCTCCAAACCGGACGTGCGGCTTTCACCGCATCCGGCTCTCTAGCAGGCTGCTGAAGAATGGATTTCAATGGTTCGAAGAGGCTGGTTCGGGTTGAGGTTGACCCTTTCGGTGAGCCGGAAGGCAGTTTGGGGACCCCTGCCAAGGGCCCATGAGGTGATGAGTAAGGGCTGGGAGGGCCCG
>JAGWBJ010000009.1 GCA_021295955.1 Dehalococcoidia bacterium | reverse complement strand
TCCTTGTAGGTGGTGGCCACGGAGACGCTGTCCAGGACGGCGTCGACGGCGACCCCCGACAGCTTCTTCTGCTCCTCGATGGGTATGCCCAGCTTGTTGAAGGCGGTTATGAGCTCGGGGTCCACCTCGTCCAGGCTCTTGGGGCCGTCGGCCTTGGAAGCCGGGGCCGCGTAGTAGATGATGTCCTGGTAGTCGATGGGCGGGTATTGGACGTTGGCCCAGGTGGGCTCCCTCCTGTCCATCTTGACCCAGTGCCGGTAGGCCTTCAGCCGCCAGTCAAGCATCCAGTCCGGCTCGCCCTTCTTGGCGGATATGAACCGTACGGTGTCTTCGCCGAGTCCCCGGGGGGCCGTGTCCGACTCGATGTCGATGACGAATCCCCACTTGTAGTCCGATTCGTCCAAGCCACTTTGGCGGGAGATCACCCTCTGTGACGTCATGTCAGTCCTTCAGGCCGTATTGTCGACCATTTTGGTAGGGAATCAGTATAGCATCGGCCCATGCCTGAGTCAACGGGTTTCGTAGCGTTTCCACGCCCGGCGAGGGCTATTGTCTACCCCGTGGCTCGACAATTCTCCCGGTATGTGTCTTGCCGTGGAGCTCCCGCCCTTTCCCCCGTTCGTCATGTACCTCCGACGCGACAGGCGGTTGGAATGGCGTGGACGCCTGGACTACAATGTAACACGCTCCGCGCCGGGAGCCACCCGGGCTCGGGAGCCGTTGGGGCACTCGGGAGCCGTTGGAGCACTCGGGAGCCGTTGGAGCAAGGGAGTGTCGAGTATGGTCAGGCCCAGGGTATTCGTGACCCGGGAGATGGACCGGGACGCGCTGGACGCCATCGCCGCCCATGCGGAGATGGCGGTGTGGCCCGAGGACAGCCCGCCGTCGCCGGAGCAGCTACGGGAGGCGTTACGGGGTATGGACGGGGTCCTGACCAACATAATGGACCGGGTGGACGGCGCGGCCCTGGAGGAGGCGCCCGGCCTGAAGGTGGTCAGCCAGCTCGCCGTGGGAGTGGACAACATCGACGTGGCGGAGATGACCCGCCGCGGCATCCCCGTGGGGCACACTCCGGGAGTCCTGTCCAAGGCCACCGCCGACGTTGCCTTCGCCCTTCTCATGGCCGTGGCCCGGAGGGTCGTGGAGTCGGACCGGTGGGTCCGGCGGGGAAGCTGGCGGATGGCGTTCCATCCCAACTACTGGCTGGGCGCCGATGTCAGCGACTCCACCCTGGGCATCGTGGGCATGGGCAAGATAGGCATGGAGATGGCCAAGCGGGCCAGGGGCTTCGACATGAAGGTACTGTACCACTCCCGCACCAGGAAGCCCGGGGAGGAGGAGCGGCTGGGAGTGGAGTACGCAGCCATGGACCGGCTGCTGGAGGAGTCGGACTTCGTCAGCCTTCACGTGCCCCTCACCGAGGAGACCCACCATCTCATAGGAGAGGCCGAGCTTCGCCGGATGCGGTCTAGTGCCATCCTGGTGAACACGGCGCGGGGGCCGGTGGTGGACGGCCGCGCCCTTCACAGGGCGCTGGAGGAGGGCTGGATCGCCGGGGCGGGCCTGGACGTGACCGATCCAGAGCCCATCGCGGAGGACGACCCGTTGCTTTCCATGGACGGGGTGGTGGTGACCCCCCACGTGGGCAGCGCCTCCCGCGGCTCCCGCCGGGCCATGTGCATGCTGGCGGCCCGCAACCTGCTGGCCGGCATCCGTGGGGAGCGCCTGGTCCACTGCTGCAACCCCGAGGTGTACGATGGGGTGTAGGGCACTGTTACCAGGAGCGGTAGAAGTGGTTCAGGGGGCCGTGGCCCCGGCCCATGGGGAAGGACCTGGACATGGCCTCGGTGACGTACGCCTTGGCCCCGGCCACGGCGTCTACGAGGTCGTGTCCCAGGGCCAGTCCGGCGGCGATGGCAGAGGCGAAGGTACAGCCGGTGCCGTGGGTGCTTGTGGTGTCGACCCGCGTTCCCGGGAGCTCCAGGAACCGGCTGCCGTCATAGTACAGGTCCACCGGGTCGCCGGGCAGGTGCCCTCCCTTGACCACCACAGACCGGGCGCCCATGTCGAGGATGCGCCGGGCCGCCCGCCGGGCGTCCTCCCCCGAGCGGACCTGCATTCCGGCCAGGGTCTCCGCCTCGGGTACGTTGGGAGTCACGACGGCGGCCAGGGGCAGCAGACTAGACCTCAGGGCGTCCACCGCCTCCTCACGCAGCAGCCGGTCGCCGCTCTTGGCCACCATCACCGGGTCCACCACCAGCCGGTCTACGCCCAGACGGCGGACCTCGGCGGCCACGGTCTCGATGATGGCGCTGCTGGACAGCATCCCGGTCTTGACGGCGTCGGCGCCGAGGTCGGTCATAACGGCCTGGATCTGGGCCGCGATCATCTCCCCGGGCACCTCATGGACGCCGGTCACGGCCACCGTGTTCTGGGCGGTGATGGCTGTGATCACCGAGGTCCCGTACACGCCGAAGGCGGCGAAGGTCTTCAGGTCGGCCTGAATTCCGGCGCCGCCTCCCGAGTCCGACCCGGCGATGGTCATGGCCCTGGGGACGCGGGCTACTCCGGCCACGCCTCCCCCTTGTAGGCCATCTCCCAGAACAGGTACTCGTAGCGCAGGGTGGTGAGGAAGGTGCGCTCCAGGTGGGCAACGTGGCCGATGCGGGCGCCGTCCAGGGTGGTCCGCAGCCATGCGACGAAGTCGCCAAGCTCCTTGCCGGCGTGTATGTCGATCCAGAGCCGGTAGTATCTGTCGGCCGGGCGCTTGCCCGCGGCGGCCAGCCGCTGGGCCCAGTCCAGGTAGGGCCACTCGATGCCCAGCAGGGTCGTGAGTATCTCGTGGAAGGAGCCGTCCCGGGCCACCTGGCGCAGGAACCCGTTCTGGGCGTGGGAGGTGGGCAGGTGCGGCAGGTCCGCTATGTCCTCTGCCGACAGGCCCTTCTCGCGGAAGTAGTCCCGGAACATCCCCTCCTCGGCGCCCAACGCGCCGTGGACGAAGGCCGCCAGAGGCCGGGCGTGGTCGAAGTCGGGGGCCTTGACGACGCCGGCGCACATGAGGGCTATCCAGGGCTTGAGGAAGAGGTAGTCCTGCCGGAAGTAGACGTCCCACTTGCCGGCGGGCAGGGTCCCCTCCCCCAGCTCCGTGACGAAGGGGTGGGTAACGGTCCGCTCCCACAGGCCCCCGACGCTGCTCCTGAGGTCGTCGCTCAAAGCCATGTCGTCACCTCGCGCTGACTGGGCGCTGACTGGGCGCTCACTGGGCGCCCTCCACGAAACTGTTGGTGAAGGCCGCGGCGCCGTCCACGGGCTCCGACACCTGACCGTTGTCCAGGAGCCAGTCGGCGAACCCGGACCACTTCTCCAGGGTCTGCCACCCCACGGGCTGGTCGGTCTTCCAGAGGGGCGCGATGACCCGGATGCCGGGGCGCTCGATGGCCTCGTCGACCTCCTCGTCGGTGCGCTCAAGGAGCACCTCCACGGCGGCGTCGGGGTCCGCGGCCGCGTCCGTGTAGCCCCTGACGACGGCGCGGACGAACCGCTGCACCAGGTCCGGGTCCTCCTCGACCATCTTCTCGCTGGCCACCATGACCAGCTCGTAGTAGTCGGGGACTCCCCACTGCTCCAGACGCATGACGTCGACGGGGTATCCCTGGTTCTCCATGAGTATGGACTCGTGGCTGAAGTAGCACCCGATGCAGGCGTCCACGGTGCCGTTGATGAGGGTCTCGGCCAGGTTGAAGCCCACGTTGACCAGCTCCACCTCCTCCAGACCCCCGGCCACGCCGTCGTACTTGAGCATGGTGTCCAGCAAGGGCTCGTTGGTGGGTATTCCGGGATATCCCACCTTCCTGCCCGCCAGGTCCGCCGGGCGGGATATGCCCGATGCCTTGAGGGACTGGACCGAGTTAAGGGGGTGTTGCACCAACCCTATGACGGAGACGACGGGCACCCCCTGGGAGCGGGCGATGAGGAGGTCCGGCTGGTAGTTGATGCCGAAGTCGTCGGACCCCGCGGCCACCGTCTGGTTCACCGTGGAGGGGTCCACCGGGGTGTACATCTGCACCTCCAGGCCCTCGTCGGCGAAGTAGCCCTTCTCCTCGGCCACGTAGAGGCCCGCGTGGTTGGCGTTGGGGTACCAGTCCAGGGCGAGGCGGACCACGTCCTTCTGGTCCTCGCCGCAGGCGGCGGCCGCCAACAGCACCGGTATGATCGCCAGGAGCACCAGCCTGAGCCTTGCCAGCATATTCTGCCTCCGTACTGTGTTATCCGACGTTGGTTGTCCCCTATTCCAGGCCCGGCACGCGGTTGCGGCGGGCGTCGTAGTACCAGGGCAACAGCCGCCTCTCGGCCAGGGCCGCGACCAGGAAGAGGGCTATTCCCATCAAGCACAGCAGAAAGATGGACGCCAGGACCCGGTCGGTGAGGAACTGGGACTTGGACCTGATGGCCAGGTAGCCCAGGCCCTCGCTGGAGCCGACCCACTCCCCCACGACGGCGCCGATGACGCTGGCCGTAACCGCGATCTTGATCCCCGAGAAGAGGGACGGAAGGCTGGAGGGCACCTGGACCTTGGCGAAGATCTGCCGGCGGCTGGCGCCCAGGGCCCTGAGCAGGCTGACCATGTCCGGGTCGGCGGAGCGCAGGCCGTCGGCGGTGTTCACCACTATGGGGAACAGGGCGATGAGGGCAACCACGATGACCTTGTGCTGCATGCCGTACCCGACCCAGATGAGGAGCAGGGGCGCGATGACGATCCACGGCACCGTCTCCGAGGCGATGACCGGGGGATACAGGACACGGGCCATGGTGGAGGATATGGAGATCAGGCCGGCCAGCGTCACTCCCGCGATGAGGGCGATGGCGAAGCCCGCCAGCACCTCGGTCAGGGTGACCCACGTATGGGAAGCCAGCAGGGCCCTGGCCTCCCACATCTCCACGGCGACCTCCGAGGGCGGGGGCAGCTTCCAGCTCGGGACGTCGTTGACCGCTACCAGGCCCTCCCACAGCCCTATGACGCTTGCGGCGACCAGGACCGCCGGAAGCCACCGGCGAAGGACGGCCAGAGCCCGGGAGAGCATTCCGCGTTCAGCCCCGGCGTCTCGGGCGGCGTCCACGGTCATCGCAGGACCTCCTGCGACATGGGGCGTCCCTCCTGGTGAAGGTGGGCCTGGTGAAGGTGGGCCTGGTGAAGGTGGGCCGGGTGGAGGTGGGCGACAAGCTGCTGCTTCAGGTCGTTGAACCGCGGCTCGGTGATCATGCCATAGTACCGGGGACGGGGAAGCCCCACCTCCACCACGGCTTTGACGGTGCCCGGGCGCGGGGTCAGGACGTACACCCGGTCCGACAGCAGGAGGGCCTCGTCCACGTCGTGGGTGACCATCACGATGGTCTTGCCCAGCATCTCCCAGAGGCCCAGGAGCCACTCCTGCATCTGGGTGCGGGTAAGGGCGTCCAGGGCCCCGAAGGGCTCGTCCAGGAGCATCACGTCCCGCTCCACCAGCACGGTGCGCAGGAAGGCGGCGCGCTGGCGCATGCCGCCCGACAGGGTGTTCGGGTACTGCTCCTCGTACCCTGATAGGCCGAACACGTCGACCAGGTCCCGGGCCCGCCGCCTGGCCTCGTTCCGTCGGACGCCGGCGATCTCCAGGCCCAGGACCACGTTGTCCAGCACCGAGCGCCAGGGCATCAGGAGGTCCTTCTGCTGCATGTAGCCTACCATGCCCAGCCGGTCGGGGGCGGGGCGGCCGTCCAGCTCCACGGTCCCGCCGTCGGGCTGCTCCAGGCCGGCGATGACGTTGAGCAGGGTGCTCTTGCCGCAGCCGCTGGGGCCTATGACACCCACCAGCTCCCCCTCCCGGGCGTGGAACTCCACCTCCCGGAGGACCGGGACGGGCCGCCCGTAGACGGCAAAGGACTTGCGGAGGTCCCGGAGGCGGATCTTGGTGTTCACACTGCTCATCGAGTCAAAAGAGTAAGGCCGCCATTCAGGTATGGCGGCCTTACCAAACTCAAAACTGCACCGGACGCCAATTCCCTACGCTGGCATTACCCAGATCAGGTCGCAAGGGTCGACGGCATCGACGGCCGCCCTCTCAGCCTGGCTAAACCAAGCTCCCCTACGGGCCTAGCTGTTCGATTGTGCGGGTATTATAGGTTCCGGGCCGGGGGGGTGTCAACAGAGGCCCTTCCCGTCGCGCACAGGCCGCGGAGGCAGCACCCGTCGCAAAGGGGCGTCTTCTTGCACGCCTCCTTGGCGTGCCGGTCCAGCAGGGCGTGGTACTCGTTGAAGAGGGCCGCGTCGGGAGGCAGCGCGTCGTGGAAGAGTCGCTGGTAGTCGCCGTAGCGGTCCCCGTCGGGGGCCAGGCCCATGCGCCCCAGGATACGGCGGGTGTAGGAGTCGATGACGAAGGAGGGACGCCCAGCGGCGTACAGCAGGATGTCGTCGGCGGTCTCGTCGCCGATGCCGTGGATGGAGAGCAGCTCCTCCCGCAGGGCGCCGGTGTCGCCGGAGAGGAGCGACGCCAGGTCGCCGTCGTAGCGGTCCCACAGGTGGTCGATGAAGGCCTTCAGCTTTCGCGTCTTGGCGTTAAAGTAGCCCGAGGGCCGGAGCAGCTCTGCCAGGCGTTCCTCGGGGCAGGCCCGCAGCCCGCGGGGGGACAAGAGCCCCGCGTCCCTCAGGTTGGCCAGGGCCCTCTCCACACCCCTCCACGCCACGGCCTGGGTCAGGATTGCCCCCAGGACCATTTCCAGGGGGGTCTCCGCGGGCCACCAGTGCTGGGGGCCGTAGCGCCGGTACAGACGCCGGTACGTCTCCATCAGGGCGCCGCCGTCCAGCCTCATGGCGAGGGGGTCCGTCAGGACGACCTCGGCCTCGGTCACCCGGCAGCGATAGGCGTAGGCCTCGACGCCCCGGTCCAGGGACTCGCGCAACGTGCGGCCGAACGCGGGGTCGGCCGCGTCGTTGGGGGAGAACGTGTCGGCGTCATCCCTCTGGACGACGAAAACGACGGCGGCGCGGTGGCCGTCGGCGACGGCCCGGGTCAGGCTGACCATGTGCTTACGGCCTCGGACCGTCGGAGCGTCGGGGAAGAGGCCGGCGCCGCCCTCGACCAGGGTCACGGACTTGGTCTCCACGTAACAGGCGCCCGTCGGGCCGCACAAGGCCAGGTCCAGGCGGCTCTCGCCGTAGCGGACCTCTGGTCGGACCCGGTCGAATTCCGCGAACTGTGGCAGCCGCCCGTCCCGCAGGGCCTCGGGGACGTGGCGGTTGGGGAGGCTGGCGGCGGCCGACGCCAGGGCGTGACCCAGGTCGACCATGGCGAGGTCGAAGGCCGTCTTCCTGTGGTCGCCGGCCACGGGGCGCAGGAGCACCCGGCGCCCCGTCACCAGCAGCTCCCTCATCCTGCCCGAGTTGGCGACGTGGACCAGGGTCTCGCCGCCGGCCAGGTCCACGGTGGCGGCGAAGCGGTTGATGCGCCGGATGAACCGGGCTTCCACCATCCCATCGAAACGCAAGCCCTACTTCCCCCTTGGAGAATGCCCGTGCGCGCGAACCGGTTTCGGTTCATGCACTAGAGGTCATGGTTCTAATCGTGTTCTCGACCCTGAGGGCCGCCAGTTGGACCTGTTTCAGGTCGCTGACTGCCCCGTTCATCAGTTCCAGGTCGGTCCGGCCGATGGCATCGTCCAGGGCGTCCAGCTTCTTCTTGGACTCTACTAGAGCAAGGATCAGGTTCCTCATCCGGGCGCCTAACGTCGAATCCCGATCAAGGCGGAACTCCTCGAAAAGTTGGCCAAGGGCAGACCTCTTGTCGTCGATCTCCTCAGACTGTTGTCTCACAGAGTCTCGGACCCTTGCGATATCGGCTAGCGTCATCTGAGGGTCCGGAGTATCGATTGTATCCAAAACACGGTTGAGGAACACGTTGATGCCTATTGATTCCAGTTTGGCCAAGAATTCCTGCCGTAGAGGGGCGACGAACTGACCGGGCGGACATATGGTACGACGGAATCTAAACAACTGCTCTGGGTCTATTTCTCCATAGACTTCGAATTCGACATCGATCAGCTTGTTGGCGGGGAACGAGAACTCCTTCTGGCGGGTTTCCCCCGGGGCCATGGGTCCCATCTTGCTTGTTCCATGCGTCGAGGCTTGGATAGCCACAGACCTGAAGTGCACAATAGGCCAGTTCTTGCTATCAGGCGCTGTGTTGTGGACCGTAACGGTGACTCGAGAGGAGTCGTTGCGCGGTTCGTCCGTTGGCTCGACTGATGTTTCCAGAACCAGGTATGAGTTGAGTTGGCGCCACAGGTCCCACAGACCGAACGTGGAATCCTGGGTGCTTTCACCATCGGCCGTATGGTCCTGGGAGTCTAGAGCGCCGGGCAAATGCTCGGCGCTTCCACCGTCGGGCTCTAGAACGATTTCCTGGCTCATCCGCTCAACCTCCAAGGCCTCTTCGCAGCGCAAAGAAGCCAGGATATGCTGCATCAATCGGGCCGCCTGCATCGCCCGAGCTGGCGCTATGTCCTGAATGTGGGCCCATTCGTTGCGCAGGCGGATGAGGCGGCCAAAATCGGCGAAGGCTCTCATGCTGTCAGGAAAGGGGTCTAGAAATATCTCGTTGTGGTGTTTCGTAATGATCCACCCAAAGTGGCTGGCGTCAAGAAATTGGTCGCGAGCGCGATCAGGGAACTTCTCGATTTGCGCGTCAAGATTGCTAAGTGAGCTTTCTGGAAGTGCGTGTCGCACCCCCTTTTCCCACCACTCTGTGCAGAAGACCGACTGCAAGCGTTCCCGAACGGCACGCCGTACGCCTTGGATGTAGAGTCTGTGGCATTTGGTGAAGAATATGTATGGGTCGTTTTCCACGATTACGCCTCCGGTCCAACCAGTTGGGGAGGGAGCTCGGGTTTGGGGAGGGCCCGGCGGTATTCCGCACGCTCAGTCATCACTCGGTCGTATTCGTCCTTGAAGTGCTGCTCGAGCAATCGCCGGACCTCGTGCACGTAGTTGAGCCAGGCGCGAGAATACTCTCCACGGGCCTTTTCGCGTGGACTCAGCCCGCCACCTGGCATTGACTGAAGGTCGAATTGGTAAACGAACCATTCGGCGTGCTCATTCAGCCGCACCAGCAGCCCCTTGCCTCCTCCTCGTGCGGACCAGCTCTCGACCATTTCAGTCTCGTCCCGGCCCTGTCTGCGAAGCACCTCACTCTGATGCATGAATTGGTCCCAGCCATCGGGAGTGACCGTCCTTATCCAATCTCTGGCGTCATCCAGAGCCCCAGCTATCCAGTCCGGTTCGATCATCTGGGCCGCGGCGGACCGGGCCAGCCGGGCGACGTGTTCAGCCACTCCATCGCTGGCTGCTTGGCCCATAGCTCTTTGTGCGACCTCGACGTGGTGTTCGAGGGCCTCCCGGCAGGCCTTGGAGACGTTCACCTCAGGCCTAATCTGCTTGACCTGCTGCAACAGTTGGTTGGGCACATTGATTCCGATCCGCATCAACCCCCCTCGTGAGTATAGTGTATGCATAGTATAACATACGACATACCACAGGTCAACGATACTGCGAGATGAGCGCCGGATTCACCGGCATACTAGGCCGGCGCCCGTACTCGCCGAAATCGCCAATCCAGTCGTTGGGCGGCGGATTTGGCAACGGCGCCTGCTTCATGGTCAAAGGCAGGAGCACCGCGTATAATGAGACGGGAGGTGCCCGCCGCCTATGGCGTCTTTTCGAGACAAGCTGGATGCCGCCTGCCGGGCGAACGGCAGCCTCCTTTGCGTGGGGCTCGACCCGGACCCCCAGCGGATGCCCGTGCCCGACGTGTTCCAGTTCAACAAAGCCATCGTGGACGCCACCGCCGACCTGGTGTGCGCCTACAAGCCCAACATGGCCTTCTACGAAGCCCTGGGTCTGCCGGGGCTGGAGGCGCTACAGAGAACGGTGGAGCACATCCGCAGCCAGGCCCCGGGGGTCGTGGTAATCGGCGACTCCAAGCGGGGGGACATCGGCCCCAGCGCCCGGGCCTACGCGACGGCCCTGTTCGAGGTCTGGGGTTTCGACGCCACGACGGCCAACGCCTACGGAGGCGGCGACACCCTTCGGCCGTTCCTGGAGTGGCCCGGCCGGGGGGTCTTCGTATGGTGCCGCAGCTCCAACTCGGGCGCCGCGGACCTCCAGGACCTGCGGGTGGACGGCAACGGGACCCCCGTGTACCAGGAGCTGGCGGCGCGGTCGAGGCAGTGGGCAGACGACGGCAGCCTGGGCCTGGTGCTGGGCGCCACATATCCCCGGGAGCTGAAGAGGGTGCGTGAGCTGTGTCCGGAGACGCCCTTTCTCATCCCCGGGGTCGGGGCCCAGGGGGGCGCGCTGGCCGAGGCGGTGTCCGGCGGCACCGACGCCAACGGCCGCAACGCCGTCATCAACTCCTCCCGGGGGGTGCTCTACGCCTCGCGGGGCCAGGACTTCGCCCAGGCCGCCAGGGACGCGGCGGCGCGTCTGAAGGACGAGATCGACGACGTGCTGGCGGGGGAGGGTGTGGGATGGTCCTAGAGCTCCGGCTGGGCGACGTGCTGCGTTTGAAGAAGGCCCATCCCTGCGGCAACGACCTTTGGGAGGTGGTGCGCCTTGGCGCGGACATCGGGCTCCGCTGCCGGAAGTGCGGGCGCCGGACTCTCCTGGAACGCCCCTACCTGGAGCGGAGGGTGCGTGAGGTGCGCCGGGGCGCGGGGGTGACGGGTGAGTAGGTCAGGCGAGGGCCCGGAGGTTCGCGGACGGGGAGCCGGGGAGCTGCCGCCGGTGAGGACCCCCTCGCAGATCCCGGTGGAGCCGGTGTACGGCCCCGGTCCCCGGGACGGAGGGGACGGCCTGCTGGACCAGGGAGCGCCGGGCGAGTACCCCTTCCTCCGAGGGGTCCACGCCACGGGATACCGGGGCCGCCGCTGGACCATGCGCATGTTCGCCGGATACGGCACCGCCGAGGAGACCAACTCCCGCTTCAGGTACCTGCTGGACAACGGGCAGACGGGGCTTAGCGTGGCCTTCGACATGCCCACTCTATACGGCTACGACACCGACGCGCCCCAGGCTGCCGGGGAGTTCGGGAAGTGCGGCGTGGCGGTGTCCTCCCTGGCGGACATGGAGGTGCTGTTCGACGGGATCCCCCTGGACGGGATCACCACCTCCATGACCATCAACGCTCCCGCGGCCATCATCTGGGCCATGTATCTGGCGGTGGCCGAGGAGAAGGGAGTGTCCCTGGACCGCCTGGGCGGCACCATCCAGAACGACATCCTGAAGGAGTACGCCGCGCAGAACGAGTACATCTTCCCGCCGGAGCCGTCGATGCGCCTGGTGGTGGACACCGTGGAGTTCGCCACGGCGCATACCCCCCGGTGGAACCCCATCAGCATCAGCGGCTACCACATCCGGGAGGCCGGGGCCACGGCGGTGCAGGAGCTGGCCTTCACCCTGGCCGACGGGTTCGAGTACGTGCGGTGGTGCGTGGACCGGGGCCTGGACGTGGACGACTTCGCGCCGCGGCTGAGCTTCTTCTTCAACGTGGACAACTACTTCTTCGAGGAGATAGCCAAGTTCCGGGCGGCCCGACGGGTCTGGGCCCGGGAGATGCGGGACACCTTCGACGCGAAGCTCCCACGCTCCTGGTGGATGCGGACCCACGCCCAGACGGCAGGCTGGACCCTGACGGCGCAGCAGCCCGAGAACAACGCCGTGAGGGTGGCCCTCCAGGCGCTGGCGGCGGTCTTGGGGGGCACCCAGTCCCTCCACACCAACTCCGTGGACGAGGCGTGGGCGCTGCCTTCGGAGAAGGCCGCGCTGCTGGCCCTGCGGACCCAGCAGGTGATCGCCCACGAGACGGGAGTGGCCGACACCGTGGACCCGCTGGGCGGCAGCTACTTCCTGGAGTCGCTGACCGAGCAGGTGGAGGCGGGGGCGTATGATTACTTCCGGCGCATCGACGACGTGGGCGGCGTCATCCCGGCGCTGGAGAGCGGGTTCCTGCAGCGGGAGATCGCCGAAGCGGCCTACAGGCACCAGCGGGAGGTGGACGCGGGGAGAAAGGTGACCGTGGGGGTGAACGAGTACGTCAGCGAGGCGGTCCCGGACATTCCCCTGCTGCGCGTCGACAGGGCCGGTGAGGCCCGGCACCTGGACAGGCTGAACGACGTGCGGAGGCGGCGGGACGGACGCCGGGTCGCCCTGGCCCTCCGGTCCCTGGAGCAGGCGGCGAGGGAGTCTCGGAACCTGATGCCGCCCCTGCTGGAGGCGGTGAAGGCGTACTCCACGCTGGGAGAGATGATGGGGGTGTTCCGCGACGTGTTCGGGGAGTATCAACCGTCGTGGGGTTACTGATGGGGCCCGCCACAGGGCCCGTTTACGCTGCGTCCGGGCAGGGTCTAGAATAGTATGGGAGGCATGGTTGAGGACGTGCCCATGAGACTGCTGGTGGCCACCGGAAACCCGGGGAAGGCAAGGGAGTTCGAGGAGCTGCTCCGAGAGGTCCCGCTGGAGATCACCTCCCTGGACCGGGTGGGATGCAAGGCGGATGCCGAGGAGGTGGGGGACACCTTCGAGGAGAACGCGATCATCAAGGCCAGGTCCTATTGTCGGCGAACGGGGCTGTTGACCCTGGCCGACGACTCGGGCCTGGAGGTGGACGCCCTGGGGGGTGATCCGGGCGTGAGGTCCGCCCGGTACGGCGGTCCGGGATACACCGACGAAGGGCGTGTGGAGCTGCTGCTCAGGAACCTGCGGGACGTGGCGTGGGAGGACCGTACCGGCCGGTTCCGTTGCGTGATAGCCATCGCTTGGCCGGAGGGCCAGGTGCGGACCGTGGAGGGCGCGGTGGAGGGCATAATCCAGTACGAGCCGAGGGGCGCCAACGGGTTCGGCTACGACCCGGTGTTCCACCTGCCCCATCTGGGCAAGACCACCGCCGAGCTGTCGCTAAAGGACAAGAACGAGCTGAGCCACCGGGGAAGGGCCGCCAAGAAGGCCGTGGCGTTGCTGCGGGAGACCCTGGCGGGCCAGGGCCCCGAAGGCCCCGAAGGCCCCGAAGGCCCCGAAGGCTCCGAAGGATAGACATGCGGAGCGGCGTGGGGGACATACGGGACACGTTGGGCAGGCCCGTCAGGGACCTCCGGGTGTCGGTTACCGACCGGTGCAACTTCCGGTGTCCCTACTGTATGCCCGCGGAGATATACGGCGAGCGCTACGAGTTTCTTCCCAGGGCCGACCTGCTGACCTTCGAGGAGATCGAGCGCCTGGTGCGCCGCTTCGTGGAGCTGGGCGTTACCAAGGTCCGGCTCACTGGCGGAGAGCCCCTGGTGCGAAGGGGGCTGGAGGACCTGATCGCGCGGCTGGCCCTCGCCCCCGGCATTCGAGACCTGACCCTCACCACCAACGGGTACCTGCTCGCCGAGAAGGCCGGAGCGCTCAAGGAGGCGGGGCTGAAGCGGCTGACGGTGAGCCTCGACTCCCTGGACGAGGACGTCTTCAAGGCGATGAACGGACGGGGGTTCGGGACCGGGCCCGTGCTGGAGGGCATCGACGCCGCCGAGGAGGTGGGCCTCACCCCCATAAAGATCAACGCCGTGGTGCAGAGGGGGGTCAACGACCATACCATCGTGGACCTGGCCCGGCGCTTCAAGGGGACCGGCCACGTGGTGCGGTTCATCGAGTACATGGACGTGGGCAACCTGAACGGGTGGAGGCTGGACGAGGTGGTCGCGGCGGAGGAGATCTTCCGGGCCATCGACGCCGAGATGCCCATCGAGCCCGTGGAAGCCAACTACAGGGGGGAAGTGGCCCGCCGATACCGGTACAGGGACGGCGACGGCGAGATAGGCATCATCGCCTCCGTGTCCAAACCCTTCTGCGGCGACTGCACCAGGGCCCGCCTGTCCACCGACGGGAAGCTCTTCACCTGCCTGTTCGCCGGAACGGGCACGGACCTGCGGGGCCCGATGCGCGGCGGCGCCGGCGACGACGAGCTGCGGGACCTGATCGCCGGCGTCTGGGGCCGGAGGGACGACCGTTACTCGGAGGTCCGGACCCAGGAGACCCGTACGGGGGCCCAGCCAAGGAAGGTCGAGATGTACCAGATCGGCGGATAGGGGCCTCTTGGCTCCGTGAGTTGGATGACAGAGCCCAAACGCATCTCCATCTACACTGACGGCGCCTGCATAAATAATCCCGGGCCAGGCGGCTATGGCGTAGTGCTTCTGGATGGGAGTCGCCGCAAGGAGATGTCCGGGGGCTATCGCAGGACCACCAACAACCGGATGGAGATCCTGGCCGCGGTTGTGGCCCTCGAAGCCCTCAAGACAAGGTGCCAGGTTACTCTCTATAGCGATTCCCAGTACCTGGTCAATGCCGTCGAGAAGGGTTGGGCCAAAAAGTGGCGGGCAAACGGCTGGCGGCGAGGCAAGGATGCAAAGGCATTGAATCCGGACTTGTGGGAGCGGCTCCTGGCCCTTTGCGACCGCCACGACGTGAGGTTCAGATGGGTCAGAGGGCACGCCGGTAATCCCGAAAACGAACGCTGCGACCAACTGGCTACCGGAGCGGCCCGTCGCCCGGGCTTGCCGGTGGACACGGGCTATGAACCTAAGCCGGCCGGGCGCTGAGTGAAGGGGTGGTTATGGAAGACGGCGCCAGGGATGATTCTCCCACGACCGGTCTCACCCACCTGGACGAGGGCGGCCAGGCGAGCATGGTGGACGTTGGCGCCAAGAACGTCACCCAGCGGGAGGCGGTGGCCCGGGGGTTCGTGTCCATGCGGCCCGAGACCCTGCGCCTCATCAACGAGGGCATGGTGAAGAAGGGGGACGTGGCGGCCACCGCCCGCCTGGCCGGGATAATGGGGGCCAAGCGCACGCCGGACCTGATCCCCCTGTGCCATCCCATCCCCCTGGACCAGGTTACGGTGGAGCTGGAGCCGGACGAGTCCCGGGGAGGCATCCACCTCACGGCCACGGCCAAGACCAGCGCCAGGACCGGGGTCGAGATGGAGGCGTTGACGGCGGTGTCCGTGGCGGCGTTGACCCTCTACGACATGTGCAAGTCCGTGGACCGGGGCATGCGCATAGAGGACGTCCGGGTGGTGCGCAAGCTGGGCGGCAAGAGCGGCGACCTGGTCCTGGAGTAGCCCTGTGGAGGTCGTTCCGGGGATTCACAAAGTGGACGGCGCCTGGGGCGGCAACGTCTACCTGCTGGACGGCGGCGACTCCCTGACCCAAGTGGACGCGGCGCTGCCCTTCAACGGGCGCAGGATCCGCCGGTATATCCGGTCCATGGGCCGCACGGTCTCCGACGTGCGTCAGCTAGTCCTCACCCACGCCCACCCGGACCACACGGGCAGCATCCACTCTCTGTTCGGCGACTCGGGCGTCCCGACCCTGGTCCACGAAGCCGACACTCTCAGGAGCGGCTCGGGACGTAGACTTTACTATCGGGGCCAGCTCTTCTCCCTGCCGGGAAAGATGCCCCTCTGCAGCAGAATCCCCGCCCACGGCCTGCTGGCGGACGGGGCCGTGCTTCCCCACCTGTCCGGAGTCAGGGTCCTGCACACGCCCGGGCATACTCCGGGCAGCGTCTGCCTGTTGGACGAAGAGCGAGGAGTCCTCATCGCGGGGGACATGCTCATAAGCGACGGCAAGAGCTTCCACCGGCCGGTCCAGTTTCCCGGCACCGACTTCCGCGCCTACCGGAGGTCCATCGAGCGCATCGTGTCCCTGGACTTCGACACGGTGTGCGCGGGCCACGGCAAGCCCGTGGTGGGCGGCGCCAAGGCCAGCCTGGAGCGGATGCTGACCGGCTACACGTGGGCCCTGTTCCCCTGGCGGTTCATCCCCCGCCCTGTTCTCAGGGCCAGGGGCAGGGGCAAGGGCTAGGTTATGGTGTGGCGGGCCTCGTAGGCGGTGATCTTGTCCTCGTGCTGCAGGGTCAGGGCGATGTCGTCCAGGCCGTTGAGCAGGCAGCCGCGGCGAAAGTCGTGGGTGGCCGGGTCGTTGTGCACCACGAAGGGTGTGCGCAGGCCGTCGGAGTCCGAGATCTCGCACGACTCCAGGTCCACGGTCAGCTCGTAGCCGGGGTTGGCTTTCGCCTTGGCCAGGATCGGGTCGATGCGGTCCTGATCGAGAACGGCGGGGACAATGCCGTTGTCGAAGCAGTTCTTGTGGAAGATGTCGGCGAAGCTGGGGCAGATGAGGACCCGGAAGCCGTAGTCGTGCAGGGCCCAGGGCGCGTGCTCCCGGGAGGAGCCGCAGCCGAAGTTGGGCCCCGAGACCAGGATGGTGGCCTCCCTGTAGCCGGGCTGGTTGAGCACGAAGTCGAGGTTCGGCGTCCCGTCGGCCAGATAGCGCCATGAGGCGAACAGGAAGTCCTCGTACCCCGTGCGCTCGATGCGTTTGAGGTAAACGGCGGGTATCACCTGGTCGGTGTCCACGTTTACCCTGTCCAGGGGCGCCACCGCGCCGGTTATCTTGGTGAACGGCTCCATGCTGCTACCTCCGTTGGCTTGCTCATAGGTAATCCCCCGGCGGCTAGTGCCGTCGGGGGAAGACAGATTCCAGATCGATGGCCAGGCCCGGCAACAACTGGGAGGTCAACGCCTCATGCCGGCGGTACGTGGCACGGTGGTCCAGCCCATGGTCCCCGGCAACGTACACCTCGACGGTCCGGCTTTCGGGGTCGACTATCCAGTACTCCCGCACCCCCGAGCGGCCGTAGAGGGTGCGCTTGTAGCCCCTGTCGTGCTGCGTCGAGCCCGGAGAGAGGACCTCGGCCACCAGGTCCGGCGCACCCTGGATGTTGGCTTCGGTGACGGTCCCGGCCCTGGCGCCGGAGACGTAGAGCAGGTCCGTCTGTGCAACGTCGTGGTCCGACAGGACCACGTCCAGGGGGGCAAACCACATCTGCCCAAGCTCGTGCTCGGTCACGAACCGGTGCAGAGCGGCCGAGAGCTCCCGGACAATCGCCTGATGCCTGCTGGTGGGTGAAGGCGCCAAGACCATCTGCCCGTCCAGAAGCTGGTAGCGCTTCTCTTCCGGCGCCGTCATGTAGTCGTCGACGGTGAATTTGATTCCCGGCTGTGTCATGCCACTATCCCCGGAGTGCCGTGCGGCCCGATGCCGCTACCACTCCCGTATGTCGACGAAGTGCCCGGCGACGGCGGCGGCGGCGGCCATCTGGGGGCTCACCAGGTGGGTGCGGCCGCCCTTGCCCTGCCGGCCCTCGAAGTTGCGGTTGGAGGTCGAGGCGCAGCGCTCGCCGGGCTGGAGTATGTCCGGGTTCATTCCCAGGCACATGGAGCAGCCGGCGACCCGCCAGTCGAACCCGGCGTCTATGAAGACCCGGTCCAGCCCTTCGGCCTCGGCCTCGGCCTTGATGTTGGCGGACCCCGGCACCACCATGGCGTAGACGCCGTCGTGGACCTTGCGCCCCTTGATCACCTCCGCGGCGCTCCGGAGGTCCTCGATGCGCGAGTTGGTGCAGGAGCCCAGGAAGACCCGGTCTATTCTGATCTCCTGCATGGGAGTGTTGGGCTCCAGGTCCATGTAGGTGAGCGCCCGCTCGGCCGCTTCGCGCCTGGAGGGCTCGGCCTCGGAAGCGGGGTCCGGCACCCGGCCGGTAACAGGGGCGACCATGCCGGGGTTGGTTCCCCAGGTAACGAAGGGCTCCAGGGAGGAGGCGTCGATCTCCACCAGCTTGTCGAAGGAGGCCCCAGGGTCGCCGGGCAGCTCGCGCCATCTCTCCACCGCGGCGTCGAACTCCTTGCCCTGGGGCGCCTGGGGGCGGCCCCGCACGTAGTCGAAGGTGGTGTCGTCCGGGGCGACCATGCCGGCGCGGGCGCCGCCCTCGATGCTCATGTTGCACACGGTCATGCGGCCCTCCATGGAGAGGCCGCGCACCGCCTCGCCCGTGTACTCGATGACGTGGCCCTGGCCGCCGCCGATGCCTATCTGGCCTATGATGCCCAGTATCAGGTCCTTGGCCGTGACCCCCGTGGGCAGCGGGCCGTTGACGCGGACCTCCATGGGGCTGAGCTTGGCCTGGACCAGGCACTGGGTCGCCAGCACCTGCTCCACCTGGGTAGTGCCGATGCCCAGGGCGAAGGCCCCGAAGGCGCCGTGGGTCGCCGTGTGGCTGTCGCCGCAGACTATGGTCTTTCCCGGCTGGGTGTAGCCCTGCTCGGGGCCGATGATGTGTACGATGCCCTGCCTGGAGCTGAACCTGTCGTACAGGGTGACCCCAAACTCCTCGCAGTTGCGGGTAAGGGCCTCGAGCTGCTTCTTGGACATGTCGTCCTCCACCGGCCGAGACAGCTCCCAGGTGGGGGTGTTGTGGTCGACGGTGGCGACCGTCAGGTCGGTCCGGCGGACCTTCCGGCCCGCCAGACGCAGGCCCTCGAAGGCCTGGGGCGACGTGACTTCGTGGACCAGGTGCAGGTCGATGTACAGCAGGGTGGACTGTCCGGGCTCCTCGTGAACCACGTGGGCGTCCCATATCTTCTCGAACATGGTCTTGGGCGGCATGTCAACTTCCTCTCAGAGATAGTCGTCCGTACGGGGATGCGGGACCCCGGTGGCGCGGCAAGGGACGGCGGCATCGTTGTCGATGATGGCGCTGCATCATTACAAAGACCGATAGTCGGGTCCTAGTCGGGAGTGGTCAGGGGCTCCGGCACGTTGTCCAGGCCCTCCTGGGATATCAGGCGGTTGAGGGCGCTGACGTAGGCCTTGGCGCTGGCGACGATGATGTCGGTGGAGGCCCCCCGGCCGGTGAACACCTTGCCGTCCTGGTCCACCCGGACCATCACCTCTCCGATGGAGTCCAGCCCCTCTGTGACGGAGCGGACGTTGAAGTCGGCCAGCTTGGCCCCCACCCCCGTGGCGCGCTCGATGGCCCTGCACACGGCGTCCACCGGGCCGTTGCCCGTGGCGGCGTCGCTGTAGACCGCTTCGTTGGGGCCCAGGATCCTCACCGTGGCGGTGGCTATGTCGTGGTCGCCGCCGGAGAACTGGATCTGGTCCAGGGTATAGGTTATGGGCTCGGTGGCGGCCCGCTTCTCCTCGGCCATCAGGGACTCCAGGTCCCGGTCGGTGACCTCGTGCTTCTTGTCGGCCAGCAGCTTGAAGGCCTCGAAGACGCCGTCCAGCTCATCTCTGGACAGCATGTAGCCCAGGGCCTCCAGCCTGGCTCTCAGGCCGGCCCGCCCGCTGAGCTTGCCCAACACCAGGGCGTTGCCGGGCCAGCCGATGGAGACGGGGTCCATCAGCTCGTAGGTGGACCGCTCCTTGAGGATGCCGTCCTGGTGTATGCCCGAGGCGTGGCGGAAGGCGTTCTCGCCGATGACGGACTTGTTGGGCTGGATGGACATGCCGGTGATGCGGCTGACCATCCGGCTGGTGGGGTATATCTGGGTGGTGTCCACGTTGGTCGCCACCTGGAACACATCCTGCCGTGTCCGGATGCCCATTATGATCTCTTCCAGGGAGGCGTTGCCGGCGCGCTCGCCGATGCCGTTGATGCACCCCTCCACCTGCCGGGCGCCGGCCTGGACGGCCGCCAGGCTGTTGGATACGGCGAGGCCCAGGTCGTTGTGGCAGTGGACGCTGAGGACGGCCCTGTGCATGTTGGGCACGTTCTCCTGGATGTCCGTCAGAAGCCGGGCGAAATGGGATGGAATGGCGTATCCCACCGTGTCGGCGATGTTTACCGTATTGGCCCCAGCGTCGATAACGGCTTTCAGGAGCTGGTACAGGTACTCGGGGGTGGTCCTGGTGGCGTCCATGGGGGAGAACTCTACGTTGTCGCAGTACTTCTTGGCCCGGCCCACCATCGACACCGCCAGGTCCATCACCTCTTCGCGGTTCTTGTGAAGCTGGTGCATGATGTGGATGTCCGAGCTGGAGAGGAACACGTGGATGCGGGGGTTCTCGCCGCCCTTCAGGGCCTCCCAGGCCTGGTCGACGTCGTTGGGATGGGCCCTGGCCAGCGAGGCGATCACGGGGCCCTTCACTTCCCGGGCGATGGTGCTGACGGCCTCGAAGTCCCCCGGGGAGCTGGCGGCGAACCCCGCCTCTATGACGTCGACCCGCAGGCGGGCAAGCTGCCTTGCGATCTCCAGCTTCTCGTCGCCCGTCATCCCGATCCCGGCCGACTGCTCGCCGTCCCTGAGGGTGGTGTCGAATATGGTTACCCTGTCTTCAGCCATCGTTCGGTAGCTCCCGTCCTTCTTTTGCTTGGCCAGACGCCCTTGTCGAGCAGGATGTCGCGGGCCCCGGTCCTACTCCACGGGGTTCATCCAGGGCATCATCCGCCGGAGGCTGCGGCCCACTTCCTCGATCTGGTGCTCGGTGGCGTCCTCGCGCATCACGTTGAAGCGCGGGCGGCCCTCGTCGTTCTCAGCCATCCACTCCCGGGCGAAGGTGCCGTCCTGGATGTCCTTCAGGGTCCGGCGCATGTTGTCGCGCACGTGCTCGTCGATGACTCCCGGGCCGCGGCTGTAGTCCCCGTACTCGGCCGTGTCGCTGACGGAGTAACGCATGTACTTGAACCCGCCCTGGTAGATGAGGTCCACGATCAGCTTCATCTCGTGCAGGCACTCGAAGTAGGCCAGCTCCGGCGGGTATCCCGCCTCCACCAGGGTCTCGAAGGCCGTCTTGATGAGGGATGTGATGCCGCCGCAGAGGGCCGTCTGCTCGCCGAACAGGTCCGTCTCGGTCTCGTCTTTGAAGCTGCACTCCAGCACCCCGGCGCCGGTGCAGCCGATGCCCTTGGCGTAGGCCAGGGTTGTCTCCTTGGCCGTGCCGGTGGCGTCCTGGTCGATGGCCAGCAGGGCGGGCACGCCGATGCCGTCGACGAACATCTCCCTCATCCGGTGGCCCGGCGCCTTGGGCGCGACCATGGAGACGTTGACGTTGGCCGGCGGCACGATCTGCTTGTAGTGGATGCTGAAGCCGTGGGCGAACATCAGGGTGCTGTCGGGCTTCAGGTTGGGCTCTATCTGCTCGCGGTACACCCCGGGCTGGACGTGGTCGGGGATGAGCACCATGACCAGGTCCGACTCCCGGGTCACCTCGTCCACGTCCCCGACGGCCAGCCCCGCCTCCTTGGCCTTGTCGCGGCTGCGGCTGGTGGAGTGGAGGCCGACCATCACGTTCTGGCCGTTGTCCTTCAGGTTGAGGGCGTGGCAGTGGCCCTGGCTGCCGTAGCCGATGATCCCGACGGTCTTGTCTTTGAGGAGGTCCAGGTCCGCGTCTTTGTCATAGTACACGTTGGGCATTTCTCGTTATCCTTTCATGGTCGCTAGGCTCATGGCCGCTAGGCGCCCTCGTAGTCGGCGGCCACGGTAGTATGGGCCCGGACCCGCTCCCGCCGGGCCTCTCCGGCGGCCCCCCGGGTGATGGCTATGCGGCCCGTTCGTATGACCTCTCTAATCCCGAAGGGTCGCAGCAGGTTGTGCAGCGCGTTGATCTTGTCCTCTTCCCCGGAGGTCTCGATAACCAGGGAGTTGGGGCTGACGTCCACGATGTGGGCCCTGAAGAGCTCCGCGATCTGGATAATCTCGCTGCGGTTGGCGGGGGAGGCGTGGACCTTTATGAGGGCCAGCTCCCTGGCCACCACGTCCTCGTCGCTGAGCTCGGACACGCGTATGATCTCGATGAGCTTGTTGAGCTGTTTAGTCACCTGCTCGATGGTGGCTTCGTCGCCCTCGACGACGAAGGTCATGCGCGAGAGGTTGGGCTGCTCGCTCCTGCCGACGGCGACGCTGGAGATGTTGAAGCCGCGGCGGCGGAACAGGCTGGAGACCCGGTTGAGCACCCCGGGGCGGTCCTCCACTAGGGCTACGATGGTGCGGGCCGGCGTGGTCATCGAACCGCCTCCTAGGTGGGGACCCCGGGCACGTGCTCGGGCTCCTCGATCAGCTCCGCCAGGCTCTGGCCCGCCGGTATCATCGGGTAGACGTTCTCCTCGGGCTCCACCATGAAGTCCACCACGACGGGCCCGGGCTCCTGCATGGCCCACTCGATGGCCGCCGGCACCTGCACCTTGTCGGTGACCCGCATGCCCGCGACGCCGTAGGCCTCGGCCAGCTTCACGAAGTCCGGGTTACGGCTGTAGGAGGTGGCGGTGTACTGCTTGTCGTAGAAGAAGTCCTGCCACTGGCGGACCATGCCCAGGTAGTTGTTGTTGATGATGGCGAACTTCACCGCGATGTTGTTCTCCACGGCGGTGGCCAGGTCGCACAGGGTCATCTGGAAGCCGCCGTCTCCGGCGATGGACCAGACGTGCTTGTCGGGCTTTCCCACCTTGGCGCCCAGGGCCGCGGGGACCTCGAAACCCATGGCCCCCAGGCCACCCGAGGTCACCAGGTGGTTGGACTCCTTGAAGGCGTAGTGCTGGGCGGCCCACATCTGGTGCTGGCCCACCCCCGTGACTATGATGGCCCGGCCGTCGGTGATTTCCGACAGGGTCTTCAGGATGTACTGGGGCAGGAGATGGTCCGTTTCCCTTATCTTGTGGGAGGGGTGCCGCATCCGCAGCTCCTCGATGCGTTGGACCCAGTCCGTGTGGACGGCGGCGGGCACGTTGGGGAGCAGGGCGCGCAGGATCCTCTTGAGGTCCCCCACGATGGGCACGGTGGCCCGGACGTTCTTGCTTATCTCCGACGGGTCCACGTCCACGTGGATGACCTTGGCGTTGGGGGCGAAGGCGCTGAGCCGGCCGGTGACTCTGTCGTCGAAGCGCATTCCCAGGGAGATGAGCAGGTCCGCTTCGTCGATCGCCTTGCTGGCGTAGGTCATCCCGTGCATGCCCGGCATGCCCACGTTCAGGAAGTGGTCCATAGGGAAGGAGCTGATTCCCAGCAGCGTGGTGATGACCGGTATCTGGGCCTTCTCGGCCAGCTCCCGGACCTCGTCGTAAGCCCTGGAGATGATGATGCCGTGGCCCGAGAGGATGATGGGTCTTTCGGCCTGGGCTTTGAGCCGGGCGGCCTTCTGTATCTGGGCGGGGTGCCCGTCCAGGGTGGGCTTGTAGCCCGGGAGGTCCACCGATTCCGGGTATTTGAACTCGGCGCGGTCGTCCTGTAGAACGTCCTTGGGGATGTCCACGAGGACGGGGCCCGGCCGGCCGGTGTTGGCTATGTGAAAGGCCTCTTTTATGGCGCCCGGGATTTCGGAGGCGTCCATGATGAGGTAGTTGTGCTTGGTGACGGGCAGGGTGATCCCGGAGATGTCCGTCTCCTGGAAGGCGTCGCGGCCTATGGCGCCCCTGGGGACCTGCCCGGTGATGGCCACGATGGGGATGGAGTCCATCTGGGCACAGGCTATTCCCGTTACCAGGTTGGTGGCCCCCGGACCGGAGGTGGCGATGCAGACCCCCACCTTTCCGGTTACCCGGGCGTAACCGTCCGCGGCCATGGCCGCGGCCTGCTCGTGTCGCACGAGTATGTGACGGAGCTGGGGGTACTCCGGGAGGGCGCCGTAGAGGGGAAGCACCGCGCCTCCGGGCAGCCCGAAGGCTACGTCCACGCCCTCTTTGAGCAGACTTTCGCAAACTAGCTGAGCGCCTGTCAGTTTCATGCCGTTCACCTGCCGGGAGCCATCAAAAAACCCGTCCCCTCAAGGGACGGGCTCTTCCCGCGGTACCACCCTTCTTCTCCGGGCCGTTCCCGGAGCTCCTCTGAGGCCTTAACGGGGCCCGGCCGGCCCTCCCTACTGGACGTTCAAGAGGGCTGCTCGGGGGCGAGTTCGGGGCTCCTGCGCCGCCGGTCTCTCAGCATACAACCGGCTCTCTTGGGCGGGGACATCCCCTACTACTCCCCTTCATAGCGTCGATATGAATTCTCGTTGGGGAATTCTAAGCTAAAGGCCGTGTGGTTGTCAACAGCGTCGGACGTTGCCTCGGAGCGAGGTCCTTGGGCGGCCGAATAGAAGTAAGGCGGTATACGGTGGGGGAGAAAGCTGGGCCATTAGGAACTCTCGTCAGAAAGGTGGCTTGAACCCGGCTTTCCCCTCCCCTAACTCAGGTAGCGCATCTCTCAGAACGCCGAATACACTCTTGTAATGGTCAAGGTACTTCGAGCGAAACGAGTCCCGACTACAACCCAATTTTTCGGCCATCAAATCAAAGGCATTGTCACGCGTGCCCGCCAAGAACTTCCCGCGTTGGAAATGGAAGGGCTGGGCGATGAATTTCTGGACCCCAGTGTCACACAGACTCTCGGCGAAGGCGGACGGGTTACTGACAAGCAGCAGGGGCGTCATGGTGATGCAGGCGTCGACGCCCTCCGACTGGACTTCACCGATGGCGTTCAGGCGTACCGGATTGGACGGGCAAAAGGGCTCAAAGGTACGCCGAATATCCTCGTCGTCAGTGGTAGCCGTCATGTTGATCTGCACGCGGCCACCGTTCTCTTCAATGCGACGAAACAGGTCACAGTCGCGAGCCACATCGGGACTCCGCGTCTGCACCACCAGCTTGGGCTTGTCCAACCGATCGACCATTGCCTCCAACAAGCGGCGAGTCAGGCCTAATTCCCGTTCAACCGGCTGGTAGGGGTCGGTGACGCTGCTCATGTATATGAGCTTGCCATCAAGGTCTCCGCGTTTGCGTTTTTCCAACAACTCGACCGCGTTCTTCTTCACGACGAGCCAATGGCCCCAGCTGTCTCTCTTCTCGATATCGCGGCTGAAAAAGGCGGCATAGCAGTAGGTGCATCCAAAAAAGCAGCCACTGTAGGGGTTCAGGGTATAGTCGTAGGCGTCCATAAACCCTGTAGCCCGGGTCAAAATGTCGCCCACACGACTATAAGTGATTTGGGCGTCGCCGATTTTCGCTGGGCGTTCCATCATGGCATCTTCGCATGAAGGGGATACCGGCATTGGGAAACCCGGCAGAGGTAGTTGGCCCTTCATGCGAGCCTCCTCCATTTACCCTTTTGGGGTGTAAATCAGACCAAACGCGTGTCGGTACCAGGGCACGTTACCCTCAAGGAAATGATGCCGATCAATCTTCAAATCAAGGTCGCGGCGCCATCGGGTGACTTTGGGTAATGAAGCCTCTGTACGGTAACTAGGGCCTGCGTATGCGGAGAGGAAACTGTCACCCGTAAATGGTGACGCTTGCTCAAGAAGTCCGATGGGCGTGGGGTTCGGAAAACAACTCATGAGCCCAATGTCAGGCTTGAACGCGTTGGTCATCTTGGCTAAGTCGATCCTGACGGCGTCCAGATTGTCCTCGTATACGGTGTGCAAAGCGCTTAACCAGCGTTCTTCGCCCGGCATTTGGGCCTTGTACGGAAACAGCCTATTGGGACTACTATTCCGTGGTCTAATCGATGATACGGCCATGGCTAGGTGGCTGACCTGCGCGTCGTCGGTAATGATTCTCTTGAATTCGTCCCAGAGTGCTTGTCCTAAACGAATCATTGGAGTGGCTACGTCGTAGGAGTCTATTCTGATCTCCTTAACCGTTAGTCCGCTTTCCAGGGCTTCGGCTGCCGCCCAAGTAACCGCAAACTGCATCGCCAACGAGCCGCAGCCAAAGTCTACTAGGTGAAGCCGGTAGCTGCCCTCGGCAATCAATGGTGTTCCTGATCTGTTCTGGTTCATCCGGTGGATCATATGGTGGGCGTAGTAGATTTGCCCCGGTTGGTACCAGGTCAAGTAAAGCAGAGGAACCCAGGAATCCTCGTAGCCGGGTGGGATACCATCCTGAAGCCCTCTTAGGGATGCGAGGGCCCGATGGACATTGTTGGTCAACTCATCACGGGTCATACCTTCGGCTAGTCGTCGGAACTCAGCTTCCGCCACATTTGTGATCGCTTCGTCAATCGCTTCGAATAACGTGGCTTGATCCATTGCCGTTCCGAAACTGAGGGTTCTATTTCAGAGTACTCGAGAATATCTTGAGGAGGCAAGCAGTTGTAGTCAGTAGCCTTGCTGTCCCTGCCATGGTCATTCCGGCCCTCTAGCCGGAATCCAGGGGTGGGGGAGTGGATGCCCGCTTGCGTGGGCATGACGGGAGGTGGGTACCGGAACGGGCGGTCTCGCGGTTCCCGTGGAGGGGCTAGACCCGCCGGAGGGTCATATCACGACGGGGTCGTCGGCCGAGGGCCAGCTAAGCTCGAAAAGCTGGTCGAAGGCCAGGGCCCAGGGGGGCCGCAGGTACCCCAAGGCCCGCACGTCCTCGAACCAGGTGCTGAGCGGGGAGTACCACGTGTACGAGGACCCGCCCGACAGCTTGCAGAGGCGGGTCAGAACCGACTCGGACAGGGTCGCGATGCTCTCCTTGGCCAGGAGCGTGTTGTACAGGGTCTGGGTCCCGTTGTCGAACTCGGTCAGGGCGGCGTCGAAGGCCTTGTCCACCAGCCACGCCTCCTGCTCGGCGTGGCTCCACTCCACCCGCTGGTACGCCCGCAGCGCGGCGCCCCGGGCCATCTCCCGGGCCAGCCTCTCCCGGGCGAACTCCATGGCCGTGTCCACCACTCCGACGACGACGGAGGTGAACATCATCTGTCCCAAGGGTCCGGCAGCCTGCTGGAGCTCCATGGCGTGGCCGGGCCAGGCAGACCGGACCACCGGGAAGTCCGTGAACTCGAAGGCGTGGCTGTTGGTGGACATCATCCCGCGTCCCGCCCACGGCTCCGTCAGCTTCATGCCCGTGCTGCCGTCCCACGGGGTGTTCCGCACGTCCATGTAGAACAAGTCGGCCAGCGTGTCGCCCTCGGCCAGGGCCCGGGTGGTCATGAAGGACGTGATGCCCGAGCCGCTTCCGAAGTGCTTCCGGCCGCTGAGGCGGTACTTGTGGGGCTCGCCGGTGGGCCGCACCGCCGAACGGGTCCTGGCGACGTCGCCGCCGCTCCCGGGCTCGGACACGATGGTGCCCCACCACGCCCCATCCAGGACCGTATCGAAGACCTCCCGGCGCTGCCGCGTCCACTCCTCCAAGTACGGGTCCGGCACCTGGGGCACTCTCCAGGAGGCCAGCACGCCGGGGTGCATGGCGCTGACCAGGGAGACCGAGGGGTCGCCGTGGGCCAGCACCCTCAGGGAGGTGCAGATGGGGCGGGCCGATTGGGCCAGGCTCTCCCACGTGCCCCCCAGCTCGGCCGGCACCGACATCAGGTGCACGCCCAGCTCCAGGAGCCTGTCGAAGTCCTCCTTCCGGGCCTCCCTGCGGGACTGGCGCTCCTGCCTCTCGGAGGCGAACTCACGGGCCAGGGCCGGCGCCGCCTCCAGGATCGATTGGATGCTCATTGGACCACCTGATACTTTCGCCCGAGATCCTCTTCCCAGCGGAGGTAGTGCATCATGTCGGCGTAGCCCCGGTCGGGGCCGGTGGGCACCACATCGTTGGGAGGCGCCATCACGCCGGTGAGGCCCCTCTCTGTGGCAAACCCCGCCGCCGTCCACGCGGCCAGGCCCCCGTCCAGCGCCCACACGTCCCGGTAGCCCATCCCGGCCAGGGTCGCGGCGGCCAGACAGGAGGCGACGCCGTCGGAGCAGGTGACGGCCAGGGGGGCGTCCTTGTTGGAAACCAGGTTCACGACTCGGACCTCCAGCCAGCCCCGGGGGACCCAGGCCGACCCCGGCACGTGGCCGGCGGCGAACTCCCGGCTGGTGTCCACGAATATGACGGTCCGGGCTTCATCGTCCTTCAGCTCGGCGGCGCGGGCCAGGCGGACCGTCCTGCGGGCCTCCTCCAGGCCGAAGGGAGGCCGGTCGGGGATGCCCGTCTCCAGGGGAAGACCGGCGGCGCGCCAGGCCGCCGTCCCTCCGTGGAGAGCGTGGACGTTGGGATAGCCCATCTGCAGGTACCAGGAGGCGGTGACGGTGGACCGGGCCACGCCGTCACAGGCGAAGACGATGGCGCCGTCCCTGACTCCCACCAGGTCGTCGCTGCGCTGGACCGCCTGGCCCCCTGGGAACCATCGGAACCCGGGAATGTGCCCAGCCCGATACTCCTCCAGCGTGCGCACGTCCACCAGGTAGACCGGTTCCTCGTGGGCCTTGCCCATCACACTTTGAAGCTGCGAGGCGTCGACGTACCTGACCCCGTCCTCCGCGGCCAGCCGGGCCGCGTACCCTTCGGCCGCCGCCAGCCCCTCCCGGGAGGGAGGCGGAAGCAGGACGCGGCCGGCGCCCGTCTCCAGCTCGAGGCCCGCCAGCACCCAACCCGAGGTCCCGTTCTTCAGACCGTAGACGTTGGCAAGGCCCATTCGTTGAAGGGCCCGGGTGCCGATGATGCTCCGGGTGCGGCCGGCGCAGTTGACCACCACCGTCGCGCCTTCCCCGGCTTCCCTCAGGATGTCGGTCACCCGGAGGGCGAGCTCCCCTCCCGGGACGCTGCGGCCGCCGGGTATGCAGAAGCGGGCGTACTCCTCGGGGGTGCGGGTGTCCAGGATGACCAGGCGCTCCCCCCGCCGCACCCTGGCATGGAGCTCGTCGGCATCCATCTCGGGAACCTGGTGGACCACCTCCACCCGCTCTCCAAAGTCCTTGCTGGGGACGTTCATGCCCCACTCGGTGGGGTAGCCGTCGGTGGTCCAGCGGTTGACTCCACCCTCCAGCACCGAGACGTTCCCGTACCCCATCCGCTCCAGGGTCGACGCCGCCAGCCGGGCCCTCCGCCCATCGTCGTCGCACACCACGACCCGGACCCCGGGGAAGGGCACCAGATACTCCATCTCGAGCTCCAAGAGCCGTCTCGGCAGCGAGGTGAAGCCCGCAATGTGGCTGCTGTTGAACTCGCCGTGCTCCCGCACGTCGATGAGGGCCACGCTGGACCCCGAGTCCAGCAGATCGTTAAGACCCTTTGGCGATATGCTCGAAGCCATCGGCATTGGGTACCGGGCCGCCTATTCGTTGTCCCATTTCCTGGTGACGAAGGGGGTGACCTCCCCCGTCTCCAGGTTGTAGCGGCACCGGTCCAGTCCCTTCAGGTCCTGGCCGTATACGTGTATCTCCACGGTGGGGCGGTCCGTATGGTTGTCCATCTGGTGAATCTCGTCCACCGTGGGTATCAGCAGGGATATCTCCCCTGGGACCAGGGTCGCCTCCCTATCCCTCTCCAGAGTGGCGTGCAGCGGGTCCTCCCGGTCGTCCATCCGCCGGAACCGGGTCTCACTAAGGGAGTTGTCCATGACGCCGATCATGCCCCAGGTGTGGTGGTCGTGGGGCGCGGCATGGTCCCCCGGGCCCCATACCACCGCGGTGACCAGGAGGCCGCTGTCGCCCCGGTAGAGCAGATAGGAGCCGTGGTTGCTGCGGGGCCCCGTGCCCGAGGGCGCCCTGTACTCGTCGGGCAGCGCCCCGGGGTTGGCGATGAGCCGTTCCAGGTAAGACGACCCACGGTCGAATATCTTCGCCTGGTCGGGCTGGCTGCGCAGGATGTCCTCCATGTCGTGGGCGAACTCCTGTAGTCCGTAGCTGGACGTTGCCATGGTCCTACCTCCCGTCGGCATGGCTGCCAGGTACAGATTATACCCTCCCCCGGGTGCGGCGGGGAAGATGGTCAAGGGGCCGGAGAGGACCGGGCCGCCGGAGGCAGGGCCTGCTCCCAGTCGGGTATCAGGAACCGGGAGGTGGTGGGCAGGGCCAGGATGGACAGGACGCCCAGCAAGCTGGTGGCGAAGGAGAGGGCGACGATGCCCTCGTAGCCCGTCAGGTCCCAGATCACGCCTCCTCCCCAGGCGCCGGCGGCCATCCCGAGGCCCGACCCCAGCATCTGCCAGCCGTAGGCGGTGCCGATGGGGGCGTTGCCGAAGTACTGGCGGTTGATTATGGGGAAGGCGCTCATCTCCCCTCCGAAGCCCACGCCGTAGACAACGGCGAACAGGTAGAAGAACCAGGCGTCGTGGGCCACGAACAGCATCAGCACGGGGGCGGTCTGCAGGAAGAAGCACAGCCCCATGACGCCCTTGCTGCCCGTGCGGTCGGCCACGATGGGGACGACGAACCGGGTGGTGGTGCTCACGGCGAAGAGGGTGGCCACGAGACCGGCGGCCACCCCCTCGGCGACGCCCCGCTCGATGGCCATGGCCACCAGGAACACCAGCACGATGTTGTGGGCCACGCACCCCCAGAAATGAATGCCTATGAGGTTCCAGAAGGTGTTCTTGCGCTGGGCCTGGCGCAGAAACACCTTGGTCCTGGTCTTCGCCACGTCTCCCTGGTAGACGCGCCGGATGGGCTGGTCCTCCGCGGCGCCCAGGGGCCTGAGGCCCAGCTCCCCGGGCTCGTTGTGGAACTTGCTGATCACGGCCAGCAACAGCACCCCGCCGACTATGCCCGGGCCCCAGAAGGTCCAGGGCAGCCCCAGGCGGTCCAGGAGCACCACCACCAGGGGAATGGCGATGACCGTGCCCAGTCCCTGGGAGGCCTGGAGGGCCCCCAGGCCCACGCCGAGGTTCTTGTCGAACCACGTGGACACGGCGGCCATGAGGGGCACGCCGAATATGGCCATCGACCCGCTGAGGATGATGCCGAAGTAGAGGTAGAACTGCCACAGGTGGTCCATGGTGCCGGTGAGGAGCATGCCGCAGACGAACAGAAGAGCGCCCAGCAGCATGGTGCGTCGAATGCCGTACCGGTCTCCAAGCCAACCCGCCACCGGCCCGAACAGCCCGGAGAAGACCCACTGGAGGGAGAAGGCCAGTCCGATGGCGCCGTAGCTCCAGCCGAACCCTCGCTGGGCGTCCGCCAGGAAGGGAACGAACACGCTGGCGGCCATGCGCATGGCGGAGCTGGTCAGGCGCAGCAGCACCGCCATCACCACGATGACCCATGCGTAGTGGACCCGGCGTCCGGCCAGGGTGAAACTGGAGGGACTGAAGTCGAACAGCGACATTCTCTATCTCCGGAGCCCCGGCAGATACCGAACCCATTGTACACGAACCCAGCCATGCGGGGTGCGACCGGGGCCAACATCGACGAAAGGGAGCCGGTGACAAATGTCTCAGCTCCGCCGATGGCGCCGTAGGCCGAGTCGTGCTAGCATATTGTTAGCGGTCAGTTTGGGAGTGCGCTATGGGAACTGTACACGTACGACGTTTGGACGATGAAGTGGTCGACCGCCTGAAGCGCCGTGCCGCCGAGAACAATCGTTCCCTGGAGAGCGAGGTCAGGCACATCTTGGAGCAGGCCGCGGAAGATGACGTGTCGGAGAAGGCCAGGAGATTCGGGGCCCTGGTAAAGTGGTTGCGAGGACGGACTTGGAGCCATCCCCAAACGCCCTCTCACATTTTGATCAGGGAAGACCGGGATAACCGGGACGGGCCTGAGTGATGCGTCTGGTCGTGGACGCCAGCGTCGCCGTCAAATGGCTCGTCGAGGAGGAGCACTCCGGCGCCGCCGATAGCCTGCTCGAAGGAAGCCATGAGCTCTTTGCTCCGCGGCTGATGGCGTCGGAGGTCGGCAACACGCTGTGGAGAAAAGTCCGGCTGGGGGAGATAGAGCGAAGCCGAGGCGGAGCGTTGGCCGCCGCCATTTCCGAGATGCCCGTTCGTTGGACCGAGGACGAAGGCGTCTGTGCCGACGCCGTTCGCCTGTCTCTGGCGTTGGACCGCCCGGTATATGACTGCGTCTATCTTGCCCTGGCCCATCGGATAGGCGCGACGTTGGTAACCTCCGACGCTCGGTTCGCAAATGCGGTGGCCGAAACGGAGCATGGGGGTGTCGTCACCACGTTGGAGCGCTTCGTCGCGGACTGACCGAGGGGGATGCGCCACGGCATATCCACAAACGAAGCATGGCGCCCCGATCGGGGCGCCATGCTCTCTCAGGTCCGGTTGTGACCTTGGTGGGTCAGTCCGCGTGTATTGCGGCGGAGTGGCCGTTGGCCGAGCCGTTCCTGGTCCAGGAGTGCTCGTCGGCCTGCCACTTGTACCCGGCGCCTCGAAGGACCTGCCCGATGGTCTTGGCGCTGACCTTGGGCGTCCCCTCGGGGGCGTTGCGGAGGGCCTCCTGGAGGCTGGAGAGGGACCAGGTGGGCGACCGGTCGATCTCCCGCTCCACCTCCTGGAGGATCAGCCGCTTCTCTGTGTCGCCGTACATTCTGTGCCTGCCGGCTCCGGGCAGGGTGTCCAGGGCAGCCATGCCCCGCTGGTGAAACCGTTGCACCAGGGCGGCTACGCCGCTGCTACTCCGCATCCTGGCAGTGCGCGCGGCCTGGGTGAACGACTGGCCCTCGTCGACGGCCAGCAATGCCCTGGCCCGCCGAATCCGTTCCACTCGCTCGACTCCCGACGCGGCTATACGCATCATCTCCGTCTTTTCGGACTCCGTGAGCTTGCGCAGAGGCTGGTTAGGCTGCCTTCCCATATTACTACTAAATCCTCCTTTTGCCGACCCGATTTATTCGATTATCGTATACTCATTTTTTCGTTGTCAAGAGATATTTTGCTATACACAACATCAAAAAACCCGTGCTTCCCCTTTCTGAGGGCCCCGTACTAGAATCTATCGTTGTGGGACGGGACCTGAAACGCCTGGTCTCCGCGGGCCTCGACCTGCTGTTTCCGCCCCGGTGCTGCGGATGTGGAGGGCCCGGCGGCTTGCTGTGCCAGGGTTGCGAGGCCAGCGCCCCCACCCTGGAGCTCCCCTACTGCGGCAGGTGTGCCCACCCCGGCTCTCACCGAGCGACCTGCGGCTGCGGCCCGCTGGCGGTGGACGGAATCAGGGCGCCGTACCTGTTGGAGGGTCCGGTCCGCAAAGCGGTCCACGATCTCAAGTACAGGAACCTGAGGGCGGCGGCTCCCCGCCTGGGCGGTCTCCTGGCCGCGTGGATGGAGAAGACCTCGGTCCCTGGGGAGCTTCTCGTTCCCATCCCACTGCACCGACGGCAGCTTCGCAGCAGGGGGTACAACCAGTCGGCCATGCTGGCCCGGGAGGTGTCCAAGGGCACCGGCCTGGCCCTGGCGCGGGACGCGCTGGCCCGCGTCCGGGACTCGGCTCCACAGGTGTCCCTGCCGTCGCGTCTCGAGCGGGCTCGTAACGTGGAGGGCGGCTTCCGGTGTGTGGGAGACGTAAGGGGCGCCAGGGTGGTGCTGGTGGACGACGTGGTGACCACCGGCAGCACCATGTCCGCCTGCGCGGAGGCCCTCAAGTCGGCGGGGGCCCGCTCGGTGTGGGGCATCGCCCTGGCCCGGCAGCCCTACAGGGCGGCGTAGAGGAGCCCGTCGTTACCGGAGCTCCACGGCCCGGTCGATGGAGGGCAGGTCGGGGCGGAAGGTGGCCCTCCACGCCTCCAGGCCGTTGGCCCTGGACACGTTGCCCACCCAGCCGCCCACCAGCATGATGGCCTCCAGCAGCTCCTGGGGCGAGGCGCCGGCCCTGTTGGCCGCGTGCATGTGGACCTTCAGGTGCTCCACCGTGTCCTTCTCGGCGATGCAAGCCACCACCAGCAGCAGCTCCTTGGTCTTCCGGTCCAGGAGGGACTCGCCGAGGTACTCGGCGTACACCTTCTTGTTCAGCTCCTTCAGACCCCCCAGGTCTATCTCGGCCAGAAAGTCGTGAAGGCCGTAACGGAACCCCCGGAGCCTGGTGGTCTCCTCCAGTACGCGCTCTTTCTCGGTGGACATGTGCTGCTCCCCTTTCAGGCGCCCTCTTCAGGTGGTCGAGGTCTCCAGGTCGAAGGACTCGGCCGCCAGCCCCACGATGTGCTCGCCTATGGCCAGGGAGGAGGTGGCGCCGGGAGAGGGGGCGTTGAGCACGTGGATGGCCCCCTGGCTGCGGTGGATGCTGAAGTCGTCCAGCAGCCTGCCGTCGCGGTGCACCGCCTGGGCTCGCACCCCCGCGCCTCCGGGGGCCAGGTCCTCCGCCCGGATCCCCGGCAGGAGCCGCTGGAGGTCGTGGAGGAAGACCCGCTTGCTGAAGGAGCGGTGCATCTCGCCGAGGCCCGTCTTCCACGTCTTGAGGGCCATGGCCCAGAACCCCCGGAAAGCCAGGGTGCCCAGGGTGTCTCCCAGGCTGACAGCGGTCTTGGTGTAGCCCTCCCGCGCCAGGGCCAGCACGGCGTTGGGGCCCGCCTCCACGTCCCCGTGGATGCTGCGGGTGAAGTGGACTCCCAGGAAGGGAAACCTGGGGTTGGGGACGGGGTAGATGAGGGCCTTCACCAGGTCCCGGCGGTCCTCGCGTATGGTGTAGTATTCGCCCCGGAAGGGGATGATGCGGACTCCCGGGTCGACGCCCATCATGCGCGCCACCCGGTCCGCGTGGAGGCCCGCGCAGTTGATGAGATACCGGGACTCCAGGCCGCCCCCGGTGGTCTCCAGCCTGATGGCCCCCTGCCGTGCCGATATGCCGACCACGCGGCGCCCCGTCATGATCTCCGCCCCCGCGGAGCGCGCCTGCTCCGCGTAGATGCCCGCCACCGTCGTGAAGTCGACGATGCCCGTGCCAGGCGCGTGGAGGGCGGCCACGCCATGGGTGTTGGGCTCGATCTCCCGCAGCCGCTCGGGGCCTATCTTCTCCAGGCCGGGGACGCCGTTGGCCACCCCCCGCTGGTACAGGTCTTCCATCCGGCCCAGCTCCGACTCGTCGGTGGCGACGATCACCTTGCCGCAGCGCTGGTAGTCGACCCCGTTGTCGTCGCAGAACCGGACCATGGACTCCACGCCCCGGACGCAGAACTGGGCCTTGCGGGAGCCCGGACGGTAGTAGATGCCCGAGTGGATGACGCCGCTGTTGTGGCCGGTCTGGTGGGTAGCCAGCTCCGGCTCCTTCTCCACGACCGCCACCCTGCACCTGGGGTACCGGCGGGTCAGCCAAAGGGCCGTTGCCAGGCCGATGATCCCGCCGCCCACGATGGCGACGTCGTAGCTGCCGGAGCTCACGTCATCTCCCGGGGGAGCCGGCCGGAGGGGTGCGGAGATGGAGAGGGTCTACGGGCGACCCCCGGGGCGGTGTATCCGTGCTGGAAAGAGACCACGGCCGGCTTGGCTAGCTCAGCCCCGGCTAGCTCAAAATGTAGGGGATGTCCATCTCGCTGCAGGTGTCTTTGAACCACTCGAGCACCTCCCTGTGCAGGGGAATGCCATTGGCCCGCCGGTCCACCTCCGCCTCCCGCTCGGCGAGGCCGGGATACAGCACCCGCTCCGCCCCGGGGGCCGGCGTGGTGGTCCTCAGGGCCCGCAGGAAGTCGTCCATCAGGGACTTGAACCGGTCCACGTCGGTAAAGGCATCTATGCGGTAGGCGGCCACCATGTGGCTGAAGTTCGGCCTGCCCGGCACCATGCCGAAGGCGGTGCCCGAGAGGGGGCCGGTGAGGATGTCCACGACGCAGCCCAGGCCGTAGCCCTTGTGGGAGCCCATCTCCCGGGTGCTGCCCAACGCCAGCTGGTGGTACTGCTTCTCGGCTCCCGGCGCCCACTCGGAAGACATGGGAACGGGCTCCATGAGGGGGGTGCCGTCCAGGTCTGCGACCCACCCGGGAAGCAGGTCGACCCCCAGGCGGGAGGCCAGCCCCAGCTTGTTTCCCGCCACCACGCTGGTGGCCGCGTCGAAGACGAAGGGCGGCTCCTCCCCCGCCGGGGCGGCCAGGGCGATGGGGTTGGTGCCCAGCCTAGGCTCAGCCCCGAAGGTGGGCAGGACGCTGGGAGGGCAGCCGGTCATGCACACGCCGATCATGTCGTGCTCCAGGGCCATCATCGCGTGGTAGGAGGCCATGCCCAGGTGCCGCCCGTTGGAGACGGTCACCATCCCCAGCCCCACGTTGCGCGCCTTCTCGATGGCGATCTCCATCGCCTTGGGAGTGACGATGATGCCCAGGCCCGCGTCCGAGTCGACGTTGGCGGTGGCCGGGGTCTGGCGAACGATGCGCCAGTTGGGCCTGGCGTTTATCTCCCCGCTGTTGTAGCCGGAGACGTAGGCCCGGAGCATGTTGGATACCCCGTGGCTGTCCACGTTCCGCACGTCCGCGGTGACCAGGACGTCGGTGGCAAGGGCGGCGTCCGCGGGGGGGACGTTCACCTTCTGAAAGATCTGGGTGACGGTGCTGCGGAGGGCATCCTCGCGAACGCGTACCGCGTCCTCTTCCTTGACGTGGAACTGCTCCAGCATGGCTCTCCTTCGCACGGCGTCGGGGCCGGAGATGGGCCCATGATACACGCTGGCTTCGAGTTGGGCAACGGAACCAGGCTGGCGTACCCCGGCCAATTTCGACGCCGTTCCAGGAAGTGGACGTGTACGAATTTGGGAAATTTAGGCATGTTATCGCCGTTTTTTCGTTGTACGAACCCCATTGACAAATCAAGCGTTCATCTGGTACCTTTTCGCGGGTTCATCATGCGCAAGATGCGTGACAAACGTATAGGCGGAGGTCCAGCGATGTCCCTGCTCAAAATACAATACATACTACTCTTCCCGTTGGCGTTGCTGCTGATTGCGGCAATGGCCTGCGGAGACGACGAGCCCACTGCGGCTCCAACCACTGCGGCGCCGGCGACAATGGCCCCCGAGGCGACGATGGCCCCCGAGGCAACCATGGCCCCGGATGCGACAATGGCCCCCGAGGCCACCGCCGCTCCCACGGCCATGGCGGAGCCCACGGCCACCCCCGAGGCTATGGATGACGGCTTGGCCGAGAGGCTCACCATCGCCATCAACAACTTCGACAAGGACGACTTGGACCCCTACCGGTCCGGGAAGACCAACCTGGCCAGCCCCGACCCGTTCGCCGACTTCCTCATCGGGATCACCCGGGACAACCAGCTCACCAACGTCTGGGGTTGGGCGGATAGCTGGGAGCAGATAGACGGCAAGACCTGGGACCTGACCCTGAGGGAGGACCTCAAGTTCCACGACGGCTACGGGTTCGCCGACGCCGCCGACGTGGCGGAGATCGCGGACCTGTGGACCACCGACGAAGCCGTGGGGTCCCAGTGCCTGTACTGCGGGACGTGGGTGAACCTGTACGACCGCGCCGAGATCCTCGACGACCACAAGATTCGGATACACCTGCAGTCCTCCTATCCCTTGTTCTTCAACATCCTGCCCCCCATCGGCGGCTCCGACCTGTTCATGTTCTCAGTAGACGCGCTGAACGACGGCGGCGGGACCGCCCTGGGGTACGAGAACCTGAGCGCCCCGGGAACGGGTCCCTGGGACTTCGTAGACCGCCGATTGGGACAGTACTTCCTGTACTCCCGCTGGGACGATTACTACAGCCCCGACTTCCGGTCCAACTACAAGGAGATGGAGCTGGTGCTGGCCTCCGAGGACGCGCCCCGCATTGCCCTGGTGCAGACGGGGGCCGCCCACATGGCCAACAGCTCGGGCCCCTTCGTGGAGGAGATACGGGCTGCGGGCCTGGAGGTCGACGGCGCCAAGATGGTGGACAACGTCTACGGCAACTTCTACCAGAGCTACGACGAGGGGCACTGCACCAACAAGCTGAACGTCCGTAAGGCCCTGAACCTCGCCGTGGACGCCGAGGCCATAGTCGATGCCCTGTGGGCGCCCGGCACCGCAACCAGGATCTCCCACCCCTACACCAGCCCCTTCGTCGAGAGCTGGGACCCCAGCCTGGGCCTCTACGGCTACGACCCGGACGAGGCGATGCGTCTGCTGGAGCAGGAGGGCTGCGCGGGATTCGACATAGTCGTGTACGGCTTCGCCTACGCCGCCGGCCCCGAGATGCTGGACATGCAGGACTCCATATGCACCTACTTCAACGCCGTCGGCGTCAACTGCACCTTCACCCCCATCGACGCCACCGCCGTCCGGCCCCTGAGGCAGGAGGAGAAGCTAGGCTCCGCCGACGGCCCGCCCCACTCCGGGGCCCACTGGATTCCCTCGGCCAGGAACTTCGGCGAGATGCTGCGGAGCCATGGGCTCTGCCCCTCCCGGGGCGGCTCGGTCTGCGGCATGGCGCAGCAGGACAAGTACCTGGCGCTGAAGGACGAGTACGCCACGGAGGCAGACGCCGTCGTGAGACAGGAGCTGGCCAAGAGGGTGAGCAGGATGGTCTTCGAGGAGTACGAGGGCGGTATACCCATCGCCTCCCGGGACTGGATCTGGGCCATCGACCCCAACAAGATCTGCGGTTGGGAGCCCATCGACGGCACCGCCGCCCGGCCCATGTGGAACACCGTCGTACCCTGTTAGTACCCGGGGTACGGCGGGCTGGACGCCCTTAGATAAAGGAAAAGGGACCCCAAGAGATTGGGGTCCCTTCTTCTGTCACCCCTCAGGCGCCTGTACGACCCCCGGGGGTAAGGCGGCCCACGGTCCCTTGAACTCGGGGCGTTTCGGGGCTACATTGTGTGCATACCGTAGGGACCGGAGGGGACGTCATGGCCAACGTGGTGCTGGTAGTGGACATGCTGAGGGGGTTCCTGGAGCCGGGGCACAACCTGTACTGCGGCGACGCTTCCAGGGAGATCGTGCCCAACGTTCGGAGCCTGCTCCAGCGGGAGCGTGGGGCCGGCTCCACCATCCTCTTCATCTGCGACAACCACGAGCCCGACGACCTGGAGTTCCGGATGTTTCCCGTGCACTGCGTGAAGGGCACCGCGGAGACCCAGGTGATACCCGAGCTTCAGGAGTTCGTGGCGGGGGACAACCTGATATCCAAGAACCGGTACAGTGGGTTCTTCAACACGGAGCTGGAAGAGCGCTTGCGGGAGCTCTCGCCCGAGGCGGTCATCGTGTGCGGCGTGTGCACCGACATCTGCGTCCTCCACACTGCTGCGGACGCGCGAAACCGCGACTACACGGTGGAGGTGCCCACGGACTGCGTGGCCAGCTTCGACCCCGACGCCCACCGTTGGGCCCTGGGACACCTGGAGAAGGTCCTGGGAGCCCGGCTGGTCACCGTCGCCCCGGCCTAGCTTCCCGCCGCCGGGCCCGGGACTCCATGGGACCGGCTAGCCGCCGCCCACGGGCCTGACGATCTCCAGCACGTCTCCCTCTTTCAGGAGGACCTCCGGGTACCGGTCTTTCTCCAGGACGATGCCGTTGTACCCCACGGCCACGTGCTGCAGGTTCACGTCGTAGCTCTTGAGGAAGCTCACCAGGTCCACGGAGCCGTCCACGTATCGGGGCTTGCCGTTGACCGTCAGCGCTATCATCGCGCCCCTCTCCCCGCGCCCGAGACTGGGCGAGCCTTGACCGCCTCGACCGCCTCGTCCATGGCGTTCCGCAGCTCCTGGGCCGCGCGGCGGGGGTCCTCGGCTCCCAGGACGGCCCTGATGACGGCGGCGCCGGTTGCGCCGGCCTCCATAACCTCGCCCACGTTGGCCGCCGTTATGCCGCCTATGCCGGCCAGGGGAATCTTCACGCGACCTGCCGCCTCGGCCAGCAGGCCCGTGCCCGCCGGCCGTGCTCCGGCGTGGGACTGGGTGGGGAAAACTGCGCCGACCAGCAGGAGGTCGGCCCCCTCCCCCTCGGCCGTCACGGCCCCCTCCACGGTGTGGACGGACCGTCCCACCAGCATCCCCGGCCCGGCGGCCCGGCGCGCCGCCTCCACGGGGAGCCCCTCCTCCCCGAGCTGCACCCCATCGGCGCCGCAGGCCACGGCCACGTCCACCCGTTCGTTGACGAAGAGCAGGGCCCGGCCCTGGGTGACCCGCCGCAGGCCGCGGGCCACCTCCAGCAGGGTCCCCCCGGCCAGGTCCTTCTCCCGTAGCTGGACCAGGTCGACACCGCCCTGGAGGGCCAGGTCCACCTTACGCTCCAGCTCCCGGGGGTCGGGCTGCCAGAAGCGTCCGTCGGTTACCAGGCACAGGCATGGCGTAGGTATGGCCCCCATGTATCTAAGTGGTCGCCGGGCTCGGCTGGGCTACGTCTTCCGTGGGGCTGCTGGCGTCGGCGTAGGCCTTAGTGGGCATCCTGCCGGCCACGTAGGCCGCGCGCCCGGCCTCCACTCCCCGCCTGAACCCGTGGGCCATGAGGACGGGGTCGTTGGCGCGGGCTATGGCGCTGTTCACCAGGACCGCGTCGGCCCCCATCTCCAGCGCCTGGGAGGCGTCCGAGGGGACGCCGAGACCCGCGTCCACCACCACCGGCACCCCCGCCTGCTCCACGATGATGCGTATCTCCTCGGCAGTGTGGATGCCCTGGCCGGAGCCTATGGCCGAGCCCAGGGGCATCACGGTGGCGCATCCCGCCTCCTCCAGGTGCATGGCCAGCACCGGGTCGGCGTGGATGTAGGGGAGCACCACGAAGCCATCGTCGATGAGGCGGCGGGCCGCCTCCAGGGTGCCCACCGGGTCGGGAAGGAGGTACTTGGGGTCTGGGATCACCTCCAGCTTGACCCAGTTGGAGCTGCTGACCTGCCGGCCCAGCCGGGCCGTGAACACCGCCTCTTCCACCGTGCGGCATCCGGCGGTGTTGGGCAGGATCTGGTACCTGTTCCAGTCGATGTAGTCGAGGATGGTCTTCTTGTTGGGGTCGTCCAGGTCCAGGCGCCTGATGGCCACGGTGACCATCTCGGTGCCCGACGCCTCGATGGACCGGACCATGTCCTCCACCGTGCGGTACCGCCCCGTGCCCAGGATGAGCCGGGAGCTGAACCTCTTCCCCGCTATCACAAGCTGGTCGTCCATGGCGCCGCTCCTTACGTCCCGGCAAAAAGAGAAGACCGCCGGGCTCCTTGCTCCGGCCGGTGAACCGGGACTCCTCCAGAGCGTCCGCCAACGGGGGTGGAGAAGCTGGCGGCGGGTACCTTCCAACCAACCTTCCCTTCGCCGGCATTACCCGGATCAGGTATGTACGGTCGGTGACGCGTACTGGCCACCCTCTCAGCCTGGCTTGCCCAAGCTCCCGGCTCACTAACCGCTGCCGTAATTGTATCAAACGAGGGGCATGAGGCCAAGGGAAACCAACCCGAAAGGCGGCCTGCCCCAACCTTGTTTTCTTACTTGACATTGTGTTACAGGAGTAGTATTTTAGCGTGGGAGTTAAAAGAGGTGAGATTGTGAGAGTCCTTTCAAATAATTGGAAGTCACCGGGAGCCTTGTGGTGGTGTCTCAGAGCCTTGGCTTTTACAGTCGTCGTGGTGCTTGTGGCCTCTGCCTGTGCGGGGCCCCAGGGCGACCAGGGGAACCTCGGCCCTCAGGGAGACGCGGGTCCGCAAGGGCCGGCCGGTCCCCAGGGGGAGCCAGGCCCCACGGGTGACGAGGGCCCGGCAGGGCCTCCGGGGCCCGAGGGACCAGAAGGGCCCGATGGGCCCCAGGGGCCTGAAGGACCACAAGGGCCCGAGGGGCCTCAGGGCCCCAAGGGTGACTTCGGCGGTCCCCAGGGACCCCGAGGCGACCCCGGCCCCCAGGGTGAGAGGGGCCCGCAGGGTGATACCGGCGCCCAGGGTCCCCAGGGGCCCCGAGGCGACGCCGGTCCCCAGGGCGACCAGGGTCCCGAAGGGCCGGATGGCCCCCAGGGCGAAACGGGCCCGGAGGGGCCTCAGGGAATCCCAGGTAACCCGGGCGGCCCGCAGGGGCCCAGGGGGGAACAGGGGCCGACCGGTTCCCAGGGCCCCATTGGAAATCAGGGCGACAAGGGCGACACAGGACCCCAGGGACCGCAGGGACCGCAGGGACCCCAGGGACCCCAGGGACCGCAAGGACCCCAGGGCGACCAGGGCGACCAGGGCGGCCAGGGACCCCAGGGACCGCAGGGACCCCAGGGTGTCAAGGGCGACAAGGGAGACCAAGGGCCGACGGGGCTGCGTGGAAATACGGGACTCCAGGGACCCGCGGGGCCTTTCGGTCCCCAGGGCGTACAGGGCGAACCCGGGGTATCCGGCATGGTAATCAAGACGGCAGTGAGCGCGTCGAACAGCGACGATAAGATGGGGCTGATCGTACAGTGCGAGACGAACAACGACGATTTGTCCGCCATCGCCGGTGGAGCGAGCGTGAGTAACACCAGCGGGAACGTGGTCATAGTGGCAACGCATCCGGATGGAGTGGCGGGAGAGGTCCCGAAAGGGTGGAGGGCGAGTGCCGTGGAGGTGGGTGGTGGTGTACCCGGCAACTGGACCCTTACCGTCTACGCCGTATGCGCCACTGTGAACTAGGGCACACCAGCTAACTGCCCGGCACTCCCGCCGAAGGGAGAGCCCAGAAGGCCGCGCCATTCCCACGAGACCGGGAATGGCGCGGCGGCTTTTTGTGGGGTGGGACGCCGATGGTCCGCGCCGGAGCGACGAACTCCGCGTCGTATGCCGTCAGGCCGCATTCCAGCGCGACGTCGCACACATGGCCGCTCGGCACCGTCACCACGCGATTCCCCAGGACCGGCCGCGGCGGCGTCGCTGATGGTCTCGGCCTGGTCCGGGAGCAGCGCCCCCTGCCGCACGAGTCCAAGGAGGACGTTGCGCGGGGCACTCATGAGGATGACGGGGCCGCCCTATCATAACGGTGTCATGGTCGGGGCCGCGCCGCAGCCTTTTTTCGTGTAAACTTGAGCACGTCCCATCGCGGCGAGGCGAGAGTATGCAGCACCCCTTTCGGAGCGACCATTTCATCCGCCAGGACGAGAGCGACGACGCCCTCTTCTACAGGGAGCCGCGCCTGGTGGTCCACATAGACGACCAGGCCATCGCCGCCGTCGGGGAGCTGTTCCGGGATGTTTTCCCGCCCGGTGACGGCGGAGCCGGGCCCGCCGTCCTCGACCTGATGAGTAGCTGGCGCTCCCACTGGCCTAGGGACCTGCCCAAGGCGCGGCTGGTCGGCCTGGGCCTGAACGCGGTGGAGATGGAGAGGAACCCGGACCTGGACGCCCACGTGGTCCATGACCTGAACCAGGACCCGGTCCTGCCTTTCGGCGACGCGTCCTTCGACGGTGTCGCCATCACCGTGTCCATCCAGTATCTGGTGCGGCCCGTGGAGGTGTTCCGGGAGGTGTTCCGGGTGCTCCGGCCGGGCGGCGCCTTTCTGGTCATCTTCTCCAACCGGATGTTCTTCACCAAGGCCGTGAGGATATGGGTGATGAGCGGAGACGGGGACCGGATGGAGCTGGTGGCGGCCTACATGGAGCTGGCGGGGAGTTTCGAGGGTATCACCCGCATGTACCTCAACCCTGACAGGGGCGAGATGGAAGACCCGGTGTACGCGGTGGTGGCCAGGAAGCCGGTTGGTCCGGGCTAGCGCTACAGGCGCTTTTTCAACAGCCCCGCGGCTTCCTTGCCACGGGTCTCACAGGCGCTTTCTCAACAGCCCCGCGGCTTCCTTGCCACGGGTCTCACAGGCGCTTTCTCATCAGGATATGGTCGATGCCGGCGTCGGGGAACACGGCCCCCTCCTCCCTGTAGCCGTGGGAGGCGTAGAACCCGGTCGCGTTGGTCTGGGCGGCCAGCACCGCCTCCTCCATGCCCACCCTCCTGGCCTCGGCCTCCAGGGCCTCCAGGACCCGGCTTCCCACTCCACACCGCCGCCACGCCTGCTCCACCGCCATGCGCCCGATCCTGACCTGCCCGGGCGTGGTCTGGACGCCGGTATCCCGGGCCTCTCCATCGGTGGGGCGGGGCGGAAGCTGGGTAGGGAACACGGCCCTCCCCGTTCCCACCACACGGCCGCCGGTCAGGGCGATTACGTGTGTGGCGGAGGCGTCGTGCTCGTCGGCCTCCTCCTCGATGGGCACCCCCTGCTCCCGGACGAAGACCCGCGTGCGTAGGTCGAGGGCGGCCTCCAGCTCGGCGGCTGACTCCACTCGCTTGACCACCAGGCGCCCCGTTTCCATCACGCTATGCCATAGGGGCCCGGCTGCATGCCGGGCCCCCGTCAATTCCGTCCATGGCGGTCCCTAGAAGACGATAACTCCCCGGCCGATGCCGCCGGCCTCCAGGTCTTCGTAGGCCTCGTTTATCTGGTCCAGGCTGTAGCGGCGGGTAATCAGCTCGTCCAGGTCCAGGCGGCGGGACAGGTACATGTCGACTATCCTGGGCATGTCCACGTGGCAGCGGGCCGAGCCGTAGTAGGTCCCCTTGAGGACCTTCTCCTCCCGCACCAGGGAGACGGCGTTGATGCCCGCTGTCTCTCCCACGGGGGCGATTCCCACCACCACCACCGTGCCCCCCTTCCGGGCCATGTCGTAGGCGGTCTCGACGGTCTCGGCGGAGCCGTACACCTCGAAGGTGTAGTCGGCCCCGCGCCCGCCGGTTATCTCCTTCACCCGGGCGACGGCGTCCTGGTGGGTCGCGTTGACGCTGTGGGTCGCTCCGAACTTGGTCGCGAACTCCAGGGCGCCCTCGCGTATGTCCACGGCGATGACCTGGGAGGCGTTGAGCAGTCTCGCCCCCTGGATCACGTTCAACCCGACGCCGCCGCAGCCGACCACGGCCACCGTGCTGCCCGGCTCTATCTGGGCGTTGAAGACCGAGGCCCCCACCCCCGTAGTGACGGAGCAGCCTATCAGCGCGGCCACGCCCAGGGGCACGTCCTGGGAGACGGGGATGCAGCCGCTCTCGGGCACCACCGTGCGCTCGGCGAAGCAGGCCACCTTGCCGAAGTGGCTGATGCGCTGGCCGTCCTTGTGCAGCCGCATGGTCCCGTCGAACAGGGTGCCGGCGGTCGCGGCGTGGAGGTCGCAGAGGTTGGCGCGGCCCGTGGTGCAGAAGAAGCAGCGGCCGCAGTTGGGGACGAAGGAGAGGATGACGTTGTCCCCCTGCTGTACGGTGGACACTCCGGGGCCCACGGCCTCCACCGTGCCCGCGCCCTCGTGGCCCAGGACGACGGGCAGCAGGGTCTTGGCCTCGCCCTTCATGAAGTGGTAGTCGCTGCGGCAGATGCCGGCTGCGCCCGTCCGGATCAGGACCTCCCCCTCCTTGGGGGCGTCCAGCTCCACGTCCTCGACGACCAGAGGGGTGTTGTAGTCGTACATTACGGCGGCTTTCAAGGTGCAGTCCTCCTGGGAGCGAATTGCAGCCTATCATCTCTCATGCCTCATCCCCTGTCAACGGCGCGCCGAGTCCCCCACATGTCATTGCCATGAGAGTAACCTTGCAAAGCCCCCTCGGTCATTCCCGCGAAAGCATGTCCTCGTACTTGATACGGGGGCGGGCGTCCACGTGCCTCCACCACGACCCCCGGATTCCGGCTCGGGGGCCGGAATGACGGTCCCCGGCGCCCCCTCCGGCATTCCCGCGAAAGCATGTCCTCGTACTTGATACGGGGGCGGGCATCCACGTGCCTCCACCACGCCCCGGATTCCGGCTCGGGAGCCGAAATGACGGTGGGAGGGCCTGGAGCCCTTTTGGCGTCGCCGTCGGGTCCTCTGCTAGCGCAGGGTCTCACACGGCACTCCTCTCCCTTGACTCCGCCCCCGGCGTGGCATAGATTACGGTCAAGTGTTACGTCTGCAGAGTGGATTCCAGGGCACCGGCACTCCGGCCCCGGACTTCAGCCCTTCGCTTGGACGCGGGCTCGGAGTCCGGAATGACGATGGGAAGCCGGAGGGGGACTGGGTCCGATGCGAGAGGAGGGGCCATGACTGAGGCACCCAGGGACTTCATCGGTTACGGCAAGGACGTTCCCAAGGTGGAGTGGCCCAATGGAGCGCGAATCGCCGTTAACATGGTCCTGAACTACGAGGCTGGAGCGGAGTTCAACATCATGGACGGAGACCCCCAGCGGGAGACCTCCGGCGACTTCTACCCCCACCCCTTGGACCAGCGCAGCTTCGGCCTGGAGTCCATCTTCGAGTACGGGAGCCGCGCAGGGGTGTGGCGCATCCTCCGGCTGCTGGAGGAGTACGGCGTCCAGGGCACCATCTTTGCCTGCGGGCGGGCCATCGAGCGGAACCCCCAGGCGGCCAGGGAGTTCACCAACCTGGGGCACGACCTGGTGGGCCACGGCTACAGGTGGGAGGCCCACTGGGACATGGCCCCCGAGTTCGAGCGCGACCAGATCCGCCGGACCGTCCAGGCGGTCCAGGAGGCCTCGGGGTTCCGGATGCGGGGTTGGTTCTGCCGGTACCTGCGCAGCTTCAACACCCGGCGCATTCTCATGGACGAGGGGTTCACCTTCGAGTGTACCGAGTTCAACGACGACCTGCCCTACTTCGTCCGCGTCGACGGCAAGCCCCTGTGCATCGTCCCCTACACGCTGGACAACAACGACGTGCGCTTCTTCCGGGGCACCCTTTCCACCGGGGAGCAGTTCTTCCAGTACCTCCGGGACAGCTTCGACATCCTCTACCGGGAGGGCGCAACCCACCCCAGGATGATGTCCGTGGGCCTCCACGACAGGATCATCGGGAGGCCGGGACCCGCCAAGGGCCTCCAGATGTTCCTGGAGTACGCGCGGCGGTTCCCCGACGTGTGGTTCGCCCGCAGGACCGACATCGCCGACTTCTGGACCGATCGCTACGGCAAGGAGCTGGCCTGACGGCTTAGGGAGTCGGCCAAGAGGCCCACGTGTTGCCAACAACGGGCCCTCTTGGTACCATAGCATGGTCACGAAACGGCCCGGAACGAGGAGCTTCACCTATGGCGGACCCGACAGCGGACAATGACGTTGCTTTAATGGCACACCTGCTGCGCCGAGCCGGGTTCGGCGCCTCGCGAGAGGAGTTGGAGGGGTACCTGGAGATGGGCTATGAGGCGACGGTGGAGGAGCTGCTGTCGCCCACGGCGCCTCCCCTTCCCGCCAACGACGCTTTCCTGATGCGGCGGTACCACGTGGACATCAACAGCACGATGTACAACGAGAGCGGCCAGACCTACTGGCTGCACCGGATGATCAACACCCGCCGGCCCCTCGAGGAGAAGGTCGCGCTGCTATGGCACCACGTGTTCGCCACGAGCTGCGGCAAGATCAACCAGATCAAACTCGTCCTTCAGCAGATCGAGACCTTCTACCGTCACGGGACGGGTCCCTTTGACAGACTGCTGGTGGAAATGTCCAAGGACCCGGCCATGCTCTACTGGCTGGACAACAAGGACAGCCACAAGGACGCTCCCAACGAGAACTACGGGAGGGAGCTCCTGGAGCTGTTCTCCATGGGAGTGGGCAACTACACCGAGCAGGACGTTTACGAGGCCTCCAGGGCCTTCACCGGCTGGACCATCCAAAACTCGGCCCTGCACACCGCCCGGGTCACCCGGTGCTCCAACTGGCCCTACGGGAAGCTGGACTGGCACTTCGAGTACAACGCCGACGACCACGACGATACGGGCAAGCTGTTCCTGGGCCACGAGGGCCGGTTCAACGGGGACGACATCATCGACATCATCTGCCGGCAGGAGGCCACCGCCCGGTTCGTCTCCCGGCACCTGTACAACTTCTTCGTGGCCGACGAGCCCCAGGTGCCCGCCTGGCAGACGGTGCCCCCCAGGGACCCCCAGGCGATCCAGGCCCTGGTGGACACCTTCTTCCAGAGCCGGTACGACATCCGGTCCATGCTGCGGGTGCTGTTCAACTCGGACTTCTTCAAGAACGCCCGGTTCGCCAAGGTCAAGAGCCCCACGGAGCTGGTGGTGGGCACCGTGCGCATGGCCGGCGGCCACGTGCTCCCGGAGTTCGAGGACATCGACCTGGCCATGCAGACCGACTTCATGGGCCAGGCGCTGCTGGACCCCCCCAGCGTCGAGGGCTGGCACACGGGGGTGGAATGGATCAACACGGGGGCCCTGGTGGACCGGGTAAACTTCGCCAGCAAGCAGCTTGACGACGTGGACAAGCCCGGGGTCCGGGCCATCATAGAGCGGGTCCGGGGCCGGGGAGACCGGTTCACCGCCGAGGGGCTGGTGGACGCCTGCCTGGACATCATGGGCCCCATCACCCTGTCGGAGGATACCCGGCGGGAGGTGGTGGAGCACACCCGTGGGCTGGGAGAGGTGGACTTCGGCGCCGACGAAGGGCGACGGACTTCGGAGGAGCGGGTCAAGGAGGTCCTCCAGCTCATCGTCTCCACCCGGGAGTATCAGCTGGCCTAGCAGCCGCGACAGTCCCGGTATTCCGACCTTCCCCGGAATTGCCCAAGGTCCTGCAAAGGCCGAGAGAGAGGATGAAAACCAAGCTCGCCTTCTCCTACAGTCACAGCCTGGGTATATACTCGATATTCCCCGGCCGCGGCTTCAATCACCCCATCGACCTCACCATCGACGACGGGGGCACCGTCTACGTGCTTGACCGCGGCGGCTCGGATACCCCCGTGAGGTGCAACTACAAGCGCGTCAGCAAGCTCACCGTGGACGAGGAGCACCGCGGCACCTTCGTCATCGGCGGCGTCGTAGAGGGCGCGATGATGTGGCCGGCGGCGCTGGTGGTGGGGCCCGACGGCAACCTGTACATCTCCGACGAGGCCCAGCACAGCGTCCACATCTTCAGCGTCGACGGCGCCTTCCTGGGAGCCTGGGGACGGAAGGGCAGTGGGGAGGGACAGTTCGACCGTCCCTCGGGCATAGCCTTCGACCCCGAGGGCAACCTCGTGGTGGCCGACGCCCTCAACGGCCGGCTCCAGCGCTATACCAGGGACGGAAGATACCTGGCGGGGTGGGCCGGGCCCGGGACCGAGGACGGCCGGCTGAGCATGCCCTGGGGAGTGGCCGTGGACAGGGACGGAAACGTGTACGTTGCCGACTGGGGCAACGACCGCATCCAGAAGTTCGACGCCGGAGGAGGGCACCTGGCCACCTTCGGGTCTCCGGGGCACGGCGACGGCCAGTTCACGCGCCCCTCCTCGGTGGACATCGACCAGGAGGGCAACATCTACGTTGCCGACTGGGGCAACGAGAGGGTGCAGGTGCTGGCCCCCGACGGGGAGTTCCTTGCCAAGTTCCGGGGGGATTCGAGCCTGTCCAGGTGGGCCCAGGACTACTTCATCAGCAATCAGAACGAGCTGGAAGAGCGGCTGAAGGCGGATATGGCGCCCGACGTGGACTTCCCCGACGACGATGACCTGCCGCGACACCAGTCGGCCGCCGTCGAGAAGTACTTCTGGGGCCCCGCATCCGCCAGGGTAGACTCCCAGGGCCGGGTTTACGTCACCGAGACGTGCCGGCACCGGGTCCAGGTCTACCGGCGCAGCGACGCGTAGTCACAGGCCGCAACCGGCCGTCAAAACTCCTCCAGCCCCCTCAGCACCTTCTCGGCGGTCACGGGCAGGTCCGTGATCCTGACTCCCACGGCGTCGTAGACGGCGTTGGCGATGGCCGGGGCCACGGGGGAGATGGGGTTCTCCCCGATGCCCTTTCCCCGGTAGGGCCCCAGCTCCTCCGGGGACTCCACCTCGTCCTCCACGAGCTCGGTGACCAGATCCGGAATGTCCATGGAGGTGGGCATCTTGGCCTCCCCCAGGCTCAGGGTCGAGATGCGGCCCTCCTCGGCCTGGAGCTCCTCCATCAGGGCGTAACCCAGGCCCTGGACTACCGCGCCGTCGATCTGCCCCTGGTGGCCCAGGGGGTTCAGTATGGTGCCCACGTCGTGGGCCGTGACTATCCTGTGGACCGTCACTTGACCCGTCTCCGGGTCCACCTCCACGTCGGCCACCTGGGCGCAGTAGGAGGTGACCTCCGCGGGCTGGTCCGCCGAGTAGGTGCTGTCGCCGGAGATGGGGGCCCCCATGGCCGATACCGCACGGGCGGCAAGCTCCTCGATGCCTACGCCTCCCTCCGGGTCGCCTTCGACGAACACGCGGGAGCTCCTGAACACTATCCGCTCCTCGGGCCACCCGTAGAACTCGGCGGCGAGGCGAGTCAGCTCCTTCCTGGCCTCCCGGGCGGCCCCGTAGGCGGCGTTGCCGGCGATGCGCGTCGTGGCCGCCCCGGCCCCTGTGTCGAAGGGCACCGCGTCGGTGTCCCAGCGGTGGAGGGAGACCCGCTCCAGGGGCACGCCCAGGTCCTCGGCCACGACCTGGCGGCCGACGGTGTGGGCCCCCACCCCGGTGTCAGGGACGGCGGTGTGGAGGGTCACACGGGCGTCGGCGTCCACGGTCACCCGGGCCACGGAGGTGGCCCCGGCGGCGGGCCGCTGTCCCAGGGCTATGCCCCGTCCGAAGTGCCGTCCCCGCTTCTCCGAGCCCCAACCCGACACCTCGGCGGCTCTCCGGAGGGTCTCCTCGGCCCGCACGTGCTTGAAGGTCTGCCCCGTCCCCGACACGTTCCCCTCGTGGACCAGGTTGCGGAGCCGGAACTCGTAGGGGTCCATCCCCAGCTCGTGGGCGACCATGTCGGTGTGGGACTCCACGGCGAACACCGCCTGGGGCTCTCCCGGGGCCCTGTAGGAGCCGCAGGGGACGTTGTTCGTGTACACCATGTACAGGTCGATCTTGAAGTTGGGGGTCACGTAGGGGCCTCCCCCCGCCTGCCTGCCGCCCCGGAGGCCGGGGGAGCCGCGGAAGCCCGCGTAGGCGCCGGCGTTGAACACCACGTTGGTGCTGCGGGCCCACAGGGCGCCGTCCCGCTTTACACCCGTGCGGATGGTTATCACCGACGGGTGCCTGGGGTTACCGGCCATCAGCTCCTCTATGTAGCTCATGACCATCTTCACGGGACGCCCGGACCGCTGGGACAGGAGGTAGGCCAGGGGCGCGTCCATGGCCCCAGCCTTGCCGCCGAAGTCGCCCCCGATGCCGCACGGGTTGACCCGTATGCGCTCCGCGGGGATGCCCATGGACTCGGATAGCTGGCGCCGCAGTCCGAAGGGCTGCTTGTTGTTGGCCCAGACTTGGATGCGGCCCTGCTCGTCGATGTCCACGACGCAGGTGAACGGCTCGATGTAGCCCTGGTGGACCCAGGGCGTGGTGAAGGTATGCTCCAGCACCAGGTCCGACTCCCGGAACCCCCGCTCCAGGTCGCCCCCGGACCAGCCCTCCTGGTAGCCGACGTTGCCTTGGGGCACGATGGGACCCGAGCTGCTGCGGTAAGAGGAGCCCTCCTCGTGGACCAGGGGAGCGTCGGGCTCCATGGCCTCCAGGGACCCGAACACGGTTGGGAGCTCCTCGTACTCCACGTCGATCAGGGCCAGCCCCTCCTCCGCCGCCTCGGGGTCGTCCGCCGCCACGGCGGCCACGCGCTCCCCCACGAACCGCACCTTGCCGTCGGCCAGCAGGGGAACGTCGTAGATGAGACGGCCCACGCGCATCCCGGCCGTGTCGGCCCCGGTGATCACCGCCCGCACGCCGGGGACCCTCTCCGCCCGGGACGTGTCGATGTTCAGTATCCTGGCGTGGGGCAGCGGGCTCCTCAGCACCTTGCCCCAGGTCATGCCCGGAAGCGCTATGTCCGCCGGATACAGGGTCTGTCCGGAGACCTTGTCCTGGCCGCCTTCGCCGGCCACCCGCGTTCCTATCACCGAGTATGTGGTCACGTCGCACCTTCCTCTAATAGGCCTCTTGCCAACGGGCTTGGGCCAGTATAACATCGGGGTTGACCCAAGTCAGCAACGGTCGAGGCGCGCCCAGTGAACACGACGACCATCCACCTGAAAGTCAACGGACGGGACCATGACGTGCAGGTCCAGGCCCAGCGGCTCCTGGTGGACTGCCTGCGCTACGACCTGGGGCTGACTGGGACCAAGGAGGGCTGCAGCGTGGGCGTCTGCGGCGCCTGCACCGTTCTCGTGGACGGCCGTATGGTGGCCTCCTGCATCATGCTGGCGGTGGCGGCCGACGGTTCGGAGATAACCACCATCGAGGGCCTCTCCCAGGACGGTAGGCTCCATCCCCTTCAGCAGAGCTTCATCGACCACGGGGGCTTCCAGTGCGGCATATGCACCCCGGGCCAGATAGTGGCGGCCAAGGCCCTTCTGGACCAGGTGCCGGACCCCTCCGAGGACGAGATCAAAGAGTGGATGATGGGCAACCTGTGCCGCTGCACCGGCTACTACAAGATCCTGGAGTCCATCGTCAAGGCCGTGGAAGCGGTGAAGAGGTCGGGAGGGTGAACGCCTTCCAGTACCACGCTCCCGGGACCCTGGACGAGGCGTTGTCCCTGCTGGACCGCCACGGAGAGGACGCGACCCTCATCGCCGGGGGCACCGCCCTGGTCCTGTTCATGAAGCAGCGTCTGGTGCAGCCGGAGCACCTGGTCAGCCTGCAACGGGTGCCGGAGCTGGGGGGCATCTCCCTGTCCAACGGGGGCGTCCGCCTGGGGGCCATGGCCACTCACCGGGCTGTGGAGACTTCCCCGGTGGTCGCGAGCACCGTCCCCTTGCTGGCGGAGACCTACGGGCACGTCGCCACCGCCCGGATACGCAACGTGGCCACCGTGGGCGGCGGCCTTGTCCACGCCGATCCCAACCTGGACCCGCCTCCGGGGCTCATCGCCCTGGGCGCCCGGGTGACCCTGGTATCCTCCTCGGGGGAGCGGACCGTCCCGGTGGAGGAGCTGTTCGTCGACTACTACGAGACGTCCCTCATGCCGGGAGAGGTGGTGACCCGGGTGGACCTGCCGCGGCCCGAACCCAAAACGGGCGGGGCCTTCATCAAGTTCCTGCCCAGGACGGCCGACGACTACGCCACCGTCCTCGCCTCCGCGACCATGACCCTGAGCGAGGACGGGACGGTGTGCCGGGAGGTGCGCATAGGCCTGGGGTCCGTGAGCGTCACTCCCGTCCGCGCCACGGGGGCCGAAGAGGTCCTCCGCGGCCAGGCGCCCTCCTCTGAGCTGATACGCCGGGCCGCCGAGGCCGTGGAGGCGCAGATAGAGCCCTTGGACGACTTCCGGGGGTCCGCGGGCTACAAGACCAGGATGGCGGTGGTGTTCACCCGCCGGGTCCTGGAGCGGGCCCTGGCCGGCGCCCGCGGTGCGGGTTAGGCTCTCCGTCATTCCGAGCCCCCCCGACATGTCATTCCGAGCCGCAGGCGAGGAATCCTGGGTCAAGAAAGCCTAGGAAACCTCTGGAAAAGTCCCCTCTCCCCTGGTGGGAGAGGGTTAAGGGGAATCTCTCGCCGACAAGCAATCACCCCCATCCCAACCTTCCCCCGTCAAAGGGGGAAGGGACTTAATCAGAGATTCCCTAGCTCTCCGCTGCGGAGATGACGGTCGCGGAGCGCGAGACGCGCCCCTCTTGCCGCGGGCAGGTCGGGGCCAACGTGAGCGGCTGAAGGAGACAGCTACATGAAGATGGAGAGGAACATCGTCGTACCGGCCCGGAGGGCTGAGGTATGGGACCTGCTGATGGACTTGTCCCGGGTGGGGCGGGCGTTCCCCGGAGTGGAGGGGCTGGAGGCCTTGGACGACGACAGCTACCAGGGCACCATGAGGGTCCGGGTCGGACCCGTTAGCCTCCGCATCGCCGGCACCATCAAGGTCCTCGCCCGGGACCGGGAGGACTGGCGTGCGTCGCTGGGCCTGGAGGGCGGGGACCGGCGGGTCGGCGGAGGCGTTCGGGGCACCCTGGAGCTTGTCCTGAACGAGATATCAGCCAACGAGACGGAGGTCGCCATGTCCAGCGACGTGACCTTCGTCGGGAAGCTGGGCGAGCTGGGCCAGACCGTCATCCGCAGGAAGGCCGACTCGGTGGTCCGGGAGTTCGCGTCGAACCTGGCCAGGGAGGCGGGCGGCGGCTGACGCACCGGCCCTCGGACGGTCCCGGCAGGGGCCGCCGGCCGAATTGCCACCGCCCGACGGCTGCTGTAGAATCAGGGTGCCAGGCAATCTTCAAGACCGGATAGAGCGATGCAAGGAGGTGGTACCCGTGGCACTCACGCTGGCGGAAGCAAACAGGATCGTCCAAGGGGCGATCGCCAAGGCTGAACAGATGAACATCAAGATCAACGTTGCGGTATGCGACTCGGGCGGACGCCTGATGGCCTTCAACCGGATGGACGGCGCCATGTGGGCCGGGGCCTACGGCTCCCAGGGCAAGGCCGTGGCCTCGGCAGCCATGGGAAGGCCCAGCGGCGAGATCGACGGCAGCCGGGCCATCGTCCAGAACATCATGGCCCACGAGGGGGGCCACATGATCCCGTCCCAGGGTGCGGTCCCCATCGTCCGCAACGGCGTGGTGGAGGGAGCGTGCGGCGTGGGCGGCGGCACCAGCCAGGAGGACGAGGACTGCGCCGCCGCGGGTGTGGCGCTGCTCTAGCGGCCGTTCCAATAGAATGACAAGGAGGTGCCGGCATGGCGCTCACTCTGGCTGAAGCCAACACGGTCATCGCGGGGGCCGTCAAGAAGGCCCAGGAGCTGAACATCAAGGTGTGCGTAGCGGTCTGCGACGGCGGGGGGCGTCTTCTCGCCTTCAACCGCATGGACGGGGCCATCTGGGGAGCGGTCTACGGCTCCCAGGGTAAGGCGGTGGCCTCGGCTGCCATGGGGCGGCCCAGCGGGGCCATCGACCCCAGCCGCGTGATCTTCCAGAAGATCGGAGAGCACGAGGGCGGGCACATGATCGGCTCCCAGGGAGCGGTGCCCATCGTCCGCAACGGAGTGGTGGAGGGCGCCTGCGGCGTCGGCGGCGGGACCGGAGAGCAGGACGAGGAGTGCGCCGCCGCCGGGGCAGCCGCCCTCTAGCGCGGCAACCCTCTCCGGCCGCATAGGGACTCCGGGGCGGGCGCCCAGCCCGCCCCGATGACATAAGACGGCCCGGCCGGGCTTGGGCCCGCGTGCTTATCCCTGGACCAACCCGACGCGGTTGCCCCGGGGTCCGTGAACGCTGCGAATGGCCCAGTTCCCGGGACCTCCGTTGGGGGCGCCACCGTCTTGCCGTCCCCGCTATCCACCCTGCCGAGGTGCGCCTGCAGGTCGTCCACCTGGATGTAGTCCGTCTACCCTCGTTCGTCTGAAAGGCGCATCCGCTCATTCCTTCCGCCTCCATCAGACCGCCACCCAGGGTTCCAAGGGGCGTGGTCTGGCATCCAAGAACTGTACGGTCGCTTTGGATCAAGAATGACAAAATTGTTCACTATTTCGAGGCTCATGATCTTTGGCCTCACAGTGATTGGGGTGGCGTTAGCGATCACCGCGGCGCTGCTATTCTCGGTGCTTTCGGGGGAGGCTTCAGCACGGGAAATACTGGAAGACGCCCAAGACGCGAATAGAACTGTCCAAACGTACAAGTTCACCATGGACTTCTGGCAGACTCCGCAGGTCGAGGGAGACCCGCCTAGATTTGAGACTTCGACTGAGGCTGTCGTGGTGTTCGACCAAGGCATGCACGTTATCATCCGTGGGAATGACGACTCATATGGCGAGTCCCTGCTCCTGCACGGCTGGCAGTACAAGCGTGAAGCCCCTGACGGCGCATGGGAGAAGTATCCGAGTAACTTCGACAGTTCTCGGATGGCAACTTTGGATTCAACGAAACATCTTCAAATAGTCAATGGTCTCATAGACTCAACTGTCGTGGGGGAGGAAACCCTCGATGGTGTCCAGGTGAAGAAGATAACCGGAAGGTTCGACTTACAGCAACGCGCCCAGGACATCTGGGGCGACGCCCAGGAGGGCACGCAAGACCCCCGTCAGCAAATGTCAGCCGGAAGAGAGGACCTTGTGGGATGGGTAGGTGTTGAGGATGGCTTGATACACGCCTATGAGGTCAGTGGGTCTTATCCGGCGGCGGGAGATCTCTTACCCTTTGAATTCTGGTATCGTGTCCGGTTCTCCAAGTTCGACGAATCGCTAGCACTGCCTTCCGTGGAGTAATTGCACACCCCCCCTGACGGGCCAGGACCCCGTTCCCCAAACTGATACCCGTGTTGACACTACGCCGACGGCCAACATGCCTTGATGGCGCCCCTTGGCGGCCGCTGCTTCCCTTGGCGGCCGCTCCCAACGAGGTATTGGAGGCCTTGGCGCCTGTGGCCCGAGTCGACCCTTATTCGTTCCAGCATTGAAACGAATCCGCCCCGGCGTATAGCCGTCATACCCGCGAAAGCGGGTATCCAAATCCCGGCGCCTTAGGCACGGGGCCCATCCGGTCGGCTTTTGTAATTCGGGCCACACCTGGAGTTGCGCAAAAGTCTCCGAAGGCGGAAGACGAGGACTCCCGCCACCAGGGGGCGGAGACGGGTCGCAGCCGGGGAGCCTAAGGCCGGTACAGCGTCGCGGCAGGACCGGCGGGCGTCACTCGTACCGGAGGGCCTCGGCCGGGTAGATGCTCGATGCTTGCCGCGCCGGCAGCAGCGTGGTCAACAGGGAGAAGACGTAGGCCACGGCGATGATGGCGATGATCTGCAGCCAGGGGATGCTGAAGCGCAGCGTCTGGACGCCCTCCTGCTCCCGGACGTCGTTGACTATGTTGTAGGAGATGATGGTGCCCAGGCCCACGCCAATGGCGGTGCCCAAGAGGGCGACGAAGGACGACTCCAGCAGGAAGCTGAGCTCGACCATCCACCTCCGGTACCCGATGGCGCGGAGGACGCCTATCTGCTGGCGGCGCTCCACCACGGCCCGCAGGCTGATGACGCCCAGGGATGCGATGCCCACCAGAAGTCCGAGGCCCATGAAACCGGTGAAGAGGTGGTTGAAGGCCCGCTGGGCCGCCGCGCTGTCCTCTATGACCTCGTTCAGGACCCTGGCCTCCATCCCTTGCTCTGGGAAGGCGGCGTCCAACCCGTCGGCCGCGTCGGAGGCATCCACGCCGGGGGCCAGGCGAAACCGGTAGGTCGTGATGGGAACGGGGAAGGGGATGGCGGCGTCCAGGGTCGCCTTGGAGGTGATCATGCCTATGCCGAGCTGCCCGTAGGAGTCCGAGAGCTGGTCCAGCACGCCGATGACGGTGAAGGGGACCACCTGCCCCGTGGCCGGGTCCCGCGCTTCGATTTCGGTGGCGTCGAAGGTCTCGTCCTCGTAGAAGAAGCCCTCCATCTGGAACGGCACGGTGGTGGCCGGCCCGAATTCGGACCGCCACGGCACCGCCGTCGAGTCCACCACCGCCAGGGTTGGGTCGTCGCGCAGGGCCGCCCACACGCCCTCCGCCGTAGGGCCGTATCCCCTGGCAATGAGCTTCAGGTCGTACCTTGTGGACTCTAGAAACGCATCGTCGGCGGCCCTGGCGCCGTACCATCGCCAGCGCTGCTCCGACGCCCCGACCTGCCTGGCTTCGATGGGGATGGAGGTGAACCCGCCGATGGCCTCGAAGTCGTCGGGCTGCAGTCCGGGGGCCTCGTCGATGGCCTGACGCATGTCCCCGATGGGCGTGACGGGGTTTACCTCGCCCTCTATGTCCCAGCCTCCGGTAACGGCGTCCCGGTCCACCTCGGAGACGTCGAACACGTTGGTAAGTATCGACATGACGATTAGGGTGAAGATGACGAGGGCGAACATGGACAGGGTGAGTCCGGTCCTGAACTTGGCGCTCATGGGATAGGCCACCGCCGTGACCAGCACCGGGCGGAGCCTTCCGACCCGCCCGGTGGCCAGGGTCAGGGCCTTCAGGATCAGGTCGGCGTTGTACATGACGGTCCACACCGCGGCGGCGACCATGGAGATGCCCGATACGAAGAACATCTCGGGCCCTCCGGTGAGCTCCCCGGACACCGTCCTGAGGACGCTGAAGGGCAGTACCCAGAACACCAGCATGGCCAGGCCTATGCCGGTGTAGGCGATGCGGTCGCGGACCTCGGCCCGCATGGCGGTCCGCAGCAGAAGGCTGCGGGCCGTGAGCCCGGCGCCCACGATCATCAGGGATACGCCGATCCTGAAGCTCGACGCCTGGTCCGTCTGCATCCCTATCCAGGCGAGGAGGACTCCCAGGAGGAAGGCCAGCCAGCCCTGTTTGAAGGGCCTCCAGAACACCTGGAACAGGCTTCCCAGCGCTACTCCCGGAACTGCCAGGGCCAGCCTCCCCGCCCTGAGGAGGAGGCCGGCGGCATCCATGGGGTGAAGGGTTGCCAGCGCCTTCAGGGCGCCTCCCACGGAGCGGACGGGCTGGACCGCCGCGACCAAGGGCGCCGACAGCACCCGGCTCCACGGCGTGCCGTCTCTCCTCTCGGGCGGTGGCAGGTCCCGGATCGCCGCCACTATGTTCATGCGGCTTACCCGGTAAGCGGAAGCGGCGATGGTGATCAGCGTGATCGCCATGCCCAGGCAGTAGGCTATCACGATGCTGCGCGGCTCGAAGTGGCGGGTGAGGGTGAAGTCTACCTCGGAGGTGCCGATGATCTGGTTCACGACCTGGATGATGAGGGCGCTGACGGCCAGCCCGATGACGACGCCTATGGCGGCCGAGGCGACGGCGTATGCCGTCCCTTCGAACACGAACATCTGCACCAGGTGGCGGCGTTTGGCGCCCAAGGCACGGGCCATTCCCATCTCCGTCCGGCGGGCCGCCGCCAGCATGACGAAGATGAGGAAGATGAGCAGAACGCCCACCAGGATGGAGAAGAGGCCGAGGATGATGAAGAAGGTGGTTATGAAGCTGCTGACCAGCTCCGCCTGTTCCATCACGGTCTGCTTTATCTCAAGGACTTCGAAATCGGCCAGATCGCCGAACAGGGTGTCTGCCTCCGTCTGGACCTGGGCCAGCTCCGGCTGGTCCAGGGCGCCAAGCACCTCGTCGGACACCTCGCCGTCGGACAGGAGCCCCACCAGGTCGTCGGTGACCCGGCCCTCCTGCAGCGCCGCCGCCAGCCGGTCCATGTCCGCTTTCTTGTTGCCCCTGAGGCCCTCGGACCGTTGCTGGATGGCCTCCAGGGCCGGAGCCTGGGACAGCAGGGCCAGCAGCTCCCCCGCCACGTCCCGGCTGGCGAAGATTGCACGCATTCTCTGGGAGACGTCGCCGCTCAGCTCCACCCCGGACTCCGCGTCTCCCCGGTTGGAGACGACGATGGAGTTGATCTGGCCCTCCCTGTCGAACAGCTCCTGGGCCCGGTCCAAGGGCACCAGCAGGGTGGCCTGGTCCCCGGCCAGCCCGCCGCGGTCCACGACCCCCCTCACCCGGAAGGTGACCGAGCCGCCCTCCAGGACGATGCGGATGTCGTCTCCCGGTGCGGCCTCCAGGTCCTCGGCGGCCTTGTCGTTTATGTACCCCTCCTCGGGGGGCAGACCCCGCAGGGTCACGGTCTCTCCCGAGGTGGCGACCAGGCGGAAACCGCTCAGGTGATCGGGGTCGACGCCCGCCACGCGCATCCGCCCTTCGCTCTTGAGGTTGGCCAGGTTCACGGCCGGGACGGTCTGTCCGACGCCCGGGGCGACGCCGTCTATGTCGCCCTCCAGCGGTCCCAGCTCCTCCAGCAGCCGCTGGAACGTTTCTTCCGGCACGTAGGACGGGGTGCCGAAGGTGTCCTCGGAGCTGGTCTCGGTGGACACTATGATCTCGTCTATGGGGCCCAGAAGCTTGATGGCCTCGTTGCGGATGGAGAAGTTGATGGTGTCGCCCGTGCCGAAGGCGGCAGCCATGATGACAGTGCTGAGCATGATGCCTATGACGATGAGGGCGGTCTGGGCCCTGCGCCGGGGTATGTTGCGCAGCCCTATTTTCAGCATGACCCGGTTGCGCCACGCCATCAGGGCCACGGCGGCCAGCGCCGGAACGACGATGGCCAGCAGGACCACCATGATGACGTTCATGGACAGGCCGAAGAGCTTTTCCATCTAGCTGCGCCCTGGGATGGGGCGCCCTTCGGCAGCGGACCCCCGCACGTCGTCCACGATCTGACCGTCGCGCATCCGGACGATGCGGTGGGCCCGCTCGCCCACATCCCTGGAGTGGGTCACGATGATGAAGGTCTGCCCGTTGGTGCGGTTCAGGTCGCACAGCAGGTCGATGATGTCTGCCGCGGACTCGCTGTCCAGGTCGCCGGTGGGCTCGTCCGCCCAAACTATGGCGGGCTGGTTGATGAGGGCCCTGGCGATGGTGACCCGCTGACGCTGCCCTCCCGACAGCTCGCCGGGGACGTGGACGGCCCGGTCGGCGAGCCCCACCGTCTCCAGCGCCTCCAGGGACCTGCGCCGCGCCTCCCCGGCGCCGACGCCGGATACCAGGAGGGGCATCTCCACGTTCTCCACGGAGCTGAGGACCGGCAGCAGGTTGTATAGCTGAAAGACGAACCCCATCCTCCTGGCCCGGTAGTCACTGCGTTCGTCGTCGGGCAGGTCGTGGAGCACCACCCCCTCAATGGTCACCGTGCCCGAGTCGATCTCGTCCAGGCCGGATACGCAGTTCAGGAGGGTGGTCTTGCCGCAGCCGCTGGGGCCCATGATGGCCACCATCTCGCCGCGCTTGACGTGCAGGTCCACGCCCCTCAGGGCGCTCACCTGGACCGTGCCCGTGTCGTAGGTCTTGTGAACGGTGTTTGCGGAGATGATCAGGTCTTCCATCCGCCTCCCCCTGCATGCGCCGGCCGCGTGGCCGCTTTTGGCCAGAGCGGAGTATAGCACAGGCGGGCGCCGCGCAAATAGGCTGTCCGGCAGGCCGTCACCCTGGGCGGGCGAGGTTGGCGCCGGGGACCGGTCAAGGGATAACGTCTTCCACGGTCAGCCGGAGGTCGGGGAAGGCCCTGGGGGTCAGGGGCTGGCCGGGCTCCGCCGTGCGCACCTCCCGGTAGCCCTCTGGGGCCGGGTCCTGGTACGCCTGAATGCTGCGGCCCTGCAGGTCCACCAGCCAGACCTCGGGCACCCCCCACCTGGCGTACAGGGGTACCTTCACCTGCCTGTCGTACTCTTGCGTCGTCTCGGCGACTTCTATCAAGAGCAGCACTGCTTCCGGACCCGGGGTCGAGTCCGCGTAGAAATCAGCCTGCGGTCTGAGCAGGGTGATGTCAGGCTGGGGCTCCGAGTGCTCTCCCAGGCGAATGGGGCCCTGCACCCTCACAATGGCCCGCCTAGCCAACCCCTCCGACAGGACCCGTGTCAGGCGGTCTACACAAGCCGCGTGGCGGCTGCCGATGGGCGCCATCTCCCCGATCTCTCCCTCCAGAAGCTCGACCCGGTCGTCCTCCCGCAGGATACCCGCCCGGGCCATGAGGTGGTATTCCTCCACCGAGAAGCGTCTGGGGACTACCTGAACGGCCATGGTCTAAGCCTCCCTCGCAAACGCGTGGCCAGCGATCTCCGGTCCTGTCATAGCCCCTGCGGGCCAACGGCAGGCGCCGGACTCACTCCACGCTCTCGGCCAGGAGCTCCAGCAGGTCCTTGGCGTCCCGGTTCTCCTGCTCCCCCTTGGCCTGGACCCCCTCCTCCATCATCTGGAGGCAGAAGGGGCAGGACACGCCCACGGTCGTGGCGCCCGTCTCCAGGAAATGGTCCGTCCGGACGTGGTTTACCCGGGGCCCCCGGCTCTCCTCCAGCCACATGTGGCCGCCTCCGGCCCCGCAGCAGAACCCCTGGCGCCGGCAATGGGGCTCCATCTCCACCAGCTTCACCCCGGGGATGGCCCGGGCGACGCGCCTGGGCTCCTCGTACACGCCGTTGTGTCGGCCCAGGTAGCAGGAGTCGTGGTAGGCGACGGTGGCCTCCACCATCTTGATGGGCTTCAGCCTGCCCTGGGAGATGAGCCGGTCCATGAACTGGCTGTAGTGCATGACCTCATAGCTGCCCCCGAACTGGGGGTACTCGTTCTTGATGGTGTTGAAGCAGTGGGGGCACAGGGTGACGATGGTCCTGACGTTGTAGCCGTTCATGGTCTCTATGTTCTGCTGGGCCATCATCTGGTAAAGGTACTCGTTGCCCATCCTGCGGGCCGGGTCTCCGGTGCACCGCTCCTCCTCGCCAAGGATGGCGAAGTCCACCCCGGCGGACCTGAGCACCTTGACCATCGAGCGGGCGATGGCCTGGCTGCGCTGCTCCAGGGCCGGGGTGCAGCCCACCCACAGGAGCACCTCGGCATCGGGGTGGTCGGCCAGGGTGCTGACCTCCAGGCCCTGGGCCCAGTCGGTGCGGGAGAACTGGGTCCCCCGCCACGGATGTCCCCGCTGCTCCATGCTGAGGAGGGCTTCCATCCCCGTGTCGGGGATCTTGGACTGCTCGAGGACCAGGTGGCGTCGCATGTCGATGATGGTGGGGACGTGCTCCACCACCACGGGGCACTCCTCCATACAAGCGCCGCAGGAGAGGCAGTCCCACAGGGCCTCTTCGGTGATGCGGCCGAAGCCTATCAGGGGCGCTCCTGACTCGGCCCCCGCCTTGACGTTCCCGGCCTCCTCTACAAGGTACTCCTTCAGGTCCTCGACGATGTGCATGGGGGAGAGGGTCTTGCCGGTCAGGTGGGCGGGGCAGCTATTGGTGCACCGCCCGCAGACGGCGCAGGCGTAGCCGTCCAGCAGCTCCTTCCAGGTGAACTCCTTGGGTTGGCCCGCTCCGAAGTGCTCGGCCGTCTCCAGGTCGATGGGCTGCAGGGTCCCCCGGGGCTCCAGGGACCGGAACAGGGCGTTGACCGGGGCCGCCACCATGTGCATGTGTTTGGAGAAGGGTATGTAGACCGAGAAACCCAGGATGACCAGCAGGTGCAGCCACCAGGCGAGTCCGTGGCCCAGGTTGGCGGCGTCCAGGCCCATGCCGGCGTTCAGGAAAGCCTCGCCGATGGCGCGCCCCACGATGGCGGCGGCGGCGGGACTCTCCACGGCGGCCAGCTCGACCTCGGCGGTGTGGAAGGCCTCCGTCAGCAGGGTGAGCACCATCAGGGACGAGATGAGACACACTATGACGACGGCGTCGTAGCCCCGGGTCAGGTCGAAGGAGAGGCGGTGGGGCTTGACGAGCCACCGGCGCACCAGGGCCCACAGCAGCGATGCAAGGATGGTCAGCGCCACCACGTCCAGGTAGCTGGCGTACACCTTCACCCCGGTCCCGGTCAGCAGCGTCTCGGAGAAGGGGCGCCAGGCCGAGTCCCCGAAGATGAATATCACGTAGCTCAGCAGGAAGGACAGGAAGCCGACGAAGATGAACAGGTGTCCCAGGCCCGCCGGGTCCTTGAGGGACACCCGCTGCAGCACCTTGCGCTGCCCCAGGACGATGGTGGCGAACCCGGCCAGCCGGCGGAGGGGCTGGTCGAAACGGTTCTCCGACCGGCCCAGCAGCACCAGACTGACGACCCTGCGGTGGAAGACGTAGCCCGACAGGGCCAGGGATGCGGCAAGGGCCAGAAACACGCCTATCCGTAGGTCGATGGCGCCGAAGATGTCCTCGGGTGGGACCACGTACCACTCCTTCCGCCCCCGTTACACTCCGCCAAGTGGGGGCCCCGGCCGGCCCACTTCCAGGAACCGCGACATTGTACATTCTACACTGTCAGCCGAAGCGCGGCCACGGTCACGGCCCCCGTCGTCGACCGCCGCGTCCACCCCGGCTTCCAATTGATAAACGGTACGGGGCGGCGTATAATGTGCAATGGACAGGAGACTAGGAGCCCCCTCGGAGGATTCAGATGGCTGAAACAGGTACCTGGAGAGTAAAGGCCGGGCTGGCCCAGATGCTCAAGGGCGGCGTCATCATGGACGTGGTCAACGCAGAGCAGGCTAGGATCGCCTATGAGGCCGGAGCCGTCTCGGTCATGGCCCTGGAGCGGGTGCCTGCCGACATAAGGGCCCACGGCGGTGTGGCGAGGATGGCCGACCCCACCAAGGTCATGGAGATCATCAACGCCGTGACCATTCCGGTGATGGCCAAGTGCCGCATCGGGCACTTCGTCGAGGCGCAGGTGCTGGAGGCCTTGGGTGTGGACTACGTAGACGAGTCCGAGGTGTTGACGCCCGCCGACGAGGCGAACCACGTCTGGAAGCACGACTACAAGGTGCCGTTCGTCTGCGGCTGCCGCAACCTGGGAGAGGCTCTGAGGCGCGTCGCCGAGGGCGCCGCCATGATCCGGACCAAGGGAGAGGCGGGCACCGGAGACGTGGTGGAGGCCGTCCGTCACATGCGGGCCGTGCAGGGAGAGATCCGCAGGGTCCGGAACATGTCGGAGGACGAGCTGCCCACGGCGGCCAAGGAGATGCAGGTGGACTTGGATCTGCTGACCGAGACGCGGAAGCAGGGCAGGCTACCCGTGGTCAACTTCGCCGCCGGCGGCGTGGCGACCCCGGCCGACGCGGCCCTCATGATGCAGCTAGGCGCCGACGGCGTCTTCGTCGGGTCCGGCATCTTCAAGTCCGGCGACCCCGAGAAGAGGGCCAAGGCCATCGTCATGGCGGTGACCCACTACAACGACCCGAAGATCGTCGCCGACGTGTCCAAGGACCTGGGTGAGCCCATGGTGGGCATCGGCGTCAGCTCCCTCCCCGAAGAAGAGCTGCTGGCCCCCCGCGGCAATCTGTAACCCTCCGATGGACCGTAACCGGCAGCGGGCCGCTGCCGTTCCCGGGTGGCAAGCGGATTGAAAACGGGAGTCCTAGCGTTACAGGGTGACTTCGCCGAGCACATTACCGTGCTGCGGCGCCTGGGGTCCGAGACCGTGGAGGTGCGGCTGCCCCGGGACCTGGAGGGCATAGACGCCCTTATCATGCCCGGGGGCGAAAGCACCACCTTCGGCTACCTGATGGGCCTCTACCATCTGAAGGAGCCCATCAAGGAGATGGCCCACCGGGGGGTGCCCATCTGGGGCACCTGCGCCGGCATGATAATGATGGCCCGGGAGCTGACGGAGGATGAGCCGGTCCCCCTGGGGCTCATGGACATCCAGGTGGTCCGGAACGCCTTCGGCCGCCAGGTGGACAGCTTCGAGGCCGACCTGGAGGTGGAGCCTCTGGGGCCTGAGAAGTTCACTGCCGTGTTCATACGCGCCCCCGTCATCGCACAGGTCGGCGAAGGCATCAGGGTGCTGTCCCGCCTCGACGACGGCCGGCCCGTGGCCGTACAGCAGGGGCTCCTTCTGGCCACCTCCTTTCACCCCGAGCTCACCGACGACGTCCGTTTGCACCGGTACTTTCTGAGCCTGGCATCCGCGGAGTCCCCCGAGACCAGGCGCCCGGCAGGTGCTCCCCAAGAATGACGCAGGTCCGACCAGGACGTGTTCACACCAGCAAGCTGCGGAAGAGGGTAGTGGTGAGCTTCGGTCGTGTTCCGAGTCCCCCACACGTCATTCCGAGTCTTCCGTACGTCATTGCCATGAAAGCAGCCTGGGGCGCCACCCTCCGTCACTCCCGGCCCCCGCCCCGCGGGACCGGGCCTTCGCGGGGACGACGGTGCGGAGGGGACCCCTGCTCTCGTCCACACACGTGACCTTCATAAGGCCATGGCAATTACGAGTCCCCCGGATGTCATTCAGAGCCGCAGGCGAGGCATCTTAGGCCCCCTGAGACGAGCAAACCACGCCGTCGTTTTCGCCGCCCCGGAGGGAACGGGTTGGTAGCTGCGGACAGGCGGATACAGGACGACCTGGACACCCTGCTGGAGGCGCTGCCCCCGAGGGTCCGGAGGCCTCTGGAGGAGCGGGACGACCTCCACGACCTCCTGGAAGTGATCCTCGATCTGGGGCGCGTCTCCGAGGCCCGTTTTCCCGCGGGGGACGTGCCCCTGGACCAGCGCGAGGTGGACGCCGAGGACATCGAGTACGTGGTGGCCCACGTGGGCGAGTTCGGGGGCGACAACCGCGCAGGCATCCCCCGGACCCTGCACCGCATCTCCGCCATAAGGAACCGCAAAGACAAGATCGTAGGCATCACCTGCCGGGTCGGCAGGGCCGTCTACGGCACCATCAAGATCATCGAGGACCTGGTTTCCAGCGGGATGAGCATCCTCCTGCTGGGAAGGCCCGGGGTTGGCAAGACGACCCTGCTGCGAGAGGTGGCCCGCGTCCTGGCGGACAGCGCCAGGAAGCGCGTCGTAATCGTGGACACCTCCAACGAGATTGCCGGAGACGGCGACATACCCCACCCGGCCATCGGTCACGCCCGGCGGATGCAGGTCTCCACCCCAACGCGCCAGCACTCGGTGATGATAGAGGCGGTGGAAAACCACATGCCCGAGGTGATCATAATCGACGAGATGGGGACCGAGCTGGAGGCCGTGGCCGCCAGGACCATCGCCGAGCGGGGGGTGCAGCTAATCGCCACGGCGCACGGCAACACCCTGGACAACCTGATCGTGAACCCCACCCTGTCGGACCTGGTTGGCGGCGTCCAGTCGGCGACCCTGGGGGACGAGGAGGCCCGCCGCCGGGGCACCCAGAAGACGGTGCTGGAGCGCAAGGCCCCTCCCACCTTCGACGTCGTCGTGGAGATACAGAGCTGGGAGCGGGTCGCCGTCCATCAGGACATCGCCCAGGTGGTCGACTCGTGGCTAAGGGGCTATCGCATCGCCCCCGAGTCCCGCTGGCTGAGCGAGGCCGGGGAGGTCAAGAAGGCCCTGGAGGTGGGGCCGGGCAGGGACGCCCGCCCGCCCCGGCCCGCGCCCGAGGCCGCTCAGGCGCCCGCCGGAGGCAACGCCCCGCCGACCAGGGTGTTCCTGTTTGGAGTGGGGAGGGAGAAGGTGGAGCAGGCGGCCGACTCGGCGGGGGTGTCCGTAGAGGTGGCCAACGAGCTCCGCGCCGCAGACGTGGTGCTGACCACCAAGACCCACTACCGGCGCGGGTCGCAGCTGGTCCGGGCCGCTGAAAGGGCGGGGAAGCCCGTCTACGTCCTGCGCAAGAACACGACCCACCAGATCGAGGAGTTCCTGAAGACGGCGACCAAGCCGCGGGAGGACGGCGGCGAAGTGGAAGAGGCGCTGCACGAGGCCAGGATCGCCGCGGAGCAGGTGCTCAACGGCCTGCAGACCGCGGAGCTGGCCCCCCAGCGCTCCTACATCCGCCGGCTCCAGCACCTCCTCGCCGAGCGGTACAGCGTGGCCTCCACCAGCACCGGTCGGGACCCCAACCGGCACGTCACCTACTACAAGGCCTAGGTCGCGGTGAGGTCCTTGGGCGCCTTCATCGTGCTGGAGGGCGGGGACGGGGCCGGAAAGACCACCCACGCCGCCCTGCTGGCCGGTCGCATGCGCCGTCGAGGCCGGACCGTGCTGGTGGCCAGGGAGCCCGGCGGCACGCCCCTGGGCCGGGCGTTGCGGGGTTGGCTCAAGGGCGGGCGCCCTACCACTCCCCTGGCGGAGCTTCTCCTCTTCTCGGCGGCCCGAGCGGAGATCGTGCACCGGGTGATCCTCCCCGCACTCCGGACGGGCGCCACCGTCGTCTGCGACCGCTTCGCCGCCTCCACCGTCGCGTACCAGGGCTACGGCCGGGGCTTGGACCTGGACCTGATACACACCCTGAACCTCCAGGCTAGCCAGGGACTGCGCCCCGACCTGACGGTGCTGCTGGACGTGCCGGCGGAAGCGGGGTTGGCGCGGAAGGAGCCGGGCAGCCGGGACCGGTTCGAGTCCGAGGTGGTGGAGTTTCACCGGCGGGTCAGGAGCGGGTACCTGTCCCTGGCGTCGTCGGCCCGGGGGGACTGGGCCGTCCTGGACGGTACCGGCTCCAAGGCCGACGTGGCCTCTCTGGTGTGGAAGACGGTTCAGCCCTTCCTCGACACGTCGAGGAAGGGCTGAATTTACGGCTCCGTGCGGGGTCCGAGGTCAGTCGTTGGCGGCGGCGGGCATGGCGCCCAGCCTATCGCGGACAAGCCCCTTCAGCTCCCTCACCTTGGCAAGGTCCGGGAACTTGTCCTCTTCCTTCTTGTCGAAGATCTTCTGCCCGTCCAGGTAGACCTCCAGACGCCCGTTTCCCTTGGGGGTCAGCGCTATGGCGGCGTCGGGGCCGAAGGCCTGGAAGAACTCGTTCGCCATCCACGTGGCGGTGCCGTGGTGCTGTCAGGGTACGCAGTAGACGATGTCGATGTGGACCTTACACTTGTCGCAGGACATGGTTCTCCTTCCCGATTTTTCCGTGGCTTCCCTGAGCACCTATAGTCTAGCGGGTTTCCGCCGCAAGTCAAGGGCGGCCGTGTCTGAACACCGTTGACATTGAGATGCCGGGAAGCTTAAAATCGCCTAGGTAATCCGCATGCAGGATGATACATAGATGCTGAGAATTCGATTGAGGCGGGTGGGCAAGAAGGGCCAGCCGTCGTACAGGATAGTGGTGGCCGACGCCCGGGCGCCCCGGGACGGCGCGTACGTGCAGTGGATAGGGACCTACGATCCCCTCGTCGACCCGCCCGGGTTCACCCTCGACCGGGAGAAGGCCCGGGACTGGATAAGCAAGGGAGCCCAGCCTTCGGAAGCGGTGCGGAGGATAATCGGGTGGGCCGATGCCGCCGCCCAAGAGTAGCCGCCCATGAAGGAGCTCATCGAGTACATAGCCCGCAACCTGGCAACCAGACCCGACGACGTCAAAGTGACCGAGGACGTGGAGGAGGACAGGGTGGTGCTTCGTCTGGAGGTTGCCGACGAAGACAAGGGCAAGATCATCGGCAGGCAGGGTCGCGTAGCCCAGGCCATGAGGGTCCTGCTCAGGGTCGCCGCCGTCAAGAGCGGCACCAGGGCGGTCCTGGAGATAGTGTAGCCGGCCGCCCGTCGGGCTCCGTCCAATGGACGTGTCCCCCTCCCGCGAGCGGATGATACCCGTAGGCAGGATTCTGTCTCCCAGGGGCTTCGGGGGCGAGGTACGGATCGAGGTGCTCAGCGACTCCCCCGGCAGGTTCGCCCCCGGGGGAGCGGTGTTTCTCCGGGGAAGGCGGCTGGTCATAGGACGGTGCTCCTCCCTGTCCCGGGGAAGGATGACGCTGGCCCTGAAGGGATTGTACGACCGCGCCCAGGCCGAGGACCTGCGGGGTGCGCTGCTCACCGTCCCTGAGGAAATGGTGCCGCCCCTGCCCGAGGGCCACTACTATCACTTCCAGCTCGTGGACATGGAAGTCTTCACGGCGGACGGCGAGCACCTGGGGAGGATAACCGAGGTCCTGTCCACCGGCGCCAACGACGTTTACCTGGTGGCCCGGGAGGCGGGGGAGCTGCTGGTTCCGGCCCTGGAGGACGTGGTGGTAGAGGTGGACGTGGGCGCCCGAAGGATGGTGGTGGACCTGCCCCCGGGCCTCCGAGACTAGGGCCTGCCCACCTTTGCCTCGGCACCCCGGGGCCTCGGCAGCCCGGGCCGGCCTACAGGTGAAACTCCAGCACGTCTCCGTCGGAGACCACGTAGTCCCGCCCCACCCTCTGCCCGTCGAACTTGCCCGAGCCCCACAGCAGGGAGTACTTCAGCTTCCTTCCCCAGTCTTTGTGCAAAGAGGCCGCGGCGTCCTGGACGTTGCTGCCCCGGGTGAGCACGATGGGAGACTCGTAGCTGGCGGCTTGACCCGGGGCCTTGGTGTAGACCCGGACCAGGCCCAGGGCCAGGAACATGCCCTCGCTGAGGTCGTCGAGCCCCACGTCCTCCCAAGCCGACACCATCGTAGTGTCCAGGCGTGAGGCGAAGGCGGCCTCCAGCCTGCCCCACTGGTCCAGCCCCCCCGGCGCGTCGGCCTTGCTTCCCACCAGCAGGGCCGGCTTCTCCACTCGCGACCCGTGCTGGTCCGGCTCTTCACCGGGGCCCAGCAGCCGGTATCCCCACCTGTCCAGCTCCGCCAACAGCTCCTCCATCTGCCGGACGGCGTCCACGGACAGGTCGGCGACGGCCACCAGAAGGTCCGTGTTCCTCAGGAGGCTGAACAGGCGTGTCTGCATGTCCTGGTCATTGATGGCGGGGGTGTCCACGAGCTGGATGCCCACGTTCTGGTACCGGACCATTCCGGGCTGGGGGACCTGGGTGGTGAAGGGGTAGGCGGCCACCTTGGCCGCCGCGCCCGTGAGGCTGGCCAGAAGCTGGGACTTGCCGCTGTTGGGCAGCCCGATGAGGATGGCCTGTCCGGCCCCCTCCTTTCCCAGGGAGAAGGGCTGGGGCCCGCTGCCGGTGGTCTTGGGCTTGGCCAGGTCGGCCATCAGCCGGGCCATCCTGGACCGGAGCTCGGCCCGAAGGTGGTCGGTCCCCTTGTGCTTGGGGGTCGCCGACGTCATCTCCTGCAGCGCCGCAATCTTCTCCGGCACGCTCTTGGCGCCCCGGAACTTCCGATCGGCTTCGAAGTAGGCGGGAGGCAGGTTCGCCGACATACGGCACCTCGGGACCGACTATAGCAAGGGGCCGCCACCCAGTCAAACCTCGGGCAGGGCCAGGGCGCCGTCCGTCGTTCCGGCGCAGGCCGGGACCAGGAGGTGGGCGGCCCATCCCGGTACGCGGGCTCCACTGGCTCTGTCTTGCATGCGTCGTCAGGTGGTCCACCCTGGTCCCCCGGATTCCAACTCAGGGGCCGAAAAGACGACGAGAAAAGAGACAGACGGGGGTTGACGGTCGACGAACATGCGTTCTATACTCTTCCTCAACAAGAACGCAGGGGGAGTGCCATGAGTACCAGTAGCGCCGCCGCCGTGATGGACGTCGTCCCCGAGCGGTTCCCTTACCGCGACGAGGGATGCGAGCTGTCCCAGTCCTGCCTCCGCTGCCCGCTGCCCCAGTGCAAGTACGACGATCCCGGCTGGCTCCAGAGGGAGAAGCGCAAAGCCAGGGACTCCAGGATCGTGGAGGCCCTGTGGCACGATGGGATATCCGTCTCCGAGGCCTCCGCCCGCTTCGCCCTCAGTCCCCGGACCATCTTCCGCATCGTGAAACGGGCCACCCAGGACCGGCCTCGCCTCTCGGGCCTGGAGGATCACGCCCGCGCCGCCTGACTTCCTAACTTCCGGCCTTGCCTTGACACCCCAGGGGCCGGTGGTATCATGGTGTTGCCATCCACCCGCCGGGGGGTGAGCGCAACGGGGGACGGGGCGGCCGCTGTGACCCTTATGGGCTGAGACGGCCGGTGGCCGGGGCGAGCCGGCATGTGTATGCTCCCTCGGGCCGCCCTTCCGGCGGGAACGGAAGGGCGGCTTACATTTTTGGCCCGGGAGCGCGGTTGACACCCAGCGCCATAACGGACGTCCAGGGCATCGAGGTGGGCCACTACACCGACGCCGAGGCCGCCACCGGCTGCACCGTGGTGATGTGCCGCGGCGGCGGCGTGGCCGCGGCGGACGTTCGAGGAGGGGCCCCCGGTTCCCGGGAGACGGACCTGCTCAGGCCCGGCAACCTGGTGGACCGGGCCCACGCCGTGCTCCTGGCCGGGGGGAGCGCCTACGGGCTAGAGGCCGCCGGCGGCGTGATGCGCTACCTGGAGGAGCGGGGCATCGGCTTCCGGATGGGCTCCCACGTGGTGCCCATCGTCCCCGCCGCCATCCTGTACGATCTGAATCTGGGCGACCCCTCCGTCCGCCCGGGTCCCCAGGAGGGGTACCGGGCCTGCCTGGACTGCTCCGGCGGCCCGGTGGACGAGGGGAGCGTGGGCGCGGGGACCGGGGCCACGGTGGCCAAGCTCCATGGGACCTCCCGGGCCGTAAAGGGCGGGTTGGGCACGGCCTCCATGCGGCTGCCCGGCGGCGGCGTCGTGGGGGCCCTGGTGGCGGTGAACGCCTACGGGGGTGTCGTGGACCATGCCTCCGGCCGTGTCGTCGCCGGCCCGCGAAGGGACGACGGCCCGGGCTTCCACCATCCCGTGGACGCGGTCCTGGGCTCCCCGGCCAGTGGGGCCGTCAACGCCGGCGGCAACACCACCATCGGAGTCGTGGCCACCGACCTGCCCCTGACCGTGGAGCAGGCCCAGTACGTGGCCCGGGTGAGCCACGACGGCCTGGCCCTGACCATAAGGCCATGCCACACCATGGCAGACGGCGACGCCATGTTCGCCCTGTCCTCCGGCGACGGCACGGGCCCCGGCCCGCCCTCCTCCGCCCGCGACATGATCGAGCTGGGAGCCGGGGCGGTGGAGGTGGTCGCCGCCTCGGTCCTTCGGTCGGTCCGCGCGGCAAGCGGACTGGGCGGCGTGCCCTCGGTGGGGGAGCTGGCCCGTGCCTGACTTGGCGGTGGGCTTCATAGGCGCGGGGATCCTGGGCAAGGGCCTGGCTCTGGCCCTGTCCGCATCGGGCTACCGGGTCGCCGCCGTCTCCAGCCGTACCGACGCCTCGGCCCGGGAGCTGGCCTCCCGGATTCCCGGGTGCAGCCCTCGGGACTCCCAGCAGGTGGCCGACGAGTGCGGCCTGGTCTTCGTCACCACGCCCGACGACGTCATAGGAGTCGTGGCGGGCCAGGTGCTCTGGCGGGAGGGCCAGGGAGTCGTCCACTGCAACGGCACCCACACCCCGCAGGTGCTGGAGCCCGCCGCCAAGCGCGGGGCCCTGGCCGGGGCCTTCCACCCCTTCCAGACCTTCGGCGGGCTGTCCACTCCCGAGGAGGCCGCCGGCAGGCTCCAGGGGGTCACCTTCTCGGTGGACGCCCCCCCGGGGCTCCGGGAGACCCTGGAGGAGATGGCGGGCCGGCTGGGCGGCAGGGCTGTCTCCGTCAAGCCCCAGGACCGGCCCATCTACCACACCGCCGCGGCCCTGAGCTCCGGCTATCTGATAGCCGTGATCAAGGCCTCCGCCGACCTCTGGGAGATGATCGGGGCCTCCCGGGAAGAGGCCCTGTCCACCATTCTTCCCCTGGCCAGGGCCGCCCTGGCCTCGCTGGAGAGCGCGGGCATCCAGGGCGGCGTAACAGGGCCCCTGGTGCGGGCCGACGAAGGCACCGTCCGGCGGCACCTGGAAGCCCTCCAGGAGCGGGCCCCGCACCTGGCGCCCCTCTACTGCGCTCTGGCCCGGGAGTCCCTGCCGCTGGCGCGGGAGCGGGTCGGCGGCGAGAGGGCCGACGTGATGGACCGGCTGCTGCGGGAGTTCGAGGGCGGCCGCCGGGAGGCCCTGTCATGACCCGCAGGGTCACGGTCCGGGATGTAAGGGCCATGAAGGCCAGGGGCGAGAGGATCGGGATGCTCACGGCCTACGACTACACCTCCTCCCGGCTGGCCGACGGGGCGGGAGTCCCCATCATCCTGGTGGGTGACAGCCTGGGCATGGTGGTGCTGGGGCACGACTCCACCGTGCCCGTCACCATGGACCAGATGGTCCACCACGTCCAGGCCGTGTCCCGGGGGGCGCGCCGCGCCCTCATAGTGGGGGACCTTCCCTTCATGAGCTACCACGTGGACGTGGGACGGGCCCTGGACAACGCCGCCCGCCTCGTCCAGGAGGGGGGCGCCCACGCCGTGAAGCTGGAGGGCGGCGAGGTCGTGGCCGAGACCGTGCGCCGCGTCGTCGACTGCGGCATTCCGGTGATGGGGCACGTCGGCCTCACGCCCCAGTCGGTCAACACCTTCGGCGGCTACAGGGTCAGGGGCAGGACCAGGGAGGAGGCCGCCGGCATCCTCAGGGACGCGGAGGCCCTGGAGGGGGCGGGGGCCTTCGCCGTGGTCCTGGAGCTGGTGCCCGACGCCCTGGCCGCCGCCGTTACCCGCCGCCTCTCCATCCCCACCATCGGCATAGGCGCCGGACCCCGCTGCGATGGTCAGGTACAGGTGCTCCATGATATCCTTGGACTGTACCAGGAGTTCGTTCCCAAGCACACGCGCAGGTACGCCAACCTGGCGGAGACCATCTCCGCCGCCTTCGCCCAGTACATGAACGACGTAAAGGATGGGACCTTTCCCGCCGATGTGGAGAGCTTTCACCTGGATGAGGCCGCCCGGGGCGAGCTTCGAGACCTTCTGGAAGACGTGGACCATGGTCCGCAGGCCGGCTAGGCGGCCCGTCCTCCTCTGGGCCGCCGCCCTGGTCCTGCTGCTGGCTGGGCTGGCGTGCAGCTCCTCGGTGGGCATCTTCAACAAGGTGCAGCCGCGCACCCTGGACGCCGTGTCCCGGGACGGCTTCGAGGGCGACGACTACATCGTCTGGGTCGACTGCATCATCAGGAACGAGGGCGACAGCGGGGAGGTGGAGGTGCGGGCCAACCTGCAGCCCCTCAGCGGTGGAAACTGGAGCAAGAAGGGCAGGGTCTACATAAAGGGCGGGGAGGTGGGGACCATCACCTTTCGCTTCGAGCAGGCCCTGGAGCTGAGACCGGATCTGAAGCACTACTTCCCCTCGTGCGGCGCCTTCTCCCCCACCACTTTCTGACCGGCCGCAACCCCGCCTCGATATGGACGTCCACACCACCGTCGCCGACTTCCAGGCCGCCCGGCGCCGGCGGTCCGGCAGCCTGGGCCTGGTGCCCACCATGGGATACCTCCACCGGGGGCACCTGGCCCTGGTGCGCCTCGCCAGGGAGGAGAACGACCTCCTGGCGGTGAGCATCTTCGTCAATCCCGCCCAGTTCGGGCCCTCCGAGGACTACGAGGCCTACCCCCGGGACATGGACCGGGACCTGGACCTTCTGCGCCGGGAACGGGTGGACTACGTCTTCGCCCCCGGCGTGGAGGAGATGTATCCCCCCGGCCACGACACCTGGATCGACCCGGGCGACCTGGGAACCCGCCTGGAGGGGGCCCACCGGCCGGGCCACTTCCGGGGCGTGGCCACGGTCGTGGCGAAGCTGTTCAACGTCGTGGCGCCCGACCGGGCCTACTTCGGCCAGAAGGACGGCCAGCAGGTCGCCGTGGTCCGGCGCATGGTCTCCCATCTCGGCATGGGCGTCGACATCGTCGCCGTGCCAACGGTGCGAGAGGAGGACGGGCTGGCCCTGAGCAGCCGCAACGTTTACCTCACCCCGGAGCAGCGCGAGGCCGCCCCGGCCGTCTTCCGGGCGCTCCTGGCGGCCGAACGCCTCTGGAGCCGGGGAGAGAGGGACGGCGACGTCCTGCGCGGGGCCGTCAGGATAGTTCTGGAGGAGACCCCCCTGATCGAGGCCGTCGACTACGTCAGCGTGGCCGGGACGCCGGGCCTGGCGGAGCTGGACCGGGTAACGGGGCCGGCCATGGTGTCCGTTGCCGTGAGGATGGGGCGGGCCCGTCTGATAGACAACCTGGTCCTGGACCCGGCCAGCCTCCCCGGCTCCCACTAAGGGGAGCCGTTTCCCAGGCGGGACATCACCCGGTGCAGGTGCACCAACCCCTGCTGCCGGCGGGCCCCGTCCACCACCCGACGCGTGTCGCCGCCATCGGCCAGTCCCTGGGAGGCCAGGCGGGCCATCTCCCGGGTGATCTCGTTCTCCTGCAGCTTGGGGAACCCCCGGTAGCCCTCCAGGGCCAGCTCATCCAGCTCCCCGTCGCCCCCACTCCTGGCCCATCCGTGGAGGAAGGGCAACACGCAGTTCACCATCATGTCCCGCGCCCGCGCCCTTCCCACCGCCTTTGGGCCGGCGCGCGACGCGGCGGGGCAGGAGCCTGTCAGGACCCTCTCCAGGGTGTTCCACCGTCCCTTCCCCTTCGCCTCCCGTCCGTTCCTGAGCAGCCGGGCGGCGCCCTCCGCCAGGCCCCTGCCCCTCCAACCGTCGGGAGAGGGGTTGCTGCCCCGCAGGAAGGGCTCCACGACCCTGGCCAACCCGGCGATCCTACGGCGGGGGTGGTTCTGGGGCCTGACCCTGAACAGGTGCCAGGCTATCGGCGGCGCCCCGGGACGTGGCCTGTGGTCCAGCCCAGCCGCCGCCAGCAGGCGGGCCTCCATGGAGGCCACCCCCTGGGGAGCCGGCAGGCCGGAGCACATCCCCTCCAGGGTGGAGTAGGGGACCCGGCCCGCCAGGTCCAGGAAGGCGTCCCGGTTCTGGCTGTAGCCCAACGCCTCCATCAACGCCGAGTAGAGCACTTGGTCCGGGTCCTCCGCCATCAGCCTCTCGCCGTACCGGCGGCTCCTTGACAGGAACCTGTCGTCCCCAGCCCGGTCCAGCAGGGCGCCCAGCTCACGGGCCGTCGAGGGTAGCCCGTAGCCCCAGGCCTCCATCAGCGCCCAGAGCCCGCCCCCGGCCGCCGCGGCGCCACGGTCCTCCAGCAGGGGCAGCAGGGGTTCCAGGGAGACGACGGCCGCCCGCTGCCCGCTGCGCAGGACTGTGCTCTCCCCTGCCGGCCCTCCTACGGCGTGGAGCACCACCCCATTGTACCTCGGGTCTCCGGTGTGCCCGTGGGACTCCCACTCTCCGTGGGTAACGTGGATCTCCACGTCTCCCCGGACCACGCCCATCCCCTCTTCCAGGAGGAGGGCGTCCCGGAAGTCCGGACCCGCGGTGGTGGAGGCCCTGCCGGGGTAGATTACCCGGAAGGTGCGGCCGTCCCTGGAGCGGAAGGAACGCTGCCGGGCGGCCCGCTGCTTCCACAGGACGGCCAGAAGCCGCTCGGGGATCTGCTCCAGCCGGGTGGCCCCGGCCCCGTCTGCCCTGCGACCGCCCATGGGGTCAGTCTACCCGCGTCCGCCTCCCGTCGCAAGCCGGGCCGCCACTCCCTCGGCCAGCCCTGCCACGGTGTCGTGGCGGGTCTCAACCTGTTGGGCCCAGGGCAGGGCCTCGGCGTCCAGCCCCTCCGCCCCACCGTCGATCCAGGCCTCCACGGCCAGGAGGGCCCGGGTCCATGCCGAGGAGTCGGACCCGCCGCCCGAGGGCAGGGCCATCACGTACGCCCGGGAGGGCTGGCAGCCGTACAGAAGCGCCATCGCCGGCGGCGGAGGGCCTTGGACGCCCAGCTCCTTGGCCAGGGTCGCCGCGGTGGTGGACACCCCGTGCTGGCCGAAGATGACCAGGTGCTGGAAGGAGCCTCCCCGGGCCTCGAAGCTGGACCTGAAGGCGCGGAAGGCGCCGTGGGCCAGGGTGTCGGCCTCGGACACCAGGAACACGGCGTGGACGGGGAAGTCTCCGCGGTTCCCCAGGCCGGACCTCCACCGCTCCAGCTTGTCCAGGTCGTGGCCGTCCGCCCGGCTCCCCGTCATGAGACCCTAGAGTCCCACCGTTGGCGGTTGGCGGTTGACCCGGTACCTGCGGTCCGGCGTTCCCCTGCGCGTCAGCCGCCCCGTGCTGTACGGGAGGGTCCATGACTCGGAGAACGCCAGGGCGCAGGTGCTGTGGGGCCAGCCGTTCCTCTGGCGGGGGAAGGGCCTTCCCTTGGCGAACTCGCCGTCCAGCGTGAGGCGGGCGCCGTTGGCCGGGATCAGCACCGTGGCTACGCCGTGGGGCCGCTCCGGGTTGCTGCCGGGGAAGCTGTGGCTCAGGAAGGGCACCCCCAGGGCGTGCCAGGTCAGGGCTATCTCCGCCTCCGGGGAGCTCACCGACTCGGTCCAGAAGGACCTCAGGTCCCCCGAGCTCTCAAAGGTCGCCTCGGCCGCCGGGATGTCGAGGTCGCCGAAGATCGGGTTGATCCTCCCCTGGATCTCTCCCTGCAGCCAGCGGGTCATCTGGATGTTGTCCGTGTAGATGCGCGGCTCGTCCTCCGTCAGCTCGCTGACGAGGAACAGCACGTGGCCCGGCCCCCCGGGGGAGAAGAGGATGCGCCAGAAGCTGGCGTCGGTGGTCGTGGGGCCGTTGTCGGTCTCGCTAAGGCGGATGTACGGGTTCTCTCCCGTGAGAAGCACCCGGTTGGGGTCGATGGGGCTGGTAGTCATTCTTCAACTCCTGGAGACGCGCGCCGTCGCCGGCAGACACGGTGCGCTGGAATGAGGCCAGTGTAGTCCGGGCCCGGTATGGTGTCAACGGAAGTGCTTTGCACGAAAAACTACGCCTGAACCACAACCATGGTTCAGGCGTATGAGTCTTGAGTCACCCGGTCCCGGCCGCCCAAGCCGGGCTAGTCTACGATGAATCTCTCCAGAATGCCGGTAAAGGCAACGGGCGTGTGTGTGCCCTTTTCCGTAATGCCGTGGACGATGGACCCCTCGATCAGTTTCCATCCGTCTTTGCCGTACTGGTTTAGGATCGCCTCTACGTCCTTCATCGTATCTATTGGTATATTCAGGGCTTTGTACCGATAGGGCATCGGTTCCTCCCCAGTTCGAAGCGGATTCGTAGCTAGCGCGTACGGTAGATTGTATCAGGACGCACACGCTACGTGCAAAGGAATTTCAGCAGAATTTCGTTCTCGGCGCCTTCATTTGGGGTCATGCGAGGCGATGTTGATGCCTGGCTTGCAGGCCCCATGAAACGGCCTCGCAGCACCCTCCGTCACTCGCTGGCAAGCGGGCGTCCAGGCCGCCCCGCCCCGGGATTACGGCTCGGGGGCCGGAATGACGGTATGGGGACCGCCTCCGGTCCCCATGCGTGGCCTTGGCGCCGGCCTCTCGATTGGCGTCCGGGGACCGGGTGGACGTGTGTCTGCCCTGCGGCCTGATGTGGTAATATTCACGTACGGAGTATAGCCGCCTGCAAGGGGGGTGTGACTGTGTCCGGACATTCGAAATGGTCGACCATCAAGCGGGCCAAGGGTGTCGCCGACGCCCGCCGCGGCCAGATGTTTACCCAGCTCAGCAGGGAGATCGCCATAGCCGTCCGGCAGGGAGGGGGCGGTGACCCGGACCTGAACTACCGCCTGCGTCTGGCCATCGACCGGGCCCGGAGCCGCAACATGCCCATGGATACCATAGAGCGGGCCATCCTACGGGCCTCCGGCGGCGGGGACGCCGGGGAGCAGCTTGACGAGGTGACCTACGAGGGATACGGCCCCGGGGGGGCCGCCATACTGCTCCACGCCGTCACTCCCAACCGCAACCGCACCGCCTCGGACGTCCGGTCGGTGTTCACCCGGGCCGGCGGCAGCCTGGGAGAGACGGGCTGCGTGGCCTGGAACTTCGACAACAAGGGGATCATCACCCTGGAGGTGGACGAGGACAGCGCCGAGGAGGTGGCCCTCCTGGCCATCGACGCCGCGGCCGAGGACGTGCAGGTCGACGGCGGCTACGTGGAGATATACACGGCGCCCGAGGCCCTGGAGCAGGTGCGCAAGAAGCTGGAGGGCTGCGGCGTCGGCACCTCATCCGCCGAGCTTTCCATGAAGCCCAGGTCCGTCCTTTCCCTGGGCGACAAGGAGGCGGAGCAGACCCTCCGGCTGCTGGACAGCCTGGAGGAGCTGGAGGACGTCCAAAAGGTGTACAGCAACGCCGACTTCCCCGACCAGGTGCTGGAGAGGTACCGGGAGGAAGGCTAGGACCGGCCCCGGGGGCAGGGGCTTTCGGCTCGCCCCTGACCGCCGGGGGGGCGGCGCGACGGCCGGAGGGATTGGCTGGCATGCGAGTTCTGGGCATCGACCCGGGCACCATACGAATGGGCTACGGCTTGGTGGAGGAGGCTGACCCCCCCAACGCCGTGGACTGGGGGGCCGTGTCCCTTTCATCCTCCCTGCCCCTGGAGGAGCGGCTCTACCAGCTCCACTCCCACGTCCTGAACATGATCTCCATCTGGCAGCCCGACGCCGTCGCCGTGGAGGAGCCCTTCGTGGGCCGGGGTGAGAACCGTTTCGTGTCCTCGGCGATGGCCGTGGGCCAGGCCCAGGCGTTGGTGCTCATCGCCGCCGCCGGCCAGGCAGTGCCCGTGTCCCGGTACTCCCCAGCCCAGGTGAAGCGCTCCATCGCCAACTACGGTGCGGCCAGCAAGGAGCAGGTCCAGAAGATGGTGAGGACCGTGTTGGACCTGGAGGAGGTCCCCCAGCCCTCCGACGCCGCCGACGCCCTGGCCATCGCCCTCTGCCACCTGCACCAGCGCCACGCGGAGGGCGTGCTGGACCGCCGGTTGGAGCGGTAGCGTGGGGACCGCCTGGGGCAGTCTCCGTTTGGAGCTCGGGAGTTGATTACCGGGATCACCGGCGTCCTGGAGGCCCGGGGGGCCGACTGGGTACAGGTCCAGGTCGGCGGGGCCGTCAGCCTGCGGGTCTCCTGCCCCTCCTCCACCGCCCGGGACCTGGGGGAGGTCGGCCAGAGGGTGCGGCTCCACACACGGCTGTACGCCCGGGACGACGAGATGGTGCTGTACGGGTTCTCCTCCGCCGACTCGCTGGGGTTGTTCCAGATGCTCAACGGCGTCTCGGGCATCGGCCCCAGGATGTCCCTGTCCCTCCTCTCGTCCCTGGAGCCCCGGGAGCTGGCCGACGCCATCGCCGCCGGGGACGTGGACGCCCTGAGCAGGGTCCCCGGAGTCGGCAAGAGGAGCGCGGGCCGCCTGGTGCTGGAACTCCGGGGCAAGCTCCCGGCCATGGGGGCCGGGCGGGACGGCGGGGCAGTCCCCGCCGGAGACGACCCCGACGCCGTCGAGGCGCTGACGGCCCTGGGCTACGGCGGCCCAGAGGCCCGGCGCATGGTGGCGGCCCTGAGCGACGTAGCCGGACTCCCCCTGGAGGAGCGGGTCCGCCGGGCCCTTCAGGGCTCGGCAGGTGCATAGTTACGAGGTTGGTGTTGGAGCATGCCTGACTTCAGAATACACTCGGCCTTCAAGGCCACCGGCGACCAGCCCCAGGCGGTGGACAGCCTGGTGGAGGGGCTGGGCCGCGGCTACCGCAGCCAGACCCTCATGGGTGTCACCGGCAGCGGCAAGACCTTCACCATGGCCAACATCGTCGAGCGGGTCCAGCGCCCCGCGTTGGTCATCGCCCACAACAAGACCCTGGCCGCCCAGCTCGCCACGGAGTTCCGCGAGTTCTTCCCCGACAACGCCGTCGAGTACTTCGTCTCCTACTACGACTACTACCAGCCCGAGGCCTACGTCCCCCAGAGCGACACGTACATCGAGAAGGACGCCGACGTCAACGAGGAGATCGACAAGCTGCGGCTGGCGGCCACCCGCTCCCTGCTGAGCCGCCGCGACGTGCTCATTGTCGCCTCGGTCTCCTGCATCTACGGCCTGGGAGACCCCGAGGACTACTACAGCTTCGTCGCCCAGCTCAAGGTGGGACAGACCCGCAGCAGGAGCCTGCTGGTGCGGCAGCTGGTCAACATGCAGTACGAGCGCAACGACATGGACCTCAGCCGGGGCAAGTTCCGGGTCCGCGGCGACACCCTGGAGATACTGCCGGCCTACGAGGAGGTGGCCCTGCGCGTGCAGTTCTGGGGCGACGAGGTGGAGCGCATTGTCGAGATCGACCCTCTCACCGGGGAGATACTGACCAACCGCCAGGAGATGGACATCTATCCCGCCAAGCATTTCGTCACCTCTCAGGAGAAGATGCAGCTTGCCATCCAGGACATCGAGGTGGAGCGGGACGAGCGGGTCGCCCACCTGCGCGAGCAGGGCAAGGTGCTGGAGGCCGCCCGCCTGGAGTCCCGCACCAACTACGACCTGGAGATGCTGAGGGAGACGGGCTTCTGCGGCGGGGTCGAGAACTACGCCAGGCACCTGTCCCGCCGGGCCGCCGGCACGGCCCCATGGACCCTGCTGGACTACTTCCCCGACGACTTTCTGCTCTTCGTCGACGAGTCCCATATGACCCTGCCCCAGGTCCGAGGAATGTATCACGGAGATATCTCGAGAAAGCAGACCCTGGTGGACTACGGCTTCAGGCTTCCCTCGGCCCTGGACAACAGGCCCCTCAACTTCCGTGAGTTCGACGACCACCTGAACCAGGTCATCTTCGTCTCCGCCACGCCAGGCCCCTACGAGATGGAGGTCAGCAACGCGGTGGTGGAGCAGGTGATCCGCCCCACCGGCCTGCTGGACCCGACGGTGGACGTGAAGCCGACCCAGGGACAGATCGACGACCTGATCCAGCAGATAAGGGAGCGGGTCGACCGGAGGGAGCGCTGCCTGGTGACCACCCTCACCAAGCGCATGGCCGAGGAGCTGGACGACTACCTGCGGGAGATGGGGATACGGACCCACTACCTCCACTCGGACCTGGAGACTCTGACCCGCAGTGAGATACTCAGGGACCTGCGGCTGGGCGTGTACGACGTGGTGGTGGGCATCAACCTCCTGCGGGAGGGCCTGGACCTTCCCGAGGTGAGCCTGGTGGCGGTGCTGGACGCCGACAAAGAGGGATACCTGCGCTCCGAGTCGTCGCTGATCCAGATGATAGGCCGGGCGGCCCGCCACGAGGACGGCCACGTCATCATGTACGCGGACACCCGTACCAAGTCCATGGAGAAGGCCATCGACGAGACCTACCGCCGGCGGGACATCCAGGACGCGTTCAACCGGCACAACGGAATAGTGCCCCAGGGCATCAGAAAGGCCGTCAAGGACATCACCGATCGGGTCAAGATGGTGGCGGAGGCCCGGACCCCCTACGCCGCCGAGAAGCGGGTCATGTCCCGGGACGAGATGTTCCGGGTGGTCAAGGAGCTGGAGTCCCAGATGAAGGCCGCCGCCAAGGGCCTGGAGTTCGAGAAGGCGGCCATGCTCAGGGACGAGGTCTACGAGCTGCGCCGGGTGATGGTCCTGGAGGAGAAGGGCCCCCTCTCTCCCACCCCCGCCGCGGGTCCGGTGGAGCCTTAGCGGGCCGGCGGCGGCAGGCTCACGATTTTCGTCGGCAGGCCCACGGTTTTCGTCGGCTGGACGGGGAAAGGGCGAGAGACCTCCCGCCCCGTATCCCGGTCAGATATGTGTAAGTTGACGGAGCCCGTAGGCAGTTGTTACAATTTCGGCGTCGGTCCCAGCAATAGACGGAGGGAAGCAATGGTAGAGGCCACGCTGACACGCGAAGAAGTACGGGACGTGCTCAAGAACGTCTACGACCCCGAGATCCCCGTGAACATAGTGGACCTGGGGCTCATCTACGACATCCAGATCGAGGAGGGGGACGTCTACGTCCAGATGACCCTCACGGCCCCCGGCTGCGGCATGGGCCCCATGATCGCCCAGCAGGCTGAGTGGGCCATCTCCGAGGTGGAGGGCGTCGAGGACGGCGACCTGGACTACCTGGTGGTGGACCTGCCCCCGGGCACCTCGGACGCTCCCCTCACCGTGATGCAGGCCCTCCCCCGCGGTCGTCGCCCAGGCCGCGGCGGCCCGGCGGCGGCCAGGCTATCTACGGCGGTTATCCATGAGCACCCCCACGCCCACCCCCCAGGACAACGCCCGCCTCGAGGCCATCAAGCGCACGTGGCAGCAGAAGCGTCAGATAACCCAGCGCCTGGGCCAGATAAAGAACAAGGTCGCGGTGTACAGCGGGAAGGGGGGCGTGGGCAAGACCACCGTCGCCGTGAACCTGGCGGCCTCCCTGGCCAGCGAGGGCAACAGGGTCGGTCTCCTGGACGTGGACATCGACTGCCCCAACGTCACCAAGGCCATGGGCATCCAGGAGAAGCCCGTCTACCAGGACGGAGAGATCATCCCCTCGGAGAGGTTCGGCGTCAAGGTGATCTCCATGGCCTTCTTCCAGGAGAACGAGGACGAGGCGATCATCTGGCGGGGGCCCATGATCCACAACGCCATCAACCAGTTCCTTCGGCGACCTGGACTACCTGGTGGTGGACCTGCCCCCGGGCACCTCGGACGCTCCCCTCACCGTGATGCAGGCCCTCCCCCTGGACGGCTTCGTGGTGGTCACCACCCCGCAGCAGCTCGCCAACCTGGACGCCAAGCGGTGCATCAACATGATACGAAAGCTCAAGGTCGGCGTGCTGGGGATCGTGGAGAACTACACCGGGGAGATATTCGGTGAAGGGGCCGGCGCCGACCTGGCCACCGAGATGGACCTGCCCTTCCTGGGATCCCTGAGCCTGCGGTCCGACTACCGGGACACGTCCCAGCCCACGGTCCTGTCCAGCCCCGAGGTGATGGATGAGTACCGGGAGGTGGCGGAGAGGGTGAAGGCCGGGCTGGCGGCCCTGGCCGCGGACAAGGCCTAGGGGCCGCCCGGGCGCTCATCCTTCCCTGGTTGCCCGCCGGCTTGGACCGGTCTAGGCGCGGGATGCCTGCTTCTTGCCCCGGCCCCTCTTGGGTTTCGCTACTATATGCTGCAACAGGGAGACCTCCCGGCGCATCGCCGCCTTGGCGTGCCTGGAGTCCTCCCCCATATTGCGGAACTTCTTGTAGCGGCTCTCCGTCAGCTTCTTGGAGGAGACCTTCTCCAGGGCCGAAAGCTGTCTCCTGATGGCGGTCCCCAGCCGGCGTGCCGCGTCCTCCGGGTTCGTGTGGGCGCCCCCCTCCGGCTCGGGCACTATCTCGTCGACGATGCCCAGGGCCTTGCACTCGTGGGCCATCAGGGTCATGGCGTCGGACCGTTCCTGCTGGATACGGGCGTTTCCGTATATCCTGGAGACCGCCTCGGCGGGGGGGATGGGGGAGTAGACCGCGTACTCCTGCATCAGGATGCTGTCGGAGATCCCCAGCGCCAGGGCCCCCTCGTTCCCCCCCTCTCCCACTACGGCCGACACTATGGGAGTGGGCACTCCTGCCATGAGGGACAGGGTGGTGGCGATGGCGTTGCCCACCCCCTGCTCTTCGGACTCCAGGCCCGGGTGGGCCCCCTGGGTATCGATCAGGGTCACCACCGGCAGCTTGAACCGGGCGGCCAGGTCGATGAGGCGCCGGGCCTTGCGCAGCCCCTCGGGGTACGTGTGGAAGAGGTCCCCGGGATGGGTGTTGGTCCGCTCCTGGCCTATGATCACCACCGGCTTACCCAGCAGATATCCCAGCCCGCCGACCACCGACCTGTCGTCGCCGCTGACCCGGTCCCCGCGCACCTCTATGAAATCGTCCACCGTGGACCGTATGTAGTCCTGTGCCGTGGGCCGACGGGGGTGGTGGACCGTCTCCAACACTCGCGCCGTGTCGGCCGCCTCCGCCACGTCCAAGGGGTCCTCCGAGGGGACCTTGCCGTTGGACCTGCCGGCGTTTCCGGGGCTCAGCAGGCCCAGGATCGTGCCCAGCTTCTCTTTCATCTCCTCCCGGTCCACGATCCCGTCGAGGAGGCCCAGCTTCACGTGGGCCTCGGCGGTGTGGGCGTCCGGCGGCAGGGGCTTTCTCGACGCCTGCCTGAGGGTCTTCATGGGGACCAGCCCTATGAGGGTGCCCGGCTCGGCGACGATCAGGTCCGCCAGGTTGGCGAAGCTGGCGTAGGCGTGGCCCGTCGCCGGGTTGGAGAGCACCACGACGAAGGGCACCCGCTTGTCCCTCAGCCTGTTGGCGGCGGTGACCGTCTTGGCCATCTGCATGAGGGAGAGGACCCCCTCCTGAATCCGCGCGCCGCCGCCGCTCACCATGGCCAGCAGGGGCACGGAGGACTTCGCCGCCTCCTCGAAGGTGAGGGCCACCTTCTCGCCCACCACGCTCCCCATGCTGCCACCCATGAAGCCGAAGTCCAGGACCACGATCATGGTCCTGATGCCGTTGATGGTGCAGCTCCCCGTTACGACGGCCTCGGTGAGCCCGGTCCTGGCCTGGTCCTGGGAGAGCCTGCGGGGATAGGAGCCGCGGTTGGAGAAGGAGAGGGGATGCAGGGACTTGATGAAGCGGTTGCTCTCCTTGAAACTGCCGGCGTCCGCCACCAGGTCGATGCGCTCCCGGGCCGTGAGGCTGTAGTGGAACCTGCACTCGGGACAGACCCGGTACTTGACGTACAGGGGCGCCTCGCCGATGGCCCTCTCGCATACGAGACAGTGGTCCCGGGCCACGGAGACGTAGGACCGGTCCAGGGTCGTGCCTTTCCTCAGGAGATGGACCAGAAGCTCAGACAGGTTTCTCAAGGGCGCGCTCCGGGCTCTCTGCTTCCCCGCGACACACTCGACCACAATGGCGGGCATGAATCAAGGGGCGCGTCCGGTGACGGTACCTCGGCCTGCTATGCGCCGCCTTACCGCTATGGTACAACGGAATCCGCCCAAAAGAAAGGCGGTGCTCGCCCCTGCCCTGGATTCCGGCTCGGGGGCCGGAGCGACGATGGGGGAAAGACCGGACGCCTGCTCAGGGGTGCGGGGCGGCGGCCACCACGCCTTCGTCCTCCAGCCGGCGCCGCAGCTCCACGGCTCGCTGGAAGCCCACGTGCAGCCGGCGTTGCAGGACCGAGGCCGACACGTCGGGGAGCTGCTCGGCCAGCTCCCTCGCCTGCTCCATCAGGTCGTCCCCGCTCTCCTCCTCCGCCTCCTCCGCGGCCGACTCCTCGTGCAGGTTGATCTTCGGCGGTATCGGCCCCTTCTGCGTCTGCCAGAACTCCACCATCTTGTCGATCTCCCTGTCGTCTACGAAGGTGCCCTGCACCCGCATAGGCTTGGGGGAGCCGGAGGTGAGGAGCATCATGTCCCCCTTGCCCAGGAGCTTCTCCGCGCCCGCCGTGTCCAGTATCACCCTGGAGTCCACCTGGGAGGCCACGGCGAAGGCGACGCGTCCGGGGACGTTGGCCTTCAGCAGCCCGGTGACCACGTTGACCGACGGCCTCTGGGTGGCCAGGATCAGGTGTATGCCCGTGGCGCGGCCCAGCTGCGCCAACCTTACCAGGCCCGACTCGGCTTCGTAGGCCGCCGCCATCATCAGGTCCGCAAGCTCGTCGATGATGACCACCAGGAAGGGCATCGGCTCCGACGCCTTGCGGTTGTAACCCTCCAGGTTCCTGGCGCCGATCTCCTCCATGAGCTTGTAGCGCCGGAGCATCTCGTCCTGCAGCCCCTTCAGCACCACGAGCACCTCGTCGGTCTCGACGATGACCGGGGAGACCAGGTGGGGTATCCCGTTGAAGGGCGTCAGCTCCACGCGCTTGGGGTCCACCATGAGCATCCTCACCCGGTCGGGAGGCTGCTTCATGAGCAGTGAGGCGACGATGGTGTTGATGCACACGCTCTTGCCGCTGCCGGTGGCCCCGGCGATGAGGAGGTGGGGCAGGCTCGCCAGGTCGGCCACCACCGGCTCGCCGCCCGTATCCTCGCCCAGGGCGATGGGTAGCCCGCCTTTGGAGGCCGTTTTCTCGAACGCCCGCCCCTCGATAACGGAGCGGAGCATCACCGTGCGCGGATGGGGGCTGGGCATCTCCAGGCCCACCAAGGCCTCGCCGGGCACCGGGGCCTCCAGCCGTAGATAGGGGGTCTTGAGGGACAGCGCCAGGTCCTTCTCGCGCACGAGAATGCTCTGGACCTTTACCCGGCTCGTCTCCGCCACCGGTTCGGCGCCCTTGCCACGGTTCTTCACCCACCCCGGCACCAGTCCGAACCGGATGACCCGGGGCCCCGTCCGTATGTCGTTCACCGACACGTCGACCCGGTGCTCCGTGAGGGTCGCCTCGATTTTCTGGGCCATCTCCTGGAGGATGGCCTCGGGCACGGGATTGTCCTCCGCCTGCCCCAGGATGTCCATTGGCGGTAGACGCCATCCTCCGGCCTTCCGTCCCTTGCTCTTCCCCGTATCTTTCTCCAGGTCCCCGGGGCTGTCGTCGGCCTGCGCGGCCGCCTTGGCAGGCTCGTCGGCAGGGCTCCAGGACTCTTCCGAGGGCCCCTTGGCGACCGCGACCGCCTCCGTCCCGTTCTGAGACGCCGACGGCTCCTCCAGCCAGCCCTTGAGGGTGGCGCCGGTCTTGGAGGCGGTCCGGGAAAGGACGGCGCCCCCTCCCCTGGCCATCCGCTGCCCCAGGCGCTGGTAGGCGGGCCCGGCCCAACGGGGGTACAGGATCAGGGGCGTAACCGCCACCAGGGCCAGCAACTTCAGGGCCCCCAGGATTGCGGGGGACCCTCCCAGGTACCGGCCCCAGTAGCCTCCCAGGGAGGCGTCGTACATCACGCCGCTGGACGCGTGGAACATGGACAGTATCCCCAGGCTGACGGCGGTGGCCATCCCCGTGCCGACCCATGCTCTCCAGAACCGGGGGACCCACTCCCTCCGGTACCGCACCACCAGGGCAAAGCTGAAGAGCCAGAGGAACACGGGAACGAGCCCCAGGCCCAGGGCCCCCAGCATCCAGCCCTGGACGGAGTCGATGAAGAGGAATGCCAGCACCGCGGCCGCGGGAATCCCCGGTGTGGGCAGGGTGACCGCGGCGGCTCTCAGGAGCCGTCCTTTGCCGCCCCGGGGCTGCCCGGCCCGGGCCGGCCGGGCGGGGGCCGGCCGGGACGCGGTCAAGCTCGCGGCTCTGCGTGCCACCTAGACCTCCATCGCGACGGGCATGATCACGGGACAGCGGCCCGTCTCCCTGACGACCAGACGGCGTACCGAGTCCCTCACCGTCCGGTTCACCTCCTCCCAGTCTATGGGATGCCCGGAGACCCGGTCTAGGGAATCCGCAACGGACTTGGACACCTTATCGAGGAGCTCGGGTGTCTCTCCGTCGTCGGCGAAACCCTGGGATACCACCTGGGGAGGGCCGATGGGCGTGCCGGTGTCCCTGTCCAGGGCCAGGGCGACCACAAGGACACCGTCCCGGGACAGGAGGCGCCGGTCCCTGAGCACGGGGCTCCCGGCGGTCCTTCTGGACTTGCCATCCACGTAGATGTGGCCCGCGGGGACGGTCTCCACCACCTCTCCCCCGTCGGCGGTGAGCTCCAGCACGTCGCCGTCTTCCAGGACGAAGATGCGGTCCCTGGGCACTCCCATCTCCTCGGCCAGATAGGAGTGGGTCACCAGATGGTGGTACTCGCCGTGGATGGGGACGAAGTGGCGCGGCTTGGTGAGGCTCAGCATGATCTTCAGCTCTTCCTGAGCGGCGTGGCCGTGGACGTGCACCAGGGCGACGCGGTCGTACAGCACCCGGGCCCCCTGCCTGAAGAGGTTGTCGATGGTCCTGGTGATCACCGTCTCGTTGCCGGGGATGGGAGTGGCCGAGATTATCACGGTGTCTCCCGGTATCACCCGGATGTCCCTGTGGTCCCGGTTGGCTATCCTGACCAGGGCCGAGGTGGGCTCTCCCTGGCTGCCGGTGGTTATCAGGACGACGTCGTCCCCATCCAGATGGCGGGTCTCCCCCGGGGGAAGCAGGACGCCCGGCGGGGCGGAGAGGTACCCCATCTGCATGCTCATCTTCACGTTCTCCACCATGCTCCGCCCCACGATGGCGACCCTCCGGCCGTGGAGGGCCGCCGCGTCTATCACCTGCTGGATTCGGGAGATGAGGGAGGCGAAGGTGGCCACCAGCACGCGTCCCTGGGCGTCGCCGATGGTCCTCTCCAGCGCGTCGCCCACGACCCGCTCGGACGGGGTGTACCCGGGCAGCTCGGCGTAGGTCGAGTCCGACAGCAGGAGGACCACGCCGCGAGAGCCGTAGGATGCAAGCTTCTCCAGGTCCGTGGCCTGGCCGTCCACCGGGGTGTGGTCGATCTTGAAGTCGCCGGTGTGGACCACGGTCCCGACGGGGGTCTCGATGGCCAGGCCCATGGCGTCGGGAATGCTGTGGCACACGCGGAAGAACTCCACCCGGAAGCTGCCGGTCGGTATGGGGACCCCGGGCTCCGCCACGTGCAGCGCGGTCCCGCGGGAGGGCCGGTGGTTGTTGAGTTTGACGGATATGAGGCCATGGGCCAGCCGGGGGGCGTATATGGGGACATCCAGGCTGGGCACTATGAAGGGCAGGGCCCCCGTGTGGTCTTCGTGACCGTGGGTGATGAAGATCGCCCGGACCCGGTCTCGCCGCTCCAGGAGGTAGGTTATGTCGGGGATGACCAGGTCCACCCCCGGCATGTCCTCCTCGGGGAACAGGACCCCGCAGTCGATGACTATGATGTCGTCGCCGTACTCCAGGGCCATCATGTTCTTGCCGACCTCCCCCAGACCACCCAGGGGAACGACTCTCAAGGCATTTTGGGACATATCAAATTACGACCTTTGCCGGATTGGCGGCCGGTCTGCCCATGGGCCGTCGAGGCTGGCGCCGCAGCCTCTCAGCGGGATGGCAGACTAGAACATGGAGAGCTGCTGGCCCTGGTCGTCACCACCCTCTCCTCCCTGCTCCTGCACGGCCGGAGTCTCCACGAGCAGGCCTGGAATGGCCCTGAAGTCTTCCATGATGGTCGCTTTCAGCTCGTTTCGATGGAGGGCGGCCGCCGGGTGCATCATCGGGTACACCAGCCTGCCTCCCACCGGACGTGCCCTGCCCCGGGCCTTGCTGATGCTCTCCCTTGGGAAGAACTTGGACATGGAGAACCGGCCCAGGGTGACGATCACCTTGGGGTCGATAAGCTCGATCTGCCGGTCCAGGTACTTGCTGCAGGCGGCGGTCTCCGCGGGCAGCGGGTCGCGGTTGTTGGGGGGCCGGCACTTGACCATGTTGGCGATGAACACCCGGTCCCTGCGCAGCCCCGCGTCGGCCAACAGGGCCTCCAGGAACTGGCCGGCGGGCCCCACGAAGGGCCTCCCGAGACGGTCTTCGTGGAAGCCCGGCCCCTCGCCGATGAACATGATCTCGGCGTCCGCCGGCCCCTCGCCGGGCACCGCGTTGGTGCGGCTCCCGCTCAGGGGGCAGTCGGTACACGATCGCACTTGCCGGGCTACGTCTTCGAGGCTGTCCATGTTGGGCACGTCCATATTATACAGCCTCGGGGGAAGCCTGTGGCGGGGATGCCTGGGGAAGGAGGATAAGGGCGTGCAGCGGGTAACGGACCGGAGGGCGAGGGACCTACTCGTCGGCTACGCCGTGCCCCTTCAGATAGTCGATGGCGTTCTGGATGGTGACGATCTGCCCGGCGTCCTCGTCGGATATCTCTATACTGGTGTCGTCGTCGGAGAACTCCTCCTCGAAGGCCATGATGAGCTCGGCCAAGTCCAAGGAGTCGGCGTTCAGGTCGTCGACGAAAGAAGCTCCGGGGACGACGGCGTCGTCGCTGACGTCCAGCTTGTCTGCCACAATGGCCTTTACCCGATCGTAAACGGTTGCCATGCGCTGCTCACCTTCCTGGCTGTTCTTGGGCGGCCGCGCCCACGGGGTCCCGGTCCATGGCGTCCATCACCGAACCCAGCACGCCGTTGACGAACCTGGGGGAGCTGTCGCTGCCGAAGGTCTTGGCCAGCTCCACCGCCTCGTTGATGGCCACTTTCCTAGGTACCTTCGGCTGGTGCCTGATCTCGAACAGGGCCAGGCGAAGGATGTTCCGGTCGACTATCGGGAGCTGTCCCACGGGCCACGCGGGAGCGTACTGTTGGATCAGGTCGTCGATGCCCCGGCGCTCCTGCACCACCCCCTCCAGGAGCTCGCGAGCGTATGGCAGGCTGAACTCCAGAGGGCCGGCTTCCTCCGTGAGCCACCGGAAGCAGGACTCGGTGGGGTGGTCCGTCACGTCGGCCTCGTACAGCGCCTGTAGGGCCAGGCATCTGGACTCTCTCCTGTGGTGGGCCAAGCTTCCCCGTGACATGCGATCACACTGCTGGCTGCTGTCGGCTAGGAGAGGGGCGACGGGCCAGCTGCCAGGGCTCCGTTCAGTCCGTACTCCGCCGCCTTCCGGGCCGTCGACGGGTCGGCGACGTTCATGACAGCTACGTGGTTGTCTTTGTAGGAGGGGTTGGCGACGATGCGCTTTATGAGCCCGCCCAACACCCTGCCGGGGCCGAACTCGATGAAGCTGGACACTCCTCCGTCCACCATGCGCCAGACGGACTGCTTCCACTTGACGCAGTTGCAGAGCTGGGTCTTCAGCTCGGCCCTCGCCTGGTCGGCCGACGTTATGGGACTGGACGTGGAGTTGGCGATGACCGGCACGGCCGGGTCGCGGAACCGGGCGTCGTCTATGGCCGATGCCAGGCCCTCCTGGGCCGGCGACATGAGGGATGAGTGGAAGGCCCCGTTCACCGCCAGGGCTATGGCCTTTCTTGCCCCTCGTATGGAGCACATGTCCACCGCCCGGGCGACACAGAGCTTGTCCCCGCTGATGACGATCTGGTCGCTTCCATTGACGTTGGCCATCTCGGCCCCCGTCTCGGAGCAGACCTCCTCCACCGTCTCCTCATCCAGCCCGATGATGGCGGCCATGCTCCCCGGACGCATCTCCGCCGCCTCTTGCATGAGCTTGGCCCGCTCCCGCACCAAGCGTACGCCGTCTTCCAGGTCCAGCACGCCGGCGACCACCAGAGAGCTGTACTCCCCCAGGCTGTGGCCCGCCACCGCGGCGGGGTGCAGGGCGTGGCCCTCCAGCTCCTCCAGGGCCTTGTAGCAGGCCAGGCTGGTGGCCATGATGGCCGGTTGGGAGTACACGGTCTTCTTCAGGTCGTCCTCGGGTCCGTGGAAGATCATGTCGGTCAGGGGGATCGACAGGATGTCGTCCACCTGGTCGAACACGTCCCTGGCGGCACTGGATGTCTGGTACAGCTCCAGTCCCATGCCCACGAACTGCGAGCCCTGGCCCGGAAACACGTAGGCGGTCTTGGAGCCTTCCTGCTTCTCCGTTGTTCTCTCCATGGCGGCGGATTCCCTTAAAGAAAAGATATGATTGCGTCGGGGTCCTGCGTCACGTCGGCCGTAGACGGTGCCGGCTCTTCTCTTGCTGCTATCCGGCCTCCCTTACGAGACGGCCCTTGTAGTAGCCGCAGTTCGGACAGGCGGTGTGGGACAATTTCGCGCTGCCGCATTGGGGACAGCGGGAGGGGTGCACCGGCTTCAGCTTGTAGGCCACAAACCTGCGGCGCTGCCTCGCCCTGGTCAGTTTCTTGGTTGGTAGCGCTCCCATGATACCTCTACTTCCCTCAGCGGCCGGCCCGGCCCAACAACCCTACCAGAGCGCCTAGCCCGGAGTGGGCCGGGCCCTCCTGGCACACGCCGCAGCCGCCGGCGTCCCGGCGGGCCCCGCAGACGCTGCACAGGCCTCCGCAGGCCTCGCTGCAGAGAGGCTTCATCGGTTGGTTGGTGATGGTGTACTCCTCCAGGGCCTCCCGCAGGTCCAGGCAGTGCCGGTGGTCGATGGTGAAGACGCCCTCGTCGACGGACCGGGCGTCCAGGGGCCTGCCGGTGGTCAGGTCCACCGTCGGCACGTACTCCTCTCCCATGACCAGCTTCGAGGAGTGGGTAAACCTCTCCAGGCACCTGCTGCAGGTCGCCTGGGACTGCACGTCCACGCCCACGTCCACCCATATGCCGCGATCCGTCCGCATCATCGACACCCGGCCCCGGGGCGCAAGCGTAGCCTCCGAGCCTTCCAACGTGAGTGAGCCGGAGACCTCGTAGGTGCGGGTGGAGCCTACGGACTCCTTCAGAAGCTGGGAGACATTGTAATACATAGACTTCGCGACTCGGTCGTCCCGATACCGGTCGTTATTATAAGAGGCGTCGTGGGCCTCCTGTCAAGTAGCGAAGCCGCGAAACGGCGCAGGAGATGCGTCGACGGGCCCATGCCCCCCATTCCCGTTGCGGGCGCCGTCAGCCGGAGGGGTCTTCCCTGCGACGGACGGACTCGCGTATGGAATCGACGATGGCCCCCGTGGAGGTGCCGGGCCCGAAGATGACCTCTACCCCGGCTTCCAGGAGCGGCGCCCGGTCCTCCTCGGGTATTATGCCGCCCGCCACTACGACCACGTCCTCCATCCCCTTCTCCTTCAGGCCTTGCAGTATCTCCGGGAATATCTCCATGTGGGCGCCTGATAGTATGCTCAGCCCTACTACGTCCACGTCCTCCTGGGCCGCGGCCTCGACGATCATCCGGGGGGTCTGGCGGATGCCCGTGTAGATCACCTCCATACCCGCGTCCCGGATGGCCCTGGCCACGACCTTGGCGCCCCGGTCGTGGCCGTCCAGGCCGGGCTTGGCGACCAGCACCCGTATGGCGCCCCGTCCTCGGACCATGTCAGTGGCCACCTCGTCCATCAGAATCGGCATCAGAATCGGCCTGGGGCCCGGCCGTCTCCACCAGCTCCGTCAGCACTCCGTGCGTCGACCGGGGGTGCAGGAAGGCGATGGCGCCCGACAGGCCCTCCCGGGGGCTGCTGTCCACCAGCTCCACGCCCCGGTCCGCCAGCGCCCGGAGCTTCCCATCTATGTCGTCGACGTTGAGGGCCAGGTGGTGCAGCCCCTCGCCCCGGCGTTGGATGAACCGCCCGACGGGACTCTCCGGGGACAGGGGCTCGAGCAGCTCCAGGCGTGTCTGGCCCAGGGGCAGCAGGGTGGCCTTCACCCCCTGGTCTTCCAGGACCGTGACCTCTCCCCTTGGCACCCCGAAGACGTCATGGAACAGGGCCATGGCCGCCTCCAGGTCCCGAACGGCGATGCCTACGTGGTCGGCGTACCGGACCGTGCACGGGGGTGTCGTTTCTGCCATGCCTGTCATCAAATAAAGAGTACCCGAGGGTTCCTACACCTGGTACTGGGCCAGGATCTGCCGGGCGATGATGAGCCGCTGGACCTCGGAGGTGCCCTCGTAGATGGTGGTCACCCGGGCGTCGCGGAAGTAGCGCTCCACGGGGGACTCCTTGAAGTAGCCGTAGCCGCCGTGGACCTGGAGCGCCTTGGAGGTCACCCGTACCGCTGCCTCCGAGGCCAGGAGCTTGGCCATGGACGCCTCGTTGATGTAGGGGATGCCGTTGTCCTTCAGCGTGGCGGCATGCATGGTGGCCACCCGGGAGGCGTATACGTCGGTGGCCATGTCGGCCAGCATGAACTGGATGGCCTGGTGCTGGGCGATGGGCCGCCCGAAGGACTGCCGCTGCTGGGCGTAGCTCAACGCCGCCTCCAGGGCCGCCTGGGCGATGCCGACGCACTGGGCGGCGATGACGATGCGGCTGGAGTCCAGGATGTCCATGGCGTAGCGGAACCCCTTGCCCTCCTCTCCGATCAGGTTTTCGGCGGGCACGCGGACGTCCTCCAGGGTCACCTCGGTGGTCGTCGACCCCCGCATTCCCATCTTGCCGTGCTGCTTGTGTATCGTGAGGCCCGGAGCGTCGGTGTCCACGATGAAAGCGGCGATGCCCCGGGAGCCCTGGCTGCGGTCCAGGGTGGCGAAGAGGACGATGGCGCGGGCCACGTCGGCGTTGGTGATGAACGTCTTGCTGCCGTTCAGGTGATACAGGCCGTCCTCGAGGGCTGCCGTCGTCCGCAGGGCCGCGGCGTCGGACCCGCCCCCGGGCTCGGTCAGGGCCCAGGCGGCGATCCCGTCCCCGCCGGCCAGCAAGGGCACGTACCTGGACTTCTGCTCCTCGCTGCCGAACTGGTAGATGGTCTGGACGCCCAGGGACATGTGGGCTACGAGAGTCACGCTGGCCGAGGCGTCCCCCCGGGCCACCTCCTCCTCGGCGATGGCCATCTGGCGGTACCCGCCGCCGCTGCCGCCCAGGGCGGGGTCGACGCCGATGCCGGGAAGCCCCAGGGCGGCCATGCCCTTCCACACGTCCCAGGAGAACTCCTCCCGCTCGTCCGCCTCCCGGGCCCGGGGCGCCAGCTCCCGGTCGGCGAACCGCCGCACCGTCGCCTGGAGCATCCTTTCGTCTTCCGTGAGGAGGAGGTCCGTCATCGGGGCGCCTCGCCGGTTTCGTGTCGAGAGAGGGTCCGACACTCTATTGGGCTTCCCCCTCCCCTGGATTCCCGCCTGCGCGGGAATGACGGAGAGGGGTGCTGCTGGCCATTTTCGTGGTCTACCCTGCTATGTTCTAGAACGACGCCACCTCCCCCTGCTCGCCGAAGACCCCGCGGAAGACGGTGCATATTTCGCCCAGGGTGCAGTAGCTCTCCACGCACTCCAGGATGGCCGGGACCGTGTTCTCCTCGGACCTTGCCGCCTCCTCCAGGCGGGCCAGGGCCCGGGTCACCGCCTTGCCGTCCCTCCCTTGGCGGAGGAGCCGAAGCCCCTCCACCTGGAGCCGGGCCTGCTCCGGGTCCACGCGGAGCAGGCCGGAGATGGGCGGAGTGTCGGCGACGTACCGGTTGACGCCGACGATGGTCCGGTCCCCCGACTCCACCTCCCGCTGGTGCCTGTAGGCGGACTCGTGGATCTCTCGGGCCTGATACCCCTGCTCCAGGGCGGCTACGGCGCCGCCCATGCCGTCGATCTTGTCGATGTACCGGTCGGCCTCCTCCTCCAGGCGGCTGGTCAGGCTCTCCACGTAGTATGAGCCCCCCAGGGGGTCCACGACCTCGGACACGCCGCTCTCGTGGGCCAGCACCTGCTGGGTACGTAGGGAGAGCTGCACCGCCTCCTCGGTGGGAAGGGCCAGGGCCTCGTCCCGGGAGTTGACGTGCAGGGACTGGGTGCCTCCCAGGACCGCGCTCAGGGCCTGGACCGTGGTGCGGATGACGTTGTTGTCCGGCTGCTGGGCCGTCAGGGCCACCCCCGCCGTCTGCGTGTGGAACCTGAGCATCCAGGACCTGGGGTTTCTCGCCTGAAAACGCTCCCGCATGGTCTTCGCCCACATGCGCCGGGCGGCGCGGAACTTGGCCACCTCCTCGAACAGGTCGTTCTGGGCGACGAAGAAGAAGGACAGCCTGCCCGCGAAGTCGTCCACGTCCAGGCCGGCGTCCACGGCCGCCTGCACGTAGGCTATGGCGTTGGAGAAGGTGAAGGCCAGCTCCTGGACGGCCGTGGCCCCCGCCTCCCGCATGTGATAGCCGCTGATGCTGATGGTGTTCCAGCGGGGCACGTGCTGGGAGCAGTACTTGAACACGTCCACCACCAGGCGCATCGACGGCCTGGGCGGGTAGGCGTAGGTGCCCCGGGCGATGTACTCCTTCAGGATGTCGTTCTGGATGGTCCCGCTGATGGCCTCCGCCGGGACCCCCTGCGCCCTGGCCACTGCGATGTACAGGCACAGCAGCACCGAGGCCGTGGCGTTGATGGTCATGGAAGTGCTGACCTTGTCCAGGGGTATGCCCTTCAGCAGCGTCTCCATGTCCTGGAGGCTGCTGACGGGCACGCCCACCTTGCCCACCTCCCCCCGGGCCAGTGGGTCGTCGGAGTCGTAGCCGATCTGGGTCGGCAGGTCGAAGGCGATGGAGAGGCCCGTCTGGCCCTGCTCCAGCAGGTAGTGGTACCGGCGGTTGGACTCCTCGGCGGTGGCGTATCCCGAGTACTGGCGCATGGTCCACAGCCGGCCCCGGTACATATTGGGCTGGACTCCCCGGGTGTATGGGTACTCCCCGGGGTAGCCCACGTCCCGGGCGCAGTCGTGCTGCGCCGCACTCAGGTCCTCGGGGGAGTAGACAGGGTCCAGCTCCAGCCCCGATCCCGTAGCGAACCGCCCCTGTCTTTCGGGCCGGCGCCTGGTCACCGGGGTCAGGGTGCGCTCCCTCCACTGGTCCTTGCTCTGGCTGGTCAACGGACTCCTTGCTGCATCTGCTCCGCCGCCGGGCGCGGCCGGCGTTGGCAGCCATTATAACCCGTAGCCCTCCGGGGAGAAAGCTGGCCCTCGCCTTCCGTTTGCCACCCTTCCCCGGTTGGGATAAACTAGGGGGGCTTCGACCCGAGAGCCCCGCAAGGCGGCTTTTCCCGCGGCCCGATGGGCAGGCGCGGGCGGGCCGGTCGCATACGGACGAGGTGTACGTGCAGCTACCCGACGTATCCCACTGGGGTGAGACGGACTGGGGGATCAGGGTCCCCATGGAGGACGGCCTGGGCCTCAAGCTGGAGGACGCGCTGATCGGCGGGTACGGGCGGGTGCTGGACGAGGCGCCCCCGGGGCACGGTCTGGCCCCCCGGGGAGCCGTATCCGAGCCCAACGTCCCCGACTTCGGCTTCCCCATCGCCAGGAGGATCGACTGCTGGACCGACGACGTGCCCGAGCTGTACGAGCGGGCCAAGGCAGAGCAGTGGGACGCCACCCGGGACATCCCGTGGCGCGAGCTCCCGGAGCTGGACGACGAGATCGAGCGGGCCGTCTGCCAGGTCATGACCTTCCTGGTGGAGAACGAGTACGTGGCCCTGTACCTCCCCGCCAGATTCCTGCCTCGCATCGACCCCCACTACAGCGAGGTGTCGCTGCTCCTGGGGACCCAGGTGATGGACGAGGCCAGGCACATAGAGGTGTATACCAAGAGGGCCCTGGCCAACGGCGGCGGGCTCCAGTACTCATCATCCTCCACCCAGTGGGCGTTGAAGAGCCTGTTCACCCAGGAGAACTACCTGAAGGCGTCCTTCCTGCTCCACCTGCTGGGGGAGGGCACCTTCGTCGACATGCTGACCTTCATCGGCCAGGTGGCCCCCGACCACGTCACCAGGGAGATACTGGTCAAGACCCGGCGGGACGAGGCGCGGCACGTGGCCTACGGCGTCTCCCACGTCCGGTACCTGCTGCGGGAGGAGCCCGCCCTTAGCGAGACCCTGCTGGAGGCGGCCGAGGAGCGGGCCTCCTTCCTCCGCGCCACCGCCGGGGCCAACCCCTTCCTGCAGAACGCGCTGGCTGTGCTGGCGGGGGGCGGCGCGACGGAGGAGAAGGTGGAGCAGGGCAAGGTGGTCGTCAGGGAGTTCTACAAGAAGATGCACGAGAACCGCATCCACCGGATGATGACCGCAGGCATCGACGAGGATACGGCAAGGAGCATAGCCGAGCTGCACGGCGGCGGCGGCAGAGCATACATGTAGGAGGAGAGGCATGGCGACGGTAAAGCTGAACGGAGTGGACATCGAGAAGATAGAGGCCCTGGTCAAGGACATGCAGGATAACCCGGAGACCATGAACGAGATGGCCAACTCGGCATGGAGGACCCGCAGCCAGTGGGTCGGCGGGTTCGAGCACACCGTGTACGCCCGGGAGCTTCCGCCGGCGACCCTCGACGAGCCCGGCGACATCTCCGGCAGCGACAAGGGCCTGAGCCCTCACGAGGCCATCCTCAGCTCGGTGGGCGCCTGCATCGCCACCGGGTTCGTCGCCCAGGCCTCCTCCCGCGGGGTCAAGGTGGAGTCCCTGGAGGTGAGCGTGGACGGCAACCTGAACCTGCCCGTCTTCTTCGGGCTGGCCGACGGCAACCCCGGCTACGACAGCATGGACGTCACGGTGTATGCCAAGACCGACGCGGCGCCCGAGGTCCTTGAGGAGATCTGGAAGAACGCCGTGGAGAAGTCCCCGGTGACCAACACCGTCCAGCGCCCCACCAAGGTCAACACGACCCTACGGACCGTGGAATAAGCGGCCTTTCGGTCACGATGAACCAGGCCGACATACCCTACCTATCGGCGTCCCGGCTCTCCGCCCTCATCGAGAGCAGGGAGGTCTCTCCCGTCGAGGCGACCAGGGCCTACCTGCGCCGCATCGACGAGCTGGACTTCAAGTTCAACTCCTACCTGACCGTGACCCGAAAGCACGCCCTGCGGCAGGCGGAGGAGGCCGAGCGGGAGATCCTTGGCGGCCGTCACCGGGGCCCCATGCACGGCGTTCCCGTGGCGGTCAAGGACCAGCTCTGGACCCGGGGCATCCGCACCACCGGCGGGTCCCGGATCCTGGCGGACCTGGTGCCCGAGGACGATGCTACGGTGGTGGCCAATCTGAAGGCGGCGGGGGCCGTGGTCCTGGGCAAGACCAACCTCACCGAGTTCGCCATAGGCGGGCCCCACAGCTACGCCAACGCCCGCAACCCCTGGGACCTGGACACCTCGGCGGGCTCCTCCAGCAGCGGCTCCGGCTCCGCCACCTCCGCCTACCTGTGCGCCACGTCCCTGGGCGAGGACACGGGGGGCTCGATACGGTTCCCGGCCTCCTGGTGCGGCATCGTTGGGCTCAGGCCCACCTGGGGCCTCGTCAGCCGGTACGGCGTGATGCGGGGCGTATGGTCCATGGACCAGGTGGGCCCCATATCCCGCACCGTGGAGGACGCGGCCATCACCCTTGGGGCCATCGCCGGCCCCGACCCCAAGGACCCCTACACCAGGGACGCTGCCGTCCCCGACTACCGGCGGGCCCTGGGGGGAGGCCTGAAGGGGATGCGCATCGGTCTGGTGACCGAGCTGACCCAGGGCGAGGTCGTGGACCCCGAGGTCCGGGAGGCCGTGACCAGGGCGTCGACGGTATTGGAGGAGCTGGGAGCCTCCGTGGAGGAGGTGTCCATACCCCTGTCGGCCCACGCCACGACCATCTTCTGGAGCCACCTCTCCGTGGAGCCCGCATCCACCCACCTGCAGTGGCTGAGGGACCGTCTCCCGGAGTACGGCTACTCCAACCGCATATCGCTGCTCATGGGCAGCGTAATGCCGGCCCAGTCGTACTACAAGGCCCAGAAGCTGCGGGCCCTGCTTCGCCGTGAGGTGCACGACGCCCTGGACCGGTACGACCTGCTGATGTCGCCCACCATCGGCGCCACTGCCCAGAGGGTCGAGGGGACCGGCGCCGAGTCGGCCCGGCGCCGGCCCTACCTGCTCACCTTCACCTTCAACCTGGCCAATTGCCCGGCCATCTCGGTACCCTGCGGCTTCAGCTCCCATGGCCTGCCCGTGGGCCTCCAGCTCGGGGGACGCCCCTTTGGCGAGGAGACGATACTGAGGGCCGCCCACGCCTACGAGCAGGCCACACCCTGGCATACCATGCGGCCCACGTACGCTTAGGAGACGCTTTAGGAGGGTGCCATGACGCTTGCCGGACTACCCCTTTTCCCCGTTACCGTCGTCGGCAGCTGGCCCAGGCCGCCGTACCTGCTGGAGGCCCTGAGGAGCCGTCAGGCCGGGCGAATCAGCTTCCAGGAGTTCAACCGGGTCGCCGACCGGGCGGTCCTGGAGGCGTTGAAGTACCAGGAGGACGCCGGCGTGGACTTGGTCAGCGACGGCGAGCAGCGGCGGGACAACTTCTACTCCTTCGTCGTCGAGAAGCTGGAGGGAGTCCGGCTGATGAGCCTCGGGGAGATCATGAACTACGTGGAGGACAAGGAGGCATACGACAACATCCTCCGCAGCATGGACGCCCCGGCCTTCTCCATCCATAACCCGACGGTGGTGGACAGGGTGGAGAGGCGGGGGCCGATAGCCCTGGACGAGTACCAGTTCCTCAGGGAGCACACCTCCCGCCCCATCAAGATCACCCTGCCGGGCCCGTACCTTCTCACCCGGTCCATGTGGGTCAAGGGCGTGTCCGACGCCGTATATCCTACCCAGGCGGCCCTGGCCCAGGATATCGTGGCCATGCTCCGGGAGGAGCTGATCGCGCTGCGGGACGAGGGGGCGGAGTTCGTCCAGTTCGACGAGCCGGTGCTCACGGACGTGGCCTTCAACCCCGAGGTGAAGGAGCGCACCTTCATGTGCGCCTCCATGGCCGCCTCCTCGGGCGACCCCATGAAGGAGCTGGTGATGGCGTTGCGGCTGATGAACGACATCACCCGGGGGGTCGACGGCGTCAAGACGGGCGTGCACGTATGCCGGGGCAACTGGAGCCGCAAGGAGGACGCCCTGCTCAGGGGCGACTACGAGCCCATAGTGCCCTACCTGCTGGCCATGGACACGGACCAGCTGGTGCTGGAGTACGCCACGCCCCGGGCCGGAGACATGGACTCCTTCGCCAACCGGAAGAAGCTGAGCGAGATCGGGCTGGGGGTCGTCAACCCCAGGACCGACCAGGTTGAGGACCCGGAGTTCGTGGTCGGCATGGTGGAGAAGGCCCTTGCCTACTTCAGCCCCAGCCAGATATACCTGAACCCCGACTGCGGCTTCGGCACCTTTGCCGAGCGGCCCATGAACCCCCCGGAGGTGGCTTTCAAAAAGCTGCAGGTCATCTCCGAAGCCGCCCGGCAGCTACGGGAGACCTACTCGTAACCTCGACGCGAAACCCCGTCGCCGAAATCCTGTCGCCGAGCACCCTTCGCTGTCATTCCGAGCGGAGCGAGGAATCTTGCGTCCAGGGCAACCAGGAGCCGGGCGCTAAGGCCTCTGGCGTGATTTTTTACAGGAGACGTGCGTTGATTCCTCGCCTTCGGCTCGGAATGACATTTTGGGTGGCGTGGTATGACATGGGGGGTGGCTTGGTATGGTGTCGAGGGCGGCGTGGCATGACACGTGCCGAACCAGTAGGCAACCGGGGTAACCAGTAGGCACCGGGGGGTAAGGAGAGACGACCATGGCAGAGCCCGGACAGCTAAACGGCATCGACCTGCAGGACCTGGAGGAGGGCCTCAAGGAGATCGGAGAGCAGGAGGAGGCGCGCCACGCCAGGAAGCGGTCCCGCATCCAGTGGTTGGGCGGGTTCAGGTTCAACAGCTTCGTCCGTAACAACACCTTCATCGTCGAGGAGCCGGCCAGCTCCACGGCCCAGGAGCAGGCCCCCAACTCCATGGAGTACGTGCTGGGCGCCCTGGGGGCATGCCTGGCCACGGGGTTCGTCCTCAACGCCACCCGCCGGGGGATATCGGTGCACAACCTGGAGGTGGCCCTGGACTCCAGCCAGGACAACGTCTTCGCCTTTTTCGGCCTCAGCGACGAGGGGCACCCGGGGTTCCAGCAGGTCCGGGCCAAGCTCTACGTGCAGGCCGACTCCGACGAGGATACCCTGAAGGAGGTCTGGGAGCAGGCCGTCAGGACCTCACCCGTGGGCAACTCCCTGGCCCGGGTGGTGAGCATCACCCCGGAGCTGTCCGTGGTGTAGCCCGGGCCGCGGCTTAGTCCGGGCCGCCGAGCATCTCGAGCACCCTGTCCACCAAGTCATCCATCTCCACCAGCGCCGCATCCGAGTCGCCGCGGCCCTTCACCTCCACGGAGCCCTGGCGCAGGTTGCGGGGACTCACCACCAGCCGCACCGGCAGGCCCAGGAGGTCCGCGTCGTTGAACTTCACCCCCGCGGCCTCCTCGGCGCGGTCGTCGTAGAGGGTCTCGATCCCCCCGGCCCACAGCCGGCCGTACAGGCCGTCCGCGGCCTGCCTCACGTCCCCGTCCGCCAGGTTCAGGCCCACCAGGTGGACGCTGAAGGGGGCTATGGGCGCGGGGAAGACGATGCCACGGTCGTCGTGGTTCTGCTCGATGGCGGCGGCCAGAAGGCGGCCCACGCCTATGCCGTAGCAGCCCATGGTGATGGCCCGCTGCCGGCCCTCGCCGTCCAGGTAGTGGGCGCCCAGGGTCTCGCTGAAGAAGGTGCCGAGCTTGAAGATGTGGCCCACCTCGACCCCGCGCGTGGTCTCCAGGGGAGTCTCGCACTGCGGGCAGCCCTGCCCTTTCCTGGCCAGGGCGATGTCCGTGAGCAGGTCCACCTGGAAGTCCCGGGGGTAGTTGGCGTTGACGATGTGGGTGTCGGGCTCGTTGGCGCCCACGGTGAAGTTGGCGCCGTTGCCGATGGACTCGTCGGCGATCTTCCTGATACCCTCCAGGCCGACGGGGGAGGCCGAGCCCGCCACCAGCCCCGCCGCGGCCACCTCCTCGTCCGCGGCCAGGCGAAGGACATGGCTCCCAAGGGCGTTCTTCAGCTTCACCTCGTTCACGTCCAGGTCCCCCCGGATGGTCACGAATACGACCTCGCCGTCGGCGTAGTAGAAGACGGCCTTCAGGGTCTTGCGCTCGGGAACGCCCAGGTACTCCGAAATCCCGGCTATGGTCTTGATGCCGGGCGTCTCGACCCGCTCCATGGGCAGGGGCTCCTCCCGGGGAGCCGGGGTCAGCCGTGAGGCGGCCTTCTCGGCGTTGGCCGCGTACCCGCAGTTGGGGCAGGTTATCACGGTGTCCTCTCCGCTGGGCGTCGGGAGGATGAACTCGTGGGAGTCCTTGCCGCCGATGGCGCCGCTGTCGGCCTCGACCATCAGGGCGGGCAGTCCGCAGCGCCGGTATATGTTCCTGTAGGCCCGCGCCATCGCCTGGTAGCTGCCGTCCAGGCTGTCCTCGTCGGCGTCGAAGCTGTAGGCGTCCTTCATGTCGAACTCGCGTACGCGGATCAGGCCGGCCCGGGGTCTGGGCTCGTCGCGGAACTTCGTCTGTATCTGGTACAGGATTACCGGCAGGTCGCGGTAGCTCTGGACGTTGGAGCGGACGATGTTGGTGATGACCTCTTCGTGGGTAGGGGCCAGCACCATGGGCCTGCCCCGGCGGTCGGTCAGGGTGAACAGGTTCTCGCCGAAGGCGGCCCGGCGGTCGGTCTCCTCCCACAGCTCCCGGGGGTGCAGCACCGGCAGGCGGACCTCCTGGCCCCCGGCCGCGTTCATCTCGTCCCGGATGATGTTTTCGATCTTTCGAAGGGACATCCAGGCCAGGGGGAGGTAGCTGTACACGCCCGCGGCCACCTGGGAGATCATGCCGGCCCTCAGCATGAGGCTGTGGCTCGGCCGGCTCGCCGCGGATGGTCTGTGAGACTAGCTGGGGGACCCGCATGGTTGGAAGTGACGCCTCAGCTCGCCTCGGCGGCGACCGCCTCGACCTCCTCCATCAGGGCGGTGAGCATGTCCGCCTCGGCGAGGACCCGGCTCTTGACCCCCTTCCGGAAGATGACGGCGCGGCCCGCGCCCGCCGCGATGCCCACGTCGGCGTCCTTGGCCTCCCCCGGACCGTTGACCTCGCACCCCATCACCGCCACGGTGACCTCGGAATCCACCTTCTTGAGCATCTGGTCCACGGTGTTGGCCAGGCTGATCACGTCCACGTCGGCCCTGCCGCAGCTCGGGCAGGCCACCAGGGTGGCCCCCTTCTGCCGGAGGTTCAGGGACCGGAGGATGTCGTACCCCGCCTGGACCTCCTCCACGGGGTCGCCGCTCAGGGATACCCGGATGGTGTCGCCGATGCCCTCGTACAGGAGCAGGCCCAGGCCCGCCGCGCTGCGGATGGAGCCGGACTTGACCGTGCCCGCCTCGGTGATGCCCAGGTGCAGCGGGTACGGGACCATGGAGGCTACTCGTTGGTACGCCTCCACCGTGGTCGGTACGTCGAAGGCCTTGAGGGATATCTTGATCATATCGAAGTCCAGGGACTCCAGGACACCTATCTCCCACAGCGCCGTGGCCACCATGTGGTCGACGATGCTGTACTCTCCGGCGGCCTCCTCGCCGGCCTTGGGAAGCTGGTTCACCATGTCCAGGTGCCGGGAGAAGCGGCCCGTCTTTCCTATGCCACCCACCGGGGGCAGGCTGCCGAAGTTGACGCCGATGCGGATGGGCACGTCCCGCTCCTTGGCCGCCTGCACCACCTCGGTGACCTTCTCCTCGTCCCGGATGTTGCCGGGGTTCAGCCGCAGCATGTCCACGCCCCCCTCCAGGGCCTTGAGGGCCAGCCTGTAGTGGAAGTGGATGTCGGCCACCAGGGGGATGTTGATCTGCCTCTTGATCTCGCCCAGGGCCTCCGCCGCCTCCATGTCCGGGACCGCCGAGCGAATGATGTCGCAGCCCGCCTCCTCCAGCTCCCTGATCTGGCGGACCGTGGCGACGACGTCCCGGGTGTCCGTCTTGGTCATGGACTGCACGGTTATGGGGGCGTCGCCACCAACCTGGACGTTTCCCACGTTGACGGGCTTGGTTACTCTACGTTTGGCCATGTCCGACTCTCCCGGCAGATATTCCCACGGCGGAGGGGAGCGGAGGCGTCAGCCGCCCCGTTGGGCCAGGGCAGGCCCTTGCCCCCTCCGACCGGTATGTTTACGTCCGACAGCCCCGTTCCCGCTAGCGCAGCAGGCTGCCCCCCTCGACGATGCGTGCGATGTCGTTGTAGCTCACGGCGACGATGAAGATGATGAGGACCAGGAAGCCCATGATGTGGACGAAGCCCTCTTTCTCCGGCGGGATGCGCTTGCCGCGTCGCAGCCACTCCAGGATAACGAACACCAGCCTGCCCCCGTCAAGGGCGGGGATCGGCAGGATGTTCAGGATTGCCAGGCTGATGCTCAGTATGGCCGCCAGGGGCACCAGCGCTATCAGTCCGAACTCCCTGGCCCACTCGCCGGTGCCCTGGGCTATGCCCACGGGACCCGCGAAGGGCACCTCTCCGTCGGCGGAGACCCAGTCCACGACGGCGTCCTTCAGCGCCACGGGCACCATCCAGGTACGCTGCACTCCCAGCTTCAGGGCCTCCCAGGGCGAAGCGGCCAGCCACTCGCCGCGTATACCCTGGGGAGGGTCCTCCCGGGGGACCAGGCGCACGGCCTTCCTGGAGCCCTCCCTCTCCAGCACCCACTCCACCTCGGCGCCCAGGTTGGCGTTTATGCCCCCGACCAGGTCGTCCAGGCTCTCCAGCGGGCGGCCGTCCATCTCCAGGAGCACGTCCCCTGCCCTCAGTCCCGCCGCGTCGGCTGGGGAGCCTGGGGCAACGCTGCGGACCTCCAGCGGAGTCCTGTCCTGCAGGGTTATTCCCGTGGGGCCCTGGTTCTCGGTAACGGTGAACATGAAGAAGCCCGCCAGGAGCACCACTCCCAGCAGCACGTTCATGACCACCCCGGCGACCAGCACGATGACCCTGGCGCCCACGCTCTTGCTCGCGAAGCTCCGGGGCTGGGTCGGGTCGTTCTCCCCCTCCAGCCGGACGAAGCCGCCCAGGGGCAGGGCGTTTATGGTGTAGACGGTCTCGCCCTTTCGAATTCCCAGCAGCCTGGGGGGAAACCCGAAGCCGAACTCGTTGACCTTGATCCCGAAGGCCTTGGCGGTGGCGAAATGCCCGAACTCGTGGACGATGACCACCACGCCCAGCACGGCGAGGAACTCTACGATGGTTACAAGGACTTCCAAGAGAGCCGTTTCCTCTTCAGACGGCGGAGGTGACGCCGGGGCGCCCCGGCGTCTGTCCCGCCACCTCTCCCGCGCGCACCCTGGCCCACCGGTCCGCCTCTAGGACGGCGTCCAGCGAGTCGATGGATGTGGGCCGGTGGTCCTCCAGCACCTGGCCGATGGTCCGCTGGATGTCGGTGAACCCTATTCTGCCCTCCAGGAACAGCTCCACCGCGACCTCGTCCGCCGCGCTCAGCACCGCGGGGTAGGTGCCCCCGTCCTTTCCTGCCTGAAGGGCCAGGCCGAAGCACGGATACCGTTCCGGCTCCAGGGGTTGGAAGGTCAGGGAGTGTCCCACGCCGGTGTCCAGCGTGGGGATCTGGGGATTGGGGAGGCGTTGGGGGTAGAACATGGCGTACTGGATGGGGAGGCGCATGTCCGGCGGGCCAAGCTGGGCCTTCATCGACCCGTCGGCCATCTCTACCATGGAGTGGATTACGCTCTGGGGATGGACCACCACCTCGATCTTATCCCACGTCACGTCGAAAAGACAACGCGCCTCTATGACCTCGAACCCCTTGTTCATGAGGGTGGCCGAGTCCACCGTGATCTTCCTGCCCATCCTCCACGTCGGGTGCTTCAGTGCCTGCTCGGGCGTTACCGTCTCCAGCTCCTCCGGGGGCGTGTCCCGGAAGGCGCCCCCCGATGCGGTGATGACGATGCGCCTCACGGCCTTGGACTCTCCCCGGAGGCACTGCCAGATGGCGCTGGGCTCGCTGTCCACCGGCAGCACGGCCCCGCCGTGGGCCTGGGACAGGGACATGACCATGTCCCCAGCCATGATGATCACCTCTTTGTTGGCCAGGGCGACGTCCTTGCCCTTTTCCAGGGCCCGTACCGTGGGCACTAGGCCCGCCCCCCCTATCGTGGCGGCCATCACCAGGTCCACGTCGGACTGACAGACCATCTCTTCCATGGGCACGAACTCCGCCCCGTCTGGCAGCAGACCCCGGTGCTCCTCCAGCGCGCAGAAGGCCATCCGGGGCCTGAACTCCTCTATCTGGGAGGCCAGCAGGTCCAGGTTCCGCCCGGCGGCCAACCCCACCACCTGGAACTCGTCGGGGAAGGCCCGGACCACGTCCAGGGTCTGGCGTCCGATGGAGCCCGTCGAGCCCAGTACTACAAGTCCCTTCATAGCCTCAGCACCTCGGCCCGCTCTGCGTTGGGGCCCGGTCTGCGTCGGGGCCCCGGCCTATTCTTGGGGGATCGAGTCACGACGACGGCTTGAGCACGAGCGCAACAAGATAATACACCACGGGTAGGGTGAAGACAATCGAGTCCAGCCTGTCGAGCAAACCGCCATGCCCGGGCAGGAGGGCCCCCGTGTCCTTGACCCCCGAGGCCCGCTTGACCCGCGACTCGGCCAGGTCCCCTAGCTGGGCCATCGCTCCCACGGCGGTCCCGACCAGGGTCGCCTGCCACACGGGCGTCCCCAGCTGCAGCAGCGCTCCCAGCCCCGCGGCGGCGCCCGCGCTCCACACGAACCCGCCGGCGGCCCCCTCCCAGGTCTTGCCGGGGCTTACCGCCGGGGCCATGTGGCGCCGGCCCACGGCCCTGCCCGTAAGGAAGGCGCCCGTGTCCGTGGCAAAGGTCACCAGCAGGGCGAACAGGAGCCAGTCCCGGGCGTAGTCGGCCCCGCCGTCCAGCTCCCTCAGGGCGAGCCCGTGGGAGAGGAGAAACCCGACGTACACCGGTCCGGCCACCACGAAGGGCACCATCGCCACCTTGCCGTTCCTTCCCCTCCTGGCCATGAGCCACGGAACGGCGATGAAGACCAGTGCGGCGAAGGCGATGCCCGGGGAGTACTGGTACCACGGGTCCGCGAACTGCCCTCCTACCAGGAAGAGGAGGGTGTACAGGATGCCGATGAGGGTAAGCCCCCGGTACGTGGCAAGCTCGGGCGCCAGGCCGTAAAACTCCCGCAGGGCGAGCAACGCCACGACGCCCACCAGGATGGTGAGATACGGGAATCCCAACCACACCGCGCCCAACAGTACGGGTAGACCTAAGAGGGCGGTGAGGACTCTAAGGGCCAATGGGGGCTTCCGGGTCAGATCGGCGCGCCCGGGGGTTGAAGCGAGCCGAACCGCCGCTGTCTCATCCGGAAGGCCTCTATGGCGGTGGCTATGTCGGCCTCCCCCAGGTCGGGCCACGGTGTGGATGTAGAGTAGTACTCGCTGTAGGCCGACTGCCAGAGCAGGAAGTTGCTCACTCGGATCTCCCCGCCGGTGCGGATGATCAGGTCCGGGTCGGGCAGGCCCGCCGTGTACAGGTAGCCGGCAAACATATCCTCGGTGAGCTGCTCCGAGGGTACGCCCTCCCGGAGGATGCGTCTCACCGCCTCCAGGATCTCGGCGCGTCCGCCGTAGTCGAAGGCGACGCTGAGGGTGATGGACCGGTTCTGCCTGGTCAGGTTTTGGGCGTAGGCGACGGACTGCTGCAGCGCGGGGGAGAGGCGGTCTGTCCGGCCGAGGTGGAGGATGCGCACGCCCCTTTGATGGAGCGCGGCGGTCTCCTGTTCGATGGCCTCCTGGAGTATCGACATCAGCCCCTCCACCTCTTCGTCGGGACGGTTCCAGTTCTCCGTGGAGAAGGCGTAGATGGTCACGTACTGGATGCCGTAGGCCCCCAGGGCTTCCAGCACGGCGTGGATGTTGTCGACCCCGGCGCGGTGCCCCTCGAGGCGGGGGAGGCCGCGCTGTGTCGCCCACCGGCCGTTTCCGTCCATGATGATGGCCACGTGTCGGGGGACGGGTTGGGCCGCGTTGGTCGTGGTGCTGGATTCGTCCTTAAGCTGCATCGGGTTGCCGGCTATTGGTTCGCGGGCCGGACCGGGGAGCGCTCCGCCGGCGTGCCGGAAGCGTGAGCGACTCAGACTTCCATTATCTCCGCTTCCTTGGTTTCCAGGACCCTGTCCATCTGACGGACGTGGGCGTCGGTGGCCTTCTGAAGCTGGTCCTGCGCCCTGCGGGTCTCGTCCTGGGAGATAACCTTGTTCCGCTCCATGCTGCGCTGCCGCTCCATGGCGTCCCGCCGCACGTTCCGCACGGCGACCTTCCCGTCCTCTACCTTCTTCTTCAGGACGCGCACCAGGTCCCTGCGGCGCTCCTGGCTGAGGGGCGGCACCGGGACTCGGATGATAGTACCATCGTTGGAGGGATTGAATCCCAGGTCCGATTTGAGGAGACTCTTCTCAATCTCCCTCAGGGACTGCCTGTCCCAGGGCTGGATGGTTATCAGCCTGGCCTCGGGCACGGAGATGGTGGCCAGCTGGCCGAGGGGAGTAGGCACTCCGTAGTAGTCCACCGAGACGTTCTCCAAGAGCGCGGGTGTCGCGCGGCCGGTCCTCAGGGAGGCGAGGTCCCGTTGCAGCGCATCCACGGCCTTGGTCATGCGTGAGCTGGCGTCCTTCAGCACTTCTTCGAGGCTGGGGAGCTCCTGCCCCTTTCCCGATGCCATCGCTACACCTTCTCCGACAGAGGTGATCCCACGTCCCCCGATATCATCGTACCCATGCGGTTGCCCGTGAGGATGCGCCTGATGCTGCGGGGCTCAAACAGGTCGAACACGATGATGGGCAGCTGGTTGTCCATGCACAGGGAGATGGCGGTGGTGTCCATTACCTCCAGGCGGAGGTTCAGGGCGTCCAGGTAGCCCAGGTGATCGAAGGGACGGGCCGACGCGTTCTTGTTGGGGTCGGAGTCGTAGACGGCGTCCGCCCGGTTCTTTCCCATCAGGAGGACTTCGGCGCCGATCTCGATGGCCCGCAGGGCCGCGGCCGTATCGGTGGTCATGTAAGGGTTGCCCGTGCCCGCCGCGAACAGGACGACTCGACCCTTTTCCAGGTGGCGTATCGCCCGGCGCCGGATGTAGGGCTCGGCGACTGCCTGGACGTCGATGGCCGTCAGGGTGCGGGTGTCCAGGCCCAGCTTCTCCAGGGAGTCCTGGAGGGCCAGGGCATTGATCATGGTCGCGAGCATTCCCGCATAGTCGGCGGTGGCCCTGTCCATTCCCCGGGCCTCGGCCTCCTGGCCCCGCCAGATATTGCCGCCGCCGACCACGACGCCCATCTCGACGCCCAGGTCGGCTCCCTCCTTGATCTGCTCGGCAGCGTAGCGCACCGCCTCGGTGCCCAATCCGTAGGCGACCTGACCCTTCAGGGACTCTCCACTGAGCTTCAGGAGGGCCCTCTTGTAAACGGGCCTGCCGCCGAACCCCTCGGCCATCACTCCCCCAGGGCGAATCTGGCGAAGCGCCTCACGCGTACGTTCTCACCCACCTTGGCCATCACCTCCTGGATCACGTCCGCCACCGTGCGCGACGGGTCCCGGATGTAGGACTGGTCCACAAGGCAGATCTCCTCCGGGAGCCTACTCTCATCCTCTGGCATCTCGCTGCGGTCGACGTAGCTGGTGGAGGGCATTGCCGCCACCTGCATCGCCAGGGCGTGGGCCAGCTCCTTCATCTCGCCGGTGCGGGCCACGAAGTCTGTCTCGCAGTCGACCTCGACCAGGGCCCCCAGCCTGCTGCCCGCGTGAATGTAGGCGTCGATCAGGCCCTCCCGGGTCTCACGGTCGGCGCGTTTGGCCGCGTCGGCCAAGCCCTTCTCTCTGAGGACCGTCTCGGCGCCCTCCAGGTCGCCGCCGGCCTCCTCCAGGGCCCGCTTGCAGTCCATCACACCGGCCCCCGTCTTGTCGCGGAGGGCCTTTATAGTGTCTACCGTTACCACCTGGTTCCTCCTGTCGGACCTGGCCGCCGGGCCTAGTCTGCCGGCCTTGTGGCGGGCCCGTCCTCCGAAGAGTCCGGTGCGGACTCGGCTACCGGCGCATCCTGTGGCGGCGACTCGGCGGCGGGCGGCTCCGCAGCAGGCGGCTCCGCGGCAGGCGGCTCAGCCGCCACGGCATCGGCTATCGGCTCCTGCACCAACGTCTCGGCCGCCGGCTCCTCGTCGTCGTCCTCCTTGGGATATTCGCCGATGTAGGTGGCCTCGAACTCCTCGTTGAACTCGTCGAGCTCCAAGGCCACCAACTGGTCCTCCGCCTCCTGCCGGGCCTGCTCCTCCATCTGGGCCTTGAGCATCTCCTCCCGCTGCTGAAGACCTTCCAGGACCGCGTCGGCCATGCGGCCGCACATGAGCCTGATGGACCGTATGGCGTCGTCATTGCCGGGGATGGGTATGGTGACCAGGTTGGGGTCGCAGTTGCTGTCTACGATGGCGGCGACCTCGAGGTCCATGCGGCGCGCCTCGGCGACGCAGATGTCCTCCTTCTCAAGGTCCACGACGAACATGGCGCCGGGCATCTTCTTCAGATCGCGGATGCCGCCGAAGTACTTCTGCAGACGTGCAAGCTGGTCCTCCAGCTTGACCCCCTCCTTCTTGGAGAGGACCTGGAAGAAGCCGCGTTCCTTCTTGTCCTCCAGCTCCTTCATGTAATCTATGCGCGAGGAGATGGTCTGGAAGTTGGTCAGGGTCCCTCCCAGCCACCGCTGGTTTACATAGGGCATGCCGCAGCGGGTTGCCTCGGCGACGATGGCCTCTTGCGCCTGCTTCTTGGTGCCCACAAAGAGAACGTCGCCTCCTTCGGCGACGATCTTGGTGATGGCCTTGCGGGCCTCCTCCAGCAACACCAGGGTCTGTTGAAGGTCGATGATGTGGATGCCGTTGCGGTGGGTGAAGATGTACCGCTTCATGTGGGGGTTCCATCGCCGGGTCTGGTGTCCGAAGTGGACCCCTGCCTCCAGAAGCGACTTCATCGTTACGGGTTCCCGCCGGGGGACCGTGGTTTCCTCGGTCTGTACCATCGAATCCTGCTTTCTTACGCCTCTAACACAAGGGCGGAGCGACTGCCGCCGGATGGCGCACGCCTACCCCGGAAATCTAGGGAGAGTATAGCACAGCACGCCTACGCAGGCAACATATTCCGATACGCTTCGGGGCCCGCCGAAGCGGGGATTCGACCGCCCATCTATGCTAGAATTCTCTGGTCTTGGAAGCGATAGTCCAACACGGCGTCCTGGATGCCCGGAGCATCCTCCGGCTGATCGAATCCCCCGAGCCCCTGCTGGAGGGGTACCTTGACCTGGACCTCCAGCTTCAGCCCAACGGCGTGGACCTGACGGTGTCCGAGGTACGGCAGCTTACCTCCGCAGGGGAGGTGTCCGCGGGTGCGGAGCCGGCCAGCGTCTCCGACTCCCGGGTGCTGCGTTTCGACGACGACGGCGTCATCCACCTGCCCCGGGGGGCGTTCCTGGTGCAGCTAAACGAGGTCGTGAGGCTTCCCCGGCACATCACCGCCCTGGCCAGGCCCCGGTCCAGCCTGCTGCGCTCCGGAGCATCGGTCCACACCGCGGTCTGGGACGCGGGGTACAGTGGTAGGTCTCAGATACTTCTTACGGTCCACAACCCCCTGGGCTACAGGGTCGCCCGGGGAGCCCGGGTGGTGCAGATGGTGTTCCTGGGCCTGTCACAGTCCACCGACGGCTACTCGGGCAGATACCAGGGGGAGAACCTTCCGTGAGCCATGGCTTCTCCTCCCAGCTCTGGGTCGAGGCCGGCGGCATCTGGAGGCGCATAGAGGCCAACCCGTTCCTGGCCGAGCTTCGCGAGGGCACGCTGCCCCTGGAGAAGTTCCGGTACTACCTGGCGCAGGACTATCTGTACCTGGAGGGGTTCGCCCGCACCGTGGCCCTGGCCCTGGCCAAGGCCCCCGACGCGCGGAACGTGGACCTCCTGAGCCGCCGGGTCGCCACGCCCGTGGAGCGTCCCATGCACCAGCAGCTCATGCCCCTGGTGGGCATGTCCGTCCAGGACCTGGAATCCGAGACTCCCTCTCCGACCAACCTGGCCTACATCAACCACATGCTGTCCAGCGCGTCACTGGGCGGCCTGGGCGTCACGGCCGCTGCACTGCTGCCGTGCCCGTGGACCTACCATGAGATCGGATCTACCCTTGGACCCGTGGAACACCCGGTCTACTCCCGGTGGGCCGAGCCCTACAAAGACGGCTTCCTGGGGGAGAGCACCGCCGCCTGGCGGAGGTTCCTGGACGAGGAGGCCGCCGAGGCCGGGCCCAGGGAGAGGGAGGCCATGCGCCGGGCCTTCATGACCAGCATGCGCTACGAGTACCTGTTCTGGGATATGGCCTACAGGCAGGAGGAGTGGCCGCTGTAGCTCCTCCCGGGGCGTCTGGGCTTCCTTGACATCCCCATTGGGCTGGCCTAGCATGTGTTGGCCGGTACGTGATAGAGGCCGAGTTTTTCCGGCGGTGAGGGCCGATGCCCGAGGTCAAAGAGCTGAACCTCATCTGCATGTCCGGGCAGGGGTCCGTGCAGGCGGGAGAGGTGTTGGCAAAGGTGTACTCCCAGGTGGGTAAGCACGTGTCGGTGAACGTGTACCCCGGCACACGGGCCCGCAGCTCTCCCGTTATCAACTACGTGAAGGTGTCCGACTCCCCCGGCCTGGCAAGCTGCGCCAATTATCACCCCTCGGAGGTGATCGTCTTTCAGGAGGAGCTGCTGAATACGGCCAAGCACAACAGCCACGAGCTGGTCGTGGACGCCGTCAGCCGCATGAAGGAAGGGACCTTCCTGGTGAACACTCCCAAGGCCCCGGAGGACGTGGAGCTTCCCTTCGCGTTCAAGGGGGCGGTGGCCACCGTGGACGCCACGGAGATATGCACGCGTCTCCTTCGCCGGGACCCTCCTCCCGTGGGACTGTGCCTGCTGGGGGCTTACGCCAAGGTGACCGAGATGGACATGGCCGAGCTCCGCCGCGAGATTCGGGAGGCCTTTCCGGGGAGGATCGGAGAGGCCAACGCCCGGGCCGCCGTAGAAGCGTACGAATCGGTGAGGGCCATCGGCGGCGTCAACGTGGACCCGGCCAACGCGCCTTCCGGGTTCCAGCACGCCAGGGTGGAGGACCTTACCCAGCACTACCGGTTCGACCGGTACGACCTGCTGCCCGGATATCGCGAGGGCAGCCCCTTCGTCTGGCGGGACAAGATACCCGTGTGCGAAGACGGCAAGTGCATATGCCCCAACGTCTGCATCAGCGAGGTGATGTGTCCCGACGGCACCGGGTTCATCGTTCGGGATGGCCTGCCCCAGCAGGGGTACCGCATCGACGTGGACTTTTGCCGCGGGTGCGGCATCTGCGCCGCCGTCTGCGTGGGCTCGGCCCTTACCATGGTGGACGAGGACCAGGTGCTGAAGGAACGGCCTTCCTACGAGGAGGTCACCATGGGCCCCCACCTGGCCGAGATATACGGCAAGGACCGGTACACCATGGATGGGTCCGAGGACGACCTGGAGTAGGCGCGCGGCCGTCCTATACGATACGGGAGGAGCTGTCCAATGCCACGCTATCTCGTACGGGCGTCGTACTCGATCCAGGGAGTGGCGGACCTCATGAAGAACCCCGAGGACCGGGCCAGCGCCGTCCGACCCGTCATCGAGGGGATGGGCGGCAGGCTGGAGTCCTTCGACTTCGTCCTGGGTGAGGACGACGTGGTGTTCATCGCCGAGTTCCCCGACAACGTGAGCGCGGCCGCCTTCTCCATGGCGGCCTCCGCCACCGGGGCCATAAGCTCCTTCAAGACCTCGGCCCTGCTGTCCGCGGAGGAGGCGATGGAGGCCATGAAACGGGCTGGTCGCGCGGGCTACAGACCGCCGGGCTGATAGGGTATTATTGTAGAGTGACGAGCCCCTCATCCATAGAAGAGCGCATGGCCCGCCTGGAGGGCGCCTACGACCAGATCAACCTGAGACTGGGAAATCTGGAAGGGGAGGTGCGCGCCCTGCGCACCGAGCTCAACGCCCGGATGGACCGGCTGGAAGGTCGGATAGACCGTCTGGAAGCCCGGATAGACCGATTGTCGTTCCTCCTCCTGGCCCTCTTCGGTGGTGTGGCTGCCTCCATCATCGCAACTATCGTGGCGCGCGTCGCCTAGGGCGTGCGGCCGTCGGAGAATAGAGTGAGCTCTCCGCCCACAGCCAGGCGAACGGCCCTTACGGGCAACAAGGCGGCGGCCGAGGCCTTGAAGATGGCCCGGGTCCAGGTGCTGTGCTTCTTCCCCATAGGCCCCTCGGACGAGGTGGGGGAGGAGTGCTCCCGCATGATCGCCCGGGGAGACCTGGACGCCCGGGTCATCGAGCTCCAGAACGAGCGCAGCGTCATGAACGCCCAGTGTGTGGCCACCCAGTCCGGGGTGCGCTGCTCCTTCGCCACCAACTCCGAGGGGCTGCTCTACGCCGCGCAGCAGCTCATCTTCGCCTCCTACGCCCGCATACCCATCGTCATCACCGTGGCCCACCGGGCCCTGGAGCCGCCGGCCGTCGTCCGGACCGACGACCAGGACACCATCATGTACCGGGACATACACTGGCTGCACTACCACTGTGAGAACGCCCAGGACGTGTTCGATACGATACTCCAGGCCTACAAGGTGAGCGAGGACCCGGCGGTGTTGATACCGTCGTTCGTTACCTACGACGGCTGGGAGGTGTCCCACAACAGCTACCCGGTGGTCCTGCCGGCCCGGGAGCAGGTGGACCGGTTCCTTCCTCCCTTCCGGCTGCCCCCGGAGCTGGACTTCCTCAAGAATATGGACTTCTCCGAGTACTACTCCAGCGCGCGTATGAGCGGCTACGGCTACGTGGACGTGGACCGGGAGTACATGGAGAGGCGCTTTCAACTGGACCAGGCGCTGAACCGGACGGCCAAGGAGAAGATCGTAGCGGTCCACAAGGAGTACCAGGAGATATTCGGCCGCGGCTACGGCGGCCTAATCGAGACGTACCGGACGGAGGACGCCGACGTGGTCATCGTGGCTATGGGGTCCTTCGTCGCCACCTCGCGGGTTGCCGTCGACCAGCTACGGGAGCGGGGCCGGAGGGCGGGCCTGATCAAGGTGCGCACCTACCGTCCCTTTCCGGGGGAGGAGCTGGTGCGGGAGTTGGCCAACGCCCGGGCGGCAGTCGTCCTGGACAGGAACACCGTGGCCGCCGTCTACCACGACCTGCGCAGCGCCCTCTTCGGATATGACGACCCGCCCCTGGTAATGGGCCGCACCGTGGGCCTGGGGGGCAGGGACGTTACCTATCACGACGTGGCCTACATGGTCGAAGAGGCCTTTCGCGGCCTCGACAAGGGGCGCATTGATCGGACGCAGGCCTGGCATTTCGACGTCATAGAGGACGAAGAGATGTTGGCCAGGAGGCTGGCCGACCTTGACGGATAGCGCCCGAGTCGCGTTCTTGGCAAAGGGGAAGAAGGACCGCAGCCAGGCCGGGGCGCCGGCTTGAGGAGACGGGAGGGCCCATGCCCAGGATGATGATGGAGACCGAGGAGAAGCGGGTCTGGATGAACGTCACCGCCAACCAGTGCCCCGGTTGTCCCTCCAACCTCGCCACCCGCCTGGTTATGCAGGTCATCTTCGAGACCCTGGCGGACCAGGACCCCATCATCTTCGGCCAGGGCTGCGGCATCGGGCGTGACTTCCTGCAGCGCAGCGGGCTCGGGACCCACGACAGCGCCTGCGCCGCCATGCGCACCGCCATGGAGATCAGGGGCATCGACCGGCCCATCGTCGTCATCGATGGCGACGGCCAGATAGACATGGGCCTTGCCGACATGGCCACGGCCTTCCAGCAGGGGTACAGGTACCTGCACGTCGTCTGCGACAACCAGGCCCACGCCGCCAGTGGCAGCCACTCCACGGGCAGCACGGACCTCCTGGCCCGCACCGGAGTCAGGCCGGCGGGCAAGGCCCGGGGCCGGAAGCAGTTCCCCCTTATGCTCATGTTCAGCGGGGCCGAATACGTGGCCACCGCCTCCACCTCCCATCACGCCGACCTGGAGCGGAAGATCAAGGCCGCGGTCACCCGGCTGCCTGCCTTCATCCAGATACTCACCCCGTGCAACCCCTCCTGGGGGTACGACGACGACAAGGGGATCGACGTCTCCCGGCTGGCGGTGGAGTGTGGAGTCTGGCCCCTGTACGAGTGGAAGGACGGCGTGTTCTCCCGGGCGAGAATCCCGCGCAAGGCGACGATCCGCGACTACGCGGCCCTCCAGCGGCGCTACGCCCACCTCAAGGACGAACAGGTCCTGGAGATGGAGGAGTACGTCCGGCAGCAGGAGGAGACCATGGCCCGGTTGGAACGGGGCTTTGCGCCCCCGGAGTCGCCATGAAGCTCGTCAGCCCCATCTGAAGCGCCGGGGGCCCACCCAGTTGCACGACGACTCCAACCCCCCGGCCTCCCACCCTGCCGGCATCCCGTCCCGGGAAGGACCGGGGAAGAAGCCCTGGCTGTCCCTGTACCCTCCCGAGATGAGGAACGGGCTCATTTACCCGTCCCACCCGCTGCACACCTACCTGGAGGACGCTGCGGCCCGGTACCCCGACCGGGACGCGGTCGTCTACTACGACGGCGAGGGCCGCAGGGAGCTGTCCAGGACTGGATATCGGGTCCTGTTGGAGATGTCCCGCCGCTTCGCCGCCTCCCTGGCGGAGATGGGCATCGCCAAAGGGGACCGGGTGGCCCACTTCCTCCAGAACTCGCCCGAGCTCGTTGCGTCCTTCTACGGCGTCCTCAGGGCCGGCGCCGCGGTCGTCCCCTGTAATCCCATGTACCGCGGCCGGGAGCTGGCCGGCCAGCTGGAGGACTCGGGGGCGCGTCTCGTCGTCTGCGATGCCGAGCTGCTGCCCATCGTCCAGGAGGTCCGGCACAGCACTCAGGTCCAGCGGGTCGTCGTCGTGGGCGGCGACGGCCCCGACGGCTTCCACCGGCTGGTCGCCGGCGGACGGGCCGGCGCCCGCCTCCCCGACGTCGACGCCGAAAACGACCTCGCCATGCTCTGCTACACCGGGGGCACCACCGGCGTGCCCAAGGGGGCCATGCTGACCCACCGGAACCTGGTGGTCAACGCCGCCCAGTTCGCCCGCTGGTACCGCTACGCCGAGGGGGCCGAGGTGTTCATCTCGTGCCTTCCCCTGTTCCACATCGGAGGGATCGCCGGCGCTATGAGCGTGCCCGTCTCGGTGGCGGGCACCATGGTCCTGTTCAGGCGGTTCCAGGCCGGGGGCGTCCTCCAGGCCATACAAGACTATGGGGCCACCCGGTTCCCGGGGGTCCCCACCATGTACATCGCCGTCATGGACGTGGAGGACGCCTCGGCCTACGACCTGAGCTCCCTCACCCACAGCCGGACCAGCGCGGCATCCCTCCCCCCTTCGGTGAAACGCTCCTTCGACGAGCTGGTCGGGCGGAACGTGCTGGTCGAGGGGTACGGGCTGACCGAGACCGCGCCGCTGACCCACGCCAACCCGCCGGACATGGCCCGGGAGGGGTCCATGGGCGTGCCCCTGCCCGACACCGACGCGTTGATAGTAGACTCCGACGACGGGGCCACTCCCCTGGCCGCGGGCCAGGTGGGCGAGCTGGTGATCCGGGGGCCCCAGGTGATGCGCGGGTATTGGCGCCGGCCACAGGAGACGGAGGAGGCCATGGCCGGAGGGTGGTTCCATACGGGCGACCTGGCCCGGACCGACGGGGAGGGGTATTTCTACATAGTCGACCGGAAGAAAGACGTGATCAACGCGGCGGGGTTCAAGGTATGGCCGCGGGAGGTGGAGGAGGTGTTGTACAGGCACCCCGCCGTAAAGTTGGCGGCCGTAGTGGGCGCCCCGGACGAGTATCGCGGCGAGACGGTGAAGGCCGTCGTGGTCCTCAGGGAGGAGTACCTGTCCGGCCGGCGGACGCTGGAAGGGGAGCTGCTGGACTGGTGTCGCGGGCATCTGGCCGCCTACAAGCGGCCTCGGGTCCTGGAGTTCCGGGACTCGCTGCCCATGAGCGCCGCCGGCAAGGTGCTGAAGAGGGACCTCCGGTAGCCGCCCTCACACCGAGCGCCGGCCCCTCCGCTGCCAGAGGTACCGGGCCAGGAGGGCGACGGCTGCCGCCACCGCCGCCAGAGCGAGCCACCCCTTGATGCCGGGCCTGTGCCGTGCCACCGTGTAAGGTAGGCCGCCGGCGAGTTATCCCGCGTTAGCGGAGCACTTTTCCGTCGGCCCCCCTCCGAACCGGACGTGCGGCTTT
>JAGWBJ010000008.1:224429-224848 GCA_021295955.1 Dehalococcoidia bacterium | reverse complement strand
GGCGGCAGTGTCAGGAATCCGCTGTATCCGGTGTCTATGACGGCCTCGATGTCGCGCGTCCGCCCTTCCGGGTCCCGGAGGGGCAGGGTTACGACGGCTTCGTAGGCGGCGTTAACCACACCTTGGATCACCCTGTCCTCCGCAGAGGCCCGGCTCCGAAGCTGCGCAGCGCCCGATACCCGACTCGCTCCATCAAGACATTGATAGCGTCGGGGCACAGCCCTCGCAGGCGCTCCAGTGCGCTATTCTCGGTGTCGGCAACCGCCCAATTCCCACTGTCTACGTCGATGGCGACGTACTCACCGAAGTGGCCGGCTTCGACCTGGGGCAAGATGTCCCGCTGGTATATCTCCTTGCCCAGGCGAACGGCCTCCTCGCGGGGCCTGCGCTGGCGGGATGGTGTCCCTGCTTCTCTCATT
>JAGWBJ010000008.1:214637-224346 GCA_021295955.1 Dehalococcoidia bacterium | reverse complement strand
GAAATGAAGAATGGATGGAGGCAAGAAGGCCGCCCTGGCGGAGTGATTGGCAGTCAATTGTGTGGGGGTGGTGGAGCTGGGGGGACTCGAACCCCCTACCTCCTCAATGCCATTGAGGCGCTCTCCCAGCTGAGCTACAGCCCCACGTCCCTGTAATATAGCAGAGGCCCCACGGGCCGCGCAACGGGGAGCGGACCGGCTAGCAGGGGTCTTTTAGTTGTCACCCCGAACGTAGTGAGGGGTCTAAAATCCCTGCCGTTTGCAATGCCTGCTGCCGAGAATTCCTAGATTCCTCGCTGCGCTCGGAATGACATCCGGGAAGAATCGAAAAGACCCTGCGCCGGCTAGGGCGCCGGGATCTCGTCGAAGCCCGTGTACGGGCGCACCACCTCGGGGACCAGCACGGAGCCGTCGGCCCGCTGGAAGCTCTCCAGGACGGCGATGACCACCCGGGGCAGCGCCAGGCCCGAGCCGTTCAGCGTGTGCACGTAACGGGCGCCCGACCCGCCCTTCCCACGGTACCGGACGCCCGCCCGCCGCGCCTGGAAGTCGGTGCAGTTGGAGCACGAGCTCACCTCCAGCCACTCCCGGCACCCCGGCGCCCACACCTCTATGTCGTAGGACTTGGCCGAGGCGAAGCCCATCTCCCCCGCGCACAGCTTCAGCACCCGGTAGGGCAGCCCCAGCCGCCGGCACACCTCCTCGGCGTCGGCCAGCAGCGTCTCCAGCTCCTCGTCGGAGGTCTCCGGCTCCACGAACTTGTACATCTCCACCTTGTCGAACTGGCGCACCCGCTTTATGCCCCGGGTGTCCCGCCCCGCCGCCGCCTTCTCCCGGCGGAAGCACGGCGTGTGGGCCGTGTAGTACAGGGGCAGGGCGTCGGCGGCCAGCACCTCGTCCCTGTGGAGGTTGGTCAGCGGCACCTCGGCCGTCGGTATCAGCCAGGCGTCGTCCTCCTCGTCGTGGTACAGGTTGTCGGCGAACTTGGGCAGGTTGCCCGAGCCCTCCAGCATCTCCCGCTTGACCACGGCGGGCACGTGCATCTCCAGGTAGCCGTGCTCCCCGGTGTGCAGGTCCAGCATCCAGTTGATGAGGGCCCGCTCCAGCCGGGCGCCCCTGCCCGTGAGGACGAAGGAGCGCGGCCCGGCCAGCTTCACCCCCGTCTGGAAGTCGATGATCCCCAGCTCGGGCCCCAGGTCCCAGTGGGGCCGCGGGTCGAAGTCGAAGGAGGGCAGGTCGCCCCAGGAGCGCACCGGCAGGTTGTCATCCTCGGTCAGCCCGTCGGGGACGTCCTCCCGGGGGATGTTGGGCAGGCCCATGAGGATGCCGCGGACCTCATCCTCCAGCTGGGCGGCCTCCTGCTCCAGGCTCCTGATCTCCTCGCCCACGCGCCGCAGCTCCTCGATCAGCTCCGGCGGACGCTCCCGGCTCTGGCCGATCTGCCTGCTGGCCTCGTTGCGGCGGGCCCTCAGCCCGTCGCCGCGCTGGATGGCCCCCCGGCGCCGGGAGTCCAGCTCCGCCACCTGGTCGACGGCGGCGGCGTCCTCCCCCCGCCTGGCCAGGGCGCGGCGGACGTGCTCCGGGTCGCTGCGTATCAGCTCGATGGAGAGCATTGCTACTCCACCCGCCGCATCTGGGGGAACAGCAGCGCGTCCCGGATGGTCGGCTGGCCCGTCAGCAGCATCACCAGCCGGTCGATGCCCACTCCCAGCCCGCCGGTGGGGGGCATCCCGTACTCCAGGGACAGGAGGAAGTCCTCGTCCAGCCGGTCCACCTCTTCGTCCTTGTACTGGAGGCGCATCTCCTCCTGGTCCAGGAAGCGCTGGCGCTGCAGGTCCGGGTCGTTCAGCTCCGTGTAGGAGTTGGCTATCTCCATGCCCCCGGCGAAGGCCTCGAACCTCTCCACGTAGCCCGGCGCGCCCGGCTTGGGCTTGGCCAGGGGGGACATCTCCTCGGGGTAGTCCATCAGGAAGGTCGGCTGCACCAGGTGGGGCTCCACCCTGGAGGATAGCAGCTTGTCCACCATGCGGCCCCAGCTCTCGTGGGCCCTCACCTCCACGCCCAGCTCCTTCAGACGCGGGCCCAGGGTCGAGGTCGTCGGGCACTCCTCGATGTCCACGCCAGTCCGGCGGCGCACTTCCTCTTTAAGGGAGACCCGCTCCCAGGGAGGGGCGAACTCGATGGCCACGCCGTCGACCTCGACCCGGGTCGTCCCCAGGGCCGCCGTGGCCGCGGTGGAGACCATCTCCTCCACCATGGACATAACGTCGTTGTAGTCCGCGTAGGCCTCGTAGCTCTCCAGCATGGTGAACTCGGGGTTGTGGTCCTGGTCCATCCCCTCGTTGCGGAAGACCCGGCCCAGCTCGTAGACTTTGTCGAACCCGCCCACGATGAGCCGCTTCAGGTACAGCTCGGTGGCGATGCGCAGGTACAGGTCCATGTCCAGGGAGTGGTGGTGGGTGGCGAAGGGCCTGGCCAGGGCGCCCGCGGCCACGGGCACGAGCACCGGCGTGTCCACCTCGGTGAAGCCCCGGCCGTCCAGGAAGGCCCGGATGGCGCTGATGATCCTGCTCCTGCGCTGGAACACCGCCCCCACCTCGGGGTTGGAGACCAGGTCCAGGTAGCGCTGGCGGTACCGCTGCTCCGTGTCCCGCAGCCCGTGCCACTTCTCGGGCATGGGCCTCAGGGACTTGGAGAGCAGCGTCAGGGACGTGGCCTCCACGGTGACCTCGCCCCTGCGGGTGCGGAAGACGGGCCCCGTCACCCCCAGGAAGTCCCCCAGGTCCAGCTCCCGCACCAGGCCGTATTGCTCCTCCAGGATGTCCCTGCGCAGGTGGGCCTGCACCCTGCCCGACCCGTCGCGCAGGTCCAGGAAGGTGGCCTTGCCCATGCCCCGCAGGGACATGATGCGCCCGGCGACGGAGACGGGGTCGGTGCGGGCCTCGGCGCCGTCGCTGCGCTCCGTGTCCTCGAAGAGGGCCACGGCCTCGGCGGCGGAGCGGCTCCTGCGGTAGCGCGGCGGGTACGGGTCGACTCCAAGCTGGCGCAGGCGTTCCAGCTTCTGTCTGCGGCTGCGTAGGTGGTCTTCTCCTCGTTCGGGCATGGCTGAGAGAGAGCGCGGCGGGCCGGGAGGCGGGCGGGGGCGGTGTCAGCCGATGGAGACGACCTCGAGCTTGAGCTTGCCCGCGGGGGCGTTCACCTCGGCCACGTCGCCCACCCGCTTGCCCAGGAGGGCCTGGCCTATGGGGGACACGTTGGAGATCTTCCCCTGGGCCGGGTCGGCCTCGGCGCTGCCTATGATGGTGTACTTGCCCTTCTTGCCCTTCTGGTTGACCACGGTGACCACGGAGCCGATGTGGACCACGTCCGAGGGGCCCGACTTGGAGGAGATGATCTCGGCGTTGTTGATCAGGCTGTCGAGGGTCATGATGCGCCCCTCGATGAAGGCCTGCTCGTTCTTGGCCTCGTCGTACTCGGCGTTGTCCACGGTGCCGCCGATCTCCTTGGCCTTCTGGATCCTCTCGGCCACGGCCTGGCGGCGTTGGGTGCGAAGGGACTCCAGCTCGGCCTTGAGGGTAACGAGTCCTTCGGGGGTCAGGTAGGTTGGCTGTGACACCGCATCCCTCCCGCGAAAAGACAAAAAGACTGAGGGGCCCGTCGAGCGGACTGCATCCCAGTCACCCGCATTCTAAACCACCGGCGGGGTCCTTGTAAAGCAGTCCCCCGGCCCGGCCCCTCCTTATATATAGGGGGGCGCATATATGGGGGCGGCGCCGTGCATGGGGGGCCCGGCAAAATGCCCGGCGAAGTCTCCCTCCGTCACTCCCGGAGAAGCATAGTCCTCGTACTTGATACGGGGGCGGGAGTCCGAGGAGCCCGATACGGATTTCCGCGTGGGCGGGAATGACGAAGCGGGGGTGCGGGGGAATGGCGATGGGTGGGGGGCTTCGCGGGGCGCTGGGTAATTCCCAGGGGAGGGAGGAATCCCGGCTCCATAGGAGGAATCCCGGGTCCATAGGGGGGCGGGGGGCGGCGTGAATGGCCCGCCGTCGTGCTGAAATCCTCTTGACATCTTGGTTATTTCGCTGTATGCTCCCGGAGGTATTTCGCCGTGAGAGGCGACCGACGATACGCAGCCGAGTGCGCCCATAGCCCATGCTCATAGCCCGGCTGCGTCGTTGTGTAGAAAGCGCGCCCGTTTTGGGCGCGAATGCCGCCTGAGGCACCTTGACACGGAAAACTAGGGGATGTTATAAGTTGTCCAATCCTTTGCAGGAAAGGGTTTCCATGCACTACTTTGGCATCGTCTCATCCAAGTTGGACCCATGGGTAGTGCCCAAGGCCCGGTACCCCTCAGGCGGAGGCCCGGGGGAAGGGCGGGACCAGGACTCACGCAACGGAATGTTCCTAATCGAAGGGGGTAGCCAACAATGAAATCGACTAGACGGTGGTTCTACCTTACTGGGTCGCTAACCGTGCTGGTCCTGGGGCTTATGGGGGTGCTGTGGGCGATGACCGTTGCAGCGGCCCCGTCCGGAGCCACCGAGCTGACCGAGGGGGACGTCTCGACGGACGTGGCCGTGGTCGGCCCGACGCTGGATGACGCCGAAGACCGGGAGGTGGAGGTCACCCTGACCAACCCGGCCCTGGACGAGATCCAGTACGTGGGCACGGGGCCCAACGACGAGGCCTCTGACATGGACCTGAACGGTGACGACGACAAGGACGACGACGACATCGTAACAATCGAGCTTGACGCAGATGTCCAAGACGGCGACACCTTCAGGGTCGAGCTTGGCTTGGGATCTGGCGCAAAGACCACCAATACCGACAAAAATTATACCCTGGGCAACATTCCGGCCGCAGACGCGACGGACACCATTCTGCCCATCGCAGACAGGAACGGGGACGGCTCCATCACCATCGCCGACATAGAGATAGTCGACGAGACTGTGGGAGGCGCCACCATCGATGGGGACGACGTGAGGTTGCTTAGGATCCTGGACGCGGGCGACGGCCGGCTGGAGTTCGAGGCGAAGGAAAACCTATCGGATGCCGACTCCCCGACGTTCGGCCTGCGATTCGCCACCTCTCCGCAGGAGACCGCCCTGGTCAACGTGCGGGGCGACAACGGCGACTTCGACCTGCTGACGGTGGAGAGCGTAGACGGGCCCGCCGGTGAGTACACCGGGACCTTCGTCGCAGACGACGAGGTCATAATCGCCATGAGCGCCGCCGTGAGCGAGCTGAACCCGACTGAGGCAGATCGGCTCGGCACCATCGAGGACGAGCAGCACGACATTCCCGCCGGGCTGCGCGGAAACGTGGAGATCGACGACGAGAAGATCCGGCTGACGAGGGACATCGACGCCAGCGGCGGCGACGAGACCTTCAAGATATACGTGAATAACCCGCCCATAAGGTCAGAGGACGGCGACCTGGAGAATGACGTCCCGGCAGCGGACATCGACATAGACACCAGCGGCGTCACCGTTGCCGACGTTAGTCCCGCAGATGCCGCCATTGGTAAGCTGACGCTGACCCTGGCCTCGGGCAACACCCTGGAGGCCGGGGACGAGATCGAGCTCTCGTACCGGGGGTCCGACTCCTTCGAGATAACGCTGGACCGCAGCCCGGTAACGACCAACCTGGCGGCGGCGAGCTTCGTCGTCCCCGCGGGGTCCTTGCTCGATGACAGCGACTTCGAGAGCTACTTCCGGATCATCGCCGACGACAGTCCGCCCGCAAATCCGTCAACCGACGGCATTGGGCGCACCAATCCGGCCGACGGCAAGGTCAGGATCGGAGTCATAGTGGGCGGCGGAGACGACGACGAAGACCTCAACGAGCCCCTGCCCGCGCACCTGACGGTGCTGGGAGTGAGCTATGACGGCTCCGAGAGGATAGAGATTAAAGAGGCAGTCACGGGGGCCGACACGGGCGACAGCTCCACGACGACGGTCGTCCTGGACTTCGCGCCGCAGAACGCCAACGGCGATGTGGACGCGACCGGCGACGGCATCATCGACGCGGCCGACATCTACGTTGTGGCCAGCTCGAACGGCGATGTCGATCTCGGCGACAGGGGAGACACCAACATCCGACTCACGGTAGACGGGACCAGCCTGACGATTGACCCCGCCGATGACTTGGACCTGGCGGTGGGCGACACCATCGACATAGCCTACGCCGTCAGTGTGGGCCTGAACCCGAAGAACGCCCTGAGACTTGACATGAACGAGGTGGGCGACAGGCCGGTGATCCAGGTGACCAAGGGCTCGCGGGTCAGCGTCTCCTCGGACGACGACAGGGCCGCGGTGGACGCGGAGGCAGACCCGCCGACATTCGACAACGCCTCCCCCGCCAGCGGCAGCGCCACCATGGACGTGGAGCAGGTGATATCCATCGATGTCACCGACGCCCTGGCCGGCGTGGACGACGAGAGCATAGAGTTCCTGGTGACCACGGACGATGAAGAGAAGACGCGGACCGACGCCCAGATCGCAAGCTTCGACGCCAACAAGATATTCGGTGACGAGGAGGACGATCGGGTCACCATCAGCACCAACGGCGACGTGGTAACCGCCTCGGTGGCGCTGGACGACGTGGAAGAGAGTACGTCCCTGTCCATCGACGACGACGGCACCACCACCATATACTGGTTCGTCCGGGCGACGGACAACGCCGACAACTCCGGCAACAGCGACGCGGACACCAGCGACGACGCCCCCGACAACCAGGCCTACTCCCTGAGGGTGGACAACGAGGCCCCGGACATGACCGGCGCCTTCGTGGGAGACCGCTGGGACGCCAACCACAATGAGGACGACGACGACGACAAGGGCGCCGTACTTGGAGACCGCAGGCTGAAGGGCAATGACTACCTGCCCGGCGGCAGCAGCGCCAAGATGATCCGCGTGGAGTTCGACGAGGAGCTGGACGGCGCCAGCGTGGACGACTCGGACTTCGAAGTGACCCTGGGCGGCGCCGAGCTGGCCATCGCCTCGGTTTCGTGGTACGACGCGACCAACGACGACAACCGCGAGGACTTGGACAACATCCCCGTGGTAAGGAACAGCGTGTTCATCGAGCTGGAAGAGGCGCTGGGCGCCGGCGAGACCCCCGAGGTGGAGCTGGTGGGCGCCATAACCGACGCCGCGGGCAACGAGCTCAGCGACGTGACCATCGACGACGACGACGTGGTGGACGGCATCGCGCCCACGGCCACGGTGACGCTGGACGCCAACATAAGCAAGCAGGAGGTCGCCGTAACGGTGGCGACGGACGAGGGCATCCGGACCCTGGAGCCCACACTGGAGCTGTACACCTCCACGTCGGACGACCCGGACGACGCGGTGGCGGAGCCAGCCGGAATCAGCATACCCAGGGCCTCCAGGACGGCGGGACAGAACGAGTGGACCTTCAACCTGAGCATCTCGGACGCCAACCGGTACAGCGTGGTTGTCACGGTGGAGGACTCCGCCCGCAACCGGAGCACGGTCGGCGAGGAGGACTGGACGGACAGCGGGTCCATCTCCTTCGAGATCGACAACGCCATCGGCGTGGGCGAGGACCTGGTGACCCGGCCCGCCGACGGCGACGAAGAAGCGACCCAGACCGAGCCGTTCTTCGTGGAGATTGACTGGGTGACCGAGGCCGGGGAGTACACGGGAGACACCCAGAAGGGCGTGTCCCTGACCAAGGCCGTGCTGGACGAGGGCGAGGACAACGAGCGCGACCTGATAGACTTCATCAGCACCAGGGACGGGCAGCGCTGGACGGTGGCCATCAGCGACATCGGCCTGGGCAAGCACACCCTGACGTACAACGCCGAGGACTCCCTGGGCAACACCCTGGATGACGACCGGACGGTGACCTTCACCGTGGTGGCCAGGCCGGTCTTCAATCTGGACCTGAGCCCGGGCCTGAACCTGATATCCCTGCCCGGGGACCCGACGGACAAGGACATAAACGCGGTGTTCGGCGACCACGCGGCCGTGGACCTGGTCTACACCAGGTCGGGCGACCTGTGGCTGGTGGCCCAGCGCAGCGCTACCACGGGAATGTTCGAGCCCACCGGGGGAGTGTCGGACCTGACCTCCATCGACGCACAGCACGCCTACTTCGTAAGGGCTACCGCGTCGGCGAGGGTTGGAGTGGACATATCCTACCGGGGCGCCCTGCAGGTGCCGCCGTCCATCCAGGTGAAGGGCAACCAGTGGAACCTGATCCCCGTAATCAGCCTGCTGCCGCTGGAGCGGATACCCATGGGCAGCGCGCTGGACGCGGACACCTACCTGGGGAGCGAGACCTGGAGCCGTGGCTTCACCTTCGACCGGGGCCGCTGGGTGGCCGTGGTGCCCAACGAGGACGCCGTCCACCAGTGCAACAACCCCAACGCGGAGACCAAGACGGTGACCACCGGCGTGGGTGAGGACGAGGTGACGGAGACCCAGCAGAACGACGGCGCCTGCGGCACCCAGGACCCGGGCAACCCGGGGGACTACTTCACGACGGACGTGTTGGGACAGACCGACGACGGGCGGCTACTGGGTGTGGGTCACAAAGGACACGACCATAACTCCGAACACCCAACCCAAACGGGAACGCAACCAGAGAGGCCCCCGCCAGCCAGGCGGGGCCCCTCCTTTTTGCGGCCCGAAGTCACCATAACTCGCCCCCAACGCCCTTGGGGACGGGCCGTCATAACGCATATAATGGAAGGCAAGCAGCCCGGCCGCGGTCCACGGCCCCCGGGCCGGGGCCCGCTTCCGGGGAGACACAACAACCCTCAAGGAGGCCCTGGAGATGCGACGGACTCCAATCACCCTGACCCTTGTCCTGGCGACGGCGTTGGCCGCCCTACTCACCCTGGGCGCGGGCCAGTCCATCCCGCCCTTCCCCCTCACCTACTCCGGAGACATAACGGTGGAGGGAGACCCGGCGCCGGATGGGCTGTCCCTGGTGGTCTGCGTGGACGGCTGCGACAACTACGAGAGCGGCGCCATCATGACCGGCGCCGGAGGCACGTACAGGGGCCTGGTCGCGGGTCCCCCCAGCGAGGACTTCCTCAACAAGGAGGTCACCTTCTGGCTGGTGACCGAAGAGGGGCGGATACAGGCGGACCAGATGCCCACCTTCGCCCCCAGCCTGGCGGACCTGACCCCCCAGCTCGACCTGACCTTCCCCGACGCGGTGCCCCTCCCCGTCTCGACGCCGACGCCCATGCCCACGCAGCCTCCTCCCACGCCGGTGCTGCCCATACCCGGCGACCCGGCGGTGACCCAGCTCCCCGTGCTGATACTGGCCGCGGGCGCCCTGGCGCTCGTCGCGGGCGCCTCGGCCCTGTTCGTGGCCGGCCGCCGCCGCGGCGGATCGGTCTAGGAGCGCACCCTACCGCACGAGGATAGCCCCCGGGGCCGGGACACGGCCACCGGGGGCCACCTTGTTGCCCTGCCCGCCCCTCGATGCGACGGCCTGGCCATGGACCGGGTCTCGTCTAGGCGGAGGAGAGATTCCTCGCTGCGCTCGGAATGACAAATGAAAGGGGAGGCCGCCCCCCAGTCGTAGGGAGCCGCCCCCAGTCGTACGGAGCCGCCCGCTGTCATTCCGAGCCGTAGGCGAGGAATCTCAGGCCCGTTTCCTCGAGAACACCCGGCGGCCCGGCCACGGCCCCGGTCTCGTAGAGGTGGAGGAGAGATTCCTCGCT
>JAGWBJ010000008.1:78042-214363 GCA_021295955.1 Dehalococcoidia bacterium | reverse complement strand
GAGGAGAGATTCCTCGCTGCGCTCGGAATGACAAATGAAAGGGGAGGCCGCCCCCCAGTCGTACGAAAGGGGGGCCGCCTTCAGTCGTACGGAGCCGCCCCCAGTCGTAGGGAGCGGCCCCCAGTCGTAGGGAGCGGCCCCCTGTGTCGTACAGAGCCGCCCGCTGTCATTCCGAGCCGTAGGCGAGGAATCTACGGCGCCCGGCCAGGATCGGGGAGCCATTCCAGTGAGAGGTCGTCCCAGGCCGGGTTCGAGGACTCTATCAGGGCGACCTTCTTGCTACGTCGCCACGCCTTGATCTGCTTCTCCCGCGCTATCGCGGACTCCACGTCCGGCGTCTGCTCGTAGTAGGCAAGTCGGGTGAGGTGGTATCTGCTGGCAAAGCCGGGTACGAGCCTGCCGCGGTGCTCGTACATCCTTCTCTCCAGGTCGTTGGTTACGCCGACGTAGAGCGTCCCGGTCCTGCCGGTCAGGATGTACACGTAGTATTGGCGGTCTTGCGCCACGCCCCCCTACAGGAGCTGGGACTGGACGGGGGTGCCCTGGGCCTCCAGGACGACGACCCTCATCTCGGCGGGGAGGCTGGTGGCGGTGACGTTGAGGCGGGCCTGGGGCTCCGCGTCCCTCAGCCCCAGCTCCCGCAGGAACGGGCCCCCGTCTCCCAGGGGGCCGGGGAGGCCGCTGGGCTTGTAGTGCATGGGCACGACGATGCGGGGCTCCAGGTTCCGGGCCATCTCCACCGCCTGAGATGCGCCCACCGTGCAGCCTCCCCCAGCGGGCACCAGCAGCACGTCCACGGGGGTCAGGGCCTCCACCTGCGTGGTGGCCAGGGGGCCGCTCACGTCGCCCAGGTGGCAGATGCGCACGTTGTCCATCTCGATGAGGTAGGCGGTGTTGCTCTTGCCCGCCGGGTCGCCTTCGCCGCCCGGCGTCATGATGCCCATCACGAAGATGCCGGAGAGCTCGTACTCCCCCGGCCCGTCCAGGACCTTGGGCTCGCCGCCGACGCCCCGCCAGTTGCTGTGGTTGGGGTGACCGTGGCTGATGGTGACGGCCAGCGCCTCGGCGCCGCCGATGCTCAGGCCGACGCCCTCGGGAAAGGGGTCGGTCAGGACCACCGACGCGCCGCTGCGCAGCCTGAAGCAGGAGTGTCCAAGCCAGGCAAGCTCCAAAGAGGCACCTCCAGTGAAGGGGATATCCCCGTACGCCGCAGCCGGGGCGGCCCGGCCCCTGGATTCCGGCCTTCGCCGGAAAGGCGATGGGCGCCGGGGACCACATAGGAGGGGTCCGGCCGGCTCCGGCGCCGCGGCCAAGGGAATAATAATATAGCACACCCCGCTCGGAGCTTGACACCCGTTGGACGCCCATGCTAGATTCCAAATCAGGGACTCAGGCGCTCCGGTATGCCTGCGGAGAGGGCGGTGAGATGCTGAAATCGAGGACCAGCGCCGTACTCAACATCCTGGTGGAGAACTACATCGACAGCGCCACCCCGATAGCCTCGGAGGACATCGTCAGGCGGTCGCCGTGGAAGGTAAGCGCCGCCACCATCCGCAACGAGATGGCCGAGCTGGAGGAGGAGGGGTACATAGTCAGGCCCCACATCTCCGCCGGCGGCATACCCTCGGACAAGGGGTACAGGTTCTTCGTGGAGTCGCTGGAGGAGTCCCCGGAGCCGCCCGAGGCCCTGCGGCACGAGATCAGCTACCGTTTCAGCGACGCCCCCAGGGACCAGGAGGCGTGGGTGCAGCTTGCCGCCGGGGTGCTGTCCCGGATGTCCGGGAACATGGCGATAGTGACGCTGCCCAGGGCCAACTTCTCCCGCCTCAAGCAGGTGCAGCTCGTCTACCTCCAGGAGTTCCTGGCCCTGCTGGTGGTGGTGCTGGAGCAGGCGCGGGTGCGCCAGCAGCTTCTGCCCCTGGAGGAGCCGCTGACCCAGGACGAGCTCTCGGAGGTGTCCAACAAGCTGAACGAGGGGCTGTCGGGCCTGACCTACCGGGAGATCAACGACAGGCAGCTCGAGCTGAGCCCGCTGGAGGAGATGGTGGTGGACGAGGTCGCCTCCACCCTCAAGGGGGCCGACGCCGAGGAGGCGCTGGAGCACAGCGTGGACGGCCTGCGGCTGCTGCTGGCCCAGCCCGAGTTCGGGGAGGCCCGGAAGGTCCGGGACGTGGTGGATGTGCTGGAGGGGCGGGTGCTGCTGAAGAGCATCCTCTCGGACGTCCCCAGCCAGGGCAGCGTGGAGGTCATCATCGGCGCCGAGAACCGGGAGGAGCCGCTGCGGCCCTTCAGCATGGTCCTGAGCCAGTACGGCATCCCGGAGGAGGCCTCGGGCGCCATAGGCGTCGTGGGGCCCACGAGGATGGGGTACGGGACGGCCATCGGGGGCGTCAAGTACCTCTCCGGCTACCTGAGCCGGCTCCTGATGCGCATCCACGGCAAGTCCTAGGAGTGGAGGCCCCGAGCCGGCGCCCGGGGACGGGGGCTTGGACTCCCGCTTTCGGAGGCTGTTATGCAGCTACCCGCGCAATATGTCATGCGAAGCCCCTCACATGTCATTCCGAGCCGTAGGCGAGGAATCTGAGGGACCCTACGACGAGCACGCCATGCCAAGAGGCCACGGCACCGGTACTTGCCTGCGTGGATAGATTCCTCTCTTCGCTGCGCTCCGCTCGGAATGACAGGAGGGGGTCGTCTGGCGGAATGACAGGAGGGGGTCGTCTGGTGGATGACAGGAGGGGGCCGTCTGGTGGATGACAGGAGGGGGCCCTCTGGCGGAATGACAGGCATGGGGTCCCCGGACTAACAACCATGGCCAAGCGCGATTACTACGACGCCCTCGGTGTCCCCAAAGGCGCCTCCGAAGAGGAGGTGCGGAAGGCCTTTCGCAAGAAGGCCATGGAGTTCCATCCCGACAGGAACAAGAACCCCGACGCCGAGGACCGGTTCAAAGAGGTGAACGAGGCCTACCAGGTGCTCATCGACCCACAGAAGCGGGCCCGCTACGACCGGTTCGGGCACGCGGGGGTGTCCTCAGGGTCGGGGGGGCCGGGGGGCTTCAACCGGGACTTTGAGGGCTTCGACGTCTTCGGCGGCTTCGGGGACATCTTCGACTCCTTCTTCGGGGACCTGGGCGCCAGGACCCAGCAGCGGGCCGCCCGGGGGAGCGACATCCAGCACTCGGTGACCATCCCCTTCGAGGAGGCGGTGTTCGGCACCGAGCGGGAGGTGGAGGTGACCCGGGTGGAGCGGTGCCAGGGGTGCCGGGGCTCGGGGAGCGCGCCGGGCACGAGCCCCAAGACGTGCGACTCCTGCCGGGGAGCGGGCCAGGTGCGCCGGACCCAGCGGAGCGTGTTCGGCCAGTTCAGCCAGGTGGCCACGTGCCCCACGTGCCGGGGTCGGGGCTCCGTGGTCGACACCCCGTGCGGCGGCTGCCACGGCGTGGGGGCCGAGCGGCGCCCGCGCAAGATCGTCGTGAAGATACCCGCCGGGGTGGAAGACGGGATGCAGATCCGGCTCTCCGGGGAGGGCAACGTGGGGAGCAACGGCGGGTCCCCGGGGAACCTGTACGTGGCCATCTCGGTGCTGGAGCACAGCCTGTTCAGCCGGGACGGGAACAACCTGGTGTTCGTGCTCCCGATAGACATGGTCCAGGCCGCCCTGGGAGACCAGGTGGAGGTGCCCACCCTCAACGGGGTCCAGACCATCACAATACCCGCGGGCACCCAGCCCGGGGCCGTCTTCCGCATCAAGGGCAAGGGGATACCCGCCATCAACGGCCACCGCCGGGGCGACATCGTAGTCCCCGTCAGGCTCCGGGTGCCGACGGACCTGGACGCCCACCAGCAGACGCTGCTGGAGGAGCTGGGCAAGACGCTGGAGAGCCCGGCGGCCGACTCCAGCCGGGACAAGGGCTGGTTCGACAAGATCAAGGACGCCCTGGGGTAGGGGGCCGCACTCTGTCCGTCCGTCCGGGAGCCATGGCGGGGGGCGCCTTCAGCCGATGATCTGGCAGGAGCTCAGCATCCAGGCGCCCGGGGAGTTCGTGGAGCCCATCTCCTACCTGTTCGGCAAGTACGGCCACGGCCTCTCGGTGGAGGACCTGGGCGGCGGCCAGGTGATGATGCGCTCGTACCTGCCGAACACATCCAGGCGGCGTCGGGCCCGGATAGAGGTGGGCATCAACCTGGTGCGCAGGCTGCGGCCCATGGGAGAGCTCCAGGTAGCCGACCTGAAGGACAGCGACTGGGAGACGGCCTGGAAGGCCCACTTCGGCATCCTCAGGGCCGGCAGCCGGCTGGTCATCAAGCCCTCCTGGCTGGAGTACGAGCCCCGGGGCGAGGACGTGGTCATCGAGCTGGACCCCGGCATGGCCTTCGGGACGGGCCACCATCCCACTACCAACATGTGCCTGCAGGCGCTGGAGAGGCGCCTGAGCCCCGGGGACACCGTCCTGGACCTGGGCGCCGGGTCGGGGATACTATCCATGGCGGCGGCCCGCCTGGGCGCCGCCTCGGTGGTGGCGCTGGACATCGACGCCACGGCGGTGAAGGCGTCGAGAAAGAACCTGAAGGCCGGAGGGCTGCCGCAGGTCCACTCGGCCAGGGGCACCCTCCCCCACAGACTGGCCCCCCCGGCGCACTTCGACCTGGCCACTGCCAACATCAGCTCCAAGACGGTCCAGGAGATGGCCGGCCCCCTGTGGGACGTACTGAAGCCCGAGGGGACCCTAATCGCCTCGGGGATAGTACAACGCCAGGAGGAGGAGGCCAGGTCCGCGGTCACCGGGGCCGGGTTCCGCCACCTGGAGACCATCCTGGTGGACGACTGGGTGACCCTCCTGTTCTCCCGAGGGGAGTGATGCACCGGTTCTTCGTTCCGCCGGAGTGGATACGAGGCGACCGGGTCCTCCTGCGGGAGGACACCGCGCACCAGGTCTCCCACGTGCTGCGGATGTCCCCCGGCGACGAGGTGGCCCTCCTGGACGGCTCGGGGAGGGAGTACACGGTGAGCCTGGCCGCCTTTGCCAGGGACAGGGTCGAGGGGCGGGTGCTGGCGGTCCACGAAGGGGACGGGGCCCCCAGCGTCGGCATCGTCCTCTACCAGGGCACCCTGAAGGGCGACAGGTTCCAGTGGGTGCTGCAGAAGGGGACCGAGCTGGGCGTATCGTCCTTCGTCCCCCTGGTGTGCCGCCGCTCGGTGGCCCGGCACACGGCCGGCGGGCGCGGAGGCCGCCGTCGCCGCTGGATGGCGACCATCACCGAGGCGGCCGAGCAGTGCGGGGCCCGGAGGCTGCCGGAGCTGCTGGAGCCGACTCCCTTCAAGGCAGCCTGCGATGCCGTGGACCCGTCGCACACATCCATCATCCCCTGGGAGGAGGAGGCGGCCACCGACCTGCGGCGGGCCCTGGAAGGCCCATCCTCCCACCGGGTGAACCTGTTCATAGGCCCGGAAGGCGGCTTCGAGCCCGAGGAGGTGGAGTACGCCCGCCGCCGCGGGATAGCGCCGGTGTCCCTGGGGAGGCGTATCCTGCGCTCGGAGACGGCCGCCATCGCAGCGGTGGCCGCCGTTCTATACGACCGGAACGCCCTGGGCCACTAGGGGCGGGCCCGCTACTCGGCCCTGGGCGGTCTGCCCATCAGCTCGGCCACGGCCCGCTTGGGGTCCATGCCCTCGAAGAGGACCCTGTAGGTGGCGTTGGCGATGGGCATCTCCACAGCCATGTCGTCGGCCAGCTTGACGGCGGCGGCGGTGGTGAACACGCCCTCGGCCACGTTCTCCATAGACGTCCGTATCTGCTCCAGCGACCGTCCCGCCGCGAGCATGCTGCCCACCTGGTGGTTGCGGCTGAGAGGGCTGGCGCAGGTGGCCACCAGGTCCCCCAGCCCCGCCAGCCCGGCGAAGGTTATGGGGTTGGCCCCGGCGGCCACTCCCAGCCGGGTGATCTCCGCCAGGCCGCGGGTCATGAAGGCCGCCTTCCCGTTGTCCCCGTACCCCAGGCCGTCGCAGATGCCGGCGCCGAGGGCGATGATGTTCTTCAAGGCTCCACCCAGCTCCACGCCGACGGTGTCCTGGTTGGTGTAGACGCGGAAAGTGCCGGACATCAGGAGCTCCTGGGCGCGGGCGGCCGCCTCCGGGAGACGGGAGGCCACCACCGTGGACGCCGGCTTGCCCTCGACGACCTCCAGGGCCAGGTTCGGGCCCGACAGCACGCTTATCCGGGGCCGCAGGCGCTGGGGCAGCAGCTCCTCCAGGACCTGGCTCATACGTTTGCCGGACTCCATCTCCAGGCCCTTGGAGGCGCTCAGTATCACCGGCTCGCCCCGGATGGCGTCGCCGATGCTGAGCACGTTCCGCCGCATGGCCGTGGATGGGACGGCGAGGATGACCATGGACGCCCCGCTCAGGGCCTCCTGGGGACCGCCGGCGACCGTCAGGGGCGGAGGGAACTCCACCGAGGGCAGGAACCGGGCGTTCCGCCGGGAGGACGCCAGCTCCGCGGCCTCCTCGGGGCTCCTCGCCATCAGGGTGACGGGCACGCCCTTGCGCGCCAGGAGCACAGCCAGAGTGGTGCCCCAGGTGGTGGCGCCGACTACCGTTACGCCGGTCAAAGCGACTACACCCCGGTGGGGCCGGAGCCCGCGGCCTCACCTATCTTCTGGGCCGGCTGGCCGAGCTTCCGCTCGGCGCCCCGGCGCAGCCGTTGGATATTGTCCCGGTGCTGCCAGAGTATGATGGAGCACCCTATACCGGTATACAGCAGGTACGTGGCCGGGGACTGGTCCAGGAGCACCAGGGCAAGGGACGACAGGAACGCGCCGAACAGGGACGCGATGGAGCCGAGGGATAAGTATCGAGTGGGAAGGGTGACGACCAGGAAGCTGGCCACGGCTATGGCTCCGGCGATGGGCTCCATGACCAGGAGCCCTCCCAGGCCCGTCGCTATGCCCCTGCCTCCCTTGAACTTCAGGAACACCGGCCAGTTGTGGCCCGCCAGCGCCAGCAGCCCGGCCGCGACCTCCACGGCCGGGTCGTCGGCCACCACCTTGGCCAGGAGCACTGCGAGCACGCCTTTGCTCAGGTCCAGCCCCAGGGCGAGGACCGCAAGCTTGCCCCCGGCGCTTCTCAGGACGTTGGATGTGCCGGTCCTGCCGCTGCCGTACTCGCGGACGTCCACCCCCCGCACGACCATCGCCAGCAGGAACCCCCAGGGTATGGAGCCCAGGACGTAGGCGACGGGCGCCACCAGGGCGTACTGGGCGTAGGTTCGGTCCAGGTCCAGGGCCAAGGCGATCACCAGCACGTACACGGCCAGCACCGGCGGCACCAGGAGGCTCAGGACCAACGTGCCCATGGGGTCATATCCTTTCCCTGAACACCAGCCTCAAATGCGTGTGCGTATATCCGAAGGCGGCCCTGAAGCGGTTCTCCAAGTAGCGTTCATAGGAGAAGTGTACCAGTTGCGGGTTGCGGACGGCAAAGACGAAGGTCGGGGGATTGACGGCAACCTGCCTCACGGCGCTGAACCGGGGCCGGCGGCCCTTCCTGGAGGGCGGCATGTGGTCCGCAAGGGCGTCCAGCATGGCATGGTGCAGGCTGCGGGGTGGGACGCGCACGTGGCGCTCCTGGTAGACGCTGGAGGCCAGGTCCATCAGCTCCGAGACTCCCAAGCGGGTCAGCGCCGAGGTGAAGCAGATGGGGACGTAGGGCATGAAGTGGAGGCGTTCGCGGACCACCTGTACGGCCAGCTCCCGCTCGGTGCCCTCGGTCTCGGGCACCAGGTCCCACTTGTTGATGACCACGATGAGGCCCTTGTAGCCGTCCCAGGCGTGGCCGGAGATGTGAGCGTCCTGGGCCGTTCCCAGCTCCGTGGCGTCCAGCACCAGGAGGGCGATGTCGCTGCGCTGCACCGCTCTCATGGCCCTCAACACGCTGTAGTACTCGATGCCCCGCTCGATCCTGCCGGGCCTACGAAGCCCCGCCGTGTCTATCAGCACGACGGGGCTGCCCCGGTAGACGAACCGGGTGTCCAGGGCGTCCCGCGTCGTCCCGGGAGTCTCGCTGACGATGCTCCGGTCCTGCCCCAGGATGGCGTTGTCCAGCATCGACTTGCCGACGTTGGTCCTGCCGATGATGGCCAGCTTCATCGCGTCGTCGCGGACCGCTTCGACCTCCGAGTCATCCTCGGGCAGCAGGGAGACGACCCGCTCCATAAGGTCGAACACGCCCAGGTTATGGTAGGCGCTGACTGGCATGGGGTCTCCCAGGCCCAGTGCGTGGAACTCCAGGGCGGCGACGTCCCTCCGGTGGTTGTCCACCTTGTTCACGGCGACCACGAGGGGCTTCTCGCTCCGCCGCAGCCAGCCGGCGATCTCCTCGTCGGCCGCGGTGAGCCCGTCCACCACATCCAGGAGGAGGACTATCAGGTCCGCTTCGGCCACGCCCGCCTCCACCTGGGCCTTTACCTGGTGGCGCAGGGGGTCCTGGGGCCTGGGCTCCAACCCGCCGGTGTCCACGACGACCATGTGACGCCCCATCCACTCCACGTCGCCCATCAGGCGGTCCCGGGTCGTCCCCGGCACGTCGCTGACGATGGCGTCCCGCCCCTCGGTGAGGCGGTTGAAGAGGGTGGACTTGCCCACGTTGGGCCTGCCCACGATGGCTACAAGGGGAGTAGGCATGTCAGTTGTTGGACTCGAAGAGGTCCCCGCGGGACCCGTCCGACGTCAGCTTACACCCATTATAAGCTCCAGCGCGGCCTTCTGGGCGTGCAGGCGGTTGCCCGCTTGCTCGTAGGAGGCGGACTGGGGGTGTTCCAGCATACCTTCGGGCACCTCTTCGCCGTAGTGGGCGGGCATGGGGTGCATGAAGATGGCGCCCTCCGCGGCCTTGGCGAGGAGATCCCCGTCCACGGTGTACTCCGCAAAGGCTTTCCGGCGCGCGTCGGACTCCTCTTCCTGGCCCATGCTGGTCCACACGTCGGTGTACACCACGTCGGCGCCGGCCACGCCCTCCACAGGATCGGAGACCGAGGCGACCTCGGCCCCTGCCGGCGCGGCGCGCAGGCCTGCCGCTTCCAGGGTCTCGCCGTCCAGCCCGTAGCCGGAAGGGGCGGCGATGGTGAAGCTGGCCCCCACCGAGGCCGCCGCCAGGCACAGGCTCCTGGCCACGTTGTTGCCATCGCCGATATAGGCCACCCTGAGGCCCCCGAACCCTCCCTTGTGCTCGTAGATGGTCTGCAGGTCCGCCAGCGCCTGGCAGGGGTGTTCCAGGTCCGACAGGGCGTTGACCACGGGCACCGATCCGGTCTCGACCAGCTCCTGGAGGCTGGAGTGGGAGTTGACCCGCGCGACCACGCAGTCCACGTAGCGGGACAGGACCCGCGCCACGTCCGACACCCGCTCCCTCCTGCCCAGGCCGACCTCGTCGGGCCCCATGTAGAGGGCGTGCCCGCCCATCTGGCTGATGCCCACGTCGAAGCTGGCCCGTGTCCTCAGAGAGGGCTTCTCGAACAGCAGGGCCACCGTCTTGCCCGACAGGGCGGCGGAGCGGGGCTCCCCGGCCAACGACACGGCCCTGTGGACGATCCCGGATATCTCCTCGGGACTGAGGTCCAGAACGGAGAGAATATGCCTGGTGGGCATGACGCCTCCTGTCGGCCCGCATCTTATATCAAATCGCGGGACCCTTCAAGTTGGGCGGCCCGGCGCCGAGCCGGCGGTGGATTTGCCGCCCCTGCCGGGTTAGAATGGGCTCCACCCTGAGCAGGACTAGAGAGAGTGAATGAGAAGATAGCGCCAGGCCTGACGGGCAGCAAAGAGACCATCGTGTGCGAGCACAACGTCGCCAGCCACGTCCCCAGGTTCAGCACGCCGTCGATGATCCTGCTGATGGAGCAAGCGTCGGTGGCGGCCCTGGTCCCGCACCTGGACCCCGGGGAGACGTCCGTCGGCTTCGAGGTGAACGTCCGGCACCTGGCGCCGTCGTCGATGGGAGCCAGGGTCGTCGCCCGCGCCGAGCTCACGGCGGTGGACAGGAACCGGCTGACCTTCGCGGTCCAAGCCTACGACGGCGAGACCAAGATCGGGGAGGGCACTCACCGCCGCGCCGTAATAGCGTCCAAGGCCGAGTCCTAGTCCGTCGACAGAATAAGCAGGGCCGGCGTCGGCCGGCCCTGCTTGCGTCATCCCTCGGGGGCGGGTCGTCAGGCTACCTACACGTCCCAGGAGCGGCCCATGTCGTCGGGCGGCTGGGATATGTAGTTGGCCACCCTCTGCTTGAACTCCCTGAGCGCCAGCGTGCCGGAGGCGTCGTCGGACAGGTCTCCCTCCCTGATGCGGTCCTTGAGGTCCTCGAACAGCAGGTCCTCGTTTTTCCCATGGGGGATCTGGAAGAACTCGTTGTTGAACCGGGGGAGGTCCCCCGGCCCGAAGTAGCCCATCTCCCTTATGGAGTAGCCTTCCAGGAGGTGGGTCCCCTTGCCCAGGACGCTGCCCGTCTCCACGTAGTGGTCCATCACGGCCTTCAGTCCGTAACGCTGGACGGGGCAGACCTTCATGCAGACGGCGCAGCCCTCGTACCGGGCCATCACCGGCCTGCAGCGCCGGTAGATGAGCTTGTGCTTCTCCACGCCCCTCCACCAGACTTTGTCCCTCATCAGGGCCCTGCCGGGACACCGGTTCACGCACACCTGGCATATGGTGCAGAAGGAGTGAATGCCGTAGTCCACGGGTTCATCGTAGGTCACCTGGGCGTCGGTGCTGATGAGCATGATCCTGGCCCGGGACCCGAAGTGGGGGGATAGGAGCTGCCCGTTGGCGCCGAGCTGGCCCAGCCCCGCGGCCACGAACATGGGTATGTACGCGCCGCTGTTGTCGTTGGGACTGTGCACCTGGGCGTGGTACCCCAGGCTGCGGATGTAGTCGGCCAGATCCAGGGCGACGGCGCCCATTGTCCTGTACACGCCGTGGTGAGGGCCCTCGGCCTCGATGCTGGGGGCCGTCTGGGTGGGCTCGTAGTCCTGCTCCCAGGCGAGGCAGATGGCGTGGGGGAACTTGACCCAGTCCCTCTTGAACTTGAAGATGTAGCGCCTGTCCAGGCTGGTGAAGCCGACCTCGCCAAAGCCCATCTCCCGGGCCTTCTGCCGGATCTCCACGGTAACGTCCTTGCCGGGAACGGGGGCCGCCGCGGGCTCTATGTCCCCGGTGTCCTTGGCGGCGGCGATTATGGGCCGGTTGAGCTTGTCATGCTCCTTGCGGTGCTCCAGCACCTCGTCGGTGTAGACGGACCATACCCAGTCCCGGTCGGCGGTCATATCCACCGCCTGGCTCTCCAGGGGGTACTCCCGGCTGTAGAAGTCCACTTCCTTGGGGCTCTGAACGACACCGGGCACGGTTTCCAGCTCCTCCGGGACATCGATGGTGATGTCCGTGTCGCCGTGGACCCTACCGGGCCGCCTTATCGAGTGTCCGACCTTCAGCATGACATCCTCCCTTTGAACCAATTCCCGGGCCGAACCAAATCCCGGGCTGAACCAAATCCCGGGCTGAACCAGTTCCCGGGCCGAACCAAATCCCGGGCCGAACCAACGTCCCCGGCTGAACCAATTCCCGGGGAACCCTATTCCCGGGCCGCCGGTCTACTCCTGCTTGGCGTACTCATCCTGGGGGTTGCCCTGGAAGTTCAGGGGCATTTTCACGTACTGCTCCACGCGCTCTTTGAACTCCCGCAAGGCCTGGTCCCCCTCTGCGCCGTCGGGGATGTCCCCTTCCTTGATCCTGTCCTTGAGCTCCTCGAAGGCCACGTCCTCGGACCTGCCGTGGGGCATGTCGAAGAAGTCGCTGCTGAACCGGGGCAGCTCGCCGGGGCCGAAGTAGCCCTTGTCCTTCATCGTGTACCCTTCCAGCCCGTGGGTGCCCTTGCCCAGCACCACGCCGGTGGCGGCGTAGTGGTCCAGCACGTTCTTCATGCCGTACCGCTGTATGGGGCACACCTTCATGCAGACGGCGCATCCCTCGTAGCGGGCGATGACGGGGCGGCACCGGCGGTAGATGAGCTTGTGCTTCTGCACGCCCCTCCACCACACCTTGTCGCGCATCAGGGCCCGGCCGGGGCACCGGTTGACGCACACCTGGCAGATGTCGCAGAAGGCGTGCATGCCGTAGTCCACCGGCTCGTCGTAGGTCACCAGCGCATCGGTGGTGATGACGGTATGGCGGGCCCGGGAGCCGAAGTGTGGGGAGAGGAGCTGGCCGTTTGCGCCAAGCTGGCCCATGCCCGCCTGCATGAACATGGCCACGGTGGCCACCACGTTGTCGTCGGGGTGGTGCACCTGGGCGTTGTATCCCAGGCTCCGGATGTAGTCGCCCAGGGCCAGGATGGGGGGCACCATCTCACGGTAGGTGTCGAAGTGGGGCCGCTCGGCGGACATGCCGGGGGCGCCCTGGGTCCCCTCGTAGTCCTGCTCGTAGGCGATGCAGACTGCGTGCTGGTACTTAACGTAGCCCCGGATGAACTTGAACACGTACCGTCTGTCCAGCTGGGTGATGCCCACCTCGCCGATGCCCAGCTCCCGGGCCTTGGTCTTGATGAGCTCGGAGACGTCCTTTCCCGGGACCGGGGTCGCCGTGGGTTCCAGGTCGGTGGTGGCGCGGCAGGCCTCCACCAGGGGACGGTTGAGCCTCTCGTGCTCCCGATGGAAGTCGTTCAGCTCCTGGGAGTGGAACGGCCACTCCCAGTCCCGGTCGGCGGTGGTCTCGACGTTGGCCAGCTCCAGGGGGTACTCCCGGCTGTAGAAGTCCACCTCCGCGGGGCGTTGCACGATCCCGGGAGCCGTCTCCAGCTCCTCGGGCACGTTCAGGACCACAGGCGGGTCCTGCGCCTTCTTTCCGGGCCTGGTCACCGAATGGCCTATCTTCAGCATCGGCTACTCTCTCCTCTGCAGACCCACGGGTCCGTTATTCTTCGTCGTCCAGGCCGTACCACTCGGCCTCCATCACGTCCCCGCCGTCCTTGACGGCCTTCTCCAGCGCCGCTCGGAACTCCCGGAACACCCGGTCTCCCTCGGGGCCCTCGGGCACCTGGCCCGACTGGATCTTGGCCTTGAGCCCCTCCAGGAGGGCTCCCTCGGCGGTCCCTTCGGGGTTGTGGAAGAAGTCGGCGTCGAACCTGGGCAGCTCTCCGGGGCCGAAGTAGCCCAACCCCTCCATCTCGTAGCCCTCCAGGTCGTGGGTGCCCTTGCCAAGCACCTGGCCGGTGCTCGCGTAGTGGTCCATCACCGTCTTGAGGCCGTACCGCTGGACGGGGCAGACCTTCATGCAGACGGCCATGACCGGGCGGCACCGCTTGGCCACGATCTTGAACTTCTCCACGCCCCTCCACCACACCTTGTCGCGCATCAGGGCACGGCCGGGGCACCGGTTAACGCACACCTGGCAGATGTCGCAGAGGGCGTTGATGCCGTAGTCCACCGGCTGGTCGTGGGTCACCGGGGCGTCGGTGGTGATGACGGTCAGCCTGTGCCGTGAGCCGAAGTAGGGGGACAGGAGGTACCCCATGGCGCCCTGCTGTCCCATACCCGCCGCCACGAACATGGGTATTATCGCGGCGGCGGCGTCGGCGTAGCTGTGCACCTGGGCGTGGTAACCCAGGCTGCGGATGTAGTCGGCAAGCTGCAGGATCAGGGCCCCGCCCCGTCTATAGGTAGCCAGGGCCGCCTTCTCCGCCGTCTCGCTGGGGATGGTCTGGGTCTCTTCGTAGGGCTGCTCGACGGCGACGCAGATGGCGTTGGGATAGGGTTTCACCCATCCCCTCTTGCTCTTGAAGGTGTAGCGGTTGTCGTAGGCGGTGAACCCCACCATGGCGAAGCCCACCTCCAGGGCCTTCTGCTTGATCTCGCTGGTTACGTCCTTGCCGGGGACGGGCTCGGCGGTGGGCTCCACGTCCCCCGAGTCCCGGGCGGCCAGCACCAGGGGCCGGTCCAGACGCAGGTGCTCATCCAGGGTGTCCTTGATGTCCCCCGTGTTCAGGTACCAGGAGGCCCAGGCGAACTGCTCTATGTTGTGGGTCTCCAGCGGGTAGTTCCTGGTGTAGTAGTTCACCGTATCGGGGTCCTGCCGGTGGCCCGGTACGGTCTCCAGCTCCTGCGGTATTGGGATCACGTCGGGCTCGGAGTCCGTACCGGCGCCCTTCAGGCTGCCGGGGACCGTGACGGTATGACCTATCTTCAGCATAGTCTTCCTCCCATTCTGACGGTGCTGCCGGGCCGGGCTATTCCCTGTCCTCGAGGCCGTACCACTCGGCCTCCATGACGTCTCCGCCGCCCTTCACCGCCTCCTCCATCTGTGCCCGGAACTCCTGGAACACCCGGTCCCCCTCGGGGCCCTCGGCCACCAGGCCCGATTGGATCTTGGTCTTCAGCTCCTCGAGGATGAACCCCTCGGCGGTGCCCTCCGGATTGTGGAAGAAGTCCGCGTCGAACCGGGGCAGGTCGCCGGGGCCGAAGTAGCCCAGGCCCTCCAGATCGTAGCCCTCCAGGTCGTGGGTGCCCTTGCCCAGCACCTGGCCGGTGGAGGCGTAGTGGTCCATCACTTCCTTGAGGCCGTATCGCTGGATGGGGCAGACCTTCATGCACACGCGGCCATGACCGGGCGGCACCGCTTGGCCACGATCTTGAACTTCTCCACGCCCCTCCACCACACCTTGTCGCGCATCAGCGCGCGTCCGGGGCAGCGGTTGACGCACACCTGGCAGATGGAGCAGAAGGCGTTGATGCCGTAGTCCACCGGCTGGCCGTGGGTCACCGGGGCATCGGTGGTGATCAGGGTGAGCCGGTGGCGGGAGCCGAAGTGGGGCGAGAGCAGGTAGCCCATGGCGCCCTGCTGGCCCAGGCCGGCCGCCACGAACATGGGTATCACCGCACTGGCGGCGTCGGCGAAGCTGTGGACCTGGGCGTGGTAGCCGAGGCTGCGTATGTAGTCGGCGAGCTCCAGGCACAGCTCGCCGCCCCGCCTGTAGGTGGCCAGCACCGCCGTCTCCGCCGCTTCGCTGGGTATCATCTGGGTCTTTTCGTAGGGCTGCTCGATGGCCACGCAAACGGCGTTGGGGTAGGGCTTCACCCACCCCCTTTTGCTCTTGAAGGTATAGCGGTTATCGTAGGCGGTGAACCCCACCATGCCGAAACCCAGCTCCAGGGCCTTCTGCTTGATCTCCTCGGTGACGTCCTTGCCGGGGGCCGGCGCTCCGGTGGGCTCCACGTCCCCGGACCCCCTTGCCGCCACGACGATGGGCTTCTCCAGGCGCAGGTGCTCCTCGAAGGCATCCTTCATGTCGCTGGTCTTGAGCATCCAGGATGCCCAGGAGTAGTTGACGATATTCTCGCTCTCCAGCGGGTAGTTTCGGGTGTAGTAGTTCACCGTATCCGGGTCCTGACGGTGCCCGGGTACGGTCTCCAGCTCTTCGGGTATGGGGATGGAGTCGGGCTCCACGCCCTCCCCGGAGCCCTTCAACGCTCTGGGTACCGTCACAGTATGGCCTATCTTCAGCATAGCCTTCCTCCCAATCCGACGGTGTTGCCGAGCCCGGTCTACTCTCCGGACTCCAGGGAGTACCATTCGGACTCCATGGCATCCCCTCCGCCCTTGACGGCCGCCTCGATGTTCTGCCGGAACTCCCGGAAGATCGCGTCTCCCTCGGGGCCCTCGGGCACCATTCCCGACTGGATCTTATCCTTGAGCTCGTCCAGGAGCGATCCTTCGGCGGTGCCCGTGGGGACCGTGAAGAAGTCGGTGTCGAACCTGGGCAGCTCGCCGGGGCCGAAGTAGCCCAGCCCCTTCAGCTCGTAGCCCTCCAGATCGTGGGTACCCTTCCCCAGCACCTGTCCCGTGTTGGAGTAGTGGTCCATCACGGTCTTCAGTCCGTACCGCTGCACGGGGCAGACCTTCATGCAGATGGCGCACTGGGTGTAGCGGGACATGACGGGCCGGCACCGCTTGGCGACGATCTTGTGCTTCTCCACGCCCCGCCACCACACCTTGTCGCGCATCAGCGCCCGTCCGGGGCAGCGGTTCACGCACACCTGGCAGATCTCGCAGAAGGCGTTGATGCCGTAGTCCACCGGCTGGTCGTGGGTGACGGGCGCGTCGGTGGTGACCAGCGTAAGGCGGTGTCGAGAGCCGAAGTGGGGCGAGAGCAGGTATCCCATGGCCCCCTGCTGGCCCATGCCCGCGGCCACGAACATGGGTATAATCGCCGCGGCGGCGTCGGTGAAGTTGTGCACCTGGGCGTGATACCCCAGGGTGTTTATGTACTCGGCCAGCTTCAGCGCCTGGGCCCCGCCCCTGCGGTAGGTGGCCAGGACGGCCACTTCCGAGGTCTCGCTGGGTATCATCTGGGTCTCTTCGTAGGGCTGCTCGACGGCCAGGCAGATGGCGTTGGGGTGGGGCTTGACCCAGCTCCGCTTGTGTTTGAAGGTGTAGCGGTTGTCGTAGGCGCTGATGCCCACCATGGCGAAGCCCAGCTCCAGGGCCTTCTGCTTGATCTCCAGGGTCAGGTCCTTGCCCGGCACCGGCTCGGCGGTGGGCTCCACGTCGCCCGAGGCCCGGGCGGCCACCACTATGGGCCGGTCCCGGCGCAGGTGATCGTGGAACGCCTCGTTCATGTCGCCGTTCTTGATGGACCAGGAGATCCAGGCGTAGTTGATGAGGTTCTCGCTCTCCAGCGGGTAGTTCCGGGTGTAGTAGTTGACCGTCTCCGGGTCCTCAGGATGCCCCGGTACGGTCTCGAGCTCCTCGGGTATCGGGATGACGTCGGAGTCGGAATCCGTCGCCGACCCCTTCAAACTGTTGGGAACCGTAACGGTATGACCGATCTTTAGCATATATGATCCTGCCCTTTCGCCGAGGCTTGGGACACCCACCTATTCTCTCGCCACGCACCTGCCGTGTCAAGCTAGTATGCCGATGGTTAGTATCAGTTGGCCGTGCTAGCGGGAGGTCTTCCTGGCGATCATCGCGTCGGCCAGAGGGCTCTGTCTGGAGCCCACGTCCACGTTGACCAGGGCGGGCTTGCCCGAGGCCAGAGCCCGCCGCACGGCGGGGACCACCTCCTGGCCGCGCTCCACGTACTCGCCGTGGCCCCCGATGGCGGATACCACCTGGTCGTAGCGGACGTACCTCAGGTCGGTGGCGACGGCCCTCCCGTAGTAGGCGATCTGGAAGTTCTTGTCGATGCTCCAGGTGGCGTCGTTGCCCATCACCGCCGTGAAGTCCAGGTTGAACCGCACCGCCGTGTCGTACTCCATGGTGTAGAAGCCGAAGGCCCCGTCGCCGATGAACAGGAGCACCTTGGCGTCGGGCCTGGCCAGCTTGGCGGCCATGGCGTAGGGCAGGCCGCAGCCAAGCTGGCTCAGGGGCCCCAGGCGCATCCAGCGGCCGGGCTTCCTGGCCTTCAGGTAGCACCGCCCCCACTGGGCGTAGTCGCCGCCGTCGAAGATGAGGATGGTGTCGTCGTCGGTCTCGCCCTCCAGCTCCGTGAACACCCGCATGGGGTGGAGGGGCGTCTCGTCGGTGGAGAAGGACTCCAGGCGCTCCATCCAGCCCGTCCGGTCGGCCCGGAGCCGGTCGGTCCAGGGGTCCAGCCTGCCGGCGGGCCAGCTCCCCCCGGCGGCCTCGGAGGCCATCTGCTCCACGACGGCGCCGATGTCTCCGAGGATTCCCACGGAAACGCCCCGGTTGCGGCCGATCTCCGCGGCCGAGGGGTCCACCTGGACCAGGCGGGCGTCGGGGGAAAAGACGTGGCCGTACCGGTAGCGGTGGTCAAACCTCTTGCCCAGCAGAAGCACCACGTCGGCCTCCCGGAACCGCCGCGCCGCCGCGTTGAGGGCCCCGTCGGCGTAGCCGAAGCAGAGGGGATGATCGTCGGAGACCAGCCCCCTGGCCTGCTCCACGGTGAAGACGGGGACTCCCGTGGTCTCGATCAGCGTCTGGAGGGCCTCTGGGGCCACAGAGTACCTGGCCGCGTTGGCGGCGATCACCACCGGGCGCTGGGCGCCGCGGAGAAGGTCGACGGCCTCCCGGACCAGGTCCGGGTCGCCGTGGGAGCGTCCCCTGTCCCGGTACTCGGCCGGAGCGTAGCGGGGCAGCTCCTCCTCCGACGCCTCCTGCTCCTGCAGGTCCACGGGAATGGTCAGGTGCACGGGCCCGGGCCTGCCCGACATGGCGGTGCGGAAGGCCGTGGCGACAAGGTCGGGGATACGCCTGCGGTCGTGGATGAGCCAGGCCCCCTTGGTGACCGGGGCGGCCATCTCCACCTGGTCTATCTCCTGGAAGGCCGTCATCCCCTTCTCGGAGAGCTCGCTGGCCCCGCTGATGAAGACGACGGGGCTCTCGGAGGTGTAGATGTTGGGCAGGGCCGATATGGCGTTGGAGAACCCCGGCCCCCCGGTGAATATGCAAGCCGCGGGCTCGCCCGTGACCCGGCACCAGGCGTCGGCCATGTGCATCGCGGCCGCCTCGTGCCTCGTGTCGATGAACTGGACGCCCTCGTCCTCGACGGCGTCCACCAGGGGAAGCACCGTGTCGCCGACGATGGTGAATATCCGGCTTATACCCTCCTGCTTCAGGGCGCGGACCAGCAGGTGCGACCCGGTGAGCTTGGCCATGGTGTGAGGCTCCTTTCCCCAGTACGTCCGGTACAACCGTTAGAGCTTACAGGTGAGGCTTCCCGGCTGCAAGGCCCTCCTTGAACCCCGGCCCCCGCTGGGGTATGGTGGCCCCAAACTCGCAGGGGAGGTCGCCATGCGCATCGCGGTCATGGGCGCCGGAGCCGTCGGGGGCTACTTCGGGGGGCAGCTTGCCAGGGCCGGCAACGAAGTGACCCTGATCGCCCGCCGGGCCCACCTGGAGGCCATTCGAGACCGCGGACTCACCGTCAAGTCCCACTGGGGAGAGTTCAACGTGAAGATCGACGCCACCGACGACACGGGCAGCGTCGGCCCCGTGGACCTGGCCATCCTCAGCGTAAAGGGCTACCAGAACGCCGCGGCCATCCCGGCCCTGGCCCCCATGATGGGCGACGGGTCGTGCGTCCTGACGCTTCAGAACGGGGTGGCCAGCTACGACGAGGTGGCGGGGGTAGTCGGGGCCGGACGGGTCCTGGCCGGGGCCGCCTACATGGAGACCCACGTGGAGTCGCCGGGGGTCATCAAGCAGGAGGGCGAGGTGGTGCGCATCGTGTTCGGAGAGGCGGACGGGGAGGAGACGGAGCGGGCCCGGCGCATCCGGGAGGCGCTGCGGGCCGCGGGCGTGGACGCGCAGGTCTCCGGTGACGTGATGAAGGCCCTTTGGACCAAGTTCCTGTACATCGCCACGATGGCCGGGGTGTCCAGCGCCGCCCGGACGCCCATGAGCGTGCTACTGAGCCTGGACGCCGCCAGGGAGACCATGCTCTCCTGCATGCGAGAGGTGGAAGCCGTGGCCCGGGCCAGGGCCATCGACCTCGACGCGGGCGTGGTCCAGCGCACGATGGAGTACATGGACTCCGAGGCCGAGTCCCTCCAGGCGTCCATGCACACCGACCTGACCGCCGGGCGCCCCCTGGAGCTGGAGGCCCTGAACGGCGCCGTCGTCGGGATGGGCCGGGAGCTGGGCATACCCACCCCGGTGAACGACACCCTGTACTCGACCCTGCTGCCCCACAGGGAGGGGTCTCCCGCCGGAAGCTAGTCCAGCACCATGATGGAGTTGGACTTGATGACCAGGAAGACGTCCTGGCCCTCCCGGAGGTCCAGGGACTCCAGGGCCTCGGGGGTGATCTCCACCAGGAGGGGCGCCCCCACGTCGGCGTACAGCATCACCGCGCCGCCGATGCGGTGGACGCTCTGTATCCGGCCCTCCAGGATGTTCCGCGCGCTGATGCCGTGGGGCCGGTCGACCGCCACGATGATGTCCCCGGCCCTGATGGCGACGGAGACCACGTCGCCGTCGACCACGTGGGGAGGGACGGCGGGTATCCACAGGGTGGAGTCGCCCAGCGCCGCGCCGACCAGGCTGTCGCCGGGCCTCCGGCCGGATACCGTCACGTCCAGCAGGTTCTCCAGGCTCCCCGCCTCCACCAGGGAGTGGACGAAGGGGTTCAGGAGCACCTTTCGCGGGTGGTCGAAGGCGAGCTGCCTGCCCCGGGAGATGACCAGCGCCCGGTCGGCGATGGCCAGCACCTCGGAGATGTTGTGGGAGACGTACAGCATGGGGATGCCCAGCTCCCGGTAGACGTCCTTCAGGTACCGGAGGATGCGCCCCCTCAGGGAGAGGTCCAGGGAGGCCAGGGGCTCGTCCAGGAGGAGGAGCTCCGGGGAGGTGGCCAGTGCCCGGGCCAGGGCCACCCGCTGGGCCTCGCCGGTGGACAGGTTCGCCGGCCGCCTGTCCAGCAGCGCCTCCAGGCCCAGAAGCCGCACCAGCCGCCGGGGCGAGATGCGCCGCTGCCGCGGGGGCGTCAGGTCGTAGCCGAACAGGATGTTCTGCCAGACGCTGCGGTGGGGGAACAGGAGGCTCTCCTGGAACATGTAGCCGACCCGCCGCCCCTCGGGCCTCAGGTCCACCCTGCCCGGGGACGCGAACAGGGTCCGCCCCCCCAGGACGATGCTACCCTCGTCGGGGGCCACGAGGCCGGCGATGCTGTTCAGCAGCGTGGTCTTGCCGCTGCCCGAGGGGCCGAAGACGGCGGTAATCCCGTGGGGGATGGAGGCCTCCACCTCCAGCGTGAGGGCCGGATACGACTTGCGCACGCGGACTTCCAGGGCGGCGTCGCCCATGGCTACGCTACGGCCCGCCTCGCCAGCCGCTGGTGCACGGCCAGGGCGACGAACGCGAGGACAAGGCTGGCGACTATCAGCCGCACCGCCGCGGCGTCGTCCCCGACCTGGAGGCGGTTGAAGATGAAGAGGGGGACCGTCTGGGTCCTGCCCGGGATGTTGCCCGCCACGACGATGGTGGCCCCGAACTCTCCGAGCCCCCGGGCAAAGGCCAGGAGCACCGCGGCCAGGATGCCCCGGTGGGCCAGGGGTATGGTAACGGTGAAGAAGGTCCGCAGTGGGCCCGCTCCCAGGCTGCGCGCCGCCCGCTCCAGGCGCGGGTCCACCCCGGACATGGCGATCTCGATGGACCTGACCATCAGGGGCATCGCCACGAGTCCGGCCGCCAGCGCCGCCGCCACCCAGGTGAAGACCACGTCGACGCCGAAGAGTGTCCTCGCCGCCGCCCCGATGGGGCCGTCGCGGCCCAGCAGCAGCAGCAGGAAGTACCCGGTCACCACCGGCGGCAGCACCAGCGGGAAGGAGACCACGGTGTCCAGGGCGGCCTTTCCCGGCAGGTTGGACTTGGCCAGCAGCCAGCCCAGCAGCAGCGCCACGGGGAGGCCCAGCGCGGTCCCCAGGGCCGCCACCTGCAGGGACAGGGCTATGACCCGGAGCTCGTCGGACGACAACACTCGAATACCCTCCCATCCAGCCGCGGGGACACGAGGAACGGCGCGTCACCCTCGCGGCGTCCGTGTGTCCGCAGCGGTTACTCCAAGGGAACGAAGCCCAGGTCGCGGAGGACCCGTTGCGCCGTCTCCCCGGACAGGTACGTCAGAAAGGCGAGGGCGGCGTCCTGACGGGACGAGCGGGACAGGACCGCCGCCGGGTATGAGATGGGCGCGTGGGAGGCGGCCGGGAATGGGGAGACTACTCGGAAGTCCTGTCCCGCCTCCACGTCGGTCCGATAGACGATGGCGGCGTCGACGTTCCCCGTCTTCACGTAGCCCAGGGCGGCCCGGACGTCCCGCCCCAGGATGGTCCGGGGGCCCAGGGCATCCCAGAGCCCCATGGACCGCAACGCCTCCCGGGCGTACGCTCCGGCGGGGGCGAGGTCCGGGTCGGCCATGGCGACACGTACGTCCGCGGAGGCCAGGTCCTCCACCGAGGCCAGGCGGTCGTCGCCCCGGGCGGTGACCAGGACAAGCCGGTTGGACAGCAGCGCCCTCCGGGTCCCCGGCGCCAGCATGCCACGGTCCTGCAGCAGGTCCATGGGCTGGTCCCCGGCGGATATGAACACGTCGGCCGGCGCGCCCCGGACTATCTGCCGGGCCAGGGCCCCCGAGCCGCCGACGTTGCGTTTCACCCGGACCCCCTCGGCCTCGGCGAACTCCCGCTCCAGCCGCTCCATGGCGTCGGTGAGGCTGGCGGCAACGAACACCAGCACCTCCTCCCCCTCGCCGTTTCCGCAGGCCGGGGCGGCCAGGGCCGCGGCCAAGAGGAGGCCCAGGAGCGCCCTCACGGCTAGCCGATCTGTTCCAGTACCTGCCTGGACAGCATCATCTTTACCGGGCTGATGGGGCGGAAGGTGCGGGACACCCGGACGTCCCCCGCCAGGCTGAGGAGGCTGTAGGCGTCGTAGGGCTTCATCCCCTTCTCGTCCACCAGGAAGTCCACCATGTCGCGGACGGCCTGTTTCATGGCGGGCCCCAGGTCGTCGCCGTAGGAGAGGGTGACGAAGTGTTCGGGAGTCACGGCCCGGGGCCCCCTGATGTTCATGCCCTTCTCCAGGGTGACCCGCACGTGCAGCTCCGCCTCGCACTCCCCGCCTGTGCCGGCCACGGCGCCGTCCCCCACCACGGCGTGGCAGTCGCCGAAGGCCAGCAGGCCCCCTTGGACGAACACCGGCATGTACAGGACGCTGCCCTCCACCAGCTCCTTCATGTCGATGTCTCCGCCGTAGGGCCCGCTGTCGCTGGCGGTGTTCTGGACGTAGGTCGGCGTGGTCGCGACCAGGCCGGGGGAGGGTCTCGCGGGGATCTTGATGCCGCCCGGGAACACCACGTTGCCGCCCTCTATGGGCATCACCGTAGCGTACCCCTCGTTGAACTCGGCCTCCAGGAACCCCCTTCCCGGCATCACGAGGTGTACCGCCTCCTTGCCGGGCACGATTCGCATCAGTTCGATCTTCAGGGCGTCGCCCGGAGCGGCCCCCTCCACGTAGATGGGCCCGGTGGCCGGCCCCTTCAGGGTGCGCTCACTCACCTCGGAGGGGTCCCGCAGGCCCTGAAAGGCGTCCCACGTCTCCACTATCAGCTCCTCGCCCGAGGCGATGGTGATGGCCGGCTCCCCCTTGGGGTCCAGGACGTAGATGTGGTTGTCCTTGGTGAGACGCTTCACCGGTATTCCTCCTTATTTGGGTTAGCCGGGCTTACCTGGGTTGGCCGGGCTCATTTGCGTTGGCCGGGCTTACCTGGGTTGGCCGGGCTTACCTGGGTTGGCCGGGCTTACCTGGGTTGGCCGGGCTTACTTGGGTTGGCCGGGCTTATCTGGGTTGGCCGGGCTTATTTGGGTTGGCCGGGCTTATCTGGGTTGGCCGGGCTTACTCGGGTTGGCCGGGCTTACTCGGGTTGGCCGGGGCCTGGAACGGCCGGGGGGTTGGAACGGGTGGCGGGGGCCGGGGACGGCTAGCCGGGGGCCTCCGACGGGAGGACCAGCACCGGCACCTCGCCGGAGCGGATGATGCGGTCGGTAACGCTGCCCAGGAGCATCCGCTTGAACCCGCCGTAGCCGTGCGTGCTTATCACGACCAGGTCGATGCCGTTCTCCCGGGCGTACTCCAGGATCTTCTCGTGGGCGTAGCCTTCCACCACCGCCGTCTCCGCGTTGGCGCCCTCGTCTCGCAGCCGCGAAGCAAGGTTATCCAGGTACCTGCGGGCGGCGGCCTTGTGCCGGTCGATCTCCTCGCGGGCCTGCCGCACCGGGTCGACCCCCGCGTAGAGGGCGTGTATGTCCGATCCCTTCATGGCGTCGATCTCCGGACGCCGGGAGACCACCTGCAGCAGGTGCAGGGTTGCGCCCGAGGAGTTTGCCATCTCCGCGGCTTTGGGGAGGGTCTTTTCCGACAGATCGGACCCGTCCAGGGGGACCAGCACCCGCTGATACATACCGGTTTCCTACCCTCCGTTGGGATCGTCTACGACGAACAGCCAGTCGCCGGGGTGGCGGCGGGCCCCCTCCCTGCCGTGGCCCGTCATGTTCGCGGCGCTGCCGTCGGGATTGGCGCCCGTTAGCGACCAGGAGCCGTATAGCAGGGCGATGTCTCCCGACTCGACGGCCGTATCGTATCCGGGGCCGGCCCGTGGGTGACGCCCCGGGCCCGTACGTGGGAATTATAACATGCCGCCCGGCCGCCGAATCGTCGGCGGGCCCCCGTTCCTTGACACCCGGGGCGGGCAAAAATATCATACGGTGGAAGCTGTACTCGGAGCGTCCGGAAGGGCGCGTTAAGGAGGTCCCCCATGGCATCCGTGCGAAGCGGCCTGCGGGCCCGGCTCGACCGGGGAGAGACTGTAGTGGCCCCCGGCGCCTACGACCCCATAGGGGCCCGCATCGTCGAGTCCCTGGGGTTCCACGCCGTCTACACCGGCGGCTACATGTCCGGCGCCCACCTGGCCGTGTCCGAGCCCCTGATGACCATGACCGAGCAGGTGGAGGTGGCCCAGAAGGTGGCCCGGGCCGCGGACCTGCCCGTCATCTGCGACGGCGGCGCCGGATACGGTGACCCCGTCCACACCATGCGGGCCGTCAGGGCCTACGAGGACGCCGGGCTGGCGGGAATCCACATCGAGGACCAGGTGTACCCCAAGAGGGCCTCCTACCACATGGGCCTGGAGCACGTGACCCCGATGGAGGACCTGGTCGACAAGATGAAATACGCCCTCCAGGCTCGGAGGGACAGGGACTTCCTCATCATCGGCCGGACCGATGCCTTCTCCGCCGTGGAGGGCAACATGGAGGAGGCCATCCGACGCGGCCTGGCGATGAGGGACCTGGGGGTTGACCTGGTCATGCCCCGGGGAGTGCGGGAGCCCAGGGACCTGGAGGAGTACCGCAAGGGGGTCCCCGACGTGCCCCTGCTGGTGATAGCGGGCCACGACGACATCACCGTCCAGCAGTACGCGGACCTGGGCTACCAGATCATCATCTACGCCACGACCCCCATAGTCACCGCCGCCATGGCCATGATGGAAGCCTACCAGAGCCTGAAGGCCACCGGCTCCATCGGCATAAACGCCACGGAGGTGGCGGCCCGCCGCCGGAAGGTGGAGGCGCTGATCAGCCTCCCCGAGTACTACGAGGTCGAGGCGGCGACCACGGAGAGGGCGTACCAGGACCACGGGCGGGCGCCGACCTAGTACGGCCCGACCCGGCGCCACCCTGACCCTGTAGGCGCGTCCCTTGTGGGCGCCCAGCCTGCCCCTGCGCCCGGGCCGCCCCGCGGCCCCGGCGGGCACGCGGCCGCCAGCCCTCCGCCGGAGCCGCCGTCATCCCGTACGGCCGCAAGACGGCCCACCACACCAACCGGGATGCCCTTCGGGCGCCGCGTGGAGGGGGGGCCAGGGACGTGCGGCTGCGCCGGCCGTCCGGTGGCCGAGAGCGCCACACCGATGCTTGGCGGCCCGACGGGCGGTCCCGGGGTGGGCCGCCCGTCGGGGAGGCCGGGGCTTCCGCACCCCCATGTAGAAGAGGGCGGCCAGGCCGTAGAAGGGTGCGAAGGTCAGCAGCACCAGCTTGTAGCTGTCCGTCGTGTCGAAGACCCACCCCGCGTAGATGGGCGTGACCAGCATGCCGATGTTGAAGCAGGTGCTCATGATCCCCATCAGCGTGGCGAAGCTCTGCCGCCCGAAGAAGTTGCCCAGCAGCACCCAGTTCAGGGTGCTTCCCCCCTGCTCCAGCGCCAGCAGCACCACGAACACGTACACAGCCAGGTTGCCTTCCAGCCCAAGCAGGCTCAGGGTCGCCAGCCCTCCCAGGGCCATGCTGGCGCCGAGCAGCGGCTGGATGGGCAGCCGGTCGCCCAGGACCCCGGCCATCAGCCTCGTGGGCACCGATAGGAAGAACAGCAGCGAGAACAGGAAGCCCGCCGTCTCCCTGTCGGCCCCCTTCCACACGAATATCTCGACCATGTGGAGGGAGACCGCTCCCCACAGCCCGATCCTGAGCACGGTGGCTATCAGCAGGACCCAGTAGGCGCCGGTGGCCAGGGCCTCCCTGACGGAGAAGTCCACCGGCGCCTCGCCGGTTGCGGGCCCTGCCGCGGGGGTGTCCTTCCCGTCGCCGGCCTCATCCCCGTCGGGAAGCAGTCCCATGCTCTCGGGGGAGCGGCGGACCACCAGGGCCAGGGGGACCACGACGACGCACATGAAGATGCCCGAGTACAGCATCACATCTCGCCACCCCAGGGAGTGGACCCCCAGGGTGACCAGAGGCAGGATGACGGCGCCGCCCGAGGAGAAGCCGGTGATGCAGATGGACATAGCCATGGAGCGCCGCCGCACGAACCAGGTGTTCACGGCGCTCAGGAGGGTCTGCCCCATGCCCGCGCTGCGCCCCGCCGAGACTATCAGGACGAACACCGCCAGGAAGACCCAGTAGCTGTCCACCCGGTGGAGGAGGACGTATCCCGCCCCGGCCATGAGGCCGCCCACCAGTATCATGGGGCGCGGGCCGAAGACGTCTACCAGGCGGCCCACGAGGGGCCCGGCGATGCTGCCCTCGGCCCGGGAGGTGGCGAATATGATGGAGGTCCGGGCGCTGTTGAGGCGCAGGTCCTCCTTGATGGGGCCGAAGAAGATGCTGTTGCTCTGCCAGAAGAGCCCGCCGGACAGGGCTCCCAGCACGAAGGTGGACGCGATGATCCACCAGCCATAGTAGACGCGGCCGATCCTGGCCCGCAGGCGGGCTACGGAGGCCATGCGGGGCCCCGGCCTCCCGGCACTACGGGCACGCCCTACATCCATGGCAGCGCATAGATATCGTCCAAGCCGCAACGGCCGGGAACGATCCACGCCAGCCCGTACCGGTTGGGATTTGCCTTCTACGCGCCGTGTGGTTCGCTGGGAGCCGGCGGATTCTCAAGAAGCCGTACAGTTGCCCTTAGCTGGTCGGAGTACTGATAGATCTCGTCCAGACCGTCGATCGGGATGCGCTCTTCTTTCCTCTCCTGGTCAAAAATGCCCAGATACTTCTGTGATCGATTGAACCGTAGGCGACAGATGGTCTTGAATCTGCTATCATCCAACAAGATGCTACAGTAGTGAACCCGGTCACGCATCGCAATTCGTTCGGCGAGGACTACTTCTCTGACAATGGATTTCACTATGTAGTAGCCCTCGACTTCATCCTCCGTCGTAACAATCCCCCCGTCTGTATCCTGTGAGCCCTCTTCAGAAAGAGTCTGGGATCGCCGTCCACTTTCTTCCTCTGTTTGGGTCGCGGTTTCTCCCGCCAACGCAGACTTCAATCTCTCACTGATCCTGTCGCTGATTAGCTGGTGGAATGCCCGCTTCGTCATCTCAGTGAACTGCTGCCTCGCCGCTTGGGTCATGCGACCGGAGTACACCTGAGATGCGAACAATCTAACGAAGTCGTCGGATGGGTCAGTCATCTGTTCCGCTAGAATGCGCTTTATCTCCCGTGTATATTTCAGTTCGCTGGCGGTGCTGAGGATATCCTCAATGTCGAATGTCTCTTTTGTGAGCTTCTTGAGTTCATCGACCAGCGGCTCCTTGATATCCAGTAAGTCCAACTCAAGAAAGGGCTTGCTGTCCATTATGTTGGGCTTTTCGAGGTCGCTATAGAAACGATAGACTACTCCATTCGTTAAAATGGCAAGCCTCGACTCGGTTACCGAGAAGTAGCGTCGTAACTGGCCAGCGTCGACCTTATCAAGATCTATGCCGGACCACTTGCACTCGATCAGGATGATCGGCGTGCCATCCTTAAGGATGGCGTAGTCAACCTTCTCGCCTTTTCTTTCTTCGATGTCGGCGGCTAGCTCTGGCACCACCTCGGTAGGATCGTTTACATCATAGCCCAAAGCTCGGATGAACGGCTGGACGAAGGCGATTTTGGTCGCTTCCTCGGTCTGTATATGTTGGAGTCTGTCGCCAATACGGCTTCCCAACTCTCTTATACGGTCAATGAAATCCATAGTCTCTCCCTCTAGCTAGGGTAGGTTCAAGCCCGTTGCCCGGTTGCGGACCTAGACGGCGGCCTTGGCGAGGGAGTCGATGAGGGAGCCGAACCCGGGTCTCGGCTCGATGTCCAACAGCTTGAACGCGGCCCAGACGGTGGCCTGGTTGGAGGTTACCACGGGCCGGGACAGGCGCCGCTCCAGCTCCGCCGCCGCCTCCATGGACCTCCACGCGGTGCAGGAGCAGAAGAGGGCCTCGGCCTCGGGCCGGCACGCCTTGGTGGAGAACTCCAGCACGGACTCCGGGGGCTGGTCGCAGATGCCGGAGTTGCCCGTCGCCGAGGCCACCGGCTCGCCGTCCACGTTCAGGATGTCGAAGCCGCACTCCGTGTAGTAGTCCTTAAGCCGCTCGTCCCGCCAGTCCCCGTAGGGGCTGGTGACGGATATGGTCTTCACGCCCAGGTGGGCCAGGGCGTCGGCGGCCGCCGGGGCAGTGGCCGCGGCAGGCAGTCCCGACGCCGCCTCGATGGAGGCCAGCAGCTCCCGGTCGTAGCCCCGGCCCTTGTAGAAGCTGCCGCCGGTGCAGGCGTACACGATCAGGTCCACCGAGGCGGTTGCCAGGTACCTGGCAGCCTGCTCCACGTCGGAGTTCATCCTGTCCACGATGTCGGTGGTCGTCGCCTCGTCCATCCACATCCTGTGGGAGTGGAGCGTCACGTCCCTGGGGGCGGCCATCCTGAAGTCCGGCTCCACCGTGGTGTTGGTGGAGGGCACGATGAGGCCTATGCGCTTTCGGATCGCCATGTCACACCTCCGGTCGACGTTGACTCCCTGGCCGGCGGGGGCCCGCTAGACGGGCGCCTTGACCAGGGAGTCGATGAGGGAGCCCAACCCGGGCTTGGGGTCGATGTCCAGGCGCTTGAAAGAGGCCCAGATGGTGGCCTGGTTGGATGTCACGACGGGCCGGGACAGGCGGCGCTCCAGCTCCGCCGCGATCTCCAGCGAGCGCCACGCGGTGCACGAGCAGAAGTGGGCGTCGGCCTCGGGCCGGCACTGCTGGACGGAGAAGTCCAGTATCTCCTCTGGGTCGCGGTCGCTGATGGCGTAGCCGCCGGCGGCGACCACGTTGGGCTCCCCGTCCACGTTCAGCACCTCGAACCCGGCGGCTGTGTAGTACTCGGCCAGCCGCTCGTTGGACCACTCGGGATAGGGGGTCGTCACCGACACCCTGGCCGCTCCCTGGAACCTCAGGGCCTCGGCGGCGGCGGTGGCTGTGGCGATGGCGGGCACGCCGGCGATCCCCTCGATGGTCCTGATCATCTCCTGGTCGAAGCCCCACCCGCGGTAGAAGCTGCCGGTGGTGCAGGCGTAGACGACAAGGTCGACGCCGGCGGTGGCCAGGTACCTGGCCGCCTTCTCCATGTCCTGGTTCATCCGGTCCATGATCTCGGACATGGGGCCCTCGCCCGCGATGAACATGCGGTGGGTGTGTATGGTCACGTCGTCGGGGGCCGCCATGCGGAAGTCCGGCTCGGCCGCCGTGTTGGAAGATGGAAGGACCAGCCCTATGCGCTTTCGGATCGCCATGTCAAACCTCCGTACTCTCCTGTCCCGGGGCTTCGAATCTAGCCGGGGCCGGACAGATGCCTCACGGCCCCCATCGCCGCGGTGGCGCCGTCCCCCGCCGCGCTGGCGAGCTGGGACGACGAGTGCTGGCGGATGTCCCCGGCGGCGAACAGGCCCGGCACGGTGGTCTCCATCCGCAGGTCCACTGGGATGTGGCCGGCGTTGTCCGTCTTCAGGACGCCCTGCACGAACCCGGTGTTGGGCTCCAAGCCCACGTATACGAACAGGCCCGACAGGGACATGCGGTTGGTGAGGTTGGTGACCACGTTGCGGACGTTGACCGCTCTCACCACCTCGTCGCCGAGGACCGACTCCACGACGGTGTTGAATACGATGTCGATTCTCGGGTGGGCCAGGACCCGGCTCTGCAGCGCCTTCTGGGCCCGGAGCTGGTCCCGCCGGTGGAAGAGGACCACCTTGTCCGTGTACTCGGTGAGGGTCATGGCTTCGTCGGCCGCGGAGTCGCCCCCGCCGACCACGCCCACGACCTCTCCCTTGAACATGGGCCCGTCGCAGGTGGCGCAGTGGGATATGCCCCTGCCGTACAGCTCGTCCTCGCCGGGGACGCCCAGCTTCTTCAGGCTGGACCCGGCGGCCACGATCAACGCCCTGGCCCTGCAGCTGCCAGAGTGGGTGGTGACGACCTTGTAGGCGCCGTCCAGGGCCAGCCCGGTTACTTCGTCCATCACGAACTCGGCGCCGGCGTTCATGGCCTGCTCCTGGATCAAGGGACTCAGCTCGGCCCCGGAGACGCCCTCGGTGAACCCGGGGAAGTTCTCGATCCTCTCCACGTTTATGATCTGGTTTCCGGCCATGAGCCGCTCTATGACGAGGGTCCTCAGCCCATGGCGGCCCGTATACATGGCGGCAGTGAGCCCCGCCACTCCCGCTCCCACAACCACAACGTCGTACTCAGAAGCCAACCCACTACCCTTTCCCGCAGGATTTCGACGCTCCGACGGCGGCGAACTCTAGGCGTAAATATATCGTCCGGTCGTCGGGAGTGTCAAGGACACCGCAGCCCTGCCTTACGCCTACTCCACGATGGGTTGCGCCACGATCCACAGGCTGACGACGGTGTACATCACCATCAGCGCCAACATGGGGTACTGGCTCCTCATTGCCAGCGCCCGGTTGCCGAACAGCCTGGTGGCGGTGTGGTGGGCAAGGTAGACGGCGGTGATGTGCCCCGCGACGATGGCGCCGATGGAGAGGAACCACACCGCCCTGGCGCTGACGACGCCTATATCCGTGACGTAGTCGGCCGTCCCGAACAGGTCCCATCCCCGGCCCAGGGGGTCCGAGGAGAGGGGTATCAGGAGCTGGCCCTGCACCACCAGCAGCGTGAAGAAGTGGGCGATGTTGTAGGCAAGGGCGATGGGCACCAGGGAGAAGACGAAGGCCCGGGCCAGCTCCCCGGCGGTGCGCAGGTTGCCCACGGCCCGGGCCATCAGCCCGCAGAAGGCCAGGTAGACCAGCAGGAAGGCCGCGGGAAACAGCAGGAGTCCCAGGGTGTCGGCGATGGTGATCCCGTTCACCACCGCGGTGTTGACCACGCCCACGAATGCGTCCAGGGACTCGGACTGGACGTCGACCCAGGCCGACGTGGCGCCGAAGCCATCGAAGGTCACCGTCGCCAGCATCAGGACGACCAGGGCCACCACGTCCGGCCCTATGGACTGACGCCTGGCCAGACCGATGGCGAAGGGCCGGAGGTTCACCTTCCGCCGCACGTCCGAGCCCCCCTCTCCGGAGCGCTGGAAGCACTCGTAGCAGTTTACGCACTCCCCGTCCTCGTCCCGGCACTCCTCGGAGCACTCCCCGCAGACGGCGGAGCCGGACACGCGGACCTCCGTCGGGGCGAACCGGGAAAGGAATTCGAAGACCACCGAGAAGGCCTCCCCGTGGCGCAGCCACTGGTGCTTGCCAAAGACCGCCATGCCGCCCAGGGTGATGACCGTATACGTGATGGCCATGGCCCCCACCCTCACCGGCACCGACGACTCGGGGTAGGCGTTCTCCAGCCACGCGAACAGGAGGAAGAGCACCAGCGCCGGCCACAGCCCCCAGGAGGGGGGATACCTCTCGCCCAGGGAGAGCCGGAGTCCGGGCTTGATCATCCGGCATACTGCCTCGGCGGCCTCGAAGACGGCCCTCCATGGGTTTATCAGGGCCCAGGCGTTCCCCACCAGCGCCACGAAGAACCCCAGCCCCACCCACCAGACCACCCAGACGAATGTCGGCGAGAAGTTCAGGGAAGGGACCTGGCTGCCGAACAGCCCCGCCGCGATGACGAGGCCCAGCAGGAACACCGACAGCAGCTTGACGGGCAGCAGCACCAAGGGGTTGGTGAGGAGGGGCCCGGCCAGGGGCAGGGCCAGCAGGTTGTAGCGCCAGTAGCCCCCGCCCCCCGCCCCCACCCGGCCGAACCACCCGATGACGACGAAGGAGAGGGCCACCGCCGCCCCGGCGCCCACCATGAAGTAGCCCAGGGGCACGGGGAGGTCGTAGCGCTCCCCGAACCCGTGGGCGTGGGCGGGCACGGCCGCCAGCGCCGCCCCCGCCGCGGCCAGCGGCAGCAGTAGCTTCAGAGACCTCATGCAAGCACTCTCATTTCGTACCCTCTCCTCGTACCCCGCCCCTCCGGGCCATTCGCCCGTGCTGGGAGGGGCCACGGCGACATGGAATGGCCCACGAATGCGGTCGTACCCTGCCCCTCCGGGCCCTTCGCCCGTGCTGGGAGGGGCCACGGCGACATGGAACGGCCCACGAATGCGGTCGTACCCTGCCCCTCCGGGCCATTCGCCCGTGCTGGGAGGGGCCACGGCGACATGGAACGGCCCACGAATGCGGCCGCTACCTGGGCCGCACCTCCAGGATACCGATCTCCACCTCCTCATCCGAGTCCGCGCCCCCGTGTCCCCCGCTCTGGTGGCCGGAGGCCCCGGCGGCGGAGTCGTGAAGGCCGCTGTGCACCGTCTGGGTCACCGAATCGTTGTTGGTCCAGACCACGGTCGTGCCGGGCCTCACCACCGTCCCGTGGGGGTGGACCGCCATTCCCCTGATCTCGATGTCCACGGACCCGGCGGCCCCCTCATGGTGGGACACGGTCAGCGACCCGGCGGCCTGGGGGTTCAGATGGCTGTGGAAGGGGATGGACATGGCCTCCATGCCTTCGGGCACCACGAAGCTGAAGGTGTCCCCCGGCTCCAGGAGGCCGGACTGGAAGACCTTGCCGTGGGCGTGGCCGGGGCTCCCCCCTCCCGCCTCGTGGAAGGTGATGGGGAACCTGCCCTCTATCTCGGCGACGAAGTGGAAGTCGGCGGGCTCTCCGGCCTTCACCTCCCGCTCTATGTCGTAGCCGTGGAGGTGGAAGGCCCCACCGGTCTCGGACTGGATACGGAGGGTGACCATGTCCCGGTGCTTGACCTTGACGGCGCCCGGGACCAGGGTCTCCCCCTCCACGCGGACCGGTATCGTGAGCTCCTGGGGGTCACCGCCGCCACAGGCGGCGCCCGCGACGGCGAGCAGAACCAGGGTGGCGGGCGCCAGCGGGCCCAGCCACCTCGTACCCATCGTAAACACTTGTCTCTCCTATGCTTTGCTCCTCCTTCGCCGCCGCCTGCCCCGGACCCGGTCCCACGTCCAGATGGCCAGGGCCAGGAAGGCGATGGCGAGGGCCAGCAGGAATATCAGGTTGAAACCCTCGGCCTCGGACACGTCCAGCGGGACGTCCAGGGCCGCGTTCCCCAGCTCCGCCTCGACCTGCAGGGTGAAGTTCCAGCGGCCGATGGTGTCCAGGGGTACGTCCACGTCGTAGAACTGGGGGCTCTCCAGGGAAGCGACCGCCGCCACGGGGCCCACGGCCGTGGACCCCTCGGGGCCAGTGGCCGTGACCGTCACCGCGCCCCCGGTGAGTATCGTCCCCTGCGCCGCGTCCCTTACCTGGATGCTGAGGTGCAGGTTGCCGACCCTGGGGATGCCTGGCAATATGCCCACCCTCAACTCGTAAGGGCCGGCGCGCTCGCTCTTGACCAGCTCTCTGGTCGCGCCGTTGGCATGGACCGCCAGGGGCCCTCCTGCACTCGAGGCATGGATGGCGCCCAGCAGCAATAGCCAGCACGGAAGCCAGGCCAGTATGGCGCGCGGACGGATCACGGACGCGGACCGCCTCCCCGAATATCGGATACGCCGGACGTGGTGGAGTGGACCCTTGGGACGGCCGGGGTTCAGGCGGGAGGCCGGTCCGGCGGAGGGACGTAGGCCCCGTCGGGCGCCGCCAGGGCCTGGATACGGCGCCCCATCACAAACGGGGGCGCCAGGACGCGGGGAAGGTGCAGGGCCATGACTACGCCCAGGCTCAGCAGCGCCCAGTAGGCCGCGCTGGCGTTATTCGACACGATGGCCGTGATGGGTCCGCCGGCGCCGTCCATGGGGACGGTGTGCATGTGCTCGGGGTCCGACCCGGTGTGCTGGTGCTCTCCCACCGCCCCGGACCAGATGTGGTCGTGCCACGGCTGACGCTCGGCGTAGTGGTGGTCGAAGAGGGCGCCCGCCAGGCCCGCGTAGAGGGCGAAGAGCAGCACGGACGACGCGACGGGGCACAGGACGCGATTCATCATGACCGTACTTTAATCATAGGCGGGGGCTACCGGGCCGTGTCAAGCCCGGTTTCCACATGCAGGGAAGTGCACCCGCGCAGGCTGGAATCCAAGCCCGGACTGGCTGGACTGCCGCTTTCGGAGACGCTTACGTAACTCCAGGACGTTGCTATTTGTATCTTGGAAGTCTATATTTAGAAGTTGGTGTCTACGAAGGAGCAAGGGGTGAAGCCGGTCCGGCGCGACATGGCAACCCCGGCGAGGACTAACGAGTGAACACAGCGGCCATGGAAGTTGCATCCCTTGGGAACCTGGGAGCCCCCGAGGGCCCCGCCAACGCGGACTACGCGGAGCTCAAGGCCAGGGTGAAGCGGGCCGGGCTTTTGGAAAAGCAGCCGGCGTTCTACCTCTTCATAGGCTCCCTTACCCTGGGACTGCTGGCGGCCTCCTTCGTCCTGGCGTCCCTGGCAGACGCCGTGTGGCTGCACGCGGCCAACGGCGCTTTCATGGCCGTCGTGTTCACGCAGATCGGTTTTGTCGGGCACGACGCCGGCCACTTGCAGATATTCCGCTCCCCCAAGAAGAACTACCTGGCCCTCCTGGGCGTGGGTCTCCTCATAGGCCTGAGCCCAAGCTGGTGGTTGGACAAGCACAACAACCACCACGCCAACCCCAACGACATCGACCTGGACATGGACATCAATATCCCGATCATCGCCTTTACCGACGAGCAGGCCCAGGCCAAGCGAGGCCTGTACCGGCACATCGTCAAGTACCAGTCCATACTGTTTTTCCCCATGCTTTTGGTAGAGGCCCTGAGCATTCGGGCCGACAGCGCCCAGTTCATCATGCGCGGCAGGAACGTCAAGCACCCCATCGCCGAGTCGCTGGCCGTGATACTGCACTTCGTCCTCTACTTCACCCTGGCGTTCACGCTGATGAGCCCCATGCACGCCCTGGCCTTCATCCTGGTCCACCAGGGCCTGATAGGGGTCTACATGGGCTCGGTGTTCGCCCCCAACCACAAGGGGATGCCAGTGCTCAGCAGCGCCTTCAAGCTCGACTACCTCAGGCGCCAGGTGCTCACCTCCAGGAACGTGAACGGCAGCCCTCTCATCGACTACATGTACGGAGGCCTCAACTACCAGATCGAGCACCACCTTTTCCCCACGGTGCCCAGGAACAAGCTGGCCTCGGTCCGCCCCATCGTCAAAGAGTTCTGCAAGGAGCGCAACATCCCCTACTACGAGACGGGCATGGTGCGGTCGTACAGGGAGATACTGGGCCACCTGGGTGAGATCGGCGGCCAGCTACGCAAGACATCGAGGCGGACGGAAACGGCATCCCAGGTAGCTCGCTAGGCGGGAACGGCCCGCCGTCTATGGGGCCGGCCGGCGGGACCGACGTCCGTCGGCCCGGACTCCGGTCCGCCCAAGCCGCCGTGCCCTAGCGGAGCGACTCCCCCAGCGACTCCAGGAACGGCAGGTTGTCCGGGGGCCAGTAAACGAACCACACCTTCCCCACTATCTCCCGCAGGTCCACCGGTCCCCAGTCGCGGGAGTCGCTGCTCTGGTCCCTGTTGTCTCCCAGCACGAAGTACTGGTCCCCACCCAGGACGCACCCCCGGGTCCTGGGTACGCAGTCGACGTCGTCGTCCAGGTCGGCTTCGGCCACGTACTTCTGGGCCAGCTTCTCGCCGTCTATGTATATCTCTCCGCCGGCTATGCGGACCCTCTCTCCGGGCAGGCCGATCACCCGTTTGACGAAGTCCCTGCCGGGGCTGTTGGGCGCCTGGAAGACTATCACGTCCCCCCGGTTGGGCTCATGGGCCAGGGGCAGGTACCGGTGCTGCTCCTCCTCCACCTCCCAGAAGGGGATCAGCCTGGAGAGGCGGGCCATGTCCACCCGGAAGTAGGGGAGCTTGTTGACTATCAGGTACTCGCCGCTGTCCAGGGTGGGGTGCATGCTGTGGCCCTCCACCCGAAAGTTCTGTACGCTGAGCTGAATGACGAAGAACACCAGCAGGGCCAGCGCTACAGCCTCCAGCAGCTCTCTTATGACGTGGGACATGGGTGTTGGTGCTCCGGGCGCCTGGTAGGAACGGCGTCCGGATCCCATTATATTCCGGGCGCCCTCCATGTTCCACGTCTCGGGCCGCGGTAGTATGATGACTATGGGAAGGGGCTCCCTTGCCTTCAAACACATAAAGCTGGTAACATCGTAGCCTGCTTAGGCGTGAGCGGCCGGGTTTGTCGAAGTAGGCCGGTTTGTCGAAGTAGGAAGGAGACGGAGCGTGGGCAAGATCAAGGCGGCCATCATCGGCGTCGGCAACTGTGCCTCCGCGCTGGTGCAGGGTGTCCACAAGTACAGGGACCTGGATGTAGACGCGGACGTCCCGGGGGTCATGCACCCCGTCATCGGCGACTACGCCATCGAGGACATCGAGTTCGTTGCCGCCTTCGACGTGGACGTCAACAAGACGGGCAAGGACCTCTCCGAGGCGATCTTTGCCGAGCCGAACAACACCATCAAGTTCGCCGACGTGCCCCACCTGGGCATACCCGTGGACCGCGGCATGACCCACGACGGCATCGGCAAGTACGTGTCCCATCTGGTGCAGAAGGCGCCTGGCTCCACCTCGGACATCGTCGGCATCCTCAAGGAGCGGGAGTGCGACGTGGTGGTCAACTTTCTGCCCGTGGGCAGCGAGATGGCCACCAAGTGGTACGTGGAGCAGGTGCTGGCCGCCGGCTGCGGCCTGGTCAACTGCATACCCGTGTTCATCGCCCGGGAGGACTACTGGCAGGGCCGCTTCAGGGAGGCGGGGCTTCCCGTGGTGGGGGACGACGTCAAGTCCCAGGTGGGGGCCACCATCACCCACCGGGTCCTGACCAGGCTGTTCGAGGACCGGGGAGCCCAGGTCGACCGCACGTATCAGCTCAACTTCGGGGGAAACACCGACTTCCTCAACATGCTGGAGCGGGAGCGCCTGGTATCCAAGAAGATCTCCAAGACCAACTCGGTTACCTCCCAGCTGGACCACGGTATCGGCTCCGATGACATCCACATCGGGCCCAGCGACCACGTTCCCTGGCTGGACGACCGGAAGTGGTGCTACATACGCATGGAGGGGCACATCTTCGGGGGCGCCCCCATCAACCTGGAGCTGAAGCTGGAGGTATGGGACAGCCCCAACTCCGCCGGGGTAGTGGTGGACGCCATACGCTGCTGCAAGCTCGCCAAGGACCGGGGCATCAGCGGGGCCATCGAGGCCCCCTCGGCCTACTTCATGAAGTCGCCCCCCGTCCAGCACACGGACAACGAGGCGCGGCAGATGGTCGAGGACTTCATACAGGGGAACGGATCCACGAGCCCTACTGAATGAAGATAGGCCTGGTCTCGCCCTACGACTTCACATGGCCGGGTGGAGTCACTGGCCACATATCCCAGCTTGCCCAACAGTATGGCCATCTCGGGCACCAGGTCAAGATACTCGCGCCCCACTCGCCCAATTTCGTCGCCAACGAGCGGCCAGACTTCGTGCCCCTGGGCAGGTCCGTGCCGGTGCCCTCGGGCGGCTCCATCGCCAGGCTCACCTTCTCCGTATGGCTCAGGCCCAAGGTCAGGGACATTCTCTCCCGGGAGCGGTTCGACATCGTCCACCTCCACGAGCCCCTGATGCCCGTCCTGCCCCTCTTCGTGCTCCAGGCGGCGGAGGCCCCCAAGGTCGGCACCTTCCACGCCTTCTTCGGGCGCTTCAGGAACTACGGCTGGTCCCACCGCGTGCTCAGGTACTGGGACCGACGGCTCGACGGCCGCATCGCCGTATCGACGGCCGCCCGCCAGTACGCCAGCAGGTTCTTCCCGGGTGACTATCAGATCATCCCCAACGGCATCGACGTGGACCACTTCTCCAGGGAGCAGGCGCCCATTCCCGAGCTGGACGACGGGAAGCTGAACATACTGTTCGTAGGGCGGCTGGAGAAGAGGAAGGGGCTCAAATACCTTCTGGAGGCCTACGGAAGGGTCAAGTGGGACTTTCCCAACATCCGGCTGCTGGTGGTCGGCCCGGGCAACCCGGACAAGGACTGCTACAGGGTCCTCAGCGAGCGGGCGCTGCGGGACGTGGTCTTCCTGGGCAAGGTGCCCTATGCCGACCTGCCCCGCTACTACCACTCGGCGCACATCTGCTGCGCGCCGGCAACGGGCAGGGAGAGCTTCGGGATAGTGCTGTTGGAGGCCATGGCGGCGGGCAAGCCGGTAGTCGCCTCCGGCATAGAGGGCTACTCGGGCGTTCTCAGCCACGGCGTGCAGGGCCTGACCGTCCCCCCAAAGGACAGCACCGCCCTGGCCGACGCCCTGGCGACGTTGATCCGGGACCCGGACCTGCGCTCCCAGCTCGGGGCCAGGGGCCGGGACACGGTGGACCGGTACCGCTGGGAGAGGATCGCCGTCGAGGTGATCGACTTCTACAAGACTACCCTGGGGACCGCCAATGACCATACCGGGCAGAGACCGGCTTAGGGCCCTGGTCCTCAGGTACTTCGAGGTCCCCGGGGCCCGGCTCCTGGGGGCCATGGGGCTCAGCCCCAACGCCGTGACCCTCCTTGGGTTCTGCGTGGCCCTGGGCGCGGCGGTGCTGGTCGGCGCCGGGTTCCTGCTGGCGGGGGGGTTGGTCTTCCTGGCGGGGAGCGTGCTCGACCTGATGGACGGCGCCATGGCCCGCCAGTCCGGCCGGGTCACCAGGTTCGGCGGCCTCCTGGACTCGGTGATGGACCGTCTGTCGGAGGCTGCCCTCTTCGTGGGGATCGCCGTCCATGGCGTGCGCGCCGGCCTGGGCGAAGACCGGTTGCTGTTCCTCATCGTGGCCCTGTTTCTGGCCCTGACCGCCTCGCAGACCGTCAGCTACCTTCGCGCCCGCGGCGAGGCCGCGGGCATCGAGACCAAGACCGGCGTGATGACGCGGCCCGAGCGGGTGGTCCTGCTGTCCCTGGGCCTGGTCCTGGGGCTCAGGGCCCTGGAGGTCATACTGGTCATCGTCGCCGCCGTCTCCGCCCTGACCCTTCTGCAGCGCCTGTATCGCATCAAGCGGGAGGTGCGCGAGGAGCCTGTGGAGCGGCCTGGCTGACCGCCGCGCCCCCGTTTGCGGAGCTGCGCCCATTCTTGACAGGGCTCCGGCCCCTCCATACACTACGGACAGCAGGGGAGTGACCCAGTGGAGGGAAAGGAGGCCCCATGGCCGCCAAGAAGGGTACGGGCATCTATCTCGTCTACGCCGACGTACCACCCGACATGGAGGACGACTTCAACCGGTGGTACGACGAGGAGCACATCCCCCAGCTCCTGGCCGTACCCGGGTTCCTGGACGCCGCCCGTTACGAGGCCGTCCAGGGCGGCCCCCGGTACCTGGCGGTCTACGAGCTTGCCAGCCCCGAGGTGAGGGACAGCGCGCCGTACAGGGAGGTGGCGGACCATCCCACCGAGTGGACCCAGCGCGTCGACCTCCGGCGGCGGGCCACCCGGTTCATCGCCAACAATTACCGCCAGATATGGCCTTCGGACATCCCCGGAGACTCGGAGAGGTCCCTGCCGCCCGTGCTGCAGATCGGCCGTATGGGCATCCCCGAGGACCAGGAAGAAGAGTGGAACAGCTTCTACAACAGCGTCTACGCCCCCGAGTTCCTGAAGTGCGCGGGCTGCATCAGCGCCCGCCGGTACGAGCTGTACACCGGCGACGGCCCCAAGTACTCCGTTGTCTACGAGGTGGAGAGCCTGGAGGCCCGGGAGACCGAGGAGTGGAAGACCATCCCCGACAGGGCGGGAGGCAATCTGCCGGACATATACCCCCGGATGTGGCACGCGGAGGGCTCGGCGGGGGTGTACAGGAGGGTCTTCCCGTCGTGACCCCGGCGCCCAACCATCGATACAGGGAGGTTCGACATGGCTGACAAGAAAGGGAGAGGGCTGTTCCTCGTGTGGGCCGACGTGCCCGCCGACATGGAGGAAGACTTCAACCGGTGGTACAACGAGGAGCACATGGCCGAGCTCCTGGCTATTCCGGGGGTGCTGAGCGCGGCGAGGTACGAGATCGTCCACTCCGACGACCCCACGGCGGGCAGCGGCAGCCCCAGGTACCTGTCGGCCTACGAGCTGTCCAACCCCGAGGTCCGGGACACCCCCGAGTACCAGGAGCACTTGATACGGCCCACCGAGTGGTCCCAGCGGGTGAACCTGCGGGAGCGGGCCACCCGGGTGATCCAGAACAACTACCGCATGATCCACCCGGCGGGCGTCTCCCCGGAGATGGCCCAGGGGGACATGGCGCCGGTGCTCCAGGTGGGCCGCATGACCATCCCCGAGGACCAGGAAGCCCAGTGGAACGAGTTCTACAACAACGTGTACGGCGCCAACTACGCCAAGGTCCCCGGCTGCATCGGGTTCCGCCGCTACGAGCTCTACCAGGGCCACGGCCCCAAGTACGGGGTGGTGTATGAGTTCGAGCACGAGAAGGTGTCCCAGACCCAGGAGTGGTTCGCCGCCAGGGCCAAGTCCGGGGGCGGCCTCGGAGACCAGTACCCCCGGATGACCCACGACGAGGGCTCTCCGGGCGTCTACAGGAAGATATTCCAGCTCTAGGCGCCGGGAGACCGGTAGGGAAGGCGCACCGGCTCCGTGGGCCGGGAGGGTAGGATGGCCGGCAAGAAGGGCAGAGGCCTCCTCATGGTGTGGACGGACGTTCCCGCCGACAAGGAGGAGGAGTTCAACCGCTGGTATAACGAGGAGCACCTGGCCGAGCTGCTGGCCATCCCCGGGTTCCTGGACGGGGCCCGGTACGAGGCCGTGAGCGGCGGCCCGAGGTACCTCGCCTGCTACGAGCTGGAGTCCGCCGAGGTCATCGAGAGCCCGGCGTATCGCACCCACTTCGACAACCCCACGCCGTGGTCCAGGCGCATGTCCCCCCGGGTCATCGGCATCAACTGGTCGGGCAACACCTACCGCCAGATATTTCCGGAGGAGGCCGCGTCCGGCGGCATGGCCCCCGCCCTGGTGACGGGCCGTCTGTCGTGCGAGGAGGCCGTCGAAGACCAGTTCAACCGCTGGTACAACGGGGTCTACATACCCGGGCACAACGCGCTGCCGGGCTGCATCCGGGGCCGGCGGTACACCGCCACCAGGGGTCAGCCCAAGTACCTCACCGTCTACGAGCTGGAGCACGAGGACGTGGTCCAGTCGGCCGAGTGGCTGGCCAACCGGACCGCCCATCCCCAGACGCTGGAGATGCGAAAGCATATGACCCACGCGCCCGGCTCCCCGGGCGTGTACAGGAAGCTCTTCGAGCTGTAAGCGCGGGTCGTGGTGGTGGACGGGCTCGGTGTCGTGATCGCTACGTACAACGAGGCTGGGAACCTTCCCCGCCTGGTGGATGCCCTGCAGGCCCTACCCCTGCCCGACGGCGCGCGCATATACGTCGTGGACGACAACAGCCCAGACGGCACCTCCAGCATCGCCCGGAAGCTAGGATCTCACTACGGGAACATCTCGTTGATCACGAGGCCGGCGAGGCTGGGGCTGGGCTCGGCCCTGGTGGACGGCATCACCGCCGCGGTGAAGGACGGCTGCGGCCGTGTCCTGACCATGGACGCGGACCTGTCCCATGACCCCCGGGACGTGCCCAGGCTCCTGGAGGCCGCCGGAGAGACGGGCGCCGATCTCGTGCAAGCCAGCCGGTACACGCCGGGCGGGAGGAACTCCCACTCCGGCTGGCAGGCAACGGCCAGCCGGCTGGCCAACGGCGTCTTCCGCCTCGTCCTGGGGACGCCCCACGAGACCACGACCAACTTTCGGGTCTTCAGCCGGCGGCTGGCCGAGCGCGTGGTGCGAGAGGGCCGCGGGCGGCACTTCGAGTTCCAGCCCGAGTGCGTCCTGATCGCCATGAAGCACCGGATGCCCATCGTCGAGGTGCCGATAGCCTTCACCGAGAGGGCCGGGGGCAGGAGCAAGCTGGGTCCTGTCCAGCAGCTCCGGCTGTTGGGTTTCTTCCTGTGGGCGCTCATCGCCTTCCGGCCCGGCCTGGGCCGGTTCTCTCCGCGCCGCCCGGCCGCCTGAGGGGTTCCCCCCTAGGTGGCCGCACCGGTTGCAGTTGGCAATTGAACATTGTGCCGCCCTCGCTCCGTTCGGAATTGCCATAACCTTGTGAAGGCCGCGTCTGGGGATGAAGATGGCGGCGCCCTCCCCGCCGTCATTCCGGCCCCCGAGCGGGAATCCGGGGGGCCGTCTTCGGATGCAATGAAGGCGGGGCCGGCGGAGCTCGGCGGCCGGCTATGCCGCTCCCCTCGCCTGGATTCCCGCGTGCGCGGGAATGACGGGTGGGTAGGGCGGGAATGACGGGTGGGCGATTCGCCAACGTACCTCGAAGAGGGCGCCGCAGGCAATCTTCACGCCCGTGGAACTTTTGCCGGCCCGGGCGCGTCTATACTCTTGACAGGGGCGCCCATGGGACCGACGGGCCTCGTGGGATCGATGGAAGGGAGTCCACGTACGATGATGAAGCTCTTGACGTTGGCGGCCATGGGGGTCCTGCTGATGGTACTGGCGGGCTGCAATGGGGCCCCTCCGACTACCGAACCGCGCCGGCCCTTGGAAACGCCGCTCGTAACCGCGCCCACTGAGAGGCCCACGCCCACGGCCGTGCCGACGGAGACGCCCTTACCCGGGCCCGGGGAGAGACCCACGCCCAGGCCCGTACCGGTCCCTACGGCAGTGCCGGCGCCCGTGGTGACGCCTGCGCCAACGGTGGAGGTCGTCCCGGGCCTCCCGGCGGACAGCTTCGTTGCCGTCGTCCCCCGGACCCTGCGGACAGGCTACATGGAGCAGGTCTCGGTCTCGCTGTTCAACGGCGACCGGCCCGTGTCGGGCACGGTGAGCCTCATCCTGCTGGACGAGGGCGCCCCGGTGGGCGCCGTGGCGGGCAAGGTGGATGGAGCGGGCAACCTGTCCCTGCCGGTGCCGCGCCTGGAGCCGGGCCAATACGAGATCGAGGTCCAGGTCGAGGGCGTCTCCGAGACCCGGCGCGCCCCCCTCCGGGTGGAGGATGGCGTGCTGCTGCTCGTGGAGACCGACAAGCCCATCTACAAGCCGGGGCAGACCGTCCACATCCGGCTGATGACGCTGGACGCCCTGCTGAAGCCCTGGCAGTCCGACGCCACCGTCGAGGTGCAGGACGCCAAGGGCATCAAGGTCTTCAAGAGAGATGTCGCCACCGACGAATACGGCATGGCGACGGTGGACCTGCCCCTGTCCACCGAGCCCAACCTGGGGGTCTGGAAGCTCACGGCCCTGGCGGGAGACCGGAAGACCCAGCTCGACGTGCGAGTCGAGGAGTACGTTCTCCCCAAGTACCAGGTCTCCGTCGACACCGAGAAGGAGTGGGTGTTGACCAGCGAGACCATCCAGGGCGTCCTCTCCGGCGAGTACTCGTTCGGCAAGCCGGTGGTGGGGGAGTTCGAGATCGTCGCCTGGCGATACGTGGGCCAATGGGAGGAGTACTCCCGCTCCAGCGGGTCCATAGAAGGCGATACCAGCTTCTCGGTCCCCCCGGTGGGATACGTCGCCGGAGTCCCCGCCGCCGGAGGCCAGGGAAACGTGCGGCTGGACGTGACCCTGCGCGAGAAGGGCACAGGCTACGAGGAGTCGACCAGCAAGCTGCTGACCGTGGCGGCCGCGCCCGTCGTGCTGAGGGTGATACCCGAGAACCGGGTGTTCAAGCCCGGCCTGGGCATGGCGTACCTGGTCGTGGCCCAGCAGCCCGACGGCTCGCCGGTGGACACTGACGTGGCCGTCACCATCGACTACCTGGACAAGGAGTTCGAGCAGGTCAGCCAGGAGACCGTCAGGGTGGTCACCTCGGGCGGAAAGGCCATGGTCAAGACGGAGCCGCCCTCCAGGGCCGTCCAGCTCTATCTCTCGGCTGAGGCGGAGGGCGCCTACACCTTCCTGGGGCTGCAGTCGGGTCACTCCCCCTCGGGCAACTTCATCCACGTGGAGCAGGTCACCGAGGGCGACGTGCAGTTGGGGGACACGGTCCGGTTCCGGGTCAGCTCCACCAGCGACGCCCGCAACTTCTACTACGAGGTGCTCTCCAGGGGCACCGTCATCTTCACCGACGTGTCGTCGGGCCCGGATATCGAGCTGCTCGCGACGCAGCTAATGGCCCCGTCGTCCCGTATTCTCGTGTACCAGATCCTGCCCAACAATGAGATCGCGGCCGACTACCTGCCCTTCGGCGTCCAGGCGTCCTATCCGCACCAGGTGCAGGTGGGTTTCAGCGAAGAGGAGGTCAGGCCGGGCGCCTCGGTGGACATCGACCTCCGGACCCAGGGGGAGTCTCGGGTTGGGCTGGTGGCGGTGGACAGGTCGGTCTTCATCCTGGCCGAGAACCGGCTGAACCTGCAGCAGGTCTTCGACGAGCTGGAGGAGCTCTACCTGGAGCCCCGGGTGGAGCTCCACGAGGCCCGTTTCATCGACTCCATCGTCACCAGGGGGGCCCAGGAGACATTCGAGGAGGCGGGCGCCATCGTGCTGACCAACAAAGATGTCCCCTCGGGCGAGGTGCACGAGGACCAGCGGATAGTGCTCCGGGCGGTCGCCGAGGTGGTAGCCGCCGACGCGGGCGTTACGCCGGCGCCTGCCCCCACTCCCGCGGCCGCTCCCGTCGAGGACGTGCCCCAGGGCCTGGCCCAAGTGCAGCGGGTGCGCCAGTTCTTCCCGGAGACGTGGATATGGCAGGACGTCCACACCGGCGCCGACGGGGCCGCCGTGGTGCCCGTCGAAGCGCCGGACAGCATAACCACCTGGATGCTCCGGGCCGTGGGAATGTCCAAGGAGCACGGCCTCGGCGTGGGGGAGGGCAGTCTCCGGGTGTTCCAGCCCTTCTTCCTGACGGTGGACCTGCCCTTCTCGGCCATCCGGGGCGAGGAGCTGCCCGTCAAGGTCGCCCTGTTCAACTACCTGGACACGTCGCAGGAGATATTCGTCGAGATCGAGGAGGCCGACTGGTTCGATCTGCTGGACCCGCCGCTGAAGTCGATAACCATCGGCGCCAGCGACATCGGCGGGGCCGAGTTCAAGATCCGCCCCACGGGTCTGGGGAGCGGCCCCGTCCGCATCACCGCCCGCAGCACCGAGGCCGCCGACGGGGTGGTCAAGGACCTGCTGGTGGAGCCCGAGGGAGTGGCGGTGGAGACCGTCGGGAACCACGTGGTCTCGGGCGGCCACCGGCTCCAATTCGACCCTTCCCTGCCCTTCGACGCCATCGACGGGTCCGGGCGTGCCTACGTGGCGGTGACGGGGAGCTACCTGACCCAGACCATCGAGGGCCTGGACCAGCTCCTGAGGATGCCCTTCGGCTGCGGCGAGCAGAACATGATCCTGTATGCTCCCAACGTGTACATCGCCCGTTACCTGCGGGAGACGGGGCAGCTCAAGCCCGAAATAATGGCCAAGGCCGAGCACCTGATGACGGTGGGCTACCAGCGGGAGCTGACGTACCGCAGGCACGACGGCAGCTTCTCGGCCTTCGGCGACAGCGACAAGGAGGGGAGCCTGTGGCTCACGGCCTTCGTCATGAAGACCTTCGCCGAGGCGAAGGCGCTGACCTACGTGGACCCGGCGGTCATCGACTCCGCGGCCGCGTGGATAGAGAGCCACCAGATCGATGACGGCTCCTTCGAGAACGTGGGCTTCCTCCATCACCAGGAGCTGCTGGGCGGGCTGCAGGGCCGCGACGCGCTGACGGCGTACGTGGCCATCGCCCTGCTGGAGGCGGGCAACACCGGGTCCGCTGCTGCGGCGATCCGGTACCTGGAGGGCAAGCTGGACCGGATCGACGACCCCTACACCATGGCGATTGCGGCCTACGCGTTAGAGCTGTCGGAGAGCGGGCTGGCGGGCCAGGCCCACGACAGGCTCATGTCCATGGCCCGGGTGGACGGCAACGGCGCGCTGTACTGGGCCGGGGACGGTCTCGAGGTGGGACCGGTTCCGGCCACGGGCCAGGCGCCCAGGCACGGGAACCAGAGCGCGGCCATAGAGACTACGGGGTACGCCCTGCTGGCCCTGCTGCAACGTGAGGACCTGCCCAACGCCGCCCGGGCGGCCAAGTGGCTGGTGGGCCAGCGCAACGCCCTGGGGGGCTTCGGCTCGACGCAGGACACCGTCGTCAGCCTCCAGGGGCTCACCTCCTTCTCGGCCAAGTCCCGTACCGACGTGGACATGACCGTCATACTGGCGGGAGGAAGCTGGAGCAAGGAGGTGCGAGTCACTCCGCAGAACGCCGACGTGCTCCAGACGGTGGAGGTGCCCCTGGGAGAGGTGGTCTCAGTGACGGCCCAGGGCAAGGGGGACGCCGTTCTGCAGTCGGTGCTCCGGTACAACGTCCCAGAGCGCCGGACGGAGGTCGAGGACGTATTCGACATCACCGTGGACTACGGCACCGACCACGTGGAGGTGGACGACCTGATCACCGTCTCCGCCTCGGTCACCTTCCAGCCCCCGCTGCCCATCGAGGCGGGGATGGTCGTCCTGGACGTGGCGGTGCCGACGGGGTTCGACCCGGTGCGCGAGACGGTTGCGGCCCTGGTGGAGGAGAACGCCAACCTGAAGCGGTTCGAGGTCGCCGGCCGCAAGGTGATCCTCTACATCGAGGACATGATGCCCGGAGAGACGGTCTCACTGGAGTTCCAGGCCCGGGCCAGGTACCCGGTGCGGGCAAAGGAGGTCGTCTCCCAGGTGTATTCCTACTACCGGCCGGAGCATCGCGGCGAGACCCTGGGAGGCGCCATGACCGTGACCCAGTGACGCGGCGCGGACGCAGAGTCCCGGGGAATCGGTAATGCCTCGTAAACCGAGGCATTACCGGTGTCTGTGCCTCTGGAGTTTTCGTCCCGATTCCCGTATAATGCCATGTCTGTTGCCGATGTGTTACGGCCAAGCGGCCTGGGAACACCATTCTTTACATAGAAAGGATCCGAACTGACGATGCTGAGGAAGAGACTGTACATCCTGGTTGGGTGCCTGGTAGCGATGGCAGCGATGCTCGCCGCTTGCACCGATGGCGCGAGTGAGGACGCCGAAGAGAGCGCCCGGCTTCAGGTGGTCCAGGACCGGGGCAACGTAATCTGCGCCAGTCGGGACGACGTGCCCGGCTACGGCTTCCTGAACGAGGCCGGCAACAACGTGGGCTTCGATATCGACCTGTGCCGGGCCCTGGCGGCGGCGGTCTTGGGCGACCCCAACGCCATCGAAATCCGCCTGATTACCGCGGCAGACCGCGGCCCGACCATCCAGTCGGGAGAGGTGGATATGCTCGTCCGCACCGTGACCTGGACGACATCCCGGGACGCGCAATGGGGCAACTACGCGCAGACCATGTTCTACGACGGCCAGGGGTTCATGGTGAGGAAGGACCTGGGCGTGTCCAGCGCGTTGGACCTGAAGGACGCCACGGTGTGCGTAACCCAGGGCACCACCACGGAGCTGAACCTCCAGGACTTCTCCAACCAGAACGACCTCAACATCACCGCACGGACCTTCGAGGACACCGATGCCGTGCTGGCGGCTTACGAGGAGCAGCAGTGTGAGGCCTTCACCAATGACCGCTCCCAGCTTGCAGCCCTCGGCACAGCCCTGGAGAACCGCGCGGACCACGTGATCCTGCCTGAGACCATCTCGGAAGAGCCCCTCGGTCCCGTGGTCCCCCACGGCGACGACCAGTGGTTCGACATCGTGAAGACGGTGATGGCCATACTGATATACGCCGAGGCGTACGACGTCACCTCCGGCAACGTTCCCACGTCCGTCACCGGCGACACCAAGGTGGACCGACTGTTCGGCTTGGAAGGCTCTTTCGGGCAGGAGAGCCTTGGGCTCAAAGTAACGGCGGCCCAGGACGTGATCAAGGCCGTGGGCAACTACGGCGAAATCTACAACCGCAACCTGGGACCCGGCGGCATCGACCTGCCTCGGGAGAACGGCCGCAACGCCCTCTGGGCGGACGCCACCTGCACGGACTGCCCGAAGGGTGGCCAGATCTACGCCGCTCCTCTCAGGTAGCCCCCTAGCCCGCGCCGGCATCAAGCCGGCCGCCTGCCTGTCCCTCTGGCGGCTTCTTGCCGGCGCCGGCGTCGTTGGCGCGGCTCGGCAAAGAGGACGCCGCCGTAGTAGAATCGAAAGGCATCCTGAGCGCATAGCGGGCGGTTTGTCATGGGAACGCTGCTTCGCAGCCTGACCTACAAGGGCATACCGGTCTGGAGACACGTCCAGGTCATTCAGTGGACGAGCCAGATTGTGTCCGGCGTGCTGGTCGTCCTTCTGGTCGCCTGGTTCTTCGCCAACATCGGCAACGCCATCCAGGACCGGGAGATACCCCACGGATTCGGGTTTCTGGACCGCGAGTACCAGACCCCCATCGGCCAGCACTTCCTGCCCTACGACTCCCACGATACCTTCCTGTACGCCTTTTTGGTGGCCTTCACCAACACGCTGATCGTTTCCATCTTCGGCGTGGTGCTGGCTACCGCCCTGGGGATCGTGGTGGGCGTGGCGCGCATGTCCGGCAACTGGATCGTGTCCAAGGCCGCCCTGGTCTACATAGAGTTCTTCCGCAACGTCCCTCTCCTCATACAGCTCTTCTTCTGGTTCTACATCGTGCTGGCCCTGCCGCCGGTGCGTGAGGGCTACGTCGTCGCCGGCCAGCTTTACCTCAACAACGGCGGCCTGTCCCTGCCATGGCCGGCGGCCAGCAGCCTGGGGTCGACCCTGTCCTGGGCCCCGCTGGCGGCCGCCGGCATCTTTGCCGGGGTGGTCGCCCACCGCTGGCTGACGGACCGGGAGCTGCGCACCGGTTCCGAGTCGTATCCCCTGCTGGGGGGGGTTATGCTCGCCTTCATGATCGGCCTGGTGGGCTGGGTCGTCATCGGCGCGGTGTTCGGCGAGTCCCCGTTGGTCATCTCCGTTCCGGAGCCTGAGGGGGCCTTCGGGCGCATCGGTGGCGGGTTCACCATGTCCGGCGGTCTGATGGCCCTGATGGCCGGGCTGGTGATATATACCGCCGCCTACATTGCCGAGATCGTGAGGGCCGGCATACAGTCGGTGGGCCGTGGACAGCGAGAGTCTGCCCGGGCCCTGGGCCTGTCCGGTATGACCGCCCTGCGTTATGTATCATTCCCCCAGGCCATGCGGGTCATTGTTCCTCCACTGATCAGCCAATACCTCAACTTGACGAAGAACAGCAGCCTTGCGGGGGCCATCGGCTACTCCGACCTGACCAACGTGGCCAAGACCATGACCCAGACGGCCCCGGCGATATCCATTTATGTAATGATCATGGCGGCCTACCTGGCCCTGAGCCTGACCTATTCGATTATCGGGAACCTGTACAACCGTCACATCCGTTTCTGATGCCCGCTACTCCCAACGAACAAAGTCGAGCAGGTAGCTGATGGCAGTCGACGCCGAGGCCGGGACAGGACGGGCGCTGCCCCCGCCCCGCGCCAGCGGGGGCGTGGCGGCCTGGCTCCGGGACAACCTGTTCAGCGAGTGGTACAACGGCGCCCTCACGGTCCTCTCTGTCGTCGTCCTTGGCATCGTCCTATGGTTTGGATTGCGCTGGCTGATCGCCGGCGCCGACTGGAGCGTCATAGCCACCCTGGGCGGGCAGCTAATGGTCGGCCAGTACAACACCGAGTCGGCATGTCCCGGTCAGAACTGTTTCTGGAGGCCCCAGGCCATCCTGCTGGTGGTCACGGCCCTGCTGGGGATGATGTGGGCGGTGGCCGGCGGCGGCCCCACCAAGCGCATCGCCATAGGGGTAGCCGTGGTGCTGGCCCTCTTCGCCCTGCTGCCCTACAGCTTCGAGCGCATGGGGCTGGACGTGCGTCTCCTGCTGGCGGCGAACCTGCCCGCCCTTGGGGTGGGATGGGCCATAGGACGCTACACGCCGTTGGGGACGGTCCGCAGGACGGCCATAGCGGCGGCGGTCGTATTCGTATTGGCCCTGGTCGTGCTGCGGGGGTTGCCGGGGATACCCGGCTTTCAGACGGTATCGGTACTCCACTGGGGTGGGCTGATGCTGAACCTGATACTGGCGGTGGCGGGCATCGTGATATGCCTGCCCATCGGGGTCGCCTTGGCCCTGGGGAGGCGCAGCAACCTGCCCGTGGTCAAGCTGCTGTGCGTGGTGTTCATCGAGGTGTTCCGAGGGGTGCCGCTGATAACGTTGCTGTTCATGTCCCAGCACCTGGTGCCCCTGGCCTTCCCCGAGGACTTCCCCGTGAACTCCCTGCTCCGTGCCGCCATAGTAATCACCCTGTTCAGCGCAGCCTACATGGCCGAGAACGTGCGGGGGGGGCTGCAGGCCCTGCATCCCGGGCAAGCCGAGGCGGCGCGCGCTCTCGGCTTGCCCAGCTGGCAGACCACCCTCCTCATCTCGCTGCCCCAGGCGATCCGCAACGTGATCCCCGCCATAGTGGGCCAGTTCATCTCCCTGTTCAAAGACACGACCCTGGTCTACATCATCGGCATGAACGACGTCCTTCAATTCAGCCGGGCCTTCATCCAGGGCAACACCGAGTACCTGGCCAGCGCCAAGGAGCTGTTCATATTCCTGGCCGTGGTCTTTTGGATATTCACCTATGGGATGTCTTACGTGAGCCGGCGCATCGAGCAGAACCTGGGAGTCGGCCAACGGTGAAGCAACCTACATCGCTGCAATGGGGAGGGAGCCATGGCCCAGACGAACGGCGCTGAGGCGGGCGCGCCCGGTAGGAAAGAGAGCGCGGGGGGCGAAGAGATCATCGTTTGCCGCGACGTGCACAAGTGGTACGGCGAGTACCATGCCCTCCGCGGCATCACCACCACCATCAACAAGGCGCAAGTGGTGGTCGTGTTCGGGCCGTCGGGGTCGGGCAAGTCCACATTCATCCGCACCATCAACAGGCTGGAGGAGCACCAACGGGGACAGATCATCGTCGACGGCATCGAGCTGACCAACGACGTGCGCAACATCGACGCCATACGGCGCGACGTGGGCATGGTGTTCCAGTCCTTCAACCTGTTCCCCCACCTGACCGTGATGGGCAACATCACCCTGGCGCCCATGAAGGTGCGGAAGATGCCCAGGGACGCGGCCCGGCAGTCGGCCATGGAGCTCCTGGAGCGGGTGGGCATACCCGAGCAGGCGGACAAGTACCCGGCCCAGCTATCCGGCGGTCAGCAGCAGCGCGTCGCCATAGCGCGGGCGCTGGCCATGCAGCCGAACATCATGCTGTTCGACGAGCCGACCTCCGCGCTGGACCCGGAGATGATCAAGGAAGTGCTGGACGTGATGCACGAGCTGGCCGACTCGGGGATGACCATGATCGTGGTGTCCCACGAGATGGGGTTCGCCCGGGAGGTGGGGGACCGGATGATGATGTTCGACCAGGGGATGATCGTAGAGGACGGCCCGCCGCAGCAGGTATTCGAGGACCCTCAGAGCGAGCGCACCAAGCTCTTCCTGAAACAGATCCTCAGCTAGCCCGCCGGGAGGGGACTTACAGTATCAGTCCGCTCCGGAGCTGATGGGTCTATCGATTTCGTCCAACAGTGGTTGGGCCACGTACAGGCTGGGCCAGATGTTGTCGACCCGCGTTACGGTCCCGGCGTCGATCAACCGGCTGAGGACCCGGCGCGCGCCCGCGCAGGATATGCCGAGGGCTGCCGACGCCTGGGATGCCGTGGTCAGCCGCCCGCAGGGGCCGGCGCCGAGGCGCTGCATCGAGATTCCAACTCCGGTATGAAACTGGCCGACATCTTAAACTCTTGGGCCGAAGAGTACGAACTCGGGATGAGTTTGCAACCGGAGTTTGAAAATACAATATGTTGGGGTTGAGGCTGTTGACGAGGGAGCTTGCGGTATCGGTGCAACACCGTCTAAGATAGTCCGGGCGCCCGGCAGGACCATCGCCGCCCCATAGCCTACCGGGAGGACCCCTAGGGAGGCATCATAGACAGTAGAGTGAACTGGGTCATCGAGACTCGGAGTCTGACCAAGGAGTACGGCCCCATTCGGGCTGTCGACGACCTGTCCCTCCAGGTCCCCCAGGGCGGCGTCTTCGGGCTGCTGGGGCCCAACGGCTCCGGGAAGACGACCACCATGGGCATGCTCCTGGGGCTGGTGCGAGCGACGGCGGGGGCCATCCGCCTCTTCGGCGACCCGGTGGAGGGGGTCCATCCCCACGCCCTGCGGCGCATCGGGGCCATCGTCGAGGAGCCAAGCTTCTATCCCTACCTCAGCGGGCGCAACAACCTCCGCTACTTCCAGGGAATCGGCGGCAACGGGTCCCGGGACGAGGTGGACCGGCTGCTGGAGACGGTGGGCCTCGCGGAGCGGGCCGGCAGCAAGTTCCACACCTACTCCATGGGTATGAAGCAGCGGCTGGGCATCGCCTATGCCCTGCTGGGGGACCCCGAGGTGCTGTTCCTGGACGAGCCCACCAACGGACTGGACCCGGCGGGCATGGCCGAGATACGGGACCTGATACGGGAGCTGTCGGGCAGCGGGCGCACCGTCCTGCTCTCCAGCCACCTGCTGCACGAGGTAGAGCAGGTGTGCGACAGCGTCGCCATCCTGTCCCGAGGGCGGCTCATCGCCCAGGGCAACGTCCAGGAGCTGCTGAAGGGACAGGGCACAGTCCGCCTCTCCACCACCGACGACGCCCAGGCCGTGGGCGTCCTATCGGCCTTGGACTGGGTGGTCGACGTCACGATGGACCAGGGGGGCCTGGTGGTCACAGCCCCTCCGGAGCGTTCCCCGGAGCTGACGGCCGCCCTGGCCCATGCCGGCATCTACGTCGGACAGATGGCGACGGTACAGGTCTCTCTGGAGGAATACTTCCTCGAGGTCACGGGCGGCCAGCAAGAACCTGAGGCGGAGGGTGCATGATAGTCGAGCTGGCGGGCCTGGTCCGCTGGGAGTGGTTCAAGCTCCGGTACCGCTGGATGCCCTGGATTCTACTGGCAGTCCTTGTCCTGGTGACCCAGCTCTTCATTTGGGGGGCGTTCTTCGCCTTCGGTGATACACAGGAGGCCAGGGACATCATCTATGAGTCCACGGCCCTAGATGGCGCCGCCGTGGGCTTCGACTGCAACGACGTTCTGGCGGGAAACATCCCGGATGGCGCCGGGGTCCCATCGGCGGACGAGGAGATGGGCCGTAGGATGTTGGAGGACTGTCGTGAACGGAAGGCGGCCCAACAGGAGGAGCTGGGCGACCTATACAGCCTGATCACTCCTCCCGGGAGCGCCGGTTTTGCCGTGGGGGCGGGCCAGACCATCGGTCTTATCCTGGTGGCCATTCTGACCGCTTCCGTCATAGGCTCCGAGCACGGCTGGGGGACTGTGCGCCCCGTGCTGGTCAGGGGAGTCCGGCGATGGTACATGCTGGCGTCCAGGCTGGCGATGGTGGCCATTGCCTTTGCAGCGGCCCTGGTGGTGATAGGCGTGCTGGGGTTGGTATCGGGCTTGGCCGCGGGAGCCCTGGCGTCGGGCACAGAGGGGCTGGAGAACGTCTATTCTTGGGGTGACGGGCTCGAAGTCTACGGCAAGGCCTGGTTCTCCGTGCTGCCATACGGGGCCCTGGTGGCCCTGGCGGCGGTGGCGACCCGCTCCTCCGCGGCGGGCATCGGCGTGGGGCTGGGGTACTACTTCCTGGAGCAAACGGCCGTCGCCATCCTCCTCAGCCTCTTCGACTGGTTCCAGGGGGTGGCGGACTACCTGCTGGTCTACAACATTGGCGCATTCATGGGCGGCGGAGCCGAGGACGAGGGGGGCAACGGCGGCATCACCTTTGGCGTTGTAGGGGGGGACCCTCCCGGGGAGCTCCACACCGCCCTGGTGATTGCCGCCTACCTCCTAGTCCTGGGTGGACTGGCCTTCTACCTGTTCCAGCGGCGCGACATCCCCGGCGCCAGCCGGTCCTAGGCGTATGTTGGGACATGGCCGGACCCATGCCGCGGGACAAGTACTGCTACAGGTGCGGGACGATTCTGGGAGTGAGTCGGACCCTGATCGCGCTGTGACGGCGCCGCCCGCCAACGTCCCCTACCCCTGTCTGCTCTTCACGCCAAAGAGAATGGGGCCGTTCCGGTAGAGGCGGCGGGACCGGGGGACTGTTGACCAGGCCGGGGTCCGAGCCAGTCCTTCTCGGTCAGTCTGTTAAGGGCCAGGCGTATCTGACGCTCCGAGAACTGCCGTTTACGAGGGTTCCACCCATATATGTGGTGGACAATCTCATCCTCTGCTGCGGACGGATACTCGGACGAGACCCAATGGACCGTTGCCAGTAGCTCGAGTCCGAACGATGACTCGAACCCCTCTACAAGCTTGGACACCCTGTCGAGGCGTTGCATGGTCTCGGGGTGCTGGTTGAGAAATACGTTCGCGTCCTCGATGGCGCCCGGAACCAGCTCCAACTGCTTGCCAGGTGCGTCTCCCCCGTCCTTGTAGCCTGATATGAGATGGCCTTCTATTGGACGGAGCACGTGTCTGAGTCTCTCGGCATACGGGCCATAGGGCCCCTTTTGAAAGTCCAGCCGTAGGGGCTCCCCTGCCAGTTGTGTGAAGTACATGAGCTTGTGTAATTCCAGAAGCGTCACGAACGGGTCGAGCACCCCGTTCAGGTATCGGTGCATCAAGCTGACCAGTGTGGCGGGCGCTGCCGTCATCTTCGGGACATCGGTGGACCGGTTGGGGCGTCCGTCGGCAGGGGCGCTCCCTGGAAGGAATACGATGACCTTCAGGTCGTCAATGTCCTGTAGGGCTGTCTCTATGCGTGGGTATACATCGGTCCAGGTCAATCCCCCGAGATTAGTGCCAAGAGGAGGTATGGCGATTGAGCTGATATTCCGCTCCCTGATCTCCGACGCGAGGGCTTCAAGTCCCGACTCGATGTCTTCGATGCGACTCTTGCTGCGCCAGTGCCGCTTGGTAGGGAAGTTGATGATGTATCGTGGATTGGTCAGATGATCACTCTGGAAGACGAACATCCGGCCCGGCCGAACTTCATTGCGTTTGCACGCTTCCGCATAAGCCTTGAAGTTTCCGGGAAACGTGTTCTTGAATTGGAGCGCGATCCCACGTCCCATGACGCCCACGCAGTTGACGCTATTGACGATGGCCTCCACGTCCTCTGCGAAGATATCGCCGTTCTTGTACTCGATCATGCCGTCCCTCCCAACCAGTCAGTAGTACCAATCCGGCTTGACCTCGACAGGTGGGCGATGAGCTGACCCCTGTATTGCTGCCCAAGATCGGCGTAGTCCTCGAAGTAGGCGGTTCCGGCGTTGGATGGCGTGAAAGCCCAACGGCGGTTGTTGGCGTCCGCCCAAGCCACCGCACTGTGCAAGTGAGCCTCCAAGTGAAGTATTGGACCTTGACCGCCGCGATACTCTAACCCGGGATGGTTCCTCATGTAGATAACGTAGAGCATGACGGAACGCGGGCAGAAGTAGAACGGGACGCAGTCGCCGACGTGAAGGTCCGGATGGCTACCCAGCGTAGAGTTCAGCCTGCGGTCCTTGATGTCGCTGATGCCGATGGCAGTTCCAGCGTCGCTGCGTTGGGTCATCTTTGCATCGCACCGGAGCTCACCGTCGTTGACAATGGATGGGAGCCGGTCCACGTGGACGATATGGTATATCTTCGGTTCGGTAGGCACAAGCATGATCGCGCCTCGGCGCCGATGGCCGTGTACTCCCCCCGCTTCCCAACATCGTTGAGCCGTTGAGGCTACTTGTCACGCGCCGACCGAGCACTCTTCCAAGCATGGTCATCGTAAGGGCAATCATGTGATGCCGGCAACTCGCCGGTGTCACCAAACGGGGTCCCACGATTCGATCCCGTTTCCGGTCAGGCCACAGATAACCACCAATTCCCGGTCTGGTAATGCAGTCAACGGTCGCCGGCGCGTACCCGGACGTCCACCGCAAGGCGGACCTCTCCGGCTCCCTTGAAGACCCCGCGGATGGGGGACACGTCCTGATAGTCCCGGCCGACGGCTATCCGAACGTGCCGTTGGTCGGCCAGGCATCTGTTGGTTGGATCGAAGCCGATCCAGCCCAGGTCGGGCAGGCAACACTCCACCCAGGCGTGGGTGGCCGTTTGCGGGGGCTCCTCGCCGGCTTGCCCGTCCACATACAGGTATCCCGAGACGTAACGGGTGGGGATGTCCCAGGAGCGGGCGACGGCGATCATCACGTGGGCGTAGTCCTGGCATACGCCTTGCCTGGACTGCAGTATGTGCTCTATGGGAGAGACCGCCGACGTGCTGCCCGGAACGTACCGGAAGCTACGGTAGAGGGTGTCCGAAAGCCGCAGCACGGTCTCCAATGGGTCGTCCCCCGCCCGGATGCCCACCTCGTCGACAAAGGCGGCGAGGGCGGAAGAGGGGCGGGCGTAGTGGCTGGGGTGGGTGAAGTCCCAATAGTCGAAGGACTCCGTCCACGCGCGTATCTCCTGCCATGCGCCGGCCCCGAGGGACTCGAGCGGCGCGGCTGCGGGAACCCGTTCGACGGTGGAGCGGGAGGTGACCTCCAGCCCTTCGTGTTCCCGGTCGATGTTCAGGACCTGCCTGGTGTTGCCGAAGACGTCCGTCTCGCTGTTCAGCGGGGCCGGGGGGTCGGTGGCTACGTCGAAGCTCAGGAGCCGTTGTCCCGCGTCGTCCCGGGGCTGAAGGCAGAGGGACAGTACACACTGCCGCACGGGTGACGGGTACAGGTAACGGGAGACGTGCTCGATTCGGTAGAGCACCGGGGCACCCACGGAGCTAGCTTCCCGGGAAGTCCTCTACCGCATAGTCGAAGTAGGCCGCAGTCACCAGATGGTGCAGCTCCAGGCCGTACTGTCTCACCTGCAGCAGCAGCTCTTCCCGGTCTTCCCTATCGGGCCAGTCGTAGTGGATCAGGGCAGACATGCGCCCGGCCAGCCGTCGGGCTGCGCCGCTGGCCTTGGCGTTGGGACCCGGACCAATGGAGGCCAGGTCCGACGCCGCCCTGTCCAGGGACCTGCACAACGAGTCCGGGAGCAGCGGGTCCGTGGCCAGCAGGTCCAGCACCTGGCCGGGATGCACTTCGACGCTATAGATGCGGTTGTAGGCCTCGAGGGCGTGGTAGAAGCGCAGGAGGCTGGTCCAGTCGGCATCGGTGTGCTCTCCGGCCTTCGAGTCGGAGGATAGCTGGGACAGGAACAAGGCCGTGGAAAGCTGGGCGCGCTCGATGAAACCGCCAAGCTGCATGAAACGCCAGCCTTCGTCGCGATACATGGTGGCGCCGGCCACTCCGGAGAACCTGTTCATCTCCGCGGCCGTTTCCGCGTAGAAGCCCTCGGGAGAGGTCCGCCAGATGTCCTGGATGCCCAGCTTCTGGATGCGGAGATAGGCCAGGTTGAGGCTGGTCCACAGCTCCTCGCTGATGCAGTGGCGCATCTGCCGGGCGTTCTCACGCCCCTGGGCGAAACAGCTCCATACGGAATCGGGGTTGGCGCGCTCGAAGGTGAGGTCGTCGGCCAGGGTGTAGGAGTCGGCCAGGGTGAAGTCGTCGCTGGTCACCAGATCGAGACTGCCACCCGGGGGCTCACGGCTTATGCCGTCGTAGATGCGGGCCCAGCCGGCATGGATCTCCCGGATGGGGCGGTCCACCAGCGCCTCGGCCTGCAATCGCAACAGCCGGCAGAGGAACTCGGCCCTTTCCAGGTATCGACCCATCCAGTAGAGGCCCTGTGCGCTGCGAGAAAGCAATTCGGCTCAGTCTCCTAGCACCCAAAGATCTTTGCCGCCGCCGCCCTGGCTGGAGTTCACCACCAGACTCCCCCGACGCAAGGCCACGCGGCAGAAGGCCCCCGGCACCATGCGGGTCTCGCGTCCGTGAAGTACGAAGGGACGCAGGTCCACGTGGCGCGGCTCGAAGTTGTTGTCGATGAGGCAAGGCGCGCGGGAGAGGGCCAGCACGGGCTGAGAGATGAAGTCGGCCGGGTTGGCCCGGAGGCCCACCGCATACTCCTCCCGCTCCTTGGGCGTCGCGTGGGGACCTATCAGCATTCCGTAGCCCCCGGACTCGCCCACCCGTTTTACCACCAGCTTGTCCAGGTTGTCCAGGGTGTACTCCAGGTCTTCGGGCCGTCGGCAGAGGTAGGTTTCCACGTTGGACAGGATCGCCTCTTCTCCCAGGTAGTAGCGAATCATGTCGGGCACGTAGGCGTATACGCTCTTGTCGTCGGCAACCCCGGTGCCTGGGGCGTTCACCAGGGCTACGTTGCCCAGCTTGTAGGCGTGGATGAGCCCCGGCACTCCCAGGAGGGAGTCCGGGCGGAACACCAGGGGGTCTATGAAATCATCGTCCACCCGGCGGTAGATGACGTCGACCCGGCGAAGCCCCGTGGTGGTGCGCATGTAAACGTGCCCGTCGTTCACCAGCAGGTCCCGGCCCTCCACCAGCTCGGCGCCGATCTCCCGGGCCAGGAACATGTGCTCGTAGAAGGCCGAGTTATAGACTCCGGGGGTCAGCAGGGCGATGGACGGCTCGGAGCGCCCGTTGGGCGCCAGCTCGCGGAGGGTCGTCAGCAGCAGGCGTCCGTAGTGCTCCACCTCCTGCACCTGGGACCTTCGGTACAGGCGCCGCAAGCTGGCCTTCACGGCCTTCCGGTTCGCGATCATGTAGGATACGCCGGAAGGCACGCGCAGGTTGTCTTCCAGCACCCGGAAGCCGTCGTTGGTCCTCACCAGGTCCGTGCCGCAGATGGCGACCCAGGTACCCTGGGGCGCGGTGAAGCCCCGCATCTCCATCCGGTACTGAGGGCACTCCCGGACCACGTCCACCGGGATCACGCCGTCTTCGATGATACGTGCCTCGCCATACACGTCTGCCAGAAAGCGGTTCAAGGCCTTGAGCCGTTGGGCCAGGCCCTTCTCCAGGAATCTCCAATCGTCCCCCGATATGACCCGCGGGAGGCAATCGATGGGTATGATCCGCTCCTCACCCTCATCGTCCCCGTAGACCGTGAAGGAGATGCCCTCGTTGGAAAAGGAGCGGGTCACCCGTTCCTGAATGCTGCTCAGCTCCTCTCTGGAGAGGCGGGCCAGGTCTTCGTGGAGCGGCCGGCAATGCTCTCTGGGCATGCCATCCGCCTGGAACATCTCGTCATATATGTACGGATCGATATTGTAGGTGTCGAACTTCACGGCATCAACTCGTCGCTCGAAGGCCCTTCGAGCAGCATGAGACTCCCCCTCGTTGTCCCGGGTCCCGGCTTGTCGCCAATCACAATATCATACGACGGCCTTTGACGGCCATAACTCAACCATGGCCCCGTCGTCACGGTGGTGCGCTCCTATGAGTCCGCACCGTCGGGGTCCCCTTCCGCGGCGGGCGCAGCCGCGCCTCCACCCGCCGTCACCGCGGCGCCCTCCGCCTCCGGCGCTCCGCCATCCTCCTGCGACAGCGTCTGGGACGGGACCAGGGGCAGGTCCACGGTCATCACGGTGAACTGCCCCGGCTCCGACTCGACCCGAATGCTGCCGCCGTGCTTTCGAATAATGTCGGCGCACATGGCGAGGCCCAGTCCTGTTCCCTGGTCGGTTGGCTTGGTGGTGAAGAAGGGCAGGAATATCTTCTCTATGGCTTCCGGTGGAATGCCGTTTCCGTTGTCCCGGATTCCGATCTCCGCATGGTCCTCCAGGCGCTTGGTGGTCAGCGACAGCGTCGGCATGTAGTCCCCGTTTGCTTCCACGGTCTGCCGCCGCTTCTGGTCGGTGGCGTAGCAGGCGTTGCTCACCATGTTCAAGAAGACCCGGCCCATCTCCTGGGGGATGACTTCGAGCTGTCCCATCTCCGGATCGAAGTCCTGCCGCAGGTCAAGCTGGAAATCGGGGTCGGTGGCCCGGGCGCTGTGGTAGGCGAGGCGAGCGTGCTCGTCCAGCAAGTTGTTGATGTCGGTGGCCTGTATGCCTCCCGCGTCTCTACCCATCTGGAGCATGTCATGCACTATCCGGTTGGCCCGTTCGCCGTGGGAGCGGATACGCCCCAGATTGTCGCTCAGGTCCCCGAATATGTCTTCGACCAGCCCCGACTGCTCTTCGGGCAGGTCCACGCCCTCCTCCTGCAGGAGATCCTGGAGCTCCTTGATGAGCTCCTGGGAGACCTCGGAGAAGTTGTTGACGAAGTTCAGCGGGTTTCGTATCTCGTGGGCCACGCCGGCCGTCAGCTCACCCAGGGCGGCCAGCTTCTCGCGCATGACGATCTGGTCCTGCGCCCGGCGCAGGTCCGCCAGCACGCTCTCCAGCTCCTCGTTCTTTTCGCCCAGCTCGTTTGCCAGCTTTTCCACCAGGTTCAGGCGCTGCACCTCCAGGGCGTGCCGGCGGAACACCTCCAAGGCGGCGCCCATCTCGGCCACTTCGTCCCTGCCCTCCAGCTCCACCTGGGCCTCCAGGTCTCCGCCGGCCATGCGACGCATCCAGTCCGATAGGAGCTTGAGACGCCGCACCAGCATTCGGCCGACGAAGAGCCAGGCGATGAGGCCACCACCGGCGATACTTATGCCGCTAATGACTATCAGAAGGGTACGGCCCGTGAATATCGCCTGACTGGAGGCCTCGGTCGCCACCTGGGCGCTCAGGCGGGCGGCCCCGACCTGGCTGTTGACGTCCCGCAGCATGTCGATGGCGATCTCGCGATTGCTGGTGAGAAGCTCCCGTTGAGTCTGCTCCAACATGAGCCGGGATTGCAGCAGGTCGAACCCGTCGTTGTCGCCGATTCCCAGGGCGAACAGCCGCTCGAAGATGGGCGACACGCTTTCGTGGTGCGGCGACCCTTCCAGGGCGATCAGGTTGCGGTCGATGCGGCCCCTGGCAGCCTCGAACCGTTCCCGCAGAGGCTCGATGAGGGACGCATCGGAGATGGTGAAGGCGTTGGCCAGCAGCTCCATGGCGATGTTGGCGTCCACCTGAGTCTGGGCCAGGTTCCTGTAGTAGCCGATCTCCTTCTCCGACATGTGCTGCATACTGTTTTCCGGGCCCTCTCCCCGGCTGCGGTAGCCCTTCATCACGTAGAAGAGCTGGTCGTCGATGGCCTCCACGAGCATGGCGTCCAGGTTGGTGCGCTCATCCGTGAGCCGGCGAGCCAGGACGTCGGCTTCGTCGTCCAGCTTGAAGGTATCCGAGGTGGCCTTCTTGATCTCCTCGATGTTCTGGTCCAGCCTGTCGGCGTTGTCCCGGATTCTACTGAAGCTCTCCTCCTCGGCCCCCACCTGCTCCAGGAGGGTGAGCTGCCCCTCGAAGTTTCTGTACGAATCGTCGATGTCCATCACCACGCCGTCGAACTCCTCGACGGTGGAGGAGGCGGTGAGGCGCGGGGCGGCGGCCACCAGCTCGGCGCCGTACCGGGAGACGCCAAAGGAGGCTGCCATTTCGGGTATGCTGCCGTCGTTCACCTGGGTCTGAGCATCGCCGACCCGGTTGAAAGACAGCCAGCCCACCACGCTGGCGCACACGGTCAGTGCGATGGCGCCCCAGATGGCGATGTGGAGCTGGGTGGAGATGCGCGTGTGGCTGTCCCACAGTTGCTTCAGGCGTTCTCTCATCACTCTGTTTCCCGAAGGGTTTCAATGGCCCGGTAGCCGCCATCCTGGTCGATCACAGTCAAAAATACCCTGTCGGAGCCCTGGTTGTCATCCTCGGCTCCGTAGAGGAGGTTGAACCCGTCCAGGTCGTCGCTGACGGCGCGAAGACCGGCGAGAAAGCAGGCCCGGTCCAGGTCGGGGCCGCACCTCTCCAGGCCGGCGATGGCGAGGCGGCCCGCCAGGTAGCCCTCCAGGGACACGAAGCCGGGCACCGCGTCGGGGTACTCGGCCTTGAGCGCGTCCACGTAGGAGTGGACTATGGGTGGCGAGTCTTCCGACGGGACCGGGAAGGGGACCACCTGGGTGACGTAGACACCCTCTCCGTTGTCGCCCAGAGCCCCGGCCAACGCGTTGCTGCCCACGAAGGAGATGGTCATGAACACCGTGCTGGTACCCAGATGCCTGGCCCACAGGATCAGCTCGGCCACCGGCTGGTAGGCGCCCACTATTATCACCGCCTGAGGCTCCCCCCGGTTCAGGTCCAAAAGGCCGGTCTTGACGGCCAGGGTGTTGCGGGTGTACACGCCCACGGAGGCCGGCTCCATTCCCCGCCGCTCCAGGGCGGCGAGTACGCCCTCGTAGCCTGCCCGGCCGTAGGAGTCGTCCTGGTACATCACGCCGATGCGCCTCATTCCCAGGTCCTCGGTCAGCCGGTCGACCATCTCCTCGGTCTCCTGGTTGTAGGAGGCCCGCAGGTTGACCACGGCGTTGAGATCCGGGTCCCGCAGCAATGCCGCCCCGGTGAAGGGCGCGATGTAGGGAACGCCCCTGGCCTCGGTAACGGGCACCGCCGACCGCGACGTGGGCGTGCCCACGGCTCCGATCAGGGCGAAGACCCCGTCTTCTTCGATCAGCTTGGTGGTGTTGGCAATGGCGTCCTCGGGCTCGTAGGCGTCGTCCTCATGTATCAGGTGCAACTGCCTGCCATGGACGCCGCCTACGGCGTTCACCTCTTGGAAGGCCGCCACGATGCCCCTGTGCATATTGATTCCAAGCTCCCGGGCGGGGCCGCTAAAGGCGGCCGATTGGCCGAAGGTAACGCTGTTGTCGGCGACGCCCGACTCCATCATGACAGGCGGGGCGGTGGCCGCAGGTGTGGGAGTGGACTCCCGGTCTTGGTCCGGGAACGCGGCACTACCGGTGGTGTCGACACGGCCCAGGAAAACCCAGATAAGCAGGCTCACGGCGAAGGTTAGTAGGACCCCGCCTACGATGCCGAACACGAACAGTATGTCGGTTGGTACTCCGGAGAGCCCCTTCACCCGATCCTACGCTTGACCAGAATCAGATGGTTCTTTCCATCCTCCCGCTTATACCGCCACTCATCCATCATCGTACGCACAAGGTAGATGCCAAGGCCTCCGATTTCTCTGTCGCCCAGGTCACCCGTCACGTTGGGCGCCGGCGCCTCGGTGAACGGGTCGAAGGGCTTGCCGTCGTCCGTAATCTCGATGGTCAGAGCCTCGGTGTCCGAGGTCAGCCTGATGTCGACCTCGTGGTCACCGCCGTCGTGTCCGTAGTTCAGAACGTTGAGCCACAGCTCCTCGAGGACCAGGTTGACCTGGAAGGTGAGGTTTGGAGGCCAGTCATCCTCCGCTCCGAAGTCCTCCACCGCGGCGGAGAGGCGGTCCAGCTCCTCCAGCCTGGTCTCGACCGTCAGGTCCAGCGTAGCGCTCAAGAGGAGCTCTTACAGCAGAGGGCCAGACACGTTATGTCGTCGGACTGGGGTGTCTCGCCCGCGAAGGTATTGACGGCCTCGAATACGGCCGCCGTGGCTTTTTCGGGGTCTTGCGGCGGCTCGGCTTCGAAGTGCTTGCACACGGCGTCCAGGCCGAACTGCTCTCCATCGCCGTTCATGGCCTCGGTCACGCCGTCGGTGTAGAAGATAACCGTGTCCCCCGGGGATAGGGTCACGGTGTGCTGTTTGTACTCCAGGCCGGGCGCAACCCCCAGGGCTACGCCGTCGGTGAGGGGCAGCAGGGTGGAGGTGCCGTCCTCATGGATCACAAGGGGGCTGTTGTGGCCCCCGTTGGCGTAGGTGAGCTCCCGGTTGGAGGGATCGTATACGGCGTAGACGACGGTGACGAACATGGCGCCGTCGTTGTTCTCCAGCAGCAGATCGTTGACTTCGTTCAGCACCTCGCCCGGGACGCCAACGCCGATGGCCGCGCCCTTCAGCAAGGTGCGGCTGGACATCATGAAGAGGGCGGCGGGGACGCCCTTGTCGGACACGTCGGCAACGGCGAGGCCCATTTTGCCGCCGTCGAGCTGTATCACGTCGAAGAAATCGCCCCCCACGTTGCGCGCCGCCTGCATCTTGCCGTACACCCTGTAGCCCTTGGTGTTGGGAAACCTGGTGGGGAGAATGGACTGCTGCATTCCCCTGGCGACTTCCAGCTCGTTCTGCAGGGCCACCAGCTTGTCGCGGGACTGGAGGGCCTCGCGCCACTCAATCATGTGTTGCAGGGTCCGGTCTATGGTCACCTGCAGGTCTTCGAAATCTACGGGTTTGGTGACGAAGTCGAAGGCGCCGCGGTTCATGGCGGTGCGTATGTTCTTCATGTCGCCATACGCCGAAATTATGACGGAGCGCATGTTGGGGTCCACCTTGGGTATCTGCTCCAGCAGCGTGAGGCCGTCCATCTGGGGCATGTTGATGTCCGAGAGAACCATGTCGATCTCTTCGTCCTCGTTGAGCTTTTCCAGAGCCTCCACACCGTTGTGGGCGAAGACGAACTCATACCGGCCCGATCGGATGTTCCGGCGCATCCGCTGCAGCATGAGGGGTTCCAGGTCCGGCTCATCGTCGACCACCAATATCTTGTACGGCTCTTGCATAGCTACTATCGCGCGGCCTCCGCTCCCGGGTCCGCCCAACTCCTCCTATTCAGGATCCGAATACAAGAATAATGCCTGTCAAAGGCCTGAGCCCGGGTCTAGTCGTTGAACGAGGCCAGGGCCTCGGCCTGGGAGGCGTGAATGGAGATAATCTTGTCGAAACCGCTGATCTCGAAGACTTCCTGTATCGGCTCAGAAAGCGAGCAGACCGCGAATTTTGCGTTTTGGTTTCTCAAGTTCTTGGCCGTCAGCAGAATCACCCGAAGGCCCGCACTACTGATATAGGATAGCTCCTCCATGTCCAGGATCACAGCGCGTTCACTCTCGTCGATGGCGGCCTCCAAGTCCGCCTGGAACTCGCGGGCATTGGTGCCGTCGACTCTCCCGTCGGTCTTGGCGATTAACGTGGTCCCCTGTCGCTCAGTCCTAACTGCCATCGGGTATATCTCCTTCATGGTGCGGCGATACCTTTGGCTACCGCACCAGTTTCATCACGTCCCATCCCCCGGTTTTCCCAGTCTCCCATAGTAAGACTGTCGCCGCAAAAGGACGAGCCCCTGCCAGGATGGCTATCCCGCAGTGGGTACATTATACAGCTAATTTGCAAAATGGCGAACCTGTTTCAGGGTCGATGCGGGGAATCCGGTCCAGTATTGGAAGGGACGAGGTGAAGGACTCTTGCCCCGCGCCATCGCCGGGGACGACGGTCAGGGGGGCCCTGGGTCGATGGAGGCCGCGGTGGGGGTGACACCGCCTCCGGGCGGGAGTATCATCCCGGTATCCGAGGGGAGCGCCGGTCCGCGCAGCGGGAGTCAGCGGGCCCCAACGGCGGACCGGCGGCAGAGGAGGAGCGGAGATGTCAGAGATGGCGGGAATGGGGTACATGTCCGACCGGAAGCTGCCCCAGTACGATCTCGACGCCTCCTTTTACGATCAGGTGCGGGCCGCCAAGCCCCGGTACGAGCTGGTCGACCGGTTCGAGCTGCCGCCCCTGAGCGGGAGGGGGTTCAAGGTGAAAAAGGGGCAGACCTTCAGGTTCGTGACGGTAGGGGGGCCCCAGATTGGGGACGTGGCCCTCTGGAACGCCCACGACACAAGGGAGTACTTCGTGGCGACGCGGACCTGGGTGTTGGAGGGGTTCGTCATCAAGGTCGGGACCCGCCTGTGGTCCGAGGTGCCCTGGATGCGGCCCATGGCGACGTGCATCGAGGATACGGTGACGCCCGAGCCGCCCGACAGCGTGTATCACCACAGCGACTCCCGCACCCACTGCACCTCGGAGCTGTGGGAGATGCGAAGCGGGGTTGCGGGACTGGACTCGTGCCATCTGAACTTCCTCCAGGCCATAGAGCCCTTCGGCTTGAGCGAGGCGGACATCCACGGCAATTTCATGGTCCATCAGAAGACCTACGTGGAGCCCGAAAAGGGGAGGGCCCGGGTGGCCAGGGGCGACTCCAAGCCGGGGGACTACATCTCCTTCTATGCCGAGACCGACCTGCTGGTGGCCCTGTCCACCTGCCCCATGGGGGACGGCATCAGGGACGTGGCCACCGGCGAGGGCGAGGCCTATCCCATCGGCGTGGAGGTCCATGAGACGGGAATTCAGCCCAGGGAGTTCCCAAAATGGACGGACTGGAGGCCCGGCTGGACGGGCAAGTGGGCGCCGCCCCAGGCATGACGGGCCGCCCATGCTAGACTCCAAGGCCGCCCACCGGCGCCTTGGCCGCCAAGGAGGGACGCATGAGACTGACCCCCAAGGAGATGGACCGGCTGACCATCTTTTCGGTGGCGGAGCTGGCACGGCGAAGGCGGGACCGGGGGCTGAAGCTGAACCATCCCGAGGCGGTGGCCCTCATCTGCGACGAGATGATGGAATGCGCCCGGGACGGCAGGAGCTACGAGGAGGTCGCCCAGCGGGGCGCCGCCGTCCTGACCCGGGACGACGTGATGGACGGGGTTGCGGACCTGGCGGACCCCATCATGCTGGAGGTGACCTTTCTGGACGGCAACAAGCTGGTGCTGGTCCGAGACCCCATCCGAGCAAAAGGAGACGCGAATGGGGCATCCAGTGCGGCCGGGTGAGGTCATCGTCGCCAGTGGTCCCGTCCGGTCCAACGCCGGCAGGGACACCGTCACCGTCACCGTGGAAAACACCTCCGACCACGTGGTGTACGTGACCTCCCACTACCACTTCATGGAGGTCAACAGGCGGCTCCGGTTCGACCGGGGGGCGGCCTACGGCAGGAGGTTGGACATCCCCCCGGGGAGCGGCGTCCGGTGGATGCCCGGGGAGGTCAGGGAAGTCTCCCTGATGGAGCTGGGAGGCGGCAGACGGGTGTTCGGCTTCCAGGGTCTGGTGGACGGACCCCTGTCTCCTGAGGCCAAGGCGCGGGCCCTGGACCGGGCCCGGCGTCGCGGATTCCTGGATACGGAGGCCCTCTGATGCCCTTCGAGATGGACAGGGACGCCTACAGGAGGCGGTACGGCCCCACGGCGGGGGACCGGATACGGCTGGGCGACACGAACCTCATCGCGCGGGTCGAGAGGGACCATGCGGCCTACGGCGACGAGCTGGTGGTGGGGTGGGGCAAGACGGTGAGGGCCGGAATGATGCAAGCCCACACGGTCTCCAGGCCCAGCGAGCTGGACTACGTCGTCGCCGGCGCAGTGGTCATCGACCCGGTGCTCGGCATTTTCAAGGGGGACATCGGGATCAAGGACGGCCTCATCGCGGGGACCGGCCGGGCGGGCAATCCCGACGTCATGGACGGTGTGGACCTGGTGATAGGCCCCAACACCGTGATCCTCAGCGGCCTGAACATGATAGCCACGCCGGGGACCGTCGACAGCCACGTCCACCTCACCCGCTCCTCCCTGCTCCTGTGGGTGGCCCTCAGCGCGGGGGTCACCACCTTCATCGGCGGGGGGCTGCAGTGGAACGGGCGGTTCATACTGGAGAAATACTTCGAGGCCCTGGAGGGCGTTCCCATCAACATGGGGTTCCAGGCAAGGGGGAGCTCCATCGACCCGGGCCCCATGAGCGACAGCATCGAGGCCGGAGCGTGCGGTATCAAGATCCACGAGGACAGCGGCGCGTACCCGTCCATCATCGACGCTTCCCTGCGGGTGGCCGACGAGTACGACGTCTCCGTGGCCCTTCACACCGACGGGCTCCACGAGTCGATGGAGGTGACGGACACCATCGACGCCATCGCCGGGCGTGCGCTCCATGCCTACCACATCGAGGGCTGCGGCGGCGGCCACGCGCCCGACCTCCTGCGGCTGGCCGGGGCGCCCAACATCATCCCTTCCTCCACGACGCCGACCATCCCCTATACCGCCGGAACGTACCAGGAGCACTTCCCCATGACGGCCATGTGCCACGGGATCAACCTGCAGGTGGAGACGGACGTGTCGGCGCTGGACGAGCGGCGAAGGCGGGAGACGATGGCCGCGGAGGACGTGCTGCACGACATGGGGGCCATTCCCGTGGTCAACTCCGACTCCCAGGGCATGGGCAGAATCGGAGAGATAGGCCTGCGGACCTGGCAGCTCGCGCACAAGATGAAGTCCGAGCGGGGAGACGGGTCCCGGGAGGAGGACAACCAGCGCATCCTCCAGTACCTGGCCAAGTACACCATCAACCCGGCGGTCACCCACGGGGTGTCCCCCTACGTGGGGTCGTTGGAGGCGGGGAAGATGGCGGACATAGTGTTGTGGCGCCCGGAGTTCTTCGGCGTGAAGCCCGAGATGGTGATAAAAGGCGGCTTTCCCGCGTGGGCGCCCCTGGGAGACGGCAACGCCTCCGTCCCCGCCTCGGAGCCGGTCAGGTACGGCCCCATGTTCGGCGGCATGGGTAGGGCCTCCGCCTCCACAAGCGCCTACTTCGTCTCGGGCGCCTCCCTGGACATGGGCCTGGCAGGGCGACTGGACAGCAGGCGCAAGCTGCTGCCCGTAAGGGACGTCCGCTCGGTGACCAGAGAGCAGATGGTCCGCAACCGGCTGGTGCCGGACATACGAGTGGACCTGGAGAGCAATCGGGTCAGCGTCAACGGGACTGCGGTCACCTCCGAGGCCGTCCCGGAAGTGCCGTTGAACCGCCTGTATTTTCTATCCTAGGGCTGTCCTAGGGCTGTCCTAGGGCCGTCCTAGACGTGTTCCCGATTCGTGGGGGGCCGGAGAGGACCCCGTTGCGCTACTCCCCGGCCGCCCTCCATACGGTCCCACGCCGCCTGACCTTCTCCAGGCCGTCGAAGCTGCCCTGCTCCACGTGATGGCCCCCGGGCTGCGGGGGACGGGCCTCCAGACCCAGCAGCGCCACGACTCGCGGGTTGGAGTAGTACCCGGCGTAGGCCTCCCGGACCAGGGACTGGAAAAAGTGGGGCTCTCCGGCGTCCACCAGGGTTAGCACACCCTCCTGCTCGTCCCGGGACAGATCGATAAAGCGCGTTTTGTGCCTGCTCCAGGCGGCGATCTCTATCCGGGCCAGGCCGTCGCCCCACAGCCTCCGGTAGTCCCCTCGGCTGCCGACGGCCCGGTCCACGTACTCCAACGCCGCCTCCCCCGCCCCGGGCATGTCGGCCTCGGGCGGCACTATGCGGTCGAGGACGGCCCTCACCAGCTCTAGCTGGGAGTCGCTGAAGTAGGAGTTGGATGCAGTCATGGGAGTCACCTCAGTCCAACAGGTGTCGGGAGCCCTTCTTGAAACGGTCGGCGATGCGCAGGGCCACGGCCTGTATGGTCGACGTCGGGTTCACCGCCCCCGCGGAGGTGAAGACGCTGCCGTCTATGACGAACAGGTTCTTCACCTCGTGGCTGCGGCCGTTGCCGTCCACCACGGAGCTGCCGTCGTGGGCGCCCATGCGGGCGGTGCCCAGAAGGTGCCACCCGGAGGGACGCAGGAGGGGATTGACCATCACCTCGCGGGCGCCCGCCGCCTGCAACACCTCCGAGGCCCTGGCGACGCCGAAGTCCATCATCTTCAGGCTGTTCTCGCTCATCCGGTAGGAGACCTTGGGGGCCGGGATGCCGTCGCCGTCCACAAGGGCGCCGTCCAGGGTCACCCGGTTGGAGGGCTCCGGCAGGTCCTCCCCCACCACGGCGATGGTGATGGTCCGTCCAAACCGTTGGCCGAAGGCCTGGTGGTGGCCGCTCCCCCAGGGGACCCGGGGGGCACCGGCGAACCCCAGGGCGGTGGTTACCGGACCGGAGCTGCGGATGATCTGGAAGGCCACCCCCCTGACGAACCCCCTGGACAGGTCGGTCTCGTAGAACTCGGAGCTCATTATGCAGTCGGCGCTGGGGCCCTTGTAGCCCTCCAGGAGGTCGTCGAACACGCCCGTCACCATGGCGTAGGGATGGAACATCAGGTTCCTGCCCACCAGGCCGCTGCCGTTGGAGAGGCCGTCGGGGAAGAGGCCGGACCTGGAGTTGAGCAGGAGCCTGGGGGTCCCGACCCCGTTGCAGGCCATCACCACGACCCGGGCTTTCTGCTCCCGGACCCGGCCCTCCTCGTCGTAGTAGACTACGCCGCTAGCCAGGCCGTCCTTGCCGACGGTGACCTCCCGCACGCGGCATCCGGTCTTCAGGACGGCGCCTCTGGCGATGGCCTTGGGCCAGTAGGTGACGTCGGTGCTGGCCTTGGCCCCCAGGGGGCAGCCGATCTCGCAGGGCCCGCAGTTGTTGCAGGCGGACCGGCCGTCGTAGGGCCGGGTGAGGATGGCGGTGTCGGAGGGCCACCAGTGCCACCCCAGCCTGTCGAAGCCGCCGGCCATGGTCTCTCCCAGCTTTCCCAGGGGAATGGGCGGAGTCTGCCGTTGGGACTTGGGGGGATAGGCGGTGTCTCCGACCATGCCGGCAACGCCCATCATCCGGTCGTTCAGGTCGAAGTAGGGCTCCAGCTCGTCGTAGGTGACGGGCCAGTCGTCGGCCACGCCGTCCAGTGAGCGCACCCGGAAGTCCGAGGGGTGCATGCGGGGGAAGTGGGCGCTCCAGTGGATGGTGCTGCCGCCCACGGCGTTGTACATCAGGGGCGTGATGGGCGAGTCGGACTCGTTGACGGGGTAGTCCTCGGGCAGCCGCCTGGAGTTGGGGTCCGGGTTGAAATCGGTGACCCTGTGGGTCTCCCAGTCGTCCAGGAGGGCAGGGTAGGCCCCGGGGTCCTTCCAGGGGCCCTGCTCCAGGCACGTCACGCCGATGCCGGACTCGGCCAGGCTCCAGGAGAACGCCGCGCCCGAGGCTCCCGCGCCGATCACCAGCACGTCCACTACGTCGGCTTTCCGACCCATATATGCCTCCGCCGGGGGTGTTTCTTATTCTTTCTGGTGTTGAAACCGGCTCTGCAAGGGTTCTGTCGCGGGACGCCCTAACCGCTCAACGATCAACTGGCATATCTCCAAGCCAGGTCGCAGGAGACAATGGAACGGCCCGTTGTTCAGTATCTCCAATCGTATCTGGCCCTCGAACCCAGCATGGACCGTCGGTGCTGTCTGACCGCCGCTGATGGCCTCTCGGATCGCCCCATCGCTGAGAACCATCAGGGGTCTACACCTGTTGCAAGATTTTCGGGGTGCTGGGTACTCGGAATCTTGGACCTGAGGGCATGGTTTCCCCAGGGACATGGATGACTACGGCGTCTCCATAATCCCCGATGATCAAGACTTTAAGTCGTTTGCGGTCTTGGTCTATGGAGTCGACCAACGCTGCAGGCACAAAGGCCAGGATGTCCTCTTCGCCAATGGAGAAGCGGACCGTGTATTCCGGGTGGTGCTGTTCGTGGGAGGTACTTTCGCAGAGGAGCCAAGCTGGTTCCGGCGTGTGTCTGAACTTGGGCGCCTCCATGCTCAGCCTCTCCTGTCGTAGTGTGCCGCAACACTACCGTATCGGGCAGTCGTGCGTCAACTTGCCGATGTACGCGCTTCACACACAGCCGCGTCAGCGGGCCACGCCCCGCCCCAGTCCCGTGGCAGTTCTGCTCGCACTTGCCTCCAAGGGGTAATCTTGTTGACACCCCGAAAGGGGCGCTGGTACCATTGCGGCACCGACCGCCGTGCCTGGGGGCGGTCCGCGCGAGACTGGCCTGTAAGGAGGGCGTCCATGGCGGACACCACCTCCGACCGCATGTCCAACGAGGAGCTCCAGGACCTGCTGATAACCCTCTTCGGCAGGCTCCCCGAGCCGGACCTGACAAAAGACAATACGGCCCTCCTGTGCATCGACGTCCAGTACATGGACGCCCACCCGGACTACGGTCTGGGGGCCAGGGCCCAGGAGCTGGGACTCAACCACAAGCTCAGCTACTTCTGGAGCCGCATAGACGAGATGGTGCTGCCCAACATGCAGCGGGTGATGGCGGCGGCGCGGAAGGCGGGCGTCGAGGTGGTCCACGTGCGGGTCGCCTCCCAGACGGCCGACGGGCGGGACAGCACCCTGCGGTACAAGGCCCTGGGCCTGAAGACGCCCCGGGACACCAAGGGCGCCCAGTTCCTGCCCGAGGTCGCGCCCGGCGAGGACGAGCTGGTGGTCAGCAAGGTGACATCCAGCGTGTTCAACTCCACGAACATCGACCGGCTGCTGCGCAACATGGGCATCAGGAACCTGATCATCATGGGCGTCGTCACCAACGGTTGCGTGGAGTCCTCCACCCGCAGCGCGGCCGAGCTGGACTACGGGACCATCGTGGTGGAGGACGCCACGGCGGCCATGGCCCCCCAGCTACACGAGCACTCGATCATCAGCATGAGCTACAAGGACGCCTACATCATGTCCTCCGACGAGGTCGTGAAGAAGCTGGAAGCCCTTTCCTAGGGGCACGCGCTTTGATTCCACCCGCCCTGTAGGTCCTTGTGTCTGGGGGAACATCCAGTCCAGGCCTCCCCACCCGTGGGTTCCGGCCCCCGTGTCAGAGCACGAGGGCAGGCTCTGCGCCGGAACGACGGGTTGGGGGACGAGGAGGAGCCAGTGCTTGACCTGCTGATACGGGGGGGCAAGGTCGTGTCCCCGGAGACCACCCTGGCGCAGGACGTGGGGGTCCGGGACGGCAAGATCGTCTCGCTGACGGTGCCCGGGGCCGGCCCCACCGACGCGGCCCGCGTGGTGGACGCCCGGGGCAAGTACGTCCTCCCCGGGGGCATCGACGCCCACGTCCACTTCGGGATACAGTTCCCCGCCTTCAGGATACAGTCCCCCTTCGACGCCAGCCGGGCGGCGGCCTGCGGCGGGACCACGACGATAATCGACTTCGCCTGGCAGCAGCACCCTCACAACACCCTGATGGAGGCGATACATACCAAGCGGGCCGAGATGGACGAGGCGATGGTCGTGGACTACGGGCTGCACGCCATCATCTCGGGGGACGTGGAGCAGTCGGTCATCGAGGAGGTCCCCCAAGCCATCGAGTACGGCATCCCCACCATCAAGCTGTTCACCTGCTTCCCCGCGGGTCCGGGCTCCGCGGGCTTCATGGTGGAGGACGGACGGATATGGGGCATATTCCAGCAGCTATCGGCCCACGGGGGCATGGCGGTGCTGCACGTGGAGGACCAGTGCATCATCGAGCAGGCCACGCGGCAGCTCTTCCGAGAGGGGCGCACCGAGGGCAAGTACATCGGCGAGGCGCGGCCCCACCTGGCGGAGGTGGCGGCGTTGAACCGGATGCTGGTGCTGGCCGAGTGGACCAAGACGCCCATCTACTTCGTCCACATGTCCACCAAGGAGGGGGTCGCGGCCATCGCCCAGGCCCGGGCCCAGCGGCGGCCCGTCTACGGCGAGGTGCTGCACCACTACCTGAACTTCACCAACGACGACTACTTCAAGCCCAACGGCCTGATCTACCACAACTACCCGCCGCTGAGGCCCAAGGAGGACCAGGACGCCCTCTGGGCCGGGGCCCTGGAGGGCTCCCTGAACGTGGTCGCCTCGGACGACTTCACGGTGCCCCTGGCGGACAAGCTGCTGGGACAGACGGTGGACAACGTCACCGGGGGCAACAACGGGGTGGAAATACGCCTGCCCATCATGTTTTCCGAGGGAGTCTCCAAGGGGAGGATGAGCGTGAACCGGATGGTGGCCCTCACCTCCACCAACCCGGCCAAGGTCTTCGGCATGTATCCCCAGAAGGGCTTCATCGGCCCCGGCGCCGACGCCGACATCGTGGTGGTGGACCCCGACCTGAAGAAGACCATAACCCTGGCCGACCTCCACTCCGCCTGCGACTACACGGTATGGGAGGGGTGGGAGCTGCAGGGGTACCCGGTCATGACCGTTTCCCGGGGCAGCGTCGTGATGGAGGACGGCCGGTTCCTGGGGGCCCGGGGCGCGGGCCGGTTCATCCCCCGGACCCTGTCCCCGGAGGTCCTGGCCGGGCCGACGGTAACGTAGGGGCTGTGTCCCTCGCATAGGAGACCTTTATGCTCCAAGTGTGGGCCAAATCACGAGGTCGACTGGATGCACTCGTGCGTGAAGCCCCGAGGTATGGATACCCGCTTTCGCGGGTTTGACGGTGGGGCGGGCGGTCTCCAGAGGGGGGACGGGACCAGCTTGACCAGCTTAAGGAGGAGCCAATGGCCGACACAGCAGACGTAGTGGTGGTGGGAGCCGGGGTCATCGGAGGCGCGGTGGCTTACTACCTGGCCCGGGAGGGGGCGAAGGTCCGGATCCTGGAGCAGGAGGCCATCGGCAGCGGGGCCTCGGCCCACGCCACCGGCTCCATCAGCCTGGTGGGGGCCGAGTTCGTGCCGGGCCCGTCCTTCGAGGAGGCCCTGGAGTCCTACCGCATGTTTCCCGACCTGGTCTCCGCCCTGGAGGAGGAGACGGGCATGGACCTGCTGTTCCAGAGGAAGCCCTCCCTCCGGCTGGCGTTGGACGAGGAGGAGGAGCGGCTGATCGAGGACCTGCGGAAGTGGCAGATGGAGCTGCGGCCCACCAAGTGGATAGACGGCGACGAGGTGCGCAGGATAGAGCCCCGGCTGAGCCCCAACATCCTGAAAGCGGCCTACGAGGACGAGTCGTCCCAGCTCGACAGCTACCGGCTGACCCTGGCCCTGGGGAGGGCGGCTGAGAAGCGGGGCGCGGAGATGCAGCTCCGCAAGGTGACGGGCCTGATCACCGAGGGGGGCCGGGTGAGGGGCGTCGAGACCTCGGGGGGCGAATTCCACTGCGACACGGTGGTGCTGGCCGCCGGGGCGTGGTGCGCCGACTTTGGGCGCGACCTGGGATACACCATCCCCGTGCGTCCTTTGAAGGGGGAGCGGCTGCTGCTAAAGTACGAAGGCGACCCTCTTCCGGTGCTGATCAGCTCCCCCAAGCGGGGCCACATGATCAGCCGGCTGGACGGCCTGCTGAGCGTGGGCAGCACCGGGGGCAGGGACTACGACGACCAGTCGCTGTTCCTGGGAGTAGAGTTCGACAGGGTCCCCACCGAGGTGGCCCGGTTGGAGCTCCTCCAGCGGGCCGTTGACGTCTTTCCCGTGGTGGAGAGCGCCCAGCTCGTCCAGCAGCTTGCCGGGTCCCGGCCCCTGACTCCCGACCGGATGCCCATACTGGGACCGGTGCCCGGCTGGGAGGGGGTGATGCTGGCCACCGGGCACGCCACCAAGGGGATCCACCTGGCGCCGATAACGGGGCGGGTGATCGCCGACTACGTCCTCCGGGGCAAGACGGACGTGCCGGTGGACATGGACGCGTTCCTCGTGTCCCGCTTCGACGCATCCGACTCCCACGACTACCGGGAGGCGGGTAAGAACGTGGATGAGTAGGGGGGCGCTGCGTTCCCTTGGGCACTCCCGGGAGAGCGGGAGCCCGGCCCCCCATCCCTGGGTTCCGGCCTTCGCCGGAAACGACGGGTTCGGGGGGCGGCGTTTTCATCCCCATTACGTGGCCTTGTGCTAGGGCTTGGTCTGAGTAGGGTTCCTGAGATTCCTCGCCTGCGGCTCGGAATGACAGCGGAGGCGGCTCGGACGGGTATGCCAGGGGAGGCTAAGCTCGGGCGCCGCGCTAGGGGCCGGAGGGCAGGGAGTAGGTCGCCGGGGTCTCGGTGAGCCTTCCCTCTTTGGCCAGCTTGGTCAGGTGGGTGAGGACGTTGCGGGTCGCCGGCTCCCGCAGCTCCCGGCGCAGGTTGCGGGGATAGATGTAGCTCATTATGGCCGCCACGGTGTTGTGGCCGTGGCCGACGGCCTCCAGCACCTGTCGCTCCCGCCGCTCCCGGTGGGAGATGTAGGACCGGATGCGGGGGGCCGCCTCATGTACGACAGGGCCGTGTCCGGGACAGATGGTCTCGGGGCGGTAGGTCTCCAGCAGTGCCAGGGAGGCCATGTACTCCGCCAGGTCCCGGACCGTGGTGGTCGACGCGCCCAGGATGGTGTCGCCGGTGAACATCACCCGGTCCCCCGGCAGGTGGAAGCATACGTGGTCGTCCTCGTGGCCCGGGGTGAACAGCGCCCGGAGCCCGGCCCCTCCGCCGGTCCTGACCACTTCCCTGGACTTGAGCGGTGAGACGATGGAGGGGTCGCCGAGGATGCGGCCCAGCCGTTCCCGCAGCCTGGGGTGGCACCTAACCCGGCAGCCGTCCCCGTTCCTTCCCCGGACGCGGGTGAAGTACTCCTGGAGCCGGTCCACGCCGCCGATGTGGTCCGAGTGGCCGTGGGTGACGAGGATGGCGTCTATCGCCGGGCTGCCCAGCTCCGCGTGGAACTCCTGGATGCGGAGGCTCCATGTCCTGTAGTGCTCGCCGGTGTCGATGACGACCATGGACTCCCGGGGGTCGCCGACGAAGTAGATGTTGGTCCCTCCCGGGTGCATGGCCCCCGGGCCTTTCCTTTCCTCGGAGATGTGTACGCCGTATACGCGGGGAGAGACTTGCATGGGGGCCGCCTTTCTTTCTCTGTTCGGTGGGACGGACAGTGGGACGGGCGGTGGGACGAGGATGTCTGCCCGATTGTACGAGGATGTCTGCCCGATTGTACGAGGATATCTGCCCGATTGTACGAGGATATCTGCCCGATTGTACAAGGAGGACGTGTCAACTCGATGCGGCTCAGTGCTCCATCAGGGAGCCGCCGTTGACGTTGATGCACTGTCCGTGGATGTAGGAGGCGGAGGGGGTGCACAGGAAGGCGATGAGCCCGGCCACGTCCGCGGGGGTCCCGGCGCGACCCAGGGGTACCTGGGCCGTCAGCCTCCCCCAGGCCTCTCCGCGGCCCACCATCACGATGCGCGACGTGTCCAGGAGGCCGGGGCAGACGGTGTTGACGTTGACGCGGTGGGGAGCCATCTCCCGGGCGAAGGACATGGTGAAGCCGTGGATGGCGGCGTTGGCGGCGGAGTAGGCGGCGGCGTTGGCGGGGCCGCTTTTGCCGAAGGCCGAGGAGACGTTGACGATCTTGCCGCCCTCACCCTGCCTGACCAGCTCCCGGGCGACGGCCCTGGAGCAGAGGAAGGTCCCCACCACCTTCACGTCCAGGGCCAGGCGAAAGACTTCCTCGGGCAGCTCGGTGACGGGCGCCCTGTCGGGGCCGCGGGGCGCGACGGCGAGGTTGACCAGGATGTCGACGCGGCCCAGGCGCTCCAGGGTACGGTCCACCATCTCCTGGACCTGGTCCGCGCGGGTGACGTCCACCGACATGGCCAGGGAGCGGCGGCCCAGGTCCCGCACCTCGCCGGCCACGCTGTCGACGCCCCTCCAGCCGGCCTTCCGTTCGATCTCGGGGAAGGTGGAGGGGTCCCGGGCGGTGCCCGTGACCGTTACGTCGCACCCCCGGGCGGCCAGGGCCAGGGCCGTGGCGCGCCCGACGCCGGCCATCCTGGAAGCGCCGGCGACTAGGGCGACCTTGCCCGCCAGCTCACACACGGTCAGTACCCGACGGCGTAGGCCTCACAGCGGGGGTCGGCGCCCCCTCGGAGGACCCCGGTGGCCGGGTCACGGGTTATCATGCAGTAGAGGGCCGAGCCCTCCCACCAGTCCGGGTACCGTTCGACCACGTGGCCCTTCTTCCTGAGGGCCTCGGTCACCTGGTTGGGGATTCGGCCCTCCATCCTGAGCATGCCCGGCTCGTACTTGGAGGGGGAGGATGAGCTGGGGAAGCTGTAGCTGTAGAAGCGGGGCTCCTCCACGGCCTCCTGGGGGTCGCGGCCGAACTCCAGGACGTTCAGGAGGAGCTGGACGGTGCCCTGGGGGATGTGGTCGCCGCCGTGGGCGCCCACGGCCATGACGGGCTCCCCCTCCCGGAGGACCAGCGCGGGGGCGGGGGTGAGCCTGGGGCGCTTGCCGGGCTCGACGGAGGAGGGGTGCCCCTCGTCGACCTTGGACTGGTAGCCCCGCAGGGAGAAGGCCAAGCCCGTGCCGGGGATGATGGGGCCTCCCGACTTGGTGCCCTCGCTGGGGGTGCAGGAGAAGACGTTGCCCTCCCGGTCGATAACGGCGAAGTAGGAGGTGCCGCCGCCGTGGTCCCCGGCCGTGGCGGAGACCGCAGGGGCCTCGCCGGGCGACCGGGGCTCCCCGTCCCGGACGGCCCTTCGCCGCCGGGGGTCTCCGGCAGGGGGCAGGCCGGGCCAGGCGCGGTCGGGGTCGATGAGGGAGCGGCGTTGGGCCAGGTACTCATCGGAGAGCATGTCGTCTATGGGGACGTCGACGAAACGGGGGTCGCCCACGTACCTCTCCCGGTCGGCGAAGGCCAGGTTCAGGGCCTGGCTCACCGTGTGAACGTACTCCGCGGAGTTGTGGCCCATGGAGGCGAGGTCGAACCCCTCCAGTATCTTCAGGGCCTGGGGACCTGTGGGGCCCTGGCCCCAGGGGCCGGTGCAGTAGACCTGGTACCCCCGGTAGCTGACGGATACGGGCGGCTCCACGGACACGCGGCAGCTGGCCATGTCCTCCTCGGAGATGAGCCCGCACTGCTCCTGTGAGTAGGCCGCAATCTTCTTCCCCAGCTCTCCCACGTAGACGTAGTCCCGCACCGCCTGGAGGGCCGCTTGGCGGCCCCGGCCCCTGTCGGAGGCCTCGACCTCGGCCAGCGTTGCCAGGGTGGCGGCCAGGTCCCGCTGGTAGAACATCTCGCCCCGGCGGGGAGCGCGTCCGTTGGGAAGGAACACCTGGGCGGTGGTGGGCCAGGCGTTGTACAGGTCGAAGGCGGTGTGCAGCCTGTCGGACAGGTAACGGTACATGGGGAACCCGTTGCCCGCCAGGTCGGCGGCGGCGGCTGACACGTCGGCGAAGGTCATGGTGCCGAAGCGGGAGAGGGCGGTAATCCAGGCGTCCGCCGCCGCTGGGGTGAGGGAGCGGGAGATGCCTGGAGGGATAAGGCCGCCGTGGTTGCGCTTGAAGTAGTCCACCGACGCGGCCCGGGGCCATACTCCCAGGCCGTCGATGGTGGTCACCTCCCGGCGGTCTGCCAGATACATGATGGTGGGCGCAACGCCGAGGAAGCTGCAGTCGTCGACGTGGACCACGTTCAGGGCGAGGCCCACGGCCACGCCGGCGTCGATGGCGTTGCCGCCCCTGCGCAGGATGTCCAGACCCGCCATGGCCGCGCTGGGATGGCTGGCAACGACCATGCCGTTGGCGCCCTGCATGAGAGGGCGGTAGCTGGTCAGGGTTGTTCCGGGAACGGGCATGACGACCTCCGGGGGGGTGGGGGCTCTCGGCAAGGGCCGGCTCACGGGCATTCTAGCCGCGGCCCCGCGGGCAGTCAACCGAGAGAGGGGTGCAAGACTGCTCGTTCTGCTCCCGGCATGTCTCTCGGCATTCCCGCGTAGGGAGACCTTTGCGGAGCTCCGGGTGTGGGCCAGATTAAGAAGGTCGACTGGATGCGCCGGTGTCTAAAGGCCGGGATTTGGATACCCGCTTTCGCGGGCATGACGGTCATGCGACAGTCTCCTTTCGCGGGAGAGACAGGGGCGTCGGGTAAACCGAGTCTTGCCTCAACCGAATTCACACGGGCGGGGGCATCCGGTAGAATACGACGAAAAAGCGGGGAGGGCCCATGGGAGAGCTGGACGGCAAGGTGGCCATAGTGACTGCGGCGGGCAGGTACCGGGGGATAGGCCGTTGCGCGGCCGTAGCGTTGGCGCGGCTGGGGGCCGACATCGTGATTACCGGGACGGGCCGCGACCCATCCACCTATCCCGAGGACGAGAAAGAGATGGGATGGCGGGATATCGAGAGCACGGCGGAGCAGGTGCGGGAGGCGGGCCGCCGCTGCCTGCCCCTGGTGGTGGACGTCACCAAGTCCGACCAGGTGCAGGCGATGGTGGACCGGAGCCTGGAGGAGTACGGGCGGGTGGACATCCTGGTGAACAACGCCGCCTCTCCCAGGGGAGCGGACAGGGTGGCGGTGGTGGACCTGGACGAGGACGTGTTCCGCTGGACCATGGAGGTGAAGGTGACGGGGACCTTCCTGTGCAGCCGGGCCGTGGCCAGGGTGCTGGCGTCCCAGGGCCAGGGGGGGAAGATCGTCAACATCTCGTCGGTCATCGGGAAGACGGGGCCCCTGAACGCGGCGGCCTACGCCGCGGCCAACTCGGCGGTGCACGGGTTCACCATGTCCTTCGCCCGGGAGATGTCGGCCCACAACGTGAACGTGAACACCATCTGCCCCGGCACGATAGACACGTTCCGCAACGACGCGATGGGCCGGGAGGAGGTGTGGCGGGAGGCCATCGGCCGCATCCCCCTGCAGCGGGCGGGGACCCCGGAGGAGATCGCCGACTGCATCGCCTTCCTGTGCACGGGCAGCGCGTCGTACATCCAGGGGCAGTGCATCAACGTGAACGGCGGGCTGGTGATGGAGCACTAGGCCTGTCATCATCGGTCAGCCACTACGCTGAAGCTGTAGGGTTCTTCCCCGCAGACAACGATTGACGTCCTTCGTGGAAAGTCATTAATGTACGGTCCCTTGCTACATGGCGGTATCAAGCCGGGCCTATTGAGTCGCCGGTGTAGAAAGCGGTCGTCCGCCTGGCAGCCACACCAGCTATCTCGGGCGCCGTTCCGCACGCAACCGCTGCTCCCCCCCATCGCCCACTGCTGCCTTCAATGATTGCTCGACCCTCCGACGAGGCGGCAAAAGCTGCCTCGTCGGGCATGGCGTCTTCCGGACGGGCAATGTGGAGTGAAAGCCCCATTAGACTCAGCTCCCAACCAACGCCTACTGCCCCGGGACCATAAGTGGTCCAGTGATCGGAGAGGCATGTTGTGTGGGTGAGAGAAAGACGAACGAGACCGGCCCCTTCTTTGGTGATTTGAACCTCCACCCAACTGACATCGCCTGCAAACTCCCACGTGATCGAGAATCGTTCCCTTGGCTCACACTCCGTTACCACTCCGCCTGCGTTGCCTTCCAACTGGAACCGGCCACCCAACATGAGATCGCCAGACACGGGCAGGAGCCAGCGAGGGATGCGCTCCGCTCTGGTGACAGCCTCCCATAGGTTCTCGACCGACGTCGCGTAACTGCGACGAAGAGTAACTGCCCGCGCGGGCCAACCTTCCCGCTCTAGGCAGACAACAACTCGCTCCACTGCGCCCAACTCGGCCTCAACGTCGAAATTCATTGCTCTCTCCCTCCATTTGTTCTGACGCCCCGGCCCGGCGGTCACGCCACCTCTGCCGCCAGGGAACGACAGTAGTTGGAAGCCTTCAGGGGTGAGACCCCGTCATTCAGCATACCAACAGCGAAAGATGGCCCTTCAGGCGGGTTCGTCCGCCCTCGAAGCCCGAGACGAAATGGTCCCAGTCGTGAACCGCCGGATGCTATTCCAACCCGTACCAACAGTCACCGCCCATTTCCTGCGGTTGAGCCGGCCTTGGGTCGCGTGCTTCCTGCCCTGCCTCCTGCCCTTGGTATGCACGCCCCCGGGAGTTGAAGCATCACCGAACGGAGTTCCGGCGGCAACCCGGGCTTCGGCGACCACACGGATGCAACCATCGCTCCACCCGGCAGGCCCTAGTCTCTGGCAATAATTGAAATTGGTTGAGGATCGTCAAATGGCCAGGGGTCAATCCGAGGCAACTGTCCTTGATGTCGATACTTAGGGGGGCTTGCGGGTGGGTGCTACAGGTCCACCGTGACTCCGACGCCCTGCTCCCGGGCCCGGTCGAGGACGAGGCGGGCCGCCACGGCGTCCTGAACGGCAACGCCGACGGACCTGTAGAGGGTGATCTGGTCCGGGGAGGTGCGGCCGGGCCGGGAGCCCGATACCAGCTCCCCCACCTCGGCGTGGATGTGGTCCTCGGGCACCAGGCCGCACCGGATGGCGGACAGGAGGTCGTTGGGCGGCGGCGTAGCCGTCATCACGGCCTGCCGCGACTCGACTACCACCAGGGAGCCCGCCACGGTCTCGTCGTCCAGCTCCCGGCCTTGGGGATTGAGCCCGACGCAGTTGACGTGGGCGCCCGGGGAGAGCCACTGCCATCGCAGCACCGGCTCCAGGGAGTGGGTGGTGGTGCAGACTATGGAGGCGTCCCGGCAGGCGTCCTGGAAGGAGGCGGCCGGGGTCACGGACATGTCCAGCTGCTTGGTGAGGTCGTAGGCCAAGGCCGCCGCCTTCTCCGGGTCGCGGCCCGCTATGCGCACCTTCTGGATGTCGCGGACCCGGGGAATGGCCAGCGCATGGGCCCGCGCCTGTACCCCGGTGCCCAGCACCGCCATCGTCGAGGCGTCCGGCCGGGCCAGCAGCCGGGTGGCCAGGGCCGAGCACGCCGCCGTCCTGGCGGCTGTGATGTGCTCCCCGTCCATCAGGGCGATGGGAGCGCCCGTGGCCTCGTCGAAGACGGCTATGACGGCGTGATGGCTGGGCAGCCCGGCCCCGGCGTTCCGCGGGAAGACGGTCACCAGCTTGGTGGCCAGGGTGGCCGAGGAGGGCACGTAGGCGGACATGGCGAGGAGCAGCCCGTCGTGGGGGGCCACGTTGGCGCCGACCCGGGAGGGCATCGAGACCGACCCGATGCTCAGGTCGACCATCCCCTGGGCCACGGCGTCTATGAGGCCGTCGAAGTCCAGCAGGCCTTCGACGGCAGCCCGGTCGAGGACGAGGACCTTCACCGCCGTCCCCCGGCCCTTGATGGAGCGCTCATCCGCCTCCTCCGAGAATCGACCCCTCGGTTGGGACGCTACCACGGATGGCGCCGTTGTACAAGTAAGCTATCCCCAGTTCTTCGCCTTGGGGAGGGGGTAGGGAGCTTCTATGCTCTCGACGTGGGAGGCGACGACGTTCACGCCGTGAGACGGCGCCGCGCACCTTGAGCACGGGCTCCCTTATCACCATACGGTAGCGTTCGAAGACGTCCGGCCATACTATCAAGGGGACGTGGCCGAACTCGTCCTCCAGGGTGATGAACACGGCCTTGGCGCTGGGGTGCTGCCTGCGAATGACGAGGCCCGCGACGGTGACGTGCGCGCCCTCGTCCATCTCCACCGCCTGGTCGCTGGGCAGCACCTCCGCGCCGACGTGGGGTCTCAGGTACGCCATGAAGTGGCCCGCGGGGTGCAGGCCCATGGTGCGGTACTCGGCCAGCATCGCCTCCCACCTGCCCAGGGGCGGAAGGTCGGCCATGTCCTGGTCCACGGGGAGTGGGAGCGCGAGCTGAGAGCCGACGGGCCGGTACCTCAACCCCACCTCCCACAGGGCGGACCTGCGGTCCGGGACGAGACGGTCGAAGGCGCCGGACATCACGAGGCTCTCCAGGGCCTCCCGCCGCAAGCCGGTACGGGTCATGGCGTCGGCCAGGCTGCCGAAGGGTCCTTGACGGCGGCGGGCCTGGACCACCGCCCCGGACCCCGACTCTCCCAGCCCCTTTACGCTGAGGAGCCCCAGCAGGAGCGCGTCGTCCTTGATCGTGCACCCGGCCAAGCTCTCGTTTACGTCGGGGTTCAGGACGGCTATTCCGTGACGCTTGGCGTCCTCCTTCAGGGTCTCCAGATTGTAGAACCCCATGGGCTGCTGGTTGAAGATGGCCACGAAGAACTCCAGGGGGTGGTAGAACTTCATCCAGGCCATCTGATAGGCCGTTACGCCGAAGGCGAAGGCGTGGGACTCGGGGAACATGTACTGGCCCGAGAATTTCCCGAATATCTTGCGGACGACGTGCTCGGGGACGTCCCGTTGGGCCGCCCCCTTGGCGAACTTCTCCCAGTACATCCGAAGCTGGGCCACGTTGTTGTTCCGCCCGAAGGTGCGGCGGAGGTCGTCGGCCTCCCTGGGGCTGAAGCCCGCGACGTCTATGGCAAGCTGGTTGACCTGGTCCTGGAACAGGATTATTCCCAGGGTCCTTGCCAGGGCGCGCTCCTCCAGGGGGTGGTCGAAGTCCCAGGGCGCTCCATAGGCGTGCCTTCGCACGAACTCGCTGACGCCGTTGTTGGCCCCGACCCCGGGCCTGACGGCGGCCACCTCGTAGGCCATCTCGGTGAGGTTGCGGGGCTTGATCCGGTTGACGGTCTGCATCTGGGCCGCCGACTCCACCTGGAAGATGCCTATGGTGTCGGCCCTGTGAATGGAGTCGTAGACCTTCGGGTCCTCGAAGTCGATGCGGGACAGGTCCACCGAACGGCCCGTGCGGTCCTCGATCAGGCCAAGGGCCTCCTGCATCTGGGACAGGGCGCCCAGGGAGAGGAAGTCTATCTTGACGAAGCCGGCGTCGTCTATGCTGTCCCTGTCCCAGTGGCATATGTAGCGGCCGTCTATGGCCCCCGGCTGGACGGGCACCATGTCTATGAGGGGGGAAGAGCCTATCACCATGCCCCCCGGATGCTGGGCCAGGTACTTGGGGAAGCCCTCGAGCTGACCGGACATATCCACCAGGTCCCTCCATACGGGAGCGTCCACCTTGTGCCGGAAGTCGGAGAGGAGCTGCATCTCGGATCTCAGGCTCTCGGCGTGCCGGGTATCGACCCGTTTGGCCAGCTTGTCCACGTCCTCCGAGGGGAGGCCCAGGGCCTTGCCAAGGTCGCGGAGGGCGCCTTTCATTTTGTAGGTGCTGATCATGCCCGTGAGGGCCGCGTGGTCCCACCCCCACTTTTCGTGCACACGCTTTATAAGCTCCTCCCTGATGTCCCGGGGGAAGTCCAGGTCTATGTCGGGCACCGCTCCCATCTCGTCGTTCAGGAAGCGGTCCAGGGAGAGGTCGAACTCCAGGGGGTCTATGTGGGAGAGGCCGATGAGGTAGCCCACCAGCATTGCCACCGAGGAGCCCCTGCCCCTGCCGGGCGGCCTCTCCTCCACCGGCACCTCCCGGTTCCCTATGCCCAGGTCGGCCATCACCTGGTGGGCTATCCCGATGATGTCGTGGTAGATGAGGAAGAACCCGGAGAGGTTGTGCCTCCGGACCAGGCGAAACTCCTCTTCCAGCCGCTCCAGGACCCTGGAGGTCATGGGGCGGTACTTGCGCCCGGCCGCCTCGCGGCAGAGCTTTTCCAGGTAGCTCTGGGGGGTGTAGCCGTGGGGCACCGGGTAGTCGGGGAACTCGTAGCCCAGGTTTCGGGTCAGGTGGAAGGTGCACCGCCCGGCTATCTCGCCGGAGGTCCGGATGGCCTCCGGCGCATCCTGGAACAGGCGCTCCATGTCCGAGGGGGACTTGAGATGGAAGTTGGAGTTGGGACGGCGCTCCCTGTGGCTCTCCTCCAGGGTCTTCCTGTGGCGTATGGCCACCAGGGCGTCCTGAAGCCGGTGCCGTTGGGGGACGTGGTAGTGGACGTTGTTGGTGGCCACCACCTGAACTCCGAGCTGGCGGGCCAGCCGGTGCAGGCGCCGGTTTCGCCGGGTGTCGCCGTGGACCAGGTTCTGCTGGAGCTCGACGAACACGTTGGCCGTCCCGAAGCTGTCCAGGTATCCCCGGAGCTGTTCCCGCGCCTCTTCCCACCTGCCGTCGACCAGCAGGGAGGGCACCCTGCCCCTGGGGCAGCCGGTGAGCAGTATCAGCCCCTCGGCGTGGCGGGAAAGGTGCTTGGGGGCGAGCCCCGGGTCGGGGCGGCCGCCCGCGACCCGGGAGTAGGTGACGAGCCTGCACAGGTTGCCGTAGCCCTTGCGGGTCTCGGCCAGGAGGGTCAGGTGGGAGCCGTCCCCAAGGGTGACCTCCGCGCCGGTGATGGGTTGTATGTCCAGGCTGGCGGCGATGCGGGCAAACTGCATGGCCCCGCACAGGTTGTCGTGGTCCGTGAGGGCCAGGGCTGGGTAGCCCAGCTCCTTGGCCCGCATGAGAAGCTCCTCCAGGGAGGAGGCGCCCTCCTGGAAGGAGTAGTTGCTGTGGCAGTGGAGCTCGGTGTACATGGCGCCCCGGCCCGGCCCCGGGCAAGGACCTCCGCCTATGCCCGTTGCCTGTACCAGCGGCCGGTCACGAGGTCACGAAATAGGGTGATGCCGGGCCCGTTCTCAGTGGCGACCCTGTAGTACCGCCTGGAGATGGGGGTGTTCCTCCACCACTCGTCGGCCAGCTCCCACACGTCCTCCACGGCGGCTATCTTCAGCCACCGGCGGCCCACGAGCACGGCGAGGGGCCTCTGGAGGCGGTCTTCCTCGACGGTAAGGGGGTCGGGGAGGTTCAGGGCTCGAATTGGACCAGGGCCAGCCGTCTTTCCGGAATTCTCGACCACGGCTCCAGCTCCATTATCTTGTATACGGGGGGTTTGGTGCGCAGACGCGCCTCAAGCTGCCTCATGGTCTCCCGAAGCTGCTCCCGCTTTCGGACGTCGGGCAGGAGGCTGGACTGTATGCCCGAGTCCCCCGTAACCCCCGAGACGGTCAGACGGAGGTCCTCGAGGGGACCGGGAAGCCGGACCGTCTCCAGCCAGCTTTCGATGGTGGAAAGGGCCCTGTCCCCGGCTCCGACGGGGCTTTTGAAGGCGAAGGTCTTTCTCCACGGAGGCCTGTTCATGACCCTGCCCTCGACGAACATCGAGCGGACGTACCGGCCCCGGACCGTGGGATGGGCGAAGACCCTGCCCAGGAGCATCTCAGCGGCCGGCAACACGGCGGAAAGGGTCGTGGCTGGGGAGGGGAAGGTCACAGACTCGCTCACCACGTCCTCCCGGCGCACGGCGTCGAGCCGGCTATGGTCGATGCCGTTGGACAGCTCCCAGGCCACTCTCCCCTCGGGGCCAAGCTGGGCCTGGAGGGCGCCGACGTGCAGGGAAGCCACCTGCCCCATGGTGTGAAGGCCGAAACCGTGCAGCCGCGCCCTGCTGTCCCAGCCTATGGGGAGGAGGTCCACCGTGACGTCCTTCAGGAAGCGCGCCATGTCCTCTGGGACCTTGGTCACCTGCCCCTCCCGGCCCGTCACGGCGGCCACGTATGCCGGGTATTTCGCCCCGGCCAAGCCGATGCGGGGGCCGTACCCGTCGGGCATCCCGTTCAACAGGGCGGTCATGGCGCGGGCCTCGTCACCGTAGATGTCCTCGAGCCCGTGAACGCCCACGTAAGCGCGGCCCAGGTCCGATCTCTCGACCAGAGGGCTTCGCTGCAAGAGCGAGTCCACGATCCTGTCGAACACCGTGTGGTAGTAGGGCCGGTCCGCCTCGATGAGTACGGCCTCCTTGCACCGGGAGACTGCCTCCTGCAGGGGCATGCCGGCCGCGGCCCCCACCTCGGGGGAGCAGTCCAGCACGTGGGGGCCGCGGCCCGAATCGGCGAACACGATTGCCGGCCCGCCCGCGAGCTCGGTGCGCCGTTTCATCTCGGCTTTGATGGGGAGGTGGGTTATCAGCGCGCAGGCGATCTTCGTGGTCATCTTCGGCGTCTGGTGTGTCTGGTGCAACGGCACTATAAACGTACATACGTTCTAATACCAATCACCGAGAATGTCAAGGGGCGTTTGCCTATGGGGAGAGGCGCCTTCAGTCTCTCCCGGGAAGGGAGTCCACGCCCCCCCACCCCTGGATTCCGTCTTTCGCCGGAAAGACGGGAGAGACGACTCCTCGCCTGTGCCGTCCCTCCTCGTGTCATGCCGCCGCGCGGCTCCCTCCCGTCATTCCGAACCGAGCGTAGCGAGGACATGCGCTGGGGGCTGCATCCCGCGCCAACCGTAGGGGCGCCCCTGCAACAAGGACCGGGCAAGCGCGGGCTAAGGGAGACCTATATACGGTACACGCGGACGGCGTTGTCGTGGAGCATGGCGGCCCGCTCCGAGGGCGAGTACTCCCTGGACAGGCGTTTGAAGGCGTTGTACATGACGTGGTAGGAGAAGGAGACCTTGTCCACGGGAAAGTTGCTCTCGAACATGCACCGTTGGGGGCCGAACTTCTCGATGCAGTAGGCCATGTAGGGGGCCATGGAGGCAGCCAGCTCCTCGGAGCCGACGGGCTTCTCGCGTGTGTGCCAGTCGAACCCGAAGCGGGGCATTCCCATCCCGCCCAGCTTCATGTTCATGTTGGGGCACTCGGCAACCGCCGCGATGCCCCTCCGCCAGACGTCCATCACCTCGTCGTCCCGGTTGGCGTAAGGGCCGGTCCGCATCAGGCCTCCCAGGTGGTTCAGGATGATGGTCAGGTCGGGCACCGCCCTGGCGAAGTCCGCCAGCTCGGGGAGCTGGTGAAAGTACAGCCAGCCCTCCAGGGACAGGCCCATGCGCGCCAGGACCCGGGCGCCCGCTCGGAAATTGTCGGAGCCGAGCTGGCCCTCTATCTGGTGGGCGGCGGTGTTCTCCACCTCCGGGTCGGGGTCCCAGGAGACCGAGTGGCGAATGCCGCGGAACCGGTTGGGGCTTGCCGCCAGCAGCGCCTCCAGCACCGGCTCCACGCCGCCGCCCAGGTTCAGGTTGGCGTGGCCGACGATGGCCGCGGCGGCGCGGCCGGGGCCGTACAGGCCGCTGGCGCTCGCCGCGGCCAGGCCCTGGACGAACTCGACCTCGCCCACGGGGCGCATCTCCTCGGGCCCTTCGGCGCGGTACATGGCCCTGGCCTCCACGAACACGGTGGACCGCACGTCGTGGCCGCTGTTGATGTCGTCGGCCAGCTCGTGGAGCAGGTACCGTTGGTAGGGGATGCGGGCGGTGCGAAAGTCCCAGAAGTGGTGATGGGGGTCGCAGAGGGGAATGTCGGGCTCCAGGGTGGGCTCCTGGGTCAGCGCGAGCCAGTCGGTACCGCCGTAGGGCATGATGGGGCCTCCGTTGGGAAGGGTGCCTCCGTTGGGAAGGGCGCCTCCGCTGGGAAGGGTGGAGGTGCAATCATATCACACCGCGGGCCCGGGACTTGGATATCCGCCCTCGTATCAAGTACGGGTACATGCTTTCGCGGGCATGATGGTTGGAGGCGGGACGACGGGTGGACAGTGGGCAGCTTTGGACTTGCCTCGGGAGGGCGCTATCCCCGGGCGCGTTGGTTGAGGCTGCGGGCGTGGGCCGCCACCTCGTCGTAGTGGTTGGCGATGTAGTGCTCGGCGATCTCCTCGGCGGTGGCCTGCCAGACGCCGTCGTGGGACATGATGTACCCCAGCAGACCGTCCAGGTGCCTGATCCTGTGGGGCCGCCCCGTGAGATACGGGTGGATGGAGATGCACATCACCCGGCCGCTCTCGGCGCCTTCCCGGTAGAGTTGGTCGAACTGGGCCCTGCACACTTTTGCGAAGTAGTCGCCTTCGTGGTTGGCGCGGAAGTTGGGGCCGTCGTTGGTCTCCGCCTTGTAGGGCAGGGACACCAGCTTGCCCGACCGAACATTTATGGGAAAGGGCTGGTCGTCGTGCAGCCAGTCGGCGTGGTAGATGAGGCCGGCTTCGGCCATGAGGTCGGGCGTGTTGACAGAGCTGGTGACGGCGGGGCCCAGCATGCCCTTGAGCTGTTTGCCGGTGTGGCGCCGCAGGGTCTCGATGCAGTCCTTGTACCACTCCCGCTCGTCGGCCTCGCTCATGGCGTACAGGTAACGGGTGTTGTAGATGCCGTGGCTCATGAAGTCCCAGCTCCGCTCCACCATGGCGTCCCGGATCTCCGGGAAGTGCTCCAGGACGGCCAGGTTGAGGTCGGCGCAGGCCCTGATCCCGTGCTTGTCCAGCACCCGGAGGAGCCTCCAGAACCCCACCCTGTTCCCGTAGTCCCTGCGGGAGTACTCCAGGACGTCGGGATGGGGGACCCGGGGCCACGGGTCGAACAGGTCGTCGTAGTCGGGGAGGAGCTCGTAGTGCTCGACGTTGACGACGACCCAGAGGGCCACACGGGCCCCGCCGGGCCACCTGATGGGGGGCCGCTCGATGATGGGGCTGTAGTCTACCCGGTAGGGAGGAAGCGGCATCGGAGTCAGTCCTTGGCGCGGGGCCGGCCGCGATGGACTAGCGGGGCGGGCCTGCGGCGGTGGCGGTGGGCCCCCTTTACTGGGTCCTTCCCCGCAGCATGGGGTCGAGGCGGTCGCGGAGGCTGTCGCCCATGAAGTTGGCCGACATGACTATGAGGGAGATGGCCATTCCCGGGAAGGTAACGGTCCACCACGCCTGGTTCAGATAGTTGCGGGCGTCGGAGAGCATGCTTCCCCAGGCGGGGGTGGGGGGGCGGATGCCTATGGTGAGGAAGGAGAGGGTGGCCTCCAGGAGGACCAGGCGTCCGAGCTCGTATCCGGCCACCACCAGGATGGGGGCGATGGTGTTGGGCAGTATGTGGCGCAACACGATGCGCCAGTCGGTGGCCCCCACCGCCCGCGCCGCGGAGACGTAGTCCCGTTCCCTGAGGGACAGGGCCTGTCCGCGGACCACGCGGCAGAACTCCACCCAGCCCCGCACGGCCACGATGAGGATGAGACTCTTCAGGTCCGTGCCGATGAGGGCGGCCCAGACGATGGCTATCAGTATGTACGGGAAGCTAAGGAAGGCGTCCACGATCCTCATGGCTATGCGGTCGGTCCACCCTCCCCGGTAGCCTGCCAGGAGGCCCAGGGAGATGCCGACGATGCCCCCGAGGACCAGCCCCGAGGCCCCGACCATCAGGGAGGCGCGGGCCCCCCACACCAGCCGGCTCCACACGTCCCGCCCCAGGTGGTCGGTGCCGAGGAGGTGGAATCCGCCGTCCTCGTCCACGTGGCCGGGGGGCACGTGGCGGAGGGGGAGGTCGTTTACCGTCGGGTCGAAGAACGCCACGGACTGGGGCCAGAGGGCGAGGAATATGAAGACCAGGGCTATGGCCGCGGAGGCGTAGAAAGCCGCGGCCCCCGGGGACCGCAGGTCCGGCGCCGCCTCCTTCCAGCGGCCCAACCTGCCTGCCAGCGCCAATCTGGGCGACGTCACATGCGCCTCAGCTCACCCGGATCCGCGGGTCCAGAAAGCCGTACAGGATGTCCACCGCCAGGTTCACCACGGCCACCAGGGCGGCGGCCATCAGGGCGCCTCCCACCACTACGGGGAAGTCCCTGAGGAAGACGGAGTTCACCATGACGAAACCCAGGCCCGGCCAGGCGAATATGGGCTCCACCACCACGGCGCCCTGGATGAGGCTGCTGAGCTGAAGCCCTGCCATGGTCACCACGGGGATTGCCGCGTTCTTGAAGGCGTGGGAGTAGACGACGACAAACTGGCTCAGGCCCTTGGCCCGGGCGGTGCGGATGTAGTCGGCGTGGATCACCTCCAGCATCTCCGAGCGGAACAGCCGCAGGAGGAGAGCAGTCTGGAAGAAGGAGAGGGTGGCTATGGGCAGTATGGCGTTCTTCACTCCCAGGCCGGAGACGGGAAGCAGCTTGAGATAGACGGAGATGAACAGCATGAGGAGCATGGCCACCCAGAAGCTGGGCATGGACTGGCCGAAGACGGCCACCAAACGGACCACCACGTCTATCAGCGAGCCCCGGTTCAGGGCCGCAATGGTCCCCAGGGGAATGGACAGGATGACGCCTATGGCGATGGCGCTGCCCGCCAGGACCATGGTCCACTTGAGGCCGTCGACGACGATGGGCAGCACGGGCTGGTTGTACCGGAAGGACTTTACGGTCTCGCCGTCCCAGAAGCCCTTCATGAAGGAGAAGTACTGGATGTGCAGGGGCCGGTTGAGGCCCAGTTTCTCCCTCATCAGGTCGATGCTTTCCTGGGTGGCGTAGTCGAAGGGCACCAAAAGGGACGCCGGATCGCCCGAGGCCTGTACGAACAGGAACACGACGATGCTGACGACTATGACGGTGCCAACCGCCTGGATGGTCCGGTGTAAAAGGAACCGCTGCATGATTCGTCAAAGGCGTTGGCCCCCCGGTACCCTTACCCCGTTGTGGCGCCACCCCTATAGACCTATGCACGGGCGGGAAGCCCGTGCATAGGTCCACGTGTCACGTCATTCCGGACCTCAAAGGGCGAGGGGCAACCTCACTACCTGAGCCGGAGGTCGTGGAAGAGGCGCATCTCCGTGGGGAACGGCTGCCAGTCGATCTCGTTGCTTATGCCGTAGATGTCGACGTAGTTGAGCAGGAAGGCCCACGGCGCGTAGTCGGTGACCAGCACGTCCAGTGCCCTGGACTGGGTGATGGACTCCTCGCTCCCGGTGGTGGTCAGGCCCAAGTCGTCTATCAGCCCGTCCCACTCGTCGGGGCCCGCGGCGTAGTAGTCGCCCCGGCTGCGGGGGTCCTGCCGCTTCTGGATCCAGAGGGTGTAGGCGGCATCCGCACGCACCAAGGTATTGCCGTTGCCGACCTGCCACGGGTCCGTCATCTCAAGGGCCATGCCCTTGGGGAACAGCTGGGTGCGGCTCTCGGGGAAGTACTCCACGTCCAGACCCAGCGCCCTCCAGTACCCGGCAACGGCCTCGCCGGTCTCCTTGTCCAGGGTGTAGCGGTCGTTGGTGGCGTACAGGTTTATGGAGTCGACCTGCACACCGTCGGCCCGGGCCTCGTCCAGGAGCTGCCTGGCCCTGTCGAGGTCGTAGGGGTAGCCGACGCGGTCGGGATCGGCTTCGACCAAGAACGGGTGGGTGATTCCGGTCATGGGAACAGCGCCGATGCCCCGGAAGAGGGTGTCCACTACCTCCTGCTTGTTTATCGCGTAGTTGAGGGCCTTGCGCACCCGTATGTCGTTGTACGGGGGAGTCCTCACCGGCAGGGCGACGTAGACGAACCGGGAGCTGAGGGTGGACTCGATGCGCGCGTCGGCGTAGGCCGCGATCTCGGGCACCCACTCGGGGATGACGAAGGCCAGAATGTCCAGGCCTCCGGTGAGGAACTCGCTCTTGCGGGTGAAGGCGTCGGGGATTATCCGCCACTCTATGCGGTCGACGGCCTGCTCGGGGCCCCAGTAGTCCTCGAACCGATCGCCGACGATGCGGACGTTGGGGGTCCACTCCTCGAAGGTGTAGGGCCCGGTGCCGATGGGGTTGTTGCCCGGGTCCTCTCCGGCCGCCTCGATGAACTCCTTGGGATGGATGTTGCCGTAGTAGAACAGGTAGTTGGGCACGCCGGCGAAACCCGGGTCCGGCAGGTCCATGAGGATGGTGTGGGAGTCCAGGATGGTCGTTTCCCGGTCGACGATGGGCCCGGGTATCCGGGTCCTGGTGCGGGCGCCTTCCCGGTAGCACGAGTCGATGCTGGCGACCATGTCCTCGGCGTCCATCTCGCCGTACATGGAATCGTGGAACTTGACGCCCTTGCGGACGTTGAGCACCCACTGGTTGACGGACTTCATCTCCCAGTCGTCGACCAGCCAGTTGTGGAAGTTGCCCTGGCGGTCCACCTGCCACACGCCCTCGGCAAAGTGCTTTGCCAGGTCGGCTTCGTCCACAGACGAGGTGCTGCCGCAGTCCAGGCTGACGGGGTTGGCTATCTGGGCCACCTTAAGGGTCTCCAGGCGCATGGTCACCGGCGGCGGGGTGGTGGGCACCGGAGTGGGGACGGGGGTGGGGATCATGGCCACGGCTTCCCTGGCGGCCTCTGCCGCCGCCTCTACGACGGCGGCCTCGATGGCGGACTCCAGGTCGGCCCTGCTGACGCCGGGCTGGGCCGCGGCCCTGACGGCCTCCTGGACCATCGCCTCGATCTCCTCGGGGCTGGCTCCGGGGCGGGCCTGGGCGGCCACGGCGGCCTCCACCAGGCTGCCGATCTCCTCGGCGGATACGCCCTCTGCGGGCTCGATCTCGATCCCGGCCACGGCGGACTGGACCGCGGCGGTGATGTCCGCAGCGGAGACTACCGGCGCGGGCGTAACGGTGGGCGCGGGCGTAGCGGTCGGGACGGGGGTGGCCTCGGTGCCGCACGCCAGCACGACCATCAGTGTCAGCAGCAGGGGAACGGAGACCAGCCACCTGGCTTTGAGCAGGAGGGACTTGCCGTAACTACCCATTTCCACACTCCATTTTTTGCTGGCAGGAAGTTTAGCGCCGAAGCCCTGCATTGTCAATCTTGGGGCGCTATGCGGTGTTCTGCGGGTGGACCCGGCGCCCGAGCCGGAACCCAGCAACTGTCTTGAGGGTCAAGCGTTAAGTGGCGCATCCAAATGCACAGCCAACGATTGCCGCAAGTCTTCGGCGGCGGTCCAGCAATGGATGCGGCCATCCCGTAGGAGGAAGAGATCTCTTAGTCTCGGGTGCGGACTCCGTTGCGGCGTTGACGTTTGCGGTCCAATGTGGAGAGCTCCGCCTTGCGGAGACGAAGATTGAGGGGCGTAACTTCCAAAAGTTCGTCGTCGGAGATAAAAGCCAGGGACTCCTCGAGGCTCATCCGCACAGTGGCGTTGAGGCGCTTGGCCACGTCGGCCGTCGACGACCGCATGTTGGTCAGCTTCTTTTCTTTGCACACGTTGATCTCAATGTCGCCTTCGCGGCGGTGGGAGCCGACAATCATTCCTTCATAGACCGTAGCGCCTGGCTCGATGAATGTATCGCCCCGTCCCTGGGCGTTGATCAGGCCGTAAGTAACAGCCACGCCACCCTCGGATGCCACTAGTACGCCACCCCGCTGGGACTTTATCTCGCCCTCCATAGGTTCGTAGGAGGTGAAGATGCTGCTCTTCACTCCGTCGCCGCGGGTGGTCCGAAGAAAGAAGGCGTTGAATCCAATCAGTCCCCGAGTAGGTATCTTGTACTCCATATCGACGTAACCGTTCTCGCCGTAGCTCAAATCCTGGAGCTGGGCCATATGGCCGGAGAGGTACTCGGTAAGTACGCCTACATGCTCTTCTCGAGCGCTTATATTCAGAATTTCGTAAGGCTCGTACATTTTGCCGTCGATCATCTTTGTGACGGGCGCAGGGCGTGACACCTGGAACTCGAATTGTTCGCGACGCATTGTCTCTACCAGAATGGACAGGTGTAGCTCGCCTCGTCCGGCGACGACGAACACATCAGGGCTGGGGGTGGCGTCCACTCGCAGGCTGACGTTGGTCCGCAATTCTCTGGTCAACCGTTCGTGGAGGTTTCGGGAAGTGCAATGGACACCATCTTGGCCTACTAATGGGGAAGTGCTGACTCCAAAAGTCATCCGTACCGTGGGTTCATTGATGGCGATGATTGGCAAGGCATTCGGGCTTTCCTGCGAAGCAATGGTATCGCCGATGGACACACCTTCCGGACCGGTCACAGCCACGATGTCCCCGGCCCTGGCTTCGGGCACTTCAACTCGCTCCATGCCGCGGAACACGAAGATGTGCTCGAGGGTGTGGGTGGTGGTCCCGCCATCGCGGCCCAGAAGCGCCACATCATCCCGCAGCCTGAGGGTGCCTTCGAAAATACGGCCGACCGAAACTTGACCCAGGTAGTTGTCGTAGTCCAAGGCTGCCACCAGCATTTGCAGCGGGGCGCTGGGGTCGCCGGTGGGCGGCGGCACCGACTCCAAGATCGCTTGGAAGAGAGGCTGCATGTCTCCCTCTGTCACGCCAGGGTCGGTGGTGGCAAAGCACTGGCGGGCTGAGGTGTACAGCACTGGAAAGTCCAGTTGTTCCGCTTTCGTAGCCATCTCCAAGAACAGGTCCTGTACCATCCCGACCACCTCAACCACGCGGGCCTCGGGACGGTCGATCTTGTTGATGACGACCATTGGTGTGACGTTCTGCTGGAAAGCCTGGCGCAGTACATAGGTGGTCTGGGGCATGGGGCCGTCGACAGCGTCCACCAACAGCAGGCAGCCGTCGGCCATATTCATGACCCGTTCCACCTCGCCGCTGAAGTCGGCGTGTCCCGGCGTGTCGATGATGTTGATCCGGACACCGCCGTAGGCGACTGAGGCATTCTTGGCCAAGATGGTAATGCCGCGCTCTCGCTCGAGAGGGTTGGTGTCCATTATCAAAGAGCCCACTTGCTGGTGGTCCCTAAGGACCTGGCCTTGTTTCAACAACGCGTCTATCAGAGTGGTCTTGCCGTGGTCGACGTGGGCTATGATGGCCAGGTTGCGAATGGCGTGGTTTCGGCAATCCGTCAAATCTAATCACCCCGAATACTATGATAGCAGGAGGATGAAAACATTGCCTTAATATATACTACGACCTAGCGGTTTCAGTTAGAGAGGCTCGAGGAAGCCGCCCAGTACCTCCGCCTTCTCCGATCCACTCATCCGGCGATACCGCCGGGGCCCTGAGGCATTGGTACGGAGGTTTTTTCAGACTATGGACCTCCAGGGACAGATCGGCGACCAGACTGCTTTAGCTCCAGGTCCTGTCGCCTGAGGGCCTGGAGCTCCTGCTGGGTGGCATCCCGCACGCTGTCGCGGGTAAGCCTCTCCTTGACCGCCTCCATGAACTCCTTGGTCCACGAGTGGTAGGAGTGAGGCTTGATCCCCTCCCGCCGGCACAGGTCGCTGACTGTGGTTCGCCGGTGCTAGTAGTTTGGTTACAGAGATGTAGTAGTTTGGTTACAGAGACGATGTATATCTCTCTAAAGCTACTTCCCTTATAGGCCCCCGGTGAATGATGCAATTTGCAACATTCGAAGGGGTTGGGGCGAATGCCTAAAGGGGGGTCGAGGACGTGCCGACGGGGACGAGGCGGGCCTGGGAGCGGCGGGGCGGCTCGTTGGCAGCCGATTCATAAGTGCCCATCTCTTGCGGCCCTTGCGAGTTCTTAGTGGCGGGCCGGGCTTGACGAAATCAAGAACCTTTGCGTTGACCGTGGTTCTGGACCTGTAGGCTAAGCCGGCTTCCCATCCCATAGATACGAGGCCCTGTTCTCTAAGGATCACTCCGGTGTCACCAGCAATGGAACCAGGAATCCCGCCTTGCGCCGTTGCCAATGGTGGCGTCAACGCCCGCGAGGCCGTGCTTATGTGCTATGTTAGGGGCAATGTCGCCATCATGCCGGTACACGAACAACATTGAGAAGGGAACCCGTCGTCGGAGTACATGACTGACTCAGACAGCATCGGCAGGAATGGTCCTGCTCATGGCTACATTGGGAGCGCATATAACATGGATACAAACAAGCACAACGATGACTTGGTTGAGTTCTTTCGGCAAAACAGTTTCGAAATGATGGCCGATTACGAACGTATTCAGAGTCGATCCCGTGAAGACCCTGGGACGGCGGGGGATCAAGGCGAGGAAAACTGGGCAGAATTGTTAAGGGACTGGCTATCACCTGTTCACCAAATTGTCACCAAAGGGCGAATCCTCGGCGCAACTGGTATTGCTAGCCACCAGATTGACGTGATTGTCTTGAAGGACGCTTATCCCAAACGGCTGGTGTCGGGGGAGGTGGGGGTGGAGGGGCACCTTGTCCAGCGCGACGGAAGCCATGCCAAGCCTTACCAGGTGCGCCAGGTCAGGCAGGCAGTTCTGCGAAACAGATTATAGGGGGAGGACGATGCACAAGTACGAGGTCATCATCTACTGGAGCAACGAGGACGGAGCATTCGTGGCCGAAGTTCCCGAACTTCCGGGATGCGCGGCGCACGGAGATACCCAGCAGGCAGCCTTGGAGGAGATCGGGCAGGCCATAGACCTGTGGATCGAAACGGCGCGGGAGTTCGGTGACCCTATCCCTGAACCGAAGGGCGAACGCCTGATGCTGGCGTAGGGACTGCGATGACCACCCTCACCGAAGCCGATGTGGAGCAGGTCGCCCTTGACTGGCTGTCCGACCTCGGCTGGGGGGTGGCGCACGGGCCGGACATCGCCTCAGACACCTTCTTGCCCGCCGCTTGTGCTCCCGGCGGTAGCTTCTCCGGTGGGCGATGCCACAGGGCTTGCAGCGCACGGGCGGGCGGCCCATCCCCGGGTACTCGATGGGCCGCCCGCAATCAGCGCACCCCCGCTGGGTCGTCATTGCTCAGCAGTTCCTCAAGGGCTCCCGGCGCCCCGGCCTCAGCCAGCTTCTCCGTCCTAGCCCGGCCCCAGATGGCCAGGTAGGGGGCCTTCTTACTCATGCTCCGCTCGGCCTCCCGCTCGGCAAACCGACTCTCTGTCCCTGGCGAATGTTGCAATTTGCAACATTCAAGGGTTGCGGCGAATGCCTTAAAGGGGGGTCGAGGACGTGTCGACGGGGACGAGGCGGGCCTGGGAGCGGCGGGGCGGCTCGTTGGCAGCCGATTCATAAGTGCCTATCTCTTGCGGCCCTTGTGACTTCTTAGTGGCGGACCCGACCGGATTCGAACCGGCGATCTCTGCCTTGACAGGGCAGTATGTTAGGCCACTACACCACGGGTCCGAGGTTGCGGAGGGACCGAGGGGTCCCGGTAATCGATTCTAAGTCCCATGCGGGAGCAGTGTCAACGGAGCTACCCGCCTCTTCTCTTCACTGTAGCAGGGCACACGGCCCCGGGGCTAGAAGCTTCAACCGACGCCGTGGTAGCCCACCGTGACCTTGTCCCCCTCCACCACCACGGGCGTCATGCGCTCGCCGCCCGTGAGCCGCTCCAGCTCGGGGACAGCCTCGGGATGACGGCTTACGTCGATCTCGTGGAACTCCACTCCCTGCTTGACGAAGTCGTCCCTCTGGGCGTCGGAGTAGTTGCAGTCCGGATGGGTGTACAGGATGATGGTCGCGGTCTTTTCCTGGGTCACTCGGCACCACCTCGACGAGTTGGCTTTCATGGCTATTGTAATCTCAGAGGCTCGTGGATTTCAAGCTGGCCTGGATTGCCCCACCCCGGAGTTCTCGTGCCCGGCCTCCCGCCCCGCGCTCCGCGGCCGCGTGCTGCGGAGCCCCTTGCGTAATTCCAGATGCGGGCCAATAACGACGGCTGACTGGATGGGCTCGTGCCTGAAGACCCGGGGCTTGGATACCCGCCTTCGCGGGTATGACGGGCATGGTTCCGCTTGGCGGGCAGGGAAGGGTCGTGCGTCCGTGGTCCTGGCGAGGTTGGCCGCTAGACGCCCACGATCTTGATGGTGGAGTGGGCCTTGTAGATACGGTTGATGTTCACCAACAGGGCGGTGAGGTGCTCCACGTAGCGGGCGTTCTCCAGGCCTCCGCCGTCCACGGGCCGCAGGTCCCTTATCTTGCGCACCATCCCCATCACCGATTCCTTGGCGTCCGGGTGGTCCGAGCAGACCACCACGTCCCCCTCCATGATCCGGTCGGGCACGATCAGGTCCGCGGCGCTGATGTTCTGGAAGGCGCCGACGACGGCGGAGTCGGGCAGCATGAGCTGGGCCTCCATGGCGGCCGACCCAGCCTCCACCACGATGGCGGTGGCGCTGCCCCGGCTGAAGGACATGGGGGCCACCACGTTCACCACCACCTTGCCGGCCAGGTGTTGGGCGGCCTGCTCCAGCACGGGCCTCTGGCCCTCGTAGGGAGTCGCGATAAACACGGTGTCGGCCCGTTGGGCCGCCGCCTCGTTCACCTGGCCGGTGATGGAGGCGCCCGGCGCCAACTCCAGGAGCCCGGCGGCGGCCTCGGCGGCACGAGCGGCGTCCCTGGAGCCGATGACCACGTCTTCGCCGCCCAGGGCCAGCCTCAGGGCGAGCCCCCTGCCCTCGGGACCCGTGCCTCCCAGAAACGCCAGCATGGCGACCTCCTTGCATATGGATCGGGCGGTATCCGCCGGGGTTGAGTCCCGGCCTTCGCCGGGACGACGGGGGTGGGGTGACGGCTCCCGTGAAGGATGCCACAGGAGGGCCGCCCGCGGCAACCGGGAGGGAAGGGAACAGGCCCTTGTCTAACCTCCGGCTACGGTTATAATGGAGACGCTCCCACAGGTCCGCCCCGAAGATTCGCTCTCTCGAGCATTGTGGCGAGCAGTCCAGGGAGGTTACGGGTCATGGGCTCCACCGAGACGATCGCCAACTGGATAGTCGACACTTCCTACGAGGACATCCCCCCGGAGTCGGTCCAGGCCGCCAGGGAGGCGTACCTGGACTGCCTCGGCCTGGCCCTGTCGGGGTCGGTACAGCCCCTTGGGAGGATAATCACGGAATACGTCCAGGACCAGGGGGGCACTCCCGAGAGTACGGTGCTGGGGCCGGGGATCAGGGTCCCGGCGGGAAGCGCCGCCCTGGCCAACGGCACCTTCGGCTGCGCCATGGACCTGGACCCGGGGCCCATCATGGTGGGCATGGCCCCGGCGCTGCTGGCCGTGGGCGAGAGGATAGGCGCCACGGGCCGCGACCTGCTGGAGGCCTTCGTGGTGGGGAACGAGCTGGCCGTGGCCCTGGAGGCGGTCACCCACACCAACCTCCAGAACCGGGGCATCCACGCCATCGGCGGCGGGCGCATATCCGTGGCCGCGGCCTGCTCCAAGCTCCTGCGCCTGGACGCCGAAAAGACGGCCATGGCGATGGGCCTGGCCACCTCCACCGAGGGGGGTCTGGTATCCAACCAGGGGACCATGACCAAGCCCCTGCACGCGGGCCTCATCGCCAAGGACGGAGTCATGGCCGCGCTGATGGTCGAGAAGGGCTTCACTGGCCTGGACCACGTGTTCGACCACCCCGCCGGCTGGTACGGGGCCAGCCCCTCGGAGGGCACCGCCGACATGGCGCCCGTGGCCGAGGCGCTGGGACACCCCATCCGGATACAGCACACCAAGTACATCCGTCGGTTCCCCTGCTGCCGCACCAACCACGGGATGCTGGACAGCATCCTGGGCCTGATGGGGGAGCACGGGTTCGGCCACGAGGACGTGGAGAGCCTGGAGATGACCCAGCAGCACGGGTCCATCGTCATGCTCTTCCTGGAGCCCGAGGACGAGCACGAGGCCCGGTTCAGCGCCCTGTTCTGCGCCGCCGCCGCCCTGGTGGACGGCAAGATCGGCACCGACACCTTCACCGAGGAGAAGGTCAGGGACCCGGTGGTCAAGCGCACCATGGGCAAGGTCCGCATCAACGTCCGCGCCAGGTGGCAGGAGAGCCGGGACGACTACTCGGCGGGGGTCCCCGTGAAGATACGCCTGAAGGACGGCCGGGTGCTGGAGCACCAGACGCCCATGAGCCAGATATACGGGGCGCCCCAGAACCCCTGGCCCGTCGACGCTATCCTGGACAAGTTCCGGGAGAACGCCGCCATGGCCCTGCCCGAAGCCATGGTGGAGCCCGCCCTGCAGACCTGGGTCAAGGTGGACGAGGTCAGGGACCTGGCCCCCGCCGTCAAGACCCTGGTGACCGGGTAGCCGATAGCCAGACCAGCTAGGAGGCCAAAGACGATGGGCGCGACGGAAACCGTATCGGACTGGATAGTCAACACGTCCTACGAAGACATTCCCCCCGACGCCATCCGGGTGGCCGGGGAGTCTTGCTTCGACCTCCTGGGCGTGACCCTGGCGGGGGCCGTGCAGCCGGTGGGGGAGATAATCAAGAAGTACGTGGTGGAGCAAGGGGGCGCTCCCCAGGCTACCGTCGTGGTCTCGGGCCTGAGGACCTCCATGCCCAACGCGGCCCTGGCCAACGGGACCATGGGCCACGCCCTGGACTACGACGACTTCGGCGGCTTCGGCCACCCGACGGTGGCCATCTTTCCCTCCCTGATGGCCCTGGGAGAGAAGACGGGGGCGTCGGGCCGGGACCTGCTGGAGGCCTACGTCATCGGGTGCGAGGTCGGCATCGCCCTGGACAAGGGCACCAAGTACCAGCAGATGGCCCGGGGGTTCCACAGCACGGCGGTGCTGGGGCGGATGGCGTCAGCCGCCGCCTGCGCCAAGCTCCTGAGGTTCGACGAGGGGCAGACGTCCACGGCCCTGGGCATCGCGGGGTCCATGGCCGGCGGGCTCATTCACAACTTCGGCACCATGACCAAGCCGCTGCACGCCGGGCTCACCGCCAGGGACGGGGTCATGGCCGCCCAGCTCGCCGGGATGGGCCTGACGTCGGGCCGGCAGGTGCTGGAGCACCCCGTGGGCTTTGCCAACACGGTCCTGGGGGAGGGCACCTACGACCTGGAGGAGATCGCCCGGGCCCTGGGAGACCCCTTTCATACCCAGAGCGACCTGATGATAAAGAAGTACCCCGCCTGCGGGGGCAACCACGGGATGCTGGACAGCATCCTGGGCCTGATGCGGGAGCACCGGTTCGACTACAAGGACGTGGAGAGCCTGGACGTGGACCAGTCCTTCCTGTCGGTGGTGATGCTGTACAGGGAGCCCGAGGACGAGTTGAAGGGCAAGTTCAGCGTCCTGTACAACGCCGCCTCGGCCCTGGTGGACGGGGAGGTGGGGATCGACACGTTCACGCCGGAGAAGATACGGGACCCGCGGATACGGGAGACCATGGCCAAGGTGAACCTGAACGTCCGGTCCCGGTGGGACGAGGGCTCCTCGGAGGTGAAGGGGGCGACGCCGGTGCGGGTCCGGCTGAAGGACGGCCGGGTCCTGGAGCACGCCACGCCACGAAAGGAGATCCTGGGGCACCAGAGCAACCCCTGGGGCATGGAGGGCATCACCAACAAGTTTCGCGCGAGCGCCCGCCTGGCCCTCTCCGACGAGGGCGTCGAGCGGGCCATCGAGACGTGGTCCGACGTAGCCCGGGTCGAGGACGTAGGTGAAGCCGTCAAGACGCTGGTGGCGTAGCGGTCAGCCAGTAGCCGAGAGCTGATGTCCGGCAGCCCGCAGCTACTCCTGGGCCCCTACCGGGTGCTGGACCTGACCGGCGGGGACGTGCTGCTCTGCGGCAAGATTCTGGCCGACCTGGGCGCCGATGTCCTTCAGGTCGAGCCCCCCGGCGGCAGCGCGTCCCGACGGACCGGCCCCTTCTACGGCGACGTCCCCCATCCCGACAGGAGCCTGCTGTGGTGGGCCTACTGCGCCGGCAAGCGCAGCGTCACCCTCGACCTGGACAGCGTCGACGGACGGGGCATCTTCACGCGCCTCGTCGAGAGCGCCGATTTCCTGATAGAGTCCTTCTGCCCCGGCCACATGGCCGAGCTGGGTCTGGCCCACCCCGACCTGGAGAGGGTGAACCCGTCTCTGGTAATGGTGTCCGTCACCGACTTCGGCCAGGAGGGCCCCTACTCCGGCTACAAGGCCACGGACATTGTGGACATGGCCCTGGGCGGGTTCATGCACCTCACCGGGGACGCCGACCGGCCTCCCCTGACGGTCGGCTGTCCCCAGGCCCGCCGCCACGGCGCCGCCGCGGGGGCCATGGGCGCCCTGGTCGCCCACACCCACAGGGCCCTGACGGGCCAGGGCCAGCACGTCGACGTCTCCTGCCAGCAGGCCGTGGCCAAGGCGCTGGCCCACGCGCCCCAGAGCTGGGACATGGAGGGCCTCGTCATCCAGCGCATGGGCGTATACCGGCAGACCTCGGAGGACACCAGGGTTCGGGTCAACTGGCCCTGCAAGGACGGGCACATCAACTACATGCTCCAGGGGGGCAGCGTGGCCTGGAGCACCCGCAACCTGCTCCAATGGATGCGGGAAGAGGGCTCGGGAGCCCCCGACCTGGAAGGCGTCCCCTGGGAGGAGCTCGGCTACGGCCAGGTGACCGAAGAGCTTATGGACAGGGCGGCGGGGCCGTTGGGCGACTTCTTCCGGCGACACACTCGGGAGGAGCTGACCACGGGCAGCGTGGAGCGGCGCATCCTGCTCTTCCCGGTGGCGACCTACGGGGACCTGCTGGAGCACCCCCAGCTCGAGGCCAGGGACTACTTCGTCGAGATGGACCACCCGGAGCTGGGCCGCTGGGTGACTCATCCCGGCGGGTTCGTCAAGGCCGAGGGCGTCGCCACGGGACCACGGCGGCGGCCTCCCCTGGTGGGGGAGCACAACCACGAGGTGTACGTAGGGGAGCTGGGGCTGGCGCTCGAGGAGATGGCCGTGCTCAGGGAAGGGGGCGTCATCTGATGCCGCCGGCTCTGGACGGCCTCAAGGTGTTGGACTTCTGCTGGGTCGCCGTGGGACCCATGACCACCAGGTACCTGGCGGAGTACGGCGCCACGGTGGTCCGGGTGGAGTCCGGCGGCCGGCCGGAGGTGCTGCGGATGGCGGCCCCTTTCAAGGACGGGGTGTCGGGGATCAACCGCAGCGGCTACTTCGCCAACATGAACTCCAACAAGTACGGCGTGGCCATATCCATGCGCCATCCAAGGGCCAGGGAGCTGGTGCTGAGGATGGCCCGGTGGGCGGACGTGGTGACGGAGAACTTCACCCCCGGGACCATGGAGGGCTGGGGGGTGGGCTACGAGGAGCTGGCGGCGGTGAACCCAGGCGTCATCATGTTCAGCGCCTCCATGATGGGCCGGGGAGGGCCCCTGGAGAGGCAGCCGGGGTTCGGGCCGGTCCTCTCCTCCCTGGTGGGCCTGACGGGCATCACGGGCTGGCCCGACAGGGAGCCGGTGAACCCCTACGGCGCCTACACCGACTTCATCGTCCCGCGGTTCGCCGTAGCGTCCATACTGGCGGCGGTGGACTACCGCCGCCGCACGGGCAAGGGCCTCCACCTGGATATGTCCCAACTGGAGACGTCCATACACTTCTCGGCCCCGACCATGCTGGACCGGGCGGTCAACGGCCGGGAGCAGGGCCTGAGGGGGAACCGCCACCCGGCGCTGGCCCCCCACGGGGCGTACCCGTGCCAGGGCGAAGACCGGTGGATCGCCATCGCGTGCCGCAACGACGAGGAGTGGGAGGGGCTGCGGAGTGTCCTGGACCCCTCGGGGCGCGGCGAGATATCCGGGGAACGGTTCGCGTCCCTCCTGAGCAGGAAGTCCTACGAGGACGACCTGGACCGCGCCATCGGAGAGTGCACCGGCGGCTGGGACCGTCGGGGGCTGATGGAGGCGCTCCAGGGGGCGGGGGTGCCCTCGGGCGTGGTGAGCGACCCGCGGGACCTGTTCGAGGACCCTCAGCTACGATACCGGGGACACTTCAGGCGCCTGGACCACCCGGAGATAGGCCCCTACGCCACCGACCAGACCGAGGCGCACCTGTCCCGGACCCCGGGCAAGCTGGACCGGCCGGCGCCCCTCCTGGGAGAGCACACGGAGCACGTGCTGACGGAGATGATGGGGCTCTCGCACGAGGAGTACCGCTCGCTGAAGGACGACGGGGTCCTGGAGTAGCGCGTCTTGGGAGTAGCGCGTCTTGGGAGTAGCCCCAGGGAATAGCCCCCGGGAATAGCCCCAGGGAGTAGCCCCAGGGAGTAGCCCCAGGGAGTAGCCCCAGGGAATAGCCCCAGGGAGTAGCCCTACTTGAAGGCGGGCATCACCCTGGCGGCCAGGAGGCGGATGGAGTTCTCGACCAGGTCTATGGGGACCTGGCCTCCCAGGTTCGTCTCCAGGATCACCCCGGACAGCCCCAGCATCTCCCGGTACCCTTGGATGCGGTCGACGATGGCCTCGGGTGTGCCGTACATGACGCTGTCCCGCAGTATGTCGTCGTAGGAGACCTGTGAGGCCTTTTGGAACTCCCGGGCCACGTCCTCGCTGACGATGTTGGGGAGGAGGATCTTCGCCCGGAGCTCCACCTTGTGCATGGTGCTGGGCTCGGGCTCGGACCTGGCCTTTGCCATGGTCTCGGCCGCGTATGCGGGGATCCGGAGCATCACCTCGCCCGGCCCCGGGAAGCCCGCCTCCCGCCGCACCCGACGGTACACTGCCACACGTTCCACCAGCTTGGGAAAGCCCGTCACCGAAGGGACCAGTATGGATAGGCCCATCTCTCCGGCCTGTACGAAGGACTCCTCGCTGCTTGCCGCGAACCAGATGGGCGGGTGGGGGCTCTGATAGGGCCTGGGCACCAGCCTCACGTCCTGGAAGGACCAGTATTCCCCCCGGTGGGAGAAGGTCTCCTGCGTCCAGGCCTTCTTGACCACCTCCAGCCCCTCGGAGAGACGGTCCCTGGCCTCGTCGTAGGGTATGTTGAACCCCTTGTAGTTGACCAGCACGGGGCTGCGGCCCACGCCGAAGTCCAGCCGGCCGTCGCTGAGGAGGTCCACGGTGGCGGCCTCCTCGGCCACGCGGATGGGATTGTGGAGGGGCAGCAGCACGACCCCCATGCCTATCCTCACCCGGCTGGTGAGGGCCGCGACGGCGCCGGCGATGGTGAACGGAGACCCCATGATGGTGTTCTCGGGGCTGAAGTGGTCCTCGGCCAGCCACACGGAGTCCATGCCCGAGGCCTCCGCCTGCAGGACCTCTCGCAGGGACTCCCGGAGGGTCTGCGCCTGGGTCTTGCCCACGCGGGTATTGAACTCTGCGAAAGTGCCGAAGTGCATGGGCTGCTTCCTTTTCATCCCTCCAGGGCCCACCCCTCCCGGGTCCGCAACATGCGCCGTCCTACTCGAAGTTGGGCATCACTTCCCTGGCCAGGAGCCTGATGGAGTTGACCACCCGGTCGTAGGGGATGAGGCCGCCGTAGTTGGTCTCCATGACGACCCCGGTTATGCCCAGCCGCCGCTGGTACTCTTGCACGCGCTGGACGACGTACTCGGGAGACCCGCAGACGGCCGTCTGCTCCACTATCTGCTCGTAGGGGGTCTCGGCGGTGCGCCTCATCCTTTCCGCAAGCTCCTCGCTGGCCGCCACCGCGGCCAGGTCCGTGGCGGCCCTCCGGACGCCGAACATGATGCTCTCCCGGGCCTCGGACCGGGCCCCTTGGTCGGTCTCGGCCACGTGCACGGGCATGCGCAGGGTGGTGTTGCCCTCTCCCGGATGTCCCGCCTCCTGGTAGGCCTTGCGGTACTCCCCGAAACGGGTCTCCAGCTCGTCGATGCCGGCGGTGGTGGTGCAGAAGATGGGGAACCCCTGTTTTCCCATGAGGGAGAAGGTCGCGGAGCTGGCCACCGCCACCCGGATGGGGGGGTGGGGGCTCTGGTAGGGTCTGGGCACCAGGGCCACCTCATGGAAGCTGTAGTACTTGCCCTCGTGGGAGAAGCGGTCCCGGGTCCAGGCCTTCATGATGACGTCCAGGGACTCGAAGAAGCGCTCCCGGCTCTCCCCGTAGGGTATGTTGTACCCCTGGTAGTAGCGGGTGAGTCCGCTGCGGCCGACGCCGAAGTCCAGCCGCCCCTTGCTTATCTGGTCCACCGTCGCCGCCTCCTCGGCCAGGCGCAGGGGATTGCCCAGGGGCAGGACCTGGACGGCCAGGCCGATGCGCACCCTGCTGGTGGCGGCGGCGATGGCGCTGGCGATGACCAGCGGCGAGGCGAGGACGGACCGGTCGGGGGTGAAGTGGTGCTCCCCCAGCCAGACGGAGTCCATGCCCATGGCCTCGGCGGCCTCCACCTGCTTGAACGACTCCGCGAAGGCCTCGGCGTGGGAGCCTCCGGGCCTGACGTGGAAGTCGGTGAGCATCCCGAAGTCCATTTTCAACCGTCCTGTCAGAGTTATCTCAGGCCCCTTCTCCCTGGAGAGAAGGCCGGTATGAGGGGTATCGGTCCCCGTCCCGGGGCGCCGGAAGCGAGGCAATTGTACACCGTTACCGGGGCGGGCACCACCGGCGGGGGGCTTTGCCCGGTCCCGGCCTCAGCCGACGGGCACTCCTCCCTTCGCCGCCGTTGACGGCGTGGGGATTTGGTGACATAGTTCGCATGATGACGCTGTTGACTATTCCCGCCGGTGTGGACGAGATTACGCCCGAATGGTTGACCCGGGCGCTGCGATCCAGGGGGCCCGCCAACTCCGTCTCCGTGACCTCCTGCCACTCGGAGACCGTGGGCGAGGGGAAGGGGTTCGTGAGCCAGGTGGCGCGCCTGAGCGTGGAGTACGACGGCGGCGGCCACGACGAGGGCCTGCCCCGAACGATGATCGCCAAGCTGCCGTCTTCTACGCCGGAGATCAAGGCCCTAACCACCCTGCTGGGCGACTACCAGCGTGAGACCAGGTTCTACGAGGAGGTGGCCTCCCGGGTCGCCGTCGAGACGCCCGACTGCTACTACAGCGCGACGGACCCGGGGACGGGACGCGCCATCCTGCTGATCGAGGACCTCTCCCAGGCGCGCCTGGGGGACAGCGTGGCCGGCTGCTCCATCGCGGAAGCCCGGCTGGTGGTCGGCCTCCTGGCGGGGCTCCAGGCCCCGTGGTGGAACGCGGCCGCCCTGGACCGGCTGGACTGGATGCCCCTGAAGACCGCCGACGCCGGCGTGTACCAGGAGACGTACTCGCAGGCGTGGTCCATGCTGGCCCAAAAGGCCGGCGGGGGGATGCCCGACCACCTGGCGGGAATCGCGGAGCGGCTGGAGCCCCACATACCGGTGATCAGGGGCCGGCTCAGCGACCATCCCCGTACGATAGTCCATGGCGACTACCGCCTGGACAACCTGCTGTTCGGCTCCCGTGACGGCCGTCCCACGGTCATCGTGTTCGACTGGGAGTTTTGCACCCGGGGCAGGGGGACGTACGACCTGGCGACGTTCATAGCCGAGGCGTTCCCGCCGGAGGTGCGCAGGGAGGAGGAGACGGGCCTCCTGCGGCTCTACCACTCGGCCCTCATCGAGAACGGGGTCCGGGGCTACTCCTATGAACAGTGCCTGTTGGACTACAGGTTCTCGATGCTCGACCTGCTGCTCTTCTGGATAGTGGTGGGTGGTTACTGCGACTTCGGCAACGAGCGGGCTACACGGTACCTGCACAACACCATGGAGCGGTTCAGCGCGGCGATAGCCGACCACGGCTCCGTCGAGCTTCTATCCGCCTAGCCTGTATGGAGGTGACCCCTTGGCACTAGGATGGGCCATCGTCAGTCCGGGGCACTACCCCGAATACACCTTCGCTCCCAGCATCCGGTCGGCCGAGGACGCGGACCTGGTGGCCGTGTGCAGCCGGGACATGGGCCGGGCCGAGGCGTTCGCCCAGCGCCACGGGGCCCCCGCGGCCTACGATTCGCTGGAGGAGCTGGTCAAGGACCCGCGTGTGGACGTGGTCTTCATCGCGTCTCCCAACCACCTTCACGCTCCCTACACCAAGACGGCCGCCCGGGCGGGGAAGCACGTGCTGTGCGAGAAGCCCATGGCCCTGACGGCGCAGGACGCCGCCGACATGATACGGGTCTGTCGCGCCAAGGGCGTGAAGCTGGGCCTGGGATTCGAGTCGGTCCACCACCCTGCCATGAAGAAGGCCAGGAAGCTGGTCGCGGACGGCGTGGTGGGCGCCGCCACCCTGGTGCAGGCCCAGTACGGCGGCGGGGTCCGGGGGGCGGTGGCGCCTCCGGCCCGCAGCGGGGGGCTCAACGACTGGTGGCGCACCCCCGAGATGGTCGGCGGGGCCTCGGCCATGATGGCCCTGGGAGTGCACGGGGTGAACGCCCTGCGGTTCGTCCTGGACCAGGAGGTGGTGGAGGTGACCGCCATGACCGACGGCCACACCCAAGAGCAGCCGCTGGAGGCCCTGGCGACGCTGCTGCTCCGCTTCGAGGGCGGGCCCATCGGGATGATCGTCTGCGGCCGCAGGACTCCCGACCTGAAAGCCGGAGTCGTCGTGTACGGAAGCGACGGCAGGATAGTCATGGAGGGCACCACGGGACAGCACATCCAGGGCAGGCTCGAGGTGGTGAGCGAGACGGTCAACAGCACCGAAGAGTACGAGCACCGGGAGATGGGAACGACCATAGGTGAGGTCGAGGCGTTCAACAGGGCGATACGCGAGGATACCGAGCCCTGCTCCTCGGGAGTGGACGGCCTGAGGGTGGTGGAGGCGACCACCGCCATGATCGAGTCGGCCACCACGAAGAGGGCCGTGAGGGTGGACCGGACGGCGGTGTAGGGAAGGGCCGCCGGTGCGGACTAGGGGGCCTTCTCGAAGGGGCCCGGCAGCTCCAGCTCGTCCCCGATCTCCCTGAGGGCGGGCAGCACCTCCTGGCCCATCAGCTCCAAGCATCGCATGGTGTCCTTGTGGCTGATGGAGCCGTCGTTGGTCCAGACGCCCAGGATGCCGGGCCGCACGCCGGCCAGGACCTCCCGGAGCTGTGCGATGACCGTGTCGGGGCTGCCGATGATCATCCTGCGGGACGCCAGGATCTCGTCGTAGCCCGCCGCGTCCAGTCCCCCTCCCCTGCGGAAGGGGTCCTGGGATACCCGCTTCATCAGCTCGAAGTAACGGGGGTCGCGGCTGCTGTAGCCCACGGGGGCCATGTAGAGGCGGGGCATGGGTATCCTGCCCACGCCCACGTTGCCCACCAGGAAGCCCTTGCCCACCTCCCGGGCCTTCTCGTCGGTGTCCTGGACGTGGATGCGCAGCAGGTATCCGAAGTGCTGGGGACCGGCCTCGTACCCGTGCTGCCGGGCGGTTTCGGCGTATATCTCCTTCATCCCCCGGGTGGCCTCGCCGTCGGTCTCCAGGAACACGTAGGGGTAGTGGTGCTCGGCGCACCATATCAGCGTCTCCGGGCTGCCCTGGCCGGGTACCCAGATGGGCGGGTGGGGCTTCTGGAGGGGCAGCTCGAAGGGGTTCACCACGCGAAAGTGGTAGTGGTTTCCCTCCCAGCGGAAGGGGCCGGGGGTGGTCCAGGTCTTGATGATCAGGTCGTGGGCCTCCTCGAACCGCTCCCGGTTGTAGACGGGGTTGGTGTTGGTGGCCAGGGTCTCCACGCCGGTGCCCCGCACGAAGCCCGAGACCAGGCGGCCCCGGGAGATCATGTCGATCTCGGCCAGCTCTTCGGCCAGGCGTATGGGGTTGTCGAAGATGGGCAGGGGGTTTCCCAGCAGCACGATCTTGGGCTTCCTGGTGGCCCGGGCGAGGATCGCCGCCTCCAGGTTCATGGCGGCGCCGAGGCAGGTGGGCGTGTTGTGGTGCTCGTTGAGCATCAGCCCGTCGAAGCCAGCCTCCTCGCAGTACTCGTACTCGTCCAGGTACTCGTTGTACAGGTCGGCGCCCCTCTCGGGGTCGAAGTGTGAGTTGGAGAAGGTGAGGCGCACCGCCTGGTTGGGGCTTCTCCTCACGTCGTCCTCGGTGTAGTGGACGTAGGCGCGCTCGGTGAACCTCATCAGGAACATGGGAAGGCCTCCTCTCGGGGTCCACGGAGACCCGTGGACGGTATCGGCGCCGTCGGGGCCGGTGTCCGGCGCCGGGCTACTGGGCGAAGGCGTCGATGACGGCGCGGAAGGTCTCCATGGCGTTGTCCCCCTGCACGAAGGGGGCCACCACGGGCATCCGCAGGCCCGTGGCGCGGAGGGCGTCGACCCTCCTCCTGCACTCCTCGGCCGAGCCCACCACCGCCAGCTCCTCCAGCATGGCGTCGGTCACGACGTCCGCCGCGCCCTCCGGGTCGCCCCGGGCCAGGGCGGCGGAGATGATGGCGGCCTCGCCGGCGAAGCCCCGCTGCTCGAAGTAGCGGACGTAGTAGTCCATGGTGAAGTAGTAGGCGATGCGGCGCCTGAGCCACGGCTTGGCCGCCTCCACGTCGTCCACCACGGCGGTCCTCACGTAGCAGGCGACGTCGACGGCAGAGGGGTCGCGGCCAGCCTTCTCGGCGCCCCGGCGCAAATGCCCCACGGCCTGCTCCAGGTACTCCGGCGTGGCCCAGTTGAGCAGGACGCCGTCGGCGATCTCTCCCGCCATCTCGACCATCCGGGGCCTGAGTGCCGCCAGGTATATGGGCAGATCGGGCCGGAGGGGGGCGAATCCCAGCTTGCTTCCCCGGGGCCTGTACACTTTCCCCTCATAGGTGACCGGCTCTCCGGTTAGGAGACCGCGGACGATGTGCACCGTCTCGCGCATGCGGGTCATGGGACGGTCGAAGGGGATGCCGTGGCCTCCCTCGACGGGGTCCCGGTGCCCCACGCCCAGGCCCAGGGTGAACCGTCCCCCGGAGATGGCGTCCACCGAGCCTGCGCCCATGGCCAGCAGCGTGGGAGTCCGGTGGTAGATGGGGAGAATGCCCGTAGCCAGGGTGACGCGGCTGGTGTTGCAGGCGAAGGCCGCCAGGTGGGTCAGGGCTTCGCTGCCCGCGCCCTCGGGGAGCCACACGCTCTCGAAGCCGCGGTCCTCGACCAGCTTCGCCAGCTCTATGAGCTGGCCGGGGGTCAGATGCGGGCCCGACTCCAGGCGGACCCCGATTCGGGCCATGTCAGGTCCTCCTCGATGGTATTCCGACGGGGTATTCCACGATATTCCATGGGCCCAGGGTCTACTCGGCCAGGGACTCGGTCTGCTGGATATAGAGAGCAGTCTCCCTTATACGGCGGTCCGTATCCTCGGTGGGTTCGCACAATCCCAGATAGAAGCAATCGCCGTGCAGCATGTCCCTGTTGGCGCAGTACCAGGCCACGAGACTGTCCAGCCGTGCGTCTCCCAAAGCCAAACGGCGGAGCTCCCTGGACGTAATCGGGGCTTTCTCCGGTTCCTCTCCGGTATGCGCCACGATCAGCGCGTCGGTAGCGCGTTTGGTAGCACACCAGGCCTTCTCGGCGGCGTCCCGTATGTCCCCTTGCTCCAGCCGTTCGAGGGCGCCGTTGTAGACGGTCCAGGCGTCGGCAAATATCGCCCGCACTCTGTTGGTGATTACCATATTGCACCCAGCTCTTTGGCCTGTATAGGCCAAGCTCCGTCAACTCAGGCTTCCAGTATAGTCCCAGTACAACAGCACTGTGAAGGAGGATAAAGTGCCACGCCAAAGGTGGACGCGCGAGCGGTTCTCGCCGAAGCGCGGAGCGATTGGGTGACGTGGTCGTCGACGCTGACACGCTCAGCTAGGGCGTCGTTACGGGCCGACGTCCTGGGGATGGATGGGCGGTAGCCATGACGGCGACATTTTACCACGCGGGAGATATCCCCACGCACCAACGGGGCCTCGGCCGGCTACTCCCTAGAGGCTAATTTCGGTGAGCTCCAGCTTCTGGGCGCCCTGCCAGGAGACCCTGCGGCCCATCTCCTCCAGGTGCTCCCTGCCATCGACCACGGTGGCGAAGTGGTTGCCCGCCAGGGTGCCCATCTTGCTGCCGAACCGGGTGGGCCCGTAGGGGAAGAGGATCTCCTTGACGCTGATGCCGCCGGGGTACAGGAGCAGGTCTCCGCGGGAGGGGTAGGCCGTGTGGTTCTCCTGGGGGACGTCGATGGGCAGGTGGTCCACGTCGACCCATGCCGCCTCGCCGCTCCAGCGCGCCTGCACCAGGTCGAAGGTGATGGGCAGGAGGGCCCGTATGGCGGCGCAGCTCCTGGGCGCTTTCTCCTCCCAGGCCGCGATGAACACCAGGTCGCCGGTCTGAAGCCGGAGGCGGGTAGTCATGGGGGGCCTCCCTTATTGGGTTTGTCTAGCGGGCGACCCATCCCCCGTCGGCCAGGATGGCCGCGCCGGTGACGAAGGACGCCTCGTCGGAGCAGAGGAACACGGCCACGTTGGCCATCTCCACGGCCTCCCCAATGCGTCCCAGGGGTATCTGGGTGAGCCGGGACCGGAGGGCGGCTTCCGGGTCCCCCGAGGCCTGCCGGTTACGCCGCGTCAGAGGGGTGTCGATGGGACCGGGGCAGAGGCTGTTGACGCGGATACCGTCGGCGGCGTGGTCGATGGCCAGGCACCGGGTCATTTGGACGACGGCGCCCTTGGTGGCCGGGTACACGACGTTTCCCGCAATGCCCACGACCCCGAGCTGGGAGGCGGTGTTCAGGATGACTCCCCCGCCCTGGGCCTTCATCACCGGGACGGCCTCCTTGCAGCCCAGGAACACGCCCTTGACGTTGACGGCGAAGAGCCGGTCGAAGTCCCCTTCGTCCAGGTCCAGGATGGTGCCGGGGATTCCGATGCCGGCGTTGTTGAACATGATGTCCAGGCGGCCGTAGGTGTCCACGGCGGTCTTGACGACGGCCTTGACGTCCGAGGCGCTGGTCACGTCGGCATGGACCCCCGTGGCCGTTCCTCCCGCCGACCGGATGGCGTCCACCGTTTCGTCGATCCCGTCCTGCTGCAGGTCCGCTACGACTACTTTCGAGCCCTCTTCGGCGAACCTCACCGCCGAGGCGCGGCCGATGCCCGACGCGCCTCCCGTGACGATTGCCACCTTGTCCTTCAGACGCATCCTGCCTCCCTTGCTAACGGGGCCCCTGGGCGTCTCGCTCCAGGGTCGCCCTTACGGTCCGGACCGAGTCGCCCAGGGTGCTGGATGGGTAGTCCGGCACCTCTCTGTCGTGTACCACCTTGAGGGATACAAAGGTGGGCCCAGGGCCCGCCATGACCTCCTCCAGGCTGACCACGAACTCCTCCAGGTCGTCGAACCGGTACGTCCTGGGGTAGCCGCTCTCCCTGGCGTGGGCGACGAAGTCGATGCCCTCCAGGCCGGGGATGGGCATACCGTCGGTGGAGAGGTGGGAGGCGTCCTCAAGGAGGACGTGGACCAGGTTTTCGGGGCCCACGTTCCCCACGGTAACCAGGGCGGCCAGGTTGGAGCGGAGCACGCTGTCGCAGTCCAGGACCACGACCTTTCTGGGCTGGGCCAGAGCGACGCCCAGGCCCAGGGACGCGGCCTTGTCCATGCAGTCGGACAGGTCCAGGTCCAGGTCTCTGCGGCGGGACACGGAGCTCCACTCCCGCAGGGCGGTGGTGGCCGACACCATCACCTCTTCGCTGCGCCAGCGGTCGATGGCCTTCATGGCTTCCAGGGAGGGAATCAAGCCGCCTCCTTGGGATTAAACGGGAACCTCAACGGGGGGCCGGAGGTCCCCGGTGGGACTGGGCCACGATCCAGAGTCCCAGGGGGATCATCACGCCGCCCAGTATGCCTACGGGAACGTTGGGGTCCAGGAATCCCTTGAACAGGGCCCAGAACCCCCCGGCGAAGACGGCCAGGCCCCCCACCCGTCCCGCGGGGCCGCGCGCCAGCCACGAGATCAGCCCTCGATGGCCCTGGAGACCTCTTGGATGGCCCTCGGAGTGCCCCGGCGGGTCTTCTCCCGGAACTGGACCGGGGTGTTCTCGATCTCCGGGACGGTTCTGAGACATACCAGCACCGGCCCCTTCTCGTTCAGGACGCTGGCGATGTTGGTCGCCAACTCCTCGGTATCGTCGAACTCGTGGGCCGAGGCGTAGCCGGCCTCCCTGGCCATGCCCCCGAAGCTGAGCTTGCCCTCGCCCGGAATGGGCTGGCCCCCGGTGACGGCGTAGACCCCGTTCTCGAACACGAAGTGGTACAGGTTCTCCGGCGCCATGTTGCTGATGGTGGTGAGGGTGCCCAGGTTCATGACCAGGCTCCCGTCGCCGTCCAGCACCAGCACCTTCCGGCACGGCGCCGCCAGGGCGAGGCCCAGGCCCACGGAGGAGGCCTTGCCCATGGCCCCCGCCACGGGCAGGTCCAGCTCCTCGCGGTGGGTGACGCTGGGCAGGCCGAAGCCCTGGTTTCCGGCGCCCATTGTCGTGACTATCACGGCGTCGCCCCGGTGCTCGTCGATAATGCGGACGGCGTCGACGTTGGTGATCATGGGTGGGCCCTCCTCAAGAAGACGTTCCCCGGACGTTGGCCGCGCCCGGTGGCTAGGCCCCGTACTCGGTGCCGATGAGCACGGCCACGGGCCTGGAGGTGCGGTAGGCCTCCTCGGCGGCCAAGGATATGCGGGAGGCCTGGTCGTCGGTCTCCACCAGGTAGTAGTTGATGCCCCAGGCGTGGAGTATGTGCTCGATGAACCGGGCGGCGGAGTCGGTGGTGATGCCGTGCTTGTCCCAACCCCGGTAGCCGACCAGCATGACCAGGGGCTGGCTCACGTCGAGGCCCAGCCCTCGAATGGAATCGCCGGACTCGAAGATGCCCGTGTTCTGGATGAGGACGACGGGCTTCTTGCCCCCGACCCACAGGCCCGCCGCGATGGCCATCGTCTCCCCTTCACGGCACACTGGGACGAGGGTCACCTCGGGGTCGGCGGTGAGCTGGTGGTACATGAAGTTGGTCTCGCTGTCCGGGAGCCAGACCACGTGGGTGAAGCTGTTGCGCTTCAGCTCGTCGATTATGGAAGTGGGGTGGAGAACTGCTATCCGTTCGATGGCGACACCTCCGATGCCCGAGCTCCGGCCGGGGACTCGGGCCTGGCTGGACGGGCAATATTATATGCGAGGGGCGGATATGGGGTCAAACGCCGCGGCCGGCCGCTGCTCGGTGGGGGCTTGTGTCCAAAAGCACAATGTTGACATCATAGTTGCGGCCAACTTAAACTGCCCTTGACTTAATAGGGACGGTTGTCACGGGCGGCGGCCCGTACGGCACCGTCCCGGACCGGGAAGGGTTGGACATGGCCGTAGTAACCATCAACGGCGCGACAGGTGTCGGGACCCCGGAGGTCGGCCTCCAGGTGGCCGCGCTGCTGGAGGCCGACTACGTCGACCGCATCCTGCTGTCGGAGGCCGCGAAACGGGTGGGGACGACGGTCCAGGTGCTGGAGATGAAGGAGCAGCGGCTCATCCCATTCAGGGACCGGCTGGCCTACTTCCTTCAAACGATGCTGGAGCGCTCGGCCATGTCCGGCGCTGGGGGCGAGCCCTACTTCAGCCCCGGGATGGAGTACCTCCCCGCGGAGGAGTATACCGACCTGGCCCACGAGCCCAGGACGGCGGCCCAACGGCTGAACGACGAGCACTACATCGAAGCCACCAGCGCCGTGATGAAGGACCTGGCCGAGTCGGGAAACGTGGTGATCAGCGGCCGGGGCTCCAACATGATCCTCAAGGAGATGCCCGCGGTCCTTCACGTGGCGCTGCTGGCGCCCTTGGACCGCCGCATCGACACGATCATGGAGCGGGAGCACCTGGGCAGAGAGGAAGCCGCGGCCTACGTGGAGTCCATGGAGAAGGCGCGGGAGGAGTACTTCAAGAAGTTCTTCGGCGTCTTCCCCGACGACCCCGACCTGTACCACATGGTGGTCAACGAGGGGGGGATGAGCACTAAGACGGTGGCGGAGATCGTTGCCCACGCCGCCAAGGACCTGGAATCGGCGATGAGTGAACGAGTCGGGTAGTCAGGCGCCCGGCGCGACCGGCCGGCGCGTCGGCCACCGGCTGCCGGGGAAGACCGGCCACGGGGCCCACGGTGTGGGGGCGTTGGTTGGCGAATCGACGGACAAGGGAAGACGCCAGGTCCCGTCTGGGGGAGCGCGCGGCCCGGATAGTCCGGCTCAGGGACGACGGGTTGCTCCTCTGGGAGATAGCCGAGCGGGTGGGCGTGACCAAGGAGCGAGTCCGTCAGATCCTGGCGAAGGCCCGGGCCGCCGGGGCCGGTCCCCGACCACCGGGCCAGGTGGTCACCAGGCAGGCGTCGATCCTGCTGGGGCTGTCGGCGGAGATGCGTCCGGGCTCGTTCCAGAGGCTGATGACCAAGTTCGGCATAGAGCCGGTGGCCAACAAGCGGGGCCGGCTCTATTGGAAGGTGTCGAGTTTGCGGGGCATCAAGGCGCCCAAGTGCCAGGTGTGCGGCTCTCCCATCCCCCTCAGCAGGTACTCCCGTTCGGTGACGTGTAGCAGGGGCTGCTCCACGGCCCGGCGGCACAGCCAGTCGTCGCGCAAGAAGGCCGCCGCCGGTGACGCCTAAGAGCCGCGGCCGAGCAAGACCGAGCTGCCTTGACGTCGGCAAGTGCGAAGTCCCGGCCCTTGAACAGGAGAGGCTCCCCGGTGGCTTCCGCCAGAGCGTAGGCAAAGCAGCCGCCCAAGTCCAGCCCTGCCGGATGGTTGCCCTTGCCGAATCGCCGCCAGGCCCGGAGTTCGGTCTGCGCGTGGTCGGGGGTCACGGGCGACCGTGATTGCCCTGGTCATGGTGTCTCCGGTAAGCCGCGCCAACTCTCCGGCCAGCCGGCACGTGGCGTCGTTCTTGATGTTGAGGCTCACTGGGCTAGCCGCCCAGCAGCAGCTCGGCAACCTGGGAGGGGTGGCTGAGGGGTGCGTTGTGGCCCGCGTCCATCTCTGTAACCGCCGCGCCTTGTAGAGAAGCTGCGTAGCGCCTCTGGAGCCCCGACCTTACGGCCTTGTCCCGTTTGAGGACGGCGTAGGAGGTGGGTACCCTGGTCTCGAACCCGAGACGCGCCACGGGCGTCCGCCAGGGAGCCAGGGGCTCGGGCACCAGGCCGTCCAGCACAAGCCGGGTGGAGTCCCGGTCGAGGCCGTTGCACAGGATGCCCTTGAAGATGGGCTCCGGATAGAGTATGCCCTTCTCCCCGGCCTTGAACACCCTGGTCATCAGCTTCTGCCACGGCGAGAGTCCGTCGTAGACGGAGCGGCCGTCATCCGGGAGCTCGCCGCCGATGAGCACCACCCGGTTGACCAGCCCGTCCAGCTCCGAGGCAACCTGGGGAATGAACGCGGCGGAGAAGCCGTGGGCCACCAGGACCACGTCCTCCAGGCGGCCGACCTGAACGGGGGTCGTAACCGCCTGGACGTAGTGCTCGGTGGTGATGCGGCGCAGGTCCTCGGAGGCCCGCGACCCGTGTCCGGGCAGGTCCACGGCGACGACCTGGCCCACGCTCCGGGACTCGCCGGCCGACTGGAGCTCTCCGGCTACCCGGCTCCACAACCAGGAGCCCTGCCAGGCCCCATGCACAAGGACGAAGTTGGGCATCTTTTCCTTTACCTAATTCACCAAGTACCTAGCTTACCGAATTACGGGCCACCGGGCATCTAGCCGCCCGGCTCCAGGGCTTCGCGGATGGCCCGCAGCAGGGCGTCCTCCTCTTCCAGAAAGACCGACCTGGGGTCTATGACCACGCGACCATCCTCTATGCGGGCTATGACCGGGGTGGAGGACTCCCGGAGCCGCCTGAGCACCTCGTTGGGGCCGCCCGGGACCGCTTCGCACTCCAGGGCCAGCAGCCACGTCTCCAGCGTCTCCCCGGGGAGGCTGCCCCCGCCGATGGTGGAGCGGCCCCGCAACACCAGGACCCCCTCTCCCAGCGCCGTCTGCCAGTGATACGAGCGGTTCTCCAGCTCCGGGGAGGAGGTGCCGATCATGCGCCAGAGGGGTATCTTGGTCTCCGCCTCTCCCTTGACGTAGTGCAGGAGGGTGGCCGCCAGCGCGGCCAGGCTCACCTTGTCGATGCGCACCGCCCTGGCCAGGGGATGCCTCTCCAGGGCCCGTATCAGGTCCTTCTTTCCCACGGCCATCCCCGACTGCGGGCCCCCCAGCAGCTTGTCGCCGGAGAAGAAGGTGACCCCCACCCCCGCGGCCACGCTGTCCTGGGGCCTGGGCTCGGGGGCCAGGCCGAAGTCCTGGGTGTTGACGAGGCACCCGCTTCCCACGTCGTGGAGAACGGGGATGCCGTGGCGGTCCCCGATGGCCACCAGCTCCTCCTCGCTGGCGGCGTGGGTGAAGCCGTCGATGCGGAAGTTGCTGGAGTGCACCTTAAGCAGGGCCGCCGTGTTCTCGGTGATGGCGGCCTCGTAGTCCGAGGCGTAGGTGCGGTTGGTGGTGCCCACCTCGACCAAGGACGCGCCGCTCTGGCGGAGCACGTCGGGAATCCGGAACCCCCCGCCTATCTCCACCTCTTCGCCGCGGGACACGATGACCTCTCTGCCGCCGGCGAGGGCCGACAGGCCCAGGAGGACGGCCGACGCGTTGTTCCCCACCGCCAGGGCTGCCTCGGCGCCGGTAAGCTGCCGCAGGAGGGCCTGTATGTGGGCCTGGCGGGAGCCCCGCTTGCCGTCGTACAGGTCCAGCTCCAGGTTGGTGTATCCCTCGGCCGCCTGGATCATCGCCTCCATGGCCTCCATGCTCAATGGAGTGCGGCCCAGGTTGGTGTGGATGAGCACGCCCGTGGCGTTTATGACGGGGCGGGGACCGACCCTCCCGAGGTCGTCGATGTGCTCGGCCACCGTTTGGGCCATCTCCTCGGCGGTGGGAGCGGGGCTCCCGTTGCGGACGGCCCCCCGGGCCGCGTCGATCTGGTCCCGCACCAGGTCGGCCACCCAGTCGCGCCGGTACTCCCGGGCCAACGTCCTGATGGGGCTGGTGGAGAGTACGCTCTCGACGCTGGGCAGGTTGCGCAGCTCCCTGGTCATCTCCACTTCCGGCGTGGTCATGAGTACCGAGCACCCCTTCGTTCAGTGTGGCCACTCAATTCTACCACGGAAAGGGCCCCTCCAACGACGCCGTCCTTGACACCCCAGATAGGCAGAATTACAATCCGCTCTATAGCGGCCCGTGGGAGCGGGCAGGCCCGGCGGATGCCAAGTCAGGCGCCGCTACGTCAGCCCCTACGGCAGGCCCTATGGCAGCCCCTACGGCAGGCCCTATGGCAGGAGGTAAGGCGCATGATCGGAAACTGGCCGAAGGTCATCTACAAAGAAGAGGGCATGCGAGAGGGCATGCAGATCGAGGACGCCAACATCTCGGTGGACGACAAAGTGCGCCTGCTGGACGCCCTCTCCGAGACGGGGCTGAAACAGATTGTCGTGGGCTCCTTCGTCAGTCCCAAGTGGACGCCCCAGATGGCCCGCATCGACGAGATCGTGTCCCGGTTTACTCCCAGGGCCGGCGTCACCTACACCGCCCTGGCGCTGAACGAGCGGGGCGTGGAGCGGGCCAAGCAGTACTCGCCGCCCCTGTCCATCGAGCGGGACAAGTGGCCCAGGCTGAACTGCCACATGTGCGACGCCTTCGTCCGCCGCAACACCAACCGGTCCCAGATGCAGGAGATGGAGCGGTGGCCGCAGATCGTGGCCCAGGCCCAGGAGCGCAACGTCAAAGAGGCGGGGATAGGCACCAACGCAAGCTGGGGCTCCAACTTCCTGGGCGACTTCCCGGTGGACAGCCTGATGACCATGCTGGACAAGCAGCACCAGCTCTGGGACGAGGCGGGGATCAAGGTGACCAGCGTCAGCATGGGCGACCCGATGAGCTGGTGCAGGCCGGACAAGGTAGAGGACAGCGTCGTGCGGGTCAAGGAGAAGTGGCCGGAGGTGAAGCACTTCAGGCTGCACCTCCACAACGGCAGGAACATGGCCATCGCCTCGGCGTACGCCGCCCTGCGGGTCCTGGAGCCCGAGGACACCCTGGAGATGGACGGGACCATCGGCGGGTTCGGCGGGTGCCCCTACTGCGGCAACGGCAGGGCCACGGGCCAGGCGCCCACCGAGGACGTGATGCACATGATGGACGACATGGGCATCGACACGGGCGTGGACGTGGACAAGCTCATCGACTGCGTCTGGATGGCCGAGGAGATAATCGGCAGGGATCTGTACGGACACGTATCCAAGGCCGGCCCCAGGCCCACCCGGGACCGCCTGTACGACGTCAACGCGCCCTTCGTAGAGACCATGGAGCAGGCCCGGCACTTCAAGACGGGCTCCAAGGCCTACGAGGGCGGCATCTATCCCTACCGCGAGCCCGTCGCCAGCCCCTACCGGGACCGGGTGGACCAGGGCAAGCCCGCCTTCGACGACGCGGGAGGCGAGTGGCCCTGGAAGCAGGACTGGTTCCCCGTCAAGGACTAGGCGGGCAGGCGTCGATGGCGCCCACTTAAAGGGATGCTCGGACCTGGACCAACCGCTGGTTGACCGGATCGGCCCCAAGGCTCAGCAGCTCCAACGTCGTGGCCCCCAATAGGGGCTCGCTGTCCTTTGGGCCGAAGACGACCAGGGCGATCACCTGGTCTCCGTTGACTCGCAGACGGACATAGCCTATGGGGTAGTCCACGAGACGCTTGTCGCCCAGCTCGAAGGTGCGTTGGCCGGCGCGCTCTACCCCCAACTGGTCCAGGATGTCCTCACCCACGAAGGTGTAGGCGGCCGCCGTATCCACCGTGGCCTCTAAGCCCGCAAACGCCCGTCTTCCAGGTTTTCCACCCGTATTGGAACTGTGAACACACCCATTGCCGCTGCCCGTTTACAGGTCTTGCGGCCTGGAGGCCTCTAGAGCGGCGGCCTCTGCCAGCCTCCCAGGGCCCCCTCCAGGTACCGGGCGACGGCAAGGGCCACGTCCTCCCGCCAGGGCCTGGTCACGACCTGCAGGCCGATGGGCAGGCCCTCGGGCGAGGTCCCGCCCCGGACCACGGCCCCGGGCCATCCGGCGAGGTTGTAGGCGGCCGTGTAGGTGAAGGCGCCTTTGCCGAACTCCTCCAGCCACGTCCCGTGGGGGATGGCGGGGTAGGGGCTGGCCGGGCAGAGGATGGCGTCGTAGGACTCCATGAAGGCCAACAGGTCGCTGCGGTACCGGTCGAGGTCCTCCAGCACCCTGCCGAACTCGTCGGAGGTCATGATCCTGGAGCCGGAGATCCTGGACTGCAGCCACGGGTGGACCTCGGTGGTCCCGGCCCCGGCCAGCAGCCTCCGGACCCAGGCGCGCCCGTCGGCGGCCCCCAGATCGGAGAAGAGGGCGTGGCTCCTTAACAACGCCTGGGGACAGGCCTCCTCCACCACTACTCCGGCGTCGGTCAGCGCCGCGGCCGCGGCGTCGACGACGCCGGCGACGGGGGCAGTTGCCGGTACGACCCCGTTGTCCGTGTGCACCGCCACCCTCAGGTCCTTCATCGCGACCTGGGAGGGGTCCCCCAGGGGCACGGGCGCGATGGCCGGGTCCCGCCAGTCGGGCCCCGAAATGATGGGGAGGACCAGGACGAGGTCGTCCACGAACCGAGCCATGGGCCCGTTCTGGGTCAGGATGTCCCGGGCGCCCATTCCGTAGGGGACGACGTGGCCGGTCCTGGGAACGCGGCCGGAGGTGGGCTTGATGCCCGCGATGCCGCAGCAGTGGGCGGGCCACCGGATGCTGCCGCCCGTGTCGCTCCCTATGTCGAAGGGCGAGCCTCCTGCGGCCACGATGGCGGCGGCACCGCCGCTGCTCCCGCCGGGGGTCCGGGAGGGGTCGTAGGGGTTGTCGGTGCGGCCGTAGACCAGGTTGTCGGTCTCGGCGGCCAAAGTGAGCTCGGGAGTGTTGGTCTTGCCCAGGAGGATCGCGCCCGCGCCGCGCAGCCGGGCCACCACCGTCGAGTCGCGCTGGGGGACGTAGGCCTGGCGCCCCTTGGTGCCGCCCGTAGTGACCACTCCCTCTGTATCCAGGGAGTCCTTGATGGTCATGGGCACCCCGTGGAGGGGGCCGTGCACGACGCCCCGGGCCCGGTCGGCGTCGGCCCGGCGGGCGTCCTCCAGGGCGGCCTCCGCCCGCACCTGCACCACCGCGTTGAGCCGGGGGTTCACCTCTTGGATGCGGTCCAGGTGGGCCTCGACCACCTCGGCGGAGGAGAGCTTCCCGTCGCTGATGGCCCCGGCCAGGGCGCCGGCGGAGCCGTACAGTATCTCGTCCATGGCCTGCTTGGCCGCGGTAGGCCCCTTGCTAGGCGCCCACCGCCTCCCGGGAGGGCTCCACGCGAATGGTGTCTCCCACCTTCAACGTGCCGCCGTTGAGGACGGTGCTGATGATGCCTCGGCGGCCCTTCAGGTCGTCCTGTAGGCCGGGGCGGATGGCGTCCATCCGTGCGCAGGGGAGGCAGTCGCCCGTTGCCTCCAGGGTCACCTGGTCTCCCACGAAGAAGACGTGTCCCGCCTCCACCGTGGACAGGTCCAGCCCCTCCACCGTGATGTTCTCCTTGATGGTCCCGGGAGACAGGTCCAGCGCCCGCAGGGTCTCGATGTCCATGACCAGGACCTGCCTGGCGCTGCCCTTGACCGCGTGCTGGTCTCCCTCCAGCCCCAGGTCCGAGACAGCCGTGGCCTCTTGGACCTGGGTCATGGGTTGCAGCCGCTCCCGGCACAGGTGCAGGTTGACCACGCGTCCTTCGTTCATCTCTCCTCCTGACCGAGGCCCTCCCGCCGGACTCCGGCGTGTGGGCCCGGAATGGGCTGCCGCAAGGCACCTCATTATATGGGCAAGGTGTTAGAATTGTCACGCTCGCGGCCTGGAAGCTCGACAAGGAGGCGTCATGTCCCAGGAGTTCGTAAAGACGGAGCGCCGGGACGGCGTGGTCCTGGCAACCCTCCACGACCCGGCCACCCGCAACGCGGTGGGCCAGGAGATGGCCCGGGAGCTGCTGGAGGAGCTGGACCGGTTCGACGACGACCCGGAGGACCGGGTCCTGCTGCTTACGGGCACTGATCCGTCGTTCTGCTCCGGGGCCAACGTGCGGCGGTTTGACCGGGACATCCAGGAGCGGAGCGCCGAGTCCCGGGAGCCGGAGTCCCTTCCCTGGGGCCAGATGGAGGCCCGGCTGGGCGCCCGTGAGAGACGGGACCGGGCGCTGGGAGCCCGGCTGCCCCTGCGCATCCACCAGTTGCAGAAGCCGTCCATCGCCGCCGTCAACGGCCACGCCGTGGGCCTGGGCATGGGCCTGGCCCTCGCCTGCGACATCCGCATCGCCTCGGAGAGGGCCGTCTTCTCCGAGGCCTTCGTCCGCATGGGCCTCGTCCCCGGCGACGGGAGCTGCTGGCAGCTACCCCGTCTCATCGGGCTGGGCAACACGTTCCTGCTCCAGTACACCGGCGACCGGGTGGACGCCACCGAGGCGTTCCGCATGGGGCTGGTGGCCCGCGTAGTACCCCATGAGGAGATGCTCCCCGCGGCCACGGAGCTGGCCTCCAGGCTGGCCCGGGGGGCCACCCGGTCCATGTCCCTGACCAAGTACCTGGTGCACCGTTCCCTGGACACGGGCCTGGAGGAGAGCCTGGAGCTGGCCCACGCGGCCCAGGACATCGCCCGGGCCACCGAGGACCACAGGGAGGCCGTACAGGCGTTCCTCCAGAAACGGCAGCCGAGGTTCCAGGGGCGTTAAGCGTCTTCGTCTTGCCCGCCCGGCGCAGCGGAGAGTATGATAGCCGCAGCACGGCGGCTCGGAGAGAGGAATGCTGGACAGCTCCTACAGGTACTCCAGGTGGGACGGCACCCAGGACGTCTTCGACATGGACGCCGAGGAGCTGATGGACCGGCTCTCGGGCGACATCCTCAACCACGGGGACCTGTGGAGGGCGCTCCGCGACCTGATGCGCAGGGGCGCCCAGGACCGCCAGGGGGAGCGGGTGCCGGGCCTGCGCGACCTCCTGGACCGCCTCCAGGACCGGCGCCGGCAGCACCTGGAGCAGTACAACATGGACTCCGTGGTGGATGACCTGCGGGAGCGGCTGGAGGAGATACTTGCCGCCGAGCGCCGGGGCATCGAGGCACGCCTGGACCGGGCCCGGCGGGAGGTGGAGGGCGCCGAGGGGCCGGAGAGGGCCGAGAAGGAGTCGCTGGGCAAGCTGCTGGAGGAGCGGGCCCGGCGCAACCTGGAGAAGCTGGACGGGCTGCCCCGGGACATGGGCGGGGCCATACGGGGGCTGATGGAGTACGACTTCATGGACCCCGAGGCCCAGCGGATGTTCATGGAGCTCCTGGAGCTCCTCAAGTCCCAGATGGCCCAAAATTTCTCCCAGGAGATGATGCAGCGCATCCAGGGGATGTCCCCCCAGGAGATGGAGGCGCTCCGGGAGATGCTGGGCGAGCTCAACCGGATGCTGCGGGACCGGGCCGAGGGGCGGGACCCGGACTTCCCGGGGTTTATGGACCGGTACGGGCCCATGTTCGGCCCCGACCCTCCCCGGAGCCTGGACGAGCTGATGGACCGCCTCATGCAGCAGATGGCCCAGATGCAGTCCCTGATGGAGAGCATGTCCCCCGAGGCCCGGCAGGAGCTGCAGGACGCCATCGGGGCCTCCCTGGACCCGGCAACCGAGCGGGAGATGGCCCAGCTGGCCTCCCTGATGGAGCGGCTGTTGCCCATGGACGACCTGCGGCGGCAGTACCCTTTCCTGGGGGACGACAGCCTGACCATCGACCAGGCGATGGAGCTGATGGGGGACCTGCAGGGCATGGAAGAGCTGGAGCGCTCCCTGCGGGAGGCCATGAGCACCGGAGACCTGGACGACGTGGACCCCGAGCGCCTGGCGGAGCTGCTGGGGGAGGACGCCCGGCGGAGCTGGGAGCAGCTCCAGGGCCTGATCGACATGCTCCGGGAGCAGGGATACATCAGCGGTTCCGGGGAGCCGGAGCTCACCCCGAGGGCCATTCGCAGGATCGGGCAGAAGGCGTTGAAGGAGGTCTTCCTGAACCTGAAGAAGGACAGGACCGGAGGTCACGACCTGGACAAACGGGGCAACGCCGGCGAGGCCACCAGCACGACCAAGCCCTACGAGCCGGGCGATCCCCTGCAGCTCGACCTTCAGGCCACGGTGAAGAACGCCATCGTGAGGACCGGGCCCGGGCTTCCCGTGCGGCTGACCCCCCAGGACTTCGAGATATACCGCAACGAGGAGCTGACCCGGTCCGCCACGGTGGTCCTTCTGGACCAGAGCCGGTCCATGGGGTTGTTCGGCAGCTTCCAGGCGGCGAAGAAGGTAGCCCTGGCCCTGTTCGCGTTGATCCACAGCCGGTTCCCCAGGGACAGCCTGTACGTGGTGGGGTTCTCCGACTACGCGCTGGAGGTGCGGGAGGAGGACCTGGCCAGGCTCACCTGGAACGCCTGGGTCTCGGGGACCAACCTGCACCACGCGCTGATGCTCTCCCGCAAGCTCCTGGCCCGGGAGAAGGGCGGCACCAGGCAGATACTCCTCATCACCGACGGCGAGCCCACCGCGCACCTGGAGGGAGACCGGTCCTTCTTCAGCTACCCTCCAAGCTACAAGACCCTGTCCGAGACCCTGAAGGAGGTGCGACGCTGCACCCGGGAGGACATCCGCATCAACACCTTCATGCTGGAGAACAGCTACCAGCTAGTGAACTTCGTGGACAGGATCACCCGCATCAACCGCGGCCGGGCGTTCTACAGCGCTCCCGAGCGCCTGGGAGAGTATGTGCTGGTGGACTACGTCTCCAATCGCAGGAAGCGGGTCACGGCGTAGGAGGCCTCTCCGCCCCGTTGGAATTGCCTTGGCCTTGCGAAGGCCAAGTAAGAGGACGAAAACGAAGGGGCTCACCCATCGTCATTCCCGCGCAGGCGGGAATCCATCTATTGGGCGCCTTGGACCGCCGCCCCCGTATCAAGCACGAGGACATGCTTTCGCGGGAGTGACGGAGGGGACGCTGCGAGTCTATTTTCATGGCAATTGCCATGGCCTTGCGAAGGCCGCGTATGGGGACGAAAATGGTGATGTTCTCCCTGCCGTCATTCCCGCGCAGGCGGGAATCCATCTATTGGGCGCCTTGGACTCCCGCCCCCGTATCAAGTACGAGGACATGCTTTCGCGGGAGTGACGGAGGGGACGCTGGGAGCCATGTTCAGAGTAACGACGAGTTGGGCGATTCGCCAAGGGGGGCGCTGCGAGTTACTTTCATGGCAATGAGGGTCATGGATGCCAGTGCGGCGGCCTGCGTCGGGCCGCCGCCGGATAGGAGGCTGCCTTGGAAGCCGCCTGGATCGCCCTGATAGCCTTCCTGGGCCTAGTCGGCCTCGGCGTGGTGGCCGCCGCCGCCACCCTGGTGTTCCTCCGTTTCCGGAGCGGGACCAGCGTGCACATCTCCATGCGGCTCCTGCTCCGTCTCTACCTGTACGTGGTCATCGTGGTGGGTCTGATACTGTTCACCCAGGGGGCCTCGCACCTGATCAGGGCGGGGTTCGCCTCGGCGTGGGGCAACGAGTTCAGCTACGAGCCGCGCCACGTGGCCACGCCCGAGGAGAACGATGAGATACGAAAGCAGCACCCCTTGGAGCTGAAGTCCCGGGACCAGCTCACCGACGAGGAGCTGGAGGAGCTGAGCGTGGTCATCGCCGACCGGGAACGGAGGCAGGCCGAGATCAGCCGGCTGCAACGGGAGAGGGGGTGGGACCGGTCCCACAGGGAGGGCCTTATCAGGGGAATCAGCTTCGCCATCATCGGCGGGCTCATATGGCTGGTCCACGTGCTGGGCCGCAGGTGGCTGGGGACGGAAGAGGAGGCGTCAGGCGTCCTGGACCGGGTATACCTGGCGCTGATAGTCGTGATCTTCGGCGTCATCACCATCGTGAACCTACCCCAGGGAGTCTTCGAGGCCCTGCGTTACGCCCTCCTGGAGGACTTCGACGAGTACAGCCGGCACCACCCCGGGGGCAAGCTGGCCCTCTCCATAGCCTCCTTGCCCATCTGGATTGCCTACCTGACCGGCGCCATCCGCGCGGTGCGGCGGGGAGGGTGAGTGGCGCGGCGTAAACAAGCTTGATAGCCTGGTCCAAGGGTATCTTCTACGGCTGGTGGATAGTCGTCATCAGCTTCGTGGTCAACGCGTTGACCACCGGGGTGTACTGGCTGGGGTTCTCGGTGCTGTTCCTGCCCATCAGCCGGGACCTGGGCGTCAGCCGCGCCGCCGCCTCCCTCCCCTTCACCCTGAGGGGGGTCGTGGGGGCCTTCCAGAGCCCGCTGGTGGGGCTGCTGGTAGACCGGATCGGCCCGGCGAGGGTCCTCTTCTTCGGCGCGTTGGCCGGCGGGCTGGGGTTCCTGCTCCTCAGCCGGGCCGAAGCGTACCTGGTGTTCATGGCCGTCTTCCTGGCCGTCCTGAGCCCGGGCATGATGTCCTTCGACGCCCCCACGACGGCGGCCACGGGGCGGTGGTTCGCCAGGAAACGGGGCCTGGCCATGGCCGTCTCGTACATGGGGTTCGCCTTTGGCGGCTCCGCGCTCACGCCGTTGCTGGCCTTCGGGGTAGACAGGTTCGGCTGGCGAAACGCGACCCTGATCTCGGCCATCGGCATCTGGGCGGTGGCCCTGCCCCTGGCCACCCGGCTGTACCGCTCCCCGGAGTCCAGGGGGCTTCTTCCCGACGGGGTCTCGGAGGCGGTGGAGGAGGGGCCTGCGGGGAGCCGCCCGCCGGCCCCGGGCGCCCAGCAGGACTTCGGCCTGCGGGACGCCATGTCGACCCCCGCCTACTGGATGCTGTGCCTGAGCTGCGGACTGCGGGCCATGGTCTTCATGGCGATGAGCCTTCACCTGGTGGCCATCATGGCCTGGAAGGGGCTGGACGAGACCACTGCCGGGCTCCTAATAGGCAGCTTTGCCTTCGTGTGGCTGGCCGCGACCCCGGTGATGGGGTGGGCGGGGGACCGGTGGTCCAAGACGCGGGTGGCGGCGACGCCTGCCTTCCTGGGCACCGTGGCCATGGTGCTGCTGCTCCTGCTGGACGGGGTGGAGGCGTGGCAGATGGCGTTGGTCCTGGGCCTGTGGGCGACCAACGAGGGCTCATGGCCCTTGAACTTTGCCATCCTGGCGGACCGGTTCGGCGTCCGCCACTACGGGGCCCTCCGAGGGGGAATGCTGATGGTGGTGAACCTGATGTCCTTCGGGGCGCCCTTCTACTCCGGATGGATATTCGACAGGACCGGAAGCTACCAGTGGGTGGTCCTTCCCGCCGCGGTCTTGCTGGGTGTGGCGGCCCTTCTCAACTGGTCGATACCCGAGGCCCGGCGCGCCGTCTCCGGTCCGGTTGACACCACGAGAGCGGGCCCATAGGATGGGACTTGCCCCCAGGTGCGGGGCGCCCCAATCCCGGCCCAGCGGGGGGATCCCATGCAGCGGACCGACCCGGTTTCCCGCGAGATCATCAAGAACGCCCTGCTGAGCAGCGCCGACAACATGGCGTTCACGGTGGTCCGCACCGCGCGCTCCTCCAACATCAAGCACGGGATGGACTTCTCCACGGCCCTGTTCACCGCCGACGGGCAGCAGGTGGCCCAGGGCCTGACGCTCCCGGCGCACCTGGGCTCCATGACCCCCGCGCTGGAGGGTATCATGCGGGCCTTCGGCGACGACGTACGGCCAGGGGACATATTCGCCAACAACGACCCATACGAGGGCGGCAGCCACCTTCCGGACATCTACCTGTTCAAGCCCATCTTCGCCTACGACACGCTGGTGGGTTGGAGCTGCGCCATCGGCCACCAGACGGACATCGGCGGCCGCATGCCCGGCGGCAACGCCTGCGACAGCACGGAGATATACCAGGAGGGGCTCCAGATCCCGCCCGTCAAGCTGTACGCGGGGGGCGTGCTGAACCGGGCCGTGTGGCGCATCCTTGAGAAGAACGTCCGGGTGCCCGAGAAGGTGCTGGGGGACGTCCAGGCCCTCTCCACCGCGGTCCGGTTCGGAGAGCGGGACCTGCTGAGGTTGGTGGAGGAGTACGGCCTGGAGGAGATGAAGAGCTACATGGCCGACATCCTGGACACCACCGAGGTGCTCACCCGCGCTGAAATCGAGGCCCTGCCCAACGGCGCCTGGGAGTTCACCGACTATCTGGACAACGACGGCCTGGACATGCGGCCCATCGCCATCCGCGCGGAGGTCAGGATCGACGGCGACACGGTGTACGTGGACTTCGACGGCACGTCCCCCCAGGCCCGGGGCTCCATCAACCCCAACTTCGCCTTCACCAAGTCGATGGTGTACGCGGTGATGAAGTGCTTCACCGACGACTCGATACAGTCCAACGGCGGGTTCTGCCGGGCCTTCGTGGTGACGGCCCCCGAGGGGTGCTTCGTGAACCCCCAGCACCCCGCCCCGGTGGCGGCCAGGGGCATGTCGGGCATCCGGATCACCCACGCGCTGTTCGGCGCCATGACCAAGGCGGTGCCGGGGAGGGTCCCGGCCGCCTACGGCGGCGGCGAGGCGGCCATCACCTTCGGCGGCTACCATCCCGACCGCAAGGCATGGGTGTACGTGGAGTTCGACAACGACGGGCCCAGGGGTGGAGGGCCCTTCCTGGACGGCGCCGACGGCCTGGCCGCCCCCGGCCGAAACATGGCCAACACCCCCATCGAGACCATCGAGACGGACCATCCCCTGATGGTGGAGCGCTTCGCCCTGGTCCCAGACACGGGCGGCCCCGGCAAGTACCGGGGCGGCATGGCCATAACCCGGGAGTTCCGGGTGACGGCGGAAGAGGCCACGTTCCAGCTCCGCACCGACCGCCACGACTTCCCCGCCTGGGGTGTGGAGGGCGGCAAGCCGGGCTCCACGACCCGAAACTACATTCTAAGGGAGAATAAAGGACTGGGGGAAAACGAGGGGCTGAGGGAAAACGAAGGGCCCGCCGCCGGCGGAGGGGAGATCCCCGCCAAGTACCTCACCACCATGAGGAACGGGGACCTGTACCGTCTGGTCCAGGCCAGCGCTGGCGGCTACGGCGACCCCCTGGAACGGGACGTTCACGCCGTCCTGGACGACGTGGAGCAGGAGAAGATGTCCGTTGACTACGTCCGCCGGGAGTATGGAGTGGTCATAGACCCCGACACGCTGCAGATCGACCTGAGGGCCTCCGACGAGCTGCGGGCCGCCATGCTGGCCCAACGGGATGCGCCCGCGGAGTAGGCACGACGTGGCCTCGGGGTCAGGGCGCGACGCCGGCCGCCGGTCCCCGGGCGACTTGCAGACCGTGTTCCAGCAGACCGTGTTCCAGCAGACCGTGTTCCAAAGGAGTGAGGATGGACCCGACAGAAACGGCGGAGATAGGCTCGACGGGCCTGCGGGTAACGCGGCTGGGGGTTGGGGGAGTCGGCCTGGCGGGAGGCTCGTCCCAGGGAACGATACCACCCACGCCCGAGGAGGACGCCCTGGCCATCGTGCGCAGGAGCCTGGAGGTGGGCCTCCGCTACTTCGACACGGCGCCCCAGTACGGCAGGGGCGTCAGCGAGCGGCGCTTGGGGAGCGTGCTGTCCACCCTGCCCCGGTCCGAGCTGGTCGTCTCCACCAAGGTGGGGAGGGTGCTGGACCCGGCGCCTGCCGAGCGGGTTGGCAGCATTCCGGGTCCGGGCCCCCAGGACCTGGAGTCGGTGTTCGACTTCAGCTACGACGGCGCCATGCGGTCCGTTGAAGAGAGCCTGCAGCGGATGGGGCTTGACCGGGTGGACATCCTCCTGATCCACGACCCCGACGACCACTACGACCAGGCCCTGGAGGGGGCGTACAGGGCTCTGGCCGAGCTGCGCTCCCAGGGTGTGATCTCCGCCCTGGGCGCGGGGATGAACCAGTGGGAGATGGAGGCCCGGTTTGCCCGGGAGGCCGACTTCGACTGCTTTCTCCTAGCCGGGCGGTACACGTTGATCGATCACTCGGCCCTGGAAGAGCTGCTGCCCCTGTGCCAGGAGAAGGGCATGAGCGTCATCATCGGCGGGCCCTACAACAGCGGGATCCTGGCGTCGGACCTGCAGGAGGGCGCCACCTTCAACTACGTGCCGGCCCAGCCGGAGGTGCTCCAGCGGGCCAGAAGGTGCCGGGCGGTGTGTGACCGCCACGGGGTTCCCCTGAAGGCGGCCTCCCTCCAGTTCGTATTGGCCCACCCGGCGGTGGCTTCGGTGATACCGGGCCCCCGCTCCGCCGCCGAGGCCGAGGAGAACTTCAGGATGGTGGAGCACCCCATCCCGGCCGCCCTGTGGGAGGAGATGCGCGGGGAGGGGCTCATCCCGCCCGAGGCCCCCACGCCGGGGTAGGGGGAGGTTGCGATGGACGTTAAGGAAGCCGTGCGGACGGCGAAGGAGTACCTGAGCGACCTCTACGAGGCCGAGCAGATCATCAACGTGGGCCTCGAAGAGGTCGTGTTCGAGGATGTGTCGAATAGCTGGAGAGTCACCATTGGCTTCTCCCGGCCCTGGGACCAGAAACACGCTCTGGCGACGGCGTTGGCTGGCGGAGGACCCGCCCGTTCATACAAGGTCCTCTGTATCAACGACGGCAGTGGTGAGGTCGAATCGCTCACGGATCGCGTGCTGAAGGCTTCTGAGTGACCCGGTGGCTGCAGCCGGACTCTTTATCGACGCGAATCTTCTCGTGTTGCTGGTTGTGGGCAGTGTTGGCCGAGACCTCATCGCCAAGCATCGCCGGCTGCGTGAATACACCGAGGAAGACTACGAAACCCTGGTTGACGTGCTCAGCCGGGTCGATCGGGTGCTGGTAACGCCCAATACCCTCACCGAAACGTCCAATCTGCTGGCGCAGCATGCCGAGCCGGAACGGTCTCGCTTCTTCGACAGGCTCAGGGTCCTCATTCAAGAGACCGAGGAGGTGGTAGTTGCCAGCACGCAGGCGTCGAACAACAGCGAATTCCGACGGTTGGGACTGACCGACGCGGCCCTACTGGAAGTTGCCACGGAGGAAACGCCGCTGGTGACCGTGGACCTCGACTTGTACTTGGCAGTCTTGGCGAAGGGCGAAGATGCCGCGGTGAACTTTAGGCACCTTCAGGGCCTGTAGGATGGTGGGGCACCGTGCCCACCCTGACCAGCTTCTGTAGCGACCGCAGCTCCTGGGAGCGGTCCACCGTGCCCCCGTACCGGTCGTGGCCTGTCTCGCTGAGGGAGCTTTCGGCCAGGTAGATATTGCCCCGGGAGTCGGCGGCCATGCCGTGGGGGGCGTAGAACCGGCCGGGGGCGGCGCCGAAGCTGTGCTCCCCCAACCGCGCCTTCACGTTTCCCTGGCGGTCGAGGACGGTTATACGGGGTCCGATGCGCATGCCGGTAACGTTGGTGGCCACGCCGGAGTAGAGCTCTGCCACGTACACCAGCCCGTCGCCAGTCCGGTCGAGGCAGACGCAGTTGGCCCGGGCGAGATTCACCCACTGGGTCTCGTACCTGCCGGTGGAGTCGAATATCTGGATGCGCTTGTTCTGCCGGTCGGCGACGTAGACCCAGCCGTCGCGGTCGGTGGCTATGTTGTGGACCAGGTTGAACTGGCCCGGGTCGGTGCCCGACTCCCCCCAGGAGAAGAGGTGATTCCCGTCGGGGGAGTACTTGTGGACCCGGGCGTTGCTGTAGCCGTCGGAGACGTACAGGTCTCCCGTTACCGGGTCCAGGGCCACGTGGGTGGGGAAGCTGAAGGGCTCGCCGCTCATGGGAGGCGACGGCCGGCCCCGGCTGCCGATGGTCATGAGCAGATCCCCTTCGGGGGTGAACTTCTGCACCACGTGCTCTCCCTTGTCCACGACGTAGACCGATCCGTCGGGCCCTATCAGCGCCCCGTGGGGGTTGTCGAACATCCTCTCCTCGCCCCACGTGCGCAGGACGTCGCCGTTGGGGTCCAGGACCACGACTTGGCGCTCGCCTCGACTGAACACGTAAAGGTTGTCCCGGGCGTCCACGGCCACCGCGGTGACCTCGCTGCCGTACCCCCATCCCGCCGGGAGGTTGCCCCAGTCCTTTCCCGATACCCGGTACCTGTACTCTCCCGCGCCCAGCGTCGTCATGCGCTCCTCCTCGGCGCCGTCCTCGGGGCGCTGCATGTCCCGCCCGTCGGCCCGGCCAACTCTGGCAATGATACCCCTCCATTCCGCGCCAGTCCATGAGAACCGGCGGGGAGGGGTGTATACTGTATCCACGGGAGGGGAGACCGGCGCAGGTGTTGCGGCGCCGAGAACGTCCGCATCCCACTCGCCTTGCCTGACGGGGGTCCGCCGTCCGGGCTGATCGGGGGTGTCAATGTCCGACTATGACTACGACATGATCGTGATAGGCTCGGGCCCGGCCGGGCAGCGGGCGGCGATCCAGGCCGCCAAGCTGGGCAAGCGTGTGGTGGTCGCCGAGCGCACGTCCGTCATCGGCGGGGTGTGCCTCAACACGGGGACGATCCCCAGCAAGACCCTCCGGGAAGCGGTGCTCTACCTGTCGGGATACCGGGAGCGGGGGCTCTACGGCGAGTCCTACGCGGTGAAGCGGGACATCACCATGGCGGACCTGACCTTCCGGGCCGACCACGTTATGCGCAACGAGATCGACGTGGTGCGCCATCAGCTCATCAGGAACCGGATCGACGTGGTCAACGCGGAGGCGTCCTTCGTGGACCCGCACACGGTCCGCTTCAAGGACGTGGAGGGCCGCAGCCAGCGAGAGGTGACCGCGGAGTCGATCGTAATCGCCACGGGGACGGTGGCCACCAAGGACAGCCACATCCCCTTCGACGGCGAGCGGGTCCTGAGCAGCGACGACATACTCCACATGGAGACCCTGCCCCGCACCATGGCCGTCGTGGGCGCGGGGGTCATCGGGCTGGAGTACGCCAGCCTCTTTGCGGCGCTGGGAATACGCGTCACCATCATAGACAAGCGGCCCAGGCTGCTGCCCTTCGTGGACGCGGAGATCATCGACACCCTGGTCTACCACCTGCGCCAGAACAGGGTGACCATGCGCCTGGGCGAAGAGGTGGAGTCGATAGAGCCGGTGGAGGCGGAGGAGCAGGTCCGGATCCACCTGGCCAGCGGCAAGCAGATCGTGGCCGAGAGGGCCCTGTACAGCGTCGGGCGGACGGGGGCGACCCGCAGCCTCAACCTGGCCGCCGCATGGCTCCAGGCCGACGAGCGGGGCCGCCTGCAGGTCGGTCCCAACTACCAGACCCAGGTGTCCCACATCTACGCGGTGGGCGACGTCATCGGGTTCCCCAGCCTGGCCTCCACCTCCATGGAGCAAGGACGGCTGGCGGCCTGCCACGCCCTTGGTGCGGAGGAGAGCAGCGTGCCCGAGCTGTTTCCCATCGGCATCTACACCATCCCCGAGATATCCATGGTGGGCCCGACCGAGGCCGTGCTCACCGACCAGGAGGTCCCCTACGAGGTGGGGAAGGCCCACTACCGTGAGATCGCCCGGGGGCAGATCGCGGGGGACAGCACGGGGCTGCTCAAGCTGCTGTTCGACCTCACGACCCACAAGCTGCTGGCCGTCCACATCATCGGGGAGGGGGCCAGCGAGCTTGTCCACATCGGCCAGGCGGTGCTGTCCTTCGGGGGCTCGATGGACTACTTCGTGAACAACGTGTTCAACTACCCCACGCTGGCCGAGTGCTACAAGACGGCGGCCTTCGACGGCGTCAACCGCCTGGGTCTGTAGGCCCGGGCCGCCACCCGGAGTGCCAGCTTCCGGTGCAGCTCCTGGGAGAGGCGGTTGTCCGGGACCACCTGGGCCCTCCCCCGCACGGTGAGGGACCTTATCCACCTGGACGTATCGGTGATGCAGAGGGCCACCTTGGGGTCGCGGGAGATGTTGTACACCTTGGCGGCCTCGGCCTCGGTGGTGACCATGAAGCTCTCACCGTCGAACTCGTACCACACGGGAAAGGCCTGGGGCCCGCCGCTGGGATACACGGTGGCCAGTATGGCCAGGTAGGTGCGCTGGGTGAACTCCTGAACGCGGCTCGCCGTTACCGTCGCCATTTCGCCGCCGCCTCGACACCTGATGGCCTGCCCATGGGCCAACTATAGCACGCGGCACGCCAAATTCGGTCCACTCCCCGGGGGGCCCGCCCATTGTCCCAGTGTATTTCACCCATCTATGTGAACGATATGGCAATATTCGTGAAATAATGCGCAAGCATGACGGGTATTGACATATCATCAGAAATATGATACTTTACATTATATCATGGATGTGGGCTCTCGCATAGGTCATTGCCATGAAGATAGCTTGCAGCGCCCCTCCGTCACTCCCGCGCATGCGGGAGTCCAAGGGGGGTGGGAGGCATCCTTCCTGATGCCCAAGAGGGCCTGATGCCCAAGAGGGCCTGATGCCCAAGAGGGCCTGATGCCCAAGAGGGCCTGATGCCCA
>JAGWBJ010000008.1:0-77744 GCA_021295955.1 Dehalococcoidia bacterium | reverse complement strand
ATGCCAAAGAGGTCCTGATGCCCTATAGGGCGCGACCGGCGCGGTAGCCCTCCCCATCCGTGGGTCCCGGCTTTCGCGGGGACGACGGGTACGGTGTCGGGGTACGCCGGGAGTCAGACGAGGAGGTTGGTGATGGTCCAGGAGAACGGAATCAGTATCGAGGCGGACCACGAGGCCGCCGGTGTAGAAGCCGCATCCCCGTGGCCCTGGGGGTACCTGGTCCCCATGGCGGGAGTCAGGTACTACATGTTCCTGGATGGGCCGGAGGAGGCGGCGCCCCCAGTGCCGGCTCCTCCGGTGTCGGCGCCCCCGGTGTCGGCGCCCCTGGTGTCGATGGAGGAGACCGGGCTGGAGGCAGGGGTCGGAGGGGAGGTCTAGCCGGGCCCGCCCTGGGGCGGCGCCGGCAACCCTGGGACGTCAAGGTCGGTGAAAGGAGAGGGACATGTTCGTAAGGATGCTGTGGGGCAGATTGAGAGTGGGGATGTGGGACGAGTACGAGAGGTATTACAACGAGCATATCGAACCCATCACCCAGGGCATCGAGGGGTTTCGTGGAAGGCAGCTCCTGCAGAGTACGGAGAACCCCGACGAAGGCATGTCGATAACCATGTGGGACAGCCTCGAGGCGCTGCGGCAGTACGACCTCAGCCGGGAGCGGCAGGAGGCGGCCCGGGGCGTGGAGCACCTGTACACGGGGGAGTATTGGGTCAGGAACTTCGAAGTAACGTCGTCGGCGGTGTAGGAGAGGGGGCCTCCGGGTGCGACTGAAGGGCCTGTAGCGCAGGCGGTCAGGAGGAGAGGATGATGCCCGACGTTAGACTGGTCATGGTAATCAGGCAGGACGTGGAGCGCATGGGAAGCTGGCTCCGGGACGGGGATGTCAGCGCCTCCTGGTACGGCACCGACGGCCAGGGCGAGGCGTTCCACATAGGGTATCTACCGAGGCACATGGTGGAGGCAACGCCGTGGGAGTGGAACCAGGTGTTCGGGGACGACGGCCGCAAGATCTTCTCCGTGCTCACCTCCGACGGGGAGCATATCGGGGAGGGGCAGATGGTCATCGACAGGGCGTTGTCCGAGGCCCAGCTCTTCATACTGATAGGCCGAAAGGACCTGTGGTACAAGGGGTACGGCACGGCGGCGCTGCTCCAGATGCTGGGCCTGGCCTTCGACACCTACGGGCTCCACCGGGCGTGGGTGGACGTGCCCGAGTACAACCTGCCGGCCCGGCACATGTGCGAACGGATAGGCTTTCTGACCGAGGGGCGGTTCCGGGAGGCCCACCCCAAGGACGGCCTGTGGCACGACTCGGTGATCATGGGCCTCCTGTACGACGAGTACGCACGCCGCCGGGCGGGAATGATGGAGGCCAGGGATCTGGCCGCCGCGTAGGTTTGCCACCTGAAGTCGTGCTGTGTTAGCATCCGCCCGATGTGACGGCCAGGGACGGAGGGGCGCTGGCGGACCGCCAGGTCCCGGCCAACGACCCTCGGCCAGACCCAGGAGGACGGCATGCTGGAGGACCACATACGGCTGAAGGCCATCAACCACATAACCTACAACGTGAAGGACAAGGACGCGGCCCTGAGGTGGTACGAGGACGTGCTGGGCATCAAGCAGATACCCAAGATGGTGGACAGCGACAATCTCTACTGGCTCCAGCTTCCCAGCGGCGCGATGGTCCACCTCATCGAGAACCCGGAAGCCCCGTCGGCGCCCTCCCATCACACCGCCTTCGAGGTGGACGACATCGAGGCGGCCCGGGAGGCGCTGAAGGGCAGGGGGATCGAGACGACGGAGATACAGACCAGGCACGATGGGCAGAGGGCCTTCTACTTCCACGACCTGGACGGGAACCGGCTGGAGATATGCACCAAGTCGGGGTTCGGCGTGCTGGTGTAGACCCTCCGCCGGGATTTGGGTACCCGCTTTCGCGGTTAAGGCGGGTATGATGGGTAAGGCGGGTAAGCAACGGTCTCCTCAGGCGGGCGGCCTCAGCTCCGCGACCTTGGCGTCCAGCTCCTCCACGGATGCCGAGATGACGAACTCCTGGTACCGCAGTCCATCGCCGGTGGGGAACTTGAGCCCGTTGGCCGTCCCGATGACGACCACGTGGTCCTCGGCGTCGATGACGCCCTGCTCCCGCGCCTGCAGGGCCGCGTCCAGGGCGACGGCGGTCTGGGTGCATATGTTGGCGCCTGTGGACATCCACTGCCCCCTTCGCTCTACGATGCGCTCCTCGGGGGTGTCGTAGAACCGCATGTCGAAGGGGGCGTGCAGCTTCTTGATCCTGGGGAAGCTCACCGGGTCCTGGATGTTCATGGCGGAGGCCACCGACGGCCGACGCACCCCCGGCTCGTAGCTCTGGAACCCGCTCCGGCCCCAGCGGACCAAGGTGTTGGCCGCCTCGGACTGGGCGACGATGATCCCCGGCAGCCGGTCAATGAGCTTTCGCCGCTTCATCCGCATCAGCGAGACCAGGAACGAGGTGAGGTTGCCGCCGTTGCCCGAGGGCACGACGATCCAGTCCGGCGCCTGCCACTTCAGGTCCTGGCATATCTCCAGGGCGATGCTCTCCTGCCCCACGATGCGCATGGGGTTCTCCGAGTTCACCATCACGGCTTCCGGGTGGAGCTCGCAGTACTCTTCGGCTACCCTCATGCAGGCGTCGAACCCCTGGGGGTCGTCCACCAGCGCGTTGATGGCTCCCGCCGCCTGGGACTGGAAGGCCTGGATTCCCGAGGTGCCCTGATAGGGCAGGATGACCATGGACTCCAGGCGGTCCCGGGCGTAGGCGACGTACATGCCGGCGCTGGCCGAGGTGTCCCCGGTGCTGGCGCATATGACCAGCCACCGGTCGCCGCGCCCCCCGTTGCCCTCGCGCCTCCCGTTGCCCTCGCGATCCCTGTTGCCCTCGCGATCCCCGTTGCCCTCGCGATCCCTATTGGTGGAGGCGCCGTCTCGCCCGAGGGCGATATCCCTGATGCGGACGGCGTCGGAGACGGCCACGCACATCCCCCGGTCCTTGAAGCTCCCGCTGGGTAGCTGGCCCTCCATCTTGATGAACAGGTTGTTCATCCCGATGCGGCCCTTGAACCAGTCGGGCACCTCGAACAGGTCCGTGTGCCCCTCCCGCAGGGAGACGACCGCCTCTACGGGAAAGCCGGGCAGGAGGAGGGACAGCCACATGAAGACGCCGCTGCCGTTGGGGTACTGGCCCCGGTTGGGGCCGTACCGGATGGCGTCGAAGTAGTTCTGCGCCTCCCGGCCCTGGCCCACCTGCCAGTCGATGCGCTCCTCGTCGCGCTCGACCATAAGCAGCCCCCGGCACCGGGGGCACAGGCGGTAGAACCGGTCCGGCTCGAAGGCCGAGCCGCAAACGATGCACTGGTACCAGAAGAAGGTCTTGTCCATTCGTACACCTCTTGGAGGCGGCGGGTCCCTGCTCCAGCCAAGCTTAGCACGCCGCTTGCGCGGCTTCAATTCGGCACCCGCCCGTCCCAGTGGTCCCCCGGGCGGCCCCCGGCAACCGTCATATCCACTCCGGCGCCGGAAAAACGGCGGCTTCCGGTCGCATATATGGCCTTTCCAATGCCATTACCGATTCTCTTGGCAATTGGACTTGCCAACAATCACCGCCGGTCTAATGACAACCCGGCCCGCGATGCTGTAGAATCTACGGGAAGCGGCAGTTGCACTGGCCGCGAGCGAAAGACGTGTCGGAACTGGTAGACGAGCATGACTTAGGATCATGTGCTGAAAGGCGTGGGAGTTCGAGTCTCCCCTTCCCCACCACTCTTCAGCACCTACCGTGTTGGCGGCGCTGTCCACGCCAAGGGATCCACTTCGGGAGGAAGACATGCCTGCACTCCTTGAAGTCACCGACCTGAAGACCCAGTTCTTTACCCAGCGCGGTGTGGTGCACGCCGTCGACGGCGTGAGCTTTGACCTGGAGGAGGGAGAGACCCTCGGCCTGGTGGGGGAGAGCGGCTGCGGCAAGAGCGTCAGCGCCCTGTCCATCATGCGCCTGATACCGGACCCCCCCGGCAGGATCGTCGCGGGGGAGGTCATGTTCGACGGTCAGGACCTGCTGAAGCTTCCCGAGCCCGAGATGAGGGGGGTACGGGGCAAGCAGATCTCCATGGTGTTCCAGGAGCCGATGACGTCCCTCAACCCGGTCCTCTCCGTGGAGAGGCAGCTCACCGAGGCGCTGGAGCTGCACCTGGGAATGACCAAGACCGAAGCGAGACAGGAGGCGGTGAACCGCCTGGAGCAGGTGGGCATTCCCGACCCCGAGCGCCGGGTGAAGCAGTACCCCCACCAGTTCAGCGGCGGCATGCGGCAGAGGGTCATGATCGCCATGGCCCTGAGCTGCAACCCCAAGCTGATCATCGCCGACGAGCCCACCACCGCCCTGGACGTGACCATCCAGGCGCAGATCCTGGAGCTGATGAAGGCCCTGAGCCAGGAGTACGGTGTCGCGCTGATAATCATTACCCACAACCTGGGGGTGGTGGCCCGGTACGCGGACAGGGTCAACATAATGTACGCGGGCAAGATCATCGAGCGGGGCTCGGCGCTGGACATCTACCGGAGGCCCAGCCATCCGTACGCCCTTGGGTTGCTCAACTCGGTGCCCCGTCTCGACCAGCCGAGGAAGGAGAAGCTGGACCCCATCGAGGGACAGCCGCCGGACCTCATCGACATGGGAGACGGCTGCTCCTTCAGGGCCCGGTGCAGGTTCTTCATCGACCGGTGCGCCGAGGAGGAGCCGGCCCTGCAAAGCGTCGGAGACGGCCACGTCTCCGCATGCTTCGTGGCGGATTCGGTGGCCTCAATCGGCGCCGAGGAGAGAGAATGATGAACGTAGCCACGTCCGCCTCCGACGCCGCAACCTTGGGCAACGGCAGGCGTGACGACGTACTGCTGGACGTACAGAACCTGAAGATGCACTTCCCCGTGACGTCGGGGATCATCTTCCAGCACGCCATCGGCCAGATCAAGGCGGTGGACGGCATCAGCTTCACGGTGCGCCGGGGAGAGACCCTGGGGCTGGTGGGCGAGAGCGGCTGCGGCAAGACGACCACGGGCCGGTGCATACTCCAGCTCTACAAGCCCACCGCCGGCTCGGTGCTGTTCGACGGCGAGGACATCGTCAACATGAAGGGCCGGGCCCTCCGGGGCCTCCGCCGCAAGATGCAGGTGATATTCCAGGACCCGTACAGCTCACTGAACCCGCGCATGACGGCGGGGGCCATAATCGGCGAGCCCCTGAAGGTGCACGGCCTGGCCGGCAGCAGGAGCGAGTTCCGAGAGAGGATCGGCGAGCTGCTCACCGTCGTGGGCCTCAATCCCTACATGGCCGACCGCTTTCCCCACGAGTTCAGCGGTGGACAGCGGCAGCGCATCGGCATCGCCCGGGCCCTGGCCGTGAACCCGGAATTCCTGGTGTGCGACGAGCCCGTATCGGCCCTGGACGTGTCCATCCAGGCCCAGATCATCAACCTGCTGGAGGACCTGCAGGAGACCTTCGGGTTGACCTACCTGTTCATCGCCCACGACCTGTCCGTGGTCCGGCACATCAGCGACCGGGTGGCGGTGATGTACCTGGGGCACATCGTGGAGATCGCCGACCGGGCGGAGATATACACCAACCCGCTGCACCCTTACACCAAGGCGCTGCTGTCGGCGGTCCCGCTGCCCGACCCGGTGCTGGACGCCGAGCGGGAGCGGGTCATCCTCACCGGCGAGGTGCCCAGCCCCCTGAACCCGCCCCAGGGCTGCGTGTTCCATCCCCGCTGTCCCATCGGCACCGAGGAGTGCCGCGAGGCCATGCCGGAGCTGCGAGAGGTGTCCACGGACCACTACGTGGCTTGTATCCACGTGCCGGGGTACGGTTCTCCGTAGCATGGACCACAGGTTCATACGCAACTTCTGCATAATCGCCCACATTGACCACGGTAAGTCCACCCTAGCAGACCGCTTCCTGGAGACCACGGGCACCGTCGCGCCCCAGGAGATGCGCGAGCAGTTCCTGGACCAGATGGAGCTGGAGCGCGAGCGCGGTATAACCATCAAGGGCAAGGCCGTAACCATGTCCCACCGGGGGCCCGACGGCCGGGAGTACCAGCTCAACCTCATCGACACCCCGGGCCACGTGGACTTCAGCTACGAGGTGTCCCGGTCCCTGGCGGCCTGCGAGGGCGCCCTCTTGGTGGTGGACGCCAGCCAGGGGATCGAGGCCCAGACCATCGCAAACGCCCTGCTGGCCCTGGCCGGCAACCTGGTGCTGGTGCCCGTGGTCAACAAGGTCGACCTCCCCCAGGCCGAGCCGGACCGGGTTTCCGCGGAGCTGCAGCAGGTGCTCGGCTTTGACGAGGAGGAGATCCTCTTCGCGTCGGCTAAGGACGGCAAGGGTGTGGAGGCAGTGCTCCAGGCCATCGTGGAGCGGGTGCCGCCGCCGAAAGGGGACCCGGAGGCTGCGGCCAGGGCCCTGGTGTTCGACTCCACCTACAACACCTACAAGGGCATCGTGGCCTACGTGCGGCTCTTCGACGGCTCCATCTCCCTGAGCGACCGGCTACTCATCTTCTCCACCGGCAAGGTGACCGAGTCGATGGAGCTGGGGGTCTTCTCGCCCCACCCGGTGCCCACCGACCGGCTGAGGGTGGGTCAGGTGGGCTACATCGCCACGGGGCTGAAGGACGTGCGGGAGTGCGGAGTGGGGGAGACCCTGACCCTGGTGGACCGGACCACCGAAGAGCCGCTGCCGGGATACGTGCCCCTGAAGCCGATGGTCTTCGCGGGGCTCTACCCCGCCGACGGGGAGGAGTACCAGGCGCTGCGAGGGGCGCTGGAAAAGCTCCAGCTAAACGACGCGGCGCTGACCTACGAGCCCGAGACCAGCCCGGCGCTGGGGTTCGGGTTCCGCTGCGGCTTCCTGGGGCTGCTACACATGGACATCGTCCAGGAGCGGCTGGAGCGAGAGTACGGCCTTGACATCGTGGTCACCGCCCCCAGCGTCGCCTACGAGGTGAAGCTGAAGACGGGGGAGGAGATGCGCGTGGAGAGCCCTTCCAGGCTCCCTTCGCCGGGGGACATAGAAGAGGTCCGGGAGCCGTGGCTGACCATGACCATCGTGACCCCCGACCGGTACATCGGCGCCGTCATGGAGCTGATGTCCACGCGACGGGCCGTCTTCAAACGCATGGAGTATATCCAGGGCTCCGCTGGCGCCGGCGGCCCGAAACTGGCCGCCGGCGGGGAGTCCCGGGTGGTCATGGAGTACGCCATGCCCATGGCGGAGATGCTGGCCGAGTTCTACAACCGGCTCAAGTCCCGGACCCAGGGCTACGCCTCCCTGGACTACTCCCACGACGGCTTCCGGCCGGCGCCCCTGGTGAGGCTGGACATCCTCCTGAACCAGGAGCCGGTGGACGCCCTGTCCATGATCGTGCACCGGGACAAGGCCTACCAGTACGGGAAGGTGCTGACCCAACGGCTGAAGAGCGTGATCCCGCGCCAGCTATTCGAGGTGCCGATCCAGGCGGCGGTCGGGACGCGGATCATCGCCCGGGAGACGGTGCGGCCGCTGCGGAAGGACGTGCTGGCCAAGTGCTATGGCGGCGACGTCACCCGCAAGCGCAAGCTCCTGGAGCGGCAAAAAGAGGGCAAGAACAGGCTAAAGCGGGTGGGCCGCGTCCAGGTCCCCCAGGAGGCCTTCCTGGCCCTGCTGAAGGTGGAGGGGGAGTAGCCTCACCGCTGCCGGACGGCCTTGGATATCCCGCTGCCCACGACCATGAAGATGTCCCCGTGGGCGTCGACGCAGATCTGGTGGCAGCGGGGCGCGTCCCACCTGGCCTGGACCCTCCCGGTCTTGTCCCGCACGCTGATCCAGTTTCCCGAGTCTCCCTGGCGCTCGCAGACGTAGACGGTCTCGTCGTCGACCATGGAGATGTCGGTGGCGCCGGGCACGTCGGTCCACTGGTTCACGAAGTCGCCCTCGGCGGAGAACACCTGGATGCGGTCGTTCTTCCTGTCGCAGACGTAGACGAGGCCCTGGCCGTCCACCCATAGGCAGTGGGGGCTGAAGATCTGCCCCGGCTCGGGCCCGCCGGGCTCGCCCCAGGACCGGATCAGCTTCCCCTCCGCGGAGAACCGGTGCACCCGGCAGTTGCGGTACCCGTCGGAGACGTACAGGTCTCCCGAGGGCGAGGGCACCAGGTGGGTGGGGCGGTTGAAGGGGCCGCCGGCCCGCAGGACCTCCGCCTCGTCCTCTTCGGCTCCCGTGTCCGACGGCTGGTTCCTGTTGCCCATCTCCACCAGGGTGTCCCCGTCCAGGGTCAGGGTGGCCACGACGTGGTCCCCCCGGTCGGCCAGGTAGAATATGTCGTCGGGGCTGACGTAGATGGTGTGGGGCTCGCCTATGCGCCCCGAGCCCCAGCTACTCAGGTAGCGGCCCTCCCGGTCGAAGACCAGGACGGGCGGGTCGACGAGCTGCTGGCAGACGTGGACTCTCTCGCGGGAGTCGACGCCGACGCCGGTGACCCTGCCGAAGCTCATGCCCTCGGGCAGCTTGCAGAAATGCTCCACGATCTCGTAACGGTACTCTCCGGTCCCCATGCTGGCCATGGACTTCACCTCCGGCCGACTTCGCCCCCCGGCGGGCGGGCTAGGCCAATTTGAGCACAGGCGGCGGCATCGGTCAAGGGGAGGGGATGCCGGGCTACTGGAGGTGCTGGATGATGCCCCGACCAGTCCCAGCGGTAGACATCGGAAGGTTGCGTGGCCTATAGCAGTTCTATATGATAGCCGGGACATGCCTCTGCCTGTACCGCCCAATTCATTCCGAGACCCAGTTCACGGATATATTGGAGTGTTCGACTGGGAGAACGAAATTATTGACCAGCCCGTCTTCCAGCGCCTGCGACACATACGCCAACTAGGCCTGACTTCGTACGTATATCATGGGGCCGAGCACTCTCGCTTCGGCCACTCTATCGGAGTCATGCATCTAGCAGGACGCTTCGTCGAAAAGTTACTAAGACATCCCGATCACAGGGAATTACTCATGGAACGACAAAGCTGGTCGGAAAGCGATTTCGAGCCGAAGGTCGATCAAATCGTCCTTGAGGCGCGCCTCGCCGGCCTGCTCCATGACATAGGCCATTCTCCTTTTTCGCATACTGGTGAAAGCATCCTGTTTCCGAATGATAAGAGACACGAACACTATGGAGAGGCGATTCTGCTCTCTCCCGAACTAGGGATTGGGGGTGTTATTGACAATCTGCTGGGGCAATATGGGGTGACTAAGGAAAGAGTTGCGCAACTCATTAGCTACCAGTCAGGTGAATACGAGGTCGGCTTTGTCCGCGAGTTGATTTCGAGTGTTTGGGACGTCGACAAGATGGATTACCTGCTCCGTGACTCCTTATACTGTGGAGTTCGGTATGGCTTGTATGACCTAGAAAGAATAGTGGACACGATCACCCTCTACGACGAGAGTCCAGATGGCTTGCTTAGGCTGGGCATTAGAGGTGGAGGCATTCATGCAATAGAGGGGTTGATCTTGGCGAGGTACTTTATGTTCACACAAGTCTATTTCCATGCGGTACGTCGGGCTTACGATCTAATTCTGACCGACTTCATAGCTGAGCTCATCCAGTCAGAAACGGGATCAGATCTATATCCCGAAGGAGTGATGGAATACATTGCGTGGAACGACCCCAGGATTCTGGCAGCGATGAACCAACGAATGAATAAGGATGACAAGAACTTAGCATGGAAGCTCGCTTCTAGGCAGCATCCCAAGCGAGTCTATGAGACAGATGGCCATGCGGATCCTGCGATTATAGCCAGCGCGATGTTCAAGCTACCTAAAGGATTGAAGGAACAGTATCCTGCCGTGCAGATATGGACGGATCAGGCTGTAGACCACCCAGAACGATTCAAGATGGGTGCTGAGGTCTGGCCAATTCGGCAGAGTAGCGGCAAGTGGAACTCGCTCGCCAATGTCTCCAGGGCATTGGCAGGGCTAGTGGAAATCCGTCAATTCAGAGTATATGCCGATGTCCGAGATGATGACGCGTTGGAAAACCAGATAGAACGCTCTTGCCGCGAGATTATGGCGTGAGAGAGAGATCGTTATGAGGGACGAAGAACTATTGGCGATGAGACTATCCATTGTCCGACGGATAGCCACACTCTGCGACGACATCGGTAAGACCAAGATACAGAAAATCACCTACTTCCTACAGGAGTCCGTCGGTGTCCCTGTGACCTACCCCTTCAGAATGCACTACTACGGACCTTATTCTGATGACCTTGACGGAGTCCTCTCTTTGGCACAGATGCTGGGATATGTCGAAATCAAGCCTGATTCCGATGGCTTCGGTTATCACGTAACCCCAGGTTCTGGAAGCGTCGCGGAGCGTTTCGGTGGATACAATTTGCCCACAGACATGGTTGGATCGATCGACAGGGCTACGAAGACTCTCGGAAGCCTCGAGACGGCCGAGCTTGAACTCTATGCTACCATTCACTTCATAGGCCGATCCCGAGAAGAATTGCCGCGAGATGAAATCCTAGAGACTGTGCACAGACTCAAGCCTAAGTTCTCCAAAGATACAATCGATCAGGCATATGAATCTCTCAGTCGGGCTAACCTGATCTAGATGACAGTGTGAACCCAATACCAGAGTTCCCTACAGGCGGCATGATCGCATTGGCCCATGGGGCCCAAGTCCGTTGGAGGTGATGTCCGATGCCCGGTGGAGTGCGTCTGAACAAGGTGATCGATCTGCTGGAGCAGGGGAAGACCGTCTTCTGCGGGGGCTTGGTCCATAACGGCAACCTGGACGAGGTCGTCGAGATGGCCGACTCGGACTACGACTTCTGCATCATCGAGACGGAGCACGAGGGGTTCGGGTTCCCCGCCCTGCGGAACACGATCCAGCACTTCCTCAACCGGAAGCGAATCCTGGAGAAGGGCAACCTGCAGCCCGACGTGGTGCCCCTGGTCCGCATCCCGCCCAACGCCCGAGAGGCCGGCAGCAACCAGTGGGTCATCAAGCAGACGCTGGACGTTGGCGCCTTCGGCCTCGTACTGCCCCACCTGAACACCGTCGAAGAGGCCAGGGCGGCCGTGGTGGCAAGCAGGTACCCCCAGGTCCCCGGGGTGGCCGACTTCTACCCCGAGGGAGAGCGGGGCTGGTCCAACCGGCTGGCGGTGCGCTTCTGGGGCATCTCGACGACGGAGTACCACGACGTGGCCGACCTGTGGCCGCTGGACCCCGACGGAGAGGTCCTGATCATGGCGATTATCGAGGAGGCCCAGGGGGTGAAGAACGTCAGGGACATACTCCGGGCGGAGAAGGGCATCGGGGCCGTCTGGGCGGGCCCGGGGGACCTGTCGGTCTCCATGGGCAAGCGGGGCAACGCCCGCGACCCCGAGGTGCAGGAGGCCCTGTTGCGGGTCCTGGAGGCGTGCAAGGAGTTCGATGTCCCCTGCGCCACGGGGGCCACCGCGGCCGACGTGGAGCAGCGCATTGAGCAGGGCTTCCGCATCATCATCGCGCCTCTCGCGAAGGTCGACGACGCCCTGAGGACGGGGAGAAAGGCCGCGGGGAGATAGGCCCGGCCCCGGCGCGTGGCCCCGGGCTCGCGCCGCGGATGGCCGTCACAGCAGGAGGCCCGAGATGGAGTGGAGCTTTGACCTGGTCGCCGGGCCCTACGGCGGCACCACCGAGGGGCCGGTGTGGAACGGAGAGGCCCTGCTCTTCACCCACATACCCACCAGCCGGATTCTGAGGCACGACCCGGCCTCGGGCGAGACCACCGAGTACCGCACCAACACCAACCGCACCAACGGCCTGGCCTTCGACGCCCGGGGCCGTCTCTACGGCTGCTGCGCCTCGGGGCGGTCCATCGTGCGGTTCGAGGACGACGGCGCCACCACGACCATCGTGGACCGGCTGACGGGCCGGCGTCTCAACACTCCCAACGACCTGGCCATCGACGGGGCGGGCCGGGTGTGGTTCACCAACCCGTGGAACCCGCCCAACATAGACCCTTGGGAGACCCCGGAGCTGGGCGAGGAGCAGGTCCTGAGGGCCGATCCCCAGCCCGACGGCTCCTACTCCCTCCGCCGGATGACCACGGACATGACCAGGCCAAACGGCATCCTGGTCTCCCCCGACGAGAAGACCCTGTACGTGGCCCAGAGCCACTCGGAGGCGGGGAGGGTCCGGGACCTGAGGGCCTACCCCATACTGGAGAACGGCGAGCTGGGCCCCTACATCCTATTGCACCAGTTCGGCGAGGACTACCGCGGCCCCCAGAGGGGCATCGACGGGATGAAGTTCGACACCGATGGCAACATCGTGGCCACCGCCGGGTGGAGCCGGTGCGGTCCCGGGCCCATGATCTATGTGTTCGACACGACCGGGCGAGTGCTGGAGACCCACCCCATGCCCCAGGGGATCGACCTGCCCACCAACCTATGCTTCGGCGGCCCCAACATGGACGTCCTGTACGTGACCACCAGTCCGGGGCACCTGTTCCGGGTGGACAACCCCGGCCGCCGGGGCTGGCTGATGTGGCCCCCCCGCGGCATTTGATTGACCCCTTGGGACTCTGCTATTCTTAACTGGTAGACGATTCCACGGAGCGACAGGACGAAGCATGAAGGAAGTCATTCAAGAGGCGGTCCGCCTCGTCGAGACCGAGGAGCCCGCGGTGCTGGCCACGGTGGTCAGGACGAAGGGGTCCACGCCTCAGAAGCCGGGCGCCAAGCTGCTGGTCCGCAAGGACGGCACGGGAGTCGGCACCCTCGGGGGCGGCTGCGTAGAGGGAGACATCTGGTACGCCGCCAAGGAGATCCTGCGGCGCAAGGGCGGCCCCGAGTTCAAGGACTACTTCCTCAACGAGGAGATCGCCGCCCGCGACGGGCTCGTCTGTGGCGGCACCATGTACTTCTTTATCGAGCCCCTCTGGGAGCCCGGGGAGTTCCTCCCCTTCGGCAGGGAGATAATGGGGGCCTACGAGTCGGGCAACCCGGTGAGTGTGGCCATGGTCGTCAAGTCGGACTCGGGCCGGGGAGTAGCGGGAGCGAAGCTCCTGCTGCGGGAGGACGGCTCCACCCAGGGCGCCCTGGGGGACCCCGGCCTGGACGCCCTGGCCCTGGAGGCCGCCCGACGGGTGGCCGACCTGGGCACAAACGAGCACCTGATGACCGACGACGGCACGGAGCTGTACGTGGAGGGGTTCACGACGCCCCCGACCCTGGTGCTCATGGGGGGCGGCCACGTCGCCAAGGCCACCTACGACCTGGCCCTCCTGCTCAGGTACCGGATATACGTGGTGGACGACCGGCCGGAGTTCGCCAACCCCGAGAGGTTCCCGGGGGCCGAGGACACGGTCGTCGTCCCGGACTACGCCCGGGGGCTGGACCAGGTCCCCATCAACGCGAATACCTTCATCGTCATCGCCACCAGGGGCCACTGGTTCGACGACCTGGCCCTGGAGGCAGCGATACGCACACCGGCCAAGTACGTGGGGCTGATGGGGAGCACGCGGAAGACCATCCTCATCTACCAGCGTCTCGCGGGGCTGGGCATTCCCGTCGAGAAGCTGAGGCAGGTCCACGCTCCCATAGGCCTGGACATCGGCGCCCTCACCCCCGAGGAGATCGCCGTGAGTATAATGTCGGAGATAGTCATGTTCCGGCACGGCGCATCGGGCGGGCCCATGATCATGGACGACAGGTATTTCGACCGGGCCGTAGGCAGGGCCGCGGCAGTCGAGGCCGCGCCGGACTAGCGAACCCTTGGCCGCGGTGACGGGCATTCTCCTGGCGGCCGGAGAGTCCACGCGCATGGGCCGCCTCAAGGCGCTCCTCCCCTGGGGCGGCAGGACACTCTTGGAGCACCAGACCGATTCCCTCCTCCAGGCCGGTGTGGCGACCGTGAGCGTCGTGTTGGGCCACCAACGGCACCGGCTCCAGCCCCTAGTCGACGGCATGAACCGGGTCCGCCACGTGTACAACCCCGACTACCGCCGGGGCAAGACGACGTCCTTGAGGGCCGGCATCCGGGCCCTGGAGGGGGTTGGGCACGGGGAGCACGACGCCCTCCTGATACTGAACGTGGACCAGCCCCGGTCCCCCGAGACGGTCCGCCGCATAATTGCCCTGCACGCGGAGGGCCGCGGGGGCGAGCTTCGGGACAGGCCCTACCTCATCACGGTGCCGACGTACCGGGGTAGGGGCGGCCATCCGGTGGTCCTGTCCGCCTCTCTCATACCGGAGATGGCCGAGATCTCCGAAGAGACCCTGGGCCTCAAGGCGGTGGTGAAGAGGCATGCCGCCGACACCCGCAGGGTCGAGGTGGACTCCCCGGAGGTCCTCCTGGACCTGAACACACCCCAGGAGTACGACAGGGCGCGGCGCACGGCCTCTCCCCAGTAGTTGAGGCAGTTAGACTTAGCTTCCCGACTCCGTCCCTTCTGTGAAGGGGGCTGTTGGGTAACTTCCGACGGGACGTGTCATTGCCATGAAAATAACCTCGCAACGCCCCTCTCCGTCATGCCCGCGAAAGCATGTCCTCGTACTTGCTACGGGGGCGGGCATCCACGTATCCCCACCCCGTCCCTGGATTCCGGCTCGGGGGCCGGAATTACGGTCCCCTCTGCACCGTCGTCCCGGCGAAGGCCGCGACCCAGGGGGGGGGGGGCCCGGACTCCCGCCTTCGCGGGAGTGACGGATGTGGTGCTGCGGGTCTTATTTTCATGGCAATGACGAGAGGGGATGTCTCCCCAACAGCCCCGGCGGTTGCCCCGCGACACGCCCCGGATGGTAGAATAGGGGTCGCCGTTCACATCGAGATGGGGAGGCCGCGATGAATGCCCTGGATGGAGTGCGGGTGCTGGACCTGACCCGCGCCCTCGCCGGACCCTACTGCAGCATGATGCTGGGCGACTACGGCGCCGACGTCATCAAGATAGAGATGCCCGGCAAGGGGGACGACACCCGCACCTGGGCGCCCCCGTCCATCGGCGACGAGAGCGCGTACTTCTTGTCCATCAACCGCAACAAGCGGAGCATCACCCTCAACCTGCGACACCCCGACGGGCGGAAGGCCTTTCTGGACCTGGCCGAGGGAGCGGACGTGGTGGTGGAGAACTTCACCCCCGGGGTGGTGGACCGGCTGGGCATCTCCTACGATACCGTCAGGGCGCTGAACCCCGGCATCGTATACGCGTCCATCTCCGGGTTCGGGCAGACGGGGCCCTACCGGACACGCTCGGCCTACGACCAGGTGATGCAGGGCATCGGCGGCATCATGAGCCTCACCGGAGAGCCGGGACGCCTGCCGGTGAAGATGGGCATCGCCCTGACGGACATCGGCGCGGGCATGATGGCCGCCTACGCCATAACCATGTCCCTGTTCCACCGGCAACGGAATGGGGGGCAAGGCCAGTACATCGACGTGTCCATGCTGGACCTCCAGGTGGCGTGGCTCACCTACATGGCGGGCTACTACTTCGCCACGGGCAAGAACCCGGAGAAGGTCGGGGCCGCCCATCCCACGTTGGTGCCCTACCAGGCGTTCATGTGCCAGGACGGGAAGTACATCAACGTAGCGGTGGGCTCCGAGCGCCTCTGGGAGCGGTTCTGCAAGGCCATGGACCGGGAAGACCTGTTCGACCACCCGGACTACGCGCGAAACCCCGACCGGGTGCGCAGCCGGGACAAGCTGGTGCCCCTCCTGCAGGAGGTGTTCCTGCAGGAGCCCGTCGGCCGGTGGGTGGCCCAGCTTGGGGACGGAGGGGTGCCCTGCGGCCCCGTCAACGAGCTCAGCGACGTGTTCTCCGATCCCCAGGTACTCTTCCGTGAGATGCTCCTGGAGGTCCCGCACCCGAGCCTGGGCACGGTGAAGCAGGCCGGAATACCCATCAAGCTTTCGGACACGCCCGGCTCCATCCGGCGTCATCCGCCGCTGCTGGGCGAGCACACCGCCGAGGTCCTGGGCGAGATAGGCTACTCCGCAGAGGAGGTCCGCAGGCTGAAGGAGGAGGAGGCCGTCTAGGAGCGATTCCAGACGATACTCCCTTGCCCGTGGCCGGGGTGGGCATTAGTATTTGACGGGGCTCCGCCGGGGGGACGGGGCTCAGCCAGGGGACGGAGCTCAGCCAGGGGACGGGACTCAGCCGGGGGAAGGGGAACGGGATGGACCTGGGGTTTCGAGACCGAGTAGCCATCGTGGGCGGCTCCAGCAAGGGCATGGGCCGCGCCATAGCCATGGCACTGGCCAGGGAGGGGGCCAGCGTCACGGTCTGCGCCCGGAACGAGGGTGAGCTGCGCAGGGCCGAGATAGAGATCGCCCGGGCCAGCAGCCAGCACCACGTTCTGGCCATCCCCGCCGACCTGTCGCGGGACGCCGACATCAAGCGGATTGTCAGGAGCACCTTCAACCGTTTCGGCAGAATCGACATCGCGGTGAACAACGTGGGCACGTCTCCCCTGGGCCAGCCCTCGGAGCTGGAAGACCGGGAGTGGGGAGAGGCCCTGGAGCAGAACTTCTTCAGCGTGGTGCGGATGAGCCGCGAGGTAGTGCCCTACATGAAGCAGCAGCAGTGGGGCCGCATCGTCAACCGGCTGTCCATATCGGTGAAGCAGCCCATGGACGGCATGGGGCTTGCCACCGCCAGCCGCATGGGCGTGGTGGGATACTCCAAGATGCTGGCCAACGAGCTGGCCCCTTTCAACATTACGGTGAACAACGTGCTGGCCGGCTACATCCAGACCGACCAGCTCTCCGCCTACTACGAGAACCGCGCCCGGGAGACGGGCAGGTCCGCCGAGGAGATGATGAACGAGGCCGCCAGGGTGGTGCCCATGGGACGGTTGGGCAGGCCGGAGGACGTGGGCGACGTGATCGCGTTTCTGGCCTCGGAACGGGCGGGATACATCACCGGCGAGAACGTCGTCCTGGACGGGGGCGCGGTCAGAGCGACCCTTTAGACGCCGGGTCCGGGACTCGAGAGGAGTGACAGCCGTGGTATCCGCCAAGATAGTGGCACTGGCCCAGGAGTACATGTCAGGGGGCGACGGCCCCCAGGTAGCCGGCTGGCTGGTCCACGACTACAGGGGCTCCAATCCCATCTTCCGCAGGGTGATCGGCGAGCTGGACGGCTTCATCACCCGCCCATGCTTCCTCTTCGTACCCGCCGAGGGGCGTCCGCGGCTCCTGGTCCACCACGTGGACGCCGGCAAGTTTCGCGGGATGGACCTGGACAGCACCGTGTACAGCAGCCGTCGGTCCATGCTGGAGGGCATGGGTGCCCTGGCGCCCGGTGGGGCGACGGTGGCCATGGAGTACTCGCCCGGCGGCGCGCTGCCCAGGGTCTCCAAGGTCGACGCGGGGACCATCGACATGCTCCGGGGCCTGGACTTGGAGGTGGTCTCTTCGGAGGACCTGGTCCAGTACGCGACCCTGCGATGGGACGACGCGGCGTTGGCGTCGCACCTCCGGGCGGCCGACGCCCTGACCCGCATCGTCCAGGGGGCCTTCGCCTATGTGGGGGCGCATCTGGAGGACGGGCCCACGGAGTACGACGTGGCCGAGCTGATTCGGGACCGGTTCCGGGAGGAGGGCATGCACTCCCCCGACGGCCCCATAGTCGCGGCCAACGGCCACGCCAGCGACCCCCACTACGAGCCGGCGCCCGAGGGGAGCAGCGTCATCCGCCGGGGGGACTGGCTTCTCATCGACCTGTGGGCCAGGGAGACCACCGACGAGGCCATGTACGCCGACATCACCTGGGTGGCCTACGTGGGCGACAGGGTGCCCGAGGAGCACCGGAAGGTGTGGGAGATCGTCTCCACCGCCAGGGACTCGGCCCTCAAGTACCTGGAGGGCTCGGCCCGCCAGGGCATCACCCTGCAGGGAGCCCAGGTCGACCGCATCGCCCGGGAGTACATCGCCCGCCAGGGCTACGGGGAGCAGTTCACCCACAGGCTCGGCCACAGCATCAACACCGAGGTGCACGGAGACGCGGTGAACCTGGACGGGTTCGAGACCGAGGACACGCGGAGCATCGTGCCGGGGATCTGCTTCAGCATCGAGCCGGGCATCTACCTGCCCGGGTTCGGGGTCCGCTCGGAGATCGACGTCTACATGTCCGAGGATGGTCCATACGCCACCACCGAGGTGCAGCGGGACGTGGTGCTGATCGACCCCTAGAACACCTGCTCCATGTAGTCGCCGATCTCGCCGAGGTGGAAGTCCTCCACGGCCACCTCGGGGGTCCACGCCACCTGGTCCGACGCCCACCGCACGGTCGGCACCTGCCGGTCCCCGATGCCCAGCACCTTGTTCAGGGTGTTGTGCACGTTCTCGTTCATCCGCAGGGTGTTGGGCTTCAGGGGCGAGGTGATCCGTCCGCCCTCGATGAGGTACGAGTCGCCGACGATGGTGCCGCTGAAGTCGCCCGCGCCGATGCCGTTGACGGGGTACGTGTACCAGATGCGGCCGATGTACAGGCCGTCCCCGACCATGCGCAGCAGCTCCTGGTGGGAGTGCTGCCGGGCTCCCTCGACGGTCAGGTTCGTGGGGGTCGTGGAGGGCGGCGAGTCGAAGTTGCGCCCGCCGCCGCGCCCGGTCCGGAACCCGTTCCTTGGGGCGATGTCCGCCGCCACGTCCCCGGGGTCCACTCCGAGCTTCTCCCGCCCCTTGGGGTCGTTGAGCACCCGCTGGTGATCGTAGTGGTTGGCCAGGGCTCCCACCAGCACCCCGTCCCGTATCAGGTCGGTGCGGCCCGTGGGCAGTCCCTCGTCGGTTATGGCCTTGCTGGCCGCCCTCCCGGCCGCCGCGCCGTCGTCGTACAGCCCCAGGTCGGGGGACGCCACCTGTTGACCCCACTTGCCCAGAAAGGTCGACGCGCCGGCGTAGAAGGTGTCCAGGTACAGGCTGGGCATGAGGACCCACTCCAGGATCTCCGTGAGCGTCTGGGGGCCCAGGACCACCCGGTAGGCGCCGCCGGGCACCCGTTTGCCGTCGATGGCGCGGATGGCGTTGCGGGCGGCGTCGGCCCCCGGGTCTCCGGCGAAGCCTGACATGGCGCTGCTCACGGACCAGCCGCTGCCCTTGGCCGCCTGGTCCTCCAGCATGGCGGTGGTGAAGGCCATCACCATGGTGGACTCGTCGGTCTGCACCCTGGGCATGTGGGTGGAGGCGATGGACATCCGCTCCTGGAGCATGACCACGTCGCCCCCCAGGATGACGCCCAGGTCGCGGACGCCCTCGGGGGAGCCGGCCACGTTCAGGAGCTCCTCGGAGGTGCTGAACACCTCCAGGGCCCGCTCCACCGTCTGCCATCCGGCGCGGACCATGCCGTTGCTGCCCATGCGCATGATGGCGGGGTCGTGGTAGCGGCCCAGCGCCGGGCGCCCGCCGGCGGGCCTGGGCAGGGACACGTACTCGTTGTCGCGGACGGCGCCCCGCCGCGCCTTCTCCAATGCCCGTTTCACCCCTTCGACGGACAGGTCGGCGGGCTCGCTGCCGAACCCCGTCTTGACCCCGTCGGGGGTGTCGAAGGCCACCCGGATGCCCAGGCCGTAGGACTCCAGGGACTTGGGCTCCTCGACGCCGTTGGAGGGGATGCGGGAGGTGTAGTTCAGCCGCACGGTGAGGTTGCCGTTGGCCGAGGCGAACACCTCGGCCTCGGCGACGTCGGACTGGGTCCTCAGGTACGCCAGCCCGTCCCGGACGGTGCGGCGAAGGTTCGATAGTGGCTGCATCTATACTTCTTCCTCGTTTCCAGACTCGGGAAAGGGACTATTGCACAAGCCTGTCCAACCCGTCCACGAACCTCTCCACCTGGTCGAGCCCTATCTCGACCATCTCTCTGCTCATTACATTCTCATAGAAGTTGATGTGAAGACCGTTTGCGGTATAGAAGACCATGCCGAGCTGGCGGTCACCCGTTTCCGACACCATCCGGTTCACCACCTCGAAGAGGGCCGCGTGCCCGTCGTGGCGCCATCCACGCCTCTCCGCGACTGCCTTCACCATCTGGGCGGCGGCGCCCCAGCCCTTCTCCGACTCCTGGCGAAGGTCGCCCTGGGCCAGCTCGTGCCGGGCTTTCTCCAGCAGCTCGCGTCCGGCGGACTTGTACTTTTCTCCGTCCTGGGCCATCGTCGTTCCCGCTACCCCGGCCCCGTCAGGCGGGCCACGCCGCGCATGGTGGGGCCGCCGTTGCTCATGCGCTTGGCCTGCATGGGCTGGCCCTTGCCGCAGTTGGGGATGGGGTACATGCGGAAGTCCCTCCCCACGGCGTCGATGCTGGTGAAGTAGTCCCTGGAGTCCGAGGTGATGCCCCCGTCACGGTAGAGCTGGCCAAGCTGCCCGTTCTTGATCTCGTACACCTTCACCGCCGTGATGCGAAAGTTCTCCCGGGCCTCGGAGACCGAGGGGATGCGGTGGCCGGAGACGTAGTAGCCGTCCTCCACCTCGGAGACTATCTCCCGGGGGTCCCGGTCGCCGGGTGCGAAGACGGTGTTGGTCATGCGTATAAGGGGTATGAGGCTGGCCTCGGTGGCCCGGGCGGAGCCGTTGGGCTCCACCCCCAAGACGCCCGCGGTCTGCCTGTTGTTCAGGAACTCCTCAAAGTAGCCGCCCCGGATGTGGTAGGCGCGGCGGGCAGGGGTGCCGTCGTGGTCGTAGGCGAAGGAGCCGAACCCCTCCATGGTGGGGTCGGAGAAGGCGTTGACCAGGGGCGAGGCTATCTGCCGGCCCACCTGGTTGTCGTTGACGTCCTTGAGGAACCAGCTCCTGCCGGCGTAGGAGGTCTCGTACTTCAGCCCACGGTCAAGCTCCGAGGGGTGGCCCACCACCTCGTGGACCAGCAGGGTGTTGAAGTGGGGATCGGTGACCACCACCACGGGCTTGTCCGGGGCCCTCAAGGGCGGCGCGTTGGCGACCTCGACGGCGTCGGTGGCCAGGTCCCTGCAGAAGGTGACGAAGTCGGGCAGGACGATGGCGTCGCCGTTGTCGTGGCCCTCTGTGAGGAGCTCCCAGCCCCGCTGGTGGCCCGAGAAGTCGTAGATCTCCAGGGTCCCGTGCGGGCTGGTGCAGATGGCGATGACGAAGCCCTCGGTCTGGGCGAAGCTCTGGTCGATGTCGGCGCCCTCGGAGCTGACGAACAGCTCCCGCATCAGCGTGGTGGTGGCCGAGGCGGCGCAGTAGGCCACTTGGTCGCTGACGCCGCGGGCGGCGTTGCACGAGTCCACCGCCATCCGGACCGTCTCCTCCAGAGGGACGGTCCGAGGGTCGTCGCGGTAGGTGGCGGACACCGTGTCCCTGGCGACGGCCACCGGGGCCAGGGCCGAATCGTAGAGGCTCTGCCCCAGGACGCCGAAGCGCCGGGCGGCGGCGGCCTTCATGCGGGCGCTGGCCCGGGCGCGGCGGTGGGCCTCACGTATCCCGGCCAGGACCACCTCGGCGATGCGGTCCGTGTCCGACGCCCCCAGGATCCTGCCGTAGTAGCCGGGGGCCGAGGTCCGGCCGCCGGCGATGACGCGCACTCCGAAGTCGAAGGCGTAGTCCTCGGCGCTCATCTTCTCGTTGCCGTTCTCGGCCACGGCCCCCTTCTCCTCCTTGACCTGCATCCGCACGTCGCAATAGCGGAGGCCGGGAAGGCGCTTGGCGTCCTCGTTTACCAGGGAGACGATCCGGGACCGGACCCTTTCGATGAACTCGACTTCTACGCGCTCTGCCACGGGCACGCTCCTAACCTATGGCGCCGGCCATAGTGTCCTATTCGTTTAAGGCGAGGTGGTGGAGAACTGGCCTACTAGCTTGTCACCGCGCCCTGGGCGGCGGAAGAGACGAGCTTGGCGTACTTGGCCAGGGCGCCGGTATCGAAGTTGGGGGCGGGGGCGCTCCACTGGGCCCGGCGCCTCTCCATGTCCTCGGGGGAGATGGCCACGTCCAGCCGGCGCCGGGGAATGTCCAGCGTCACCACGTCGCCCTCCCGGACGTGGGCTATGGGGCCGCCCAGGGCGGCCTCGGGGGCTACGTGGCCCACCATCAGCCCCCGGGTGGCGCCCGAGAACCGGCCGTCGGTGACCAGCGCCACCTCGTGGCCCAACCCCTGTCCCACCAGCGCCGCCGTCACCGCCAGCATCTCCCTCATGCCCGGACCGCCCCTGGGCCCCTCGTACCGGATCACGACCACGTCGCCCGAGCCTATCTCCTGCCTCTGGATGGCCTGGAAGGCGTCCTCCTCCCGGTCGAATACCCGGGCCGGACCCTGGTGGGTGACGTGCTGGCTGGCCGCCACCTTGACCACCGAGCCGTCGGGCGCCAGGTTGCCCCGGAGGATCACCAGGCCTCCCGTGGGCGCCAGGGGCGACTCCACGTGGTGGACGATCCGTTGGCAGTCGGCGGTGTCTATGGCCTCCAGGTTCTGCGCCAGGGTCCTGCCCGTCACGGTCATGGTGTCGCCGTGCAGCAGCCCCGCGGCCAGCAGGCGCTTCATCACCAGGGGCACTCCGCCGACCCGGTCCAGGTCGGCCATGACGTACTTCCCCCCGGGCTTCATGTCGGCGATATAAGGTGTGCGGGTGCTGACCCGGTCGAAGTCCTCCAACGTCAGGGAGACGCCGGCTTCGTGGGCGATGGCCAGCAGATGGAGCACGGCGTTGGTGGAGCCGCCCATGGACGCAACCACCGCAACGGCGTTCTCGAAGGCCTCCTTGGTCAGTATGTCCCGGGGGGTGACTCCACGCTCCAGCATGTCCATCGCCGCCGCTCCCGCGCGCCGGCAGCTCTCCAGTATCCTGTCGTCGGTGGCGGGTATGGAGGACACGCCGGGCAGGGACATTCCCATGGCCTCGATGGCCGAGGCCATGGTGTTGGCGGTGAACATGCCGGCGCAGGACCCGGCGCCGGGACACGCGCAGCCCTCGATCTCGGTGAGGTCCTCGTCGGACATGCTGCCCGTGGAGTGGGCCCCCACCGCCTCGAATACGTCCTGTATGTTGACGTCCCGCCCCTGGAAGTTGCCGGGCATGATGGTGCCGCCGTAGACGAAGACGCTGGGGATGTCGAGACGGGTGGCCGCCATCAGGGTGCCTGGGAGGTTCTTGTCGCAGCCCGCGATGGTCACCAGCGCGTCGAACCTCTGGCCGAAGGCGACCACCTCGATGGAGTCGGCTATGACCTCCCGGCTGATGAGGGACGCCTTCATGCCCTGGGTGCCCATGGTGATGCCGTCGCTGACGGTGATGGTCCCGAACTCGAAGGGGGTGCCCCCGGCCCCCTTTATTCCCGTGCGCACCTCCCCGGCCAGGGTCCCCAGGTGGACGTTGCAGGGGGTGATGTCGCTGGCCAGGTTGGCCACTCCGACGAAGGGCTGCTTCAGGTCGTCGGGCGTGAGCCCCATGGCGTGCAGCATGGCGCGGGCGGGGGCGCGCTCGGGGCCTTCCGTGACTTCCCAGCTCCGGTGCTTCATCGGCGAACCTTTGGCTACTACCATGGGCTCTTCTCCTTTGTTGCCAGAGTGGCGTTGCCGGGGTGGCATTACCAGGGTGGCCGGCCTACGGGAACGGCGGTTTCCGGCGCTGAATAATTATAGGTGGCTCCGACCCGCCGCACAACCTCGGAGGCCGGGCCGGCCCATCCGAGGTGGGAGCGCCGGAGGGGTCAGAAGGGCAGCTCCTGGCCGATACCCCGCTCCCTCGCCTTGCCGTACACGTGAAGGGCCGCAGCCACGTCCTCCAGGCCCACGCCCTGGGACTCGAAGAGGGTGACGGAGCCGTCGTCGGGTCGTCCGGACATCCGCCCCGACACCACATCCTTCAGCTCGTGGGCCATGGCCCAGCGAAAGGCGGCGCGTTCGGCGGCCCATATCAGGTCGCCGCACTCTATCCTGGCCTGCTCCAGGTCGTCCACCACTATGAGATCGCACCTTGCCACCGCCGCCGGGTCTATCTCCCGGCGCATCCAGTGGTTGCCCCCGGCGGCGTTGACGTGGGCGCCGTCCTTCAGCCACTCTCCCTTCAGCACCGGCTCCCGGGAGCTGGTGATGGTGATGGCCACGTCCGCGTCCCGTACGCACTCCTCGGCGCTGTCCACGGGGGCGACCTCAACGTTCAGACGTTCGCTCATGTGGGCGGCGAAGGACTCCCGCTTCTCGGGCGCGCGGCTGAAGGCGCGGACCGCCTTGACCTGCCGGACGGCGGCCACGGCTTCGAGCTGGGTCTGCGCCTGGTATCCGGTGCCGATGACCCCGACGGTGGAGGCGTTGGACCGGGCCATGTGCCTGGTTGCCAGGCCCGACGCCGCCCCGGTCCGTATCTGCCCCAGGGCGCTGGCCTCCATCACTGCCAGCAACAGGCCGGACTCGCCGTCGTACAGGTTCACCAGGAACCGGGTGGGGCCGCCGGGGAAGGTGGCGTACGCCTTGTAGCCGAAGGCCGACCGTCCGGGGGCCAGGACGGCCCCGGCCATGAAGTGGAGGAAGCCGTTGGGCATCCTGATGCGGGAGCGTGGCTTGTTGTCTCCCAGGCCCTTGCCGGCGTTGGAGAAGGCGTCTTCGAGCACGTCCACGCACTCGGTCATGGGCAGGAGGTCGTTCACCTCCCTTTCGTTCAGAAACAGGGCCATCTTCGTCTCCTGCAAGGGGTGATTGCCGCCGCGGCACCAGTATACCAGCCCGCCACCGCTAGGGGTCGAAGGCGGGGGCTCCCAGAGTGCGGTAGAACAGGTCGAAGAACCGTTTCCCGTCCAGCTCCGTCGACACCATCACGGGGCCCGGGCCCGGCGTCAGCGTGCTCTCTCCCAGCCGGTCTTGGTCACAGGTCTCCACCTCCACGCTCCCGCGCCGGGTGCGCAGGATGCCGGGATCGAGGAGGGCCGCCATAGCCACGGGGTCGCAGAGCTCGTAGGCGTCTCGGCCGGGGTTTCGTTGGAACCAGCCCAACAGGATGCCTCCGGCGAGCCTGGCCGCCGGGCCTCCCGCCAGGAGCCGGGTCGCGCCGTCCCGGGAAATGGCGGCCTGGCGGCAGACCCGCAGGTCCACGAGGGTGGTCTCGATGCCCGAGGCCAGGACCTCCCCGGCGGCCTCCGGGTCGCTGTGGAAGTTGAACTCGGCATGGGGGGTCACGTTTCCCGGTACGCCCACCGCGCCGCCCATGACCACCAGGCGGGACACCAGGCTGGGCGCGTCGGGGTCCGCCCTCAGGAGCCTGGCCACGTTGGTCAAGGGGCCCAGGGCCAGGAGGGTCGTCTGTGAGGAGCGGCTTCTCAGGTTCCGTTGCAGGAAGTCGACCGCGTCGCCGTCCTGGGTGGTGATGGTTGGCTCGGGGAGACGCACCGTCAGGCCCCGGGGCCCGTGAAACCCGTAGGCGTATGGGTAGGAGCCCCTGAGGGGCCTGGAGGCGCCCCGGGCGACGGGTACGTCGCCGCGGTCCAGGTATTCCAGGACGGCCAGGGCGTTCCTGGTAGCGTCGGCCAGCCTGGCGTTGCCCCCGACGGTGGTGAGCCCGCCCACCTCCAACGGGGCCCCGGGGCCCAGGGCCATCAGCAGCGCAATGGCGTCGTCGGTGCCGGGATCGGTGTCTATCAGCACCATTCCTAGGCCCCGATGTCCGGCAGATAGCCCATGAGGGCCTCTTCCGAGGTATAGCTGAAGCGGAAGCCCGTCTCGCCCTTCAGCTTTCCCGTGCTCAAGACCAGGGGGTACCGTATGAAGTCCAAGCCCACCGCCGGAGAGTCCTTCTGGATACCCAGTCTCCAGGCCGCGCGGACCAGGGGGAAGGCGACGTACGACGGCAGGAGGAACAGCCTGCGCCGGGCGAGCCGGGCCACGCGGCTGTAGGGGATGACGCCCTCGCCGGCGACGTTGAATGTGCCGGGCATCGGCCGGACGATGAGGTGGTGGATCAGCCTGGCCAGGTCGTCCTCGTGCACGAACTGCATGGGCGGGTCGTGGCCCCGGATCCCTATGAGGGCCTTGCGGAAGAAGGCGCGGGTGACGTAGTTGTCGGCGTCGGGACCCATCACCACGCAGGAGCGGAGCACGGTGACGCAAGTGTCGGGATGACGGACTGCGTACTCGTGGACCATCTCCTCGCACAGGGCCTTCTCCCTGGCGTACTGGAAGGCCACGGGCGCCCGGGCCGGGGCCTCCTCGGTCAGGGGCACCCGGTTGTCCCGGTGGGCCCCGTAGACGGTGTGGGAGCTCAGGAAGATGAGGTTGGATACCCTGCTGGCGTCACAGGCTGCCAGGAAGCTTCTCATGCCCTGGAGGTTGGCGTTGCGGACCCTCTCGATCTCCGCGCGGCTGCGGCCCGGCCTGAGGAGGAAGGCCAGATGGACCGCCGCGGTAACCCGGTGGTCCTCGAATGCGTGGTCCAGCGGCTGCGTAACGTCCAGCCGCTCGGTCGCTACGTTGTGGAAGGGGGTTGGAAGGGAGCGAGTATCGATGGCCACGACCCTGGCGAGACCCTCGTCCCGTTGGAGCACGTTCAGGAGGCGGGTCCCGATGTAACCCGACGCCCCGGTTACGGCCACCACCGGCCGGTGACCGGTCACGCGCTGCCTCCCGCGTCGATGGCCCGGGCGGCGGCGGCCCCGCTGCGCACCGCGCTCTCCATGGTGGAGGGCCAGCCCGTGTCCGTCCAGTCTCCGGCCAGGAACAGGTTCTCCACCGGCGTCACGTTGGGGGGACGGAGCCGGGCCGACCCCGGCGTGCAGCGGAAGGTGGCCGTGGACTTGACGATGAGAAGCTGCTGGACCCTGGCGTCCCGGGCCCTGGGGAACGCCTCGGCCATCGCCTCGGTGAACACCTGCCGTATCTGCTCCTTGGGCTTGTCGGCGTAGTCCCACGCGCCGCTGACCGAGATGCCGATGTACTGCCCGTCGAAGCCGGCGGCGCCGCCGGCGCCTGAGGAGGCCAGGATGCTGCGCTTGTCGAAGACCCACTGGAGCGGGCTGTCGACGAAGGCCGTGAAGGGCGGCGAGGAGGGCTCCATCACCTCCCTGTCGTACCATATGTGGACGTTGACGATGGGGGAGGCGGTAAGCTTGCCTATGCCGGCGAAGAAGGGCTCCTGGTTGAGCTCCGAGGGCAGGACCGAGGGCAGGGTGTGGAAGGGAAGGGCCGAGAGGTACACGTCTCCCTGGACGGTCTCCCCGGAGGCCAGGCGTACTCCGCCTATGGAGCGGCTCCGGGACCCGGAGACCAGCACCTCCGTCACCCGCTTGCCCAGCATGAGGCGTCCGCCCCTGGCGGCGATGTACTCCTCCGCGGCGTTCCCCATCAGGTCGGACAGGCCGACCAAGGCGTATCCCACGTTGGCCCCGGTCCTGCTGCTGATCACGCCGTCCTGGTAGATCATCATCCCCATGGAGGCGCTTACGTCGCCGACGTGGTCGTTCAGCGTCGGGAGGATGATCAGGTCCCAGAAGTTCTCTATGGCGCGGTCCGTCTGGCCGTTGTCCTTCAGCCACTGGAGGAAGGTCTGGTCCTCCAGCTCGGGCCTGTGCCGGTTGGAGAAGCGGATCTTGAGGAGGGCGTAGAGGGCCAGGAGCTTGTCCTTGATCCCCAGGTGCGGATAGGTGACGAAGGAGGGCAGCAGGTGGAAGGGCGCGGGGAGGGGCGCCGCCGTCAGGAGCCCGGTCCTGTTCCGCCGCCCGTTCCGGGCGGGCGACGCGACCCTGACGCGGAGGGTCGGCTGCAGGTGGGCCCGGTCCAGCGTACCCAGCTTCCTCAGGAAGTCGATGTAGTAGTCGCAGCAGCCGAGAAACACGTGCTGGCCGTTGTCCACGGGGAACCCGGCGGCGCTCGTCTCCCTGCTCTCGGGAACTCCAGTGGCGTCGTCGCCCTCCCCGGAGTGCAGGGACTCCGCCGTCGGGGCCTCCTGCCCTTCATCTCCCACGAAGGAGTGGAAGAAGGAGAAGGCCCTTCCCCCCAGGAAGGGGCGTTTCTCGACCAGCGTCACCGGGTGGCCGGCGTCGAGGAGGTGGCACGTGGCGGCCATACCCGCCAGACCCCCGCCGAGGACGACTACGTGGGATGCTGGGCCATTGGAAGGAGGCTTCTTATCCATGTCTGGACTGTGACCAGGTATTTCTCACGTCTGCTGAGCCCCACCCTGCCGGTGAAGACGTCGAAGCTCTGTCTCTCTATCCTGTCCAGGATCAGACTGTAGAGTCTTCCCAGCACGGCGGGACAGGCCCGGGACCGGGGAGACAGGAGGGGCATGAGCTTGGCCCCGCTCTCGTAGTATGCCCTTGCCCTCCGCGCCTGGATGGCCATCAGACCGCGGAAGGGGTCGTTCAACACCCTCTGCCGCAGCTCTTCCACCGAGTACCCCGTGCTCCTGATCTCGTCCAGGGGCAGGTAGACGCGGTCCCGCTCCATGTCCTCCTGCACGTCCCTCATTATATTGGTAATCTGCATGGCGAGGCCAAGGTCCACCGCGTACTCTCTGGCCCTGGGCTCCGAGAAGCCAAAGATGTGGAGGCAGGCCAGGCCCACCACCGAGGCCACCCTGTAGCAGTAGGTCCGCAGCTCGTCGAAGTCCTGGTACCGGGTCTTGGTCAGGTCCATCTCGACTCCCGAGACCACCTCCTGGAAGTACTCCTCGGGTATCTCGAAGACGGAGGCGGTATCGGCCAAGGCCGTGAACACGGGGCCGTCGGGCCGGCCCGTGTATGCCGCCGACAGGCTGGACCGAAGGGAGTCCAGCCGGGCGAGCTTCTCTTCTCTGGGCATCTGCACGTCGCTGGCGTCGTCGCACAGGCGGCAGAAGGCGTAGGTCGCGTAGATGGCCCTGCGCTTCCTCGCGGGAAGGGTGATGAACGCGTAGTAGAAGTTGGTTGCCGCCCTCCTGGTGATGAGCCGGCACTCCCGGTACGCGGTGTGAAGCTGCGGGACAGTACGGGCCATGGACCCCCTTGGTGTTCGGCTGTGCCCGGCCCGGCCCCCATTGCCCGCGGGCGGGGCGTGTTGTCCGTTCCGTGAGCTCTCAGGTCCGGCCCGACGAGGGACGCCGCCCCGGGAGGAGGTGCATGCGGGCCCACGTGGAGAGGAAGAGCAGGGCCTTCCGCGTGCGGGACAGGGATGGCCTCCGGGTGAGGACGTCGTAGCCCTGCTTCTCTATGGCGCGGAGGACGGCGGCGCCGCCGGCGGTGAACAGCGCCACGTCCAGCCTGATGCGGCCGTCCAGAGTGTCCACCAGCTCGAGGCCCTCCTGGAACAGCGTTCTGGCCCTGTCGACTTGGAAGGCCATCAGCCGGCGAAACTCGTCGCTCACGACTCCTTGGGCCAGATCGCCCTCCCCGTAGCCGAAGCGGGCCATGTCCTCCATGGGGATGTAGATCCGGCCCATGCGGTAGTCCCTGGCCACGTCCTGCCAGAAGTTGGCAAGCTGGAGGGCGGTGCAGGTCAGGTCCGACAGACGTTGTCTCTCCTCGTCCCGGTACCCGAAGAGGTACAGGAATAGCCGGCCCACGGGGTTGGCCGAGTGGTCGCAGTAGTGGGCCAGCTCCTGGTAGGTGGCGTAGCGGTCCCTACGCTGCTCCATCCGGTTGGCCTCTATGAGCTTGAGGAAAGGCTCCCTGGGGATGTCGAAGCGGCGGACCGTGTCCTGAAGGGCGACCATCACCGGGTGGGACGGCTCTCCGGCGTAGCAGGCGTCCAGCTCCCCCTCCCAGGCGTCCAGGAGGTCCAGTTTGACGGGCCGCAGGTCCGTGGCCGACTCCAGCCCGGCGGCGGCGGGGGGGCGCCATCCCGCCTGGCCCAGGGACTTGGACAGCCCCTGGGCGCTCTCGTCGCCCAGGTCGTCTACCCAGCGGCAGTAGGCGTAGACGGCGTGGACGTAGCGGCGGGTGGCCCTGGGGATGAGCATGGACCCCACTGTGAAGTTCTCGTAGTGGGTCCGCGCCAGGCCCTCGCAGTACCGGTAAGCGGCCTCGCGGCTGTGGACCCGGGGGTCGGCGGCGGTCACTCGTCCCATGGGCGGGTGCTCACTGTCCCAGGACCTGGACCACCACCTCTCTGGGACGCGGATGGTCCAGCTCGATGAAGAAGATGCTCTGGTAGGTGCCGAAGCGCATGGCGCCGTCCACGATGGGGATGGTCTCGCTGGTGCCCAGGAACAGGTGCTGGCAGTGGGCGTGGCCGTTGGGGACCTCGTCGGGGTTCATGTTCACCGTGCGGACCGAGAAGTCGTTGTGCCTGTATTCGGCGTGGCGCGGCGACAGCCTCTCCAGGAGGCTCTCCATGTCCTCGACCAGCAGGGGCTCGTTCTCGTTCAGCTTGACCGCGGCGGTGGTGTGCTTGGAGAACACGACGACGAAGCCGTGGGTCACCCCTGAGTCGGCCACACAGCTGCGGACCTGCTCGGTGATGTCCATGAACTCGGTGTGCCGGGTGGCCTGCATCTTGAGGCAGTAGTCCTTGACGACCAGCCCCTGTCCGAGGCGCCCCATGTCGCTCTTTTCCAGAGCCGGGCCCAGGGCCGGGCCCGCCGTTGGGTCTCCCGCGCCGTTCGCCCCGCCGTTCCTCGATTTGGCCAGCCTGTCCGTATCCGTCTCCCGAATGAATCGGTCCTCCATCATCTTCGCCCTCCCGCCGGTTGGCCCGTTATTGTGCGGCACGCCCGCATCTAGGGAGCGGTCCCCCGGGATTTTCCCTCCGGCCAGGTCGAGATACCTGCCCAGGGCCAGAAGGGGCCACAGATTGCGGTACATGTGGTAGTTGATCATGAACCCCACGGGCATATCCAGTCCCTGGTATCCTTCCTCCCCCGGTCCGGGGAGGCGAGCCAGCCTCTCGCCGACGCCGTACCCCGGGAAGCCGGTGCCGGTGAAGTAGGGCTCGTCCCACGAGCCGTCCTCCTGCTGTGTGTCCATCAGGTACCGCACGCCCCTGATCACCGCCCGGTGGTGGAGGGCGTCCCTTTCCAGCCCGGCCAGCAGGGCCAGCAGCGCCCAGGCCGTCTGAGATGCGGTGCTGGGCCCCACTCCTCTGAGGGTGGGGTCCACGTAGGAGCCGCAGCTCTCCCCCCAGCCCCCGTCGTCGTTCTGGTGGTCCACCACCCAGTCTATCGCCCTTGTGACGTACTCCTGGGACATGTCTTCGCCGATGGCCGCCAGGGCGGGGAGCACGGCGCCCGTGCCATAGATGTAGTTGACTCCCCAGCGGCCGAACCAGGCGCCGTCGGGCTCCTGCTCGTCGCGGATGTACCTGTAGGCCCGCTTGACGGCGGGCAGGTCCCTTTCCAGCCCCAGCTTGCCCATCATCTCGACCACGTGGGCGGTGACGTCGGCGCTGGGCGGGTCCAGGGCCTCCCCGAAGTCGGCGAAGGGTATCTTGGCGATGTAGGCCTTGGTGTTGTCCTTGTCGAAGGCGGCCCACCCACCATTGGAGGACTGCATGCTGAGGAGCCAGTCGGCCCCCAGCTTGATGGACTGGGTCCGCCGCCGCTCGTCGTCGCCCTGCTGGCGGATGGCGTTGAGGGCCATGATCACCTCGGACACGTCGTCGAGGTCGGGGTAGTTGTCGTTGTCGAACTCGAAGGCCCAGCCTCCGGGGAGGGCCTTCCTGTTCTTCACCTGCCAGTCGCCGCCGTTCAGGATCTGGTTCTTCACCAGCCATCGGCCCGCCTGCTGGATGCGCGGGTCGTCGGGGGCCACGCCGGAGTCCAGGAGCGCGATGGCGACCAGGGCCGTATCCCACACGGGCGAGATGCAGGCCTGCACTCTGAACGTGTCCTCCTCCTCGATGGCGTACCGCTCGAAGGCCTCCAACCCCTTCTTCATCACCGGGTGGTCCATGGAGTAGCCCAGGTGTTTCAGGGCGATGAGAGAGTAGACCCACGGCGGTTGTATGCCGCCCCAGCAGCCGTCGGCCTCCTGGCGGGACAGCATCCACTCGACGGCCTTGGAGATGGCAAGCCCGCGTCCCGGCTTTATTGGCGACCGCTCGTACAGGCGGAGGAGCTTGTCGGTGACGTGGAAGACGCCGCGCCAGCTCCAGAGGCTGCTGGGTCGAGGCAGGGAGTAGTCGGTCTGGTCCCTGGGTTCGGGGAACAGCTCGCCTATCTTGGCCGACTCGGGGATGGGTTTGACGGGCCGTCCGGTCAGTACGATGAACAGGGGGACGATGGTGGCCCGGGCCCAGCTTGCGAACTCGTACAGGTTGAAGGGGGACCAGTTCGGCAGGAACATGAGCTCCGGCGGCATGGCCGGGGTGCCCTTCCAGTCCCATTGGCCGAACATGGAGAGCCATATCTTGGTGAATATCCGGACCCGGGGCACTCCACCCTTGGACAGGATGAAGTTCCTTGCCCTCACCATGTTGGGGGCATCGGCGGAGACCCCGGCAAGCTTGAGGGCGAAATAGCACTCCACCGAGGTGCTCAGGTTCCCCGGAGAGTCCAGGTACTGGCCCCAGGAGCCGTCGTCGCGCTGCTTGCTCAGTATGAAGTTGACCAGCTTCCTCCACCTGGCCGCGTCCACCACGTCCAGGAAGTAGGTCAGCATGAGGTACTCGGCCTCCATGGTGGGGTTGGACTCCAGCTCCCCCCACCAGTAGCCGTCGGGGTGCTGCTGAGACCATATGTGCCTCTGTGCCCGCCCGACGGTCTCCCGCACGGAAGTCACTACTTCTGCCTCGGTCTTGACTCTCACGTTCGCCATATGTCGCCTCTCAGCGCCCCTCCTTCCGTCAGTCATACCGGGTCGCCAGTCATACCGGGTCGCCAGTCATACCGGGTCGTCAGTCATACCGGGTCGCCAGTCATACCCGGGTCGCCAGTCATACCCGGGTCGTCAGTCGTATCCGTGCTCCCGAAACCACCTCACCGCCTTTTCCAAGGCCCCCTCCACGGGACTCTGGGGGACCCCCAACGTCTCGACCGCCTTTCTACAGTCGACGTACATGGGTTTCCGGGACACTTTCAGCCCCTCCACGGGTATCGCCGGCTCCCTCCGCAGGACCATCCCTTCCACTACCTGGTCGACGTATCCGGCGGCGATTGCCATCCACGTCGGCAGCTTCAGCCTGGGCGCCCTCCTTCCAGTCAACCCCTCCAGGACACCGAACACCTGGGCCAGGGTCATGTTCCTGTTTCCCAGCAGGTACCTCTCGCCCGGTATCCCCTTCTCCAGCGCCAGGACGTGGCCCGCGGCGACGTCCTCCACGTCCACCACGTTCATCCCCGTGTCCACGTAGGCGGGGACACGGCCCCGGATGAAGTCCAAGACGATGCGGCCCGTCGGCGTCGGCTTTACGTCCCAGGGCCCTACGGGGGTGGTGGGATTGACCACCACCACGGGCAGGCCCCGCCCGGCCAGGTCCAAGGCCTCCTGCTCCGCCTGGTGCTTGGACCGCTTGTAGTGGCCCACCAGCTCCCCCGGCGAGGCGCTCACCTCCTCGGTCCCCAGACCGCCCTTTGGTATGTGGACCGTCGAGACGGTGCTGGTGTACACGCACCGGCCTACGCCGGCCTTCAGGGCCTCTTCCAGGACCACCCTGGTCCCCGAGACGTTCACGTCGTATATAACGCCGGGGTCTCTGGCCCAAAAGGTGTACGCGGCAGCGCAGTGGACGACAGCGTCACACCCTCGGAGCCCCCGGACGACGGATTCCCTGTCCCGTATGTCTCCCGGGACCGTCTCGAAGCCCGTGTCCTTTAGATTTAAGGTGCTGCTCCCGGGCCTTACCAGGGCCCTCACACTATGCCCGAAAGCCTCCAGGGACCGGGCCACGTTGGCTCCCACAAAGCCCGTGGCCCCGGTAACCAGTACCTTCATCCACGCTCCCGAAACCCTGCTCGATTCGGCGGGCGGTCCTCAAGGACCGCTGCCGGCCCCGACCGCGGCTGCCCGGGACCGCGAGTCGACCGTTTCCAGAAAGGATATGACGAAGGGCGCCAGGCTGCTCCGGGCCCGACGCACCTGGCTCCTAAGCCTGGCGACGCCGGGAAAGTGGCGGGGCCGCACCGCCAGGCCCAGAGCCACACGGGCGACCTGGACCGGGAGGCCCTTGTCGCCTAGTCCCGTCACGAAAGGCGGCAGCTCCTGGGCGGCCACGTCCAGCACCGAGCGCACGCTGAGGAAGGGCACTCTGCGGCGGGCGCACACCCGGGCCAGCCAGTAGTCCTCCATCGTCACCGCCAGCGCGCCGGTTTGCCGGCCGTGGGACCACTTCTCCCCGGCCGTGCGCAGGGCCGCGTCGACGGTGAGCGTGTCCCCCGTCCGGTAGCGGGCGCCGGACCTTTCCAGGACTGTCACGGCTGTCCGAAGAACGCCAGGGTCGCAGTCGATGGGGGCATCGTCCCCGGGGGTCAGCAGGCGCCGCGCCAGCACCAGGTTCCCTGTGTCCAGGCCGTCCTGGAGGGCTCCCGCGAAGCCCACGGACAGGACCCCTTCGACGTGTGGGTGCGCGTCCAGGAAGGACTCCAGCGCGGACGAGGCCTGGGTCCCGCCGGTCCCGGTGACGCAGACAGCAGGGCGCACGTAAGCCCCGGACCGAATGACGGCCGGCGCTTCCCGCTTCATCGGAGCCGCGATTACGATCAACGACCGTTCCTCTATAGCGTCCTAGGCCGCGGTGATGCCGCTCTTGCTCACCGCCCCGGACTTTATCAAAGTCACCCAGTCCTTTGGGCTGGATATGGCGTTGAAGATGGTGGCCGACTCGAAGCCGCAGTGCATCATGCAGCCCGCGCACCTCGGGTCCTTCCCGACGCCGTACTTCTCCCACAGGTCCTTGTCGAAGAGCTGCTTCACGTCCTGGACGTGCTCGTCGGCCAGGGGGTAGCAGGGCTTTCTCCACCCCATTACCGTGTAGGTGGGGTTGGAGTAGGCGGTGCACTGGTACTCTCGCTCCCCGCGGAGGAAGTTGAGGTACAGGGGGTTGTTGTACAGCTTCAGGCCTTCCACCTTGCTCTCGTCGAGGATCTCTTTGAAGGCGGCCCTGGACTCCTTCCGCGTCAGGAACAGGTCGCGGTCGGGGGCGTGCTCGTAGTCGTAGCCGGGGGACACCATGCACCCCTCTACCCCCATCTCCGTCATGTCCTTGAAGAGGGCGTGGATGTCCTCGACGTCACACCCCCGGAAGATGGTGGTGTTGGTGCAGACCCGGTAGCCGCCGTCCAGGGCGGCCTCGATGGCCTGCCTCGCCCTGCGGAACACGCCCTTGCGGGCTACGAACTCGTCGTGCTTGTCCTCCATGCCGTCCATGTGGACGACCCACGACAGGTACTTGGAGGGGGGCACCTTCTTCATGACCCTCTCCAGCAGCAGGCCGTTGGTGCAGCAGTAGACGAAGTACCTGCGGCGGACCAGCTCGTTGATTATCTCGTCGATCTTGGGGTGTATCGTGGGCTCACCGCCGGCAATGGAAACGATGGGCGCGCCGGAGCTCTTCACGGCGTTTACCGCCTCTTCCACGGGCATCATCTTGTCCATTACGGACCTGTACTCGTGTATCCGGCCGCAGCCGATGCAGGCCAGGTTGCACATCTCCAGGGGCTCCAGCATGGTCACCAGGGGAAACCGCCGCCGGCCGGTGAGGCGGTTCTTCAGCATGTACCAAGCCAGCCTTACCGACAGCTCCATGGGCCGCGTCGCTCTCTTCATGTGCCCGTCCTTATCCTTCCGCCCTGTATGCAATGGACTTCAGTACTGCCGCGCCGCCAGAAACTCGGTCAGGAGCCTGATCTCCTCCCGCGCCCAGCCGGGCATGGAGACCGAGTCCACTTCCTTCAAGGCCAAGTCCGCCTGCTCCCTGGTCATCCGTTCAGCGTACTTCGCCACGTTCAGCTCGTCCAGAAGGCCGAGCACGTCCTGCACGCACTCGTCGTCCAGGGTCTCCCGGCTGTAGGCCTCCCTAAGCCTGTCCCTGGCGGGGTCGGGGGCCACGCTCAGCGCGTAGACCACGGGGAAGGACTTCTTCTTGCGGCGGATGTCGTTGCCCACCGACTTGCCCGTGGCCCCCTGGTCGCCCCAAATGCCCAGGATGTCGTCCCGGATCTGGAAGGCCCGGCCCAGGCGGCTGCCGCACCGGGAAAAGGCGCGGACCTCCTCCGGGTCGTCGGAGGCTATCAGGGCCCCCATCTCCATGCCGCAGCGAATGAGGGCGCCCGTCTTGCGGGAGACCATCTGGAGATAGTCGTCGAGGCCGATGTCCAGCCTGCCCTCGAAGGCCAGGTCCGAGCACTGGCCCATGGTCATCTCCAGATAGCCGTTGGTCAGCAGCAGGGACGCCCCCACCGCCTTCTCGGGAGAGACCCCGCGCCGGGTGAGCCTCAGCGCGGCCAGGTCGGCAAGGGAGCGCATGGCGTTGCCCGCGACCAGCGCCTGGGGCTGTCCCCAGACGGACCATACGGCGGGCTGGTGACGGCGCTCCACGTCCCCATCCTGGATGTCGTCGTGGATGAGGGAGAAGTTGTGGACCAGCTCCAGGGCGGCCGCGGCGGGCAGTCCCCGGCGCCACTTGTCGCCGAGGGCCTCGCAAGCGAAGAGGCACAGGGTGGGCCTCAGGGCCTTGCCCTGGGACGATGGGGAGTCGACGTCGCTGCCCTGGGCGTCCGCCCAGCCCATGTGATAGCGGAGCATGGAGTAGAGGCCGCGGACCTCCCCGGCGGCGGGCATGAGGGGGACCGTGGCGTCGAACTCGCTCTCCAGGTCGTCCCGGTATCTGGAGAACATGGGGGGAAGCGTCGGCCCGGGGGGCTCCTGCGTCCTGGTTCCAGCCGTGCTCGTGCCAGGTGCATTTGTCATGGGCAGGCTAACACTCACCCCGGGGGGTACATCGGCACACGATGTTTGAAATGCTAACAAAGGGCTGGAGGGGCTGTCAATACGTTCAAGGTCCCAAATCCCCCGCGGGCGGCTGCTGGCCCAACAGCAACGCCAGCTGCCGCGCGTTGACGATTCCCTGGTCTTCGTAGTTGGTGTTGAACAGGACATGGGTAGCCCGCGTCTCCTCCTGGAGGCTGCGCAACCGCGGCACCCACTCCTCCAGCTCCTCGACGGGGTAGTAGTAGTCGAAGCGTTCCGAGGCCGCCTTCCCCCTCTTCTCCCAGGTCCGGCTGTTCCTGCCATGGAAGCGGACGTAGCCGACGTCGGTGGTGGCCGCCGCGATGGGGGGCACCGAGGAGCTGAAGCCGCCGGGCGAGTCGACGCACACGTAGGTGAGGCCGTGGTCGCGGAGGAACCCCAGCGTCCGGTCCGCGCTCGCGTCCTCCAGCCAGGCGGCGTTGCGAAACTCCACGGCCAGCCTGCAGTGGGGCAGCCTCTCCCGGCACTCCAGCAGGTGCTCCCTGTTGGAGCGCCCCGGATGGAACCAGGGAGGAAACTGGAACAGGACCATGCCGAGCTTACCTGCCTCCATGAGGGGTGAGAGGGCATCCAGGAACAGCGTCCACGTCTCCTGCCGGACGTCCGGCGGCAGGTCCTTCATGTACACCCTGCCCTTGTCCAGCAGGTCCCGGGGCAGCCCGGCCTGGAGGTGCCTGGGCAACGCCCTCGGGTCCGCCGCGTGTCCCGTGAACAGGGCGTAGGCCTTGACGTGGAAGACGAAGTCGCCGGGGGTACGCTGGACCCACAGCTCGCTGTTGCGGCGGGAGGGCAAAGCGTAGTAGGAGCTGTCGACCTCCACGATGGGGAAGTTCGCGGAGTAGTAGCGCAGCCGGGTCTCCGGCGTCTTGACCGGGGGCGGATAGAAGAGGCCGCACTCCAGCAGGCTCCGGTCGGTCCACGAGCAGGTGCCTATCAGTATGCGGCCCATGTCGCCCAGGCGGGGGAGATGCGCGGCGAAGGGATGCCCCTAGGGGCTGCCTACCAGGTCCTCCAGCTTGTGCCGCTGGATGAGCTCGGTAATCTGCGCCCAGGTGTCGTCCTCGATGAAGATGCCTTCCTTCAGCCTGGTCTGCTCGGTGACGTGCTCGACCTCGCCCGGGTAGTAGATGCGGTCGAAGCCCTTGGCCGGGGAGGTGTCCTTCACGTACTCGGCGAAGGCCCGCATCTCCTCCTTGAACTCGGCGAGGGGCCTGAAGGCCTCCACCTTGAAGACGGCTATGAAGGACCCGTCGTTGTGGCGGGCCAAGGGGTCGATGCCGAAGCCCAGGCCCGTGAGGATCCCCGAGAACATCTCCACCATGAAGCTGAGGCCGTACCCCTTGTGGCCCTGGTCGGCGCCGACGGGGAGGATGGCGCCCCCCGCGTAGTAGTCCTCGGGGTCGGTGGTGGGGTTGCCCTCCTTGTCCACCACCCACCCCAGGGGCATGGGCTGGCGCCGGTTCCTGGAGAGGCTCACCTTGCCCGCCGCCACGGCGCTGGTGGCCATGTCCAGCAGCACGACGCCGTCCACGTTGGCGGGCACCCCGATGCAGATGGGGTTGGTGCCCAGCCTCCGCTCCCTGCCGCCGAAGGGGGCCACGGCCTTGGGCCCGGCGCCGGAGTCGGCGGTGATGATGGCGATCATGTCCTCCTGGACCGCCATGGTCGGGTAGTCTCCCAGGCGGCCTATGTGGCTCTGGTAGTGGATGGTCATGGCCGCGACGTTGTGGGTCCTGGCCTTCTCGATGGCCATGCTCATGGCGCGCTCCGTCACGACGAACCCGAAGCCCCAGTTGCCGTTTATGACCGCGGTGGTGGGAGACTCCTGCTCCACCACGAAGGGCGCGCCGGGGACGATGTGGCCCTTGTGTATGCGCTCGACATACTCCGGGAGGTGGATCACGCCGTGGGAGTCGTGGCCCACCAGGTTGGCCTTCACCTGGTGACGGGCGACTATCGTCGCCTCTTCTTCCGAGACCCCCTCGGCGCGGTAGACGTGGAACACGACCTTCCTCAGGTAGTCGTCGGAGAACACCGGCATGGTTGCCCACCTCCTGGGCCGCGGCGACCCGGTGCCGCAATGTGGCTTCACAGTGTATAGTACGGCCCAAGGCTTGTCCATTGTAGGTGCGGGCCGGCGGTCCCGGTAAGATGGAAGGTGACAATGACCGTCGCCCCCCAGATTCCAGGGTAAGGAGGCGCGACGAATGACCTCCCGTAGCGCCGATCAGCTCACCGCCAGGGTCCTCAGGGACAGAAAGGACCGGGAGAACGACGGTTACCCGCAAAACCTGTCCCTCCGGGTGCACCGGACCATCAGCTGGATTGGCCGCGCCGAGATGGCCCACGACGACCCCGACATCGCCTTCGCCTGCTACTGGATCGCCTTCAACGCCGCCTATGCCGAGGACACTGAGGGCTCCGTCGAGATCCGGGAACGGGACCTGATTGGCGGCTACTTCACCAAGATACTCAAGCTCGATATCGAGCGGGCCATCTACGAGGCCATCTGGGACCGGTTCTCCGGCCCGGTGCGGCTCATCCTGAAGAACAGGTACGTCTACCAGCCCTTCTGGAAGCACGTCAACGGCGTCGAGGGGTACGGTGACTGGGAGGCCTGGTTTGAACGCGAACAGGCCCACATAGGCCGCGCCCTGGCTCAGCAGGAGACCCGGCTGGTGCTAAACCTGCTGTTCGACCGTCTATACGTGCTGAGAAACCAGATTATGCACGGCGGGTCGACATGGAACGGCAGCGTCAATCGCAGCCAGGTGCGGGACGGAGCGGCGATCATGGGGTTCCTGGTGCCCACATTTGTGCAAGTGATGATGGACCACCCGGAAGAGCCGTGGGGAACGAACTACTATCCGGTCCAGGACCGGTAGGCCGGTATAGCCCACGGCTGGAGGGCCCCGGCGCACTCTTGGCCAAAGGGCCCTCGCCTTCTTTGTCAGGGAGGCTCTCTGCCCCCCCCATTTCAACAGCCCGTCAGCTCGGCGTCTTGCGAGACGGGGCGGCCGTCTCCACGGGCGTGGCCGGCGCGCCTGTTTTGACGCCGGGTCGGGCCGCTGATAATATGTGTGAGTCCTCCTGAGGGCCCGCTTTCAGCGCCTTCACCACGCGGGGGACGGAGGCAGATGAGGCTCATATTGGTCCGTCACGGCGAGACGGAGTGGAACAGGGAGGGCCGGTTCCAGGGGCAGAGCCCCGTGGGCCTCAGCGAGAAGGGCATAAGGCAGGCCCGGGAGACGGCCAAGGCCCTGGTGGCCATGAAGCCTACCGCTATCTACTCGAGCCCCCTCACCCGGGCCATGATGACCGCCAATGAGATAGGCAAGGCCGTGTCGCTGGAGGTCACGCCCCTGGAGGGCATCAAGGAAGTGCACCTGGGCGAGATGGAGGGCATCACCGGAAGGGAGATGCGGGACAGGTTCAGTCAGTTCTATGCGACCTGGCGCAGGGACCCATCCCAGGCGGTGTTCCCCGCCGGAGAGTCCATGCGGCAGCTCCAGGAACGGGCCTGGAACGCCATCATCGGCCTGGAAAGGGCCCACCCCAACGGGGCGGTGGTCGCCGTCTCCCACAACTTCGCCATCCGCACGATCCTCTGCCGGTTCATGGGCCTTCCCCTCTCCCGGTTCCACAGGCTGAGGGTCGACCTGGCATCGGTGGGAGTGCTGCAGACCAACGGTTCCAACCGCCAGATGCTGGCCATGAACGAGCGTTGCCACCTGCCAGAGGAGGTCCGCTAGGCCGCCGTCGTGTCCCCGCTCATCCCCGTGAGCCGCCTGGAGTCCCGATGGCCGATAGGCTAGTCCCCGTCGAACGGAAGCTCCGCACCGCCCTTTGCCGAGGGGGTTTCACCGGGAGGGACGTCCTCCTGGTGGTTGCCGTCTCGGGCGGACCCGACTCGGTGGCGTTGCTCCACGCCCTGCTCCGCCTGCGGGAGTCGGCCCGCGTAGCCCTCCACGTAGCCCACCTGAACCACAACTTCCGCGGCGAGGAGGCGGAGGAGGACGCCCGGTTCGTGTCCCGCCTGGCGGCGTCCCTAGGGCTGCCTTCGACGGTGGGCAGAGCGGACCCGGTGGCGTACCAGAGGGAGGCGGGGCTGTCCTCCTTCGAGGAGGCCGCTCGGGAGGTGCGCTACTCCTTCCTGTCCAGGGTGGCCGAGGAGACCGGAGCGGCGGCCGTCGTGCTGGGGCACACCGTCGACGACCATGCCGAGACCGTCCTCATGCACATCATCCGGGGCAGCGGGCTGCACGGGCTCCGGGGCATGGAGGCCCTCTCCACGTGGCGAGACCGGCGGGGCAGCCGCGAGGCGGTCCTGTTCCGGCCGTTGCTGGAGGTGACCAAGGCGGAGACCGCAGCCTACTGCCAGGCCCGGGGCCTGGCGTTCAGGGTCGACTCTGGCAACCTTTCGCCCCGGTTCACGCGAAACCGCGTCCGCGACCACCTGCTTCCGGTGCTGAGGCAGTACAATCCGAGGATAGCCGAAGCCCTGCAGCGGCTGGGTCACGCCGCGTCGTTGGAGGTGTCCTTCGTCGAGGGGGAGGTGGACCGGGTCTGGGACTCGGTCGTCCGCATGGGCCGGGACGAGGTGGTCATCGACGGCGAAGGGCTGGCCGCGCTGCACCCGTTGGTGCGGCTGATGGTGTTCAGGAGGGCTTACGAGAGGGTGGCGGGCCACACCCGCCGGTTGCGGCAGGCGCACCTGACGGCGATGGACGCCCTCTTGGCATCGAGACCCGGCAAGACGGTGCAGCTTCCCGCGGGGCTGAGCCTGTCCCGGGGGTACGGCGCCCTGCACCTGGGCGCGGCGGCGCCGGAGTCGCCTTGCCCCTTTCCGCCCATGGAGGGAGAGTACCGCCTGCTCCCGCCGCCGCCCACTGGGGAGGCCAGCGTGGACCTCCCCGTCTGGCGAGTGGTGTACGGCCTCCAGCCGGGGGGAGCGCAGATACAGCGCCGGCCCTTCGACGCTTCCCTGGACGCCGACAGCGTGGCCGCCGGCCTGCTGGTACGGTCCAGGCGCGCGGGAGACCGGTTCCATCCCCTGGGGATGAGGACGGACAAGAAGCTGCAGGACTTCTTCGTGGACCAGAAGGTCCCCCGGGAGTGGCGGGACCGGGTCCCGTTGCTGGTGTCCGGGGGCCGCATAGCCTGGGTGGTGGGCTACAGGGTGGCGGAGTGGGCCAAGACCACACCGGACTCCCGGTCGGTGCTTAGGGTGGAGTTCTTCACTACCTAGAGGGCGAGGCGAGCGGCCGCGCCGGCGGCGGCAGGGGTCAGGGAAGGGGGCCGGCCTTCTAGAGGCCCAGCAGCCTGGAGGGGTTGTCCTTCACCATCATGCCCACCTCCACCTCGTCCATACCCGCCTGGAGCAGGGTGGCGATGCCCATGCGCAGGCCCTCGGGGGCTACCGGGTGGTAGTCCTGGCCGAAGTCGGTGCTGATTATACACCGCTCGGGGTCGATGGTGCGTATCATCTGCGCCAGCTTCGCGGGATCGAGCCGGTGGGTCAGGGGCATCATAACGTGGACGCAGTGCTCTATGAAGGCCCCCTTCTTGGCCAGGCCCACCATGTCCTCCACCGTCATCCCCGTGGAGAAGGACATGGAGGAGGCGTGGGTCACGACGATGCGGCCTATGCCCAGGTTTCGGGCCTCGTCCACCAGGACGATGCTCTCCTCGGTGGACAGGTGGCCCGTGGCCAGCACCATGTCGTGCTGCCGGACCGTGTCCAGGATGGGGTACATCTCGGGCACCATCCTGCCGCTCTCGTCCAGGATGTAGATGCCCCCCTCCAGGCCCCGGTGACGCCTGTGGGCGCGGGCCGAGTAGGTGGGCATCCACACGACGCGGCCCCCCATCAGGGCGGAGGCCGAGACCGCGGCCGGGTTGAGGCCGCCGACCTCGATGTCCAGGGTCACGCCTCCGATGAGGGTGATCCCGGGCACCATCCTGCCCACGGTGTAGGCGACGGGTTGGGTCGGGAACTCGTGGCTCTTCAGGACCAGGCCCCCCATGCCCGCCGCCTGGGCCTGCCGGGCCAGCTCCAAGGCGTCGGTCCTGCGCTCGACCCGGGGGTCGGGAGCGAAGTGGACGTGTATGTCCACCGCCCCTTCCATCAGCCTGTCGATGGCCGCCAAAGCGTCTCCTCCCGGTGGTGCGTTCTAGGGTTCCTTGATCGCCTGCCCGGGTCCCCTGATCGCCTGAAGCAGCCTTGCCATCTCTATGGCGCCCACCGCGGCGTTGTGGCCCAGGTTGCCCGACTTGCCCCCGGCGCGGTCGATGGCCTGCTCCATGTTCTCGCAAGTCAGTACGCCGAAGATCACCGGCACCTCCGTGTCCAGGGCGGCGCGGCTTATGCCCGAGGCGGCCTGTCCCGCAACCATGTCGTAGTGGGTGGTCTCGCCGCGTATGACCGCTCCCAGGCAGACCACGGCGTCGTAGCTCCCGGTACCGGCGAGGGTCTTGGCGGTCAACGGCAGCTCGAAGGAGCCAGGCACCCACGCCACCGTGACGCCGTCATCGTCGACTCCGTGGCTGGAGAGGGCGTCCCGGGCCCCCTCCAACAGCTTCTGGGTCACGAACTGGTTGAACCGCGCCACCACGATGGCAACGCGCAGTCCATTACCCTGTAGGTTGCCGCGCAGCTCTCTTGCCAAGGTCTCTCTACCCTCCCCTTGTCTCCAGGCCCGCCGGAGGGGCGCCGGGCTCCCCGTGGCCGGGCCGCGTCAGGAGGGGGCCTCCCCGGAGGTGTTCTTGACGCCGGTCTCCAGCACCCGTTCCAGGAACTCGGACTCGGGGATGGCCCCGACGAACTGTACCTGGGGCGCGACGCCGGCCAGCGGGCTGACCGTTCCCATCACCGTCTTGGGCACTCCCCGGACGGCGTAGGTCTGGGCCAGAGCCGGGAACTCCTGGACCTCTATGACGTCGGAGGTTATGAAGGGGTTCTCGATGGCGAATGCGTGGGCCAACCTGGCCACACTGGGGCAGTACCCTCAATTGGGGGTGACGAACACCTGGATGTGGACTTCCTGGTTGACCTTCTTCAGCCGCTTTCTGGTGTCCATGGCGAGGGGGCTGACCCCTCTGGACAGAGTCTTGATGTCTTCCACGATGGTGGCGAACTCGTACCCCATGGGTATGCCGTAGAACTTGAGCCTGGAGTCCCCGTTCTTTCCGATGACGATGGCCGGTATCCGCTCGATCCCGTACCGTTCCCTCTCCTCGGCCTGGCTGTAGAAGTCGTATACCTCCAGGTGCAGCTTGGGGGACAGGGACGTGAGCTCCTCCATGAGCTCCTGGGTCTGGGGGCAGTACTGGCACTCCCGGCCTGGGATGGTGAGCAGGGAGGAGCCCTGGCTGAACAGCCGGATGGTCACGTCGTCCTTCAGCTCTTTGCGGAACTCCCTCTTCAGGCCGTCCCGGTCTTTGTCGGGGATCATGGGCATGGGATCACCTCGCGCCGCGAACGTTGATAGAGCACAGTTTACAATGGATCGGGCCGCCAATCCACCCCTTCAAGTTGACACTCACTAGACGGTTTTGTAAAATGAAGTCTGGTTAGCAGTCCGTCCTGAGGACTGCTAATTGATGCTTTTGGTATGGGGAGGTCACGTTGCCCCGCTACGAGTACGAGTGCGACGCTTGCGGACACAGGTTCGAGCTCCGGCAGGGGTTCGGGGCCGATAAATTCACCGACTGCCCCCTCTGCAGCGGCCATTCCAGGCGGAAGTTTCACCCGGTCCCCATCATCTACAAGGGGACCGGCTTCTACACTACCGACTACGCACACAAGAACTTCAGCGCGGTAGCCAAGAAGGAAGAGCAGGCCGAGAAGGCGGAGAAGGAGCCATCCAAGGCCTCCAAGAACGGCTCCGACGGCAGCAAGTCGGAGACCAGCAAGTCCGAGACCGGCAAGTCCAAGGAGACGGCGGGCAAGGACAAGGCGGGGGCCGGCAAGGAGGCCTAGCCCGGTTGCGGGCCCTCATCCAGCGGGTAACCCGGGCGTCGGTATCCGTGGACGGCGTGGAGATCGGGGCCGCCGGCGCAGGCCTCACGGTGATGCTGGGGGTGGCCCGGGACGACGGGGAAGAGGACTCCCACTACCTGGTCGAACGGATAGCCAACCTCAGGATATTCTCCGACGAGCAGAACAGGTTCAACCGCTCCGCCCTCGACGTGGGGGCGGAGCTTCTGGTTATAAGCCAGTTCACCCTGTACGCGGGCACCCGCAAGGGCCGGAGGCCCGACTTCAGCCAGGCGGCGGAGCCCCAGGGGGCCGAGCGGCTTTACGATCTGGCCGTGGACCTGCTCCGGCAGAGGGGCCTGAGGGTGGAGACGGGGCGGTTCGGCGAGCACATGCTGGTGAGCCTGGAGAACGATGGGCCGGTGACCATCATGCTGGACAGCGCCGACCGGCTGAGGCCGCGCCGGGGCTAACGGTGCCAGCCCATGCCCCTGTAGAAGCCCCGCAGGTACGCGATCTGGCCGCCGTGGGCCACCGCGTCCCACACCATCTGGCCCAGGGCGTTGGCCACGGTCCTGGGCTCGGGCACCGGCGCGATCACCTTGACCTCCGCCAAGTCCGCCTCCGTCGCCGAGGAGAGGTACTCGCCGGCCGCCACCCGCACCGCCTGGTGGTAGCCCAACAGCACCGAGAGGTCGGGAGGTCGCCACGAGGCGACCTGCTCCATGGTCCACCCCACCCCCCGGTCGTCGGGGTCGTCGCCCATTCCGAACCTCCGGTGCCAGCCGCCGGCGATCCATAGTTGGGGCTGGGACTGGAACCGGGTGTTGATGAAGGTGTCCACCACCCGGCTCATGTGCCACAGGATCCAGGCGATGGAGTTGCACTGCTCCATGGGGATACGGTTTATGGTCTCCTGGTCCAGGTCCTCCAGCGCGGAGTCCACCATGGCCCAGTTTCGCTGCAGGGTGCTGACCACCGATTCGGTCGGTGACACTTGGCGCTACCTCCTAAGTTTGTGAGAACTCCAGGTCCAGGCTGAGGTCCAGGGCCGTGGGAGAGTGGGTGAGGGCCCCTACGGAGATCAGGTCCACGCCGGTCTCCGCCACCGCCCGCACCGTCTCCATGTCGATGCCTCCCGAGGCCTCCAGGACGGCGCGCCCGTCCACCAGCTTCACGGCTCGGGACATCTCCTCGGGCGACATGTTGTCCAGAAGGATGACGTGTGCCCCGGCGTCCAGCACCTCCTCCAGCTCCTCCAGGTTGGTCACCTCCACCTCCACCTTGATGGTGTGAGGCGCCCGGGCCACCGCCCGCTCCACCGTCTCCCTGAGGGTGACGCCCCGGGACCTCCCGGCGGCGATATGGTTGTCCTTGATCAGGATCCCGTCCGCCAGGTTCATGCGGTGGTTGGCCCCTCCGCCGGCGCGGACGGCGTACTTCTCCAGGTACCGGAGGCCCGGGACGGTCTTCCGGGTGTCGACGATCCTGGCCCGGAGGCCGCGAACCACGCCTACGTAACGGGACGTGTCCGTGGCGATGCCGCTGAGGCGCTGGATGAAGTTGAGGGCCGGCCGCTCAGCCCTCAGGATGGCCGAGGCGCTGCCTTCGACCAGGGCCGCCGCGTCTCCCGGGGAGAGGGGAGAACCGTCCTCCAGCAGCGCCCGGGTCTCCAGGGACGGGTCCACACGGCTGAATACGGCCAAGCCAAGGTCCACGCCCGCCAGCACTCCCCTGGCCTTGGCCCGAATTATCCCGGTCCCCCGAAGGTCCGGGGGTATGAGGGCATCGGTGGTGGGGTCGCTGAAGGCCTGGTCCTCGGAAAGGGCCTGGTCTATGAGGCGTTGGACCTCGGGGGTGATGTGCAACACGTCTACGCGGCGTTGGCCGGGGCCGGCTCGTCATGCAGCTTCCAGGGGAAGCCGCCGCCCTCGAAGATCTGCTCCTGACGGGGCCACTGGTCCCTGGGGAGCTCGTAGTACACCTCGTTGCCGTTGCCGTCGGGGTCCTGGAAGTAGACGCCCAGGGAGACGCCGTGGTCCGCGACCCTGGTTTCCAGGCCCCTCTCCTTGATGCGGCCGTACAGCTCCTTCAGGTCCTGGAACGACTCCATCCGCCACGCGATGTGGTTGAGGCCCACCCGGTTGGCGTCGGGCCCCGCGGCGTCGGGTCCCAGTTGCATGAGGGCGATCTCGTGGGACTGCTCCAGGTCCGCCGACATGAACACGGCGCGGCCGGGCCGGCGCTCGTAGGCGTGGAGGCCCAGGAGGTCTCCGTAGAACTCCGCCGACCGCTCCGCGTCGCGCACGTACAGGTTCACGTGTCCCAGGTACTTTGGCCTGTAGGTCATTTCTCACCTCCCGCAACGCGTTATTCGGGCCGCAACGCGTTATTCGGGCCGCAACGCGTTATTCGGGCCGTCTAGTCTCCCGGGGTGTGTCTTATGGGCAGCAGGTGGTGGATATCCAGCCTTTCGGTCCGCCGGAAAGGGCGTTCGCGGAGGACTCCTCTGGGGGGTGGGGCCCCTCCCCTACACGACTTGGAGCATGCGCTCCAGGGCGATGCGGGAGTAGTGGCGGGTCTCGTCGTCGACCACGATCTGGTTCACGACGACTCCCTCGGCAAGCCCCTCCAGCACCCACAGCAGGTATGCCGGGTGTATGCGGTACATGGTGGAGCAGGGGCATACCACCGGGTCCAGGCAGAACACCGTCTTGTCCGGGTTCTGCTTGGCCAGCCGGTTCACCAGGCTTATCTCGGTGCCCACGCCCCACACGCTGCCGGCCGGGGCCTCGCTGATGACCCTTCGGATGACCTCGGTGGAGCCGTCCATGTCCGCGGCCTGCACCACCTCCATCGTGCACTCGGGGTGGGCGATGATCTTCACGTCGGGGAAGCGTTGCCTGGCGGCCTCGATCTGGCGGGTGGTGAAACGGGTGTGCACCGAGCAGTGGCCCTGCCACAGGATGAGCTTCGCCTTCTCAAGCCGCTCGGGAGTATTCCCCCCCAGGGGCTTGAAGGGGTTCCAGGTGACCATCTCCTCCAGGTCCAGCCCCAGCTTCAGGCCGGTGTTGCGGCCCAGGTGCTGGTCGGGGAGGAACAGGACCCGGGGGGAGCGCCGATAGCTCCACTCCAGGGCCGCAACGGCGTTGGCCGAGGTGCATATTATGCCCCCGTGCCTGCCGCACAGGGCCTTCAGCCCCGCTATGGTGTTCATGTAGGCCATGGGAATGATCCCGTCGTCTCCCAGGAGCTCGATCAGGTCGTCCCAGGCGTCCAGCACGTCGTGCATGGGGGCCATGTCCGCCATGGAGCAGCCGGCCGCCAGGTTGGGGAGGATCACCTTCTGGTGCGGACCGCACAGCACGCCGGCGGTCTCCGCCATGAAATGGACGCCGCAGAACACGATGTAGTCCGACTCGGGATGGGAAGCTGCGTCCCGGGACAGCTTGAAGGAGTCGCCCTGGTAGTCGGCGTACTTGATGACCTCTTCGCGCTGGTAGTGGTGCCCCAGGATGGTGACCTTCGACCCCAGCTCTTGCCGGACGCGCCCGATCCGCTGGTCCAGCTCTTCGGCGCTCAGGTGCAGGTAGTCGGTGGGGATGCGCTGCCAGCGCACGTTGACCTTGAGCTCCTCCGCCAGCGCCTTGGCCTTCAGCTCGTCTTCCGGACGGCAGAAGGCGGAGTGTTCGATCTCCGTTATCGGCACGAAGGGCCGCTTAGCTCCGGTGACCAAGGCCCATCCCCCCTATACCGGAGCCGCCACACCCGCCGGTACGCCCTGCAGCGACCACGGGCCGGTTTTGGTTATCTCTACCATCGCCAAGTCTCCCAGACGGTCCCGCTCATCTTCGAAGAAGACAAGCTTATCACTCTTGGTGCGTCCCTGCCACCTGCCCTTGTTGCGGCCGTCGACCAGCACCTCCACCGGCCGGCCCAGGAGCCCGGCGTTCTTGCGTGCCAGTATCTCGGCCTGGAGACGGTCCAGCTCCTTGAGACGGTACGACTTCTCCTCGGCGGAGACGTCGTCGGGCATCCGGCGGGCCGCTATGGTCCCCGGGCGGGTGGAGTAGGCGGCCGCGTGCACCTTGTCGAACTCCACCTCCCGCACCACGTCTACGGTGCGGGCGTACTGCTCCCGGGTCTCCCCGGGGAACCCGACGATGACGTCGGTGCTGAGGGAGACCCCCGGAATGGCGGCGCGGATGCCGTGGATCAGGTCCAGGTACTCCTTTCGGGTGTAGCGGCGGCGCATCCGGGCAAGGACCTCGTCGTCCCCCGCCTGGATGGGTATGTTGACGTGGTCGCATACCTTGTCCAGCGATGCCACGGCTTCGATTATGCGGGCGCTCATGAACATGGGGTGCGAGGTGAGGAAGCGGAGGCGCGCCAGACCGTCGATGGGGGCCAGCGCGTACAGCAGGTCGGCCAGGTCGGGGGCATCGGGCAGGTCCTGCCCGTAGGCGTCCACCGTCTGCCCAAGCAGGGTAACCTCCCGCACTCCCCGTTGGACCAGAAGCTCCACCTCCCTCACCACCTCGTCCACGGGCCGGCTTACCTGGCGGCCGCGGCGGTAGGGGATGATGCAGAAGGTGCACATCAGGTCGCAGCCGTGAATGACGGGCACGTAGCTGGTGACCGACGGCCTCTCGGGGGCCAGGTTTCCTACGCACCCCTCCCAGTCCAGGCCCATCCGCTCGCCCAGCAGGTCCAGGAGCGGGCCGTACTGCTGGGGCCGCATGAACGTGTCGACGTGGGGGAACCGGGCCCGCAGATCGTCGGTCTTGTGGCCCACCATGCAGCCCATGAGGGCCAGGACCCGGCCCTCCCTGGCCTGCTTCAAGGGCTTCATCAGGCCCAGGGTGCCCACCACCTTGTCCTCGGCGCTCTGGCGGACGACGCAGGAGTTGAGGACGACCACGTCGGCGTCCCTGGGCTTGTCCACGGCCTGCAGGCCCAGGTGCTCCAGGGCCGTGGCCAGCCGCTGGGAGTCGGCCACGTTCATCTGGCAACCGATGGTCCAAATATGGTAGGTGTTCATATGAAAGTCTATTTTGTCATATTTCGACGTGGGTTGCTAGCTCCCCGCTATCCGCCGATGGCAGGCGCCGACGGGTTGCGACATATTCGTCGGGCCAGGATATTCGGGATTTCCGAGTGGCGAGGAATAGCAACCGTGGCGGCGGAGGTGGCGAAGCAGGGAGCTCCGCTTCATTCGGGGGCTACGGTCTCGCGTACGGCGTCCTTGGTCCTCCCTTGTCCGTTGGCTCCCGGGATCTCGGGGCAGTATGCTATGAACCAGCCGTCTTCCATCTCGATAACAGCCGTGAATTCGTTGCGCATCCAGGTCTACCTCCCCGGGTTTCCAAGTCGCTCCAGAGAGCCGCCGCTTACGCTGGGCTTGGAAGTGTCTTTAGTGGACCCCCTGGCGGCATGATATTGGAGATAGGCCGGAAGAAGGGGGGCCTGTTTGGCTGGGAAACATGGCGGAGGGAATGGGATTCGAACCCATGAGTCCGGTTTCCCGGACTAAGCGCTTAGCAGGCGCCCGCACTAGACCACTATGCGATCCCTCCCACCCGGTGCAACATTAATTATATCACCTCGCCGGGCGTGCAGTGCCATCGGACGCGACAGGATACCCGTTCCGCGGCAGTGCCAGCCCCTTCCTTGCCGTCCTTCCGCCTCCGCATTTCGTCCCTTGATGCCTGGTTTGCGACGATGATCGGCCTCTTTGTGATAAGCGCAACCGTCCATCTGTTGCCGAACGGGTAGAGTAGTTCGTCCAGTTTCGAAGGATATGTCGAACGCTATCTGTCGAAGCGAGGCCGCCATTGACACAATTCGTACCTTGCCCTATTCTGGTCTCTAGAAAGTTTCAGGAGGAACGACGGTATGGATGAACTGGACCAGAGGATCATCGCCCTCCTTCAGGCGGACGGAAGGGCCTCCAATGCCAAGATCGCCCGGGAGGTGGGCGTAAGCGAAGGGACCGTGAGACGCAGGCTGCGCCGCCTGATCGACGGGGACATAATCCAGGTGATCGCCGTTCCCAACCTGGAGCAGATGGGCTACGGCACCGCGGCCCTGGTCGGCATCCAGACGGGCCCCGGCATGGTGGACGACGTGGCCGCCGCCATCGGCGCCTTGGACGAGGCCCACTACGTCGCCATAACCACTGGAGCCTACGACATCTTTACGTGGGTGGGACTGGAGTCCCCGGAGAAGCTGGGCAACTTCCTCCGAGGAAAGGTGGGCACCATCCCCGGCGTAACCCGCACCGAGACCTTCGTGAACCTGGCCATCAAGAAGCGCACCTATGGCCTAGTCCTGTAGGGCAAGGGGCGACAGGAGGACCGCGGCATGATCGACATCGACTCCACCCCCGAGTTCGTCACCAGGGCCTACGACAGAATGTCCCGTACCCTCCAGGGGGTCCGGGCCAAGCTCGGCAGGCCCCTCAGCCTCGCCGACAAGCTTATGCTGTCGCACCTTGACGACCCGGCCACCCAGGAGATGGAGCCCGGCAGGAGCTACCTCCTGGCCCGGCCCGACCGGGTAGTCCTGCAGGACGTGCTGGGTCAGACGGCCATGCTGCAGTTCATGCAGACGGGGCGCGACAACACCGCGGTCCCCACCACCATCCACTGCGACCACCTGATCCAGGCGAGGGTCGAGGGCGCATTGGACCTGAAGGAGTCACTGGCGGAGAACAGCGAGGTGTACGACTTCCTCAAGTCCGTCGGCGCCAGATACGGCGTCGGCTTCTGGGGGCCGGGGGCCGGCATCATCCACCAGGTCAACTTGGAGCAGTACGCGTTCCCCGGCGCCATGATCATCGGCACCGACTCCCATACCCCGAACGCCGGCGGCCTGGGGGCCTGCGCCGTGGGCGTGGGCGGGGCCGACGCCGTGGAGGTCATGGCCGGGCTGCCCTGGGAGGTGCTTTACCCCAAGCGTATAGGAGTGCTGCTCACCGGAGAGCTGAGAGGCTGGACGGCGCCCAAGGACGTGATCCTGTACCTGGCCAGCGTGCTGACGGTGTCCGGAGGCACCAACTCCATCATCGAGTACTTTGGCCCCGGCGCCAGGTCCATAAGCTGCACCGGCAAGGCCACCATCACCAACATGGGCGCCGAGCTGGGGGCCACGACCTCGGTGTTCCCCTACGACGAGCGCATGGCCAGGTACCTGCACGCGACCCGGAGAGGAGAGCTGGTCAGCTTGGCCGACCGGAACCGGGACCTGCTGACCGCCGACCGGGAGGTGGAGGAGAACCCCCGGGACCACTTCGACCGCATCGTGGAGATCGATCTGTCCAACCTGGAGCCCTACGTCGTGGGCCCCCACTCGCCGGACAGGGCACGCCCCATCTCCGCCCTGGCCCAGGAGGTGCGGGACGAGGCCAACGGGTTCGTGGACGACCTCTCCACCGTCCTGATAGGAAGCTGCACCAACTCCTCCTACGAGGACATGAGCCGCGCCGCCGACGTGGCCCGCCAGGCCAGCGCCATGGGGACCGCCATCTCCGTTCCCTTGATGGTGACCCCCGGCTCCGAGCAGGTCCGGGCAACCATAGAGCGGGACGGACAGCTCGAGGCCCTGAAGGCGATAGGGGCCACCGTCCTGGCCAACGCCTGCGGCCCGTGCATAGGCCAGTGGCGCAGGGCGAGGGAGGTCTCGGAGGCCCCCAACTCCATCGTTACCTCCTACAACCGCAACTTCCCCAGGCGGAACGACGGCCAGCCCCAGACCATGAACTTCATCGCAAGTCCCGAGATCACGACGGCCTTCGCCCTGTCCGGCCGGCTGTCGTTCAACCCCCTCACGGACTCCCTGAGCGACTCCCAGGGCAACCCGGTGAAGCTCAGGCCCCCCGAGCCTGCGCCCGAGGTGCCCGAGACACCCTTCAGCGCCGGCGAGTCCTCCTACTTCCCGCCCCCGGAAGACGGGAGCAGCGTGGAGGTGGCCGTCAGGCCCGACAGCGAGCGCCTGCAGATCCTCACGCCGTGGCCGGCATGGGACGGCGGGGACTTTCTCGATGCACCGGTGCTGCTGAAGGCCCGGGGCAAGTGCACCACCGACCACATATCCCCCGCCGGCCCGTGGCTGCGCCTGCGGGGCCACCTGGACAAGTTCAGCGACAACATGTTCATGGGCGCGACCAACGCCCACACCGGCAACGCGGGCACCGGGAAGAACGTGGATACCGGGGAGGAGGAGCAGTCCATCTCCGCGATAGCCAGGCACTACAAGTCCCGGGGGCTGCCCTGGGTGGTCGTCGGCGACGACAACTACGGCGAGGGGAGCAGCCGGGAGCACGCGGCCCTCTCCCCCCGGCTGCTGGGCGGCGCGGCGGTCATCGCCCGCAGCTTCGCCCGGATCCACGAGACCAACCTGAAGAAGCAGGGCCTCCTGGCCCTCACCTTCCAGGACCGGGCGGACTACGACCGGGTGCGGGAGGACGACCGCATAAGCCTGGTGGACCTGACTGGGATGGCCCAGGGCAAGCCCGTCACCGCCCACCTACAACACTCCGACGGGACCCGGGAGACCCTGCAGCTCGACCATAGCTTCAGCGACAGCCAGATAGAGTGGTTCAAGGCCGGGTCGGCGCTGAACGTGCTCAGCCGCAAAGGGGCTTAGACGCGGCCGTAGACCGGGTCCGGCGTCCGGAAGGGGCGCCGGGAAGCATCTACCCCAGGCCGTCCAGGCACTCCCGGAGGGGTTTGTGGAGGCAGGTGAAGATGGGAATGTCCCTCAGGGTGTAGGGGCGGGCCGCGGACTCCCTCAGGGCCATGACCAGGTCCAGGAAGTCCGAGGGAGAGTCGGTCTCGAAGCCCAGCACGAACTCCTGGTCGTCCAGGCCGAAGGAGTAGCTGGTGCTTATCTTCACCGAAGGATACCTGTGGCCCACCTGGAAGTGCTCCTCCATCATCCGCTGGCGCTCCCCTTTGGGTAGCTGGTACCAGTCGTGGGTCTTGACGAAGGGGTAGACGAACAGGTAGTCGCGCCCTATGGCCCGCATGGTCTCCGACGCGCCCTCCTGTCCCTCGTGGCGGTGCCGGTCGACGTACGGGGAGCGGCGGGTCATGGCGAGGTACGAGTGGGGCACGCGGAGGTACCGGCCCATCTCGGTGCGGTTGACCTGGGCGGCCAGCGACTCCAGCATCTCCAGGGACGGGCTGATCTTCCACAGCATGAAGTCCACGTCCCCCCGGGTGGCCATGAGGCTGTAGCTCCTGATGCTCATCCGGGAGGCGAACTCCTCGACGACGGCGCAGAGCTCCTCCCGGGACCGGTCCCGGTCAGCCGAGGGCAGGCGGCGCCACTCGGGGTCCGTCTTGTAGAAGGTGTACTTGACGAAGCTGCGGGCGGACTCCTGTGCCATGCTCTTCCTCCTGGACTCCTCGGCGCCTCCGGACTCCGCTCGGGGCCAGGGACCATCGGCAGGCCATTATATCACCGGATACCGGGGCATCGGTTCACGGAATCTATTGACAATAGTAGCTATTCTCGATAGACTTGGTCGGCAATGAGGTTCGAGGACGACCTGTTCCACCTGTGTAGCCGCCCCTAAGTAGGGGGCAGGCGACGCCAGCATAGCCAGCACCTGCGCCCGTCTATGGTACGCCTAGGATGGGCGCAGTTTTATTTTGCTCGGTTCAGGAGGTTTCGGTGACCGGCCAAGTCAAGGGTACAACGGCTTCCCAGGGGGATATCCACGCAGAGAGCCTCAGGCTGGCCCAGAATGCCAAGGGGATCATCCCCTTCATGGAGCAGGAAGTGGTCAGCCTGGAGGAGGAGATCAAGGCCTTTCGCGCCGGCCAGCGTGAACCCACCGAGTTCATGCCCTTCCGCCTCAGGCAGGGGGTGTACGGTCAGAGGCAACCCGACGCCCAGATGCTCCGGGTCAAGATCCCCGGGGGCATTCTCACGCCCGAGGCCCTGGAGCTGTTGGGAGCGGTGATAGACAAGTACGCGCCCCTCAAGAAGGGGCACGTGACCACCAGGGAGAACGTCCAGATCCACAACGTGGCGCTGGAGGACGCCGGCGACGCCATGCGAATGCTGGCCCAAGCCGGGCTCAGCACCAGGGAGGCCTGCGGCAACACCGTCCGCAACGTGGTGGGGTACGCCCTCTCCGGCGTGTGCCCCGACGAGGTGTTCGACCCCACGCGCTATCTGGCGGCCTACGTGCGGTTCGCCGTGCGGCACCCCGTCACTCAGAACTTCCCCCGGAAGTTCAAGACGTCTTTCACCGGCTGCGTCGACCACGACAGCGTGGCCTCGGCGGTCCACGACCTGTCGTACATCGCCCAGGTGCGCAACGAGGGGGGCGTGGAGAAGCGGGGCTTCAAGGTGATGGTCGGCGGCGCTACGTCCATCATGCCCCGGCTGGGGAAGGTGCTGTACGACTTCGTTCCCGAGGAGGACTACCTGCGGGTGGCCGAGGCCATCTGGCGGGTGTTCGACAAGGCGGCCATGCTCCGGAAGAACAGGATGATGGCCCGCATCAAGGTGCTCATAGACCGCATCGGCTTCGAGGCCTTCAAGGAGCAGGTCGACGAGGAGCTCAAGGGTGTGGGCCCCATCGATGCCACGCCCCTGATGAACATCGACGAGGTCCAGAGGGAGGAGCCGCCGTCCATTCCCGCCGCCAGCCGAGTTGCTCCACTCAATGGCCAGGAGCCGCCCGCGGAGTTCCTCCACTGGAAGGAGAACAACACCACCCCCCAGAAGCAGGCGGGGTACTTCGTGGCCCACGTCAAGCTGCCCCTGGGGGACATATACGTCCATCAGTTCCCGGTGCTGGCCGGCATAGTCCGGAAGTACACGGGGGGGCGCGCCCGTACCACCCAGGAGCAGAACCTGGCCCTCCGCTTCGTCCCCGAGGGGTACCTGTACGACGTGTGGAAGGAGCTGAAGGAGATCGGGCTGGTGGACGCCGGGGCCCACACCATAACCGACGTGGTCTCGTGTCCCGGCACCGATAGCTGCAAGCTGGGCATCACCGCGTCCATGGGCCTGGGCCGGGCCATCAAGGACGAGCTGGAGTCGTGGAACGGCCTGGGGGAAGACCCGCTGGTCAAGAAGATGCACGTGAAGATGAGCGGCTGTCCCAACGGCTGCGGCCTCCACCACATCGCCAGCATCGGCTTCCATGGCGCCGCCATGAAGGGCCCGGGGGGCGTCCAGGTGCCGGCCTACGAGCTGTTCCTGGGAGGGCACTACGGCGGCAAGACCCACGAGGAGACGCGGTTCGGGCAGAGGCTGCCCGGCGTCAAGGTGCCGGCCAAGAGGGTCCCCCAGGTCGTGAAGGAGATCGCGGGCCACTACAAGGTGAACCGCCGCGAGGGCGAGGAGTTCAGGGACTTCGTCGACCGGGTGGGCATCGAGCCCTTCGCGGAGATCGCCGTGCGGCACCGGGAGGTGGAGGCGCTGGGCCCGGACACCATGGACGTCTACATGGACTGGGACAAGCCCGAAGTCTACAAGCTGGAGCGCGGCGAAGGTGAGTGCGCCGTCTAGGGGGGCGCCTTGGCAGTCAGCCGTAAGCGGGCCCTGGAGTACGCCGACGAGATCATCTCCGTACCCAGGGCCCACGTGCGAGTGTCGGTCCGCCAGGTGAGGGACGGAGTCACCCTGCTGCACCAGGGCCGTGCCCTCACCAAGTGCCATATTACCCGCTCGGGGATGCGGGCGGCCCGCTATATGGCCGAGGCCCTGGGTGTGAAGCTGCCGGCGCTGGGCGAGTCGGTGGAGGCCAGGGTGTCCACGGGGGTGCTGTGGAGGGCCATCTCCATATCGTGCCTGGACTTCCGCAGGCCCGAGTCCTTTACCCTGCTGGAAAGACTCCTGGAGGAGGCACGGCTGCAGCGGGGCTCAGGAAGCGATAGCGTCTAGCTCTTCAGCCAGCGCTTGAGCCTGTCGACCACCGTCAGCCGGTCCTCTATGGGGCGCCCCCGCCACCTCTTCTCGTAGGAGGAGAGGGAGCCGCCGGGCCGGACGAAGAAGAGGGCGTAGGCGATCACGAACAGCACCAGTCCGGCGACCACCAGGTGGATCACGCTGCCCACACCCAGAAGGCCCAGTATCAGCGCCAGCAGCAACAGCCCGAAGCTGCCGAGCATCAGCTTGGTGGCCGATATCCTTATCTTGCCGGAGACGCGGCCCAAGGGACCTCCAACGGCCTTGGGGGCGCCCCTGGGCGCCGGGGCCCGGTCCTTGGGCAGGGCGTCCTCGGCCTGCTTGAGGATCTCCTCGATCTCTTTCATGTACTTGTCGGACATGGCCCCTCTCACCGACTTTCCAACTTTGTGGCCAGCATAGCTATCGGCGTGCCGTCGATAGGGTCCCACCAAGTGCGCGGCGCACCGCATGACACGGTGCCCCGGCACTGCCCCGACTCTGACCCCAAATGAAGGGTCTGTGTCATACCTGGATTTTATCAGATGGGCAGTTTGACCGTCCACCTTCAGGGCGGCTTCTTAGCGAGGTGCGAGCCCGGGTTTGCCCGACTTCCGTCACTCCCGCGAACGGGTGCACAAGCTTCCGGAGGGAGGAGACTCTTGCGTAACTACGGGCGTGGGCCAAATTAGGAAGGTCGACTGGATGCGCCCGCGCCCAAAGGCCGGGATTTGGATCCCCGCCCCCGCATCAAGTACGAGGAGATGCTTTCGCGCGTATGACGGTTATGCAACAGTCTCCGAAAGCGGGAGCCCAATAGGCCGGTCATGGGTTCCCGCCTGTGCGGGAATGACTGTGCCGGGCTGGGCCGGAACGGGCGGCTGTCCATTCCTAGGGTGGTCTCGGACGTTCGCTCAGAAGACGTCCAGGGTGAACCTGGCCCCCTCGGCGGACTCCTTGAAGTCGAGCACCGCCTTGGGCATCCGCTCCATCAGGTCCCAGTCCACCAGGAGCACCACGGTCCCCTCGTGCTCCACCAGGCGGTCTCCGTCCAACTCCTCGGCGATGACGATGCCGAAGTCTCCTTCGCCGACCCACATTGGGGGCGTCGCCAGGCGCAGGAACTTCCCCATCTCCAGGTCCAGCCTCTCCCCGACGCGCTTCAGCTCCTGCTTGGCCCTGTTCGTGATCGTTACCAATCGCCCTTCGTTCCTCTAGCCGCGGGTGGCGAAGCCCTGCTCCGGGTATATCTGCCGGTATACCAGCACCGAAAGGGGGACGTTGGGGACCACGCGCCGTCCCCACTCCGTCGGGTTGTTCATGAAGGCCTGGTACTCGGGGCTGTGGAGCACGTCCTCCGTCTCCAGCTCGAATATGGCGAGGTAGTGGGGGAAGACGGCGGGAGCCGCCCGGTCCCCGAACACCGCGTCTCGGACCTGGGGGGCGGAGACGAACCGGCGGGCGCTGACCACGCCGGGGACCCGTTCCAGCTCGTCGATTATATGCTCCTCGTCGTACCAGCGGTTCAGCTCGTCCTCCCACTCGGGTGACGGGTCCGTGGTGACGATGAGAATGGCTCTGCCCGTCGGTCCGGCCATGGCCGCCTCCTAAACCGGGTGTGGGTTGCCGTCTGACAACTGCGGTTTACGGTTTTTCGTTACATGCTCTTTGACACGGTGTGGGCGGGGAAGGGGGCCGGGGGACGTCAGCCCTGGGGCTCCACGAAGGCCAGGACATCCGCCGGGTTGTTGACGAGGATGTCGTCCACGGCCTCCCGGCTGTAGCCTCGGTGGAGCATCCGAGGCGCCAGGTGCCGCAGGATGTAGTAGTAGCCGTGGCCGCCGTAGCGCTGCAGGCGGTGCTTGGCGCAGATGTCGTGGGCGACCAGGACCTTCCGGCCGTAGCCCTGAGCGGATATCCACGAGATGTCGTCCATGCGACGGGCCTCGCTGGGGAAGTCGATGTTGGGGTTGAGGGGGTAGTGGGAGGCCTCGTTGCCGAACAGGTCCCACTCCATGTAGCATCCGGCCTCGGCTACGCGCTTCAGGTTGTCCCGGATGAATATGGTGCGGTCCAGGTGGCCCATGATGGTGCGTTCCAGGTCCGCCCCCGCTTCCCTGAGGACCTCGATGATCTCCAGGGGCGCCGTCTCGTCTCTCCCGGGGTGTATGAGGACAGGAGCGCCGGTGGCCCGCTGGGCCCGGGCGGAGGCCCGCAGCACCTTGCGCTCGTTGTCGGTGAGGGGCCAGCTACAGCCGACCTCTCCAATGACGCCCGAGCGGATGCTGGTGCCTCCGGCCCCCCGGGTGACGTCGGCGACGATCTCGCCGGTGATCTCCGCTTCCGTCTTCCGGTCCATGTCCGGGGGGTGGGTGGCGGCAATGTAGTAGGATGCTCCCATTACTATGTTGACGCCCGTGGCGCGGGAGATCCGGGCCAGGCCTTCGGGGTCCCGGGCTATGCCCACGCTGGTGGCGTCCACCAAAGAGCCCCCGCCGTGCTGGCCGTAGAGGGCCACCTCGTCGATGGCGGTGTCCACGTCGAAGAGCTGCGCGTCGTCGAAGTTGGGGTCCCTGTAGTGTCGGATCCGTCCCAGGGTCTCCATGGACACCGGGGCGTCGAAGAAGGCCTTCCCGCTGGCCGAGGCCGGGGGATGGGCGTTCACCGTCAGGTCGATGAGCATGTGCTCGTGAGTAAGGGTCTGTCCCAGGTCCGCGGGTGAGATGGGGCCGAGCACCGTCTGCACCCTCCCGGACATGCTGCTACCGGCCATGGCATTCTCCTGGACGTAATGGGTTGGGCGTGCCTAGGATGCTATCATAGCCACCCTGGGGGGTCAACGAGGCACGGGGGCGGCCGTATCATGCGGCTCTCGGGCGCCGGATGTCCTTGTCACCCACCGGCCCCAGAACATAGAATATGCGCGCCAGAGGCCCTCACCCCAACTCCTCTCCGGGGAGAGGGGGGACTGGGCAACGGAACGGGCCGGGGGGTGGAGAATGAAGTACGACGTGATAGTGGTTGGAGGCGGGTCGGCGGGATGTCCCCTGGCCGCCCGTCTCTCCGAGGACCCGGGACGCTCGGTGCTGCTGCTGGAGGCGGGCGCCGATTACCCCGATTTCGAGACCCTGCCCGACGACCTGAAGTACAGCTACAACCAGGCCACCTACGACCTGTCCGGCCGGAACATATGGACCTTTCCGGGCCGGCACACCTCCCGGCAGACCAGCGACGGGCCGGTGGTCCGTGGCAAGGTGATGGGCGGCGGGAGCGCGGTCAACGGGGCGACCTACGTCCGCGGGGCTCCCCAGGACTTCGACGGTTGGGCCGCCCGGGGCAACGGCCGTTGGTCCTACCTGAGCGTGCTGCCCTTCTTCCGCCGCTTGGAGACGGACCGGGACATCCGGGACGACTTCCACGGCACCGACGGCCCCATCTCCGTACGCCACTACAGGCGCGGCGAGCTCCTGCCCTTCCAGGAGGCCTTCTACCAGTCGTGCCTGGACGCCGGGTACCCCGAGTCCCCGGACGTCAACCACCCCGAGGCCACGGGCATAAGCCCCACGGCCACCAACAACGTCGACGGCGTCCGCGTCAGCACGGCCATGGCGTACATCAACCCCAACCGGCACCGCATGAACCTGACCGTCAGGGGCAACGTGCTTGTGACGCGAGTCCTGTTCTCGGGCAAGAGGGCCGTCGCCGTCGAGGCCGAGAGCGGCGGGGAGAGGTACGTGGTGGAGGGTGGGGAGATCATCCTCAGCGCCGGGGCCATCAAGTCGGCGCACCTGCTGATGCTCTCGGGAGTCGGGCCGGCCGACCAGCTCCGAAGCTGTGGCGTCCCCCTGGTCCAGGAGCTGCCGGGAGTCGGCCAGAACCTGAAGGACCACCCCCAGGTGCCCGTGCAGCTTGCAGTCCGGGAGGGGTTCCCCATGGACCCGGACGCCCCGCGGCGTCAGGCCATCCTCAGGTTCACGGCCACCGGGTCGGGCGACGCCAACGACCTGGCGACCCAGCCCACGTCCTTCGCGTTCAAGCTGGGCGGGTCGCCCCGGGTCCACGACGGTGTCCGCATCACCCCCACGCTGTACCTGGCCCAGGGCGCCGGAGAGCTGCGGCTGACGTCGGCCGACCCCCACGCCTACCCGTCCATTGACTACCACTACATGGAGAACGCCTGGGACCGTCAGCGCATGAGGGAGGTGGTGCGGACCACCGTCGGGCTGCTGGGCAACCCGGCCTACGAGGGCATCGTGTCCGCCAGGGTCGCTCCCACCGACGAGGACCTGTCCACCGACGACGCCCTGGACCGCTGGATCATGGAGGCCCTGGCGGTCTGTCAGACCCAGCACATGGCGGGCACGTGCAGGATGGGGCCGTCCTCGGACGCCATGGCCGTGGTGGACCAGTACTGCCGCGTCCACGGCATCGAGGGGCTCCGGGTCGTCGACACGTCCATCATGCCCGACGTGGTGCGGGTCCCCACCAACTGCAGCGCCATCATGATCGGCGAGCGAGCCTCGGAGCTGGTCCGGGAGACGATGTAGGCAAGCCTCTCGGGAGCGGCCAACCTAATCTCTCGGTCCTCTACTGGCCCTATTGGATAGGCGGGGCTACCGGTCCGTCCGGTACAGGTAGCGGATGTCCCATAGCCCGTACAGGGTGGGCGTCACGTTGCCGAAGACATTTCGCACCGCGGCCAGCCTCTCGGAGAGGGTCGTGTAGACCACCGGCACGTTCTCCGCGGCCAGCTCCTGGGCCCGGTGGTAGTACTCCACCCGCTTGGCGTGGTCCAGCTCCTGGCTGGCCAGGACGTACAGCTCGTCGATTATGGCCTCCCACTTGGTGGCGGGGATCGGCTGGTTTGGGTACCACAGGTGCAGGCTCTCGCTGCTGTGCCAGAAGCTGATGCCGCTGTAGGGGTCCGACCCGCCGGTGAAGCCGATGATCATGGCCTCCCAGTCGTAGGTGGTGGTGAGCTGGGAGACCAGGTCGCCGAAGTCGACGATCCGGTAGTCCGCCCCGATGCCTATGGCCTGAAGGCCCTCGTGGACTATCTCACCGACCGCCTGGCGAACGTTGTTGCCCTCGTTGGTCACCATGGAGAACTCGATCGTGTTGCCCTCGGCGTCCTCCCGTACCCCGTCCCCGTCGGTGTCGAGCCAGCCCAGGCCGTCGAGGATTTCGTTGGCCCTGTCAAGGTCGTACTCGTACCTCCGGACGTTGGGGTTGTGGAAGTCCCCGGCGGCCGGGCTTACGGACGACCACTGGGGGTAGCCCTGGCCGTGCTGGACCTCGTCGATGATCCTGTCCTTGTCGATGCTGTGGGCGACGGCCCGGCGGAACCCGGTGGTCCGGAACCACTTCAGCATCTCGGGGGCCACGTAGCGCTCACCCGTGTCGGCGTTGGCGCCGGGGTTCATGTTGAACCCCAGGAACGTCGTTCCGAAGGCCGGGCCCCTCCTGTATATGGTGAAGTTCCCCTCGGCCTGCAGCGGCTCCAGCATCGCCAGCTCCTCGCCCAGCACCCCGTGGGAGTCCGACTCGCCGGCCAGGAACTCGGCAAGCTCGGCGTCCAGGTCCGGGACGATGACGTGAACGATCTCGTCCAGGTAGGGAAGCGCGTTGCCTGCGCCGTCCTTGAGCCAGTAGTCCGGGTTGCGCCGCATGACCACGGTCTCACCGGGGACGTAGCTCTCGATGGTGAAGGGGCCGGTGCCTATCACATCCGCCGGGTCCGTGGAGATGTCCCACGTGGAGGCGAAGGTGCCGTCGTCCACGTGCCTCTCCAGGATGTGCTTCGGGTATATCGCGGTGCCCATGGAGCGGAGGAAGGGGGCGAAGGGCACTGGGAGGACGCACTCGACGGTGTAGTCGTTCAGCGCCGTGACGGTCATGGGGGCCTCTTGCCACCTGCCGGTCTCCTCGTCGAGGACCCGGAAGTGGAACTCCGGGAGGCTGCTGGCGGGTATGTCGTCGTTGTAGATGATGCGGTTGAAGGTGAAGTCCACGTCGTGGGCGGTGAAGGGCTGTCCGTCGTGCCACCTCACGTCCCTGCGCAGGTGGAAGGTCCACGTCAGGCCGTCGTCGGAACGGTCCCAGGACTCGGCCAGGGACGGCTCCACCTGGTCGGTGAGCCAGGAGGTCTCGGTAAGCCCGTCGAAGACGTACCCCAGGACCCCCGAGGAGGAGGCGTCGTTGGAGATGGCCAGGTTGAAGGTGAGGGGCTCGGAGATGGTGGCGGAGGTCAGGGAGCCGCCCCTCTTTCCGATGGAGTACTGGAACTCCTCGGCGTTCTGCTTGAGCTGGGCGACGATGGTCGACGTGGGCGGAAGCGTGGGCCGGGGAGGGGGTGTGGGCTGAGGCGTGGGTTCGGGCGTGGCCGCAAGCAAAGGCCTAGGAGTCGCCGTGGGCCGGGGTGTGGCCGTCGGCTGGGGGGTGGGCGCGACGGTGGATGCGGGCGCAGCCGTGGCCGTCGGCTCGGGTGTGGGCGCCACTGTAGGCGCCGGCGGAGCAGTGGGCGTGGGTTCGGGCGTGGGTTCGGGCGTGGGCGCGACGGTGGGCGGGACCGTGGCCGTGGGCTCGTCGTCGCCGTTGCAGGCGGCCAGTATGACCATGAACGAGACCAAGAGAAGGATGACGGGGGTCCACCGGAGGGTGACCTTGCGCGCCGCCGAGTGCAGCCTAGACATAAACGAGCCTCCCGAGAGTGCTTATGAAACGTTCAGGACCGGTCGCGGAGCTCCTGCAGGCCGGTATCCGCTTGGCGGCGCAGCCTGTTGGCGTTGAGCCGTTCCTGGTCCACGGCTTTGAATGCGTCAACGGTAAAGGGCCGCCAGGAGTTGCGGAGAGCGCGTATGGCCCCCTCCTCCCTGGCAGCCGCCTCGACCAGCAGGTTGTACATGGGCAGCAGGTAGCTGGACTGGGGAAGACTCCGGACGCTGCGGCCAAGCTCGCCCATGCGCAGGTTGAACCGGTCCAGGGACTGGAGCACCTCGGTCCGGCCGCACCCGCCGTCGGTCTTGCGCCAGTCGTTGTAGCGCTGGTGGAAGGCGTCCCACTCTGCCAGGAGGTCCTTGTGGCTGTCGTCGAACTCCTTGACCTCGGCCAGGTTCTCTTCCGGGTCGTCGTCGACCAGGGTCTTGGTCCTCCGGCTGGCGTCTTTCAGGACGTCTTCGCTCTCCTCTATGACGGCGTCCATCAGGTCCAGGGAGGAGCCCGCGGCGCCCGGCGAGGGCCGGGGGGCTCCGGTGTCGGGGAAGCCGGGGGGGGCCTGGGCCAGCAGCGCGTCGTTCACCGCGAACAGGGCGTCGAGCTCGGCCTCGGCCGCCTCTTCGAGAGCCTCGGCCATGTCCTCTGTGGCGTCCGCCGAAGGCAGCTCGCCCGCGGTTTCGACTATGCCTTCGAACTGTGAAACAAGCCGCTCCAGCCGGGCGAGGACCGAAGCCGCTTCCATGCGGCGGGCGTCCTTTTGGAGCTCGGCGTAGTCGTCGTGGAACTTGTCCCAGTCGTCCTTGAGGGCATCCAGGGCGTCGGAGAACTCCTTCAGCGCCTCCCTCTCCTCGGGGTCGCCGGCCTTCTCCAGCTCCTCCTCCAGCTCCAGCATCATGTCTTCCACGTTCCTCTGGGCCCGGGCCGCATCGGAGCGCCGCTGCTCCACCAGCTCGAAAAGGGAGAGGTTGTCGGGCTGCCAGCGGTCTCGGAGCTGGCGGAAGGCCGCCTCTTCCTCCTCGGCCGCCGTGATGAGTATGTCCGCAAGCTCCCGGGTGACGGTGGTCCTGGGAAGGTCACCGGCCTGCTCGGTCACACCGGCGAAGCCCACGGCAAACTCCTGCAGGGCCTCGTGCACCGAGCTTCTGTGGCAAGGGGTCAGCCCGGCGCGCCATCCGTCGAACTCCTGCTGGAACCCGTCCCACTCCTCATCGACGGTCTGGAGTTGACTCGCGAACTCGTCCATCGCCATCCGGTCGCCGGGGGACAGGGGCTCGGCGGCCCGGCCGGAGGGCGACTCCGTGGGCAACGCCACCGGTTGGGCGTCGCCGGGTTCGTCGCAAGCGACCAACGAGGCCAGCAGCAGCGACGCCAAGAGCAGCAGAATACGGGAGCCAAATCGTACCTTCATGAACTACTTGCTTACCCCCACGAAGTCACTCACCAGGTCACCTCTGAATTCGCCAACGAGCAAACGGGCCGCCGCGCCGGCCAGGGTCTCCGACGTGTCCGCCAGGACCACCAGGACGTGCCGGTCCTGGTTCTGGTCCAGCACGGTAACGGACGTCCCCTCCAGGTCCAGGTCCGGAGCGAAGGGAGTGCCAAGGGTGTCGTCGATACGTACTCCGGCGGCCTGGAGGTACCGGCTCATGGGAAGGGCGTCGTCGTACAGTCCCAGGAACACGGTGTCCCGGCTCAGGTCTTCGGTCCCGCGAATCCGGGCCGACATCCCGTAGGCGGCCAGGCCGTTCTTCATCTCGACGCCTATGTCCCAGAGAGACGCCTCGCCCAGCAGGATGTCCAAGCCCGCTTCGGGACCGACCTCGTAGAAGTGGGGGAAGTCGGCCAGCTCGTACTCCCGCTCGCTGGAGGTGAGATAGTCGGCGATGTTGGACACCAGCCTGTCGTTGTCCAGCAGGGAGTTGTGGGGAGGTATCAGGAAGGTGAAGTCGGCGATGGCCAGCACGTTGCGGCGGTCGCCCCAGGCGATGGGATGGAGACCCTCGGTGGTGTCCACCAGCGAGGACCTGGTGTTGGAGTCGGGAAACGCCAGGCCGGGGCCCGACGACCGGATGGACCCGGCGGTATACAGGGTTATGGCGTCCACGCCGGAGGTGAGCTCGTGGGGCTGGAACTCCCTGATGATGATGTTCTGGAAGTTCAGGTCGTACTCCTTCATGTTGTAGAGGTAGTCCGGCTGGAAGCTCAGGCCGAACCTCTCGGCCAGGGTGTTGATGTGCTCCTGGCGAGTCGGGTCGGAGACCAGCAGCAGCTTTCCGCCCTTCCGCACGAACCGCTCCACCAGGGCCGCCTCCGCGTCGGAGTACGGGGCTTGGGGAACGATGACCGCCAGGCTGTCGGCCCGCCGCAGCTTCTCCTCGAGCTGGGGCAGCCGGCCATCCCGCTCGAAGTAGTCAAAGGCGCCGATGAACTCCACGTCATATCCCCGGTTGGCTACACGCGTGCTGAGGGTGACGAGCTCGTTTTCCGAGAAGGCGTTTCGGTGCAGGGCGTCGACCAGCAGGAGGCCCCTCCTGACCTGGGCCGTGGGCGAGTCCACGAAACCGCCCGAGGCGACGCTGGGCGAGGTTATCTGGTGATAGGGAATCTGCCCCGGCGCCGGCTCGTCGTAGCCGCCCCGGTAGTAGGAGAAGTACACTCCCGCGAAGGCGGCGGCGGCAAACAAGGGCAGCAGGGCCAGTATTCCCAGCTTACGGGCCATGTCCCACGTACAGGTAATAGGCGTTGGGGCGCCCTATCTCCATGGGGAAATCCGGGATGGGGTCCTCCTGGCCCATGTCCAGCGTGCCGTAGAGCATCAGCCTTCGCAGGTGCTGGAGCGTCGGCACGCCGGCGTGGGGCTCCGCTCCGGACGCGTCCGGGAGCGTGTCTCCGCCCTTGGAGTCCCTTGCCAGCAGGGCCAGGGCGTCGGCAAGATCGGAGTCTCCCCCGGTCTCCAGGGGCTCGAGGACCCGCCGCAGGCTTTCGAAGAATTCCCGCTGCACCTCCAGGTTCACGTCCACCAGGTCGTAGCGGGAGATTCCCGCCAGCTCCCCGGCCTTTTCGATGGCATGACTGTCGGTGCCGATCTCGTCGGCCAGGCCCAGGGTTACGGCTTCCGTCCCGTAGTAGGTGCTGCCCTTGGCCAGCTCGTCCCCCGAAATGTTGAGCCTGTCGCCCCGTTCGGTGACGACTATCTGGACGAACCTCCCTTTCAGGCGGTCCGTGGAGGCGATCCACTCCCTCCTTGTGCCCCCGTCGAGCTTGTGGGGCCCGCTGAACACCACGGACTCGCTGGGGATGGACGGGATGAAGGGCCCGATGCGGGAGACCACGCCCACGTTTCCCGTGATGGACGACGGCTGCGCGTACAGGTAGGAGGCGCCCATGGCCATCAGGAAGCCGCCGCTGGCCACCAGGTCGTTCATGACCACGACGACGGGCTTCTTCTCCCGGAGCGCGCGGGTCTCCAGGTACAGGCGTTCGCTGGCGGTCGCGGTGCCGCCCGGGCTGTTGAGCTTGATTACGACGGCCTTGATGGAGTCGTCCCGGAGGGCGTAGTGGAGTTGTTCGGTGATGCCGTAGGCCGACAGCTCGTTGATGACGGTGTAGGGCACGTGGATCACGCCGATCTTGGGTTTCCCCGGGAAGGCGTAGACGAATATTAGCACGCCCGCCGCTATGCCGAGACCGGCCACGGCGGGCACGACGACGTACCACGCGGTCAACACTCTTCCGAGGGCGGCGAAGAAACCCATTACCTACCCTGCCGGCGCAGACGGGGAGTCCATGCGCCTACCGCTGGATACCGGCTCGGCCCGTTTCCGTCACTCCCGCGCAGGCGGGAGTCACCCCATGACGTAGAGGGGCCGGCGATGTCGGCAGCCAATTGTACTTGAATGTTCCTATGTTAGCAACCGACGGCTTCCGGGGACCGGCTCAGCCCTCAGCGGCGCCAGTCGGCTACCACTATTCTCTCGCTAGGAGTGCAAGACTCCGGAGTTGAAGCCCCGGTTTAATGAGATTGCATATCAATGAGGAGACGGAGACGCCGACTGCACTGACTTGACAGCCCCCGAGAAAAACGCTACTCTCACACATGCGAGTCTTTTGCGACATAATATCATTAGACCAATAAATCAATGAGCGCATAAGCCCCCCGCGGTAATGGGATGACATATTAATTGGTAGCGTGCTGTTATGACCATTACTAACAAGGAGGATGGTAATACGTTCTGACTGAAAAGCTGGGAAGCGATGACTAGGAATCCAGTGGCGAATTCGAGCTTGAATATCGATGGGCGAGGTGAGACATGGAGTTCTATAACGTGAAGACCAGGCGAAAGGTGGATATACCAGAGAGCGGCCTCAGGAAACGCACCATGGTGCAGAAGAACGGCAAACATACCTATGCCGTTACCGGGGAAGAAAGCGGCACCAAACTCGTTAGATTTGTTAGTAAACAACAGTACGATGCCTTGCAAGTGCCTGAGATCGACGGCTCCTGAGGAGGCATTATGTGGTGGTTCAAACAAGCGGTACTCCGTCCGACTTTCGCTGATGTCCAGGCGATGCACCCCTGGTTCCTGGACTACGAGCAGTTGGAACCAGGGGTCAGGGAGTTGGTGTGGACGCTAAACCAGACCGATCTGGTAGAAACCCTCTCCTCCTGTGAAGGTCACCCGGAGTTGCCAGACTGGTGGGAGACCACTGGTGGAACGGCTTACGCCCTGTGCTTGGTGACCAGTCCCAGACGGTGGGACCGGGTGGTGCATCAGTTGCGGCATCTGGCCCAGGACTGGGAGGAGGTCCAGTTGATAGTACGAGGCGGCCGTGAGCAGTCGCTGGGGTTTCAAGACACCCATGCCCAACCAGAATCTGCCCGCAACGCCCTGGACCAGGCCATTGGCCAGGCTAACGAGTTGATTAAAGAGTACTTGGACCATGATGTCGTTGCTTTAGCCCCAGCCCGACGTGGACAGGAGGAACATGCCGGGCAAAATGGCCCTTATGCCTTGTAGAGGACGAAGGCAAGGCTAGAGGAAAGGCCAACAGATCGATGGAGGTGTCCCATGGAAGGACTGACTGCCTACTGCTTGGCGCTGCGCAGGACGTGCGAGATTCTGGAACCCAGTGTAGTAACTCTGAAAAATGGTCGTAAGGCGGTACGGGGCCGTGCCAAGGATGCTCCCCAGTACACCGTCTTCCGAATTGTGAGCGACTCTGAAGCGAAGCAGGTGGAGTCCATGCGCAGTTGACAAGACGGGATTCAAGCCCGGCAAGGCCGCCGTCGTCTACCCCATACCTACGCCGGACGACAGCTTCCCAAACGGCGGCCTGGTATCACTGTGGCAAGCCGCCTATGCCCATCCTCTGGGTCTTAGTCCGGGACCCCAAGGGAGAACTCGACACCTAGGCTCTCCTCTGCACCAACCTGACAGTGGCTCCGGCGGAGTTGAGGGTCCTGCCGGAGCGGTACAGGCAGACCTACAACCGGGTCAGGCCGCACAGCTCCCTGGGCTACAGGCCGCCGGCGCCCGAAACCTTGCTGCCTGCCAAACCTCTTCCTATTCTGGTCGGACTAACATAACGCGTGGTACAACTATCGGCGACAGGTCACTCAACGGCCTGTGCCTAAAGGTGCAGTACGAACCTATCAGCGGGGTAAGCGCAGGCGTTGAACACCGGATGGGCCGGGACGGATAGAGCAGACACATCATGACCATGCAAGACGCATCCTTCAACAACGAAATACTAGAGGCTCTCTTGGATATGGATGAAGGGCCTACACTGGACTTCAAGGGAGAACAGTACCCCTTCGAAAAGGAGACCGCGGAGGTAAAGAGCGAGCTCCTGAAGGACATCCTTGCCATGGTCAACGCCAACCGCTACAAGACCGCGTACATCCTGGTGGGCGTGGAAGAGGTCAAGGGCGGCAGGAGCAACGTGGTAGGAGTTGATCGGCACTGGGAGGACGCTTCACTGCACCAATTCGTGAATGGCAAGACAAACAGAGCAGCAGAGTTTAGCTATATGCCATTCCAAGTCGACGACAATAAAATTGGAGTGTTTAGGATTCCAATTCAGGATCGTCCAGTTTATGCATCGGAGAATTACGGGAGAGTCGTCGCTAACACAGTGTATGTTCGTGACGGGAGCTCAACATCAGTCGCCAATCCTGACGACATTGCGGACATGGGCCGCGCCCAGACGCCTAAGCTCCTTGAGTGGTTTATTCGACGACTTCACAACGGGGCCAAATACGCTGTCTTGGTTACCGCACAGCAATGGTTCGACCACCCAGGACGGCAAGGTGGTCATGACTCTCAGCGCCGTCCACAGGACTACACGGAAGCCCACAAATTGATTCTGAGGCTCACAGAACATCGGCCTCTGGAAAGGGAGGTGTTCTCTAAGGGTATCGATTCGTACGGCTCCCTGCGGTGGGTCTTCACTACGTTCGAGGAGCTGGCCGATCAATGCACCCAAACTATTAGAATCACGGGGCCATCACTCATGGAGCTTGGGGGACTGACACGGGCCATCTTGGAAATGGAGGGAAGCGTCGATCGCGAGAGGAGGACTTGGGATGAGTATCGGGTCAGGATAAAGGACGAAGGCGACGCTTTACCGAATCCAGCGAACTACAATCTCTTGAGCTTGGCACGTAAGGCCATACGCTTCATTGATGTCCTGGAAGATGAAGACCATTACCGAGACCCTGATTATGATTCTTGGAGCCGATTTCCGCAGACAATCTTCTTGCGTTCCCCTGAATGGGGTGAATGGCGACGATGGCGATAGAGGAGGAACCAAACATGCAAAAGGCACTACACATCAGAACGACAGTACAGCCAGGTGGCAGGGTGGAGATTGCTAGCCCGGAGCTGGAGTCGGGGCAGACTGTGGACGTGGTGGTGACTCGCTCCTCGTCCACCGAACGGCGATCCGTAGTCGACATCCTGGCTGAGGCGCCGGGGCATCGTCTCTTCAAGACAGCTTCACACCTACACCGCCAATTGGAGCCTCAAGGTAAAGGTTCTTGATTTTATCAAGTCTGGTGGGCCGGCTGGGATTCGAACCCAGGACACTCGGATTAAAAGTCCGATGCTCTGACCAAACTGAGCTACCGGCCCAGGCGTCTGATTCTATCAACCACGGCGCGTCCGGCGCAACGGAGCGGGCCCGGGGCGCCCTGGAGTCCCGGCCCGCCGGGACGGGCGGGCGTAGACTCGCTCCGCCGGTCCCCGAAGGCTATTGACACTTGTCAGAGTAGCGGCCTATAATCCGCTTGGACCCCCGGCCCGGGCGATAGTGCGTCCCCTTGTAGCCCCACACTTACCCCCATCGGTCTTCCTTGACTCGAAAGGTCACTCCTCATTAGGGAAAGACTCGTTTCGTCAGCCTATGAGCGCTAAGTACCTCTTTGTTACCGGAGGAGTGGTCAGCTCCGTGGGCAAGGGCATAAGCGCCGCATCCATCGGCCGCATCCTCAAGAGCCGGGGGCTCCGGGTCTCCGTCATGAAGTTCGACCCCTACCTGAACGTCGACCCGGGCACCATGTCCCCCTACCAGCACGGCGAGGTGTTCGTGACCAAGGACGGGGGCGAGACGGACATGGACCTGGGGCACTACGAGCGGTTCATCGACCAGGAGCTGACCAAGTCCTCCAACCTCACGGCGGGCCAGGTCTACGTGTCCCTCCTGGGAAAGGAGCGTCGGGGCGACTTCTTGGGCGGCACCATACAGGCCGTCCCCCACGTGACCAACGAGATCAAGGGGAGGATGAAGGACCACGCCCAGGAGACCGCCGCGGAGGTGGTCGTGGTGGAGGTGGGCGGCACCGTGGGAGACATCGAGGGCCTGCCCTTCCTGGAAGCCATCCGCCAGATGCGCAACGAGGTGGGCCGGGGGAACGTGCTGTACATCCACGTCACCCTGCTCCCGTACATGGCCGCCAGCGACGAGCTGAAGACCAAGCCCACCCAGCACAGCGTGAAGGAGCTGCGGAGCATCGGCATCCAGCCCGACGTGATCATCTGCCGCTGCGATCTGCCGGTGCCCGAGGGCGTAAAGGACAAGATCTCCCTCTTCTGCGACGTGCCGAGGGACGCGGTCATCCCCCTGCTCAACATGTCCACCGTATACGAGGTGCCCCTGGTCCTGGAGGAGTACGGCCTGGGAGACCTGCTGGTGCGCTCCCTGGACCTGCCCGCAGGCACCCAGGACCTTACCGAGTGGTCGGACCTGGTGGACCGCATGAGCCGGCTCAGCGAGTCGGTGCCCATCGCCCTGGTTGGTAAGTACGTGGACCTTCAGGACTCCTACATATCCGTCAAGGAGGCGCTGAAGCACGCCGGACTCCAGCACGGCCGGGACATCGAAATCCAGTGGGTCCACTCCGAGGACGTCGAGCGGCACGGCCCCGACGACCTGCTCAAGACAGCCTGCGGCATCGTGGTGCCGGGCGGGTTCGGCTCCCGCGGCGTGGAGGGGATGATCGAGACCGCCCGCTACGCCCGGGAGAACCAGATACCCTACCTGGGACTCTGCCTGGGGCTCCAGGCGATGGTGGTCGAGTACGCCAGGAACGTGCTGGGGATGAAGGAGGCCAACTCCTCGGAGATCGAGCCCGACACCCCGTACCCGGTGATAGACATCCTGCCCGAGCAGCGGGCGGTCACCCAGAAGGGCGGCACCATGCGCCTGGGCGAGTACCCCTGCCGCCCCCTGAAGGGGAGCCGGGCCCACAAGGCCTACGACTGCGACGAGGTGCTGGAGCGCCACCGGCACCGCTTCGAGCTGAACAACGCCTACCGAGAGGCCCTGGAGACCGAGGGTCTGCTGGCCGGCGGGGTGTCCCCCGACGGCAAGCTGGTGGAGATCACCGAGGTGGTGGACCATCCGTTCATGTTGGGGGTCCAGTTCCATCCCGAGTTCCTCTCAAGGCCCAACCGGCCCCACCCCCTCTTCCGCGAGCTGGTGGCGGCCGCCAAGGCAACCCTTCGAGAAGGAGCCCAACCGCCCCGCCCCATCTGAGCGTACCGCCCATGCACCTCACCCCCCCCACCCGCCCCCTCCAGGTAACGGAGACCCGCCAGGGCCCGACCCCACGGTCCCACCATGCCCCGGGCCCGTCCCCGGCCGCCCCGGCCCGGACAATCCAACGAGAGGTCCCCGATGGAGCTCTTCCTAGACACCGCTAACATAGACGAGGTCAGGCAGGGCGCCAGGATGGGAGTCGTGACTGGGGTTACGACCAACCCGTCGCTGGCGGCGAAAGAGGGCATCGGAAGGCTGGAGGCGTACCGGCGCTCGGTGGAGGAGATCGCCGGCATCATCGACGGCCCCATCTCCGTGGAGGTCATCAGCACCGACGTGGAGGGCATGATCACCGAGGGACGGGACATAGCCACGTGGATACCGAACCCCTGGGTAAAGCTCCCCAGCACCCAGGCGGGCATCGAGGCCATGTCCGTCCTCACCTCCCACGACATCAGGGTGAACCAGACCCTGTGTTTCTCCGTGAACCAGGCCCTGTTGGGCGCCCGGGCGGGGGCCACGGCCGTCAGCCCCTTCGTCGGGCGTCTGGACGACATCGGCCAGCAGGGCATGGACCTGGTGGAGGACATCGTACAGGTCTACAGGACCCACAACATCCGGACCAAGGTGCTGGCGGCCAGCATCAGGCACGCCCACCACTGCGTCATGGCCGCCAAGGCGGGGGCCCACATAGCCACCGTCCCCTTCTCCGTGCTCATGCAGATGGTGAAGCACCCCCTGACCGACGCGGGCCAGTCCCGCTTCTCCCAGGACTGGCGGAAGGCGTCCTCGTGATCCGGTGCGTCTTCACTCCGGCCTTCCCAACGTCTTTCCGGCCCCCGAGCCGGAATCCAGGAGGGCGGGGTACGTGGATTCCCGCTTTCGCGGGAATGACGGGTTGTGCGGGAATGACGGGTTGTGCGGGAATGACGGATCGCGCGGGTGTCACCGGCACGAAGACTGCCGGTGACACATCAGCTTCAATGACAGCAGCTTCCAAGAGGTGAATCAGGTGACTACCGAACGCGTGGCAATCAACGTGGCCGACCTGGAACGCAAGACCAAGGAGGAGCTCCTGGCGGTAGCCCGCTACGCCGGCGCCGACGACGGCGGCGCGCTGGGCAACCTCCGGCGGGAGGACCTGCTTCACCGCGTCTTCCAGATATTCTCCGACCATCAGGGGCTCATCGCCGGCGGCGTCCTGGAGATCATGGGCGAGGGCTACGGCTTCCTGCGCCAGAACGGCCTCCGGCCGGCGGCGGGGGACGTGTACGTGTCCCAGTCGCAGATACGCAGGTTCGCCCTCAGGACCGGGGACACCGTCAGCGGCCAGGTCCGCCCCCCCAAGGAGGGAGAGCGGTACTTCGGCCTGGTGAGGGTGGAAGAGGTCAACCAGGTGGACCCGGAGAGCGCCCGTTCCAGGCCGGGGTTCGACCACCTGACCCCCATCTTCCCCGACGAGCAGATAATTCTCGAAAGCGAGCACAAGAACCTGACCACCCGGATGATCGACCTCTTCGCCCCCATCGGCCTGGGCCAGAGGGGCCTCATAGTCTCGCCGCCCAAGGCCGGAAAGACCACCGTCCTCAAGAACATCGCCAACGGGGTCACGGCCAACTTCCCCGACGCCGACCTTATGGTGGTCCTCATCGGAGAGCGCCCCGAGGAGGTCACGGACATGCGCCGGTCGGTGAGGGGGGACGTGTACGGGTCCACCTTCGACGAGTCCGTCGAGGACCAGGTCCGGGTGGGCGAGCTGGCCCTGGAGCGGGCCAAGCGGCTGGTGGAGGCCGGGAGGGACGTGGTGATCCTCCTGGACAGCATCACCCGGTTTACCAGGGCCTACAACCTGGCGGTGCCCAGCAGCGGGCGCACCCTATCCGGCGGCATAGACCCGGTGGCCCTCTACCCGCCCAAGCGCTTCTTCGGGGCCGCCCGCAACGTGGAGGAGGGGGGAAGCCTGACCATCATAGCCAACTGCCTGGTGGACACCGGCAGCCGCATGGACGAGGTCATATACGAGGAGTTCAAGGGCACCGGCAACATGGAGCTCCACCTGGACCGCAGGCTGGCCGAGCGGCGCTTCTTCCCCGCCATCGACATCCAGCGCAGCGGCACCCGCCGCGAGGAGCTGTTCTTCGACGACACCACGCTCAAGCAGGTGTACCTCCTGCGCCGTATGGTCTCCCTGCTGAGCAACGACTCGGGGAGCCACTCCGACGCCACCGAGCGGGTCCTGGAACGCCTCTCCAAGACCGGGACCAACAAGGAGTTCCTGACCAACCTCTCCAAAGACGCCTAGTGAAAGGCCACCATCTTCAGCTCGGTCATCTCGTGGATGGCGTAACCGGGCCCCTCCTTGCCCATCCCGCTGTCCTTTAGCCCTCCGTAGGGCATCAGGTCCACCCGGAACTGGGGGCTGGAGTTGATCATCAGGTTGCCGGAGTGCACCTGGCGCACGAACTTCATGGCCCAGTCCAGGTTCTGGGTGTAGAGGGCGGCGCTCAGGCCGTACACCGAGTCGTTGGCCAGCGCGATGGCGTCCTCGATGGTGTCGAAGCGGGTGACGGCCACCGCCGGCCCGAAGAGCTCGTCGCAGGAGATGCGCATCTCGGGCCTCACGTCCGCCACCACCGTCGGCGCGTACATCGTCCCCGACCGGTCGCCCCCGGTCACCAGCCTGGCGCCGGTGTCCACCGCCTCCCGGACCCACTGGTCCACCCGGGCGGCGTCGGACTCCCGGATCATGGGGCCCATCTGGACCCCCTCGGCCAGCCCGTCGCCGGTGCGAAGCCCCTCCACCTGCGGCTTCAGGGCGTCCAGATAGTCCCCGTACACCTGGCTGCCCACCAACACCCTCTGGGTGGATATGCAGACCTGGCCCGCGTTGGAGAAGCCCCCGGAGACGGTGGCCTGGGCGACCTTCTCCACGTCGGCGTCGGGCATGACGATCATGGGGCAGTTGGCCCCCAGCTCCATGGTCACCTTCTTGAGCCCCGCCGTGTGGCAGATGTGCTCGCCCACGTCGCGGCTCCCCGTGAAGGTGATCTTGCGGACCCGGGGGTCCGTGCACAGGGCGTCGCCGATGGCCCCGCCGGGTCCCGTCACGCACTGTATCGCCAGGGGGGGCAGGCCGGCCTCCAGCAGCACCTCCGTCAGCTTCAGGGCCGACAGGGGCGTGTCGCTGGCCGGCTTGATGATGACCGCGTTCCCGGCGGCGAGGCCGGGGCCGACCTTGTGGCACACCAGGTTCAGGGGGAAGTTGAAGGGGCTGATGGCGGCCACCACGCCGCAGGGGACCCTGACGGTGAACCCAAGGAGATGGGCGCCTATCCCGGGGGCGGCGTCCAGGGGCACCGTCTCCCCGTGGAGGCGCTTGGACTCCTCGGCGGACAGGGTCATGGTCTGCACGGCCCTGCCCACCTCGGCCGTGGCCTCGGCCAGGGTCTTGCCCTCCTCCATCGTTATGGTGCGGGCGAACTCCTGGGTCCGCTCGGCCAGCAGGTCCGCCGCCTTCTTCAGAATGGTGTACCGCTGATAGGCGGGGACCTCCGCCATGACCGCCGCCCCGGCCACGGCGCTGGTGACGGCGGCGTCCACGTCGGCGGCGCTTCCCCTGGGCACGGTGTCCACCTGGGAGCCGCTGTACGGGTTGACTACCGGGACCTTCTCGTCCCTGTCGACCCACTGTCCTCCGATGTACATCTTCATGGGAGCGCCTCCTTTTCCGTCCTTTGGGTCATGGCCTTTGGGTCATGGTATGGCATGGGCCGGGGCCGGTCAACGGAGCCGGGGGGTGCGGCCGCCCTCCACCCATCGGTCATTCCGGCCTCCGAGCCGGAATCCGGAGGCGAGAGGCACACACGGCGCCTGCTAGTGGGCGTGCCCGTGGGCCGCGGGGGACCCGGCCCTTTTCCTCAGCGGGACCATGGTGAGGACCACGGCGGCCAGGGCGAACAGCACCGCCGCGTAGTAGAAGATGGCGTCGAAGCCCCAGGCGTCGCGCATGGCGCCGGCTATGAGAGGGGACGCGCCGCTCATGACGAACCGGGAGAACGAGAGGACCCCCAGGGTGCTGGTGGCCACGCCCTCGTCGACCATGTCCAGGGCCGCCGCCGTCAGGATGGGCTGGTCGCTGAACAGGAACAGGCCCAGGGCGGCGATGATGATGGGGAGGGTGAACCCATCCCCGAAGGGCACCATCAGGAGGGACAGGATGCACAGGAGAAGCAGTCCCGGCACGAGGACCAGCTTGCGCCCCAGCCTGTCGGACAGGTACCCCATCGTGGGCGTGGACACGACTCCGACGGCCACGAGCAGGCCGAAGTAGAGCCCCCTGGCACCCTTGCCCAGCCCCGCTTCCTCGTCCAGGTACAGGGTCAGGAAGGTGAAGAAGGCCAGGGAGGCCATGCCCCGCAGTCCCGCCACCAGTATGACCCCCCACAGCGCCGGGTCCCTGAGCAGCTGTCTCGTCAGCCGCACCTGTCCCGCGAGGTCGGTGAGGGGCGTGTCCGCGTCGGCCGTCTTGCCGATGTCCCGGAAGGCCCAGAAGACGACGAAGGCCAGCAGGATGGGGGCAACGGCGTATATGCTCAGGACCTCCCTCCAGGCGAGGACCAGCAGGAGAAAGCCGGTGATGGCGGGCCCCGCCACGTCGCCGATGTTGCCGCCTATGCCGTGGAAGGAGAGGGCCGTCCCCCTCCTGTGGGAGAAGTGGTGGGACAGGGACGCCATGGCCGGCAGGTGCCAGAGGGAGGTGGAGACGGAGACCAGGGCCATGCCCAGCAGCAGGACGCCGTAAACCGGAGCGGCGCCCATGACCAGCCAACCCAGGCCGAAACCGGCCATGCACACGGCCAGGACCAGCCCCCAGTAGCGCCTGAGAACGTCGGCGATGATGCCGCCGGGCAGGGTGATGAGGCCCGACAGGACCTCCCGCAACGCGGCGATGCCGCCCACCTCCAGCGCCCCCAGCCCAAAGGCGGCCTTCACCTCGGGGAGCATCACCAGGAAGCTGTGGTTCAGCCAGTGGAAGACCCCGTGTCCCCCGCTGAGCCCGGTCAGGATGAAGGACGCCTTGCCCCTTACCCCCGACCCCCCGTCGTGGTGGTGGGCGTGGGTATGCTCCCGTTCGACGGTCACGGCGTGGCACGCGCCGGGAGCGGCGCAGGCGTTGGGATGGCTGTGAAGGTCATGGTCCTCCCGTCGGAGGAATTAATACCTTCTATTGCCCCCGGTGTCAA
>JAGWBJ010000023.1:24835-52248 GCA_021295955.1 Dehalococcoidia bacterium | reverse complement strand
CCAACCGGACCCAATCGGACCCAACCGGACCCAATCGGACCCAACCGGACCCAATCGGAAAGGAGCAACGGCATGACACAAGCGACGGAGGTCAGGGCCCTCACGGCGGACCAGGTGAAGAGGTACAGCCGCCACATCATCATGCCCCAGGTGGGCAGCGCGGGGCAGCGCAAGCTGCTCCAGGCCAAGGTGCTGATAATAGGGGCCGGCGGCCTTGGCTCACCCTCGGCCGTGTACCTGTCCCTGGCGGGGGTGGGCACCATCGGCATCGCCGACTTCGACGTCGTGGACGTGTCCAACCTCCAGCGTCAGATACTGCACCACAACGACGACGTGGGCCGGCCCAAGGTGGTCTCGGCACAGGAGGCCATCGCCGCGTACAACCCCGACACCAACGTGGTGCTCCACGAGGAATGGCTCACCTCGGAGAACGCCATGGACATCGTGTCCCAGTACGACATCGTGATAAACGGGGCGGACAACTTCCCCTCCAGGTACCTGATCAACGACGCGGCTTACCTTTGCGGCAAGCCCCTGGTCGACGGCAGCATCCTGATATTCGACGGCCAGACGACGGTCTTCATGCCCGGCAAGGGCTGCTACAGGTGCCTGTTCCCGTCTCCGCCTCCCCCCGGGATGGTCCCCAACTGCGCCGAGGCAGGCGTGCTGGGCGCCCTGACGGGCCTGGTGGGGAGCATACAGGCCACCGAGACGCTGAAGCTCATCCTGGGCATAGGGGAGAGCCTCACCTCCCGGCTGCTGCTCATCGACGGCTTGAGTATGGACTTTCGTGAGGTGCGTATACCCCAGAACCCCCGGTGCCCCCTGTGCGGCGTCGACCCCACGGTGACGGAGCTGATCGACTACCAGGTGTTCTGCGGGGTGGCGCCAGCGGACGGCCACTAAGAGCGATGCCCAAGACCATTCTGGACACCATAGGCAACACCCCCCTGGTGGAGCTGCGGAACATGGACCTCAAAGAGGGGGTCCGTGTCTTCGCCAAGCTGGAGGGGCAGAACCCTACCGGCAGCCTGAAGGACCGCATCGCCCGGCACATGGTGGACAAGGCGGAGCGGGAGGGGAAGCTCACCCCGGGCAAGACCATCCTGGAGCCCACCAGCGGGAATACCGGCATCTCCCTGGCCCTCGTGGCGGGGCTCAAAGGGTACCGGGTGAAGGTCGTGATGCCGGAGAACGTCAGCGAGGAGCGGTCCCAGCTCCTGTGGGCCTACGGCGCTGAGATCGTCTACTCCGACGGCGCCCGCGGCACCAACGGCTCCATAGAGGTGGCCCAGGAGATGATGGCGGCCGACGGGCACGGCTACTTCATGCCCTATCAGTACGGCAACGACGCCAACCCCGGGGCCCACTACGAGACCACCGGGCCGGAGATCGTGCGGGACCTCCCGGACGTGGACGTGTTCGTGGCCGGACTGGGCACGGGTGGCACCCTGATGGGCACGGGCCGCCGGCTGAAGGAGCACAACCCCGACGTGAAGATCGTCGCCGTGGCCCCCGAGCCCGGCGACTACATTCAGGCCCTGCGCAGCCTGGAGGAGGGGTTCATCCCTCCCATACTGGACCTGGCCTTGCTGGACTCCAGGATGCTGGTGCGCGGCATCGACGCCTTCCACATGACCAAGGAGATCATGCGCCGGGAGGGCATCTTCGCGGGGATCTCCTCGGGCTCGGTGATCTACGGCGCCATGAAGGTGGCCCAGAGGATGGAGAAGGGCAACATCGTCTGCCTGCTGGCCGACGGCGGCTGGAAGTACCTGAGCACCGGGCTCTGGACCAAGGACTACGGGGAGATGGAGGAAGAGGCCGCGGGCAAGATATGGTGGTAGTCCGCGGGCCGGCCGGATGTCGATAGCGGGGGCGGCAATCTTGCCGCCCCCCTTGATTTCCCCCGTCCTGCGCCCTACTTGCCCGGGCCCTACTTGCTCAGAAACGGGATGCGTGTCATGCGTATGAAGGCGGACCCCAGGGCCAGGGCGAGCCCCGCGATGGTCAGGACGATGGCGAAGGTGACGAAGCCCGAGCCTATGTCCGAGGCCATGGAGGCGAGCACGTCGTTGGCGATGTCCACCAGCGACGGGGGTATCCCGCCGACGCCCTCCCGGTTCAGCGGTTCCTTCGGCAGCCGGTACCGGGCGACCAGGCCCAACGCCAGGACCAGAATGCCCGAGAAGAAGAGGGCAATCCCCGGAAAGCGCAGGGCCGACGCCATGCGGGGGAGGTGGACGCCCGCCATGACCAGTCCGGCCCCCGCCATTACCAGCAGCATCAGCCATTTCGCCACCCATCCGCGGGTGACCACCTCCCTGGCGAAGTCGAACCGCTCCAGGAAATCATCCCGGGGCTCGCCGGTCTGCTCCGCCGCCTTCTGGACCAGGTCCAGGCGCGACCGGCCGTCCAGGTCCTTCTCGAGCTCGTCGATGGCGTCGTCCATCAGGGGCGCCGTCAGCGCCGGGACGACGGCCTTGACGGCGTCCCGGGTCCTGCCCTCTCTCAGGTGGGCCTCTATCTCCGATCTGCGCTCCTCCAGGGCGGCTATGGCCCCCTGGGGGAAGTCGGGGTCGGCGTCCAGGTCCGCCAGGACCCCCGCATGGGCATCGACTCCGTACCCGCCCGCCGCCGAGGGGTCCCCGATGGCCGGGATGCCGGTCATATCCTCCAGCTTGCCGTCCGCCAGGGCCCGGTAGACCGACTCCAGGGACCGCCCCAGCTCGTCCACGGAGTCGACCTGCACCTCCGGCAGCCCGTCGATGTGCCGGTCTATGTACCCCAGCAGCGTCGGCCTGATCCGCTCCACGGAGGGACCCAGGTCTATGAACGCCCGAAGGTCGTCGGTGTCCTTGCCCAGGTACTCCGTCGTGGCCTTCACGGAGCCCTCCACCTGGTCCTGGAGGTAGCCGGGCGGGATGATCTCCCTGGCCAGGCCAGGGACGTCCCGGCGGGGCGCCTGTACGCCGCCCATCAGCTCCTGCGTCGTGTCCGCGAGCTCAGGGTCCAGCAGCACCTCGTCGTATATCCGGTCGTACACGTCGTTCTCGGCCAGGTTGTCCAGGTAGAAGTCGGAGGTGAGGAACCTGTCCTCCACGCTGTCGACGACGGCAAAGCCCAGGGAAGCCAGGAACAGGACGATGCCCAGCACCAGGGTGACGGTGGGCCGGAAGAGGGGGACCAGGAGCAGAAAGTTCAGGGCGGAGAGCATCTCGCGTGCCCGCCATTATACCACCGGAGCAAGGCTGCCAGGCGTCGGACTGCCGGGGCCCGCCCGCCCGGCCCCGGGCCCTAGATGCCGATGCTCCTGATCCAGAAGGCGCACCCCCACAGGTCGACGCCGCCTATGCGGTGCTTTCGACGGGGCTCGGCCCTGACGCACTCCGTGTGCTGGACGCCGAAGACCACCGTGTTCTCCATCAGGTACTTGATGGAGGATGGGCTGTTGGCGGAGATGTACTTCTCCAGCTCCTGGTAGGCCTCCTCCTCCTCGGCCGTGTGCACCACCACCAGCACCTCCAGGTAGTAGACGCCCCGGGGAAGGGTCGAGCGGTATTCGGCCAGGGTCGTCTGGTTGGTGGCGATGGTGTCGCGGATGATGGCCGCCGGGAGCTCCTGGACGCTGGCCGGGGGGTACTTGTAGACGCGGAGCCCCTTCACGGTGCTCAGCCGCTCCGCCATCGCGTCGACGATCTGCCGGATGACTCCCGACGTCGGGGTGGTCGTCATGCCCCGCCTCCCGTGGTCGGCTTCCGGTAGGCGCTGAGGAGCCGGCGTACGTCCGGGTCCGGCCCCCGGGACGCGTCGGACGTGCCCGAGGCGCCGGGTAGGCTGCCGCCCCTGCGGTCCCAGAGACGGGCCGTCTGAAGCAGGCAGGCCTCCACCACCTCCACGGGATACCTGTGGACCTCTATGCCGGCGCCGCCGGTGTGGACCGCCGCGACGGTCCCGTTGACCCCCCGCCGGACGGTGAGGTCGTTGCCGTCCATGGACGTGACGTACATCTGCTCGCTCCCCAGGATCAGGGTCTCCCCCACGGCCAGATTCGAGGCGTCGGTCACCGTCAGGGTCGTGTCTGAGGTGGAGACCGGGGAGTCCTGCTCGATGGCGGCCCCCCTGTCCTCGGTCACGTGCCGAAACCCCCACTTGCCTTGGACTTGGACCCTTTGACGCCCCCTGGTAAACACAGCCTTGCCGCCGGCGCCCGAGGCCGACACCACCTGGCCGTAGGGCCTGCCCCAGGGCTTGGTGGGCTCGGCGTTGGAGGGATAGAGGAGATAGTCCGAGGCGGCCCAGACGGTCTCGAAGGTGCCGTCCCCGTCCTCGTCGGTCCTGAGAGACGTAACGCCCACCAGGTCGGGGACCAGGAGGCTGCCGGTACCGTCCCCGTCGAACCTCCGCGCGGCGTCCAGCACCCAGAAGTGCCGGTTGCAGTGCCGGTCGATGAGCCGGGACACGGCCTCCAGCAGCTCCCGGAGCCGGGAGTCGTATTTCGTCCCCGATATGTTCAACACACCGGAGGACTTGAGGGTGGTCAGGTCTGCGTAGGCGTTGGTCATGACGGTCGAGCTACACCTGGTAGTAGAAGATGTAGGCGTTGCCTGCCAGGCCCCCGGTGGCGCCGGTGGCCTTGGAAGCGGTCACGTAGTCCGTCGTGCCTCCCTTGGCGTCCAGGCGCTGGCGCTCCTTGCCGTTCACGCCCTTGTCCGCGATGTTGTCGAAGGGCCCGGCGGCGGCGCCCACGTCCAGGCCGTCGATGAGATTGTCCGAGGAGATATTGCCGCTCCGGGCGACGCCGACGTCCAGGGTGCAGGCGGCGCCGGTCTTGGATGTGACGTCCAGCACCACCCGGGTGATGACGATGGCGCTGTCCTCGGGGTTTTGCCAGCGCATCACGCCCCCCTTCGAGTCTGCGGCGGTCAGGGCGACCCCCGCGCATTTCAGCGCCACCGGGTTGGTGTCCGAGCTGAGCATCGCCGTGACCTGCTCCGCGACGGGGCTGTTCTTGGCCGGGTTGGCCATTGTCGTTCCTCCTAAATAGGGCTTGGGCCAGATAGGGCTTGGGCCAGATAGGGCTTGGGCTAGATGGGCGTTGGGTCCCGGACCGGGGCTTGGGGTCCCCGGGCATGGCCTAGGTCACGCCGGTGATGTTGTACTGGAGGGCCGTATGGGTCGCGCTGGACCTGGAGCCGGAGCGCTCGACGAAGGCCAGCCGCATGCTGACCACCATGATGTTCTGGCGCTTCTGGATGTCCCGGTCGGTCTCGATGGCCAGCTCCCGGCGGAAGCCCACCCGCCATTGGGACCTGTTCGCCATCAGCAGGCGCCCCGTGTCGGTGGTGTTGCCTCCGTTGGTTACCTTCCCGTCGGTGTCGGCCAGCCTCATCTGCTCCGAGACGATGACCGGTATGCCCTCCACGGCCCCCAGCTGGCCCCTGAGCAGGGTGGCGTTGGGCCCCAGCTTGTCCATGGTGCGGAAGTTGTCGACGCCCAGGCAGCGGATGTAAGTGTTCACGTCGGTGATGTAGGCCAGCTCCGAGGGCCGGACCCCGTACTTGCCCAGCTTGGCGCGCATCTCGTTGAACATGTCGTCGGAGACGGCCGCGTCGTGGTTGTTGGCTTGGCCGGTGTTGTCCACCAGGGGCAGGTGGACCAGGCCGTCGAACCCCAGGAGCCAGTGGCCCTTGCCGGCTTCGGTCTTGGAGATGGTGGCCCCGTCGGCGTTGATGTTGTTGGTCGTGGTGTTGTCCCCGTTGAGCAGGACGTCGTCTATGACCTGGGCGGCGTTGCGGATCAGGCTGCCGCGCACCTCCGCGGCCATGGCGATGATCGAGTCCTCGTCCAGGGAGAGGGACCAGGGCACCTGGCCCACCAGCTCGTAGGCGGTCAGGGTCTGCTTGGCGGTGGACAGGGCCGTGCTGGTGGCCGCCAGGTTCTCGGTGCCGGGGTACCAGTCGACGTCGCCAAGCTGCAGGGGCACCTCGAAGGGGTTGGTGGGCATCTCCACCCGGGAGAAGAGCGGAGCCAGCATGGTCTCCAGGTTCACGTCCATCCACAGGGCGGCGGCCTCCTGGGTGGGCGCCAGCTCGTCGCCGGCGCCCGCGGTGGTGCTGTCCATCGCCGCCTTCAGGTTGGCCTGCCACTCCTCCAGCATGTGGGGGTTGAGCCCCAGGGGCTTGCGCATCTGGGCGTTGAGAAGGCTGCGCATGTAGGCCAGGTCCAGCATGTCCAGCCCCTGGTACTTGCCGTAGGGGACCCGGGGCCTCTCCCTGCCCCCGTACTTCGCCAGGATGGCCTCCTTCTCCCCCTGCCGCCACATCTCCTGCACGCCGGCCACCTGGGCCGCTATGCGGCCGATCTCCTCCTTCAGCGGAGGGATGTCGGCGTCCATGCGGGCGTTGTAGAACTCCCGTATGCCGGCAACCTCTTTCCTGATGAGCTCCAGGTCCTGGGTTCCTATCGTCATGGGTGCCTCCTTTTTCCATTCCACCGGGCTCCAATTCCACCGTGGGTCCGATTCCATGGGGCCGGGCCGGTCGGGCCGGGCTGCGGGTCAGCCGCTGGCGCCCCGGAGGACGGCCAGCAGGTCGTCGATGGAGAGGTCCTGCGGCGTTTCCGCAGCCTCGTGGCGGGACGTGTCGAGACCGTCGAGGAGGGCGCTCAGGATGGGCTTGTCGCCCAGGGACTTCCTCAGGGCCTGGGCGTTGGCGGGCACCGGGGAGGCGCTGATCTCCAGCAGCTCCTGCTCCAGGAAGTCGATGCCCTGGAGCTGTCCGCTCTGGGGGTCACGTCGAAGGGCGTAACGGATGGGGCGAAACCCCACGGACACGCCGTGCTGGTATCCGGCGTGGTAGAGGCGGCGGACCTCCTGGGCGAAGTCGGTGGGCGCGAACTCGATCCGGGCCAAGAGGCGATGGGGCTCTCTCCAGATTTGGGCCGCCCTGCCGATGGCGGGCCTGGCGTAGTTGTGCGCCCAGAGGAAGACGGGGTTCCGCAGGTACGAGTCCAGCATCCAGCCGTCTACGGCGATGGTGTCGCCCTGCCGGTCCACGTCGTCCGTGGACACGACGAAGGTCATCTTGCCGTCGTCGGGGGCCGGCTCCACGGAGTGGGCCAGCTTCTGCACCTGGGGGGCGTAGGACAGCCCCCGCCGGTGGGCGTCCAGGGCTTCCAGGAGCCGCTCCCTCTCCCAGCCCGTCGCCGCGTTGGACATGTCGCTCCTCCAAAAAAGACAGACCCCTCGGGGGGGTCTGTCCCTCTTCCGTCCAGCCGGTCCCGTGGCTGCGGGGCCTTGCTGCTTGTATAAAGGCTAGTGAAGCCGCGTTTGAACGGTCAACCGGCCGGTGTCATCAATTCTCGGCGCCGCCTTACTTGGAGAGCACGGCAAGAGCGGGCCCTCTTTGGAGCACGGGGAGCGGCGTTGACACCGTATGGGTCACTGGGTATCATCGGGGAGCGGCCCGGGGAGGTTTCCGGGGACACCGAGGACTCGATGGGGGCCCAAGATGACCCAAGGTCCGATAAACGTCTTCGAGTACGAGGCCCTTGCCAGGGAGCGGCTGCCCAAGCACGAGTACGACTTCGTGGCGGGCGGCGCCGGCGACGAGATCACCCTCGGAAGGACGCGGACGGCCTTCGATTCGATAACCCTGCGCCCCAGCATGCTCGTGGATATCAGCCAGGTGGACGCCTCCACGACGGTGCTGGGGCACGCTATCCCATTTCCCATCATGCTGGACCCGGCGGGCTGGCACGGCCGCTCCCACCCCGACGCCGAGCGGGCCACCGTCAGGGCTGCCGGGGCCGAGGGCACCGTGATGACCCTGAGCTCCGGCTCGACCCTGACCATGGAGCAGGTCGCCGGGGCCGCGGCGGGGCCCATCTGGTGGCAGCAGTACCTGTTCGAGGACCGGGGACGGACCCTGGAGATGGTGAACAGGGCCCGGGAAGCCGGCTACTCGGCCATAGTCCTCACCCTGGATATCACCGTCAGCGCCAAGCGGGAGCGGGACGTCCACAACGGCTACGCCGCCCCCATGTCTCCCAACTACGCCGGATGGCCGAAGCTGGAGTGGCTCGTGGACGACCTGACGAGCTCCGACGCCCCCGCGGGAGTGGGGTCCATGATCAGCCGCAGCGCAACCTGGTCCGAGGTGGAGTGGCTGGCCGGGCAGACGGCGTTGCCGCTGGTCGTCAAGGGGATCATGGCGGGCGAGGACGGCAAGGCCTCCGCGGAGTGTGGCGCGAAGGCGGTGGTCGTCTCCAACCATGGCGCCCGGCAGCTCGATACCACCTTCGCCAGCATCGAAGTGCTGCCCGAGGTGGTGGAGCAAGTGGCGGGACGTATCGGCGGGGCCCGTCGGGGCGCCGACGTGCTGATGGCGGTGGCCCGGGGCGCCGGGGCGGTGTTGATCGGCCGGCCCATGTTCTGGGGCCTCGCGGTGGACGGCTTGGCCGGCCTGCGAAGGGTAATCCGCATCCTCGCAGACGAGCTGAGGATGGCTATGGGCATGTGCGGACGGCCCACCCTGGAGACGGTGGACGCCAGCCTGCTGGGCGGCGGGTCTCCCCTGATATCGGGCCTGGCGTAAGGCCAATAGAGAGGAGCGGCCATGGCGAATCGGCCCATAAACATCTACGAGTTCGAGGCCCTGTCCAACGACCGCCTGCCCAAGCAAGAGTACGACTTCATCGCCGGCGGCGCCACCGATGAGATCACCCTCAGGAGGACCCGGGAGGTCTTCGACTCCATCATGCTGCGGCCCAAGATGCTGGTCGACATCAGCCAGATGGACCTGTCCACGACGGTTCAGGGACAGCGCATCGAGTTCCCGGTAATGGCGGACCCGTCGGGGGGGCACGGTCGGGCCCATCCCGATGGCGAGCTGGCGACGGTGAGGGCGGCGGGGGCCATGGGCACCGCCCTGGTCCTCAGCTCCGGCTCCAGCTACACGTTGGAGGAGGTCGCCAGTGTGGCCACGGGGCCCATCTGGTGGCAGCAGTACCTCTACTCCGACCGGGGCCTCACCATGGAGCTGGCGGACCGGGCCAAGAGCGCGGGCTACTCGGTCCTCTGCATAACCCTGGACTCGACCGTCCAGGCCAAGCGGGAGCGGAATATCCGCAACGACTACTCCAGCCCTCCGTCCCCCAACTATGCCCACCTGGAGCTGAACCAGTGGCAGCGGTGGGACGTCAGCTCCGACGCGCCCAGCGGCGTGAACGCCCTCATCGACCGGAAGGCCACCTGGTCGTACCTGGAGTGGCTGGCTGGGAACACGTCCATGCCCGTGGTGGTCAAGGGCGTGATGACCGGGGAGGACGGCCGGCTGGCGGCGGAGCACGGCGCCAAGGGCATCATCGTCTCCAACCACGGCGCAAGACAGCTCGATACGACCTTCGCCAGCGTGGAGGCGCTCCCCGAGGTGGTAAGGGCCGTGGAGGGAAGGGCCGAGGTCTACCTGGACGGGGGCATCCGCCGGGGTACCGACGTGCTCAAGGCCCTGGCCTTGGGCGCCAGGGCCGTGCTTATGGGCAGGCCCCTCTTCTGGGGCCTGTCGGTGGACGGCGAAGAGGGGGTCAAGACGGTGATGGGCTTCCTCAGGGACGAGCTGGGCCAGGCGATGGGCATGTGCGGGCGGCCCACCATAGACAGCATCGACACAAGCCTCATCGGCATCGTCTCGCCCCTTCAGTCGGTGCTCTCCCCGCCCGCCTGGCCCCCCACGAGCCAGGCCTAGGGACGGCAAAGGGACAGCGGCCGGTCGCCGGAAACCCGACGGGGGGTCGCTGAAGGAGCGGCCCGCTACCGGTCGCTGGACCCATATCGTATCCGACTCCATGGCCCCGGTCAATCGGCCCCCGGGCCCTTCACGGCTACTGCCCTGGACGGTTACTCAGAAACGCGTTGAAGATAGCCTTCATCCACATGGACCCCAGGCCCGGGGCGGTCTGCCTGAACCGCGCCACGGTGCAGCGCGGCCTGGAAGCGGCGGCCTCCCACGGCGCCTCCTGGGTGGTCACCCCCGAGCTCTGCATCTCAGGCTACACCTTCACCACCCGTCCCCGGGCCGAGGGCCTGGAGTGGTGCGGTCGGCAGCGGGGAGCCCACCAGTGCGTCTGGGACCGGTTGCCCGTAGGGGACGGCGCCGGGGAAGATGAGCCCGTCGGGACGGACTGGATCACCGCCCAGCCGGACGACTGGATGAAGGGCATCCACGAGACGGCGCGCCGGAAGGGGATTACCCTGTTCCTGGCCCATCCCGAGAGGGCGGTGGACAGCGCCGGCGAGACCCGGCTGTACAACTCCGTCTTCGTGCTCGGCCCCGAGGGCGGGGAGCCCGCGTCGTACCGAAAGATCAAGGTCACTGGAGGTCACGAGTCATGGTCGTCGCCGGGAGAGGGCGCGGTGACCGTGAGCTGCTCGGGAGTCCGGGTGGGCCTGCTGATCTGTGCCGACGCCTGGTTCCCCGAGATGGCCCAGGAGTTGAAACGCCGGGGCGCCCAGCTTCTGGTCGCTCCCTCCGCGTGGCCGCCGGGGTTCTGCGGCCCCGAGGACACCTGGGAGCGCCGGTCCGGCGAGACGGACCTCCCCCTCCTGGTCTGCAACCGCACCGGCCGTGAAGAGGGGGCCATGCTGGACTACCGCTATGCCGAGAGCGTCGTGGCCCACCGGGGACGGCGGCTGCTGGAGTGGTCCACCGACCGGCCCGCACTCCTGATGTTCGACTGGGACATGCACGCGATGGAGTCCGCGTCCACCGCCTTCCAGGTCGTGCCCCTGCCTCTGGAACGGTAGACTCCTCCTCCTGTCAGACCCGTGGGCCCTGGGGTAGAATAAATGAAATGGAGTAGAATGAACAGTAAGAGAGCGCGGGCAAGGGGGTCCCGGCATGGGGACTTTTAGCTGGCCGCTGCGGATCTCCAGCATGGACGGCCAAGAGGTCCGGGACATAGACGCGGTCGTGGATACAGGCGCCGCCTATACCACCATGCCCACCAGCCTGCTGCAGGAGATGGGAGTCGCGCCCATGGGCAAGCGCAGGTTCCTCCTGGCCGACGGGCGCCGGATAGAGATGGACTACGGCCAGGCGTGGGCCACCATAGACGGCGACAGCGTAGTCACCCTCGTGGTCTTTGGGGAAGACAAGGCCCCGGCCCTTCTGGGCGCCTACACTCTGGAGGGCCTGGCCTTGGCCGTGGACCCGGTGGAGCAGCGGTTGGTCCCAACCCAGTTGATCATGTACTAGCACTCGACGTACCGGCCCAAAAAATGAAATCCCTCCAGTCGAGGGGTGAGCAGTGGACCCCGTAGAGAGCAGTCTGCACGGGCTCTTCAAGGCCCAGGCGGCGGAGACTCCGGATAGCCCGGCGGTAGTGTCCGGCCGGGAGCGGATGACCTACTCCCGCCTGGACCGGGCGACGGACTCCCTGGGGGCCTATCTTCGGGCTCACGGCGTCTCCACCGAGGACCCGGTGGGCATCTTCATGGAGACCTGCCCGGAGTTCATCGTTGCCGGCCTGGGGGCCCTGAAAGCCGGCGGGGCGTTCATGCCCATGGCCCTGGACTCCCCCGAACGTTTGCTGCGCGACATGCTGGCCGAGTCCCACCCCAAGGTGGTGGTCACCAAGGCCCAGCACCTGTCCAGGCTGCCCCCGTCCAAGCTAGGAGACGTCGCCGGCCCCCACGTACTGGCCATCGACGGCGACCGCTCCTGGACGGGCCTGGACGCGGCAGCCCCCGGCCCGGAGGTCACCGGCGATCATCTGGCGTTCATCCCCTACACTTCCGGCACGACGGGGGACCCCAAGGGCGTGATGCTGACCGGCGCCTCCGTCATCTCGTCCTACTACGCCAGGTACCGCTTCAGCTCTTACGCGGTGGGAGACAGGGTCGCCTGCAACATCTTCTTCCCCTGGGAGTGCTTCCGTCCGCTCTTGAAAGGGGGAACGGTATACGTAGTCCCCGATGACGTCGTGTTCCTTCCCCGGGCCCTGGCCGCGTTCATCTCGGAGCACGGCATCACCGAGATGCTGTTCACTCCGTCCCTCCTGCAGGGAACCTTGAATTCGGGGGACCGGGAGCTTATCCGGGCCCGGCTTGCCTCCCTGCGGGTCGTCTGGCTGAACGGAGAGGTGGTCCCGACAAGCCTGTTGCGGCAGGCGCTGGAGGTCCTCCCCCGCTCTGCCCGCGTGTTCAACACCTACAGCATCAGCGAGACCCACGATGTCTGCACCGTCGAGCTGGCTGGCCCGTCCCTGCCGCGTCGAGCCCCCGATGAACGGGAGGCGTGCCCGGTGGGTCCTCCCATGGACGGCGTGGCGCTCCGGGTGATGCCCGACCGGGTGATTTCGGAGGCAGGGTCCGTCCTCACCTCCCAGGGGAAAGGCGAGCTGTTTGTCGGTGGCCGCGGGCTCGCCAGGGGATATCTGGGCAGGCCCGACCTGGATGCCGAGAGGTTCCTTTGGCAGGTCGGCGAGAGGTACTCCGTAACCGGGGACCTGGCCGAGATCGACGCCCATGGGATGACGACCATCGTGGGCCGGGACGATTCCATGGTCAAGATCAGGGGGTACACCGTCTACCTAGGGGCTGTAGAGGAGATGCTGAGGAAGCACTGCGGCGTGGCCGACACGGCGGTATCGGTGGAAGCCGAGGGCGAGACCAACAAGCGTCTGGTCGCGTACGTTGTCCGGGAACCGGGGGCGACGTGGCGGGTAGACGCCAGGAGCGGGACCAGCAGGGACCTTCGGAACCTGTTGGAGCGGCGCCTGCCGCACTACATGGTGCCCAGCCGCTACATGGAGCTGCAGGCGCTTCCCCTGAACCAGCAGACGGGCAAGCTGGACCGCAAGGCCCTGCCCCCGCTACGCCAGGGCAGGTCCGTCGTCAAGGCGCGGACACGGCTCCCGGAGAATGCCACGGCGGCGGAGCGCCGTCGGGTGCTGCGGGAGCTTTGGGGAGAGGCGCTGGACATCGACCCCGGTTCGTTGGAAGACGATTGGGACTTCTTCGATCTGGGCGGCCACTCCCTGGCGGGCCTGGGCCTTACGCTGGACATCGAGCGCACCTTCGGGATCAAGCTTCAAGGCACGGAGATCTACGAGCGCCCCACCATAGACGCGCTGGCGGCATACCTGGAGGATGGAGGACCACGTATGGAACCGAGAATCTCGCTGGCCGACGACGCAAAGCTGGACGCGGGGATCTCTCCCACCGGGGAGATCAGGCCTACGCGTCTGAGCGAAGCGTCCTCCATCCTGGTCACGGGGGCCACCGGCTTCCTGGGGGCCTTCCTGCTGGACGAGCTGCTGCGGGCCACGGGGGACGGCGCCCGCTTCTATTGTCTGGCAAGGCATCGGGCCTCCGGGCAAGAGCAGGCGGCCAACCGGGTGTTGGAGGCCCTCAGGTCTTACGGACTGCCCGGCCAGTCCCTTGGCCATCGCATCGTCCCGGTTACGGGGGACCTGACCCAGCCCCGTCTGGGACTGGAGGATGAGGAGTACCGGCAGCTTGCGGAAGAGATCGATCTGGTCTTTCACTGCGCGGCCTCCGTCAACTACGTGTACCCCTATGCCGCGGTCAAGCCCCACACGGTCGGCGGGACGTTGGAGGTGATCAGGTTCGCCTGCAGCGCCAGGGCGAAACCGGTCCAGTACATCTCCTCCAACGGCGTCTTCCCGGGGGGCGACGATACGCCCTACCTGGAGAACGACCGGATAGCGGGCTTTGTGGACAGGATGGAGGGAGGCTACAACCAGGCCAAGTGGGTCGCGGAGTGCCTGGTGTGGTCGGCCGTGTCCCGGGGGCTGCCCGTTTGCCTGTTCAGGCCCGGCAACATCGGCCACCACAGCGGCACGGGGGTGGTCAACCCCAACGACTTCCAGTCGTTGATAATCAAGGCCTGCGTGCGGTCGGGCTTGGCTCCCAGGGCCCCGGACTGGCTGTTCGAAATGACCCCCGTGGACTTCCTGGTCAGGGCCATCAGGAAGATCTCCGACGACCCGGCGCACTTTGGCAGGGTCTACAACGTGGTCCAGCAGGACCCGGTTTCCGCCGACCGTGTCTTCGAGTATATGGAGAGCAACGGCTACGTGACAGGCCGCGTTTCATTGGAGGACTGGAAGTCGGCGCTGCGGGCGACGGCCGGCCGGGAGAACGACACGGAGCTGAAGGTCCTCGTCCAGGCCCTGGACTCCGTCGAGCCGTACCTGACCGACACCAGCGTCTACGACGTCAGCCGGTTCAGCGAGGCCCTTTCCGGGATCGGCATGGCGCTGCCGACGGCGGATGTGGAGTACGTGACCAGGTTCCTGAGGGTGTCCTAGCGGGGTCCATTGCGTGCCCGGCGGCCCGGTCCCTACTGGGCCGTGCTCCCCCCGTCGATGACCAGCTCCGCGCCCGTCATGAACGAGGACTCGTCGGAGGCGAGGAACAGGGCGCCGTAGGCGATGTCCATGGTCGTGCCCAGCCTGTTCAGCGGTATGCGGCCAATCGCCTCCTGCCTGCTCTCGGGGTCCGGACGGACCTCGTCGTACATGGCCGTATCCACAGGGCCCGGGTGAAGGGAGTTGGCCCTGATGCCGTCCCCGGCATATTGCACGGCGGTGGCCTTGGTGAAGAGCCGCACAGCCCCCTTGGACGCGCTGTAGGCGGTGCTGGAGTCGCTGCCCACCAGCCCGGCGGTGGAGGAGATGTTGATGATGGAGCCTCCCCCGGCCTCCCGCATCTCGGATATGGCCAGCTTGGTGCCCAGGAACACGCCCTTGGCGTTGATGTCCATCACCGTGTTCCACTGGTCCAGGCTCTCATCTTCGACGAGGCCCCGGCGCCAGATGCCCGCGTTGTTGACCAGCACGTCCAGCTTTCCGTAGGAGGAGACGGCGGCGTCGATGGCCCGGCGCCAGTCCTCCTCGCTGACGACGTCCAAGTGCACGTACACGGCGTCGCCGCCGGCCTCGGCGATGTCGGCCGCCACCCTGGTCCCCTCCCGGTCCAGCACGTCTCCGATGACCACCTTGGCCCCCTCCTGGGCGAAGAGGCGCGCCTCGGCCTCCCCCTGGCCCCGGGCGCCGCCGGTGATCAGGACCACCTTGCCTTCCAGCCTCATGGGACCCTCCTGCCCGCGTTATTGGGCGGTCATGCCGCCGTCGATGGCAAGCTCTGCGCCGGTAACGAAGGACGACTCGTCGGAAGCCAGGTAGAGGGCCCCGTAGGCGATCTCCTCCACGGTGCCCATCCTGCCCATCAGGGTCCTGGAGGTACCCGCCTCCCGGCTGGCGGCGTCCGGGCGGATCTCGTGGTACATGGGAGCGTCCACGGGTCCCGGGTGGATGCAGTTGGCCCTTATCCCGTCCCCGGCGTACTGGATGGCCGTGGCCCGCGTCAGCAGGCGTATGCCTCCCTTGGACGCTCCGTAGGGCGCGCTTCGAAGGTCTCCGACGAGCCCGGCCGCCGAGGAGATGTTGATGATGGAGCCTCCCCCCGCCCGGCGCATCTCCGGTATGACGAAGCGTGTCCCCAGGAACGCGCCGGTGACGTTGACGTCCATCACGGCGTCCCAGTTCTCCTCGGTGGTCTCCTTCACGACGCCCTCGCGCCAGATGCCCGCGTTGTTGACCAGGACGTCCAGCCTTCGGAACCGCGACCGGGCCACGTCCACGGCCCGTTGCCAGTCCGCCTCGCTGGTGACATCCAGGTGGACGTAGACGGCCTCGTGGCCCGCCCCGTTGATCTCCGCTTGGACGGACGCCCCCTCCTGGTCTAGGACGTCCCCGAAGACCACCTTGGCGCCCTCCCTGGCGAACAGCCGGGCTTCCGCCGCGCCCTGGCCCCGGGCCCCTCCGGTTATCATCGCCACCCTACCCTCTAGACGCATGGCTCTCCCCCTGTGTCAGCGGTCCGGCGTGGCGTGTGTAATGCTCCTGGAACCTGCGGATGGCGTCGATGTGGCCCGCCGGCGATCGCCCCGCGCCCCTGGTCTCCACCGTGAGGTACGATGCCCCCAGGTCCTGCACCATCTCCGCCTCTCGAAGCCATTCGTCGGGCGCCTTGTCCTCCAGCCGGATACGGCACTCCATTCCCACTTCGGACGGGTCCCTGCCGGCCTTCACGATCAGCGCGTTGACCCGGTCCACGGTTTCCCGGCCGTGGGGCGCCAGGTGAAGCCCGTCGGCGGGGAACCACCCGTCTGCCTTACGCGCGATGCGGTGGAGGACGGGCTCCGCGGGCGCCGGGGACCCCGGCCTTCCTCCCCCGATCCACAGAGGGATGGGCCGCTGGACCGGCAGGGGGTTGATGCCGGCGTGGGTCACGTCGTGCCAGCGGCCGTGGAAGTCTGCCGCCTCCCGGGTCCACAGCGCCCGAAGGAGGTCGATCTGCTCGTCGCACCGCCTGCCGCGGTCGTGGAAGTTCATGGCCAGCGCGCCGTATTCCACGTGGTTCCACCCGACCCCGATGCCCAGGCGCAGGCGGCCGCCGCTGAGTACGTCCAGCGTCGCCGCCTGCTTCGCCACCAGGGCGGTCTGGCGCTGGGGCAGGATGAGTATGCCGGTGCACAGCCCCAGGCGGCTGGTGGAGGCTGCGATGAAGGCAAGCAGGGTGAGGGGCTCGTGGACGGTGCTCTCGTAGCTGTAGTTGGCCGCGCCAAGCTCGGGGTGGGCCGCAAGGTCCGCTCCGAGCACGTGGTCGGCCACGAATACGTGGCAATAGCCCAGCCCCTCGGCCGCCTGGGCATACTCCCGGATGGGCCCCGGGTCGGAGCCCATCTCCGTTTGGGGGAATATTACGCCGACCTCCAGAGTTGCCTCCCGATGGGCCGAACGCCCCGATGGGCCGAATGCCCCGATGGGCCGAACGCCCCGATGGGCCGAACGCCCCGGTGGGCCGAACCAGAGAAGTATGCTGGGTTGGTGTATGCCAGTCAATAGGCGGCGGCCGGGTCCCCGTCTTGTCACGACTCACCGATAGGAGTAGAGTAGTGGATGCCCAAGGGCCCGGGAAGTAATCGGCCCGAAGGCGCGGATATGGAGGAAGGATGCGATTCGGCCACTTTTTCTACCCGATGAAATTCGACGACAGCCGGGACGGCCAGGAGATCGAAGACTGCCTGTACGAGGCCCAGCTCATAGAGGAGCTGGGCCTGGAGGCTATATGGTTCGCCGAGCACCACTTCACCGGGGAGTGCGTGTACGGGGACCCGCTCGTGTTCGCCAGCGCGGTCGCCGTCAAGACCAGCCGGGTGCTGCTGGGCTTTGGCATCCTGGAGCTGCCGTTGCACAATCCCGTCCGCGTCGCCATCCAGACGGCCCTGCTGGATAACCTGTGCAAGGGGCGGCTGGTGGTCGGCACGGCCAGGGGGTCCAACTACAACGCCTACGAGTACGTCGGGTTCGGGACCACCCCCGGCCTGGGAGGCGAGCAGATGGAGGAGGCCGAGGAGCTGCTGGTCAAGGCCTGGACCACGGATAACGTGGACTTCAAGGGCAAATACTGGCAGGTGTCCTTCCCCTCGGTGCGTCCTCGACCCTACTCGAAGCCTCATCCCCGCCTGGCCAGGGCCTGCATAGGCGACGAGTCCATCAAGGAGATGGCCAGGATCGGCCGGCCCATCCTGCTGCGCGGAAGCACTGTCGCCTCGGTGGGACGGAACATAGAGCTGTACCGGGACACCATGGCCTCGGCCGGCTTCGACGAGGAGGCGGTTGAGAGTAACCTGGACCAGATATGGGTGTGGCGGGAGATGCACCTGGCCGAGACCGACGAGCAGGCCCTGGACGAGTTCCTGCCCGCCCATTACCGGGCCTACAGCAACATGGAGGACCTCCGGGAACGCTGGAACCCCAGCGACCTGCCGATGACCCGGCAGTTACCGCCCCTGGAACGTTCGGGATACGCCGAGCGCCCGGACCCCAACGCCGCCGAGAACCTGGTGGGTGGCCCCAAGCGCGTGGCCGAGCAGGTGGCCCAGATGAGGGACGTGGGAGTCCGCAACCTGATGCTCACCAACAGGGGGCTCATGTCGCTGGAGAAGACCGAGTCGTCCCTGCGTATCCTCAGCGACAAGGTGATGCCCCTCTTCGCCCCAGCGGGCTCGTAGCCTGCTGTCCAGGGCCGCGCTCCGCCGCGGCTCGACGGGTTAGCCCGACTCCCCCGGATCCGCCCTGTCGGACGCCGCCGCCCGCCGCCGCGCTGCCCTGGGACCGCCGACCCGGACGAGCTGCGCCTTGAATGCCAGGAGGGGTATGGTCACCGCCATCACTGCGATGGCTACGAACTGGGCCTCGTTCAGGCCGATGGCCCACTCCTGGTCCATGGGCGGCGGCCCCGTGCGAAGGAAGCTGATGAAGAATCGGCCCAGGGAATAGAGGCCCAGGTAGAGCGCGAAGGTCATGCCGTAGGGTCGCAGCCGGTCTCGCATGGCCACCACGGCCCCCAGGACCGCCAGGTCCAGGAGCATCTCGTAGACCACCGCCGGATGGCTCGCCCCGAACCCGTGCACCAGGTTGCTGGGGCTCTCGGGATGGGTATACACGAACCCCCACGGAAGGTCCGTTATCTTGGCCACGTGCTCGCCGTTGATCACGTCCCCCACCCTGCCGATGGCCATGGCTATGAGCAAGGCGGGGGTGGCGATGTCGGCCAACCGTCCTATCGAGGGCAGAGGCGCGGGCTCCAGCTTGGCTCCCTTGAATATCTTGTTCCACGTGGCCAGGAACCTGGGATGGTTCCTGATGACCATGTAGGCGGCGCCGCTGAGGAAGCCTCCCAGGATGGCCCCGTATATGGTGATTCCCCCGCTCCATATCTGGAGTATCCTGATGGGATCGTGCCTGTAGAAGTCGTTCCAGAAGTCGACGACGTGCAACAGGCGGCTCCCGATGATCCCGCCGACTATGCACCAGGTCGCGATGGAGTACACCGAGTCCACGTTCAGTCCCTGTTGCTTCCCCCATCGGGCCACCAGGAACACCGCCACCGCCACGGCCACGAAGGTCAAGAATCCGTGCCAGGTGAGCTGGAAGGTGCCCACCTCGATCATGTCCGGATCGATGCCGATTCTGATGGCCAGCAGGGATATGTTCATCAGCCTTAGGTCCCCTCTCCGTGCGGGTCAGGGTTGATAGTTGCTACAAGGTACGCCCTGACGCCCCTGCATTTCAAGGTCTTGACCACGTTTTCGCCCTCGGGTTTGCCCGGCACGAAGGTGTACATGGCGGGCCCCGTCCCCGATAGATGGGGTCCTCCGGACCCGTTGGGCCTTCCGGCGTAGGGCTCGGCCGCCTCCCGCAAGGCGCTCCACGCCGCCGCCAGACCTTCGAAAGCCTCCAGCGCCACCGGTTCGAAGGCGTTGAACAGCAGGGGCTCCGTGTCCCCACCGGCGCGAAGGGTCTCCGTCAGGGCCTCCGTCCGTTTGCCGTCGGTGTAGTGCTCCGGGGACATCATCGAGTAGAGCCGGGCCGTTTTCGTAGCCTGTTCGCGGGTCTGTCCTGGGTGCGCAGCCGCGGGGCACACCAGCACCATCCAGCGGGTGGGAGGGGGCGGGAGGAGCTCTACTCGATCGCCGCGGCCCGTTCCCAGCGCCGTTCCTCCGTTCAGCAGGAAGGGGACGTCCGCTCCCAGGCCCGCCGCGATGTCCGTCAGACGGCCGTCGTCCAGGCCCAGGCCCCACAACCGTCTCAGGCTCAGGAGGGCGGCCGCTGCGTCGGCGCTTCCCCCTCCCAGGCCCATCCCCACGGGAATGAGCTTCTCCAGGCGTATGTCGGCGCCCCGGGACTCGCCCGACTCCCGCCGCAGGGCTTGAGCCGCCTTGCAGACCAGGTTCCCGGGTCCCTCCAGGTCCGGGTCCGAGCAGCGGAGCCGCACGCCCTCCCCGGGCGCCACGTGCAGGGTATCGGCCAGGCCGATGGTCTGGAGCACCGTCCGTATCTCATGGTACCCGTCCGGCCGGCGGCCCAGCACCTCCAGCGTCAGATTTACCTTCGCGTAGGCCCTGGCCTTCGACGGAACGCCCCCATCGCCTACCCTAGACACCGGGCCGCCCCCCGGAGCGGACGTGATGATCGCGGACCACCGCCCACAGGGCTCTCCACTCTTCTACGACCAGGCTCCCAGGGCGCCTGGCGGGGTCCAGTGAGGCCGATTCCAGGAGGCCCTGGGACTCGGAGGCCGGGATGCCGAGGCCCAACCCCAGGGAGTTCCGTAGCTGCTTCCGGGGCGCCGAGAACCCCGCTCGGACGACCCGGAAGAAGTCCGGCGCCTCCTGGGGCTCGATGGCCTGGACCGGGTGGGGGTCCAGCCTCACCACCGAGGAGGTCACCTTCGGAGACGGGCGGAAGGCGCTGGGAGGCACATCGCATATGATACGCGGAACGGCGTACAGATGGATGCTCACGGCCAGCAGGCTCATCCGTCCTCCGGCTCCCACCATGCTCTCCGCCACCTCCCTCTGGACCATCACGACAATCCGCGAGGGCTTGAGCTCCACCTCCTCCAGGAAGTGCCTCAGGATGGGGTTGGCGGCGTAGTAGGGCAGGTTGCCCAGCAGCTTGTAGCTCCCGCCCGCGGGTATGCCCTCGGGTATAAGGGACCCCGTGTCCACCTCCCTGGCGTCGGCCTGCACCACCCGCAGGTTGCCCGGATACCCGAGGGCTTCCGGCAGGGACGCGGCAAGCTCCGGGTCCATCTCCACGCCGACGACTTCCCGGGCCCTCTCGACCAGCTGCCGGGTCAGGGCTCCCCGGCCCGGCCCTATCTCGATGACGGTGTCTTCGGGTCCCACCGCCGCGGCTCGGAGAATGCGCCCGGGCAGCCGCCGGTCCACCAGGAAGTGCTGCCCCAAGGCCTTTCGCGGGCGCGGACGGGAGGGGCTGGGTGCCGTTGGAGGGGTACCGGTGTGGCGGTGCGCGTTCATGAGAGCTCGGGACCGGTCTTAGGGACCGGCGGGCGCTCCCCGGGGATGGAGGTGGGCATGGGCGGCGACGGGGCCTCGACACCTCGAAGGATGGGAGTTAGAGACCGTGCACCTCTCTTCGACGAAAACCTTTGAGCATGACCGCAAGGACGGCTCCAGCCAGGCGCTCCCTCGGCACCCGAAGGGTCCTGCTTACCGTTGCTTCCTTCCGGACCTGGCGGGGTTCACAGTCCTCCGTCGCGAGGGACCCGGCTATCTACACAGCCCGTTGGGGCCAGAGGCGCATGGGTCAGGCCTACGGGAGGGATTCAACCCCGCTGTAGCGGATTGCGGGTACAGGGCACCGCTAGCTCCCCGTCTAGCACGGCCTCCATACCATGGTAGGGGAGGCGGCACCCGGTGTCAATCAATCCCGGAGGGGCTTCCGGGTCCCGAGCCCCTTCCTTGTTCATGCCTGGGGCCGGTGGTAGAATTGCGCCTGTGAAGGACCCTGCGAGCGTGCGCAAAGCGGTCATTCCCGCCGGGGGGCTGGGCACCCGGTTCCTGCCGGCCTCCAAGGTGGTGCCCAAGGAGCTTCTGCCCATCCTCGACAAGCCCATGATCCAGTACCAGGTCGAGGAGGCGGCGGCGGCGGGGATCGAGGACGTGATCGTCGTCACCTCCGAGGGCAAGGAGGCGCTGGAGAGGTACTTCGCCCGGGACCCGGCCCTGGAGAGTCATCTCTCCCGGTCCGGCGCCGCCGGCCTGTTGGACCAGGTACGCCGTACCTGGTCCACGGCCCGTGTCTCCTTCGTCCGCCAGGAGCGGCCTCTGGGCCTGGGCCACGCGGTGCTCACTGCCCGGGACGCCGTGGGGGACGAGCCCTTCGTGGTGATGCTCCCCGACGACGTCATATGGCACTCGGAGAGCGTGACCCGGCAGATGCTGGGAGTCTTCCGGGAGTACGGCGGAAGCGTCGTCGCGGTGGAGGAGGTGCCCACCGAGGCCGTGAGCGCCTACGGGGTCGTTGACTCCGTGCCCGTCGCCGAGCAGGTCTACCGGGTCCGTGGGCTGGTGGAGAAGCCCGCCCCCCAAGAGGCGCCCTCCAACCTGGCAGTCGTGGGGAGGTACGTCTTCACCCCCGACATATTCGACTGCCTGGAGCGGACCCCTCCCGGCGCCAAGGGGGAGGTCCAGCTCACCGACGGCATGGCCCTGCAGTTGGAGAATGGGCCCATGTTCGCCTACCGGTTCCACGGTGCTCGGTACGACGGGGGCACGCCCATGGGCCTTCTCAGGGCTGCTCTGGAGATCGGGCTGAAGCGCGGGGACACCCGGGATGGGGTCCGGCAAGCCCTCCGCGACCTGCCCTCAAGCCCCTAGCCGGTCCCCGGTACGAGGAGGACGCACTTGACCACTCTGAAGGATGGACTGCTGCAAGAGGTCGCCGGCATCCGGCTGGAGCTCGAACGGCTGCTGGCGGGGATGGAGTACTGCCTGGACTGGAAACCCGACGAAGGCGAGTGGTCGGTCAGGGAGGTCGTCTATCACATCGTGGACACGCCCGAGGGCGGGATCCACGACGCCGTTCAGAGGACCCTTGACGGCGCCCTGCCGGAGCTAACGGTCAACGGCAACCTCAGCAATATGACCGACCAGCGGCTGGGGAAGGACATGGACGCGGTGAAGGCCGACATCGAGGCCGTGCTGTCGGGCATGGAGCGGGCCCTGGCGCCGGTGGACGACTCCGAGATGTCGGGCCGGGAGACGGTGGTCCACTCCACCATGCGGGGTGTCAGCGAGACCCGCAGCGCCCGCAACCTGTCCCAGCGGCTTTTCGCCGGCCATTGGAGGGAGCACCTGGCCCAGATCGCCGCCCTGAGGGACGCCCTGGGTATTACCTGACCTGCCCCAGACATTCCTCCAGCAGGTCCAGCGCCGTCCTGGCGAACACCCACATGTTCCCCTCCCGGTCCGAGTCGCCCGTTTCCACGGTGACGACCCGCTCGACGGGGCCCACCACCGCGATGCAGGCGTGCCCGGGCGAGTCGCCGTAACGGTTTCCCGTGGGGCCGCTGGCCCCGGTCTCGGCCAACCCCCACGTGGCTCCCAGGGTGTCCCGGATGGTCCTTGCGTTGAGCAGTGCGTAGGGCTCCGAGCTGGGCCGGATGCCCTCCATGGCCTCCTCGGGGACCCGCAACAGACGCAGGCGCGAGTCGTTGGTGTAGCTCACCGCGCCTCCCAGGAAGTATGCCGACGCGCCGGGCACCGCCACCAATGCCGCCGAGATCACCCCGCCGCACGCGGACTCGCACACGGCAACCGACTCGCCGCGCTCCTTGAGCAATGCGCCCACCGACGACGCCATGGAATCGAGCTGGGGCATGATCTCCTCCTACAACGTGTTCTCCGGTCCACCGGCCTCCGGATGTCAACTATACAGCATTCCCCGGCGCTCGCCCCGAACCTTGGAAGACCTCCAACTTTAGGGTTGCCATATGGCCGTCATTAGTATATCCTAATAGCACCCCATCGGCTGAGCGACATACGATAAGGCAGTCGACCAATGTATATCTGTATGTGCAAGGGTATCAGGGTGTCCGATGTCGTTGAGATGGCGAGGTTCGGGTCCTCTTCCATCGGAGATGTCGTAGACGGCCTTGGCCTTGGGGACGGCGACTCCTGCGGCAGGTGCGCCGACCACAAGGGCGAAATCATCAGCCTCGTATCCATCGAGCTGTACAAGCCACCGACGGCCCGTCCCTCCCCGGGACGCGCCGTCGCCCAGGGAGTCATGGCTTCCAGAGACCGCGCCGCCGCGTAGCCGGAGGCCGTCTCCCCGGGCCGGGTCCGCCCACCCGGCCGGAATGCAGAATCACCCCACCCGTCGTCCCGGCGAAGGCCCGAATCCAGAATCACCCCACCCCGTCGTCCCAGCGAAGGCCGGAATGCCGAATCACCCCCCACCCGTCGTCCCGGCGAAGGCCCGAATGCAGAATCACCCCACCCGTCCCCGCATGTCATTCCGAGCCGCAGGCGAGGAATCGCAGGCGCCCCACACCCGGCACCCTCGCCACCGGCTCATGGGCCGGGAGCTCTCCGGCATGGATGGATTCCTCAGCTCCGCTGCGCTCCGTTCGGAATGACACAAAGGGGGCGGCTGGCGGGCAATCCACACCAAGGGGACCCGTGCCAGTTCCGCGCGGGACAGCCACAACCCAGGGATGGGGCACTCGGACTCCCCCGCTGGCCTGGACCGCGTGAGCAACCATTGACTAGCCTCTGTGGCGGCGTCCCCTCCGATGGTATAAAATACTCCAGCACACTTGCAAAAGGAGCGTTAATGAAGGCCAAGGACGGCATTGTAGACCGGCTCAACAGCATCCTTACCATCGAGCTGACGGCAATCAACCAGTATTTCGTTCAATCGGAGATGTGCCGCAACTGGGGGTTCGAGCGGCTGCACAAGAAGCTTCACGATATCAGCATCGACGAGATGAAGGACGCCGAGCACCTCATCGCGCATATCCTCTATCTGGAGGGGGTGCCCAACGTGCAGCGCCTGGGACAGGTGATGGTGGGGGAGTCGGTCAGGGAGCACCTGGACCTGGACCTGGCCTCGGAGGTGGCGGCCGTGGGCGCCCTGAGGGAAGCCATCAGCCACGCCGCCCAGGTGGATGACTACACGACCCGGGGCATGCTCGAGGAGATGATCCGCTCCGAGGAAGAGCACGTCGACTGGATAGAGACGCAGCTCGAGACCATAAACCAGATCGGCGTCGACCTCTACCTGAACCAGCAGATCAAGCACGACGAGTAGCATCATATGACCGACCAGCTCGAACAGCCCGGACACTCCAGCGTAACCGGCCGGACTTTGCTCGAAGCCCAGTTCGACCGGAACATCATGCCCTACGTCCGGTGGTACGTTACGCTGCTGCTGGTCATCACGGTGGCGGGTATACTCCTCATCCCCTTCTGGTTGATGTTCAGCCTCTGGTACTGCCCCCAGTTCCATCGGCGGGTCTCGGCCAGGTTGACCACCCACGCTCTGGAGATACGTAAGGGTGTATTCGCCCGCTCCGAGGCCACCATCCCCCTGGACCGGGTCACGGACCTGCGGCTCCACGACGGGCCGCTGATGCGTCACTACGAGCTGCGGGGGTTGAAGGTGGAGACCGCGGGACAGTCGGGTGGCCCCGGCAGCAGCGAGAGCGATCTCTTGGCCGTAATCGATGCCGTCTCGTTCCGTGATGCGGTGCTCGTGCAGAGGCAGAAGCTGCTGGACTCCGAGACCCCGACGGCGGACTCGCCGACGCCTGGGGGCGTCGCCACCATCCTGACCGAAATCCGCGATATCCTGGCGCGAATGGAAGCCAAAGGCCCCAACAGCTAGCCGCTGGGGCCCGCCTGCCTGGCCCTCGTATGAACTAGCGCGGAACCGGCTAGACTACGTCTTCGCCTCCCGCGGCTTCCACGAAAGCATCACGGTGCGCGCCATGAACGGCGTCGGGGAATGGGGCGCAAGCGACCACTGCCGACTGCCCATCGAGACCGCGGGCGGATAGGGCGTACTGCCGCTGCATCGATGACGCCCGTCAACCGTCATCACGCCTCAGGAGGCCTCAGGAGGGCTGACCCGGAGGGTGATGATGTCGGTATCGTGGTACTGCTGATGTTGTACCGACGAGGCGTAGCTGCGCAGCAGCCGGAGGGACAGCTCGTTCTCCGCCGGCGTTTCGATGTCGTGCTGCTGGAGCTGCCTCACCTGGTCCTCGATGTTCGCCTGGTTGCCCCCGCCGATGAACTCCAGGTTGGCCACCGGGCCGTCGCTGGACGCCACGACGACTAGCTGACGCTCATCCTGCGTGTCCTCGTCCTCATCCTCGTCATCCAGGCTCAGGTCCAGAGGGGCCAACGTCAGGAGGGTCTCCTCGGCGGCGGCGCTCAGCCGGTCCTTCATCGCCGCATCCCAGCCTCTGCGGGCGGCGAACCTCGCTATGAACTCGTTCAGCTCCGGCAGGGCGTCGATGTGGAGCCGCGAACGGAACCGCATACGCCTCGGGTTCGTGAACTCCAGGTAGAGGATCATCACTATGGCGGCGACCCCCCCGGTCGTCACCCCGCTCTCGAGCAGGGTGCCCCACGCCGAGCCCACGTTGGGCAGGTCGAACAGTCCGAACTGGAAGGCCGCGCCTATCCAGAAGCAGACCCCCGCGACCACGACCTTCTGCCTGTTCTCCTCCGTCTCGATGACGGTGCGTGCCCCGTCCACGAACAGCGTCCCGGTTATCAGGATGAGGTAGCCCGTCATTACGGGCCCGGGTATGGTGCTGAGCAGGCCGGACGCCTTGGGAAGAAACGCCAGCACGATGAACACGACGCCGACGCAGTACCCGACCCTGCGGGAGGCGACGCCGGTGATCTGGGTGAACGCCATGATGCCCGGGTTGATGATGTTGGGTACGGCGCCCGCGACGCCGGCCATCAGGTTGGTCACCCCCGTGCCCGCCAGCGCCCTCTGCACCGCCCGGAAGTCCACGGCCCGGTTGTCGCGCCACGAGACCCGCTGCATGGCGATGGCCGCTCCGTTGGTCTGTATGGAGATGATAATGCCGAGAAACAGGAACGCCGGAAGCAGCGACCAGAAGGAGAAGCTGAAGTCCAGGCCCAACCCCGGCGACTCGGTCGGAAGCCCGATCCAGGGGGCCTCTATCACCCTGTCGATGTCGTAGATTCCGAAGCCGGCGGCGGCTATGCAGCCACCCACGATCCCGATCAGGGGCCCCCAGAGCCGCAGTACCGCCGAGCCCCTGAGGGTGAGGGCGGCGACGATGATCAGGGTGGTCAGCGCGGTCAGGGGCGCGGCCACGGGCTCCACCTCCGACGAACGGTCCAGCAGGCCGAAGACGACGGAAGCCAGGGTGATGGAGAGTATCATCATCACCGTGCCGCCCACGGTGGGCGTGACGATTCTCCTCAGGATGAACAGCCACTTGGATATCACGATCTGGACCACGGCCGAGACGAGGACCAGGGTCGTCAGCGTCGCCGGCCCCCCGTCCGCCACCGCCGTGATGCAGAAGGGTATGGCAAAGGCGGCGGTGAACATGGGGAGGACGGTCCCGGCCCCGACCAGCCCCAGCCGTCGTACCTGCAGCAATGTCGCCACTCCCACCACCACCAGGGAGGCGAAGACCATCCATACCAGGTAGGACTCATCCCTTCCCGATTCCCTGGCCACTATGACCGGCGTCACCAGCAGGGTGGCGGAGGCGATCATGGCGAACTGCAGTCCCAGGCCGAGGGTGGTCGGGAGGGGCGGGTTTTCCTCCACCTCGTAACGGAGGTTCCCGGAGGCTGTTGTCATCGAATCGTCTCCCGGACTCGATTGCCTGGCAGGTTCATAGGTTCATAAACACTATATACGATACCGCAATGGGGCCTGCGCCCCTGGGTTGGAAGAGCGCCCCTGGGTTGGAAGAGCGCCCCTGGGTTGGAAGTGCGCCCCCTGGG
>JAGWBJ010000023.1:0-24750 GCA_021295955.1 Dehalococcoidia bacterium | reverse complement strand
CGTCTCGACGAGCGCTCGTGCGGGGACGCGGACCCTTGGGAGACAGGCGTGTCGCAATGCCGTACTCAGCGCCCTGGGTCTTGACACGGAGCACGTCGCTGGAAGGATGGTGGCGCATGCGGGGTTCGAACCCGCGATCTCCGCCTTGAGAGGGCGGTGTCCTAGTCCACTAGACGAATGCGCCAACCCGCGCTGGCTGGGGATCGTGGATTCGAACCACGGTTTGCAGATCCAGAGTCTGCCGTCTTGCCACTAGACGAATCCCCATTCAATCGATTATAGCATCGGCGTCGGCGGGGGGACAAGCTGCGGGCGAGCGTCAACCGGTCGCTGTTCTCGCGGGCCGACCTCCTGCTATCCTGTACGGGAGTAGCAAACTCGGGTGATGTGGCCCCTCGTGATGTGGCCCCTCGGGTGATGTGGCCCCTCGGGTGATGTGGCCCCTCGGGTGATGTGGCCCCTCGGGTGATGTGGCCCATGGAGACGCCCCACCCCGCCACCCGGCGGGATTGACAGCAAACGTCGCGGTGTGTTAGCTTGCAAGGTAGCGTAAAGGCTTAGATGGAGACGAGTAGGCGGGGAGCAGGGGTCCAGCGAGTCTGGTAAGGTGGGAGCAGACACTCCGAGCCCGTCCGAAAATCCCTCCGGAGCCGCAGGTTGAACGGCGGTCCCAAGCGGCCCGCAACAGTAGACCGGGCCGGGCTCATCGCCCGTTACCAACGATGGGGCATGATTGTGCCTTGCAAGAGCGGTCTCCTCGCCGCCAACCATGGTTCGCGGGCGGGGATGGACAACTAGGGTGGTACCGCGGGATCGATGGTCCCGTCCCTAATTGGGACGGGATTTTTTTGGTGCTCCCAGGCGTCCCCAGCCTCTCCGGGCCGCGTCCGGCGGCCCGGCGCAGAGGCCTCTAGCAGGGAACGAATCCTAGTCGGTCCGGCCGGGTCCGGATCGGAATAGAGGGGCGCCATGAAGCTTACGGGAGCGGAGATCATCTGCGAGGCGTTGCTCCGCGAGGGCGTGGACGTCATATTCGGACACCCCGGCGGGGCCGTCCTGCCCCTCTACGACGCCTTCTACAAGTACGACCAGCTACGGCACATCCTCGTGCGCCACGAGCAGTGCGCCGCCCACGCCGCCGACGGATACGCCCGCGCCACGGGCAAGGTGGGCGTATGCGTCGCCACCTCGGGCCCCGGCGCCACCAACCTGGTGACGGGCATCATGGGGGCCAAGGCCGACTCGGTGCCCATGGTGGCCATCACGGGCCAGGTCGCCCGGTCCGCCCTGGGCACCGAGGCGTTCCAGGAGTGTGACACCTGCGCCATCACCGTGCCGTGCACCAAGAAGAACTACCTCGTCATGTCCGCCGAGGACCTGGCTCCCACCATCTACGAGGCCTTCAGGGTCGCTCAGGACGGCCGCCCCGGCCCGACCCTGGTGGACATCCCGCGGGACGTGCAGCAGGAGCTGGCCGAGTTCGACTATATGGAGGTCCCCCAGGGCTACTCGGACCATCTCATCCCCGAGACTCGGGCCAACCTTGCCAGGGCCGTCCAGCTCATCGACCAAGCCAAGAAGCCGCTGATAATCGCCGGCCACGGGGTGTTGACCTCCCACGCCGGGAGCGACCTCGTGGAGCTTTCGGAGAAGACCCAGATACCCGTGGTGAACACGCTGCTCGGCCTCAGCTCCTTCCCCCGCAGCCACCCGCTGAGCCTGGGCATGCTGGGCATGCACGGCATGTACTGGGCCAACATCGCCGTGGACCGCGCCGACCTGATTCTGGGGCTGGGCATGAGGTTCGACGACAGAATCACCGGCAGGCCCGGGACCTTCGCGCCCAACGCCAAGATCGTCCACGTGGACATAGAGCCGTCCCAGATAGGGCGCAACGTGCCCACAGCCGTGGGACTGGTCGGCGACGTGGGGGCGGTGCTTCGGGCCCTGGTCCCCATGGCCGCCCGCGGAGACCGGTCCGATTGGCTGGAGGAGGTCGGCGCCCTCAGGAGGGCCCACCCCTCCCTGGCGATACCCCGGAGCGACGGTCTCCTGGCCCAGCACGTGCTTCACGACCTCGACCGACTCGTCCGCGACGAGGAGGACGTCGTGGCGGTGACCGGAGTGGGCCAGCACCAGATGTGGGCAGCCCAGTACCTGTTCTTCAAGCGGGCCAACTCGTTCATCTCCTCGGGCGGGCTGGGGGCCATGGGCTACGAGATCCCGGCCGCCATGGGCGCACAGGTGGGCAGGCCCGGCGCCACCGTCTGGAGCATCGCCGGAGACGGCGGCTTCCAGATGACCCTCCAGGAGCTGGCCACCATCGCCGACGAGAAGATACCGGTCAAGATAGCCCTGTTCAACAACGGCCACCTGGGCATGGTCCGCCAGTGGCAGGAGATGTTCTACGACAGGCACTTCAAGGCGGTCCCGGTCCCGGGCCCCGACTACGTCAAGCTGGCCGAGGCCTACGGCATCGCCGCCGAGAGGGTCGACCGGCCGGAGGACGTTCTGGCGGCCCTGAACCGGGCCCGCAACCATCCCGGGCCCTTCCTCATCGAGTTCGTCCTCGAGCATCAGGAGAACGTCTTCCCCATGGTCCCCACGGGGGCCTCCCTGGCCGAAACCGTGGAGGACCCCAGGACGGCTGGCTCGGACTGATCCCTGAATTGCAATGAGTCCATGGACTAACTAGATTCTAATAATTCATCCAAAATAACAGTAGCTCCTGAGCATCGGAAGAGGCAGGCGGCTCAGGTGATGTCCCAATGCTCAGGACCCCAATTTCCCCGCTCCTATTGCCAATCTCGGAAAATTCCTTTATCATATGTCTAGTTACTATTTTATATTTTATCTGAGAAAAGATTATGAGAACGCCTTGACAACGAGCGACCTGGCCAAAGGGTCCTAGAACGGTTTTCATACACGTTTCGACCTGCTTTTCCGGCTTTCACCGCGTGCCCCTGTTGCTTCGGCGTGTGGAGAGGAGGTGATTAGAGACCTTGCCACTGGGGAGTCTCCCATCATGGAGCTACCCCTTCCGGTTGTTTCAGTTATCAGGGAGGATGAGTGCGGAGATGATGACATCATCGGTCAAACTACTGAGCGACGGCATTATCAAATTTGATGGTGGAACCATGTTTGGGCAGGTGCCCAAGACGCTCTGGGAGAGCAAGGTCCCCACGGACAGGCGCAACCGCATAACGCTGGGACTGAACTGCCTGCTAATCCAGATCGGGGGCAAGAACGTCCTCGTGGACGCGGGCGTTGGCTCGAAAGAGCTGGACAACGAGAAGGATACCTACGGCCTGGTGCCCAGCCGCCTGACCAAGGGTCTGCGAAGCATGGGCCTATCGCCCAAGGATATCGACGCCGTAATACTTACCCATCTTCACTTCGACCACTCGGGAGGCTGCACCCGGCTCGACCGGACCGGCAGCCTGGTGCCCACCTTCTCCAGGGCCACGTACTACGTACAGGAAGGATGCTGGGAGGAGGCCTGCAGCCCCAACGAGAGGTGCCAGGGAGTGCATCGGTCAGAGGACTTCTCTCCCATCGACGAGCGCGGCCAGCTCCAGCTGCTCGCCGGTGACAACGAGATCTACCCGGGCCTGTGGGTCAGGGTGACCGACGGCCACGCCAAGGGCCATCAGATCGTCTTGATGAATCATGGCGGGGAGCGGATAGCGTTCCTGGGCGACATCGTCCCCACGCCGTACCACCTGGACCTGGCGGCCATATCGGCCTTCGACCAGTTCCCCGAAGAGACTCTGGAGCGCAAGCGCGAGCTGCTCACCCAGGCCGAGAGGGAAGGCTGGCTGATCATCTTCGCCCACGGCCATGACCAGAGGGCCGGCTACCTGGAGCGGCGCAACGGCTCGGCCTACCTCCGCCCCGTGGAGCTGTGAGAGCCTGAAGGCGATTACCCCGGGACCCAACGCCTGGACCGTATCGCACCACGTCTGACCGCCGTGCTGAGGGGCTACAGTGCGGCTGGGCCGCTCGAAGAAGAGCCGGGCGACGGCTGGACCTATGCCACCTCGCCCAGCATATCTTCTCCGAGCCGGCCCGTCAGACGTGCCGGGCTTACACTGTTCACCAACGACGCCGGTCCCTCGGCTACCACCCTCAGATAGTTGTCCGTCAGCCCCACCAACATGGGCCGGCCTTCACGTAGGCTGGACCGCTCCCACAACACGGGTCGAACGGCGCCCAGGGACGCATTCCGGAAATCGGCCCCCTGCGCCCGGCCCAGGGCCAGCATCTCCGACATCCGGCGCCCCACGGTCGGAGCATCGATTCGCGGGCCCATGTACGCGGCGCTGGTCCCCGGGCGTGGAGAATAGGGGAAGACGTGCAAGTCGGCGAACCCCACCTCCTTCACCAGCGACATGCTCTGCTGAAAGTCGTCCTCGTCCTCGCCGGGAAAGCCCACGATGACGTCTGCGGTGATGGAGGCGTCGGGCGCCGCACTCCGGACCCTCTCCACGGCGTCGGCGTACTCTCGGGCGGTATAACGACGACGCATCCTCTTTAGCACCCGGTCACTGCCGCTCTGAAGGGGCATGTGGAAGTGGGGGCACAGCCTGCGGTCCCACCACAGGTCCAGGAGGCCGCAGGTCAGCTCCTGGGGTTGGAGGGAGGAGACCCGCAGGCGGTCCACGCCGGACTCCTCCAGCAGCAGGTACAACATGTCCCGCAGGGACGTTCCGGGGATGTCGAACCCGTAGGAGCCAAGCTGGGTGCCCGTGAGCACCACCTCTTTGAAGTCCTCCCCCACCCGTCTCCGGACCGTCTCCAGGATGTCCCCGGGAGGGATGCTGCGCTCCCTGCCCCGCACCGTGGGGACTATGCAGTACGCGCAGACTTGGTCGCAGCCCTCCTGTATCTTCACCATCGCCCGGCAGCGAGCTCCCCGGCGGGCCATGGACGGGGCCGATTCGCCGGTGGCGTCGGGGCCGCCCGGCGCAGGGCCCGAGAGGGCTCCCCGGACCATCTCCACCAGCCGGTCCTTGTCGCGGTTTCCAGCCACAAGGTCCACATCCGGCATTGCGGCCAGCGCGTCCGGTGCTCTCTGCGCATAGCATCCCGTGGCTACCACCAGGGCCGACGGGTCCCGTTTCCGGGCCGAGCGCAGCGCCCTGCGTGCCTTCCGGTCGGCGACGTGGGTTACCGTGCAGGTGTTCACCACGTAGACGTCGGCCTGGTCCGATGGGCCGACGATGCTGTAGCCGGCATCCTGGAACCCCCGGGCCAGCGTGTCGCTGTCCGACTGGTTCAGCTTGCAGCCGTGGGTGAGGATGGACACTCTCTTTTCAGGCGTCGAGGCCGTGGGCCGGGCTTTCTCCACCGCGCTTCCCTCCTTCTCTGCCTGGTCCCCCGTTACGACGGGCGGCCCTCCGGGGCTCGAATCGGAAGAGGCGCCCATAGAGCGGCGGGGGCGTCCGGGATGGGGAGGCTGGTCTGACTCCGGCCGGGTGCCCCTAGCCGGGAAAGCCGGTCTTCCACTTTCGGGCGTACAGGCGGAAGTGCACACGTTCCACCAGGGGGTGGGACTTGAGGTTGGCGGCCGTTGCCCGCACGGTCGCCTTCCAGTATAGCAACAGGTCTCGGACAGAGGTCGCGAGGGGCTTGGCGGCCACTCGGCCGCCAATGGAAGGGGCCCTGGGCTTCAGGCGTGCCGCCCAGGTGTGGGCTCTGGTCGCCGCCCGCGCCGCCCTTTCCTCTGCGGCCTGAAGGACCATCCGGAAAGATGGCTTGACGCGCAATAGGACTTCGTAGCTGGCGTAGGAGGCCACGGCGACCGCCAGGCCCCCCACGGCGTCCATGATGTAATGATTGCCCGTGATGGTGATGGCGAAGAAGGTGATCGTAGGATAGAGCACTCCCCACACCTTCAGCGGCAGAGGCCCCATCCGGAAGTACAGCACGCCGAACAGCAGCGTCCAGCCGAAGTGCAGGCTGGGCATCGCCGCGTACACGTTGTAGTACAGCGACCGGGCCATGTCGGTCCCACCGTACCAGGCGGGCCCGAATTGCTGGATAGCGTCTACGAATCCATACTCCGGCAGGAACCGCGGCGGAGCCAGCGGGAATAGAATGAAGATTGCCAGCGCCAGGACGAAGCTGACCAGCCATACGTTCCTGTAGTAGCGGTACTGGGTCCGGTCTTTTGCGTACACGACCACGGCGGTCACGACGAGTATGGGGATGAAGGTGACTATATAGACCCAGTTGAACAGCACTACTACTGCCTTCGAGTGTTCCAGCAGCCAGCCCTGCCAGGACGCCTCCAGGAGGATGCCCATGGCCGCCTCGAAGTCGATCAACCTGAGGGCGTTCCCAAAGGCCACGGCCTCTATGTCGGGAATGAGAAACCGGCGGACCAGCATGTACACGAAGTACGACCCGACGATTATCCCCGCCTCCCTCAGGGCCTGGAAGGAGAGCAATCGCCGGCGCAGCCCGACGTTGGCCTGCCTGTTATCCGTCTGCGTTGACACGAGCCTTATCCTCGCGGGGCTTGATCCCGAGCGGCGCCACTTGCCGCCGTGTCTGGCCGGCTGCGCTGTCTAGGTAAACGTTGCAGCCCAGACAGCCGACCCTCACCCCGGGCGCCGTCCCGTCCTTGAACAGGCCCCTGGCGGTGGTGTAGTGCTGGTTGTTCCATATCTCCTTGATGGTGTGGGTCTTCACGCTTCCGAAGTCGTCCGAGGCGTCGGTCAGGTAGCAGCAGGGGGCGTAGCCGCCGTCCCAGTTCACCACGCCGCTGCGCCACAGGCGCCAGCAACGGTCCCCGCCCTCGGCGTAGGGCTTGTCGAAGGGATGGTCGGTGTGGAACTCCTCGGCGTAGACGGGCATCCACCGCTCGGCCAGCTTCGGGTCTTCCTCCCCGTGGGGGAAGTCCACCCGCTTGAACACGATGTCGTCTACCCCCAGCTCGGCTGCCAGCCTCTTGGCGTCCTCGGTCTGGTGCTCGTTCTGGCGCATGACGATGAACTGCCACTCCAGGAAGGGTGTCGTCGAGCCCAGTCTTCGGCGCGCATCCACCAGCAGGCGGATATTCTCCAGCACCCGGTCGAGCCGGCCCCCGACGCGGTACACCTGGTACACCTCCTGGGTCGTGCCGTCCAGGGAGATGATGAGGGAATCGAGGCCCGACTGGACCAGCGACTCCGCCATCTCCGGGGTCAGCGGCTTGTTGAGGTTCGTGCTCATTATGGTGGCGATGTTGGCCCGGTGCGCGTACTCGACGTACTCGTGGATGCGTTTGTTGAGAAAGGGCTCGCCCCAGCTATACAGGCTGAGCCAGATGCAGTAGTCCTTTATCTCGTCGACGGTCTTCTTGTACAGGTCGAAGTGCATCACGCCCTTCTCCCTGTTCACGGTGCCCAGACCAGTATGGCAGAGGGGACACTTGAGCTGGCAGATGTTGGTGGTGTCCACCTCCCACTCGAAGGGGTACCCCCATACCTTGGTGCGTCCGAAACGTAGCTGGAGCTCGATTCGAGCGAAGTTGAACAGCTTCTTCCACGATCCGTGCCTGAGGGCGACGTCGAAGCGTTGCCTGGGCCGGCCGCTGGCCATGGAGCCCACCAGGTCGCCGTTGACTTGCAGCAGGTCCAACCCGCGCATGCCAACCAGCGCCAGGCCCTTGACTATAGCCCCCGTTCGGGTCAACGTTCGCCCTTTTTGCTACGTTTAGCGGTGGATTTTCGGGCGGGGCCCCATCCGGTTGGTGCCGGCTATGGCGGCCTCGGACGGGTGTGAGCCACACACCGCCCGGCTAGGTGCGGCGCAGTCACGGTTTGGGGTTCAGACAGTTTACTTGCGCCCAATGCCGATGTCAACTAAGAGGGAAGCCCTGTCCGCTCGGTTTTACGTTGTGTGCCTCCCCGCGTATAATGTCCCCATCACGGACCCGGGAGAGTGCGATGGCCAACGGCGCTGTGCAGCTCAAGCATCTCAACCACGTTACGACCATGGTCAAGGACACAAAACGGAGCCTGGAGTTCTACTGCGGGTTCCTGGGCCTCAAGCAGATCCCCAAGCAGGTCCCCAACCCGGAGATCACGTGGCTCCAGCTACCCAGCGGCGTCATGGTCCATCTGATAGAGACTCCCGAGGCGCCGGCGCACCCCAGGAACCTCCACAACGCCTACGAGGTGGAGGACTTCGAAGCGGCCAAGAAGGCCGTCGAGGAGCGCGGCCTGCCCATAGAGAGCTCGGGCGTGCGCTACGACGGCCAGCAGTACCTGTTCATAAGGGACCCCGACGACAACCGGGTCGAGCTCTGCACTCGCGGGGGGGCATAGGCCCATTCCCCTTCGAGTCCAAGGAGGCCACGATAGGGAGCCCGCGGCTTCCCTCCGGAGCTAATGCGGCTTTTCGACCAGAAGTTTCGCTCGCAAGCTCACCACTACGTCTTACAGTCCCTGCTGGCCACACTGGCCCTGGGCGTCATCCTCCTGGTGCAGGACGTGGTGTTGAGGGCTGCAATCATCGTCGCGGTCGCGTCCACCGCCTTCATCGTCTTCGCCATTCCCCATACGCCGGCGGCCGGCCTCCGTAAGGTGATGGGGGGCCACGTCGTAGCGGTGGTCCTGGGGTCCGCGGCGACGGGGGTGCTCAGGGCCCTGGGCATCGACACCTTCGACACGGACCGTCACGCCTTCTACATCGCGGCCGCCGTCGCCGTTGGACTCAGCATATTCGTGATGGTGGTGACCGACACCGAGCACGCCCCGGCGGCCGGGACCGCCCTCGGCCTCGTCATCCCCGACTGGAGCTGGTCGGCCGTGGTGTTCATAATCGTGGCCGTGATCGCGCTCTCGGCGCTGAAGGTCATCCTAGGTCCCAGGCTGGTCAACCTCCTCTAGCCCCGCATCCCGTTCCCGGCGGTCGGGCCTCATCAGGAGGGCCGGCACGATGGCGGCCACGGAGACCCCGGCGGCGATGTGGAAGAAGTTCCGGAAGAGGGCCAGGCCCGCGTCGTTCAAGCGCGCCATGTACTCGGTCTGCCTGGCCCTCAGCGCCTCCCCCGTCTCGCCGGGCTGCTGGACCGGCAGCTCCAAGCCGGCCGTCAGCACGTGGAAGTGCTCCACCCCCCAGGCGGACAGCGCCGACAAACCCAGGGCCATGCCGATCATCCGGGAGACCGTTACCAGGGAGGCCGCGGTCCCCCTGTACTCGTCGCCCGCCGCACCCAGGGCCCGGGCCATTATGGGCGCGTTGTTCAGGCCGAATCCCGCGCCCGCGACCAACAGGTGTACCGTCAGCCGGGGCTCGGCGATGTCCAGGTCCCACGTGCTCACCAGAAGCAGCCCCACGGCGGATAGGACGAGGCCGGCCACCGTGACCGGACGGACCCCAAGGTACGCCACCGCCCACCCTCCAACCAGGGCGCCCACCGGTATGGCGGCGGTGAGGCGCAGCAGCCACCAGGCCCCGGTCAGCGGGTCTCGGCCCATCACGGTGTTGGCCATCAGGGGTATTGTGACCAGGGCGATGATGAACGCGACCCCCTCCAGCACCTGGGTCGCGTTGGCGCTCACGAAGGCGCGGGAGCGGAACAGGAACGGCGCCAGGAGGGGCTGCAGGGCCCTCCTCTCCACCAGTATGACCACCAGGACGAGCCCCAGCCCCATGGCGGCCATGACGAAGGGAGTGGGGGAGGACAGGGTGAACAGACCCTTTCGGGACAGCGCCAGCGACAGCATCAGCAGGGTGGCCGTCAGGAGGGCGCCTCCCAGGTAGTCGACGCTCGCCCCCCGTTGGGGACGGTTGGGTATCCACAACAGCGCCAGGAAGATGACGGCGCTCTGGGGGACGTTGAGCCAGAATATCCAGCGCCAGCTCGACAGCTCCACGATGGCCCCGCCGTAGGCCGGGCCCAGCATGGATCCCGCTTCGGCGCAGGCCACCACGATGCCGACTCCCAGTCCTCGCCGTCGGGGTGGGAGCATGGACGTGGCGATGGCCATGCCTATCGGCAACGTGGCGCCGCCGCCGATGGCCTGGATGACGCGGGCCCCCACCATCCACTCCAGGTTGGGGGAGACCGCCACCAGCGCCGTGCCCAGGCTGAAAATGACCAGGGACGCCTGGTACACGCGCGAGTACCCGTACACGTCGGCCAGCCGGCCCATCAGCGGCATGACCGCGGTGTAGCCCAGGAGATAGCCGGTAACCACCCAGGAGACCCGGTCCAGCTCCACCACGGGGATCTTGAGGTCAAGCATGACCTCTGGCAGGGCGGTGACCACAACCGTCTGGTCCAGCGCCGTGACAAAGGCGCCCAGGCCCACTATCGTCAAGGCCAGTGAGGCCGAGAGAATCCCCGGCTTCATGCCGGCCTTCACACCTCCGTCGGCGGCTGCACCCTAATGATTACGTCTGGGGAAGGGTGATGTTCACGGGCTGGTCGAAGTCCCGTATGGTCAGGACCCGGACCAGGTCCGGTTGGTCCGTGGACAGTATCTGCCCTTCGATTCTGACCTGCCTCAGCAACGCGCGCTCTTTCCCGATCCACAGCTCCATGGTGAGGACGTACCCTTCGACGGCCGCCGGAATCAGGGCGGCCAGCGCGGCGGAGCCCGCGGTCCCCCGGATGTGCCGGGACGGGACCCCGTCTACGGTCTCCTCGCCGACCTCGCGGGGGTCCTCCATGGAGAGGATTATATCGCTCAGCGTCCCGCCCAGGTTGGCAAAGTCGAAGGGGAGGCTCTCCACAGGCAGCGTGTTCCACTCCGCGGGATTCAGAAAGTCGGTCATCAGGGCCCGGTCCCCGGAGACGGCCACGTCTAGCCCGATGAAAGACCGGGGAAACAGGGACATCGCCTCCGCGGACACGGCGAACCGGTCGGGCATGTCGACCTCGCCCACGACCCTCGTCAGCACCATGCCCGGGAAGAGCTGTGACGAACCGTCGCCCTCGTGGACCAGCTCGAACCTCACCGTGTCCAGGGCGGTCATCTCGCGGCTGCACTGCTCGATGAGCTGCCGTGGAGTGGGAGTCGGAGCGGCCGACTGGGGCGCCGGCGCCTCCTGGGAGCCGCACGAGAGGGCGGTTGCGGCCATTGCAAATACCAGGCAGACAACCGATAGGCCGGGGAGTGGAGCCATGGAGCAGTCTAGGCCCCCGCTAGTTCCATGACCAGACGGCGTACCGGCCGGTGGCGATCTCCAGGGGAGATGCCCCCGCCTCCACGTTGATCACGTACACCTTGTCGGTGTCGGGGGAAGTCCCGTTGCGGCCCGCCGATGCCGGCCCGAGGGTGCCGCTGAAGACGATCTGGGAGCTGTCCGGTGACCAGATGGAGCTGGAGTAGCCGTACTGGTCGAAGAAGCTGATGAGGGTCTCGAAGTCCTCCGAGGGCAGAAACTCGATCAGCTTCACCGGCTCCCCGCCGTCCCGGTCCACGTACTTCCATGAGAAGGTCCGGCTCTCCTGGTTCCAGGTGACGTAGGCTATCCTGTCGCCGTTGGGCGACCAGAAGAAGGCCATCAGGCTCTCGTCCACCAGGACGCGATGGCCCGAACCGTCCTGGTTGGCTATGGACAGGCGGTCGAAAAGGGCCCTTCTGCCGTCGAACCTGTCGGCCACCGCCACCTCGTCCCGGGTGGGCGACCACTTGAAGGCCGTAAAGGGCTCCACGGGCAGGACGCGCCTGGCTCCCGGCACCGGCATGCCCTCCGCCGCCCCGCTGGGCGTCGAGGCATCCACGGTGAACAACGCCCCCTCCTCCCCGCCCTGGACCGCGAAGGCCAACGTCCGCCCGTCCCTGGATATGGCCGGCGCGAAGAACGCGCCCCCCACGGCGCCCAGCCGTTCGGGACGGCCGAATCCGTCGGCCCCGGCGCGGCTCACGAACAGCTCCACGCCCCGGTGGATAAGCAGGCTCCTGCTGTCCGGCGCCCACGTGTAGTACAGGGGCGCTCCGTCGATCAACCCGACGGGGTCTCCGCCCTCCTCCACCTCGGTTACGAGCACCTCCAGGGCGTTGACGGTGGAAGCCAGGAAGCTCAGGTGGTTGCCGTCGGGAGACCAGTAGAAGTAGTGAGGGGCGCCGGAGGCCACGAAGCCCGCGTTGGGCACGTTGTCGTATATCTTTCGGGAGTTCCCGCTCTCGGCGTCGATGGTTATGACCGAGGCGGAGATGGCGTTGGGCTCCACGGCGATCCTCGACGCCGCCAGCGTGGTGCCGTCGGGAGACCAGGTGGGCCAGGCGTAGATGACCCGCGTCTGGGCCTGTCCCTGGGCAAGAACGCCGCCGGCGCTGCCAACGCGGACGTCGTTGTCGGTGAGGCGGCGGCTTCCGGCGCCATCGGGCCTGATGGTGTAGACGTTGCCGTCGGGACCGATGTACGCGATGCGGTTGCCGGGCATCTCACTTCCTTCCCTCGTCTCCGTCGAAGGCTCGGGGACCGTTGCCGTAGGCCTGGGTGTTGGGGCCACCACCTCCCGTGTGGGTGTCGAGGTAGCGGCGGGCTCGATGGGCCTGGCGCTCCGCTCGCCCCGGCAAGAGGCCGTCAGCAGGGCCAATACGGCGGCTGCGACCAGAAGGGCCGTGGCGGGACGGACCGTCACAGCGGCAGGGACACGGCGGCTCCCGACTGGGCGCTGCGGGTCACGGCCTCGGTAAACTCCATGTAGTGCACGCCGTCCTCCAGGGACGTGAACCGGACCCTCTCCGTGCCGCGAATGGCGTTGACGAACTCCTCTTCGACCCTCCACCCGCCCTGCTTGTCCGCGGGCGCCGGGATCTCCTGGAGGTCGGCATCCCCTCTCCTGCCTCCGTACAGGGCCAGGGAGGGAGGCCCCTCCAGGCGCAGGGTGCCCTCGGAGCCGTGCAGCCACACCTCGCTGCCCCGTGCCAGGCCCGTTACGGTGCTGAACCGCATGTGGGCCTGGGCCCCGCACGCCATGTCGCACAGGACGTCCACGTGGTCCGGCACCTGGACCGAACGCAGGTTGCCCACTTCGTCCTTCCTCACGGGAGTGCTCACCCTGGTCATGGCCATCACCCGGGTGGCGGGGCCGACCCACCGCATGAGCGCCTCGTACCAGATGCCCATGGTCATTATGTTGTAGCCGCTCAGGTCCCGGTCCTGCCGCCAGTGCAGGGGGCTCTCCCGGTCCACGAACTCCCGTTGGGCGACCCGCAGGTCGATGGCCAGAATATCGCCCAGATAGCCCTCGGCGATCAGGTCTTGTATCGTGGCGTCCACCTTGAACGTGAAGGGGGAGGGCACGATCTGCGCCACCAGGTTGGGCTTGCGCCGTGCCGCCGCCAGCATGGCCCGGGCCTCGGCGGCGTTCATCGCCATCCGCGCCTCGCACAGGACGTGCTTGTCGTTCTCCAGGGCGGCCAGGGTCACCGGGGCGTGCATGTACGGCCATGTGCCTATGCATATGGCATCCGTGTCGCCCGCCTCCACCAGCTCCATCCAGTTGTCGTACACGGTGGGGATCTCGAACTGCCCCGCGACACGTTCGCTGGACTCCCGGGTCCGGTTGCAGACGCTGACGATCTCCACTCCCCCGGCGGCCCGCAGCCCCGGTATGTGCCGCACGCGGGTGTTGTCCCCGGCGCCTACGATTCCCACCCTGACGATGCCGTCTGTCATGCCTCGCTCCTCTTGCCTCCCCCGTCTCCCGGGAAGGCGCTGCCAATGTAGGGTCGATTATAGGTGCCGTGCCCAGCCCAGTCCAGAGCCCGGCGGCGGCGTTGACACGGTCGCGGGCGTCCCGTTACATTTAGGCCGTGTTACGCTTACGAATGCACGGGATGCGGATAGAGGTGAGCCAATGCCCTCATACAAGATAGCCCTGGTGCCCGGCGACGGCATCGGTCCCGAGGTGGTGGACGAAGGACGCAAGGTGATGGACTCTCTGGCCGCCCAGGACCAGGGCATGGCCTTCGAGTACACCAGCTTTCCCTGGGGCTCCGACTACTACCGGGAGACGGGCAAGATGATGGCTGAGGACGGCCTCGAGCAGCTCGCCGCCCACGACGCCATCCTGTTCGGCGCCGTGGGAGACCCCCACATCCCGGACCACATCACCCTCAACGGCCTCATCCTCCCCATCCGCCGGGGGTTCGACCAGGGGGTCTGCCTGCGGCCCGCCTACCTCCACGAGGGCGTGACCTCCCCCCTCTCGGGCTTCGGCCCGGGGGAGATCGACATGGCCGTGTTCCGCGAGAACACCGAGGGAGAGTACTCCAACATGGGCGGCTTCCTCTACCAGGGCTCCGCCGACGAGGTCTCCACACAGACCTCGGTCTTCACTCGCCGGGGCACAGAGCGCATCATCCGCGCCGCCTTCGAGCACGCCCGCAAGCGCAACAAGAAGCGCAAGGTCACGTCGGTGACCAAGTCCAACGCCATGGCCTACGGCATGGTCTTCTGGGACAGGGTCTTCCAGGAGGTGGCCCGGGAGTACCCGGACATCGAGACGGAGTCGCTGCTGGTGGACCGGGCGTGCATGGACTTCGTGAGAGGCCCCCAGTGGTTCGACGTGGTGGTGGCGTCCAACCTGTTCGGGGACATCCTGACGGACATCGGCGCCATCATCACGGGGAGCATGGGCCTCGCCCCCAGCGCCAACGTGAACCCCGAAGGCGCGTATCCATCCATGTTCGAGCCCGTCCATGGCGCGGCCTTCGACATAACCGGCAAGGGAGTGGCCAACCCCCTGGCCACCATCCTGGCCGTGGCGATGATGCTGGACCACCTGGGCCGGCCCGACGCGGCGGACCGGATAAACGCCGTCGTAGAGGAGAACCTGCGTCAGGGCCGCGTGCGCACCCCGGACCTGGGCGGCAACGCCAGCACCTCCCAGGTGGGGGACGAGATCGTGCGGCTGCTGGGGGAGGGCTAGACCGGCAGTGGGCCGCTGTCGGGAGGCTACAGCTAGGAAGTCTGTGATAGCAGACATGGACGCGTAGAATAACCATGACTGGGAACGGGCAACCGTTGGACGGCTGGAGAAGCCAGCCGATGTATACGTTCAGTGAAGCGGCACGTCTGGCCCACGTTTCCCCGAGCACCGTGCGCAACTGGCTCTTTGGATACACGGTCAAGGGAGAGAGCTGTCCCGCCCCTTTTCGGGCCCTCACAGGGGCAGGGCGCGATGGTGTCCTTTATCCAGCTTGTCGAGATCGAAGTGGCTGGACGCCTGCGTAAGGCGGAGCACGTCTCCTTCGCAACTGTACGTAGGGGATATGACAACGCCAAACAGCTATTTGACCTAGAAAACCCCTTCGCACACCTTAATCTCTCGGCCATCGGGGGGCACATTGTGCACCTCATCCACAGTGGAGGGAGCCTCCGAGCCCTTGACGAGCTGCGCCAGTGGACTCTCCCTGGTCTCGTGGACGAGCTGATCGACCAGATCGATTACGAGGAAGAGTTGGCCGCGCGCTGGTGGCCGGAAGGCAAGCAGGTCCCTATAGTGGTGGATCCCAGGTACAGCTCGGGTGTGCCGACTATCGCCGGCCGTGGAGTCACCATCAGTGCCATCCGTAGCCGATTCAGAGAGGGACGGCTGTCCATTGACTTTATCGCTCAAGACTATCGGTTGGAGCGAGACGAGGTGGAGCACGCCATCCGTTTCGCGGAGCAACTTGCCGCTTGATCTTCTTCTGCGACGAAAACGTGGGGTCTGGCGTCGCACATGCCTTGAGGGATGTTGGACTGGCCGCCCATTCGACCTATAGCCTTGGATGGACCGGAAGGGCGGATGAGTGGTGGCTGCCGAGAGTCGGGGAGGCTGGGTGGGTGGTCTTCACTGCCAACAAGAAGATGCTGCTGGTTCCTCGCGAACGTGACACCATCATCGAAAACGAGGTAGGGATCGTCTTTCTTACTACCGGGAATGAGACACCGCAGACCATGCTCAGATTGCTTCTCAACCGGTGGGACCGGCTGGAATCCTTACACAGGAACACGGCGCGGTCGTTTGCGCGTTTCCTTTCTCCAAATGGTCGTCTTGCGGACAGGTTCAGGCACTATCACCTTTGACGCCCCCGATCCAAGAGAGCGCCCGCCCGCCGTTTGACACGTTCAGGGGCCTGAAGTACAATCCGACTGTCTTCTACCTACGCCTCGCCCAGCAAACACTTCCTCTCGGAATCAGATATCGCGGTGGAGGTATGACCGGATGGCCAGCATCACCGTAACCGTCAACGGGACCAAGCACACCAGCGAAGTCGAGCCCAGGCTGCTCCTCGTTCATTATCTGCGGGACGTCCTGGGGCTCACTGGGACCCACATCGGGTGCGACACCAGCCAGTGCGGCGCGTGCACCATCCACGTGGACGGGTTGGCGGTCAAGTCCTGCACCGTGCTGGCGGTCCAGGCCGACGGCGCGGACATCACGACCATCGAGGGCCTGGCCAAGGACGGGCAGCTCCATCCCCTGCAGGAAGGGTTCTGGGAGGAGCACGGCCTCCAGTGCGGCTTCTGCACCCCCGGCATGATCATGACCGCCCACCAGATCCTGGAGCGCAATCCCAGCCCCAGCGAAGAGCAGATACGCAGCGGCCTCTCCGGCAACTACTGCCGTTGCACCGGCTACCACAACATCGTCAAGGCCATCCAGTACGCGGCCGACAAGCGTTAGCAGGCGGCACTTCCGGTCCGGCTAGGGCCCGGGTACGGCCCCTGGCCCAACGAGGGCCGGACCTTCCCAGCACGACGAGGAGTTGACGATATGTACCCCGGTTCCTTCCAGTACAGCGCTCCCAGCAGCTTGGCCGAGGCCCGGGGCCTGCTCGCCACCCTCGGCCCCGACGCCAAGGTCCTGGCCGGCGGGCACAGCCTGATTCCCATGATGAAGCTGCGCCTGGCAGAGCCGGCCCATCTCATCGACCTGGGCAGGATACCGGAGCTGTCCTACGTTAGAGAGGCGGGGGGAGGCCTGGCCATCGGGGCCATGACCACCTACCATCAGCTCGAGACCTCACCCCTGGTGCGGGACCGCTACCCCGCCCTTGCCGATGCCGCTTCCCAGGTGGCCGACATCCAGGTGCGCAACAAGGGCACCATCGGCGGCTCTCTGGCCCACGCGGACCCCGGCGCCGACCTGCCCTCCGTCATGCTGGCCCTCGAGGCCACCCTCACATCCACCGGGCCCGGAGGCCAGCGCACCAGTGATGCCGACGGGTTCTTCCAGGGGCCCTTCACCACGGGCCTGGAGCCCGACGAGATCCTGTCGGAGATCGGCCTTCCCGCCCTTCCCGCCAATACGGGAGGGGCCTACAAGAAGTTTGCCAACAAGGCCTCCCACTTCGCCATTGTGGGCGTCACGGCCATCGTGACCCTCGCCGGGAACACGTGCCGGAGGGTCCGCATCGGCGTCACCGGCGCCGGGGCCAACGCCAGCCGGGCCAGGGCCGCCGAAGCGGCCCTGGAGGGCCGGGAGGCCACCGACGACAACGTAGACCGGGCCGCGGCCCAGGCGGGCGAGGGCATCGACTTCCTGGGGGATATCCACGCCTCGGAGGAGTTCCGGGCCCATCTGGTCCAGGTGTTCGCCAGGCGCGCGCTCCAAGAGGCCGTCGCCAGGGCCCGCTAGCGGGCCGTCTCATACGGAGCGCCGGGCCACGCCCCGTTACTAGAGCGGGAGCATCCCCCGATATACCCCCAGCCTCCGGTCGCCCTGAAGCTCGTCCATGAGCGCCGCCTGTGCCGGATGCGGCAGTCCCCTCCGCCCGCCTGGCGCCTTCGTCTTCAGGACCCCCGTCGGGGACGTCTCCAAGTGCACGACATGCGCCCTGGCGCACGGGCGCATGATCAGGCGGTCCCTGTTGACGGTCCTGGTCGTCGGCACGGCCCTGGTCCTCTTGAACCAGGGCAACGTCATCCTCTCCGGGTCGTGGCAGCCGGACCTCTACTGGAAGGTGCCCCTCACCTACTGCGTCCCCTTCATGGTAGCCACCTGGGGCGCGTTGGCCAACGGGCGGAGGTGAGGGGGTGGGTTGGCCTGGACTACTCCAGGCCGTCGATGAGCCCCGCCAGCCTGAAGTCCCGGCGGGTGAGGCCTCCCTCGCTGTGGGTGGTGATGGAGAGGGACACCCTGGTGTAGACGATGGTGATATCCGGGTGGTGGTCGATCTCCTCGGAGACCTCCGCGACGCGGTTCACGAACTCCACGGCGGCCTTGAAGGACGGGAAGCGCGTCTCCTTGACGATGTAGTCGCCGTCGCGGCGCCAGCCCTCCAGGGCGCCCAGGCGTTCCCGGACCTCCGCCTCGGTCAGGAGGGGCGGCATTCTACGACGCCCCTTCCGCGGCGTGGACGGCTGAAACGCCTGAGTCCTTCACTGGGGAGGTATCTCCAGGCCCAGCCCCGCGGCCCTGTACCGCTGGGCGTTGCGCATGTAGTTGGCCGTGGGCGCTTCCAGACGCTTCCGGTTGTCGGCGCTCAGGGGCCGGACGGTGCCCGGTACGCCTATCACCAGGGACTCGTCGGGGACCGTCGTGTTGGCCCTGACGACGCTGCCGGCGCCCACCAGGCAGTAGCTCCCGATCTCCACCGACTCCAGGATGACGCAGTTCACCCCCAGCAGCACGTTGTTGCCGATCCTGTGGCCGTGGATCACCACCCCGTGGGTCACCAGTACGTTGTCCCCGATGTCCAGGTAATCGTCGGTGTGGACGACGCAGGTGTCCTGCACCACCGAGTTCCTGCCGATGGTGATCCTGCCGTAGTCGCCTCGGATCACGGCCCCCGGCCACACGCTGGACCCCTCGCCAATCTCCACGTCGCCGATGATGGTGCACGCCTCGCTGATGAAGCACGAGGGGTGAATCCTTGGGGCCTTTCCCCCGATTTCGTGGATCAAATGGCCCTCCTTCCGGCATCGGGCGGCGCTCCCCACGTCCGCCGGTCTAGATTGTACCATTCGCGCGCGGCCGGGAGTATACTCGCGTCCCGAGACCGTGGGGCCGGAGGCTGCCGGTGGACAGCGCCTCTGCCCCCCTACTCCCGGCTGTACGTCGTCTGATATGATTCTGGATGGTCCATATGACATCGAGGGTTGTGCCTGCGTAGCCAAGACCGCCCGGCTGTCCCGCACGTCGCTGCCCGGCGGTCCATGAAGAACGGAGGAGCTAAGGATGCTCGGTCAAGTCCACGATCATATCGTCAAGGAGCTGGGTGACAGTAGCCGTACGGACACCATTTTCGTGCTCACCGCCATCGTATTTAACCTCATCGTCCTTGGGATCAACTCCTCCGTATCATTGGGAGCTACGGCGGAGGACGAGACATTCACCTACGACCTCGTGCTGGCCGCATTTGTCGTGTTGACGATATCCGTCAACGTCATCGCGGTGGCGGCAATGGGCCTGGGCAGGAGGACCCGGCGCATGCTTCTCGACGGCGTGGTGGCCATGTATCGCGATAACGACGTCGACAAGTATTACGACCCCTCCATGGTATCCAACTACGGGACCCGCTATCTCCTCTTCACCGGCGTTATCGTGACACTGGCAGCCACGGCGATAGTGGTCCCCTTCATCATACGCTTCACCGATTCAGGGTGACGTGCACCGTCTCCATTGACTGGCCCCATGGCCTGTGGTACAAGGAGTAGCCGTGGCAGAGGGCGCCAAGAGACAGTTCGACTTCGACAGCGCCGAGGCCGGGGAGGACCTGGGCTCCTACGAGTATGTGCTCACCCGGGAGATGCTGGACCGGTACCGGGAGTCGGTGGACGACCCGGAGGCGGTCTTCGCGACCATCGCCGTCAAGCACGACGCCACCGCCTTCCTGATGGTCTACGATGACGCCACAGGGAACGTGAACGCCGGCAACGAGGTGGAGTTCTTCAACGAGCCCATCCCCGGCAAGCGGATCACGGTCAGGGCCACCCTGGCGGACAAGTACCACCGCCGCGACAGGCCGTATATCGTGCTGGAGGCCACCGCAGAGGACGAGGACGGCCGGCTCCTGGAACGCGTCCGGACCTACCAGCTTAAGAAACCCGACGAGTTGGGAAGAAAATGGAACCCCCAGGGCGCCTAGAGGTCGGCGCCGAGCTTCCCCCGCTCACCAAGGCGGTCACCCAGGACAAGATCGATCTGTTCGAGGCGTGCGGCGTCCTGCAGCGGGCCAGCATCCACACCGACAGAGACCTGGCGGCTCGAAAGCTGGGCGCCCCCTACCCGGTGGCCTCGGGCCGCATGGCCATAGCCTTCGTGTCGGAGGCCCTCAGGAAGCTGTTCGGCGCCGAGGCCTTCCATCGTACCGGCAGCGTGAACCTCAAGTTCCTGCGGCCGGTCAAGGACGGCGACGTGATAACCGTCCGGGGCCGTGTCACGGAGACCCTTTCCGAGGACGGTGGGACCCGGGCGACTGTGGAAGTGTGGTCCGAGAACCAGGAGGGCCACAGGACGGCCGTCGGCGTCGGCAGCGCCAGGGTCTCCCACCGGTAGGCGGGCGCGCGCACGTTGCCTGCGTGGCTCCTCCTCGCCCTCCTGTCCCCCGTCCTGTTCGCTTCCGTCAACTGCCTGGAAAAGTTCATCGTCGACCGCTCCCGCACCAGCATCTACCACTACGTGGCCTGGGTGGGCGTCTTCGACGCCCTCATCGGAGTCGTGGTCCTGGCGGCGGCCAGCGGCCAGGGCGTGGACGGGCGCGCCTACCTGGGGGGCTGGCTCTCCGGCACGATGGTGTCGGTCAGCCTCGTACTCTACCTTGTGGCGCTGCGCATGGGGCAGGTGACCAGGGTCATCCCCGTCTGGTACCTGAACCCCCTGATGGTGGCCCCCATGGCCGCCGCGTTCCTCGACGAGCGTATCTCGCTCCTGGCCGTCCTTGCCATCGTGCTGGCGGTCATGGGCGGCGTACTGGTGTCATGGCAGGGCGGCGGCAAGGAGTCCCGCTCCTTCGGCAATCCCGTGCCGATACTTCTGGCGCTGGGGGCCGCGGTGTTCATGGCCGTGTCCATAGTCTTGGCCAAGGAGTTCCTGGAGACCGACACCTTCTGGCAGTTCTTCGGCGTATACCGCCTGGGCGTAGCCACCGTCATGCTCTGGACCTTCGCCTTGCCCCAGGTCCGAGGAGCCCCGGCCGCGGCGCTGAGGAGCCCCACCTTCATGGGAATGGTCATCGCCGCGGAGGCTCTGGTGACCCTGTCGCTCATCGCCCGCAACGGCGCCATCAACCTGGGGCCCGTCTCCCTGGTGGCCGCCGTCAGCTCCGTCCAGCCCACCGTCGTCTTCCTCTACTCCCTGCTCCTGGCCCGCCTCCTCCCGTCGCGGTTCGGTCACTGGCTCGTGGCTGGGACCATCAGGCCCCAGGTGGCCGGTATCGCCGCCATAACCGCCGGGGTCGTGATTATCTCGTTGCAGTAGCGCCCCTTCCCCGGGACCCGGCGCGGCCGCCGGTGGAGGGCATGACCAGAGAGACCAGGAAGCCCAGGGCGAACAGGGCTGACGCGAAGTAGAACACGGATTCACGGCTGATGGACTCGGCAAGCTGGCCCGCCGCCAGGGACGAGGCGAACCCGAAAAAGGCGTTGCTCCCCCACATGAACCCTATGAAGGTGCCCTCCAGCCCCCGGCCCTCCACCACGTCGATGGCGGCAGCCTGGGTGAGGGAGTTCACCGTGAACATGAAGAGGCCGAAGGCGGCCACCGACAGGGTCATCCAGGGGCCGCTGCCCCCCAGTACCATGGTCACGGGCAGTATCGCCCCCGCCGCCATGGTGACGCCTATGATGGACTTGCGGCCCATGCGGTCGGACATGGCGCCGAAGAGGGGGCCCGACACTATCCCCGGCGCGGCCAGCAGGGCAACGTGCACCGCTACGGTGAAGTCGCTTTGCCCCAGCTCCTTGGATATGTAGAGGGGGATCATCCACATCAGCGGCCTGTCTCCCATGCCCCGCAGGGCGGAGACGGCGAAGATGGGGAGTATGTCCCACCAACCTCCCCCCTTCATCGCCTCCTGGAGGCCCTGCACCTGGAGTTTCAGCTTGCCCGTGAAGCCGGAGGCCGCCAGTCTCGGGCCGCCGGCCTGCCTCAGGATGACCAGCAGCATCAGGGACAGGATGACCAGCAGGGGAGTGCCGCCGCCCATGATCCACCGCCAGCCCACATAGGTCAAGAGCGCCCCGGCCAGCAGGGACCCCGCCCAGTCGCCCACGTTGCCCGTGGACCGGTGCAGGGACATCAGCAGGCCGCTTCGCCTCGGGTACCTTTGGGCCAACAGCCCCAGGGCCGGGGGATGCCACAGGGCCGTCCCGGCGGCGGGCAGAAACAGCACCACCAGGATCACCGCGTAGTTGGGAGATATGGCTACCAGGAAGTAGCCCAGGCCGATGAGCGCCATGCTGAAGGCCAGTATCTGTCCCCGGCGGTGCTGGAACATGTCCACCAGGAACCCGCCGCCCATGCTGACGGCGCCGCTGTACAGGGACCGGGCCCCGTCCAGCAGGCTCACCTGGAAGTCGGACAGCCCCAAGGCGTCGTAGATCCGGGTGGTGAGTATCACCAGGAAGCCCCGGCCGTAGGTATGCTCCAGGCCGTGGGCCCCGATGACGTTGCCGGCCATGAGGGCGTTGGTTCTACGCGCCTCCCGGTCCTCGGGCCCTACCCCCGTAGCCTGTTCGCCCGTACTCGCCAACGCGCTCCTTCCGGCCAACGCCCCAGATCGGCAGCGCGTACGATGCTACCAGACAACCTACTGGGTTTCAACACGGCGCCTCCCAACGGAAAAGGGCCACACGGCAAGTTCCCACGACGAGGCCCCATGATAAGGTCTTACATCAGAGTTTCACGACAAGGCCCCACCGGTGCGCCGCACACCGGAAAACCAACGTCGTTGTGCTATCATATGCCCACCCGGGCATTCCGTCGGGAGACCCTGCCGGTGCAGGTCTGATCGTACCAATACACTCATCGAGGAGGGATGACATGACGACTCACCTCAGCATGGACCGGGACCGCACGGCGCTATTGGTCATGGACTATCAGAACGACATCGTGGGCAGCGTGTCCGGCCGCGAGCGGGCGGGGCTCCTCCACAGGGCCTCCTCCGTCGTGGCGGCCACCCGCAAGGCGGGAATCCCGGTGGTCTACGTCGTCGTATCCTTCCGTCCCGGCCATCCCGAGGTGAGCGCCCGGAACAAGTCCTTCAGCGCCATGAAGAGCACGGGCCGCCTCGGGGAGGGAACGCCCGGGGCCGAGATTCACGGCAGCGTGCGTCCCGATGCCGGCGAGGTGGTCGTCACCAAGAGACGCGTGGGCGCCTTCTCCACGACGGACATGGAGACGGTGCTGAGATCGATGGGCGTCACCAACCTGGTGCTGGCCGGCATCTCCACCAGCGGGGTCGTCCTGAGCACCGTCCGGTGGGCGGCGGACGCGGACTACGAGATCGTGGTGCTGGAGGACTGCTGCGCCGACCCGGACCCCGAGGTGCACAGGGTCCTGACGGAGAAGATATTCCCGCGCCAGGCCACGGTGGCCAGGACCCTGGACTACCTGCACGCCCTCGCCTAGGCGCAACTTGCCACGCCCGCATCTCCGTGTATACTACTTACTGGAGTCGCGAGGGCTTCGCCCGGGAGCGGTATGGTGGATGTTGTTCTGGTACACGATGTGGGCCACGGGGCCTGGTGTTGGGGCAAGGTCTGGGGTTGCCTGACGGCCCCCGTGGAACACCCTCCGAGGCTGTACGCTGGGGGCAGGGTCGGCAAGGTGGTCACCGTCGACCTGCCCCGGAAGATCATCCAGCCCGGGGACGACCCGACGGAGCCGTCGCTGGATGACTACGTCGACACCGTGACCGCCGCGGTCCAGGCCTGGGGCCTTGGCGACGTGCTCCTGGTGGGGCACGGCGCGTCGGCGCCGGTGGTGCTCCACGCCGCGGCCAGGCTGGAACAGCCGCCCAGCAGGGTCGTCCTCTTGGCGGGCATTCTCCCTTCGGAGGGGAAGAGTGTTCTGGACGCCCTTCCCAGGCTCCACAGGATGGGGTTGAAGACCTCCGCCCGCATGAGCCGGCTTACCCGGAGGGAGTTCCGGCTGCCCAAGACGGTCATAGACCACGTCTACTGCCGCGGCATGGACCCCTTTGACGTGATCCAGTTTACCGGGTGGTTCAGCCCCCTGCCGGTGCGGTTCTTCCGCTCGCCCGTGTACCTCAACGACATGGCCAGACCCTGCCCCGTGACCTACGTGTCCCTGTGGCGGGACGCCCTGGTGCCCCTCTCCCTTCAGCAGAAGATGGCGTCCCGGCTGGACGGCATCGAGATGGGCCCCGAGGTGGACTCCTGCCACGAGGTGATGCTTGAACGCCCCAGGGAGCTGGCCGACCTTCTGGTCAAGTACGCGTAACCGTCAGGGCCCCTTCGGACCATAAAGACCTCTCCAATGGACGATACTGAGTTCTTGCGCCGGATGGAGGACAAGATACGGCGGCTCACCGGCCGGGATGTCGTGCTGCGCCTGGACGAGACGGAGAGCGACCAGATGAGCATCGACCTGAACGGCCCGCAGCCCGTGGTCACCCTGGGCTCCAACGCCGTTCGATACTCGGGCTTCGCCCGTATGGCCATCGAGTACGCCGTGGCCTCCATCCGGCAGCGGCGGGAGATCAGCCAGCTCGAGTTCCACATTCTCCTGGCCAGGAACTAGAGCCAAACCTCCTCTCCCTCGATGGGAGAGGATAGAGGTGAGGGAGCTACGCTATCCAAACCTCCTCTCCCTCGATGGGAGAGGATAGAGGTGAGGGAGCT
>JAGWBJ010000022.1 GCA_021295955.1 Dehalococcoidia bacterium | reverse complement strand
TGGGGCTGGCGGCGCTCCTGATAGGCATCATGCTGGTGGGCTCGTCGTGGAATGCCGTCATCGGAATCACCGCGGCCTACACGTCGGACAGGTTCGGCGTGTCCAACCTAGCCACCATCTACGGCACCATGTTCGGCGTCATGCCCCTGGGCTCCGGCTTGGGCGCGTACCTTGGCGGCGTCCTCTACGACTGGCGGGGGACCTACGACATCGCCATATGGTCGAACCTTGTCCTGCTCACCATCTCCGCGGCGCTGGTCTACTACATGCGGGAGCGGCGGCCGACCATAGGTGGGCCGGTGCCGGTAGCGGACTAGCTCGTCCCCTTGAACCGGGCCGCCTCACGTGCTACATTCTGTCCATCGAAAAATGGCTGCCCAGCGAAACGGCTGTCCAACAAAACTGCCTGAAAGCGAGAATCTGCCATGACAACCAGTACCAGGGCCGACGTGATAGTCAGGGGAGGAATGCTGGTCACCGGACAGGACATCACCCGCCGGGACGTGGTCATCAGGGAAGGCAAGGTCGTGGAGCTGACGGACGACCCATCACGGGAGGCCGGCAGGATCATCGACGCCTCCGGCAAGTACGTGCTCCCCGGGGCCATCGACTCCCATTGCCATCCGGTGTACAACGACAAGATGGACGACTACTCCATCACCGCGGCCTACGGGGGCATAACGACGGTCATCGCCTTCGTGGGCAACGTCAGGTCCTGGGGGTTCGACGGCTACACGGCGGACGTCATCAAGCAGTTCATCGACGAGGCCGAGAAGCTCTCCTACCTGGACTACGCCATCCACGGCACGTACACGCCGGCGGACGGGGACAGCTTCAACACGTCCGTGGGAGAGATCATCCGCATGGGCGTCATCTCCTTCAAGATGTTCCTGGCCTACCGACGCCGGGGCATGGAGATACCCGAGGATGCGATGATCCGCATAATGGACCTGGCGTCCAAGGACGGCGGCATGGCCATGGTCCACGCCGAGAACGGGCCCTGCATCGACTACCTGATAGACCAGTACACCGCCGAGGGGAACACCTCGCCCCCCTACTTCCTCCGCTCCCAGCCCAACATCCTGGAGGCCGAGGGAGTGAACCGGTCGGCCGTGTTCTCCCAGCTGCTGGACTGCCCCCTCTACCCCGTCCACCTGAGCACCAAGGAGGCCATGGCCGTCGTGCGCCGGTACAAGGGCGAGGGCCTCAACATGTTCGCCGAGACCTGCCCCCACTACCTGACCCTGACCAACGACGAGGTGCTGACCAAGGGGCCCATAGGGAAGGTCGGCCCGCCCTTGCGTGAGGCGGATGACTGCGAGGCCCTGTGGGCCGCCCTGGCCGACGGGACCATCGACACCATCGCCAGCGACTCCGGCGGCACCAACAAGCGCCAGAAGCTGACCGGGGGCATGGACGCCACCCTTAAGGACACGCCTGCCGGCGCCACGGGGGAGAACATCTTCGAGGGCCGCTACGGCCTGAACACCATCGAGTTCATGGTGCCCGTGGTCTGGAGCTATGGCGTGAACAGGGGCCGCATAACGCTGCCAAGATTGGTGCAGGTGTTCTGCGAGAATCCCGCCAAGCTCTTCGGCCTGTATCCCAAGAAGGGGTCGCTCAACCCGGGGTCCGACGCCGACCTGGTGGTCTGGGACCCGGGCAGGGTGCACGTGGTGGACGGCCAGCACGGCAACACCGACCACTCGGCCTTCGACGGCTTCAAGTTGCTGGGCATGCCCGACCTGACCATGTCCCGGGGCCACGTGGTTATCGAGAACGACGAGGTCGTGGGCACCAAGGGCCGCGGCGAGTTCCTCGCGGGCGACCCCAACACCGCGTCCTACGCCCGGGGCGGGCACCAGATCAGCCGGCCGTAGGCGCGACGCGGCCCGTGCCCCGGCTACGCTACCCGACCCACGAAGGGAGGTGCCGATGGCCGGCGCCAGACTGAACCCCGTGACCACCGAGGTCCTGGGGAATGCTCTCGTATCCATCGCCGACGAGATACTTGCGGCGCTGATAAAGTCGGCGTACTCCACCAACATCAAGGAGCGGCAGGACTGCTCCAGCGTCATCCTGGACGCCGACGGCCGCATCGTCTGCATCGGGGACATCAGCCAGCCCGTCCACATGAGCTCTTTCATGTTCACCGGGTCCGCCATCCTGGAGCGGTTCCCCAGGGAGTCCATCCGGGAAGGCGACGTGTTCATGGTCAACGACCCCTACAGCGGCGGCCCGTCGCACCTGGCCGACGTGACCTTCGTGGGTCCCGTGTTCCATGGGGGAAAGCTCCTGGGCTTCGTGGGAAACACCGGCCACTGGCCCGACGTGGGCGGCAAGGCCCCGGGCCAGTGCGCCCTGGGGGACGCCACGGAGATATACCAGGAGGCCATCCGGTACCCGCCCATCCGCATGTACAGGGCCGGGGAGCTTCAACTGGAGGTGCTGGAGGTGGTCCTGCTGAACGTGCGGGACCCCGATGGCCGGGACGGGGACATCCGGGCCCAGGTGGGCTCGGTCCAGGTGGGTGTTCGCCGGATGCAGGAGCTGGCCGAGCGGTACGGCATCGAGGTGCTGCGCTCGGGCATGGACGAGCTGCTTCGGGTCTCCGAGACCAAGGTGCGCGAGGGCATCCGGCGGTTGAGGGAGGGAGTCTACGAGGCCGTGGACTACCTGGACGACGACCTGGACAGCGACGAGCCCATTCCCATGAGGGTGAAGGTCACGGTGAAGCACGAGCCCCGGCCCACCATCACCCTGGACTACACCGGCACCGGCGGGCCCGCCAGGTGGGGACTCAACAACCCCTATTCGGGGACGGCTGCCTGCGCCTATTGGGTGCTGCGCTCCCTGCTGGACCCCAGCGCCCTGGGCAACGACGGGTTCTGGCGGCCCATCGAGATGATCATCCCAGAGGGGTCCATCCTCAATCCCAGGCCCCCTTCCCCGGTGGGGGCGCGGTTCGAGGTGTGCTCCCAGCTTCCCGACCTGCTCTTCGCGGCCCTCGGTGGTTCAAAACACAGGGCGGCAACCGACTCCAACCTGGAGGCGGGCAGTCACGGCGTTCACGGCATGGGGTTCAGCAGCCAGGGGCCGCCCACCTTCATCTACTACGAGACGCTGGCGGGGGGCGGCGGGGCCAGGCCCGTCAAGGACGGCATTGAAGGGGTGCATACCGCGTCGAACCTGCCGATAGAGGCCATGGAGTTGGAGTTCCCCATGATGGCCGACCGCTTGGAGTACATACCCGACTCGGCGGGAGCCGGCCGGTTCAGGGGCGGTGTGGGGATTCGAAAGGACTACCGGATGCTGGTGGACACCTACGTGGGGACCCACTCCAACCGGCACAAGGTCCCCGGGCCCGGCCTTCTGGGGGCCAGCGACGGCACCCTCACGCGCATCGTACGCAACTTCGACGGGTCCGAGTCCCAGGAGCTGCCCAGGGAGGGGGCGTTGATCCCGGTGGACGCCTCGGACGTGGTCACCATCGTCTCCGGCGGCGGAGGCGGCTTTGGCGACCCCCTGGAACGGGACCCGGCTCTGGTCCTCGACGACGTGTTGAACGAAAAGGTGACGGTGGAGGGTGCCAGGCGGGACTACGCCGTGGTCGTGGATGGGTTGACGGTGGACGTGGAGGCTACGGACCTGCTCCGGCGGGAGCGGCGGCGCGGCGGGTAGTCACCGCATCAGGGCAGGGCCAACACGGCATGCCCCGGCCCTAGCACCTGCGCGCCGTCCTGGCGCATGATTGACAGCTCGCAGGTGACGGAGCCTCCCCTTTCCCCGGCCTCGGCCCCCGTAACCCGGCCCCGGCAGGTCAGGGTGTCGCCGGGGAACGCGAACTCCTTGAAGCGGAAGCCCAGCCGGCGGATGGCCCCGGGGTCGCCGGTCCAGTCGGACAGCATCTGGGCCAGGAAAGCGCCCAGCATCTGGCCGTCCACGAAGGGGCGGTCGAACCCCTTCTCCCGGACGTATTCCAGGTCATAGTGGTACCGGTGGAAGTCCCAGGTGGCCGCGGCGTAGAAGACCATCATGGGCAGGGTGATCCGCTTTTCCAGCTCCGGCAGCCGGTCTCCGTCTCCGACGTCCCGGAACGAGAGGGGCCTGTCCAGGCGGCGGGGAGGCGTCGGGCTTCCCGGCCCCTCCCCTGCGGAGGGACGCTCCGGCGGGGCTGCCGGGCCGGCCTGCAACGGGGCATCCGACACGCGAAACAGGTTGGTCTCGGTGTTGGTGGCCAGCAGCGCCCCGTGCTGGTTCCAGTAGCTGATCTCGGAGGTGACGATCAGCAGCTTCCCCGTGCTGCCGTCCCGCTCCCGGATGTCCGCCACCCTCCAGCGAACGGTGAGCAGGTCGTCGGGGCGCAAGGCCTGGTGAAAGTGGTAGTCGTTGGAGCCGCGGATCTCCAGGCCCAGAGGAAGCTGGACTCGTGCGGCGGGGCCGCCGGCCTCGTCCAGCGCGCCGACCATGTATTGCATCGTCTCGCACACGAAGGTGGGCGGCGCGATGGTTCCCCCGTATGGCGTGCCAGCGGCGTACGCCCCGTCGGAGTAGACGGGGTTCGAGTCACCGATGGAAAGGGCGAACTTGCGGATGGAGGCCGCCCCGATCTCCTCGGGCGCGTGGTAGACCCGCTCCCGCCCTATGAGGGCCATGATCTCGGGGGTCAGCGCCGAGGGTCCGGGCGTCGTCATGCTGGCTCCCTAGTCGAGGATGGCGGTGGCGTCCACCTGGATGAGCAACTCGGGCCGCGGCAGGGAGGTGACCACCACGCCGGTGGCCGCGGGGAACTCACCGCCGAAGAAGTCCCGCCGTAGGTCTCCCACGCTCCGGTATCCCCTTAGGCCCGGGGGCGTGATGAACTCGGTGGTCTTCATGACGTCCGCCATAGACCCCCCCGCCGCCTCCAGCACGGCTTTCAGGTTGCTGTAGACCTGGGTGGTCTGGGCCAGGATGTCCCCCTCCCCGACGACGGCCCCCGTCCGGTGGTCCACCGCCGTTTGCCCCGAGATGAACAGGAACTGTCCCTGGCGAACGGCGGCCGGGGCGGGCGGCCCGTCGAGGGCCAGCCAGCCGTGCACGTCAATCTCCTGACGGGGCGCTCCAAGCACGGCCGTGGCCTCGACCTCGATTAGCGCGTCGGGGTGGAGCAGGCGGTTTATGCCGACACCCGTCGAGGCCGGCAGCCGGTCCTTGGGGAACCGGTGTCTGGCCTCCCCGGCGGCGGCGTAGCCCTCCAGGCAGGCGGGGGTGATGTAGTCCAGGGATTTTCCCACGTCCCCGCGTCCCGCTCCCGCCGCGCGCAGGACCTGGCCGATGGCGTCGTGGGCAGCAGAGGTCTGCTCGGCTGCGGAGCCCGGGTATCTGCGCTGGCCGGCGGCGTCCTCCATGGCCCCGGTGAATCCCGAGACGCACAGCAGGTCTCCGGCCCTCACGCCGGGAGCGTAGGTCAGCCGTTCGTAGCGGGGCCAGCCGGGGTCCACGGGCTCCTTTTCGCGCCCAAGGACGGCCACGGCGTCCACCTCGATCAGGGCGTCGGGCCTTAGCAGACGCTCCACGACGACGCCCGTGGACGCGGGCCAGCGGCCCTCGAAATGCTCCCGGCGCACGCCGGCCGTGCCGCGGTAGTCGGCAAGGCCGGCCGGCGCTACGTAGTCCACCGTCTTGACCACGTCCTCGAACCCGCCTCCCAGGGACTCCAGCGACAGTCTTAGCTTCTCGTAGGCCAGGCGCATCTGCTCCACCACGTTTCCGTGGCACACGACGCGGTCAGTGGCTGCGTCGTACTGGCTGGCCGTCTCCCCCGAGAGGAAGACCACCCCTCCCTTCTCGACCCCCAGGGAGAATGTGTAACGCCGGTAGTCCAGCCAGGGAAAGTGGTCGGGCTCGGCTATGCGCTTGGGGCTCATCCGGCCTACCAGGCAGGCTCCAGGATGTAGAGACCGCCCTTTATGCGGTCCACGGTGTAGATCAGCTCCCCTTCGTCCACGTAGACGTCGTTGACCGAGTTAGCCCGGGCGCCTTCGGGCACCGGCGGCACGAAGTAGGCGATCTCCTGGGGACGGAAGGGGTCGGAGATGTCGTGGACCCGCAGGCCCGCGTTGAAGAAGGTGCTGTACACGATGGTGTCGGAAACGTGAGAGGTGGGCACCGGGAGATTCTCGTGGAGGTTGTGGGCCCCGTAACGTCCCGGGATGGCGCAGTATTTGTCCTTGTCGGTGGGCAGGGTGCTCAACATAACGAGGTTGGTCTCCACGCTGGAGTCTACGACCCACACGACCTTGGGCCAGTCCTCGCAGTTGTCGTACTCGCTGGCCTCCTCGGCCACCACCAGCAGGCCCCGGTCGAAGAGGGGAAGCACGGTGTGGGTGAACCCCGTGAGGGGTGGGTGATAGTCCAGCTGGGTGACCATCCTGGGGTGGGACAGATCCGCGATGTCCAGGATGACGATGCCGGCGTCCACGTAGCCCAGATAGGCCCGGTCGGGGCGGTCGGGATAGACGTTGACGTTGTGTACCCGGTAGCCCACGTCGTGCTCGGGGTGACGGATCGGCGGGGGCGTGCCGTCTCCCTCCCGCGTGCCCGGCAGCCACCAGCGGCCCACCTCCGTGGGCCTGGCGGGGTCGCCGATGTCCACGATCATGTGAAACTGGTCGTCCTTGGGGTGGGTTGGTATGAAGTCGGCGGCCCCAGTGCTCAGGTGGGCGTACTTCCCATCGACGCACCAGAGGCAGTGGGTGCCCCGGGAGCTGGGACCCGAGGTGTCGAAGAAGCTAATCCGCTTGGGCTCCTCGGGTCTGGAGATGTCGTACACGCCCATGCCGGCGTCTGAGACCCCCGGCCGGGAGACCTGGTAGGCCACCAGGAGCAGGTCGTCCACCACCGCCAGGGAGTTGGACCGGATCTGCTGATGGGGCAGCTCCGTCTGGGCGACCACACGGGGGCTGGCCGGATCGCTGACGTCCACGGCGGTCACGTCCTTGGGAGGGCCCTCATGGGCCAGCCAGAGCACGCGCCGCCCGTCGGATGCCTGCTGCAGGGCCACGCCCTCGCCGATGTTGCCGAAACCGCCGAGGTCGCTGTGGGACACGAGGCGGAGGTTGTGTATCTCCCCTTGCTGGGCCATCACTCCTCCTTGGTATGCTGGTCTGGGCTGAGGGGGTCTCGGCTGAGGGCCCGGCGTGCTGCGAGGGCGGGCGAACCGCCAACACTATACCATACATGGCGGCGGTCCCCACAATGACCGACGGCCCCACGGAGTCGCCCCGCGGTGCTCCTACCAATCAGGCCCCCGCCGTGGCATAATGGCGGGTAGTCGGCCCCGGCCGACGACGCGAGGAGGTCCGATGCGCATCTGCTCTTTCCTGCCCAGCGCCACGGAGACCGTCTTCTCCCTGGGACTGGGCGACCATCTGCTGGGTGTGAGCCACGAATGCGACTATCCGCCCGAGGCCCGGAAGCTGCCGTGGATCGTGCACAGCATCTTCCAGGACGGGGACTACTCCAGTGGCGAGATACACAGGATCATCGAGGAGCGGCTCACCGAGGGGAAGGGCATCTACGACATCGACGTGGAGCTCCTGGAGAAGCTGGAACCCGACTTGCTCCTCACCCAGGAGCTGTGCGGAGAGTGAGCGATTACCGCGCGGCAGGTTGCCGACGCAACCGAGACCCTGGCCAAGAAGCCGGAGATACTGTCCCTGGACCCCAGTTCGGTGGCCGACGTGATAGGGGACGTGTTGAAGGTGGGCGACGCCACGGGGGCCCGGGATGAGGCGGAGCGGTTTGCCGGCTCCCTGAGCCGTAGGGTGGAGGCGGTCAAGGCCAGGGCAAGCCTGGCGGACACCAAGCCCAGGGTGGCATGCCTCGAGTGGATGGACCCCGTGCTGGTGGCCGGGCACTGGGTGCCCGAGATGGTGGAGATGGCCGGGGGCGAGGACGTCCTGGGCGATAAGCACACTCCATCCTTTCGCGTCGAGTGGGAGCGCGTGCTCCAGGCCCGGCCCGAGGTGATTCTGGTCACTCCCTGCGGCTTCGACGCCAAGCGCGCCCTGCAGGAGGTGTCCCTGCTGACCGAGCGGGAGGGGTGGAGCTCCCTCCCCGCGGTGGAGCAGTCCAGGGTGTTCGTGGTGGATGCCAGCGCCTACTTCAGCAGGTCCGGGCCGCGGCTCATCGACGGCCTGGAGATCATGGCCGAGATACTGCATCCCGAGCTGTTCTCGGGGTTCGTGCCCACCGGAGGCGCCATCAGGGTCAACGGCCGGGTGGTCCCGGCGAAGAAGCCCCAAGGGTGAGCCGAAACCAGCGGGCCCAACGGAAGTTGCTTGGACAACTACCGGGGTCGTACCTAGTTTAGGCGGGTTCCCTTGTAGGGGCTGCGGCCCACGATCTGTCCCCTGAGGCGGCGGTTCGCTCCCTCCAGGAGGGGCACCTCGTAGTGGATCCGCTCTCCGATGAAAGCCAGCTCCAGCAGGCGTTGCTTGGCCATGGCCGGAAGCTCCATGTAGTGCGCCACGGTGTGGGACAGCGCCCCCGCATCCTCCGGCCCCTGCGCCTGCCGCACCCAGCCGCCCTGTAGTGAGGCCAGGCCGCGCAGGTACTCCTTGAACAGGCCGCGCAGCTTGGCCAGCTCCTCGGGGTCCACCTCGCCGGGCTCTTCGGGCAGATATCGGACACGGGCCTTCAGATAGGGCACCTCGTGGACCGTGTCGACGACGCGGAACCGCCTCTCGCCCTGGGTGGAGAGGTTCATGCGCCCGTCGTCCAGGCGCTCCACGTTGGTGATCCGGGCCGTGGTGCCGGTCAGGTGGGGAGTGGCGCCGCCCCCCACCTCGGCTCCCGCCTGGATGAGCGTCACGCCGAAGGGCTCTTTGGCGTCCAGGCACTCGCCGATCATCAGCTTGTACCGCTCTTCGAAGATGCGCAGGGGCATCGTCATGCCGGGGAACAGGACCACGTTCAGGGGGAACAGCCGGAGCTCTTCCGTGGGCTCGTCGGGTTGGGTCTGAGCGTCCTCCATGTCAGGTGACAGTATAGAATCGACTGGCTGGAAAGACAATACGGGAGGGGTGCGGCGGAGGCAGCTGCGCTCCGAATTTTGCTGACTCCGTGTCTCCCGCGAAGGGAGACTCTTGCGTAACTTCAGGTGTGGGCCAGATTACGAAGGTCGGCCGGATGCGCTCGTGCCTAAAGCACCGGGATTTGGATACCCGCGGAAGCGGTTATGCCGGGTATGCCGGTTATGCCGGGTATGCAACGGTCTCCTTGCGCGGGAATGGCGACAGACGTGAGGGAAGCAGGCACTCTGGAGCTTCCCTTGGGGCGACACGCCGGATGGCGCGCCTCCCAGCTACTCCTCGGAATGGACGTAGTTGCGGAGTACGCCGATCCCCTGTATATCCACCTCGACCACGTCATCGGGCTTCATGGCGGTGGTGCTGCCCGTGGTCCCCGAGAACACCAGGTCTCCCGCGTAGAGGGTGACCTGCTGGCTGATGTAGCTGATCACCGTGGGGAAGTCGTGGAGCATGTCCCGTGTGTTGGCCCTCTGGACCTCGCCACCGTTCAATCTGACCACCATCTCCAGGTTGGCCGGGTCCACGTCGGTCTCGATCCACGGCCCGACGGGAGCGAAGGTGTCCGAGCCCTTGGCCCTCCAGAAGGTCCAGTCGTCCCGCTGCCAGGCGCGCTCGCTGATGTCGTTGCCGCAGGTGAACCCCAGCACGTGGTTGAGCGCCTGGTCGGGCGCCACCCTCCGGCATTGCCGGCCGATGACCGCCACGGCCTCGCCTTCGTAGTGAACGCCCCCCCACGAGTCCTTGGGTATGACTATGCGGCCTTCGTGGGCGTTGAGGGCGTTTCTGCCCTTTTGCCACGGCTCCGGGTGCCGGGACCCCGGGGTCTTCTCCACTCCCAGCACCGACCCGGCGAACTCCAGGTGCTCCGCGAAGTTGAGGCCGGGACACCATATCTGCAGGGGGGCCGTGGGCGCCAGCAGCTCCACGTCGCCCAGGTTATGGCGAGTGTCCGTTATCCTGAACCGGGTGAAGATGCTGCCCCGGATCTCGGCAACCTCGTCGCCCTCGACCACGCCGTAGGCCGCCCTTCGCTTCTGTCGGAACCTGGCTATCTTCATCCCTGCCTCCCCGGTGGTACGTAGAGGATTCTACCGGTTGGTGGGCTCCGGGGCAACAGCCGTCTCTGGTCATCCGCCCGTGGGAGGGCTACAATTGTCCCACGTCTAGGAACATCTCTGGAGGTAAGGATGAAGCTGGGACTGCTGCTGACCAACCAGTATCTGGCCGGGGAGTCGATGGAGCGGAAGATCCAGGACAACCTGGAGCAGGTCCGGGCGGCCAGGGAGGGCGGGTTCGGGATGATCTGCGCCGGACAGCACTACCTCTCCGCGCCGTTCACCATGCCTACGAGCATCCCCTTCCTGGCGAGGATGGCGGCGGAGGCGGACGACATGGAGGTGGCCTCCAGCATCGTGCTCGTGCCGCTGCACAACCCGGTGGAAATGGCCGAGATGGTGGCGACCATGGACGCTATCTGCTCGGGAAGGTTCATCTTCGGCATCGGCCTCGGCTACAGAGAAGAGGAGTACGCGGCTTTCGGAGTCAGGCGTGAGGAGAGGGTGCCCCGCATGGCGGAGGCCCTGGAGGTGATGAAGCTGCTCTGGACCGGCGAGGAGGTGGAGTTCCACGGCCGCTTTTACCAGGTGCCCAGGGTGACTTCGACGGTCCGGTGCGTGCAGCAGCCCCACCCTCCCATATGGGTCGCCGCCAACAACGACGGCGCCATACGGCGGGCTGGACGCCTGGGATATCCCTGGCTGGTCAATCCCCACGCGACTGTGGCCACCATCAGGGCCCAGATGGACATGTACCGGGGCGTGCTGGAGGAGTCCGGCGTCGCCGGACTACCGGCCCTGCCCATGATGCGGGAGATGTACGTTGCCGAGGACCGGGAGGTGGCAATGTACGAGAGCCGCCCTCACCTGGAAGGCAAGTACCAGGCCTACGCCGACTGGGGTCAGGACAAGGCGCTGCCCGGTGAGGAGAGCTTCGAGATGCCCTTCGAAGACCTGGCCCGGGACCGGTTTCTCATCGGGACCCCCGACGACATCGTCTCGGAGATACGGCGGTACGAGGAGGAGCTGGGCGTGACCCACATGATCTTCCGCCTCCAGTGGCCGGGCCTGGAGCAGGACAAGGTCATGAAGCAGCTCGAGCTGATGGCCAGGTACGTGATACCGCGGCTAGCCGGTGAAGGGGGCGCTTGAGGCCCGGCGCCCCCTGGTGATAGAATCGATATGTGGGCCTTCACCGGCCCACCCTTCACGACTGTTCCCCAGTAGCTCAGTGGTAGAGCGGGCGGCTGTTAACCGCTAGGTCGTAGGTTCGAATCCTACCTGGGGAGCCACTTCCCCCAACAGCGATACCTCGGGCCGTCCTGGTTACACCGCCTTCGTCTGAGAGTTTGTAGGTTCCGGGGACTGTGACCTCCGCAGTTGTGAGGCTAGCGCCGTCCACGTCTAACTCGATCTCCGCGAAGCTTGGCGTCCCAATCCCCGCCGATCACCGGCGTATCATTTACGTCATTGACGGCGGCGGTGACGGTGAGGTCCCGTGTTGCGTTGAGCGAACTGTCGAAGACCTTGATGGTGACCTCGTACTGGTTGTCGCCTTCAATGTCTCCGGTTCCAGGCTTATCGGCCGGCGGGGGAAGTCCCGGTGACGCACGTTACGAGGGAGTCACGTGCGGGCTAGATCCGCTCGAAGTATCGAATGCGCTCCCAGTCCGTCACGGCCCGACGATAGGCGTTCGCCTCCGTGGAGAAGAAGTGGGCGTAGTGGGCCACCACCTCCTCGCCGAAGGCCGACCGCGCCAACTCGCTTCCCTTGAACCGCTCCACCGCCTCCTCCAAGCTACGCGGGAGCATCGTCTCGCCGGGGGCCGAGTAGACGTCTCCCATATATGCCGGCGGCGGCTCCAGCTTTCCCTCCATGCCCGCCAGCCCGGAGGCGATGGCTGCCGAGTAGGCCAGGTACGGGTTCACGTCGGCCCCCGGGATCCGGCACTCGATCCGCAAGGCGGGTCCGGCGCCCACGACCCGGAACCCGGCCGTGCGGTTGTCCGGCGACCAGGCCAGCGCCGTTGGGGCCCAGCTTTCCGGCTGGAACCGCTTGTAGGAGTTCACCGTCGGCGCATAGAAGACCATCAGCTCCGCTGCGTACCTCATCCAGCCCCCCAGGAACCAGCGAAACCGGTCGGAGCATGCGATCCCCGCCAGGTTGCCGTCCCCCGCGAAAGCGTTGGTTGACCCGCCCTGGCTGTCGGTCCACAGGCTCACGTGGAGGTGCGAGCTGGACCCCGCCTGCTCCGCGTCCGGCTTCGCCATGAAGGTGACGCTGCACCCGAGGCGGTCCGATATCTCTTTCACCGCCTGCTTCAAGAGAGAGTGCCGGTCCGCCATTTCCAGCATGGACGCATAGCGGATGTTCAGCTCATGCTGCGCCCGGCCAAACTCCCCCTTGGTGGACTCCACGGGCACACCCGAGGCGGCCAGATGGCGGCGAAATGCGCCGTTCATGTCCTCGGTCCGCGCCGCCTGTAGAAGGTGATAGTCCTCGATGTACCACCCCGTCTCGGCGAGGTCCCTGTACCTGGTGCGGGCCGCCTCCGGGTATGACGTCCGGTACTGGTAGTACTCCAGCTCCGACCCGCACATGGCTTCGAACCCCAGGACACGAAGCCGCCCAAGCTGTTTGCGCAGCATCGACCGTGGAGCCACCGACACGGGCTCGTGGCCCGGCTCCGCCTCCGCGTCGCAGACTACCAGCGCCGTCCTGTCGAGCCACGTCAGCCTTCGCATCGTTCCCAGGTCCGGCGCCAGGCGTATGTCCCCGTATCCGCCTTCCCAGTTGGAGAACCTGTACCCTTGGACCGGGTCCATCTCCATGTCCGTGGTGAGGAGATAGTCGCAGACGTGGGTCCCGCCCTCCACGTCCGCCAGGAAGAAGGAAGCGTCCAGCCGCTTGCCCAACAGCCGGCCGTACATGTCGGGAAACGCCAGGATGACCGTATCGATGGAGCCACCGTCGACTGCCGACCGCAACCCCTCGATATCCAGCATCCCCCGCATTGCCGTCTCCCCTTGGTCCACGGTCACCGCCTCCGGCACGACTGGCCCCGGCCCCTGCCGGGTCGCGTGGCTATCCGTCTACTACTGTGTCATCACTCTTGCCGGCTGTCAACGAAGCCCGTTACACGGCAATGGCCGAGGCGGGAGGACCGGCTTGACAACCCGGGCGGATTGCCGGAGGGTGGCGGCAAGTCTGGACGGTCACTGACGGAGGTCGACGATGGTTGAGCGCGAGGGCAGGCTGGAAGGCAAGGTGGCGATCGTAACCGGGGCTGGCTCCAGCGGTCCGGGAGTGGGCAATGGCAAGGCAGCCGCCGTGCTGTTCGCCCGGGAGGGCGCCCGGGTCCTGCTGGTGGACGCTGTGGCCCAGCGGGCCGGGGAGACCCTGGAGATGATCGAGGGAGAGGGCGGGGAAGCGTCGGTGTTCCAGGCCGACGTCATCGATGCCACGGAGTGCCGGACTATGGTGGAGGCGTGCCTGGAGCGGTACGGACGCGTGGACATCCTGGACAACAACGTGGGGATATCCCGTCGGGGCACGGTGGTGGATGTCAGCGAGGAAGACTGGGACTACGTGATGGCGGTGAACGTCAAGAGCATCGTCCTTTGCAGCAAGTACGCCATTCCGAAGATGATGGAAAGCGGCGACGGGGGCTGCATCATCAACATCTCGTCCATCGCGGGGTTGAGGGCCCACAGCAGCACGCCCTACACCGCCTCCAAGGCGGCGGTCATCGGGCTGACCATGTCCATGGCCGCCGACCACGGGCCCGATGGGATACGGGTGAACTGCATCGCCCCCGGCCTGGTCTATTCGCCCATGGTAGCCCCCCGCATGGACGACGAGCTGCGGCGGGTACGGCGGAACGCTACACCCCTGCGCACCGAAGGGAACGCGTGGGACATCGGCTACGCAGCCCTGTACCTGGCCAGCGATGAAGCCCGATGGGTCAACGGCGTTACGCTGCCGGTGGACGCGGGGTTGACCGCCCTGTCGCCGGTGACTTACCAGACCATGGCCCAGCAACAGTACCGGCGGATGGGCTAGGCGGTCTGCGCGAGGGACGTGCCTGTAGAGTGATGCGCCAGAGGCTGGACTACAGCTCAATAGTCCTGGCTACGGGATTCGCCGTGCTGTTCTTCAATAGCGGCACGCGGAACGCCTTCGGGCTGATGCTCAAGCCCATGACGGAGGACCTGGGATGGAGCCGGTCTGAGCTTTCGCTGGCGCTCGCTGCCTTTATGCTGGTCTCGGCCCTGGCGATGCCCTTGGCCGGGCGTCTGGTCGACCGGTACAGCATACGGTCGGTGCTCGCCGCAGGCGGGCTGATAGGCGCCGTGGGCATAGGTCTGACGGGTCAGATACAGTCCCATTGGCAGCTCTTCGTCGTATACGGACTTGTCTACGCCGTCGGCCACGCCGCCACCTCCATCCCGACGGTCAGCGTGATGATATCCAGATGGTTCGTCCGGCGGCGAGGGTTTGCCAACAGCGTCGCCGTCTCCGGCCATGCCATCGGCCAGCTGGTGATCATCATGGTGCTCGCCTCCTTGTTGGGCGCCCTGGGCTGGAGGACGTCGTATGCTGTGTTGGGCGCGGCCAACCTGGTGGTCGTGGTGCCTCTGGTCCTGGCCGCGGTCAGGTCCCGTCCACAGGAGTCGTCCTGTGGCCCATCTTCCGGCGTCCAGACCCCGGACCGAGAGGACGCCGGCCTGTCCACCTCGGCACCATCCGCCACAGCCGCACCTCTCCGCGGCATCTTCGCGTCCAGAGAGTTGTGGCTGCTCATAGTGATATACGGGATATGTGGGTTCCAGGACTTCTTCGTGACGACCCACGTGGTGGCGTTCGCCATAGACCAGGGCATGGGGGCACTGCTGGCCGGAAACGTGCTGGCGCTGATGGGCATCCTGGGGCTGTTGGGTGTCCTTATCTCCGGCTTTCTCTCGGACGCGTTCGGAGTGACGAGGCCGGTGGTGTTGTGCTTCGTGATGCGGCTGCCCGTATTCGCTTTTGTCCTGTTCGTTCAGGAGACGCCGGCCATCGCGGCCTTCGCCTTCCTGTATGGCTTCACCCTGCTGATAACGGCTCCCCTCACGGTGGTCTTTGCCGGAAACCTGTTCGGCCCGTCCCGGCTGGGTGCGGTCAGCGGGCTGATCAACGCGGTACACCAGATCACGGGCGGGTTGGGCGCCTTCGTGGGGGCTCTAATCTTCGACCGATGGGAGAGCTACGACGGGGCCTTCGTGCTGATGGCGGCGCTTGCTGTAGTCGCCCTTGCAGCCACTCTCTCGCTACAGCGCGGCAAGCTCAGGCCGGTGTGACCGGCTGCAATCAGGCTCCCGGCCCTTGGCCTCTGGTGAAGCCACGGTTTACAATAGAGCCGAAACCCAGGTGATTTCGAGGGGTGTGCCGGTGCAGCAGCAGGGAGTCTTGCCAATGGTCCACCGGGTTCGCTCTCCCGGCGTGAGGGCTGCCAGTGGCGCGGTGGGTCTTGCCTTCCTGATGTTCGTCCTGTTGGCCGCCTGCTCGTCTCCCGGTGAAGACGCCTCCACGTCGGGTGGTGCTCCCGATGCCCAGGCTCAGCCGACCGGTCGGGAGCTGTTTGTCTCCAACTGCGCCGCCTGCCACGGGGCTGGCGGCGAAGGTCAACCGGACTGGCATATCGTGAAGGCTGACAGCACCCTTCCGGCGCCGCCTCTGAACGGCGACGGGCATACCTGGCACCACGGGGACGGCCTCCTGTACCGGATCGTCAGCCAGGGTGGGCAGATGCTGGAAGACCCCCTCAATCCGAGCTTCAAGAGCGCCATGCCGGCGTTTGGCGACCGGCTCAGCCGTGGGGAGATAGTCCAGGTGCTCACGTACATCAAGGGCCTCTGGGGGGACAAGACCAAACGGGGACTGTCCATCCGGGAGTCGCAGGCGTTGGTCAGCGAGCAGGACCCGTTCCCACCCGAGGGACAGTAGGTGCCGGCCGCTGGCCCGCCCGTCCTGGCAGCAGGCTACTCGGCCCCACGGTAGAGCTCGGTATCGGGGTGGAAGGCGAACCAACCGAACCAGAAGGCAACGTGGGCCGGAAGCCGGGGGAGGGTTTCGCTCTCGTCGGCGGAGTTGACCAGCGCGTCCTCGGTCACCAACCAGGCGACGCCTTGGTCATCGTAGACGCGGCTGGGCACGCCCGTCGTGGAGGGTGAAGCGGCATCGAGACGGAAGGTGCCGGAATTCCGGGCGTACACTCTGGCCTCCGGCGTACTGTCGCTGGCGAATATGGCGACGGGCGTTCCACCAACCACGTCGTTGACGACCCTCTCCCGGTTCAGGACCGATACGGGGTAGGCCTTGTGGGACGTGCCCCGGCTTACCGCCAGCACCTCGTCCTTGGCGTGCAGGACGCCGTCCCGCTCCCAGACCGGGAACATCGTCTGCGGGTCTGCCCGGTAGTCGTAGTAGATGGAGTTGGGGTCCCACTCGGAGGTGTAGAAGCTGGGCGAGTAGAAGCCCGTGTCGTTGGATAGCACCGTCGTGTCCGGGTGCTCCGACGCCCACTCCTCCCAAGTGGTCACCACGACGGGATGGTAGTCCAGGACGATGCCGCTATCGGCCAGCGGGCCGATGACCGGCTCTCCCAGGAAGGATATCCAGAGGCTACGGGTGGCCCGGTCGTACATCAGCTTGTTGCTCCGGTACAGTAGGCCCGAGGTCCCGAAGGTGGTCGGCTCTCCGTTTATCTTCGCGGAATACACGATTCCGGAGCCGCAGAGGGTTCACCACAACACCGAGATGGGCGCGCCTCCCAGGACGTCGTTGGCCATCTCGTGGGCGTTGATGATGCGCAGGGGGTAGGCCCGGTGCTCCCCGTTGATGGAGACGCCGAAGACCCGGTCATTGGGGTGCATGTACCCCGCCTCGGCTACCGTCAGCGTATCGGGGTTCCTCAGGTCCGGGATGCCGTCCGGCGCCACGCCTCCCCAGACCACCTCGGTAAGGTCAATGCGCGCGGTCTCCCCGGCGTCTCCCAGGAACCCCCCGAAACGGGGGTGGATCATCGAGTACAGCCTGGATTTCCAGTGGGGGTACTCTTCGGGGGTCGTGTAGCCCGAGGCGTTGTTTCCGAGCCACTCCATCCACCGGTTCCAGTTCCTTCCGAACTCCTGGCCGGTCAGCTCTTCCAGCGTGGCGACTATGGATTCGGCGGCCGCGCCTATGAGGAAGCGCATCAAGTCGATGAGCACCGGCACCTGCGACACGTCCCGGTTGTCCCTGATCGCCTCCAGCGCCGTGTCCAGCGCGGCCGCATCATAAGTGGACGCCGGTCCGACTCCTGCGAGCAGCCTGTCCATGACCACGTTAGATTCGTAGCCGTCCGCAGACGCACCGGCACCCGTCGGCGTTGCCGTTGGGGACGGGGGCCTGGTGGCCTCGGGAGAAGCGATTGGGGCCGTAGGGGTAAGGGCAGAGGGCAGGGTGGAAGGTGCCGAGTCCCCGGCCTCCTGTGGGACAGGCGGGACAGCCGTCTCGGTCGCCGCCGGGGCAGGTGAGTCGGGGGCGCAGGCCGTCATTGCGGCTACGCTAATCGCCATCATCGCCGCGACCCAGATACCGGTCCGGAGGTCCAAGAAGCGCCCCCTTCCACTCATGACACGCTCCCGGACCCCGCTTCTTCGTCCGTAACGCTGGAACGGCAGGAAACGTTCGGGACGGGCCGGCTCCGTGCGCCCCGGTCTTTGTACCACCTGTTACGTTGGTACTGCAAGAACTGGATTCCACTCATTCTCCAGCGCAGGCTGAAGGCTGTCTCTTGCGAGCCACCCCGTTGCGACCGATGCGGCGAGCCCTCAGATGGGCCAGGTTCCCCGTCCGGTCGATGTAGGCGGCGGGGCAAGAATGGGATAGACTGGGCATGATGCACAGCGTCCAGGGGAGACTCCAGCTAAGCGCCAGCGACCTGGTCAACCACCTTGCTTGCCGCCACCTGACGGAGCTGAACGCGGAGGTGGCGGTCGGGGCACGGGCTGCGCCCAACAATTGGGACCCGATGTTGGAGCTGCTGCGGGAGCGGGGACTTGCCCACGAGCGGGCATACATCGAGCATCTGGAAGAATCCGGACACCAGGTCACGTCCATCGGGGGCGTGGGCATCGACGCCGCAACCGTCGCAGCCACCGTCGAGGCCATGCGGTCCGGGCGCGAGGTCATCTTCCAGGGCGCCCTTGCCGACGGACGGTGGGGCGGCCGCGCCGACATTCTCAGACGTGTAAACGTACCCAGCGCCCTGGGCGACTGGTCGTACGAGGTCATCGACACCAAGCTGGCCCGGGAGACCAGGGGCGGCACCGTCCTCCAGCTTGCCCTGTATTCCGATCTGGTGAGCTCGGTTCAGGGCGCGCTCCCCGAGCGCATGTACGTGGTCGCTCCGTGGACCGAGTTCGAGCCGCAGGTCTATCGCACCAACGACTACGTCGCGTACTACCGGCTGGTGAAGGTTTGGCTGGAGTCGGCCTTAGCCAGTCATACCTGCGAGCCGACCTACCCCGACCAGAAGGAGCACTGTGACGTGTGCCGTTGGAGCCGGCAGTGCGACTCCCGCAGGCGGGGCGACGACCATCCTTGCCTGGTGGCGGGCATATACAACCGGCAGATCGACGAGCTGAAGGACAGGGGAGTCGCAACTACGTTGGCGCTGGCTGCCCTTCCCTTGCCACTGGAATGGAAGCCCGAACGGGGCGCGGCCGTGGCCTACGAGAGGATACGGGAGCAGGCCCGCGTCCAGGTGGAAAGCCGGGAGAAGGGCAGGCCCGTGTACGAGGTGTTGGAGCCCGAGCCCGAGGTGGGCTTGGCCCGCCTGCCGGAGCCGTCCCGCGGAGACATCTTCTTCGACTTCGAGGGCGACCCCTTCGTGGGACCGGCCGGCCTGGAGTACCTGTTCGGCTACCTGACTGCCAACGATGCCGGACTCCAGGAGTACACGGGACTGTGGGCCTTCTCCTACGACGAGGAGAAGCGCAGTTTCGAGGACTTCGTCGACTGGGTGATGGCCCGCTGGGAAAGGTACCCGGACCTGCACATCTACCACTTCGCTCCCTACGAGCCCAGCGCGATGAAGCGTCTGATGGGCCGCCACGCCACCCGCGAGGAGGAGGTGGACCGTATGCTCCGCGCGGGCCTCTTCGTCGACCTGTACCGGGTCGTGAGAGGAGGGCTGAGGGCCGGCGTCGAGAGCTACTCCATAAAGGAGCTGGAGAGGTTCTTCGGGTTCCAGCGCGACGTGCCTCTGAGCGAGGCCAACTCCGCGTTGTATGGGGTTTCCAGGCCGTTGGAGCTGGGATACCCGGAGGCCATCCGAGCGGAGCACAGGGAGGCGGTGGAAGGCTATAACCGTGACGACTGCGCCTCAACATACCACCTGCGCGATTGGCTGGAGGGCATCCGTGGGGACCTGGTAGAAGGCGGGGCAGCCATCGAGCGGCCCCAGCCTGGCGACGGGGAGGCAACGGAAGAGCTCACGGAACGGCAGAAGATGATCAGGGCCCTGGCAGAACACCTTGCCGGTGACGTCCCGGCGTCGGAAGCTGACCGGAGCCCGGAGCAGCACGCCCTCTGGCTGCTGGCAAACATACTGGACTGGCACCGCCGGGAAGAGAAGGCTGCATGGTGGGAGTTCTTCCGGCTGAGCGACAGCTCCGTCGACGACCTGATGGACGAGCGCCAGGCCGTTGCTCAGCTCCAGTTCGAGGCCCAGGTGAAGGGCCCCGGAGGGCTGCCCGTCCACCGCTACAGCTTCCCGGTGCAGGAGACCGGGCTCAGGGGCGGTGAGGACCTGCGCATGCCGGGGGGCGACCCCATCGGCTCCCTGGTGTCCATCGACACCGGCAACCGGACCGTCGACATCAAGAAGCGGGGCAAGACCAAGGATGTACATCCCGAAGCGGTGTTCGCCCACGACATAATATGGACTGGCGTGCTCAAGGACGCGCTGGTAGGCATCGGGGAGCACGTGGCCGACCATGGAATCTCCCCGGATGGTCCATACCGGGCGGCCCGGGACCTTCTGTTGAGGGCGCCGCCGCGTCTTGGGGGCGAACCGATTCGCCGGCCCGGCGAGACGGTCTTGGGCGCGGCGCTGCGCATCGCCAACACGCCCGGATTCGGCGTACTGCCCATTCAGGGACCTCCCGGAGCGGGCAAGACCTTCACCGCCGCCCGGATGATCTGCGAGCTGGTCCAGAGTGGCGCCCGCGTCGGCATCACCGCCAACAGCCACAAGGTGATCGTCAATCTGCTGGACGCGGCGTTGGCGGCTGCCCAGGAACGGGACCTGGACCTGAGGGCCGTCCGGAAGGTCGGCGGCAAGATCACAGAGGAGGCGGAGGACCCTCGCGTGACGCTGACGCCCGACAACGACCGGGTGTTTGGCGCGCTGACCGGTGGCTGCCAGGTCGCGGCGGGCACCGCCTGGCTTTGGGCGCGCCCGGAAGCCCGCGATAGTGTGGACGTCCTGTTCGTGGACGAGGCGGCGCAGATGTCCCTGGCCAACGTCCTGGCCATCTCCCACGCCGCACCAGGCCTGGTCCTGCTGGGAGACCCGCAGCAGCTTGACCAGCCGACCCAGGGCTCGCATCCCGATGGGACAGGGGTGTCGGCCCTGGCTCACCTGCTGGGCGGGCGGCAGACCATCGAGGCGCATCAGGGCCTGTTCCTGGGGGAGACCTGGCGGCTCCATCCCGAAATCTGCGCCTTCACGTCGGAGGTGTTCTACGAGGGACGGCTCACCTCGCGACCCGGGCTCGAAGGCCAGAGGGTCATCTCCCAGGGACCTGTGACGGGGACCGGCCTCCGCTTCTTGCCGGTGTCGCACCACGGCAACCAGAGCTTCTCGGACGAAGAGGCCGATCGGGTCGCGGCCTTGGTCCGTGGTCTGGTCGATGGAGACTCCGTGTGGGTTGACCACAGCGGCTGTGAGAAGCCCATCGGGTGGGATGACGTCCTGATAATCTCGCCCTACAACGCCCAGGTGTTCAAGATCCAGGAGCGGTTGCCAGCGACGAGGGTAGGCACGGTGGACAAGTTCCAGGGCCAGGAGGCCCCCGTCGTGGTCTACTCGATGGCCACTTCAACGCCCGAAGAGGCCCCCCACGGGATGGAGTTTCTGTATAGCCTGAACCGCCTCAACGTGGCCACCTCCAGGGCCCGCTGCGTCTGCGTACTGATAGGCTCCCCAGACCTGTTTGCCCCCGAATGCCGCACACCCCGGCAGATGCAGCTCGCCAACGCCTTCTGCCGCTACCGCGAGCTGGCGACGGAGATTGCCCTCTAAGCACCGAGGTCGGCCTGAGACGTGTCCCGGAGGTGTGGCGCCACGCGCGTCCGGTCGCCGGGGGGAGTTCTATATCCATCTTGAATGGCGCCAATCAAATACGTATACTCGGGGCGTGTCCCTGTCGTCGCTGGTGGAGCATGCCCTTAGGGAAATGGCGGGCGGGGAGAAGCCGTCGTTCTCACCCCGTTGGCGAGGCGAATTTCGGGCGGCGGAGCGTGAGGACGATCCTCGTTACGATGCTTTGGCCAAGAAGTACCTGCAATGATACTTCTGGACACCGACGTGCTCGCCGACGTCGCCCTGGACAGGCGGCCTCATTCCGATGCGGCTTCGGAACTACTGGACCGGATCGAGCATGGTGCGGAGGCCGCATACCTCGCGTGGCACTCGGTGTCCAATCTCTATTACATCGTGGCTCCAACCCTTGGAGGCGTGAGCGCCCGAGACTTCATCGTCGAATTGACCCGCTTTGTGGCGGTGGCTCCGACCGACACGGACGATATTCGCTATGCCGCGGAGCTTACGATGGCGGACTTCGAGGACGCCATGCAGGTGGCAGCCGCCCGTGCATGCGGGGCTCGACAAATAGTTACCAGGAACGTCCGCGACTACGAACGCTCTCCGATTCGTGCCGTCGACCCTCGAGAGGCGCTCGGTGCATTGTTCTGATGCTTGGCGGTCCATGTAGCTGGACCGCCCGCGGTACCCCGCACCGATAGGCGGGGTCTCTTTTTTCGACGCTGCCTTGGAAGGCTCCAGGTCAATTTGTGCAACCAAGCCGGACTCCGGTCCATCGGGGCCTGCCCTTCACATGAACTTCATAAGGGTGTCGTACAATCAGATCAGGTCAAGTGGGTCCCGGGGGAGTGAGTCAGGCTCCGTGGGCACCCGCGCCGGGGAGAAAAGGCCTGAGAGGAAGGCGAAGTTGGAGAGACCAATATGACCAGGGTGCTGGGCGCCCTCAAACTCGTGAGGCCCTGGCAGTGGCTGGTCTTGTTCATCGTCTTTGGCGGCGGGGCCGGGGCCACCTACGGCACATACCAGTTTGTGGTCGGCGGCGAGGGCGAGGCCTTGGCGCAAGACCAGCAGCTCATCCCGGTACAACGCGACGACCTGGTCACGTCCATCTCCATCAATGGCAGTCTGGCCTTCCCCAACACCGAGACGGCCGCTTTCGAGACCCAGGGCGCCGTGGGTGAGCTGACGGTGGCTGAGGGCCAGGTCGTCACCGCCGGACAACCGCTGGCCCGTCTGGACGACGACACGGTGGCCTCCCTGGAGGAGGCCCTGGCCAGGGCCCGCGTGGACGTGTCGGCGGCGGCGGAGTCCTTGACCGATGCGATGACCCCCCATAGCCAGTTGGAGTTGGACCAGGCCGTCGCCAAGGTGACCAACGCCAACGAAGCCGTCCGGGTCGCCGAGGAGAAGCTGCTGGACCTCTTGCAGACCACCGAGCACCAGCTCGCCACAGCCGAGTCGGCAGTGGCCGACGCCGTGCTGAAGATAAGCACCATCGAAGACGACATCGCCTCTCTGACCTCCCACGACCTGAGGGAGGTCGATGACCTGATGTTCCAAATCCAGACGGCCCAGGTGGCCCTGGAGAACGCCCGCCGCGACCAATTGCTGACGGAGCAGGAGTGGGCCGATAAAATCGATGACGCCACCGAAGACGTGGACGCTGCGGTGGAGGACTACCGGCTGCCCTTCGAACGGTGGCTGGGCATCCTCCCAGAGGACGTTGACGGCACCATGTCCCCCGAGGACCTCCTGGCCCGATGGGGCGCGGACCTGGACGCGCTGTTCGACCGAAGTGCGATGGACCTCAGTCTGCCCTCACCTCCTCTGATCGACGACCCGGCTACGGCATGGAATGAGCACACCGTATACGCCTTTGCTCATCTATCCCCTTACGACATCCGGACCGAGTGCGAGGAACCTCCCACGGAGGCCAACGTGTTCTGCATCGCGGACGAGTTGTCGGACGCCTGGGAGAACGTCGTGGATGCCCGGTCGGCCTTAAGGGACCTGGAGACACCGGCGGCCAGCGCCCTCTCCAAGGCTGAAGACGCGGTCGCCAAGGCCGAGGAGTCGCTGTCCGACACCCGGGACAAGCTCTCCGACCTCCTGGAGCCGCCGGACGCTCTCGCCCTGGACAGCAAGCAGAAGGAGCTGGCCGCCGCCCGGACTGCCCTGGCTGAAGCCGAGGCAGACCTGGCGGCCCTGTTGGAGAGGCAGGCCTGGGCGCAAGTCCTGGGGCTCGACGACCTGCGGCCGGGCTCGGGCCGGGGGATAGACACCACCCTGTTCACAGAGGAAGTGAGCGAGTCCCTGCGCACCGACCTGGTCTCCGCCCAGATGGATGTAGAGGATGCGGTGCTGGCCCTCCGGGAGGCCGAGGAGGCCCGTGAGTCCATCGCCGGGCCTCCGGACCCCCTCCTGGTGGCCCTGCGAGAGGCCGAGCTGGCTACCGCGAGGGCGGCGGCGGAGACGGCGGAGGAGCGGCTCGAGGGCGTGATACTTGCCTCTCCAATCGACGGCGTCGTTACCGACGTCGCGGTAGAGGTCGGCGATGCCGTCAGCCGCAACACCGTGGTTGCCACGGTAGTCGACCCCAGTGCGATCGAGATGAACGGCGCGGTGGACGAGATCGACGTCCTGTACGTGCAGGCGGGGGCCCTGGCCAACGTCATCATGGATGCCCTGCCCGGACAGATCCTGACGGGCGCGGTCTCCTACGTGGCCACCGAGGCCGTCAGTCAGCAGGGCGTGGTGACCTACGAGGTGGGCATTAGGGTGGAGGCTCCCCCGGGGGTCGAGCTGCGGTCAGGGCTCACGGCCGTCGCCGAGCTGGTCCTGCGCTCCGAGCCCGACGTGCTGCTAGTACCCCTGCAGGCCCTGCGCGGAAGCTTCACCCAGCCAACGGTGCTGGTCTCCGAGGACGGCGTCCTCAGGGAGCGCGTAGTAACCACCGGCTCCAGCGACGACTTCTGGGTGGTGGTTGACGGAGGGCTCAGTGAGGGGGAGCTCATCGTCATGGAGGGAGTCGGCGGGTCTTCGGAGTTCGGCTTCGCGGGCTTCCGGGCTTTCGGCGGACCCGGGCTCCGGCCGCTCGGCATTGGGCGCGGAGGCCCATGATACGGCTGGAGGGCGTGACCAAGGTCTACTCCGTCGGGGACGTGGAAGTACATGCTCTGCGCGGGGTGACCCTGGAGGTGGAGCAGGGGGAGATGGTGGCGGTGATGGGCCCCTCTGGCTCCGGAAAGTCGACGCTGATGAACGTGCTCGGCTGCCTCGACGTGCCCACCTGCGGCAGTTACTTCCTGGAGGACGCCGAGGTCGGTCTGCTGAGCGACGACCGGTTGGCGGACATACGGAACCGGAGAATCGGCTTCGTGTTCCAGTCCAACAACCTGCTGCCCCGGGCCACGGCCCTGGCCAACGTGGAGCTCCCCCTTCTCTACGGCAACGACAGGGACCGCCGCCGGCGGTCCCTGGAGGCGCTGGAGCGCGTTGACCTGAAAGACCGGGCGAGCCACAGACCGAACCAGCTCTCGGGGGGTCAGCAGCAGAGGGTGGGCATTGCCCGCGCTCTGGTCAAGCGGCCGGCCATACTGCTGGCCGATGAACCCACGGGCAACCTGGACAGCGCGCACAGCCTGGAGATCATGGAGATCCTGCAGAAGGGGCTGTCGGTCATCATCGTCTCCCACGAGGCGGACATTGCCGCCCGCACCGGCAGGGTGATCTCCATGCTGGACGGCCTGGTGGTGAGCGACCAGCGCCCCGACTCCTGCCATCAGCTCGACTCCTCCCATGAGCCCGACTCCTCCCATGAGGACGAGGCCGCCCCGTGACGCCCTACACCATCATCGCCACGGCCCTCGTATCACTGGGGGCCAACAAGCTTAGGGCGGGTCTGACCCTTCTGGGCATAGTGATAGGGGTCGCCGCTTTCATCACCCTCATGGCGATCGGCAGGGGTTCCCAGGAGAGCATCACCTCGGGGATCGAGTCCCTTGGCTCCAACCTCCTCTTCGTGACGCCGCCCTTCAGCATCGGCGGCTCGTCCGCCCTGACCCTGGCTGACCCCGACGCCCTTCTGGACCCGGCCTTCACCCCGACGGTGGTCGACGTCACGC
>JAGWBJ010000002.1 GCA_021295955.1 Dehalococcoidia bacterium | reverse complement strand
CGTCGTTGACGTGCTTGGCAGCCAGCTCGATGCCGTGGACGCTGCGTATGCCGTAGGAGGCGGACTGGCCGGTGAGGGCGTTGACCTCCCAGAAGTGGGCCACGCGTGTCTCCCCTCCCTCGGCGGGGGGAGCCGTGGTCGCGGGGGCCGTGGTGTCCGCCGGAGTCGTGGCCACCGGGGCCGTGGTCTCGGGCGCGGTGGTGGGCGCTGTGGTAGTCTCCTCGTCTCCGTCGCAGGCCGCGGCCACGAGGACCATGACCAAGGCTACTATCCCTAGGACTAGCAGGCGTTTCATGTTAGCCTCCTGTAGGTATGCGGTAGGTCTCTTGCACCCTTTCGAGATGCGAAATTCAGAATATTTTACTCTCATAGGTCCCGAACTGCAAACATTTCGGTCCTGACGCGTCCTCAGTCGGGCTCTTCGCCTTTGGGGGCTGAGGCCGGGTCACGGCTGCGGTGTCCCAGGGCCCCGGTGGCCCAGGCGGGCAGCCTTCGCTCCCTGACCAGGTCCACAAGCCCGAACAGGCGGAGCTGGGTTCCCAGGGGCACCCGGGTGATGACCCCCTGGGGCCGCATAATGATCATGACGGTCAGGACGAGGCCGTACATGATGTACCGCTCGTAGAGGGAGAAGCGCAGGACCTCGGGGACGATGGTCAGGAACATGGCGCCGAAGAGGGGTCCCAGGAAGGTGTAGGAGCCTCCGAATACCCAGAACATGACGAACGTGAGGGAGAAGAAGAAGGTCATGTCCTCGGGGTGCTGCACCAGGATGTAGTGGCCCCGGAATGTCCCGCCAAGGCCCGCGATGGCGCACCCCAGGGAGAAGACCAGCACCCTGACCCAGGCGACGTTGATGCCCATGGCGGCCGCCACCGTGGGGTTGTCCCGGACGGCCCGGGCCGCATACCCCAGGCGGGAGGTGTCGAAACGCCAGGTGGTGAAGGCCAGGATGGCCAGCACCAGGAACACCCCGCCGAATGACGTGTTCAGGGGCATGCCACTGAAGCCGTTGGCCCCGCCGATATAGTCTATGTTGAAGGCGACCACAGCCATGGCCTCTCCGAAGGCGAGGGTGGTCAGGCCCGCCACCAGGTGGTTCATGCGGATGGTCGCCACGGCCAGGAAGGTGCCGGTGAGGAACCCCACCCCGGTGCCGAACAGGATGGCGGCGGGGAAGGGCCAGCCAAAGTTGGTGGTGAGGACCGCGGACATGTAAGCGCCCATTCCAGCGATGGACGCGTGGGCCACGGAGAGGGCCCCGGCGGAGGCGCAGTAGTACAGCCCCACGACTATGATGGCGTTCATCCCGGCGTAGACCAGGGTCGCTTCCCAGAAACCGGACAGGTTGGTGGACAGGTCGTTGAGCGCCCCGACTATGTCGATGACCCCGGCCACGTCCAGCACGATGACCAGCGCCACCAGAACGGATATCGCCAGCGACCTCCGCTGGGATGTAAGGTATTCGGCCCCTATCTCCCGCATCGTCTCACCGCTATACCTCGTAGGACCCGAAGAGTCCGTTGGGCCGGAAGACCAGGATCCCCAGCAGCATACTGAAGGCGACCGCGTCCCTCAGCGTCGACGTGATGTACCCCGTCACCATCGCCTCGATGATGCCCAGCACCAGCCCGATTACCATGATGGCTTCGATGTGCCGGTTGCCTCCCACGAGCATGCATACGAAGGCCTTCAGGCCATACAGCAGACCCATGAAGGGCCAGGCGCTGGTGTAGAGGAGGCCGATGGTCACTCCGGCGATGCCCGCCATCATGGACGAGATGCCGACCGTCAGCTGGGAGACAAAGTTGACGTTGACTCCGCACGCCGCCGCCACGTCGGCCCGCTCGGCCACCGCCCTGGTCGCCCGGCCCCACCGGGTCTCCCTGACGTAGTACCGGAGCAGAAACATGACGATGATGCCGGCAATGAAGGTGGTGAGCTGGGCGGAGGTGATGTTCACTCCCCCGACCCAGAAGGCGTGGAAGGGAATGACGCTGGGGACGAACTCCGGGTCCGACCCCCAGATTCGCTGGGCCCCGTACTGCATGAATATGGCGATGCCGCCGGTGGCCATGAAGGGGATGAGGATGTACCTGCCCCGCACGGGCCGAATGACGAAGCGCTCGATGACCAGCCCCGTGGCGCCTGTGCCCGCCATGACCAGCATCAGCACCAGGATGAGCATGCCCACAGCCCCGGCCAGCGGCGCGGTCGAGGAGCTGAAGCCCAGGAAGGTCACGACGGCGCCGGTGAGGTACGCGCCCAGCATGAACAGCTCGGGATGGGCCAGGTTGATGACCCGCATGACGCTGAAGGTGAGGCCGAACCCCAGGGCGACCACCGCGTAGGTGCTGCCCACGCTCAGGCCGTTGGCCACCTGCTGAAAGAACTGCTCCACCGCTAGACGGCTTCCGCTCCCAGATACACCCGCTGGACCTCTTCGCTGGACTCGATCTCCGAGGCCGTGCCCTCCCCGGCGACCTGTCCGACCTCCAGGAGGTAGGCGTAGTCGGCTACTTTCAGGGCCTCCCTGGCGTTCTGCTCCACCAGGAGAATGCTCAGCCCCTCGGAGCGCAGGTCGCTAACAAGCTGGAAGGTGCGTTGCACGATGCGGGGGGCCAGGCCCAGTGACGGCTCGTCCAGGATGAGGAGCTTGGGGTCCGATATCAGCGCCCGGCCGAAGGCGAGCTGCTGCTGCTCTCCGCCGCTGAGCGACCCGGCTACCTGGGTCGACCGCTCCTGGAGGATGGGGAACCGCTCCAGGATTCCGTCCATGCGCTCCAGGGTCTCCTTGGTCTTCTCCCGGCCGAAGGCGCCCATCAGCAGGTTCTCGTGGACCGTCAGGGTGGAGAATATCTGCCCGCCCTGGGGCAGCCAGGCGATGCCGGCCCTGTTTATCCGGTGGGGAGGCATGCCCCGTATATCGGTCCCTTCGGGGAACTGGACGGTCCCGGCCTGCGACCGGATCAGGCCAAGGACGGCCTTGATGATGCTGGACTTCCCGGCGCCGTTGACGCCCAGGACGGCGCAGATCTCGTTTTCCCGGACCTGGAAGTCCACCCCCCTGACAGCCTGTACCAGACCGTAGGACACCTGCAGGTCCCTGACCTTGAGGACGGACTTCAAACCCTTACCCCAAGATAGGCGTCCACCACCTCCGGGTTGGCCTGCACCTCGGCCGGAGACCCTTCGGCCAACATCTCTCCGAAGTTCATGACCACGACCTTGTCGGAGATGGACATCACCACGTTCATGTTGTGCTCTATCAGGAAGATGGTCTTGCCCATCTCCTTCAGCCGGCCTATCAGCTCCATGAGCCCCTCGACGATGCTCTGGGTGAGACCCGCCGTCGGCTCGTCCATCATCATCATGTCGGGCTCGGTGGCCAGCGCCCTGGCGACCTCCAGGCGACGCTGCATGCCGTAGGACAGCTCGGTGGGCATGAAGTACATGCGGTCCTGCAGGCCGACCCACTCCAGCAGCTCCTCGGCCACCTGCCTGTTGTTCCTCCGTTCCCTCCAGTCCCGGGGCAGGCCCAGGATCGACTCCAGTAAGGAGGAGCCGGTACGGCAGAACCGCGACGCTATGACGTTCTCCACCACGTTCAGGTTGTCGAAGTACTCCAGGCTCTGGAAGGTCCTTCCCATACCGGCGGCGACTATCCGGTGGGGGGGCCAGCCGGTGATATCTGTGCCCTTGAAGGTTATCCGTCCCTCGGTCTGGGGCAGGAGGCCGGAGATGACGTTGAAGAGGGTGGTCTTCCCCGCGCCGTTGGGGCCGATCATGGATGTGATGAGGCCTTGGGGCACGTCGAAGCTCGCCTTCTCGACGGCGTGGAGGCCGCCGAAGTGCTTGCTCACCCCCTGGACCCGGAGCATGGCTGGTGGTGCCTGGGAACTCATAACCACCGTATAAGACCACGAGAGCAAGGGGTTGTCAAGTAGGGGTCATTAGGATGATACGGAAAGGGCCGAAAGAGTGTTCATACCGGAGAGATTTGGCGGGAGGGAACGAGGCCGGAGGCAACGGGGCCGAAGAGAATGGGGGCCGGACAGAATGGGGGGTCGCCCCGACCGGTACCTTGTGGTATCTTCTTGATCAAGCCATGTTAGACTTGATGATCCAGGGCGGGACGGTGGTGGCGCCGTGGGGCGTGGGGACCTGGGACGTCGCCGTCCAGGACGGTGTGATCACCGCGGTGGCCCATCCCGGGACCCTCACCGCGGAGGCGGCGCGGGTCCTGGACGCCTCGGAGAAGATAGTCGTGCCCGGCGGCATAGAGCCCCATGCCCACGCCGGGTTCAGGCTGCCCTACCCGGGGGCCCGGGCCGCTGGCCTCCGCTCCGGCAGCGCCGAAGAGATCTCCCGGGCCGCCGTGTTCGGTGGCACCACCACCGTGGTCGACTTCGCCAATTGGAGGCCCGGCATAGACCTGTTCCGCACCATGGAGGAGAAGGACGCCACCTTCAGGGGCAACAGCTACGCCGACTACACGTTTCACTGCATCCTGGTGGGCTGGGGGACCGAAGGGGCCACGCCCGAGCGGGGGGTGGACCTGCCTCATCGGGTCGTGGATCAGGTGCCGGAGCTGATCCAGGGCGGCTTCAACACCATCAAGGTCTGGACGTCCAACACCACGGCCACGCGGCCCAAGCAGATGGTGGACTTCGGGCACATCTCCGCCATCATGGAGCGGGTCGCCTCGGCGGGGGGCGTGCTGGCGGTGCACGCCGAGGACGAGGACGTGGTGATGTACGAAAGCGAGAGGCTGCACCGGGAGGAGCGGATAGAGACCGAGTTCCTCCACGAAGCCCACTCCAACCTGTCGGAGGACCTGTCCTTCCGACGAGTGGTGCGGCTGGCCGAGTGGACCGGGGCGGCCGTTTACATGATGCACGTGAGCGCGGCCGAGGGTGTGGACGCCATAGCCGCCAGCAGGAGCAGGGGGCTACCCGTCTACGGCGAGACCCTCCACCACTACGCGACCTTCACCTCCCAGAAATACAGGCAGCCCGACGGCCCCCTGTACCACACCTATCCGGGCCTGAAGTACCGGAAGGACGCGGACGCCCTTTGGCAGGGACTGATGGATGGGGCCATCTCCACCATGGCCACCGACGTGTTGTGGTGCTCCCGGGATGTCAAGCTCTCGGGCAAGACCATCGAGGATACGGTGGGCGGGAACGCGGCCATCGAGGAGCGGATGGGCATCACCTACACCGAGGGGGTGGCCAACCGTGGAATGTCCCTGCAGCGGTTCGTCGACGTCACGTCGGCCAACGCCGCCCGGATCCTGGGAATGTACCCCCGGAAGGGCGCCATCGCGCCGGGCAGCGACGCCGACATCGCCCTGATCGACGCCCGGCCCGACCGAAAGCTACGCCTGTCCGAGCTCCATGGCACCGACTACAGTGTGTGGGACGGCTGGGAGCTGAAGGGGTGGCCCGTTACGACGGTCTTGCGGGGAAGGGTCATCGTCGAGAACGGCACCCTGGTGGACGACAAGAAGCACGGCCGGCTCATAGGCGACCGCAAGACCCCGACCGAGGTCCTGAACGGACCGGGGGCCTGACCGAATCAAGATAATCCGGTCCATCCCACGAATCACAGTCCAGACGAAGATTGGTCGGGGTGAGTGGATTCGAACCACCGACCTCCACGTCCCGAACGTGGCGCGCTAGCCGCTGCGCTACACCCCGCAGGTTACATTATGCCCCACCGCCACGGGATAGACAAGGCCTGCCCAAGGCTATTGACGGCGCCACGGTCGTAGGGTAGTATCCGGCTGAAGCGAGCCGCCGGGACCCTGGCCGCCCATCGCCGGGGCGGTACGGCAGGAGGTGATGCCCATGGCGTCGGAGGTGAAGGAGGCCCTCACCCCCGAGGTAGAGGCCATGATCGGGGTCGAGGGCGAGGTGGTCGAGTGCTGGGGCGTGGTGGACAAGGAGTACCTCAGGCGGTTCACCCAGGCCGTCATGGACCCCGACCCCAGGTACTGGGACGACGAATTCGCCTCGACCACCCGCTACGGCGAGATCATCACCCCTCCGATAATGGTGAGCTACATGCCCGGGCGGTTGTCTCCGGCCGAGGGGGACCCGGTGACGGCGGCGTTCCGGGACAACCCCGAGTCCGACGGCATCGAGGGAGTCCGCAGGCAGGGCGAGCTGCCCCCCATCCCCACGGATCTGGTCCGCACGCTGAACGCGGGCAACGAGCTGGAGCTGTACAAGTACCCCAGCATAGGTGACAAGGTGTACTTCCAGAACAAGTACTCCAGCATCACCGAGCGACAGGGGCGGGATGGGAGCTCCTTTCTGATAGTGGCCAGGGAGACCGTATTCCGCAACCAGAAGGGTGAGGTCCTCTGCATCACCCGGGCCGCCTCTATCAGGCGGTAGGGCAGGCGGTAGGGCAGGCGGAAGGGTATCCGTACCAGAAGCCAGGAGGTGAGCATGGACCTGGAAGCCCTGCTCAAACTTCCCCCCGAGGAGATACTGCGGCACGACGAGAGGCCCTCGGCCGACGACCTGCGCGATCCCGTCCAGAGGTATTTCGACGACGTCCACGAGGGGATGGAGCTGCCGAAATACATCTACCAGCCCACCCCGACCCACCTGTTCAGGTGGAGCGCCGGCATCGAGAACTGGCACCGGATCCACTACGACCTGGACTTCGCCACCAACCACGACAAGCTGCCCAGCGTCCTGGTGCAGGGATCGTGGAAGCAGAGCGTGGTGCCCCAGTACCTGAAGGACTGGACCCTGCCCAACGGCTGGCCGTGGAAGGCGTCCTTTCAGCACCGGGCGATGCTGGTCCCGGGGGACGTCCTCATCATGTGGGGAAGGGTCACCGAGAAGCGAGAGAGGGACGGCCTGGGCTTGGTGGAACTGGAGATCGGGATGAAGACCCACCTGGGGACCGAGAGCATGCCCGGCACCGCCACCGTGGTCCTGCCCATCCGGGGCGGCCGTCCGGTCCCCTACCCCTTCGTCCCGCCCCGGGACTGACCGGGGAGCCGCCGCACAGAGACACGGAGCCGCGGAGAGAGCGCGAAGCAGGGGGCATCGGCGTCTCCGTGGCCGTAAGGAGGGCCCATGCCCAGGTTCATGGCGATACACAGCGTGCCGGGCATCACCCAAGAGCAGTTCCAGGATGCCGTCGCCCACGTGAGCAAGTGGCGTCCCGACCGTCGCACGACCATCCTCAAGGTGTACTGCAATCTGGAAGAGGGCAAGCTCGTTTCCGAATGCGAGTGTCAGGAGCAGGCCCACTTCGAAGAGTGGATCGCCCAGGCGGGCTGGGGCTACGATGCCATCTACAGGGTCGACATGGTCCAACAGGTCGGCCGTGTGTGGAAGCTCTAGCCCGGCCTCGGTCCCATAGCTAGACGGGAGAGGTTTCCGATGGCATCCATGACGGGAGCCCAGGCCCTGGTGCGGTCCCTGGCCAGGGAGGGCGTCGAGGTGGTCTTCGCCCTTCCAGGGGTCCAGATAATGGATGCCTTCGACGCCCTCCACGACGAGCCGGGCATCAGGCTGGTCACCGTTCGTCATGAGCAGTCGACGACGTTCATGGCCGACGGCTACGCCCGCACCACCGGAAAGGTGGGCGTGGGGCTGGTGGTGCCGGGCCCCGGCGCCCTCAACGCCACCGCCGGCCTGGGCACGGCCTACGCCACCTCCTCGCCGGTCCTGCTCATCTGCGGCCAGATCGAGAGCTACAACCTCGGCAAGGAGCGGGGCGCCCTCCACGAGGTGGAGGACCTGCAGGACGTGTTCCGGCCCATAACCAAGTGGTGCAGTCGGATAATGAGCGTCGAGGCCATTCCCGAGGGCGTGCACGAGGCCATGCGTCGGCTGGGTACCGGCAGGCCTCGCCCCGTGGAGCTGGAGGTCCCCTGGGACGTGCTCCCCCGCCAAGGCGACGCCGAGCTGCCCGAGGCCGAGGTGTTCCCCGGGCAGCCCCCGGACCCCTCGAAGATCCAGGAGGCCGCCGACCTGCTGGCCAATGCCCGCCGTCCCCTCATCTGGGCGGGCGGGGGCGCCATACGCGGCGACGCCTCCCACGAGGTCGCGGAGCTTGCCGACGCCCTCAACGCTCCGGTGATCACCACGCACCAGGGAAAGGGGATCATTCCCGAAACGAGCCCCCTGTCCCTGGGGACCTTCTACTCCGGGCACGGGCCCGGCCAAAGGACCCTGCCGCAGTGCGACGTGATACTGGCGGTGGGAAGCCGGCTGCACCTTACGCCAAAGGTGTCCTGGGCCTTCCAGCCCCACCAGAAGCTCATACACATCGACGCGGACCCCGAAGAGCTGGGCCGCAACCACGCCACCAGCGTGGGGATAGTCGCCGACTCCAAGGTCGGTCTGCGCGCCCTCCTGCAGAAGCTGGAAGGCGGCTCCAGCGAATGGTCTCCCGCCGAGCTGGCGGCCATAAAGGATGACACGTACCGGGAGATCGAGGGCATGGCCCCCCTTCAGGTCGAGATCATCGAGACACTGCGCCGGGAGCTGGAGGACGACGCCATCGTGGTGGCCGGCACCACCGACGTGGGCTACTGGAGCTACCTGGCCTTCCCGGTGCTCAGGCCCCACTCCTACCTGACCTCGTCCTACTTCGCCACCCTGGGCTTCTCATTTCCCACCGCCGTCGGAGCAAAGATAGGCAACCCGCACCGGCAGGTGGTGGCCCTTTGCGGCGACGGGGGCTTCATGTACGGGGTGCCCGACCTGACCACCGCCGTCCAGGAGAGGGCGAACCTGGTGTCCCTGGTGTTCAACAACGGCTCCTACGGCGCCTCTCTCTCCGATCAGCAGACCCGGTTCGGGGGGAGGGAGCACGGCACACGCTTTCACAACCCGGACTTCGCGCGGATGGCCGAGTCCTTCGGCGCCGTCGGGGTCAAGCTGGGCGGGCCGGCGGAGCTCGGCGGCGCCCTTCGGGACGCCCTCAAGGCGGACGCTCCCGTGGTCATCGACGTGCCCATGCCCGTGCTGACCCCGCCCTTCCAGATCACACCTCGGGGTCTGGCCTGAGAGCCAGGTTAGGGGCTGCCCCCTCGGCCACAGCGAAGAGACGGACCAAGCTTGGTGGGAGAAGGCCATGGCCCTGCGTTTCTTGAGGCGCTCCGGCATCGGCGTGGTGGAGATGTACGGGATGATAGGCGGCGCACTGCGCGTGCCGGTGTACTCCCGCATCCTGGACGCCGTGCGGCGCGACCGGCGGTTCAAGTCCGTCGTGGTCGAGATAGACTCACCGGGAGGCACCGCCAGCGGGTCCGAGCTCCTCTATCGCAGCCTGGCGAGGGTCAGGGAGGCGAAGCCCGTGGTGGCCTACATCAGGGGGACCGGGGCCTCGGGCGCCTACTACATCGCCTGCGGGGCCAGCCGGATCGTCGCCCTGCCCACCTCGCTGGTGGGGTCCATCGGAGTCATCTACCTGAGACCGGTTCTGGAGCAGCTACTGGAGAAGCTGGGTGTGAGCTTCTCCGTCCATAAGGGCGGACGGCTCAAGGACATGGGCGCCTTCTGGCGGGCCCCGACCCCTGAGGAAGAAGGCAAGCTGGACGGCCTTATCAGCGAGATATACGACAACTTCGTGGGCGTGGTGGCCCGGGAGCGGGGCATGGAGCCGGAACGGGCCCGGGAGCTGGCCACCGGAGAGGTGTTCACCGGCCGGGGCGCCCTGGAGCGGGGGCTGGTGGACGACCTGGGCGACTTCGACTCGGCCCTGAATACGGCGGCGGAGATGGGAAGGACGGGCCGCCGGCCGGTGTGGGTCCGGCCGAGGCGTGGGCTCCTGGAGCGGTTCACCGGACGCATCGGCGGCCCCGGGGTCGGGGAAGGCCTGGTCTCCGAGCTGGAGCGTCTCATGGCCGGCGGGCTGTACTACGTCGCGCCGACTCCCTTCGCGGGGCCCTCCCGCGGTCCCAGGGATGCGAGCTAGGGCCTAAGTCCGGGTTATCCCCTTCGCCTCCTGCCAGAGCTCTTCCTTGGCGTCCATGGGCATGTTGTGGAAGTCGAGGCCCCGGTCCGAGGCCAGGCGCTCCATGGTGAGGTACCGTCCGCGAAAGCGGTCGTTGGCCTGCCGCAGCGCGTCCTCGGCCTGGATGTTCAGCCATCTGGCGAGATTGACCATCACGAAGAGGAGGTCGCCGAACTCCTTGGCCCGCTCCTCGTCCGTCGGAGCGTGCACCAGCTCGCCGGCCTCCTCGGCGACCTTGTCCAGCACCCCCGAAACGTCCTCCCACTCGAAGCCCGCCTTGGACACCCGGTCCTGCATGAGCTGGGAATGAGAGAGGGCGGGCAGCGCCCTGGGGATGCCCTCCACCGGGGACCTGTGGCCCCTCTCCGCCTCCTTCAGCCGCTCCCAGTTCAGCTCCACCTCTCGGGCGTCCGAGGCCGCGGAGTCCGCGAAGACGTGAGGGTGGCGTCGGACCAGCTTGTCGGACACCTTGGAGACCACGTCCTCCACGTCGAAGTCCCGCGCTTCCCGGGCCATCTGAGCGTGGAATACTACCTGGACGAGGAGATCGCCCAACTCCTCTTGGAGCCTGGATGGGTCGCCGGCATCGATGGCTTCCATCACCTCGTAGGCCTCCTCCAGAAGGTGGCGTTTCAGGGACCCGTGGGTCTGCTCCAGGTCCCACGGGCAGCCTCCGGGAGACCTCAACCGCTCCACTATCCCCACCAGATCCTGGAAATGCGACGGACCGTTGCTCATTTGACGACTCCCGGTAGGCGTTCGACCGCATTATATGGCCGCCGGGAGCCCACGGGCAAACGATGCGGGCCCTATGGGAATTGTGCTAACGTATACCCATGTTCGAGGTTTTTCTGCGCGCGGGGATGCGGCGCCTGCCCGTTGTCCTGTTCGCGGCTGCCGTGCCGCTGCTGCTGATATGCGCCAGCGTGACCTGGGCCGTGAACGAGATCCGCCTGTACGAGCACGGCTTCGACACCTACGACGTGCCCCTGGTCACCGGGATCGAGCGGGAGGACCTGGTGGTGGCGGCGAAAGAGATTCGCGGCTATTTCAACTCCACCCGCGAGCCCCTGGACGTGCGCACCAGGATTTTCGGGGAGGAGCGGGACCTGTTCAACCACCGGGAAGTGCTGCACATGCACGACGTGAAGCGGCTGATCTGGGGGGTCTACGGCGTGGGCGCCGCGGCAGCCCTGTACCTGCTGGCATTCCTCTGCCTGGGGTTGCGTCTCAGGGGCAGGGCCGTCGGTCCCCAGGTCACCCGCGGCGTGGTGTGGGGAGCCGGGCTGACGGTGGGTGTGGTGGTGCTGGTGGGCCTGCTATCGGTGACGGGCTTCGACTCCCTGTTCCTCTTCTTCCACGAGGTCAGCTTCTCCAACGACTTCTGGATGCTGGACCCTCGCCGGGACTTCCTGGTCATGATGTTTCCCCAGGGCTTCTGGTTCGATGCGACGATGTTCGTCGCCTTCGTCACCGTGGGCCTGGCCGTGCTGCTTCTGGGGTCCGTGGCTGCCGTGCGGCTCCTCGGTAGATGGCAGGAGCGCCGCAGGGAGCGTCCAACGGCCCAACACCCGGCGTGAGGCCCTAGCCCCCGGCGCACGCGCAGGCGCCACCGCCGCACCCGCAGCCGCCCATGCCCGGCATCGGGCTCAGCGAGCCATCGTCTCCCGCTGAGAAGGACGCGAACAGGGAGATGGCCCGCCTGGCGGGCTGACCGCAGCGGTCGCAGTCGGCGCCATCTTGCCCGATGGACTGCAGCCGGTCGAACTTGAACTGGCAGGATGAGCACACGTATTCATATATGGGCATGGCGGACTCCAGGTCGGATGTACGTGTACAGAATCTAGCCCAAAGCCCGGAAGCCGTCAAGTCCGGTCTCCCGTGACGCGGGCAGTCGGCCTTCACGCCGTGCCGAGCCCGGGAAACGTCGAGGGCCCCCACGTCCCTTGTACCGTCACGCCCGGAGCGGGCTATTCCAGCGCGCTATCGCAGGGCTCCAGGGTATTGAACATGGTGTGCGATGGGGTCCCGTCGATGGGCTGCCAGTCGCTGCAGATCGTCTTGGGGTCTATGGCCCAAACCGCGTTGCGCAGCGCGATGGGCACGCCCACGTACAGATCGTACAGCTCCTTGCTCAGCTCCTGGGCGCGCGCGACTCGCTCTTCCTTGTTCATTATGGCGGCGTATCCCAGGTAGTGCTCCTTCCATAGCTCCGGGTCTGGGATGTTGCATACGCTGCCGCCCTGGGGTCCGCAGAGCCCGTGGACTCGGATCTTATCGCCGAAGTTCCGTCCGCCAAGCTGCCAGTGGGCGCCGCCGGAGGCAGGCCCGTCTTCCGAGCTGAAGCCCAGGTTCCTTACCTTCAGGGAGTTGGCGGCCCAGTCTATGGGGGTAGGTGACGATGGCGTCCACCATGTCGGCCATCTCGGGGCCGGCGGCGAAGTCATACCCGTAGGCGTCGAACCGGAACCCTTCGCAGCCCTCCTCCGCAAGAAGCCGCTTGGCCTCCTCGGGGTCGTAGCCGTAGGGGGTGAGGGTCGGATTCCAGCTCTCGTCCTGGGGGCTGGTGAAGGCGGTGATGCCCGGCAAGACCAGTCCCGGGGGCCAGATGCCCGCCCGGATGGCCTCGGCGTCCACCGCCAGATTCATGGCCTTCCGCACGTTGAGCTTGTTGGTGCAGTGGCCGGGATCGAAGGTCTGGTAGATTCCCAGATAGACCACGTCCACGGCCTTGGGACCGTCCACCGTCAGTCCGGCGGCCCTTATCTCCTCGACGTAGGGGCCGGACATGTTGGCGATGTCAACCGCGCCCGTCGCTACCTGGGCCAGGCGAGGGGCTTCCTCGGCGGACAACAGGATCTCCATCTCCCTGAACTTGAAGTGGAACTCCTCGTCTCCGTAGTAGTCGTCAAACCGCTCGTGGAGGGCCCACTGACCAAGCTTGCGGTCCACCATGTCGACGAAGCCGGTCCCCGTGTAGCCGGCCTCCTCCCACCCCTCGGCGTTCGAGCCGTTGTCCACCCACGAGTGCTTGGGGAAGACGTACATGTCCGCGCCGCCTATGGGCGGGATAATGTTGAACACGAAGGCGTAGTCCTGGAGCAGGTTGATTCGGAACTTGTGGGAGTCCAGCGCCTCCGCGTCCTTGAAGATGTTCCTCCACCCGCCGGACACGGCGTTATACCCGCCGGCGATCTCCTCGGAGGCCCACCGGGTCACGTTCCAGATGCCGTCCTCGGCCATGATCTCCACGCCGTCGTGGTCGAGCATGCCCTTCCGGATGTCGATGTCCCAGGTGCTGCCGTCGACCTGCTCCCAGGAGTCGGCCCAGCCCCAGGCGTTGCTGAGGGTGTTGTCCACCTCCACTCCTATCATGAAGTCATGGGCGTGGTTGAAGGAGAACATCCCCACGTTCTTACCGGCATAATGGGGGTCCATGATCTCGTTGTCGAAGCTGTTGATCGCCACGGTAAGCTTGGCGCCCAGCCTGGGCCCGGAAACGGAGGGCGTCGTGGGCGCGGCCGTCGGCGCCGCCGTGGGCACGGCCGTAGGCTCCGCAGCCATGGTGGCCTCGGGAGCCATGGTAGCCTCTGGGGCCATGGTGGCCTCTGGGGCCATGGTGGCCTCGGGAGCCATGGTGGCGGGAGCCATCGTCGGCTCTGCGTCTGCGTCTCCGCAGGCCATGGCTACGAGCAGCAGCACCATCAGCGGCGCGAACAGCGCGTATCTGCCTTTCAGAATGCTTCGATATGACAAGGGAACACCTCCAATCGCAAAGAATACCTGCTTTCGCGAGGCATTTGGCGAAATCTATCACAAGGCCGATTGGTTTGTCAAACTGGAAGCTTGGGCCCGAAAGAGGATTGAGACGAAGCCACTCGAAGACGGGCACGGCGGTGGAAAGAGAAGAAGCCCCCGCCGGCCGGCGGGGGCTTCCTGGGATCTCCTGACGGGTACTTGTTAGTACTTTACGAGGTCTCGCACGGGACCAGGGTGTTGAACATGGTGTGCGCGGGCGTGCCGTCGATGGGTTTCCAGTCGTCGCATATGGTCTTCGGGTCCAGCGCCCAGACCGCGTTGCGCAGGGCGATGGGTACGCCTACATACAACTCGTACAGCTCCTGGCTCATCTCCTGTGCAAGCGCTACTCGCTCGTCCCTGTCCATGATGGAGGCGTACTCCAGGTACCGGGTCTTCCACAGCTCGGGGTCGGGGAGGTTGCATACGCTTCCGCCCTGGGGCCCGCAGAGCCCGTGGACTCGGATCTTGTCGGCGAAGTTCCTTCCGCCAAGCTGCCAGTGGGCGCCGCCCGAGGCGGGACCATCCTCCGAGCTGAACTCCAGGTTCCGTACCTTCTGGGAGTTGGCGGCCCAGTCGATGGGCGTGAACCTGGCGTCGATGCCGAGGTGACGATGGCGTCCACCATGTCGGCCATCTCGGGGCCGGCGGCGAAGTCATACCCGTAGGCGTCGAACCGGAACCCCTCGCAGCCCTCCTCCGCAAGAAGCCGCTTGGCCTCCTCGGGGTCGTAGCCGTAGGGGGCGAGAGTCGGGTTCCAGCTCTCGTCCTGGGGGCTGCTGAAGGCGGTGATGCCAGGGAGCACGATGCCGGGAGGCCAGATGCCCGCCCGGATGGCCTCGGCGTCCACTGCAAGGTTCATGGCCTTCCGCACGTTGAGCTTGCTGGTGCAGTGGCCGGGGTCGAAGGTCTGGTAGATTCCCAGATAGACCACGTCCACCGCCTTGGGTCCGTCCACCTCCAGCCCGGCTGCCCGTATCTCCTCGACATAGGGCCCGGACATGTTGGCGATGTCGGCTGCGCCGGTGGCTACAAGGGCCAGACGGGGCGCATCCTCGGCGGAGAGGACGACTTCCATCTCCCTGAACTTGAACTGGTACTCCTCGTCGCCGTAGTAGCCGTCGAACCGCTCGTGCCGCACGAACCGGCCGAGGGCGTGCTCCTTCATGTCGGTGAAACCGGTCCCGCCGTAGCCGGCAGCCGCCCATCCCTCGGGGGTGCCGCCGTTGTCCACCCAGGAATGCTTGGGGAAGAAGTACCCGTCCGAGCCGCCTATGGGCGGGAGGACGTTGAACATGAAGGCGTAGTCCTGAGTGAGGTGGATCCGGCACTTGTAGGTGTCCAGTATCTCCGTGCTCTCGTAGATATTGGTCATCGTACCGGAGAAGACGTTGTAGCCGCCGACGGCCGCCGGGTCGGTGGACAGCCGGTCCATGTTCCACTGGCAGTCCTCGGCGGTGATGTTCACGCCGTCGTGGTCGATGATATCCTGCTTCATGGTGATGTCCCACGTGGAGCCGTCCACCATCTCCCAGTCGTCGGCCCAGCCCCAGGCGTTGCTGAGGGTGTTGTCCACCTCGAGGCCCATGAGGTAGTCCTGGGAGTGGTTGAAGACGTACAGGCCGATGTTCTTCCCGGCCACGTGGGGGTCCATGATCTCGTTGTCAAAGGTGTTCAGCGCCACCCTGAGCGTGCCGCCCAGCTCGGGCTCCATCATGTCGGGCATCGCCTCGGTCGTAGCCTCAGGAGCTGCCGTGGGTACGGCGGTAGCCTCGGGGGCCATGGTGGCTTCGGTTTCAGGAGCCATGGTGGCCTCAGGAGCCATGGTAGCCTCGGGGGCCATGGTGGCCTCGGGAGCCGTCGTCGGTTCCTCTTCTTCGCCGCAGGCCATCGCCACCAGCAACAGCGCCAGCAGCGGGGCGAAAAGGATGTATTTGGCCTTCAGAATGGTCCGGTATGACAAAGTGTCACCTCCACCTATAGATCCGGTCTCTGGCAAAACTTGGAGAAATCTATCACAAGCGAGATTGCTTTGTCAATCCTAAGTCTGGCCCGAATTTGGGCCTGAATTTTGGGAAGCGCAGGGGAAAAGGAAGGAGTCCCCGCCGGGCCGGCGGGGACTCCTTCTGTCTCCCGATGCCTGTCTGCCAGTACCTTACGAGGTCTCGCAGGGTATAAGCGTGTTGAACATCACGTGGGAGGGAGTGCCGTCGATGGGGTGCCACTCGCCGCAGATGGTGTTGGCGTTGATAGCCCATATACCGCTGCGCAGGGCGATGGGGACCCCGAAGTACCCGTCGTACAATTCCTTGGCCTTTTCCTGGGCGAACTTGATTCGCGCCTCCTTGTCCGTCATAGCGGCGTAGGAGAGGTACACGTCCTCCCAGTACTCCTGGTCGTCCAGGTTGCAGACGCCGCCGCCGTGGGAGCGGCACAGCCCGTGGACCCGGATCTTCTCTCCGAAGTTCCTGGCCGCAAGCTGCCAGTGGGCGCCGCCGGATGCGATGGTGTACTCGGAGCTCATCTGGCCCGCGTTGACCTTGTCCACGTTGGCGGTCCAGTCCAGCGGGGTGTACCTGGCGTTGATGCCGACGCCCTGCAGGTAGGTCACCACGGCGTCGACCATGTCCGCCATCTCGGGGCCGGCGGCCCAGGAGTACCCGAATCCCTCGAACTCGAAGCCCGCGCAGCCGGCCTCCTCAAGGAGACGCCTCGCCTCGTCGGGGTCGTAGGGGTAGGGCTGTAGCAGCGGGTTGTGGCTCTCGTCGTAGAAGGTCGAGAAGGGGCTGATGGCCCTGGTGGCCGTCCCGGGAGCCCAGATGCCGTTGACGACGGCCTCCTGGTCCACCGCCAGGTTCATGGCCTTGCGGACCTCCACCTTGCTGGTGCAGTGGTTGGGGTCCTGGGTCTCGTACAGGCTCAGATAGACCACGTCCACGTTCTCAGGACCGTCCACCCTCATGCCCTGCTCCCGGATCTCCTCCACGTAGGGGCCGGAGCTGTTGGCGAGGTCCGCCTTTCCCGAGGCCACGAGGGCCAGGCGCGGAGCGTCCTCGGAGGCCACTATGACCTCCATCTCCCTGAACTTGAAGTGGAACTCCTCGTCGGCGTAGTAGTCCTCGAACCTCTCATGGCGGACGTAGTTGCCGACCTCCCGTTCTATGTAGTCGACGAACCCGGTCATGGGGGCGCCCACCTCGTCGAACCTGTCCACGTCCCCGCCGGCCAGGTCGACCCAGCCCCGCTCGGGCCAGGCGTACAGGTCGGCGCCGCCTATGGGAGGGATGATATTCCACATGAAGGCGTAGTCCTGCTTGGTGTATACCCGGCAGTGGTACTTGTCCAGGGCCTCGGAGCTCTTGAATATCTGCCTCTGCCAGCCGGGGCTGATGGCGCCTCCGGGCTGGTTGGCCAGGTCGGTGGCCCAGTGGTGGGTGATCCACACGCAGTCCTCGGCGGTGACCTCGACGCCGTCGTGGTCCACCATGTTCTGCCGGATGTGGAAGTCCCACGTGTCGCCGGCGATCTGCTCCCAGGACTCGGACCAGCCCCAGGCGTTGGTGAGGGTGTTGTCCTCCTCGATGCCCATCATGAAGTCGGCGGCGTGGGCCCCGATGGCCAGACCGTAGATCTTGCCGGCGTTGTTGGGGTTCATGTCCTCGTTGCCGAAGCTGTTCAACGCCACCGTCAGCTTGCCGCCCAGCTTCGGCATCATCGCATCGGGGGCCTCCACGGGCGCGGTTGTGGGCGCGGCCGTGGGTACGGGCGTAGCCTCAGGGGCCATGGTAGCCTCGGGGGCCATGGTAGCCTCGGGAGCCATGGTGGCTTCGGGGGCCGTCGTCGCCGTGGGGTCCTCGCCGCCGCAGGCCATGGCTAACAGCAGGGCCAGCACCGGCGCGACCAGCAGGTATCTTCCTTTCAGAATGGTCCGGTATGACAAGGGAGCACCTCCGCGGGGGGAATCATCGGTCTTGCCTCGTCCCTCAAGACGTTCTGGGGAATTTAGCATAAGCCAGATTGATTTGTCAATTGGAAAACTATGACTCGCAAGGATTGAGGAAAAGCAGACGGGACTTGGAATTGCAAGGGCGAAGCGTACGAATATCGTAGAATGGTGAGGCAGGGTACATGCCGCAAGCTGAGGGCCATGCGGAAGAGGGCTGCCGGGCTCTTGGAGGCGCAAGCCGCCATCGCCCCCGACGGGGTTGCGTTGCTGGGATGTTCAGGGCGCCGGCGGCAGCTTACGACTGCGGCTTCAGTCCTCGATGGGTGGCATCAGCTCCAGGAGGCGTCCGTTTCCGGCGATGGGCTGGGTGATGCCCGCCTTGCGGAAGACGCGCCAGGCCGTGGCCTGGACCGCGGTGACCACGGGCTTCCCAAGGCGCTGCTCCAGCTCGGGCGCGGCCTCGAAGGCCCGCCACCCCGTGCAGGGGCAAAACAGGACGTCGGCCTCGTCCCGGCACACCCTGGAGGCGAAGTCCACGATGGCCTCGGGGTCCTGGTCGTTCATGCGCTGGGCTCCGGCCTTGGAGGCCCAGGGCTCGCCCTCCACGTTGAGCACGTCGAAGCCCGCCGACTCGAAGTACAGCTTCAGGCGTTCGTTGCTCCAATCGGGATAGGGGGTGGCGGCGGATATCTTCTTGGCGCCGAAGAACTTGAGGGCCTGTACGACGGAGGGGCTGGTGGCCACCGCGGGCAGCCCACCGGCTCCCTGGGACATGATGCGCTCCATCTCGTCGCTCCACGCCAGGTCGCGGTAGAAGCTGTTGGTGGTGCCCACCATGCTGACGACCTCGACCTTTCCCTGGGCGAGGTGCCGGGCGCCCTCCTCCAGCTCATCGTTCATCCGGTCCATGGCTTCCCGGATCTCGTCGGGGCCGAACCCGTGGGTGGTGAGCCACAGGTGCTGGCTGTGAATGGTCACGCCGGGGGGAGCCACCCGGTGAAAGTCGGGCTCCACGGTGGTGTTGGTGGTGGGCATCATGATGCCTATGCGCTTCCGGATTGCCATGGGAGACCTCCTGCCAGCATCGTTTCACCAGGTCCGGCGCGTTGTTACGGGACCCCTCCCGTCATGCCCGTCAGTCATCCACGGGTGGCATCAGCTCCAGCAGGCTCCCGTTTCCGCGGATGGACTGGGTGATGCCCGCCTTGCGGAAGGTCCTCCACGCCGTGGCCTGGACCGCCGTGACCACGGGCCTTCCCAGGCGCTGCTCCAGCTCTGCCGCGGCCTCCATGGAGCGCCAGGCGGTGCAGGGGCAGAACAGCACGTCGGCCTCATCCCTGCAGACCCCGGAGGCGAAGTCCACGATGACCTCGGGGTCCTGGTCGTTGATGCCTTGGGCCCCGGCCTTGGAGGCCCAGGGCTCCCCCTCCACGTTCAGCACATCGAAGCCTGCCGACTCGAAGTAAATCTTCAGGCGGCCGTTGTTCCAATCGGGGTAAGGCGTCGCCACGGAGATCTTCCTGGCCCCGAAGTAGGTCAGGGCGCGGACCACCGACGGGCTGGTGGCCACCGCGGGGATGCCCCCGGCCCCCCGGGACATGATGCGCTCCATCTCGTCGCTCCACGCCAGGTCCCTGTAGAAGCTGTTGGTGGTGCCCGTCATGTTCACCACCTCCACCTTGCCCTGGGCCAGGCGGCGGGCGCCCTCCTCGAGCTGGTCGTTCATCTGGTCCATGGCTTCCTTGCCCGTGCCGGCGTTGGTGAGCCACAGCCGCTGGCTGTGTATCGTGACCCCCGGAGGGGCAATGCGGTGGAAGTCGGGCTCCACGGTGGTGTTGGTCGCCGGCACCATAATGCCGATGCGCTTGCGAATCGCCACGATGACCCTCCCCGGTAGTCTGGGATGCCAGTATAACACGGCACGAGGGGGATGGCCGGATGCTCGCAGACTCTCCCCTCGGGCGGCGGTCCGGATGGATGGGGCGCACTACACATTGACCGGCGCTTGGCCATCAATTTGGCGCGTAGCCAGGCCGGCCGTGAGTTCGGCAAGGGGCCTTCATGCTCCGGGACATGGACTCGGCCCGAGGCACTGCCCGCCACCGGTTTTCTTGACGGTGATGGAGCTTTGTGCTTTACTGTCGCTACGAATTCGACCGTTCATGGGGGCCGGCGTACCCGGAAGGGACCCCTTCGGGTAGTCCGCTCCCTGCAGGTCCAAGGGGGCTCTCCATGCACTTCGGCCTTGTGATGGAGTGTGACTACCGGGAGGGCGCCACCCAGGTGGAAGCGTTCCAGGAGGCCTTCGACCAGGTGGACGCCGGCGAGGACCTGGGTCTGGACGGCGTCTGGCTGGCCGAGAGGCATTTTGCCGCTCCCAGGAGCCGGCTGGACCCTATGGGCGTGGGTGTTCCCTCCATCGTGTCCGCGCCCCTCATCATGGCCAGCGCCATCGCCGCCCGCACCAAGCGGCTGCGGGTTGGCATGGCGGTGAGCGTACTGCCCCTGAACCACCCGGTACGCATGGCCGAAGAGGCGGCCACCGTCGACAACGTCGCCCAGGGCCGCTTCGACTTCGGCGTCGGACGCAGCGGCTTCGCCCGGGCGTACCAGGGCTACGGCATTCCCTATGAGGAGAGCCGCGCCCGGTTCCAGGAGTGCCTGGACGTGATCATCAGGGCCTGGACCAACGACAGGTTCTCCTACGACGGCCGGTACTACAAGTACGACAATGTATGCGTGCTGCCCAAGCCCTACCAGCAGCCCCATCCGCCGATACGGGTCGCCGCCACCACGGCGGACACCTTCCCCCGGGTGGGCGCCCTGGGCCAGAACGTGTTCGTCGGCCTGAGGGGCATGGACCGCCCGGAGCTGGCGGACCACATCAGCAGGTACAGAGAGGCCTGGAGAGAGGCCGGGCATCCCGGCGAGGGAGACGTGCTGCTGCGGATGCCCGTGTACGTGGCCGAGACCGACGAGGGGGCCGTCTCCGAGTCCGAGGAGAGCACCATGGGCTCCTACCGGCGGCTGGCGGAGAACTTCGTCAGGACGGCTACCGAAGCCGGCGCCTCCAAAGAGCGGGCCGAAAGGGGCCGGCGCCTCGCCAACATCACCTACGAGGACCTTCTTCGGGACCGGGTGGCCTATGGAGGCCCGGAGTCGGTGGCCGACAGGATTGGGGAGATCACGGAGGAGCTGAACCTTTCCGGGGTTATAGCCGAGATGAACGTCGGCGGGCAGATTCCCCGGGAGCGTGTCCTCAACTCTCTCCGTCTGTTTTGCCAGCGGGTCATCCCGCGGCTGCGGTAAAGACGGGGCCGCCCCGTTGCGCGGAGCCCTGGTCCACAGCCCTCGATACAAGTGGTGGGTCTTTGGCGCCGTCGGCCTGGGCACCTTCACCTCCGTCGTCGACCACGGCAGCCTCAACGTAGCCCTTCCCACCATCGCCGCCCACTTCGACACGGACCTCCCCACCGTGCAATGGGTCGTGGTCGGATATGCCCTGACCATCAGCGCCCTCCTGCTGCCCATGGGACGCCTGTCCGACGTCATCGGCCGCAAGCAGGTGTACCTGTCGGGATTCGTCCTCTTCGTCATCGGCGCCGCCGTTGCCGCCACCTCGGGCCACATCGTTACGCTGATCCTGTCCCGCGTTCTCCAGGGATGCGGCGCCGCCATGGTCCAGGGCACGGGCATGGCCATAACCACGTCGACCTTTGGACCGGAGGAGCGGGGGAAGGCGCTGGGCTCCCACGTCAGCGTCGTGGGCACGGGGTCCATAACCGGGCCGGCCCTGGGCGGGCTGCTGGTGAGCAACCTGGGCTGGGAGTGGGTGTTCTACGCCAACGCCCTGGGGGCCATGGCGGCGTTGACGGCTGCCTTCGCCATCCTGGACAAGGGCCGGCTTCAGCAGGCCGGGACTCGGGACCGGTTCGACTGGCCGGGGGCCGCCCTGTCCACGGGGGTGCTGGTGGTGTTCCTGTCGGCGATGACCAGCGGCCCGCGGTCGGGCTGGGACTCTCCCGTCGTAGCCCTCGGTATGATCGCCTTCGTGGTGCTCCTGGGCGCCTTCATCTGGTGGGAGCTCCGGTCCCCCAACCCCATGCTGGAGCTCAGGCTGTTCAAGGTCAGGCTCTTCTCCATGGGCGCCGCCGCCGGGTTCATCGCCTTCATGGGGACGTCCTCACTGATCTTCCTCATGCCCTTCTATCTTCAGACCGTGGCTGGATACAGCCCGGCCCAGGTCGGGTTGATAATGATGCCCAACGCCCTCTGCTTCATCATCCTGGGGCCCATCAGCGGCCGGCTGTCCGACCGGTACGGGTTCAGGCCGTTCAACGTGGCCGGCCTGTTGCTCATCACCGGCGGCCTATTCCTCCTGTCCCGCATCGACGAGACTACGCCGCTGTGGACGGTGATGACGGGGATGGTCCTGACCAGCGGCGGCATGGGCACTTTCAACTCCCCCAACAACAGCTCCATCCTGAGCACCGTGGCGCTCGGCAGGTACGGCGTCGTCTCCGCCCTCCTGAACCTGGTGCGAAACTCGGCCAACGTGACCAGCATCGCCATGTCCACGGCCATCGTCACGGCGACCATGGCGTCCATGGGCCAGACGCCCAGCCTGGACGCGGTGGCCGACGCCCCCGCCGCCTTCACCGCGGGAATGCGCACGGCCTGCCTGATGCTGGCCAGCTTGCTGGTGGTGGGAGTTGTGGTATCCTTTCTGAAGGGGGGGAGGCGTATGGATCCGGTCGCGGAGCCGCACCCCAGCAACGCCCCGGGCACAGGCAACGGCTAATATTCGAGAGGCGCCGTGTCACCCATAGCCTACATTCCCAGGACCCGCGAGATGTACGCCGACATGCCGCCGTACCGGTGGGTGGTGAGCGGCGACGCCCCCTGGACGCCTTTGACCAAGCCAGTGGACCGCTGCAGGGTGGCCCTGCTCAGCTCGGGCGGCGTCCATCACGTGGACCAGAAGCCCTTCCACTACAGGGACGACACATCCATACGGAGGGTGCCCAAGAACGCGAGGGTCGAGGACCTGCGGGTCTCCCATTTCGGATACCGCACAGAGGACGCCGCCGCCGACCCCAACTGCGTGTTCCCCATCGAGCGCATGCGCGAGCTGGAGACGGAGGGGGTCATCGGAGAGCTGGCGGACCCCGCCTACACCTGCATGGGAGGCATCTACTCCACGAGAAGGGTCCGGAACGATCTCGTGCCCCAGGTGGTGGACAGCGTAGCAGGGGCCGGGGTCGACCTGTTTCTTCTGGTGCCCGTCTGACCCGTCTGCCACCAGTCCGTGGGGCTGGTAGCCCGGGCCGTGGAGGAGGCTGGAATCCCGACCCTGTGCATGAGCTCGGCCCTGGACATCACCCGGGCGGTGAAGCCGCCCAGGTCCGTGTTCGTCAACTTCCCCCTGGGGCACCAGACGGGCAAGCCCCACGACCCGGCGCTGCAGCGGAGCATCCTTACGGACGCGCTCGGGGCCCTGGAGACGATGACCAGGCCCGGGGCCGTCGTCACGCTGCCCCATTTGTGGGACGACAAGGGCGACGGCTGGGAGGAGCGGGAGTACAGGCCGGGCTACCTCCCTCCCTATAGCCGAACGGCCCTATAGCCGAACGGCCCTATAGCCGAACCGCCCACGACTGACACGACTCCGATCCGGGGAGGCGACATCTACACCGATCAGGAGCTGGAGCTGGTCCGGGGCGCCATTTCCGGACATGTCGAGGCCGCCCAAGGCGGCCGGGACGCCCCGCCTCCCCCCATGGCGCCATTCCAGGGCCTGAGGTCCTCCCAGCCCGACCTGCACGAGAAGCTGCGCCAGGACCCCATTCTGGAGACCTACTCCATCTACGGGTTCTTTCCCGAGTTGTACCGGCGCATCTACGTCGACGGCGCCCAGCCCCCCATGACCATGGCGGGCCGGGGGCGTGGTCGCGTCGCCATGCTGGAGTTCGAGGACCGCGGGCTGGTCGTAAAGCCGCTGCAGAGCTGCCGGGAAGGGGAGGTCGCCGCCATCGGCGCCGAGATGGGGGCGGGCCCCATGCAGTACGCGTCCCTGGAGGGATACCTGACCGAGGAGCGTGTCGCGGGGGCGTTCTTTACCGAAATGGCCCCCGAGGACATCTGCGACGACTCCATGTACCGCGCCGGGGCCGCCCTGGGTGGTATCCTGGCCCGGCTGCACCGGCGTCGGGTCTACTATAACGACGCCACCCTCTCCGACCCGGCGGGCAGGTCCCACCTGATCATCGAGCCAGGGGGCGGATGCAGGCTCATAGACTTCGGAGTGTCGGTACTGCTGGACCGGCATCCGGTCCTGGAGCGCCAGGACGTGTACAACTTCGTCCGGACGCTTCCCATGTACCGGGTCCTGAAGCGTATGGGCCTGAAGGCCCATGAGATGGACCGCTTCCTGGAGGAGTACGCCGGGAAGCTGGCACGGACATCGCCGGAGGAGATCATGTCCCAGGACCTGCGCTTCGCCGAGGAGGGCCTGAAGATGGCCGCCGGGCGCATGGGTGGCAGGATCGTGGAGCCCTTGGCCAGTGGGTTCCGAGACGCCTACGGCTCCTAGGCCGCCGGGCCTCCCTAGGGCACCAGCACCAGCTTTCCCGTGGACCGGCGGCTCTCCATGTGGTGGTGGGCCTCGGCGGCCTCGGCCAGGGGAAAGGTGGCCCCGATCCGGACCTTGAGCTCTCCCGATCTGGTCCAGTCGAGGACGTCCGTCGCCCTCTGTACCAGGTCCTCGCGGGTCTCGGTGTAGTCGGTAAGGCTCGGCCGGGTCAGGAACAGGGAGCCCGCGCCCAGCCTGGCGGGCTCCATTGGCGGGACGGGTCCGCTGGCCTGGCCGAACAGCACCATGTATCCCCTGGGCCCTAGGCACTTCATGCTCTTCTCGAAGGTGGTCTTGCCCACGGAGTCGTACACGACCTGGAGTCCCGCTCCGCCGGTGACCTCTTTGACGGCTTCCTCGAAGTCGTCGCGGGTATAGATGATGACGTGGTCGGCGCCGGCCTCCCGAGCGATGGCCGCCTTCTCGTCGGTGGAGACGGTCGTAAAGACCCGGGCCCCCGCCCGTTTGGCCATTTGGACCAAGAGCGCCCCGGTGCCCCCGGCCCCGGCGTGGACCAGGCAGGAGTCACCCTGCTTCAACGGATAGGTGCCGTAGGCCAGATAGTGGGCGGTCATGCCCTGGAGCAGGACGGCGGCGCCCATTGTTGCGTCCAGCCCCTCGGGCATCTTGATGAGAGCGCTGGTTGGGACGGCTGCCTTCTGCGCATAGGCGCCGACCACCCCGCAGTAGGCAACCACGTCCCCGACCTTCACGTCCTCGACACCCTCGCCCACGGCCGAGACGCGTCCGGCCGCTTCCCGGCCCGGGACCGACGGCATCTCCGGGGCCGGATAGGCCCCTGATCGGATGTTGAGGTCCAGGAAGTTGACGCCGGAGGCCTCGATATCCACCACGACCTCTCCCGTCCCCGGCGAGGGGTCCGGGCAGTCCTCGTACTTGAGCACATCGGGCGGGCCTTGCTCGTGCATCCGAATAGCCTTCATGGTCATCTCCTTCTTTACCGGGACTGTCTTTACTGTACCGGGCCTGACGGGACCGAGCTCCACGGTCCGGAGTGCGGTCGCTACCGGAGGGCCGCTGTGGTATATTATATCCGGTTTCGGCCCACTCCAGCTCGGAGGTCGCGTAAAATGGCAAGGTCAGAGGTGGTCATCAAGGCCCAGGGTAGCGGAGCGATCAAGCTGAGTCCTGCTCCCATGCTGCCCGCCATGTCCTTCGACGTCTCGAATCAGACGGGTGCGGACATCAAGATCATAATCGACGGCAAGCGGATCCGCCTGGAGCCCCAGTCCAGCTAGCCCGCTCCGTTTCCACCGTCGCCCTCGGCTGCGGTCCGGGGGATGCCGCCAAACCGCAATCTCAGTAGACCCTTCAGGTCGGTCCACGCCGTCGAGACGATCCTGACGCGGCTGTCTGGGTCGTCCTCCCAGCGGACCGGCAGCTCCCTGATGCGGAACCCGTTTCTGGCTCCGATAATCAGCATTTCGGAGTCGAAGAACCAGCCGTTGTCTTTGACCAGGGGCAGCAGAGACTTGGCCGTGTCCCGGCGGAGGGCCTTGAACCCGCACTGGGCGTCGCGGAAGGGCGTGAAGAACATCAGGCGGAAGAGGGCGCTGTAGCAGCGGGAGATGAACTCCCGCTTCAGAGACCGGGTCACCTGCGCCCCCTTGGCCAAGCGGCTGCCCGTGGCGATGTGGGCCCCGTCCTCGATGGCCCGGACCAGCTCCGGGAAGTGGGACAGGTCCGTGGACAGGTCCACGTCCATGTAGCTCACGATGTCCGCGTCGCTCGCGGTCCACATGTACCGCAGCGCCCTCCCCCTCCCCTTCTCGGGGATATGTACGTACTTCACCCCGTCGTACTTGTGGGAGAGCATCTTTCCCACGCCCGGGGTGCCGTCGGTGGAACCGTTGTCGGCAATAGTCACCGTCCACGGGTTTTCCAGGTTCTCCCGCAGGAAATCTGTCAGGGTGTCGACACTGCGGGGCAGCGTGTGCTCCTCGTTGTACACCGGGATCACTATGTCCACCGTCGCCATAACCAGCCTCAGCGATACACCTGGGTGTCCAGCCCTCGGCCCTCTGCGGGCCGAGGATGCCTAATGCTTGAAGTGACGCACGCCGGTGAAGACCATGGCTATGCCGGCGTCGTCGGCCGCCTTGATGACCTCCTCGTCGCGTATGGAGCCGCCGGGCTGGGCTATGGTGGCAATGCCCGAGGCGGCGGCCATCTCGACGTTGTCGGGGAAGGGGAAGAAGGCGTCGGACGCCAGAACGCCGCCCCGGGCGGCGTCGCCCGCCAGGTCCAGGGCCAAACGGACGCTGGTAACCCGGTTGGGCTGCCCGGCGCCCATGCCCAGCAGGGTCCGGTCCTTGGCAACCACGATGGCGTTGGACCTTATGTGCTTGACGGCGGTCCACGCGAAGGATAGGTCCGCTAGATGCTCGGGCGAGGGCTTCCTGGCGGTAACGCACCTCCACGCCGAAGCGTCCTCGGACAGCACGTCGGGACTCTGTACCAGAAGGCCGCCCGTAACCGGCCGCAGGTCGAACCGTCCATCGTCTCCCGGTGATGGAGGGACCGCCAGGACCCGGAGGTTGCGTTTCTTCTTCAGCACCTCCAGGGCCGCCGGTTCGTAGTCCGGGGCCACCACCACCTCGTAGAACACGCCGCTCATCTGCCGGGCCGTCTCCTCGGTGACCGTGCCGTTGAACCCGACGATGCCTCCGAAGGCCGAAACGGTGTCTCCGGAGTAGGCCCTGCGATAGGCTTCGGCCTGATCGCAGTGGCAGGCGAGGCCGCAGGCGTTGGCGTGCTTGATGATGGCCACCGCCGTGTCGGTGTAGTCGCGGACGGCCCGCCAGGCGGCGTCGGCGTCCATCAGGTTGTTGAAGGAGAGCTCCCGACCGTGGAGCTGTTCGGCGTGGGCGATCCCGCCGTTGCCCTCGGCCGGGACGTACAGCGCGCCCGCCTGGTGGGGGTTCTCCCCGTACCTGAGCTGCCGGCGCCTCCGATAGGAGAGCACCAGCTCCTCGGGGGGGCCGTCCGGTGTTTCCTTGCGGCCGTCCTCCGAGAGGTACCGGGCGACGGCGGTGTCGTAGCGGGACACGTGCTCGAAGGCCTTTCGGGCCAGGCCCCGGCGCTCCTCCTGGGACAGGCCCGCCCCTGCGATGCCCTCGGCCACCCAGCCGTAGTCCGAGGGGTCTACGACCACCGTCACGAAGGGGAAGTTCTTGGCGGCGGCCCGGAGGAGGGTGGGCCCGCCGATGTCGATGTTCTCCAGGGCGTCCTCCAGGGTCACCCCGGGCTTGCTCACCGTCTCTACAAAGGGGTAGAGGTTCACCACCACAAGGTCGATGGTCTCCAGCCCCTGGCGCGCCATCTCCTCCATGTGTCCGGGGTCGTCGCGCCTGGCCAGGAGCCCCCCGTGGATGGCCGGGTGGAGGGTCTTGACCCGCCCGTCCAGTATCTCGGGAAAGCCGGTAAGGTCCGAGACCTGTTGGACGGAGATGCCGCCCTCCTGGGAGAGGGAGCGGTGGGTCCCGCCGGTGCTCACCAGCGCGACGCCGGCGGCGTGCAGCTTACGGGCGAGCTCCACCAAACCCGTCTTGTCGTACACACTGAGAACGGCCTTCAATGTTCCTCCGATTTCACGGGCAGATTCACGGGCTGATGCGCTGCCGGACGCCCAACACGGCCTACTCGATGGTGACCCGCGCCTCGCCGCTCTGGCCGACTACCTTGCCCACCACCCTGCCCTCGGTGGCTGCGACCACGGCCGGGACGTCGTCGGGAGCGCAGGCCGCGACCATCCCGAGGCCCATGTTGAAGACCCGGAACATCTCATCGTCGTCGATGTTGCCCTCGCTCTGGACGATGCCGAAAATCGGGGGCACCTCCCAAGCCTCCGCCTCCAGGCGGGCGCACAGCCCCGCAGGCAGGACCCGCGGCAGGTTCTCCATCAGCCCGCCTCCGGTGATGTGGGCCATGGCGTTTATCATGGGCAACACCGGCTCCACCAGAGGGGAGTAGCATCGGTGGGGAGTCAGCAGCGCCTCTCCCAGGGTGTGGTTCAGCTCATCGTAGCGCTTGTACAGCACGGCGGGGTCTCCATCGATGTCGAACACCTTTCGCACCAGCGAGAACCCGTTGGTGTGCAGCCCGCTGGAGGGCATGCCTACCAGCACGTCGCCCTCGGCCGTCCGAGAACCGTCGATCATGGCGTCCAGCTCCACGACGCCCACTACGAAGCCCGCCAGGCCGAAGGAGTCCTTCGTGTAGAAGCCGGGCATCTGTGCCGTTTCACCTCCGATGAGGGAGCACCCCGCTTCCCGGCACGCCCATGCCATGCCCCGCAGCAGGGAGTCAGTACGCTGCCGGTCCAGGTCTCCCATGGACATGTAGTCCAGGAAGAAGAGGGGCTTGGCGCCCCTGGTGAGGATATCGTTCACGTTCAGGTTGACCAGGTCGATGCCCAAGGACTCGTGGTGGCCCAGGAGGGAGGCGATGCGCAGCTTGGTCCCGACCCCGTCGGTGCTCGATACCAGCACCGGCTGCCTGTAGCCCTCCAGGCGGTACAGGCCGGCGAAGCCGCCCGGCGCGCCAATGACCTGGGGGCTGTGGGTGACGCGGGAGAGGGCACCGATCCTCTCCTTCATCTCATCGAGGGCCTCTAGGTCGACCCCCGCCGACCGATAGGTCTCGCCGCCCGGCAAGGCATACACCCCCCTTCTCACGGTCACAGAAGTATACAGGACAACTGGGAATGGGCGTCAAGGAGCGGGACGCCCCCGCGGACTGGTACGGGAGAGGGGTTCCGCGGGGGAATCGAGGCTCAGGCCGGGTCCTGTGAGTGTTCCAGCACCAGCTTGTCCATCTCCAGCTGGACGGGTATGGGGTAGTTGCCGGTGAAGCAGGCGTCGCAGAACCCGCCGCTGGTCCCCTGGACGACCTTCAGCAGCCCGTCGACACTCAGGTATCCCAGGGAGTCGGCGCCGACGAAGTCCCTGATGCCGTCGATGCTCTTATTGGCCGCTATTAGCTCCCTCCGGGTGGCCATGTCCACGCCCAGGTGGCAGGGATGGCGGATGGGCGGGGCGCACACGCGCATGTGGACCTCCACCGCGCCCGCCCGCCTGAGCAGGCTCACCACGTGGGGGGTAGTGGTGCCCCGGACGATGCTGTCGTCCACGACGATGACCCGCTTGCCCTTGACCACGCCGGGCAGGGGGTTGAACTTGAGCTGCACCCCCAGGTCCCGCAGACGCTGGTCCGGCTCGATGAAGGTACGGCCGACGTACCGGTTCTTCACCAGTCCCTCGCTGTAGGGGATGCCCGCCTCCTGGGCGTAGCCGACGGCCGCGGCGTTGGCGGAGTCGGGTATTCCGATCACCACGTCGGCGTCCACGGGGTGCTCCACGGCGAGCTGAGCGCCCATCTGCAGCCGGCTCGAGTAGACCAGGGTGTCGTCCAGCACGCTGTCGGGGCGGGCGAAGTAGATCAGCTCGAAGACGCACAGGGCTCGGCGGCCATTCGTCCCGGGCCTCTTGTGGGAGGTCATGCCCTTGGAGTCGACTATAACTGTCTCACCCGGCTCCACCTCCCGCAGCAGGGTGGCGCCCAGATGGTCCAGAGCGCAGGTCTCCGAAGCGATCACCCAGCCGCTGTCGAGCCGTCCTATGCACATCGGCCGGACCCCCAAGGGGTCGCGCATCCCTATGAGGGTGTCGTGGGTCAGCACGACCACCGAGAAGGCGCCCTGCAGGGTCCTCTGGCAGTACTGGGTCCGTTCCTCCCAGGTCTCGCCCGGAGCGTTGGCCAGCAGATAGGCGATGACCTCCGAGTCGGTGGTGGTGGTGAAGTTGCAGCCCCACTGGTTCCGGAGCTGCCGCCGCAGGTCCAGGGCGTTGACCACGTTGCCGTTGTGTCCCAGGGCCAGCTCCCCGTGGACCCCATGGACGAGGAGAGGCTGGGCGTTGCACTCCTGGCTGGAGCCTGTGGTGGAGTAGCGGGTGTGGCCTATGGCCATGTCTCCGGCGAGGGGATACAACTCCTCCTCGCGGAATATCTGGGTGACCAGGCCCATGTCGGTATGGACCCTGAGAGACCGGCCGTCGGAGGTGGCTATGCCGGCGCTCTCCTGTCCCCGGTGTTGGAGGGCGAAAAGCCCGAAGAAGGCTATGCGGCTGGCGTCGCCCCCAGGCGTGTACACGCCCACCACACCACACTCTTCACGGGGGTGGTCGAGCAAAGTCCCAGGCTGGGGAGCGCCCGTCGCCGTGCTCACGAGGGCCCTATTATAGTCCCGTTGGTACGAGGCGGTCAATAACGCACGGCCGAGGCCACCGTGGCTCTCTGTCTACAAGGGCAGCTCCGGCTGCATCCCTGGCAGCAGGTCCACCTGGAAGGCCGAGAGGACCATCCCCACGAGGACGTAGTGGCCGATGAGCACGGTCAGGTCGACCGTTCCCTGGACGCCAAACCGGCCTTCGACGGCTTGGTAGGTGGCGTCGGCCACGCCGTGGTCCCTCACCAGCTCCCGGGCATACCGGGCTACGATCTGCTCGTCGCCCGCAAGCCCGTCGGGGTCCTCGCCTTGGACGATGGCCTGGATGGTCTCCTCCGAGACCCCGGCCTCCCGGGCCAGGCGGGCGTGGGCGCTGAACTCGTACTGGTTCTCGATCTCCCGGCCGGTCACCAGAATGGCCACCTCTCTCAGGGCGTTGGGTATCTCCCCCTCGAAACGCACGTAGGCTCCGGTGGCCGCCACCCTGGAGGCCAGGTCCGGGCTATGCAGGAGGACTCCGAAGGGCCCCCTGATGCCGCCCCGGGTCCCGACTATGGCGTCGACGTGTTTCTGGTCTTCGGGCTTGAGGTCCTCTCGCGCTAGGTTTGGTAACCGGGCCATGCCCCCTCCTTGTTGTGTACTGGATATCTCGTGACTGCCGGTTGCCGAAATGCCGGCGCCGGCCGCGTGCCTATCTCCTCCATGCGGCGCCCTCGGTGGCGGCGAGGAAAGCGTCCACCAGCGATGGGCCGGCGGCTATCACGCTGCCGCTGTCCAGGTCCGCGGGGCCCCCGCTGCGGGTGACGGTGCGGCCCCCGGCGGCTGCGACCAGGAGCAGGCCCGAGGCGATGTCCCACGGGGACACATGGTGGTGGAAGTACAGGTCGACCCTGCCGCAGGCGGCGTAGGCCAGCCCCAGGGCGGCGGAGCCCATCAGGCGCAGGCTCTGGAACTCGGGCCACATGGAGGTGACCATTTGCAGCGCGTGAAGGGCCCGCTCCGAGGCATACCCCATGTCGAAGGCCAGGACGGAGCCCGATATCTCCTCCTTGGGCGAGACCGAGATGGGCGCCCCGTTGAGCAGCGCCGGACCGCCGGACTGGGCCGTGAACGTCTCGTCCAGGAGGGGGTCGTGGGTGACTCCAAGGAGCACCTGGCTGCCCCGGGCCAGGGCGACGACCACCGCGAAGTGGGGTATGCCGGCCGTGTAGTTGCGGGTCCCGTCCAGTGGGTCCACCACCCAGGTGTAGCCCGACTCGCCGGACACCGGCTCCGACTCCTCGGACAGGATGCCGGAGGAGGGGAACTCGTCGCGAAGGACCTCAAGGCACGCCTTCTCGGCCATCAGGTCGGCGTCGGTGACGGGGTTGTACGGGCCCTTGTAGGTGATCGCCATGGGACCGTGAAACCGCTCCGCAAGCACGGCGCCGGCCCGGCGGGCCGCGGTCACCGCCACGTCCAGGGCCGGGGCTCCCGTGGAGCCGTGGGGAAGGCCCATCAGAGACCCATCTTGCCCATGACCTCGGCGATGGTCTCCCTTCCTATGGCCTTGGCCTTCCTGGCTCCCTCTTCCAGCACGTCATCCACGTACCCCGGACGGGCCTCCAGCTCCCGGCGACGCTCCCTGAGGCCCTCCAGGGAGCGGTTTATCCCCTCGGCCAGGTGCATTTTGCAGTCCACGCACCCCCGGGCGGCGGTGGTGCACTCCTCATGGACCGTGTCGACATCGCCCGGGTTGAATATCTTGTGCAGGGAGTACACGTTGCAGATGTCGGGCCTGCCGGGGATGTCCCGCTTGGTGCGCTGCGGGTCGGTGAACGCCGTGCGCACGCGCTTGACGGTCTCCTCGGGTGTGAAGGCGATGTCGATGTGGTTGTCCAGGCTCTTGCTCATCTTCTGCTGGCCGTCCAGGCCCCGGATCATGGGCACCTCGGTGAGCTTGGCCTGGGGCTCGGGAAAGGTGGGGCCGAACATGTTGTTGAACCGTCGCACGATCTCCCGGGCCAGCTCCAGGTGGGGGAGCTGGTCCTCGCCCACGGGTACCGCGTTGGCCTTGTACAGGATGATGTCGGCGGTCTGAAGGACCGGGTATCCCACCAGCCCGTAGTTGACGCTCTCCTCTGTCTCGCTCATCTGCCGCACCTTCTCCTTGAAGGTGGGGACGCGCATCAGCCAGCCCAGGGGGGTCACCATGCTGAGCAGGGTGTGCAGGGTGAGGACCTCGGGGACTTGGGACTGGACGAAGATGATGCTCCGCTCGGGGTCCAGCCCCGCCGCCAGCCAGTCCAGGACCATCTCGCGAATGTTGGGCCGTATCGCCCTGACGTCTTCGGGAGAGTCGAGGGTGGTCAGGGCGTGGACATCGACCGCGCAGTATATGCAGTCGTAGTCGGCCTGAAGGTCCACCCAGTTGGTCAGGGCCCCCAGGTAGTTGCCGATGTGCAGGCGTCCCGTGGGGCGCATACCCGAGAATATAGTCCCTCTATTCGTCATCGTTCCGCAAACTCCTCGTTCACGGCGCCACCAGGCCCCCGTAGGTTTCGGGACGCCGGTCCCGAAAGAACTGCCACGTGGACCGGACCTCCCGGATCTCGTCCAGGTCCATGTCGGCCACGAGCACCTGGTCCCTGTCCCTGGAGGCCTGGGCGATGATCTGCCCCCTGGGGTTGCAGAAGTAGCTGCTGCCATAGAACTCGCCGATGTTCCAGGGAGCCTCCCTGCCCACACGGTTGACGGCGCCCACGAAGTAGCCCGACGCCACGGCGTGGGCCGGCTGCTCCAGCTCCCACAGGTACTCGGAGAGGCCGGCTACGGTGGCGGAGGGGTTGAAGACGATCTCGGCGCCGTTGAGCCCCAGCGCCCGGGCGCCCTCGGGAAAGTGGCGGTCATAGCAGATGTACACCCCGATATCCGCGACCCTGGTATGGAAGACTGGGTACCCCAGGTTCCCCGGGCGGAAGTAGAACTTCTCCCAGAAGCCGGGCTCGAGGTGGGGAATGTGGGTCTTGCGGTACTTGCCCAGGTACGTCCCGTCGGAGTCCAGGACGGCGGCGGTATTGTAGAAGACTCCCGGCATCTCCTCTTCGTAGACGGGGACGACCATGACCATTCCGTGGGCCCTGGCGAGGTCCCGCATGGCGCGCACCGTCGGGCCGTCGGGGACGCTCTCCGCCGTGCCGTACCACCGGGCGTCCTGCTCGGCGGGGAAGTAGGGGCCGGTGAACAGCTCCTGTAGGCACAGGACCTGCACGCCCATGCCGGCGGCCTCTTCGATCAGGGCCACGTGCTTCTCCAGCATCATCTTCCACAGGCGCTCCGGCGGTTGGGAAGCGTCCTCGCCTGCGGCAGCCTGGATGAGCCCTCCCCGGACAACTCTGGGCATGTTCTTTCTCTCGCCATTACCCCCGCTCTCACCATTACCCCCGCCTTGTGGCGGGGGCATGATGCCGCGTCGCCGGTCGGCGGCGCTCCGGAGGTGGTCGGATCCCTGTGCCTACTTGTGGGTGCCGCGTTTCAGGAAGCGGCCCTGGCCGGGGCTGCCTACGTACTGCCCGTCCTGGATAACCAGGTTTCCGTGGGAGAGCACCACGTCGGGCATCCCCTTCATCTTCATGCCTTCGTACATATTATAGTCGATGTTCATGTGGTGGGTCTTGACGCTTATGGTGGTCTCCTTGTCGGGGTCGATAACCACTAAGTCGGCGTCGCTGCCCACGGCGATGGTGCCCTTGCGCGGGAACAGGCCGAACAGCTTGGCCGCAGTGGTGGAGAAGATCTCCACCAGACGGTTCATGCTGATCCGGCCCGTGCATACCCCGAGGGTGTACAGCACTGCCAGCCGGTGTTCTATTCCGGGGCCGCCGTTGGGTATCTTGGAGAAGTCGTTTCTGCCCGCGGACTTCTGGTCCGCGAACCGGAAGGCGCAGTGGTCGGTGGAGACGACCTGAAGGTCGTCCGCTCGCAACCCCTTCCACAGCTCGTCCTGGTGCCACTGCTCCCTCAGGGGCGGGGTGAGGACGTACTTGGCGCCCTCGAACCCCTCCTGGTCGTATCGGCTATCGTCCAGGGCCAGGTAGTGGGGGCACGTTTCGGCGTACACGTACTTCTGGCTGGCCCGGGCCGCCTGGACCTCCTGGAGCGCCTCGGAGCAGCTCAGGTGGACGAAGTAGACGGGCGCCCCGGCCACCTCGGCCATGCTGATGGCCCGGTGAGTGGCTTCGGCCTCGGCCTCGGGCGGGCGGGTGATGGCGTGGTACTTGGGCGCCGTCTTGCCCTCGGCCAGCGCCTGCTTGACCAGCACGTCGATCATCAGGCCGTGCTCGGCGTGGAGGCACACGAAGGCGCCGTTGTCCGAGGCCCGGGTCAGGGCCTTGAAGATGGTGGTGTCGTCCACCATCACGGCGCCGGGGTAGGCCATGAACATCTTGAAGCTGGTCACGCCCTGGCGGACCATCTCGTCCATCTCGGGGATGCGGCTGTCGGGCAGGTCCAGGATGATCATGTGGAAGCCGTAGTCGATGGCGGCCTTCCCCTCGGCCTTGGCGTGCCAGATGTCCAGGGACTCGGACAGGGCGTGGCCCCGCTGCTGCACCGCGAAGTCGACTATGCTGGTCGTGCCCCCGGCAGCGGCGGCGATGGTCCCGGTCCGGAAGTCGTCGGAGCTGATGGTGCCGCCGAAGGGGAAGTCCAGGTGGGTGTGGGGGTCGATACCCCCGGGGATCACGTACTTGCCCGAGGCGTCTATGGTCGTATCCGCGTCGGCCGTCAGGTCGGTCCCGATGGTGCGGATCACGTTGCCGTCCACCAGGATGTCGGCCACGTAGTCGTCCACCGCCGTGATGATGCGTCCGTTCTTGATGAGGATGCTCATGGGGTTCCCTCCTTCAGTCGTGAGGGTCGAGGCCCCGGGCAGTCGTGAGGGTCGAAGGCCGGGACAGTCGTGAGGATCGAGGCCCCGGGCCCGATTGACGTGTACGACCGTGCCTGGCCGCCTGAGCCCGAGTATATGCGCCGCCATGATGAGTGTCAAGAACGACCGCGGTGCACGGGGGCCGGTGCCGTGTCCATTTGAATCTGCCAAATGGCCGGGGTGATTCGTCATCCGGCGAAGGCCGGGTCCGAAGGGTGCGGCCGGGTTGGTGTCAGGGGGGGCTGGACGCGGTGACTAGTGACCGGCGGCCTGGGCGGGGCCCAGGAAGGACTCCCTGATGCGGTGGAGGGTCACCTCGGGCTCGATGGGCGCCACGGCCATGTAGCCGGCCTCCTGGATCTTGGCGACGATGAACCAGGGGCCGTCGGAGGTCATGGCGGCGCGCACCATCTCGTCCAAGTCCTCTTCGTTGGACACCGTGGCCGTCTTCGGGATGCCGCAGGCCCTCGCCACCTGCTCCAGGTCGGTGCCCGTGGCCGTGTGGCTGGGCTGGTGACCGGTCTGGCCCCACTCCTCGTTGTCCCACACCACGACGACCAAGTTCCGCGGCTTCTCCCGGCCGATGGTCGCGATGGTGCCCAGGTTCATCAGCAAGGAGCCGTCGCCGTCCAGGGAGACGACCTTCTCCCGGGTGGAGAGGGCCATCCCCAGGGCGATGGAGGAGCAGAGGCCCATGGCGCCGTAGGTGTAGAAGTTGCGGTTGCGGTGGGCGGCGTGCCACAGCTCGTCGGTGGTGGGGCCCAGGTTGCTTACGATGACGCCGTCGCCGATGTGCCTGAGTACGACCTTGGTGCCGTCGAACCTATGCAAGCTTGCCCCCGTGGAGGAGCGAGTTCATGCAGATGGCGACGGGCTGCCTGCTGGAGTGGCACAGCTTGATGGCGCCCTTGACGACCCGGTCCATGCCCTCCACCTGGGTCAGGGTGTAGTGGGGCAGCCCCAGGACCTCCAGTATGGGCCTGGTGCCCCGGCCCATGGCCACCTGGGCTATGTTGAACTCACCCAGCTCCCCCCTGAGGTTGATGAAGAGGGGTATTGGCGTGCGGGTGGGGATGCACAGGCTTCCGATGGCGTTGAGGGTGTTGCCGAAGCCGCTGGACTGCATGAACACAGCGGAGTTGCGGCCCACCGCGTAGGCGCCCACGGCGATGCCCACCGCCTCCTCCTCCCTGGTGGCGGACACCACGTGGAAGAAGGGGTCGTTCTCCATCCTGCTGGTGGCCTGGTCGATACTGATGTCGGGTACGTAGCTGATCAGGGAGGTATCGGTCTCCTTGAGGCACTGGAGGAGGATCTCCGCCCAATTCATGGCTGGGTCCTTTCGGCTGGGGACCGGTGGAATCGACGCGCAACACTATAGCAACCGGCCCCCGGGATGTCAAAGGGATGGGCAAGCCCCGGATGCCGTCGTTACGGGGCCCGTCGTTTAGAGGGGGAAGAGACGGGAAGCGCGAGACGCTCGCTAAGCCTCCCGGCCCAGGGCATAGAGCCGGGCGTAGAGGCCCCCGGCCTCCATCAGCTCCTGGTGGGTGCCCTCCTCGGCGACCCGGCCACGGTCCAGCACGACGATGCGGTCCGCCCCCTGCACCGTGGACAGTCGGTGGGCGATTATGAGGGCGGTGCGGTCCTGGAGGACCGTCGCCAGGCCCCGCTGGACCAGGGCTTCGGTCTGGCTGTCCACGGTGGCGGTGGCCTCGTCCAGTATGACGATGCGAGGGTCTCCCACCAGGGCCCTGGCCAGGGAGATGAGCTGCCGCTGGCCCGGGCTGAGGTTGACGCCCCGCTCTTCGACGACGGTGTCGTACCCGTGCTCCATGCCGGCGATGAAGTCGTGGGCCCCCACGGCCCTGGCGGCCTCCTCCACCTCCCGGGAGGTCGCATCGGGCCTGGAGTAGCGGATGTTCTCCCGGATGTCGCCGGAGAACAGGAAGGGCTCCTGGGGCACCACGCTGATCTGCCGGTTCAGCGACGAGCGCCGCACCTCCCTCACGTCGTGTCCGTCCACGGTCACCCTTCCCGTGTCCACGTCGTAGAGCCTGGACAGGAGGGACGCCAGGGTCGTCTTTCCCGCTCCGGTGGGGCCCACCAACGCCACCTTCTGGCCGGGGCTCACTTCGAGGTTGATGCCGTCCAGTACCCGGACTCCCTCGACATAGCTGAAACCGACGTGGTCGAAGGATACGCGCCCCGTCAGGGGCGGCAGGTCCCGGGCGCCGGGGTTGTCGACGATCTCCGGCTCCAGGTCCAGAATCTCGAAGATGTGCTGTCCCGAGGTGGTCGCCCGTTGGAGCTGCCCGTAGTGCATCGTCAGGCTTCGGATGGGGTCGAACAGGCGCTGGACGTAGAGGGCGAAGGCCACCAGCGTCCCCACGGCCAGGTCGTCGCGAAGGACCATAATGCCCCCGAGCACGATGACCAGCGCCGTGGCGACGGCCGTGAGCAGCTCCACCGAGGGGTTCAGGGCCGACGAGAGGCGGGTGGAGGTGAGGCTGGTTTCCAGGTATCTGCGGTTCACCTGGTCGAACTGCCGGAGGTTGGCGTCCTGCCGGTGGAGGCTCTGGATTACCCTGACCCCCGATATGTTCTCCTGGAGCGCAGAGTTGACGGAGGCGATGTTCCGCCGCACGTCCATGAAGTGCTTCCAGGAGATCCGCTGCCAGAAGACCATGATCAGGAACAGTACGGGGATGACGCCCATGGTCACCAGGGCCAGGTCCCACTTCATCAGCAGCATGGCGATGACGAACCCCACCAGGCGGACGACGTCTCCCATGGACAGGACGAAGATGGACAGGAACTCCTGTAGCTGCTGCACGTCGTTCTGGACCCTGGACATGTTGCTGCCCACCTCGGTGCGCTGGAAGTAGGAGAGGGACAGCTGCTGCATGTGGTTGAAGGTGGAGGTGCGCAGGCCCGTCAGCAGATTCTGGCCGACCCTGGACAATGTGACCAGGTGCAGGTAGTTGGCAGCGTAGCCGACGGCGGCGCTCACGACCATGAGGACCATGGCGGTGGCCAAGTCGGAGCTGCTCTGGGGAGGCACGACGCTGTCCACCGCATCCTTGATGAACCACGGTGTGGCCACCTCGGAGACGGCGTACACGACCATGGCGGCCAGGCTGATGAGAGACAGGGTCCGGTAGGGGGCTACGTAGCCCATCAGCCGCGCCACGACCCGGTAGGTGTCGCCGCGGCTGGGCCGCTCTCCGTCGGGGGCCAACCCCCTGGCCAGTCTGCCCATGCGCATCGGTACCGCCCGCCTCCTACCCGGCGTCCTCGTCGGGTCCCGACGTCTGGACCAAGGCGTCGCTTTCGGCCTCCAGCTGCAGCCGGTATATCCTCCTGTAGGCCCCGTCCTCCATGGCGACGAGCTCCTGATGGGTGCCTCGCTCCACGACCCGGCCGCCGTCCATCACCAGGATCTGGTCCGCCCGTCTCAGGCTGCTCACGCGGTGGGCGATGATGAACGTGGTCCTGCCCTCCATTACCCGGTCGAGGGCCCGCTGGATGGCCGTTTCCGTCTCCGAGTCCACGCTGGAGGTGGAGTCGTCGAGGATAAGGACGGGGGGATCAAGGAGCAGGGTCCGGGCGATGGCGACCCGCTGCTTCTGGCCGCCGGACAGGGTCACGCCTCGCTCGCCCACCAGGGTGTCGTACTGCTGGGGAAGCCCCATAATGAAGTCGTGGACCTGCGCCGTCCGAGCGGCCGCCATCACCTGCTCCAGGGACGCGTTATCCGAGCCGTAGGCGATGTTGTCCCGGACGCTGGCCATGAAGAGGAACACGTCCTGGAACACGATGCCGACGTTCCGTCTCAGGGACTGCAGGGTGACGTCCCTCACGTCGACGCCGTCCACGGTGACGGCTCCGCCGGTGACGTCGTAGAAGCGGGGGATGAGACTGACCAGGGAGCTCTTGCCGCCGCCGGGCGGGCCCAGGATGGCTACCTTCTGTCCTGCGGCCACCTCCAGGCTCACGCCCCGCAGCACGTCGGGCGCCGGCGTGGTCCCGTTGTGCCCGGAGCCGTAGCTGAAGTCCACGGAGGCGAAGGTCACGGCCCCGGTTGTCCGCCCCAAATCCACGGCTCCGGGCCGCTCCTCCACCGGGGACCGGGCGTCCAGCACCTGGAAGATGCGCTCTCCCGCCGAGATGGCCCGGGCGAAGTTGTTCACGATCCAGCCGGACATGCGGGTGGGCATCACCAGCAGGCCCAGATAGAGCACGAACTGGGTCAGCTCCCCCGCCGTCATTGCCGTCCGGCCGTCGATGATGAGCCAACCGCCGTACCAGACCACTCCCGCCGTAACCAGGGTGAACAGCAGGGTCAACAGTGACGAGTTGGCGGCGTGGAGGCGGTTGACGGCGAAGGTCCGCTCGGCGACCACGTCGGCGGCCTGGTGAAACTTCGCCTTCTCGTACTCCTCGGCGCCGAAAGTCTTGACCACGCGCATTCCGGAGAGGTTCTCCTGCAGCACCGTGGTCATGCGGCCCGTGTCGGCCTGGACCTCCGTCCACATGACGCGGAACCTGCGGCTGACCCGTACGGCGATTGCCGTCGCCAGGGGCACGGCGCTGAGGCCCAGGAGGCCGAGCTGCCAGTTGGTGGTCAGGAGCAGCCCGGCCACCGCACCCAGCAGCACCAGGACGTGTACCGAGTAGATGAGCCCAAAGCTGACGAACCAGCGGATGCTTTCCACGTCGGCGGTGGCCCGGGACATCATGTCACCGGTCCTCTCCCGGTCGTGGAAGGCGAAGCTGAGGGACTGGAGGCGTAGGAGGAAGGCATGCCTCAGGTCGAAGGACACGCCCTGGGAAACGTGCTCGGAAAAGTAGCTCTGGCCGTAGCCGAAGCCGCCTCGCACCAGGGTCACCGCGAGGACCAGCGCCGCCCACATGACCAGGTCGCTGGTCCGGCTGCCCTCCAGGGCCGAGTCGATGGCTATGCCCAGGAACCGTGGAATGGCCAGCGACAGGAGGGTGGAGCCTATCAGGCTGACGTAGGCGAGGGCCAGCGACCGCCGGTAGCGCAGCGCGTATCCCGCCAGACGAAGGAGCATGCCCATACCAGGCCCATTATAGACCCATTAGCCCCGGCCAGAAACGCCGCCGGGGGCCGCCGCCGGTGGGACGGCCCCGACCCGGCGGCTACCGCCCGGCCACGGTCATGCTGATCACGACCATGTCGGGCCGGTAGTAGACCATCTGCACGTCGTCCCCTATGTTCAGCTCGTCGGTGGAGGATGGACGCCCGCCCAGGGTGACTACGCCCGGCTTCTCGGGCACCAGCAGCTCGATGGAGTCGCCGGCGGAGGTCCTCAGCGTGACGACCCCCTTGGCCTTGTCCAATCCGGTAATGGAGCCGCCGGCCCGGAGGGCGCGGGGCGGCTGGACTTGCAGCGCAGGGGCCCTGACCGACGTTGCCGTAAAGGCCGTGGCCAGGACCCGCTGGCCCGATGCCAGCGCCTGGAAGGCGGTCTCCTCCTCGACCAGCATGGTAATCAGGTCCATGCTGTCAGTCGAGATTGTGACCCACCGGTTCCCCGCCGGCGTCACCACAGCGCCTCGCACGGTCCCGGTTAGCTGGGGTTCCCGGAGGACCAGGGACTGAAGCTCCTGCGTGGCGACGTTGTAGTGGGAGACGGGCCTGACGAGGTCGCCCCTCCTCACGGCGCCGATGTTCATCCGCAGGCCGTTGCGCTCGACCACGGTGTTGTTGCCGATGTTGAGGACCACCGTTTCGCCCGAGGGCGTGAGCACGGCGAGATTGCCCTCGTCGGATACGCCCGGCATGACGATTCCCGGCCTGATCTTGGCAACGACGGCCGTGACCACGCCCGAGATGAACCTGCGGTCGAGACGCTCGTCGAAGGTGTCTACGCTCAGGGCTACCAGGGCGCCGGGGTCGTAGCGCACCTTGATGGAGTCTCCGGCGACCAGGTCCGCCAGCCCTGCGAGAGACTCGCTGACCGTCACCCGGGTGGCGTCGGTCGCGGTGAGAGTTACGGTCCGGCCCGTGTCCAGGGTTACGATCAGCCTACCGTTCCCGGTGCGGGCGTCGACGGTGCCCTCCAGCTCCATGGTGCGTATCTGCCTGAGAAGGTGGGCGGCCAGCCTTGGCTCCAGGGTCGGGAAGAGGGCGTCTATAGACAGGGCCTGGTTGGTCTGGCGGTCGTAGGTGGCCGCGACCCGCTGTCCCGCCACCAGGTTTCCGGAGTGGGACGGGTCGCCGAACTGCCTGATTTGGGTGGAGTCGGTAATGGTAACCTCTATGTCCGGCCCCTCGTCCTGGGAGACCCGTACGACTCCATCGACGTGCTGGACCACCTCTATGACGCCCGACACACTCATGCACGGGTTTCCGAGCTGGAAGGCGGCGAGGCGTCCGGCATGGCCGGCGGCCGCGCTATCCAGGGAGTTGGCGAACAGCAGCCTCAGGTTGGGGTCCACCCGGTCGAGAACACGCTGGGCGATTGTCAGGTGACCCGTCGTAGCAGCCTTCAGGCGCTGCCCAAGGTTTCGCACGTTCTGTCCGGCGTCGGCGCCGGTGGCGTCGGAGAGGGCCGTCTGCAGCCGGTCCAGCTTCCCGTCAACCGACTCGGCCCCCACGACCGACATGGCCCCCGTGCGGACGTCCTGGCGGATGACGGCGGTGACCACCTTGGCCAGCTCGATCCTTCCGGCCTGGGGCCGCAGGTCTGCTGCCAGTACGTTGCCGTTTCCGTCCATCAGCACGTACCGGTCCCCTTCGGCGCCGATGAGGGCCCCGTTGAAGTGGGCCGTGGACACGGGAGCCGCGGGCTTGGCCAGGAGGCTGGAGGCCAACGGCCTCCGCCCAGGCCTCTCCCGGGCCAGTACGGCGAGGAAGTCGCCAACCCTGATATCAGCCGCGGAAGCACGCGCCTGGCCGGGCACCTGGACCGAGGAGCTCTCGTCGACCTCCACGGTCACGGCGCCTGCGACGGTTATCGCGGCAACTCCGGGGGATGGAAATTCGATGTCCGAGGCCTGCCCGAAGAGTCCCGACATCCCTGCCTGGCCGGACGGGATCGAGATGACGGTAAGGACCATGGTCTCGACTCCGCCGGCAAGGTCGCTGGCTATGACCTCGATGGCGTTGGGTCCCTCTTGCAGGGTCACCGGCTCCGGCGTGCTGAAGGACCCTTCCGCGTCGACCTCCGCGATCTGTCCGTTGACGCTCACGGTGGCGTCGGGGGAGGAGCGGCCGCTCACGATGACGTTGGGTGTATCGACGACGCTGCTGTCCTGGGGCTCGGAGACCTCCAGGAAGAGCTCCGCCGGTTGGTGAACGGGAGTCGGACTCGGCGCGGGGGTCGACGTCGGGCGTGGTGTCGGTGTCGGCGCCGGGGTTGGAGTCGCGGGGGGAGTGGCGGTAGGCGGCACTCGCGTGGGCGCCGGGGTGGGCACAAGCGTGGCGGTGGGAACGGGGCGTGAAGTCGGAGCGGGCTCCGGGGTCGCGGTGGGCGCCACCGCGGGTGTCGACACGGCCGGCTCCGTGGGCCCGGGAGTGATGGTGACTTCCTCATCCCCGTCGCAGGCGGCCAGGAGAAGGGAGAGAGCCAGGACCGCCCAGGCGACCGCCAGCAGCGGGCCTCGGACCATCCTGCGGTGTACCGAGGGGCCCCGGAGATGTTCCGGGACTTTCTTCGAGGATGACCTACCGGCCATGGACAACCACATCAACCTACCTCCCCGTGGGGGCTGCCTGAGTTCTCATTCCTCTGATTTGGACCATTGGTGCCCGAGAGGGTCCCGGGCCCGGAGACCTCGCTCTACTTCCGGCCTTCTCCGGAAAGACGGTGGGGAGTAGACTGCTTTGCTACGTTCGGGGTGACATGCGAGGGTTGTGCAACGTCTCCCTGCGTGGATGACCAAGAGGCGCCATCGATGGCGCCCGTCGGAGCTTCCCGCTGCCGGAGATGGTATAGTAGGGCGAGAAGCGACTTCAAGGAGCGCCGGTGCGGTTACCGGGCAGTTCTGGACAGCCCTCCCCAGGTCTGCCTCCACCGGGGCCTGCGCGCTCCTTTGGGTCAGGCACTTGGTTCCAAGCTCAGGCTGGGCACGATTTGCAACGATTGTTATTCGGGGAGTAGAATCCCCGGGAAGTCTAGTGCCCCTCAAGAAAGGACAACAAAGATGGGCCTACCCATCCTCAGGACTCGATGGCTCGGAGCTACTGCCGTATTGTTCGCCGTCGTGGTCCTGACTGCCTGCGGCACGGACCCGACCGCTACCCCTGAACCCAGCGCTACTCCCGCGTCCACCGCTATCCCGACGCCGGAACCCACTCCCACTCCCGACCCCACAGCCACGCCGACGCCGGAACCTACCCCCACCCCGGAACCGACTCCCACGCCCGCTCCCACCGCCACGCCGACGCCGGAGCCCATGCAAGCGCCCCAGGCCCTGGAGGACCTGCGAATAACCTCGAGCACCACCGGTCAAGAGCTGGTCGCCCGTATCTCCGAGGCCGAGGCTTCCTGTATCGGTTCGGCAATGGGCGCAAGGTACGACCTGTTCCAGGGCGCACCTCTGATGGTGGCGGCTGGCAATCCGGACGCAAAGGCGCTCTTCGCCGGCTGCCTGCAGGACGACAACCTGGTGGTCCTGGGTGTTGCGTTGATGAGCGCCCAGCTAGGTGGATGGGCCGAAGACTCCCTGGGGTGCGTCGCGGACATTTCCCGGGACCATCCTGAAATGGTCTACGTAGCCCTCGGCGTGGAAGGGAAGCAACCAGACGCCGCCCATCCCGCGCAGGTCCACTCGATCATTCTGGACATGTACGAGTGCCTTGAGACCAGGGAAAAGGCGGGGTTCTCGGTGGCCATGATATCCTCCTCGCTTGAGGTCGCCCCCTTCTCCGGGCAGGACCTCATCGATGCCCTTACCGAGACCGATGTCGAGTGCCTGAAAGCCAACCTTCCGGGGCCCATGTTCTCCATGATTGCCGGCCTACCCTCGGTGGCCGGCGGAGAGCTGCGGGACGCGCCGCCTCAGGTGACGGAATGCATGTCGCCCGAGAGCCTCAACCGTATCACGGGAGGGATTCTGGCGAACGGGCTAGGCGCCGCCAGCGACGACTCACGGGCATGTATGATCGAATTTGCTGGTAGTCACAGCCACTACATCGAGCTGGCTCGCACCGCCGCAGCGGACCCCGGCGGGCTGACTGACGAGGAGTACCTGGAGCTGGTCGAAGACGGCTTGAAGGTCTTCAGTTGCATGACCGAAGAGGAGCTGGCCCAGTTCCAGAATACCCACCTACCCTTCCTGGTCCCGTAGCCGCTTGCGCGCTTCGCCCACGCATGATGGCCACCGGAATCCGCCACCGCGGTGACATGGCAGGCAACGCGTTTACCTGGGCTTTGCATGCCATGCTCCGTGCAGCGAACGCTTGCCTTGACGCTCCACCTACCGTGTGCCACAATGCCTCCCTGACCCGGGCGCCGTAGGGAGGCCTGATGGCCAAGGTCGCCGACAATGTCCTTGATGTGGTAGGAGATACACCGCTGGTCAGGCTGCGGCGTGTCGTGCCCGAGGGTCACGCCAGGGTGCTGGGTAAGATGGAATGTCTGAACCCCGCCGGGAGCGTCAAGGACCGCGTCGCCCTGGCTATGGTGGAGGCGGCGGAGCGGGAGAAGGGGCTGGGCCCAGGCGACGTCATCGTTGGGGTGACCAGCGGGAACACCGGCGTCTCCCTGGCCATGGTCGCCGCCGTCCGGGGCTACAGTCTCGTAATCTTCATGCCCGAGAACGCCCCCGCCGAGCGGCGCAGGCTCCTGGCCCGCTACGGGGCCGACATCCGCCTCACTCCGGCGTACCAGGGCATGAGCAGCGCCCAACAGGCGGCCCGGGCATATACCGCGGCCAACCCCGGTTGCACTGTGCTGGACATGTTCAACGACCCGTCGGTGGTCAGGGTCCACCGGGAGACGACTGCGGCGGAGATCCTCCGGGACGCCCAGGGCAGGATCGACGCCTTCGTAGCCGGGGTGGGCACCGGAGGGACCCTTACGGGCGTGGGACAGCGGTTGAAGAAGGAGAACCCGTCCCTGAAGATCGTGGCCGTGGAGCCCGCGTCGTCGCCGGTGCTCTCCCGGGGCGTCGCCGGCCTCCACACGATACCGGGGATCGGGGCGGACTTCCATCCTCCCCTGCTGGACCGGGCCGTGCCCGACGAGATAGTGGCTGTCACCGGCGAGGACGCCAACGCCATGTGCCTGCGCCTTGCCAGGGAGGAGGGCATCCTGGCGGGGGTCTCGTCGGGGGCCAACGTGGTCGCCTCCATCAGGACTGCCTCGGAGCTTGGCCGCGGAAGCACCGTCGTCACCGTGCTGGCCGATACGGGGGAGCGCTACGTCAACTTCCCCATGTGACCTCCCCACGCCCGGGACTCGGGCAGGCGCCGGAGCCCCCGCTTTGCCGGAGCCCCCGCTTTGAAGGTGCTGGTCACCAACGACGACGGCATCGACGCCCCGGGCCTGTGGGCCGCGGCCGGGGCGTTCGCCGGCCTGGCCCACGTCTTCGTGGTGGCGCCGGACAGGGAGCAGAGCGGGGTCGGCTCCTCTCTGACCCTCCACGCGCCCATCAGGGCCAACCGGGTCCGGCCGGCGGTGGAGCTGGAGGGCGTCGCCGCTTACTCCGTGCAGGGCACCCCGGCCGATAGCTGCGTGCTGGCCCTGGAGAAGCTGGTGGGGCCGGTGGACCTGGTGGTGTCTGGGATTAACTCGGGCTCCAACCTGGGACAGGACGTGCTGATCTCCGGGACCGTGGGCGCGGCTCTCCAGGGATACTTCCGGGGCCTGCCCTCGCTGGCCGTCTCCGTTGGGGCGGTGACCGAGACCCGGTTCGAGGTGGCGGCGGACCTCCTCGGCCACCTGGCCCGACGGCTGGCCGGCGGGGCCGCGATTCCACCGTCCTTGATAAACGTCAACCTGCCCAACGAGCCGGCGGACCGCATCAAGGGGGTGCGGGTGACCAGGCTCGGCGGGCGCAGCTACACGGAAACGGTGCAGGACAGCGAGGAGCGCGGCCGCCCCTACTACCGGCTGTTCAGGAACCGGCCGGTGCAGCGTGACCAGGGAGAGGACACGGACATCTGGGCCGTCAGGCACAACCTGGTCTCGATAACCCCGCTGTACGCGTCGATGACCGACGTGGAGCGCATGCCCGAAATCCAGGACCTGTTCGGGGGTTGGAACGGCTGCGGGGCGGACGATGCGGGCTAGTGCCGGGGCCTCTGTCAGCTTGACACGCCCGCTCCCGTTGATATAGCATTTTGTGGTAGGCCCCTGCCGTCCCGTGTTCGGTACCCATGTTCGGTAGATGAGGGGATATAGCTCAACTGGGAGAGCGCGGCGTTCGCAATGCCGAGGTTGGGGGTTCGAGCCCCCCTATCTCCACCAAACTTCGTGCCCCTGTAGCTCAGTTGGATAGAGCGGCGGCGTCCTAAGTCGCGCGTCGGGGGTTCGAGTCCCTCCAGGGGTACCATCTTCTAGGAGCGTAGCTCAGTCTGGTCAGAGCGCCGGTCTCCAAAACCGGTGGTCGGGGGTTCGAATCCTCCCGCTCCTGCCAACTGCATGCTGAAAAGAGGGCCCGACGGCCCTCTTCTCTTTTGCCCACATCGCCGCCGACCACCTGGCCCGGCGCACGTCTATCAGCGGCGCCCGGCGCCCAACACGGGAGCATCCCCTTCGTTGACACCTCCCCCGGCCGGACCCATAATTCGGTTGGATTCAGCCCCGTCGATGGAGGTTGCACATGGGCCACTCACTGCCGCCGGTTACCATAGTCCACGGATCGGACATCCGGGAGGAGCCCGTGACGCCCGATGGAATCATCCAGGCGCCCTACGCCACCGGTACGGCCATCCTGGGCGATACGCCGGTCGCCATATCCACCCCCGACTCCGAGGAGGGCGCCAGGCGCGGTCTGCCAGTCCACGAGGCGGTGTTCGCCCGGAGGAAGACCATTGGACACGGCGGCGGCGAGGCCTGGCATACCCACATGTCCTACTACGACATCTTCTTCTACATCCTCTCCGGGAGGGCCACCATGATATGGGAGCAGGATGGGGAGCGCCGGGAGGAGGAGTTCGGCCCCGGGGACTTCGTCCACATGAGCCCGGGTTCGACCCACCAGTGGCTGAACACCGGCGACGAGGACCTGAAGCTCGTCGAATTCGGCCACTTCCACAACTACGCGGAGCAGGCGTAGTTTGACACCACCTCGGGGGCGTAGTATGGTCGTGCCAACCACCGAGCCCCGCGGCGGAGGCGTCCATCCATGACCGCTGGCACCCAGACATGGACCGAGGAGGCGGCGACCCTGGCCGGCAGCAGGGTCCAACTCGTCAAGGGCGGCTCCGGAGAGCCCCTGCTACTGCTCCACGACGAGATGGGGCACCACACGTGGCTCCGCCACCATGAAGCCCTGGCCCAGCGGTATACCCTGTTCATACCGTCCCACCCGGGGTACGGGACCTCCGAGCACCTGGGGTGGATCAGGAGCGTCCGGGACATGGCGGGCTGGTACCTGGACGCCCTGGACGACCTTGGGCTCGCCGGCATCAATGTCGTGGGCCTATCCCTTGGAGGCTGGCTGGCCGCTGAGATGGCCGCCATGTGCCCCCGGCAGTTCAAGAGGCTGGTGCTGGTGGGCTCGCCGGGCATCCTTCCTCCCTCTGGGGAGGTGTACGACATGTTCCTTTCCACCGCCCGGGAGTACATCACCGACGCGGTCCTGGACCCGGCCGCCACTCCGGAGTTCGACCGGGTGTGCCCTGACGACCCGACGCCGGAGCAGGTCGAGGCGTGGGAGGTGGCCCGGCAGCAGAGCAGCCTTCTGACCTGGAAGCCGTACATGTACGACCCCGCCCTTCCCTACCTGCTGCGAAGGGCCAGGACGGTCCCGACCATGGTCCTGTGGGGCAAGCAAGACCCCATCGTCCCCCTCAGCGTGGGCGAGGCGTACCGTGAGGCGATACCCGGGTCCAGGCTGGAAGTGCTGGACGGCTGCGGCCACCGCCCGGAGCTGGAGAGGCCCGAGGAGTTCGTGAGGCTGGTGGACGGGTTCCTGTCCGGGAGCTAGGAGCCCTGCCCGGCCGGGTCCCCGGGTCTAGTCCAGAATGACATCCTCGGTAGGAGGTCAGAGATGTTTATAGGATACTTCACCGAGCGTCCCTATCAGGACCCGAGCTCGGGCTACTTCGGCTCGACGGGCAAGCCCATCATGGACCTGACGGTCAGCAACGAGATATACGACGCGGAGATCGGGGCCCAGCTCTACAACCGGTACCTGGACGAGAAGATATACGCTGAGGAGATGGGCTTCGACGGCCTGGTGCTAAACGAGCACCACGGCACCCCCTTCTGCATGGGCGGCGCCATGAACGTGGAGGCCTCCATCCTGGCGCGGGTGACCAACCGGGCCAAGATAGTGCTGCTGGGGAACATCATTCCCATCTGGGACGACCCCCTGTGGCTGGTGGAGCAGCTTGCCATGATCGACATGATCTCCCACGGCCGGCTGGTGTCCGGCTGGGTGCGGGGCACCGGAAGGGAGAGCGTGGCCCACAACGCCCCGCCCCACTACAACTGGGAGCGGTTCCAGGAGGCCCACGAGTTCATCGTCAAGGCCTGGACGACGCCGGGGCCCTTCCGATGGGAGGGCAAGCACTACCAGTACCGCCACGTGAACCCGTGGGTGAAGCCCTACCAGAAGCCCCATCCGCCCATATGGCTGCCGGGGGTCGTCAGCAAGGACTCCCTGGTGTGGGCGGCCAACAAGCGCATCCCCTACGTCATGCTCTCCACCCAGCTCGACCCCACCCGGGAGGCCTACCAGCTATATCACGACACCGCCGCCGAGCTGGGATACGAGTCGGGCCCTCAGAACCTGGGCTACCTGTGGAAGGTCCACGTGGACGAGACGGAGGAGCTCGCCGAACAGGCCGGGCGCAAGTTCGTACAGGGGCCCAGCAACCCGTTCCTGGCCGGGAACGAGGGTACCCTGAACCCGGCGCTGCTGCACCTGCCCGGCCTCAACTCCCGCACCCGGAGGCTGTCGACCCAGCTCGTCGCCACCAGGGCCCGGGGCGGCTCCTACGGTCTTGCTTACGAGCAGCAGGTAGAGGACTACACCATCATCTCCGGCACTCCCAAGACGGTGATCCCCAAGATCCGGCACGTGCTGGAGTACCTGCGCCCCGGCAGTATCTTCCTGTGGGACGGGGACGGCGCCATGAGCCACGACGACGCGATGCGGAGCCTGCGCCTCATGGGGCAGGAGGTGATCCCCGCGGTCCGCGAGATAGCCAAGGAGCTGGACCTTCCCGGCCCCTTCGAGGTGGACCCGGCCACGGGGAAGCCCCCCGAGGCCGTGCCCTCGGGCAACGGCGCCGGGTCGCACCGGGGTGAGGCAGGCCAGGCTGCGCCGGAAGACGGTGCAGCGGGCTAAGGGGACCCATCCCCCCATCCCCTCCCTGCCTCGTCACAGGGACTGGCGGGCCGCCCTGAACGGGGAATGAGCGCGACTCCGGAACTCGCGGCCGATGTCATCGTCGTTGGCGGCGGCCCAGCGGGCAGCACCGCCGCCACCATGATGGCCCGGAAGGGACTCCGGGTCCTGCTCCTGGAGCGGGACCGGTTCCCACGCCACCATGTCGGAGAGTCCCTCCTACCCTCCAGCCTTCCCGTTCTGGAGGAGTTGGGAGTGCTGCCGGCGGTCCAGGCCGAGGGGTTCCTGCCCAAGTGGGGGGCCACGATGGTATGGGGCCGGGACCGGGCCCCGTGGAGCTGGTATTTCAGCGAGAGCAACCGGCGCTACCCACACTCCTACCAGGTGTGGCGTCCCCGCTTCGACCAGCTATTGCTGGAGAATGCCCGGGCCAACGGCGTCGACGTCAGGGAGGGGTACAGGGTCACCGACGTGCTCTTCCGGGGCGTCCGGGCGACGGGCGTCGCCTACACGGGGCCCGACGGGCGGCCTGGAGCGGCCGGGGGCCCCTTTGTGGTGGACACCAGCGGGCAGGCCAGCCTGCTGGCCGGCCGGCTCGACCTGCGGCGTTGGGACTCATCATTTCAGAACCTGGCTGTGTACTCCTACTTCACCGGCGCCCAACGCCTGCCCCCGCCCGACGAGAACAACATCTTCATCGAGTCCTACCCCTCGGGCTGGTTCTGGAACATCCCCCTCCACACGGGCTGGGCCAGCGTGGGTGTGGTGGTGGACAGCGCGGCGGCCCAGCGGGGCATCCGGGACAGGGGCGCGGAGGGGTTCTTCTCTGATCAGATCTCGGCGGCGCCCCACACCAGGGAGATGCTCGCCTCCGCCGCCAGGACCCTGGGCCCCTTCGTGGCCAGGGACTGGTCCTATGCGGCAGAGAGGTTCGCGGGCGACGGGTACGTCCTGGCCGGGGACGCGGCCTGTTTCGTCGACCCCCTTTTCTCCTCGGGGGTCCACCTCGCCCTGACCTCGGGAGTCTTGGCGGCCGCCTACGTAGTGACCAGTCTCAGGGACCCCGACCTTGGGAGGGCCTCCGCGTCGGTCTACCGGGAGCTGTACTATCGGGAGTACGCCCACTTTCGTGAGCTGGCGCGCCTCTTCTACCACAGCAACCGCACCGCCGAGTCCTACTTCTGGGAGGCGAGGCGAATGGTGGGCGACGTGGAGAGCGGGTCGGACCGGGAGGCCTTCGTACGGGCGGTTGCGGGCCAGCCGGCCCGGGGATACGAGCGCACCGTCCTGGGGTACGGCCAGCCGCCCGGGGGATTCATCCAGGGGCTTCGACAAGTCGAGGGGATGCGCGTCGCGCGTCGCGCCCGCCTGGAGGGAGAGCTGTCGGGTGAGGCCATACGCCGGTCCGTGCCCCGCATGTCCGGGGGCGCCGCCCTCCGGCGGAAGCCCGTGGTGGGGGAGGGCGAGTTCCAGTGGGGCTACGTCGTCACCACCCCGGACCGGCCCGAGGGCATTCCCTGCAGCGACCTGGTGGCGGTGGTGGTGTCCATGGTGGACGGCAAGACCAGCGTGGGCGACATCCTGGGACGCGTGGCTGCCCGTGTCGGAGAGGCCCAGGCAGAGGCGGTGGAGCGGAGCGTGGTGGAAGCCCTGGGCATCATGTACGTCGACGGCGTGGTGGAGGAGCTTGAGTCCGGCCAGGGTGGGTGATATGGTGTACGGCATGGGAGACCTGCCTCTGGAAGGCGTCAAGGTGCTGGAGCTGGCGCACATAGTCGCCGGCCCGACCGCCGGGCTCATCCTCGCCGACATGGGCGCCGACGTAGTCAAGATCGAGCCCCCCGACGCCCTGGAACCCCAGCGCATCGGCACCGCGAGGGTCGGCCAGTTCTTCTTCTTCAACCGTAACAAGCGCAGCTTGGTCCTGGACCTGAAGAAGGACGAGGGCCGGAAGGTGTTCTTCAAGCTGGCCGAAGAGACGGACGTCGTGGTCGACAACATGGGTCCGGGCACCATGGAGCGTCTGGGCATCGGCTACGAGCAGGTCTCGCCCCATAGCCCGGGCATCATATACTGCTCGGTGAAGGGGTTCCTAAGCGGCCCCTACAGCCGGCGTCCCTTCCTCGACGAGCTGGCCCAGATGATGTGCGGCCTGGCGTATATGACCGGCCCGCCGGGCCGGCCCCTGCGGGCCGGGGCCTCCGTGGTGGACATTGGAGCAGCCACCTACGCGGTGGTGGGAGTGCTGGGCGCCCTGGTCAAGCGTCAGGCCACGGGCCGGGGGCAGAAGATAACCGGCGGGCTGTTCGAGACGGGGCTGTTTCTCGTCGGCCAGCACATGGCCAACGCCCAGTTCAGCGGGCAGCCCCCGAGCCCCATGCCGGCCCGGGATCAGCAGGCGGGCAGGCAGACGGGATGGGGCGTCTACGATCTGTTCGACTGCGCCGACGGCCGGCAGGTGTTCATCGGGGTAACCAGCGACGCCCAGTGGCGGCGGTTCTGCCAGGCGCTGGGGCTGGACGACCTGGGCGAGGACCCGGAGCTGGCCACCAACACCGGGCGGCGGGAAGCCCGCTCCAGGCTGGTGCCGCGCATCGCCGAGGCCGTCGGCAGCATGAACAGCGGGGACTTGGCCGGAGTGATGGCGGACAACGGGATCCCCGTCGCGCCCCTCAACACCCCCGAGGACATCCTGGAGGACCCCCACGTCAACTTCGGACACAAGCTACTGGACGTGCAGGGAGGGGAGCGGGCCATGAGGCTGCCCGCGTTGCCCTACGAGAGCACCGAATACCCCTTCGCCAAACGGTCCGACCCCCCGGTCAAGCCCGGCTCACACACGCGGGAGGTGCTGGCCGAGGCGGGATACTCCCCGGAACGGATTGAAGCCCTGCTGGGGGGCCAGGTGGTGAAGGAGCTCTAGCCTCCTCCGCGCCCCGAGTGCCGGTCCAGCCTGATTCTCCGTCGCCCTCTCCGGTCCCCGTGTGCGGTGCGCCGAGTACGGTTGCCTTAAGAACCCATGCTGTCAGCGTTGAGACGTAGCCGGAACTACAAGTACCTGGCCCTTGGTACCGTTGGGATTGGTATATTCGGGTCGGTGGTGGACCACGGGAGCGTCAACATCGCCCTGCCCACCATCGCCGACGGCTTCGCGACGGACCTCCCGACGGTCCAGTGGGTCGTCATCGCCTACACCCTCACCATCAGCGCCCTTCTGTTGCCTATGGGCAGGCTGTCCGACCTGGTGGGCCGGAAGAGGATATACATCGCCGGCATGGCCGTGTTCGTCGGCGGGGCCGTGCTGGCGGGGTGGTCCACCAGCCTGCCCCTCCTCATCCTGGCGAGGTTGCTGCAGGGGTGCGGCGCGGGCATGACCCAGGGGACGGGAATGGCCATCATCACGTCCTCCTTTCCGTCGGAGGAGCGGGGGAAGGCCATAGGCCTGCTGATGACCACGGTGGGCGTCGGGATGATAGCCGGGCCCGCCGTGGGAGGTCTGCTGGTCGACGCCCTGGGCTGGAGGGCCGTGTTCATCGCGGCGGTCCCCATCGGGCTGACGGGGCTGACCGCGGGTTGGCTGGTCCTGCAGGAGCCCCCGGGGGACCGGGAGGATCCGGGCCGCTCCCCGGCCTTCGATTGGCCTGGCGCTGCGCTGTCCACCTCCGCCCTCGTGGCTTTCCTCCTGGGAATGACCAACGGGTACAGGTTCGGCTGGGAGTCTCCCCCGGTCCTGGCGGCGCTACTCGCCTTCGTCGCGTTGATGGCCGCCTTTGTGCTCTGGGAGCTGAGGACTCCCTCGCCCATGCTGGACCTGAGGCTGTTTCGCCGGCGGAGCTTCTCGTTGGGGGTGTCGGCCAACTCTCTCGCCTTCCTGGGCGGCTCCGCGGTGCTGGTGCTGATGCCCTTCTACCTCCAGAAGGTGCTGGGGTTCACGCCCGGGGAGGCGGGGCTGATCACAGTGCCGGGGGCAGTGTGCATGGCCCTGACGGGCCCCATCTCGGGCAGGCTGTCGGACCGGTATGGGACCAGGTGGTTCACCGTGGGGGGCCTGGCGCTGTCCACCACCGCCCTGTTCCTCTTCTCGCGGCTGACCAACAGCTCACCGCTGTACTACGTCATGATCGGGATAGTGCTGCAGAACACGGGGATGGGCGTCTTCTACTCGCCGAACACGAGCTCGGTGCTGAGCACCGTGGAGAGGTCCCGGTACGGCGTCGTTTCGGCTTTCCTCAACCTTGTGAGGAACGCCTCCAACCTGACCAGCGTGGCCCTGGGCACGGCCATCGTAACGGCCACCATGGGCTCCCTGGGCTATGAGCCCAGCCTGGAAGCGGTGTCCAACGGCGGCGCCGATGGCGTCACCGCGGCATTCTCCTCGGGCTTGCGCAACACCTTCCTGGTGTTGGGGTGCCTTCTGGCCATCGGAGTAGCCCTGTCGTCCCTGACCAGCGAGAGGCTGCCGGACCGGGCCGCCGGGGTCCGCTCCGGGGCCTGACCTGCCAGCGGGCGGCCCCGCCCCGTTCAGGAGTCCAGCCGCAGGGCTTTGCGGGCGTTTTCCAGTAGTACCTTGGGGCGTACCTCGTCGCGCATCTCCAGCTCGGCGAACTCTCTGAGCCACCTCTCGGGGGTCAGGTATGGGTAGTCCGAGCCGAAGAGGACCTTGTCTCTCAGGCGGGTGTTCGCTTCCCGTACCAGCGTCTGAGGAATGAACCGGGGGGCCCAACCGGAGAGGTCGATGTAGACGTTGGGCTTGTGCAGGGCGACGGCGATCTGCTCCTCCACCCAGGGCCAGGCGGGGTGCGCCATGATTATGGTCAGGCCCGGGAAGTCCGCCGCCACGTCGTCGATGCCGGGTATGGGCGCGGCGTACTTGAGCTTGAACCCGCCTCCTCCCGGCATGCCGGCGCCGGCGGCGGCGAACCCGGTGTGGAACAGGGCCGGGACGCCCAGGTCCGAGCACATCCGGTAGAGGGGATAGAACCGGGGGTCGTTGGGCATGAAGGCCTGGTGGATGGGGTGGAGCTTCAGCCCGCGGAGACCCAGCTCCGTTACCGACCGCTCCAGCTCCAGGACGGCGGACTTCCCCTTGTGGGGGTCCACGGTGGCGAAGCCGATGAACTGGTCCGGGTAGTCTCGGACGATCTCCGCCACGTAGTCGTTGGTGTCCGGCGGCTCTCCCGTGGAGGTCTCCGTGTCCACCGAGAAGATCACGCCCAGGACGTCCAACTCCTTGTAGGCGGCCGCCATCGCCGCCGGGTCCTCGGGCGCGGACTTCACCCGAAAGTAGCTGCGCAGGTGGGACTCTATCTCGATCTCGGGCAGTCCCGGCTGCCTGGGCACGTGGACGTGCATGTCGATGGCTTGCATGGGTCTCTACTGGTTGGCCAGGGGAATGGTGGCCACCATGCAGGGCTCGTCGCCGTACACCGCGGTGGTGTGTCCCTTGCCTGTGGTGTCCTCCACCAGCCGGGCGTCGCCGGGGCCGAAAACGTGCTTGGAGCCGTCGCTCAGCCCGATCTCCAGCCGTCCCGAGAGGATGATGACGAACTGGCGGCGCGGAGCCGGGTGCCAGTCTATGAACCTGCCGGCCGGGTCCTCCCGGAAGGTGATGGTGGTGGTATCCAGTCCGGCGGTCCAGTCCGGGGTCTTCGACAGGTCGATGGTCTCGAAGTGCGACTCGCCGTCGCTACCGGTGTAAAGGCGGTAGGTGCCCATAGAATGCCTCCTCCTGTGGTGATTGCATCAGGTCAGGTCCAGCAGGCGGGCGCTGTTGCCCCCCAGAAGAGCGTCCACGTCCCCGTCGTCGAACCGGTAGCCGTACTCCTCCCCCAGGGAGGGCAGCCGCCTGAACAGGTCGGTCCATTCCTTCAGGGACATGTAGGGGCGCAGCCCGGGGAAGTCGCTGCCCCATAGAATGCGCTCGATGCCGATGGTGTTTCGCATGCGGTCTATGGCGAACAGGAACTCGTCCGGGTACTGCCACTTGGGCTGCCACATGGACAGCTCCAGGTACACGTTCGGCTTGGACCGGGCCACGCTCAGCGCCTCGGGCCAGTGGTCCTGGCCCGAGTGGGCCAGGACGATGTTCATGTCGGGGAAGTCGGCGGCCACGTCGTCGAACTGGAAGGGCTCGGTGAACCGGCTGTACAGGGGCGACGGCATGGGCCCGCTGTGGAAGGTGACGGGAAGGCCCCGGGCCTGGCAGATCTCGTACAGTGGGTAGGCCACCCGGTCGTGGGGGAAGTATCCCACGGTGGGGTGCATCTTCAGCCCCCGCACGCCGCCCTCGTCCACGGCCCGCTGCAGGGAGTCGGCGGCTCCCGGGCGCCGGGGGTCGATACCGAAGTAGGCGATGAGCCGGTCCGGGTACCGGCGCATCAGCTCCACGTGGATCCGGTTCTCGCCCTCGGCGCTGAAGATGCCGTCTCCCAGCCTCAGGGCGTAGTCGGCCATGAAGATCACAGAGATGTCGACCCCCGAGTCGTCCATCTCGGCGATGAGCTTCTCGCCCGTCTCCTCCCAGTCGGGCACCAGGGGCAGCCGCTCGGACTTGGCCATGGGATTGCCCGCCCTGGCCGCGATGTCGGCCACCCTGGGGAACCGCTCGAACAGCGACCAGAGGTGTCGGTGTATGTCTATGATCATGGCTTCCTCCGCAGGGGCCCTGTTGACCCGGGTCCGGGTTGTCGGAGAGATGGAGCGGGGGTCTACGCCCGCGCACCCCGGCCGGACTATCTCTGGGGCAGCTTCAGCAGGCGGGCGGCGTTGTCTCCCAGGATGCCGTCCACCTCGTCGGCTGTGAACTTGTGGCCGTATTTCTTGCCCAGGGCGGGCAGGTCCCTCCAGACGTTCAGCCAGTCCCCCAGGGGGAAGTTGGCGATGCGGGTCATGCCGGGGTGGTCGCTGCCGAACAGCAGCCTCTCCACTCCCATCACGTCGCGCATCCTGGCCACCGCCCGCACCCACTCGTCCTCGAACCGGAGGGCCGGCTGCCAGTAAGAGAAGTCCACGTACATGTTGGGCTTCATGCGGGCGACGCTCACCGTCTCCTCCCACAGGTCCTCGCCGGCGTGCCCCAGGATGATGTTGAGGTCCGGGAAGTCGGCGGCCACGTCGTCGAACTCCATGGGCCGGGCGAAGCGGCCGTAGAACGGGGCGCGCATGGGCCCGCAGTGGTAGAGCACCGGCACGTCGTACTCCACGCACAGCTCGTACAGGGGATAGGCCGACCGGTCGTGGGGGAAGAAGCCCGCCGTGGGGTGCAGCTTCAGGCCCTTGGCGTCGCCGTTCCGCAGGTAGCGCTCGAACATGTCCGCCGACTCGGGCCTGCGGGGGTCGATGCCGAAGAAGGAGAGGAGGCGGTCCGGGTGACGCCTCATGATCTCCGCCTGGATGCGGTTCTCTCCGTCGACGGAGAAGATGTTGTCGTTGAGTATGAGCCCGTACTCAGCCAGCACCAGGCACGCCACGTCCACCCCGTCCTCGTCCAGCCAGCGGACGAGGTCCTGCTCCCGCTTCTCCCAGTCGGGGACCAGGCCGATGTCGAAGCCGGCGATGCGTTCGCCCCCAAGCTCCTCCGTTTTGGCGGAGGCGGCCCTGGTGCTGGGATGCTTCTCCATGGCGACCCACAGGTGCCAGTGAACGTCTACTATCACGAGAACCCTCCTTGGCGGTAACGGTAGTAACGAGGCGAGGGGCGCATACCGACTGGGCTTCACTAAGGGTACCCACGGCCCCATTTCTTGTCAATCACGGGGGTCAATCACGCGGGTTGGTGGCCAACGGGCCGCCTAGAGGCAGCGGCCGGCCTCGGCGGACACGTACTCCCGCAGCTCGGCGGGCATTATGGGCAGGGAGCCGACGTGGGCGTTCTCGGCGACCCTTTCCGGCCGGGAGGTGGCGGGTATGGCCACGGTGACCCGGGGGTCGCCCAGCACCCACCAGAGGAGGGCTTGGGCCCAGGTGGCAACCCCGTACTCCTCCAGGGGGGTGATGTCCGGCTCCCTCTTGAGGCCCCTCACCAGGCTGCCGCTCCCCAGGGGTATCATCACTATGACACCGATGCCCAGCTCCTCGGCCAGGGGGAGGACGGCCCGCTCGCAGGTCCGCTCGGTGAGGTTGTACGGGATCTGGATGGCCCCGATCCTGCCGGACTTCATGATGTCCATGATCTCGTCGTAGGTGGAGGTGAGGTAGTGGGTCACCCCGATGACCCCGATCTTACCCTCGGCCTTTAGCCGCTCCAGATGGGCAAGCTGGACCTCGGTGTCCACCAGGTTGTGGACCTGGAACACGTCTATGTAGTCGGTCCCCAGCAGCCGGAAGGAGTCGGCGATCTGGGCCCTCCCGGCCTCCTTGCCCCTGATCCAGACCTTGGTGGCAAGCTGGAACCGGTCCCTGCGGCCCGCTGTGGCCAGCCCTATCATGCGCTCGCTCTCACCGTACATGGGCGACGAGTCGATGAAGTTGGCCCCGCTGGCCAGACAGCTATCGACCACCCGGGTCCTGGTCTCCAGCTCCTCGCCGGACGGGGTCCGAAAAAGCTGGAAGGTGGCGGCGGTCCCCAGGCCCACGACGTTGACCGGCAGGCCGCCCAGGCTTCTCTGCTCCATGTAGGGGCTCCTCCGTTTCTGACGAATGAGCCTACGAGGACTGGGCGAAGCGGTTGTCGGCCCACCCCTCGTCGAAGGGCGTGTTGAACAGCCCCGTGGCCCGTTTGTGCTTGAACATCCACCGCCCGTCCACCCGCACGTACTCCTCGTCGTCGATGCCGGCTCGCCACATGGCCCTGTCGCCCTCGCCGACGGTGCAGGGCATGAACAGGTACCAGCGGGCCGTGGCGGTGTCGCCGTGCACCTGGATCCTGGAGTTGAGGCTGTAGTGGATGGCGAAGGTGTATATCTCCGACGCCCTTCGGAAGAACTGGCGGATGGCCTCCCGGCCCTCGAACCTGCCCAGCTCGCTGCTCTCCCAAACGGCATCCTCGACGAACAGCTCGGCTATCCTGTCGGCGTCGTAGTTGTCGTCGCAGTAGCCCGCGTAGGTCGCCTTCAGGTTGCGGATGGCCTCCACGTCTTCCAGGGCCCGTACCCGCTTCTCCAACGCCTCCAGGCTCATGGGCTCACCTCACAGGTCCCTTCCCCCTTGTCTTTGCGATGGGGCAAGGACGGGATGGGGCCCCGGTCCCGCGCCGTCTCCCGCCGGGGCCGAGGGGGCCCTCCTAGAACTGGGACATGACCTCCCGGGCGAACCGTTCCACCGTGGACAGCACCGAGTCCACCGTTTCGTCGTGCAGCTCGGGGATGCTGTAGAAGGTGTCCATCACCAGGTATCCCACGCCCATCTCCTGGAACCGGCCCACCGCTTCCACCACACTGCCGGGGGTGTCGACCAGGGGCCAGACCTCGGGGGCGCCCACCGACGGGGTCGTAGCCTGCATGCGCCCCGGCGGACGGTCGGTTATCTTCATGGGGTGGCGGACCGCCACCTCCATGGCGGCGGGGTCCCGCCCGGCCCGGGCCGTGAGCTCCCGCAGGCGGGGTATAGACTTGGCGAGGTGGTCGAAGCCGGGCCTGCTGGGATGCCAGGCGACCCCCTGCTCCGCCGCCCGGCGTAAGGACCGGGCGCTGCCTCCTCCGACCCAGATGGGCGGATGGGGCTTCTGCACCGGCTGGGGGTAGCAGTTGACGTCCGAGAAGGTCCTGAACCGTCCCCGGAAGTCGGGCCGCTCTGCGGTCCAGGCGTGTTTCAGCACCTGGATGGCCTCGTCGGTGACGGCGCCCCTCTCCTCCCAGTTGGCGCCCAGGGCCCGGAACTCGCCCTCCGTGGAGCCGACGCCCACGCCCAGGATGAGACGGCCCCCTGAGACCTGGTCCACGGTGGCCGCCACCTGGGCCAGGTGCAGCGGCTCCCGCAGGGGCAGGACGATGATGCTGGTGCCCAGGAGCACCCGCTCCGTGACTGCCGCCGCGTATGCCAGCACGGTGAAGGGGTCGTAGTAGCCCTTGCCGAACCGCTCCTCGGCGTCGTAGGGGACGGCGATGTGCTCGCTGACCCACACCGAGTGGTAGCCCATGGCCTCCGCCTCCGACGCGACGCGGCGTATGCCCTCGGTGGAGGCCACCTGACGGTAGTGGGGAAGCATGATGCCGAACTTCATGGCGAACCTCCCGAGGGGGCTAGGCCGTAAGCATGGGCTTGATGCACCGGCGGAAGGCGTCGATCTCCCGCATGGGGAACCAGTAGCCGCCGGCGATGGTGTGGCTGGGAAAGAGGAACACGTGCTCCAGACCAGCCTCATCCACCGCCCGCTCCAGCCGGTGGGCGCAGTGCTCCGGGCTGCCGTAGAGGCCCCAGGCGTCGCAGATACGGTCCGCCGTCTCCACCGACATCCGGTCGGGGTCCACGTCCTTGGGAAGGTCTATCCCCGAGTGGCGCAGCCAGTACAGGTTGGACGCCGGCTCGGTGATCCAGGGCTTGTCCGGCCCCAGCCAGGTGCGAGGCCATCGTCTGGCCGAGCCGTCGCCGTCGTCCACCGACATGGGCGCGATGAAGATGACCGGGAAGTCCCTCAGGTCGCGGCCCGCCCTCTTGGCCCCCACCTGCAGGCGCCTGCGGGCCTCGGCGACGGCCTCGGGGTGGAGGCCGACCAGCACCATGGCGCCGTCCCCCACCTCCCCCGCCAGCTCCATCATGCGGGGGCCCGAGGCCAGGACGTAGACGGGCGTCGGCTCCAGGGCCACCCGGCGCATGCGTGAGTGGGTGTAGCCGAAGGGCAGCGTCTCCCCGGCCAGCAGGCGTTTGATGGTGAGGACGGCTTCCCGCATCTCGGCCACACGGGCCATGCGGTGACCGATGTTGCCCACCGACAGAAAGCCGGGGGCCAGGGTGAGATGGGACCTGCCGGGGGCAACCTCGCCCAGGGTGGCGGCCAGGGCGGCCAGGACCATGGGATGCCGGGTTACCGGGTTGGAGGTGGCCGGGTACAGCCTCAGCCGGGAGGTGCGCTCGGCGGCCAGGGCCAGGGTCACGAACACGTCCCTGGCGCTGTGCTGGTGGTCGTGGACTCCCACCCCGTCCAGGCCCGCCTCCTCGCACTCGGCGATGAAGTCCGCGGTGTCCTGCACCGGCATGCCCACGGGGATCCTGATGTCCACTTTCAGCTTCAACGTGGCCTCCGCGCGTCCCTTGGGGAGTGTAATGGGGCGCCGGAAGGGTGTCAACAAGCCACGATCGGGCGGCGTGGGGACGCGGTAGCGGCAGAAGCGGGGGGCCGGCCTATGCCTACAGCCCCAGCCTGGGCCTGATGGCCCTCCTGAAGGCCTCCACCTCGCGTACGGGCATGTCGTAGCCGCCCTTGACGGTGTGGGAAGGGAAGAGGAAGACGTGCTCCACGCCCGCCTCCTCCACGGCCCTTTCCAGGCGTGCGGCGCACTGCTCCTCGGTGCCGAACAGGCCGAAGGCGTCGCATATCCTCGAAGCCATGTCGTCGGAGACCTGCTCCGGCCGTACGTCGTCGGGGATGTCGATGCCCGCGTGGCGGAGCCAGTAGAAGTTGGACTTGCTGGGGTAGGCGAGCCAGGGCCTGTCGGGCGAGAGCCAGCCCTGGGGCCAGCGGCGGGCGGAGCCGTCCCCCTCGTCCACGGCGATGGGCGTTATGAACACGATGGGGAAGTCCGTCAGGTCGCGGCCCGCCCGCTCGGCGCCGGCCTTCAGCAGCCGCCTTGCCTCGGCCGCGGCCCGGGGGTCGAGGCCGGCCATCAGCAGCACGCCGTCGGCGACCTCGCCCGCAACCTCCACCATCCTGGGACCGGCTGCGGTCATGTAGACGGGGGTCGGGGGGCGGCTGACGTTGCCCAGCCTGGTGCGGGTGTCGCCGAAGGGGAGGGTCTCTCCCGCCAGCAGGCCCTTGACCGTCGACACCGCCTCGCGCATCTCCTGCACCCGGGCCCGCCGGTGTCCGATGTTCCCTACGGACAGGAAGCCGGGGGCGATGGTCGAGACCACCCGCCCGGGGGCGATCTCCTCCAGGCTGTGGGCCAGGGAGGCGAGCACCATGGGGTGCCGGGTTACCGGGTTGGAGGTCGCCGGGTACAGCGTCAGCGTCGTGGTCCGCTCGGCGGCCAGTGCCAGGGTGACGTATACGTCCCTGCCGCTGTGCTGATGATCGTGGACGCCGACGCCGTAGAACCCCGCCTCTTCGCAGCCGGCGATGAAGTCGGCCGTCTCCGGGACCGGGAGCCCCACGGGGACCCTGATGTCGACTTTCAACCGGGGCAATTCCAGCCTCCCAATAAGCCGGGCGGGCCGGGGCCCGGCCCGCGCCACACGCCGGAGTCTAATGACGGTCCCCGCCAGGTGTCAACCGTCGGGCGCGACCGGGGGGCGGTCCCGCCGGTCTGGGCCCAGTCTAATGCCCCCCAGTTTAATGACCTTTGTGTTATCCTTCTCAAATACCGGGCCCCGACACCGGGCCGCCGCTGCTATGTTGAGCTGGATCAAGGTACTCCTGTGGATTGTCCCCCGCCGGATGCGGTCCAACTGGGCGCTGCCGGCGATCACCTCCTTCGGGATACTGGCGGCGGTGACCCTCATGGCCATGGCGCCCATCTACTCCCGCGCGCTGGCCGAGGGGGGCCTGCGTCACTCCATCGCCTCCGTCCCCTCCACGGCCCTCAACGCTCACGTTACCGTCCGGAACCGGCCCCTGGGGCCCCAGGACTACCAGAGCCTGAGGGCGACGATCTCGGAGATCAACGAGCGCCGCCTTGGGAGCATCACCAGGGACGTCCAGCGTTGGGGCAAGGCGCCGCCCTACCCCGCATACGGCAGGCCGCCGGCGCCGGGGGTTGGGACCATTCCCGGCAATCCCAAGGTGCAGCTCTTCTTCCTGACGGGGTTCCGGGAGCACTCCAGCCTTGTCGCCGGCAGCTGGCCCCGCCGGGAGCCGGCCCTGGACGCCGGGGGTGTGACGTTGGACGTGGTGATGGGCAGCGGCCTGGCCAGGAGCATGGGGCTGAGGCTGGGAAACGAGATATTCCTCCCTCCCTTCCCGACGGACTTCTCCGAGGTGATCACGCTGCGCCTGGTGGGCTTCGCGGACCCCGTGGACTCGCGGGACGAGTACTGGATGGGCGCCTCGGCCAGCTACTTCAACCTGGATAGGCGGGGAGATGAGGTCATCATCCCCCTGTACGTGGACGAGGAGCATTTCTTCCAGGGCCTGGGGGCCCGCTACCCGTCGCTGGTGGGAGACTACGGCTGGTTCCTCTTCCTGGAGACCGACCTGGTAACGGGCGCGAACGTCGACCAGACCCAGGAGGCCCTGGACGGCCTCGAAACGGACGTCGGCAAGCGCTTCCCCCAGTCGCTGGTGTTCAGCGGGCTGGCCAACACCCTGGAGGACTACAAACGGGACTTGGCGATGGCGCGGGCCTCCCTGTTCCTCTTCCTGTTCTTGATCGTCGCCGTGATGCTGTACTTCCTCGCGCTGGTGATGGGCCTGCTGACCCGCAGCCGCAGTGACGAGGCGGGCCTGTTCAGGAGCAGGGGAGCCAGCATGCCCCAGATGACGGGGCTCCTGGCGCTGGGGGAGGGGGTCATCGTCCTGCTGTCGTTTGTCATCGGGCCCTTCGTGGCCCTGGCCATGGTCAAGTACCTGCTGGCGGACACCATCAGGCCCCTGGGCGGCGCCACGTCTCTGCCCATAGGTCTCTCGGCTGACATGTTCGTCATGGGCGCCGTAGGGGGACTGTTGAGCCTGGTGGTGTTGCTGGCCTCGGGGTTTACCCTTTCGCGGATGGGCATGGTGGAATCGTTGAGCAGCCGCTCCCGTCCGCCCTCCGTGCCCCTGCTGCAGCGGTACTACGTGGACCTGGCGGTGCTGGTCGGGGTGGGGCTCATCTGGTGGCAGCTCCAGACCCGCGGGGGGTTCATCGAGCGGGACATCCTGGGCAGGTCACTGAGCATGGACCCCAGCATGCTCATCGGTCCGGTCCTAGCCCTGCTGGCCGTGGCCCTGCTGATGTTCCGAGTCCTGCCCCTGCTGATGAGGCTCATCGGCTGGGCGGCGGGCCGTGTCTCGTCGGCCGGGGTGGCCTTCGGACTGGTACGGGCGGCCCGGGACCCGTTGCCCCATAGCTCCCTGGCGGTGATCCTTATGATGGGCACGGCCCTGGGGGTGTTCGGAGCGGCCTTCCAGCCCTCCCTCTCCCGGAGCGAGGAGCACCAGGCGCTGTTCGACCTCGGGGCCGACGTGGTCATAGAGGGGCCCACCCTGTCCAACAGTCAGGCGAACCAGCTCGCGGCCATCGACGGCGTCGTCGCCGTCGGGCCCTTCGGCCAGCAGCCGGTGGGCCTGGTGGACCGGCCCCCCGTGGGCGGGGGCAGCCTCTTCACCGTCGACCCCGAGACCGTGGGCCAGACGGCCTGGTTCAGGGATGACTTCTCAGACCTGGGAATCACCGACCTGGTCCGGCCGCTGCGAATCGTGCCCGGGGGCGTGCAGCGGATACCCCTCCCCGAGGATACCGAGAGCATAGGGCTCTGGGTGAACTCGGAGGGCCTTGCCGCCGAGGCCTTTCCCCGGTCCCTGAACATCTGGGTCAAGGTATCCGACGAGGCGGGGCAGTACTACAACGTGCTCCTGGGGCCCCTGTCCGCTCCCGTGCGGGGGGCGAGCCCGACGCCCCGGGGATGGACCTACCTGGAGGAGTCGCTCAGGCCCTCGATACCCGCGAGGGCCCGCCCTCCCTTCAGCGCCGTCTCCGTATTCGTCAGCGGGGCCTCCATGACCAACATCCCCGCCGGAAGCATCAGCATCGAGGACCTGACCGCCAGGGGGCCTTTTCCGAACAACGACGCCATAGTCGTGGAGACCTTCGACACCCCGGGCACTTGGCAGGCCCTCCCCAACGGCAGGCTCAGTCCCCACACCGCCACCCTCTCGCTCTCGGCTTCCCGGACCGACGGCGGCCTGGGCCTCCGGTTCGCCTGGAAGGACGCGCTGCCGAACATCAACATGGGCGTTTTCATCCCCCCTGGACCCTTTCCTCTGCCCGCCATCGGGGACGCGGCCTTCCTGGAGGGCGAGGAGCTGATGGTGCGGTCATCTCAGCAAGTGGTCCCCCTCAGGATCAGCGGGACCATCGAGATGTTCCCCACCGTTACCAGGACCCTGAGACCCTTCCTGCTGGTGTCCCTGGACGACTACCGGGAGTACCTGAGGCGGGTGGGCAGCGGCATCTTCCTCCAGCCCCAGACCCACTGGCTGGCCCTGGACCCGGCGGCGGACCGTGAGCGGATCATGGGGGAGGTCAGGGACCGGCTGCCCCCGTTTTCGTGGGTGGGGGACAGCGCCGTCATAGGGGGGGTCGCCCGGCAGAACCCCCTGGCCGGAGGGGGCTGGAACGGCCTGACGGCCCTGGGGACCGCCGCCATAACCATCGCCGTCACGCTGGCCCTGGGGACCTACGCGGTAATCGCGGTCCGGTCGGGGCGCGTGGACCTGGCCGTCGTCAGATCCCTGGGGTTCTCACGCCGTCAGTTCCAGCTCTCCATGGCCCTGGAGAAGGTGATGATAGCGATCCTGGGCATCGGCGCCGGCGCGGCCCTGGGGATATGGTTGAGCAGATGGGTCCTCGGGTTTCTGGACGTGACAGTCACCGGCCAGGACGTGGTGCCGCCGATGATAGTCACCAGCCACGCGGGCCTCATCGGGCTGGTCTTGGCTGCCCTGGGCGCGGCCGTCTTCGGCGCCATCATCCTGTCGGTGGCGTACGCCCGCAGGCTCGACGCGCCCGAGATACTCAGGACGGGGATGTAGCCGGGCCGTGTCGGTACTGCAGCTAGCGTACGTCATCGCCCTTAGGCGCATCGTCACCGGTTGGCGGCTGGAGGTCGTCCTGTTCCTGGGGATACTCCTTGCCGTCGCCCTCATGTCCAGCGGGATTATCTTTTCGGAGCTGCTGGCTGACGCCTCTCTCCGCAGGGCGCTGGAGCTGGCCGATCCCGACGAGGCCAACTTCTCCGTCAGCTCCTACAGCGACCTCCAGGACCCCGCGCTGCTGCCCCCCGAGGGGAGCATATACCGCAGGAGCCTGGACATCGTGGACGGCCGCGTCGCCCCCAGGCTGGAGCCGTATCTCCGTGAGCGGTCCCGCATCTTCGAGACGTCGAGCTTCTTCTTCACCGGACACGACCGCTTCAACCTGGACGACAACCGGCAGCCTCGGGGCCGTCTCCTGTACGTAGACCGCCTCTACCCCGAGCACGCCCGGCTCGTCGAGGGCCGCTGGCCCTCGGACACGCTGACCGGGCCGCCGACCCGGGAGGCCCCCCTGGAGGTGGCCATCGACTCCTACGGGGCCGAGCTGCTCCGGTTCGGCGTCGGCTCCGAGATGGACATCTTCTCCACCAGCGGCACCGGCCCCACTCCCACCATGCCCGTGCGCGTGGTGGGAGTGTTCGAGCGTGCCGACCCGGGCGGGGAGTTCTGGTTCCGCGCCGGCGACTCCTTCTCCTCCACCGAGTATCCCTTCGCCTGGGTGCCCCTGGTGACCACCGAGGAGACGATCCTGGACCGGGTGGCCCGCATATATCCCGGCAGTCACTCGAACACCATGTGGCTCTTCTACGTCGATCGTCACGGCGTGCGGTCCGGGCAGGTGGAGGACCTGCGGACGGCCCTGTGGATCGCCGAGAACGAGGCCCTGGCCCGCCTGGAGGAGGGGAGCGCAATAGTCAGGCTGGACCGGGTCCTGGACGCCTACGAAGAGCAGCTCGTGTTGGCCCGGATTCCCCTCTTCCTGATGATATTCCTGGTGATCGGGATTCTCATCTACTACCTGTCCCTGGTGGCGGGCCTGATAGTCAAGTCCCGGACCGGCGAGATAGCCATGCTCAAGAGCCGCGGCTCCACCACCCTGCAGATCGGGATCCTGTCCCTGGTGGAGGGCCTCCTGCTGTCGGCGCCGGCGATACTCCTGGGGCCGCTGCTAGCCCTGGGGGTCTCCAGGCTGCTGGGCAACCTCTTCTTCGACTTCTCGCCTCCCGCGGGGGACCTGATATCCGCCGCCCTTTCGCCCCAGGCGTTCCTTCTGGGGGTGGGCGGCGCCGTCCTGGCGGTCTCCATCCTGACGGTGTCCACTCTTTTCGCGGCGCGACAGGGGATAGTGGAGTTTCGACAGGCGGGGGCCAGGCCTCCGAGGTTGCCCTTCATGCAGCGATACTACCTGGATATCCTCGCCCTGGCCATCGTTGCCCTCCTGTGGTGGCAGATCGAGAGTCGGGGCTCCGTCCTGGTGCGCTCCGTGGGACCGGGAGGCCAGGAGATCGACTACTCTCTTCTGCTGGGGCCCGTGCTGCTCCTGCTGGGGTTCGGCCTCCTGGTGATGCGGCTGTTCCCGCTGGCGGCGGGGCTCATGGCCCGGCTGGCGGAGCTCTCAGGGCCGGCCTGGCTGGTCCAGGCGCTGCGGCGGGTCTCCCGGGACCCGGCCATCCCGGGCGCCCTGGTGGTGCTCCTCATGCTCACCACGGCGCTGGCGGTGTTCGGCTCGGCCTTCTCCGCGACCCTGGAGGGAAGCCAGAGGGACCGGGCCCTGTATGCCGCGGGGGCGGACGTCCGGGTGAGCCACTACGGAGACAGGACGCCCATGTCCATCCTGGGGGTCTCGGAGCGGGCCGAGGCCCAGGGGGGCGTGGCCGTCGCCGAGGTGGAGAGGACCAGCGGGCACGTGCTGGCCAGCGTCTTCCGGTCGGAGAGGGTAAACGTCCTGGCGGTGGATGCCGACAACATCGAAGACGTGGCCTGGTACCGGTCCCATTTCGCCGGAGGCCTGGACCTTGGAGACCTGGCGGCGGCCATCAGCTCGGACAAGTCGCCCATTCTGCTGGAAGGCATACCCCTCCCCGAGGAGGCCACCGGGCTGTCCCTGTGGGTTCAGCCCGGAAGACGGTTCCCGGGCTCCTTTCTGGAAGGCCGCCTGAGGGACGCCAAGGGGCTGTACTTCGACGTGGTCTTTGGACGCCTGAACTACCGGGGATGGAGGCGTTTGGACTCCTCCCTGACGCCGGCTGAGCGCCCCGGCAGCAGGGGATTTCGGAACGCCCCTCCCAGCCGGGATGTGACTCACCCGGCGACCCTGATATCCTTGAAGGTGGCCCACAGGTTCGGCGAGGCCTCGGAGCCCGGGGTCGCCTTCCTCCAGGATCTGAAGGCGCGTACCCCCAGGGGGGAGGTGTTGTTGGCGGACCTGAGCACCACCGACGGCTGGCAGGTGGTGGAAAACTACGCCAGCCCCGGACTGTTCTCGATAGAGACCAGCGCGTCGGCGCCCCGGGAAGAAGGGGGGTCGACCACCTCCACGGCCCTGACCTGGACTCCGGGGGGCTCCCGGGGCCTCGTGGGCCTCCGGCCGGGGCAGCCGGAGACGCCCATGCCCGCCATCGTCAGCAACTCCCTGCTAGAGGCCGCCGACGCCCGGCTGGGCGACAGCCTCGCCATCGGCATGCTGTCCGTCACTCTGCCTATCCGCGCCGTGGAGTCCGCCGACTTCTTCCCGACGCTGCACCCCAAGGAAGGGCACTTCGTGGTCGTGGACCTGAAGACCTTCAACCACTACTATAACGTCCACGGCCAGGACCCGGCCGGGGGTAGCAACGAGCTGTGGGCCAGCACCAACGGAAGCCGGCTGCCCGACCATCTCGTGGCCGGCGGCATCGACGGACTGGGGCTGAACACATCCGACACCGTGCTGGCCTCGGACCTCGTCTCCCAGCGGGTGACCGAGCCGTTGGTCAACGCCGGTTGGGGCGGGCTCCTGGTCATCATGTTCCTGGCCCTGGTGCTGGCCAGCGCATCCGGGGTCATGCTCTTTTCGTACATGGACGTGCGGGAGCGGCAAACGGAGTTCGCCCTGCTGCGCACGGTGGGCTTCTCCACCCGGCAGCTCAACGGGGTGGTGTGGTTCAACCTGGTGCTGGTCGTCGTGTTCGGCGTCGGGCTGGGCACCCTTGCCGGGCACCTCATCGGGATCAGGCTGCTTCCCATTCTGGAGTGGGCCGAGGAGGGGGTCAGGGTGGCCCCGCCGATGCTGTTCCGCACCGACTGGCTGACCCTCCTCATCTCGTACCTGGTGCTGGGGGTGGTCTCCGCTTGCACCGTTGGGTGGCTCGCCTGGCTTACATCCAAGCTGGAGGTCCAGCGGGTGCTTCGAATAGGAGAAGGTTGATGCGTCTTTCCACCATGGGTAGATGGAAGATGCCGAGGAGAGAGCAGTGAGGGTTTTCGAGGGGGCCCCGGAGACGTTCCCAGGCGACGGCCTGGGCCAGGACGGCAGCGCCATACCCTACATCGAATGCAGGGACCTGTTCAAGATCTACAAGAGGGCCGACCTCGAGGTGGTGGCGCTGCGGGGCGTGGACCTGGAGGTGGAGAAGGCCGAGATGATCGCCATTGTCGGGGCCAGCGGCAGCGGAAAGACCACGCTGCTGAATATCCTCTCTGGGCTGGACCGGCCGTCGGCCGGGGCCGTACGGGTCGGTGGCCGGGACCTGCTCAACATCTCGGACCGGGAGCTGGTCATGTACCGGCGCATGGAGTCGGGGTTCGTCTGGCAGGCCACCGGGAGGAACCTGGTGCCATACCTGTCGGTGGCGGACAACGTCGAGCTCCCCATGGCCATCGCCCGGGTGGATGCGGGAGGGAGGCGCCGCCGGCGGATGGAGCTTCTGGACGCCCTGGGCATGGGGGACAAGGCGGAGCGGCTACCCCACGAGCTGTCCGGCGGGGAGCAGCAGCGCGTGGCCATCGGCGTGGCCATGGCCAACCGTCCTCCCCTGCTCCTGGCCGACGAGCCCACCGGGGAGCTGGACACCCAGACGGCGGTGCAGGTGTTCCAGCTCCTGCGGGACATGAACCGCCAGTACCAGGTGACGGTGGTGGTGGTGACCCACTATCCGGGAGTAGCCGAGCACGTGGACCGTGCGGTGCACATCACCGACGGGCGCATAAGCTCGGAGAGCACCCTGCGCCCCACCTTCCAGCGGCCTGGGGACTCGGTCCATGAGGAGTACCTGGTGGTCGACCGGGTGGGGCGCCTCCAGCTTCCCCAGGAGTACCTGGAGAGGCTGTCGATACAGGGCTTGGCCAAGGCGGACATCAGCGGAGACCAGCTCACTCTTCGCCGGGCCGCCAAGGGCGCCAGGTCCGAGTCCGGGGAGGAGGCCGCCCCGTGAGGCTGTACGGCCGCAGCCGCAGGATGAGGCCGCCGATGGAACCCGCGGCCCCGGAGGCCCCGCAGGAGCCGGTCATCTCCGTGCGCGGGCTGACCCGGGTCTTCGGCTCCGACCAGCGGGCGGTAACCGCGCTCAACGCCGTCCACGTGGACGTGATGCCCGGGGAGTTCATGGCGGTCACCGGCCGATCGGGGTCGGGAAAGACCACCCTGCTGAACCTGATGGCGGGGTTGGACCACCCCACCTCCGGTACGGTCCTGTTCGAGGGAAGCGATCTGGCCTCCCTTTCCGACGCCGAGCTGGTTGACCTCCGGCGCACCAAGATAGGCTTTGTTTTCCAGTCCTTCGGGCTGATGCACCTTCTGTCGGCTTACGAGAACGTGGAGCTGCCCCTGCACATCAACGGCGTGCCCTGGAGAGAACGGAGGCGGAGGTCCCTGGAGGTCCTGGACCTGGTAGGCCTGGGACCCAGGGTCCGGCATCGCCCCTACGAGCTGTCCGGCGGAGAGCAGCAACGGGTGGCCATCGCCCGGGCGCTGGTGACGGGACCGGACGTGCTCTTCGCCGACGAGCCCACCGGGGAGCTGGACACGGCCACCGGCAGGTCCATCTCCCACATCCTGAGAGACGTGGCCTCCTACAGGGGCGTCACCGTGATAGTGGCCACCCACGACCTGGCGCTGGCCGGCATGACCAGCCGGAGAGTGGAGATGGTGGACGGGACCCTCAGCGAGGCCGAGGACCCACCGGCCTAGGGTGCTACGCGGTAGGCGATGGCCGACACGATCTCGATGGCCAGGGGCGGCTGGGCCAGCCCCGTGGTGCCTATCACCGCCCGGCAGGGAGTGTTGGAAACGAACTCCCTGTACACCTCGTTCAGGCGGGACCAGTTGTCCATGTCGGTCAGGTAAATGACCATGGTCACCACCCGGCTGTAGCTGGTGCCCGCCGCCTCCAGCGTCGTCTGGAGGTGCCGGAAAGCGGCCCGGTACTGCTCCACCTCCGTGTCGCCCACCATTACGCCGTCGAAGCCCGAGGAGGTGTGGCCCCTGCACCAGACCCTGATGGCGCGCAACTTCAGGAGCCGCGTCAGGTCTTCGTCGAAGTAGTCGCAATACAGCCCGCTGCGGAAGGACTCCATTTGGGTGGAGTCCTTCCGTCCGTCGGCGATGACCAGATCCAGGAGCCGGTCCCTCTCGGCAAAGGGGAGCGCTTGGGCCTGATCCAGGCTCATGGAATCCAGGTCGGCAAGGGTGTAGGCCACCGGGACACCTCCCCAGGGAGATTCAGTGGCCTACGATTGTAGCATACCGCGTGAACGGCGAGGGCACCGGGCCCGCAAGGCGCAGGCCGGTTGTGGGAAGGGCTACACCCGGGCGTTTGACGGGCAACGGCGAGGGTAACTACAATTGCCAGGGCGCCAACCGCGCCCGGAGGGTATTGCATGACCTCGATGACCTTGAGGGACAGGATCGGTCTCGATGCCGGGAGCACGCCTCTGGAGGAGGCGCTGGAGTTCGCCTCGGCAAACGGCTTCCACTACATGGACTTCAATGCCGACACGGGCGCGAACCGGCTGGACGGCTGGACCGACCAGCGGGTCCGGACCGTGCGCGGCGTCTGCGAGCGCCACGACGTCACCCTGACCATACACACGACCTCGGGGGTCAACGTTGCCGAGATGGCGCCCTTCGTCGGCGACGGGGTGGACCGGTACCTCGCGGCCAACGTCGACCTGGCCGAGAGGCTGGGCTGCCGTCGGCTGGTGGTCCACGGCGGCTTCCACTTCAGCTCCAGCGTGGAAGCCCGGAAGGCGGCCTCCATCCAGAGGCTTCAGAGGGCCGTGGCATACGCCGAGAGGTCGGGCCGCGTGCTCTTGCTGGAGAACCTGAACTTCGAGCCCGACGATGCCGAGGTGCACTACCTGGCCCACACGGTGGAGGAGTGCAGGATGTATTTCGACTCCATTTCGTCGGAGAGCTTCGGATGGGCCTTCACGGTGAACCACGCCCACCTGGTGCCCGAGGGGTTCGACGGGTTCCTGGACGCCTTTGGCGTCGACCGCATCGGTGAGGTGCGCCTCGCCGACAACGTGGGCCACAGGGAGGTCCACATGCTGCCCGGCCAGGGAAACATCGACTTCGGCGCCGTGTTTCGCAGGCTGGAGGCATCGGGCTACGGGGGCTTCTACACCATGTCCTTCGGCTCCCTCCGGGACAAGCTGGAGGCGCGGGACTGGCTGGCGGCCCGGGGTCCCCAAGACCCCTAGTCCGCCAGGCGCCCTAGCGTACGAGGTGGAGCAGGCCGTCCTCGGTGCGCAGGTACAGGACTCCTGCGGCGAACACCGGCTGGGCGGACAGGGGCGAGCCTAGGGACATACTCCAGTTTTCTTTCCCGCTGGAGCGGTCTAGGGCGTAGAAGGCGCCGTCGGCCGCCCCGAAATACAGGCGCTCTCCCACCGCCAGCGGTCGGGCCGCCGCCCGGGCCGTGGCGCGAAAGGCCCACAGCCTGTCACCGTTTATCGCATCGAAGGCGTAGACCAACCCGGCCGTGTCGGCCAGGTAGATGGCCTCGGGGGTCACGACGGGGGCGAATAGGAACCCGTCCGAGGGGTCGTCGGGGGAGGCCCGCCACTTTACCCCCGGCTGGCCCGGCGGGTCCGGTACCGGGAAGTCCCACTTGGAAAGCTGTGCCCACAGCAGGCTCGTCTGGTACTGGATCGGCAGGCCTCGGGCCCCGGCGTCGACGGCCAGCACGTCGCCCCCCGCCTCGAAGTAGACCATGCCGTTTCCCGCGGCAGGGGGCCGGATCGCCAGCTTGCCCGTGCGGACCTGGAGCCTCTTGTCCCCCGTCCTGGAGTGCCGTCCGTACAGGTCTCCCTCGGAGGAGGTGGCGAACAGCCTGCCCGAGTACACGGCCGGCGGCGAGGTCGGGAACCCCCGGGTGTCGACCTTCCATATCTCCTCGCCCGTGGAGGCGTCCAGGGCGTAGAGGGACCCGTCCCTGGACCCCATGTATACTATTCCACCGTCCACCGCGGCGGAGCCGGGAACGGGGTTCCGGGCCTCGTAGCTCCAGGCCAGGCTGCCGGTATGCCGGTCCAGCGCCAGGATGCGGTTGTCCAGCAGGCCCACGTACAGCAGGTCGCCGGCCACCGCGGGCGAGGAGTGCACCGGTCCGCCTACCGGATACCGCCACAGGTGTGTGTGCGTGCCTGCGTCGATGGCTGCCACCTGGAGGTGGCCCCCGGCGTAGACCACGCCGTCGACCACCGCGGGCGATGACCGTGTGGACGGCCCCAGGTCGATGGAGGCGGCGACCGTGCCCCGGAGCGGGTCCCCCGAGTAGGGGACAAAGCTGCTCTGACGGAGGTCCCCTCCCCCCATGGTCCACGCTTCCGGCGGGGGTTCGGAGGTGGCCTTGGACTCGGGCCGGTTGAACGCCAGGGTCACGGGATTGGGCATGAAGGGGTAGTAGACCCACACCAACGCAAGCAGCGCCACCAGGGACAGGGCCGCCAGGACCATCCGCTGCCCCCTGAGGACACGCCGGGGCCCGGCCCGGGACTGGGCCCACCGGGGCAGGGTTATGATGGTCCGGCCGCAGCTCTCGCAGGAGACCCCGGCCTCCTGTCCCTGGGCCCCGCAATGAGGGCAGGCCCCCGGCTGGAGGTTCGCGGCCTGACGACTGTCCGCCTCCACAGCCTCGTCGGGGGTGGGGGAGGTCACTCCGGGCACGGTCCTGTCCGCTGGAGTCGCAGCCGGCTGCGGCGTGGAGCCGGTCAGCCTCGTGCCGACCACCCAGGCGACGCCCAGGACCACGCCCGCGGCCCCGCATCCAAGGCAGCCGGCGAAGATCGCGGCGAACATGAAGGACACGAGCTCGCTTCCGGCCACGGTCAGGCCCAGGTCCCCGGCGACGATGAAGACGAGGGTAAGCCCGGCTACCAGTCCGAGGAGGGCTCCAACGACGGCCCCCGCCACCAGGGCTATTTGGAGCACCCTGCGGGACCGGGGGTCCAGGTCCATATCGACTCTCCCAAGCACGGGCCATATCTTGCACCGGCGCCCATTGGGTTGTCCAGCCTTCCCGGGACGGCGTTGCTTCCGTAGGGGCCGATGGCGATTGGCCCGGAGCCGGCGCGTAGGTATACTCACGGTGGTGACCGCTGCTCTGGAAGGGGGCCCCGGAAGAGGGGGCCGGAGGTGCGATGGAGACCCTGCAATGGGCCGTGGGGCTCGCCGGCAGCGCGTCGTTGCTGGTCTGGGTGTGGTTGGTGGCCGCCCGAGGCCGGTTCTGGACTACGGGCCAGCGGCTGGACCCGGATGAAGGTCCGGCCTCGGCACAGCCCCTCGACTACCCTCCGGTGGCCGTCATCGTGCCCGCCCGCAACGAGGCTGGCACCCTGCCCGCCACGCTGCCCCCGCTGTTGCGTCAGGAGTATCCGGGCCCCTTGGCCGTCTTCCTGGTGGACGACTCCAGCGAGGACGGCACCGCCCAGGTTGCGCGGGCCGTTGCCAAGGAGACGGGCGCCGCAGACCGGCTGACGGTCGTCTCCGCCGGGCCCCTGCCCGAGGGCTGGGCCGGGAAGGTGTGGGCCATGCAAAGGGGCCTGGAGGCCAGCGCCTCGATGGGGGCGCCGCTGGTCATGTTCACCGATGCAGACGTCCTGCACCCGCCCTCCAGCCTGAAGCTGCTGTCCCGGAAGGCCCTGGACGGCGGCCTGGACATGGTGTCCCTGATGGTCCTGCTGCGGGCCCGCACCCGATGGGAGCGGCTGTTGGTCCCCGCCTACGTCTACTTCTTCGCCAAGCTCTACCCCTTCCGCCACGTAAACGATCCCCGGAAGTCCACCGCCGCTGCGGCGGGCGGCTGCATGCTGCTGAGGCGGAAGGCGCTGGACCCGGACCGGGGGCTGCGCTCCATAGCCTCGGAGATCATCGACGACTGTGCCCTGGCCCGGGTGGTCAAGGGGCGTCCCGGGGCGCGGATTTGGCTGGGGCTGAGCCGGGAGGCCCGCAGCGTCCGGGCCTACGGCGGCCTCTCGGGAGTCTGGCGGTTGGTGGCCCGCACCGCCTTCACCCAGCTCGGGTATTCCCCGTGGCTGCTGCTGGGCACTGTCCTGGGCATGCTCCTCACCTATTGTGTGCCTCCACTGGCCGCGGCAGGGGGATTGGCCGTGTTGTCGTCGGGGGCGTGGGGGCCGTCTTGGTCCGGCGCGTGGCTCGCGGGCACGGGGCTGGGAGCGTGGCTGCTCATGTCCGGCAGCTACGTTCCCATGGTCAGGTGGCACCGGGTCGGCGCCGCCTGGTCCCTGCTGCTCCCCGTGACCGCCGGTCTGTACACGCTCATGACCATCGACTCGGCGCTGAGGCGGCGACGGGGAGCCGGGGGAGGCTGGAAGGGCAGGACGCGGCCGACAAGGTCCACGCCCTGAGCAGGGCCGGTGGCCGTCTATGCGGGCGAAAGGCTCAACGCCCGCTGTCCCCGGGCGGGTCGACGTCCACGCCGAACACCGACCGGGCCCGGGCTTCGGATATGAGGCCGTCCCGCAGGTCCTCCATCACTTGGGCGGGGTCCCTCTCCGTGGGTGGACCGTAGCCTCCGCCCCCGGCGAAGGAGAGGTTGATGACGTCGCCGGGAAGGAGCTGAGTGCGGCCCTTGCGGGGCAGGGGCCCCTCGCCCATGACCTTCTCGGCGCGGTTGGCCCTGGCGGCCATGCCTCCGGCCCGGCCCAGGGGAGGAAAGTCCCACTTCTCGGAGATGACCGAAAGGGTCACCGGCTTGTCGGAGACCACCTCCATGGTCATGTCCTGGCCCAGGCCCCCCATGTACCGCCCGGGGCCTCCCGAGTCTGGGGCCAACTCCTTCTTCCACACCAGCAAGGGCGCCACCGACTCCATCACCTCCATGGAGGCGCACTGGATGTTGGTGGGGTAGGGGGTGCAGTGGAGACCGTCGGCGGTGGGTCGGGCGCCCATCCCGCCGTTGGCGAACAGGTGGAAGGTGAAGGGCGTCTCGTCCGGGCCGACGCCCGAGACGAAGATGCGAAGCGGCGGTGTGGTGCCCGACTCGGCGATGACCCGGTGGGGCAGGACGTCGGCCAAGCCCATGAACACAACGTTGCATATGGTGTCGCCGGTCAGGGTTCGGGCGTTGACCGCCGCCGGGTAGCGGCAGTTCAGAATGCAACCCTCGGGAGCCCGCACGGTGATCGGCCGGAAGGAGCCCGAGGTCCTGGTGGTGTGGGGGTCCAGCAGGCACTTCAGCGGGTAGGTGGTGTAGGCCTGGGTGTAGTTGTAGGGGACGTTGATACCCCCGCCGTCCACCTGGTCCGACGTGCCGGCGAAATCCACGTTTATCTCGTCGCCCCGGACGGTGATGGTGGCCTGGACCTTCAGGGGCTGGTCGTAGCCGTCCAGGTACGTGACTCCCTCGTAGGAGCCGTCGGGCAGCTCGGATATGGCCCGGCGCATGGCCCTCTCCCCAAGGTCCTGGATGGGTGCTCCCACCACCCGCAGGTCCTCCATGCCCGTCTCCGACATGAAGTCCACCAGGCGGGCGCCGGATATCTCCAGGGCCGCCACCTGGGCGAACAGGTCTCCCACCACCATGTCGGGGACGCGGACGTTGTACCGGATGGTGCTCAGGATGTCCTCGTTCAGCTCTCCGGCCTTGTACAACTTCAGGGGCGGGATGCCGATTCCCTCTTCGTGCACCGTGTGGCAGTCGGCGGCCCAGACAACCCCGCCGATGTCCGCGGCGTGGGCCACGTTGCCGCTGAAGGCCACGATCCTCCCGTCGTGGAACACCGGCGCCACCATGACGATGTCCGGCCGGTGGCCGGTGCCCATCCAGGGGTCGTTGGTCATCACTATGTCCCCCGGCTGCCAGGTCTCCAGGGGAAAGTAGCCCAGCAGGTCCTTCATGCAGGGAGAGAGGCAGCCCACGAAGGCGGGGACGCTGCCCCGGTTCTCGGCGATCAGGTCGCCGTCCACGTCCAGGATCACGGACACGCAGTCCCGGCTCTCCCGGACGATGGTGGAGAAGGCGGTGCGGATCAGGCCGGTGACCGCCTCGTCGCAGATCGCCAGGAGCCGGTTCCAGTAGATCTCCAGGCTGATGGCGTCCAAGCGGCTCCCTCGCGGCTCCGTCATGCCTGTTCCAGCTCCATGATGAGATTCAGGTGGGAGTCCACCGAGACCCGGGCGTCGGGGCCCACCACCACCGTCGACTCCCGCTCCTCCACCACCGCCGGTCCCGGGAACGCCGTCCCGGGTTGCAAGCTGTAGCGGTCGTACACGGGCACGTCGGCGTAGCCCCCCTCCTCGTGGATGAAGATGGGGCGGGTTCCCTTGAGCCCGTCGGGGCCCTTGAGCCCCTTGGGGTATTGGGCGTATTGGGACGTGGGGGGAGAGCCGAACCGCATCTCCGGGCGCGGCGGCGGCTCCGACGCGGTGAAGCGCCAGGTGATGGCCTCTACCGGCACGTGGTTCAACCGTCGATGGAATATCCGCTCGTAGTTGGAGTTGAACACCTCTTCCAGGCGTCGGTGGTCCCGGGACTCGATGTCCTCCCGGGCCAGAGGGACGTTCACCTCGAACCCCTGGCCGACGTAGCGCATGTCGGCCGTGTGCCGCATGGCGATGGTCGCGGGGTCGGCGCCGGCCGCGGTGAGTATCTCCAGGGCATGGGACTCCATCCCCCGGTGGACCTCGCCCAGATAGTCCCAGTCCAGGGAGTCCAGGCGGGTGATGTAGCTGTGCACGAAGTCGAAGGACCGGGGGGCCACCAGCAGCCCCACCGAGGAGAAGACACCGGCGCCCAGGGGGCAGATGACCCTGGAGATGCCCAGGCGCTTGGCCACCCGGTAGGCGTGGACCGGGCCCGCGCCGCCGAAGGCGATCATGGCGAACCGGCGCAGGTCCACCCCCTGCTCCGAGGCGTAGACCCTTGCCGCGGTGGCCATGTTCTCGTTGACCACGTCGTGTATGCCGGCGGCGGCCCGCGTCAGGTCCACGCCCAGGGGCTTGCCCAGGCGCTCCATGATGGTCTCCCGGGCCGGACCGGCCGCCAGGGACATCTCCCCGCCCAGGAAGTGGCCGGGGTCCAGGTATCCCAGGAGCAGGTCCGCGTCGGTGACCGTGGGGGCGGCGCCCCCACGGCCGTAGCAGACGGGGCCCGGGTCGGCCCCGGCACTCTCGGGCCCGACCTTCAGGAGCCCCATGGAGTCGATATGGGCGATGCTTCCCCCTCCCGCGCCGATCTCCACCATCTCTATGGCGGGCACCCGGAGGGTGATGCCGCTGCCCTTGCGGAACCGGTGCTCCCTGGCCACCTCCAGCTCGTTGGTCCGGGAGGGTGTCCCGGCGCGGTTCAGGCAGACCTTGGCGGTGGTCCCACCCATGTCGAAGGACACCACGTCCTGCTCTCCCAGAAGCTGTCCGTAGTAGGCGGCGGCAACCGCCCCCGCGGCCGGCCCCGACTCGACCATGCGCACCGGGAACTCCAGGGCCACGTCCAGGGTCGTCAAGCCGCCGCCCGACACCATTGGGTAAATGGTCCCGCCGAACCCTTTGTCCTGAAAGCGCACCACCATGTCCTCGGCGTAGCGGTCCATGGCCGGCTGCACGTAGGCGTTGGCCACGGTGGTGGATGTCCTCTCGAACTCCCGGACCTCGGGGGCCACCTCCGAGGAGACGGAGACGTAGAACTCCGGGTACCGCTCCCTCAGGCGGTCGCGGATGCGCTGCTCGTGGGTGGCGTCCCGATAGGCGTGGAGCAGGGCCACGGCGATGGACTGCACGCCCTCGGCCCGGAAGAAGGAAACGATGCCGTCCAGCTCGTCCAGGTCCAGGGGGCGGACCACGTTGCCGTCCCGGTCCATTCTCTCCGAGACGGTCCTCCTGAGGTATCTTCGCACCAGCGGCTCGGCCCTGGTGATCAGCAGGTCGAAGATGTCGTAGCGAAGCTCCCTGCCCATCTCCAGGGAGTCTCTGAACCCCTGGGTAGCCACCAGCCCGACCTTGGCGCCCTTGCGCTCCACGATGAGATTGCCGGCCAGGGTCGTGCAGTGGTTGATCTGGCGCACGTCGGACAGCGACGCCCCCAGGCGTCTCAACACCTCTTCGGCACCGTCGGTGACGCCCACCGCCGGGTTCTGGGGAGTGGTCAGCGTCTTGCCCACGGAGAAGGCGCCCGACTCCCGGTCCATCACTACGAAGTCGGTGAAGGTACCGCCCACGTCGCTGCCCAGATGTAGCTCGGCCATAGGCTCCAGCCCCGCCCTTGGCGTCCGCGACCCGCGGGCCCCGGCGCCGCATCGCATCCCCGTGTCGGGCACACGCGCACCCATCTGAGCCACGCGTGGACCCGGTTCGGGCGCCGATGCAATTCTAGTCGCGGCCCCTTCCAGCGTCAAACGACCGTCGGCCCACAGAGAGAGGCGCACTAGTCCATCCCGCTACGGCTGCAGGCCAGGGGCGCTGGTATTGGTTGACCATCACCCCGAAGGTACGCTAAGCCATCTCAACGGCCCAAGAGCGATGAAGACGATGAAGCTGCTCTTCGCGACTCACTCTATGTCGGGTCGGTCCATAGCGTAGTATCCGGCAATGCCAGAGACGTCGAAGAAGACTAGGGCGACCGTCATCCTGATCGGTATCTCGACGTTCGGCATGGTTTGCTCTCATCGACCGGGGCGGTCCCCTACCATCTGCCGGACCATTCCGCGTGCGCGTGGTCAGGCAACCGATAGGACAGGCCGGCGTCGTCGTAGGCGGACGCCTCCAAGAGGGTCGAGAAGTTCTTGGGGCCTTCCTTTCGTAACCGCGCTCGCAGTCTCTGAATGTGCTGGTCCAGCCGGAACCAGAACAGCACGAAGGGCAATCTGTTCGCGGGAAAGTTCAACTGGTCGGCGAGGTCGTTCCCTATGAGACCCCGGGAGACGGGGTAGATGACGCCCTTCACCAGCTTCTTCCGTTCCTCAGCATCCGTGATGCCCGCGACCAGCGGGGCGGAGTTGATCAGCGCGTTTGTCATGACGATCGCCTCCGGCGTTGGAGGAGGCTCACACAAGGAGCCGATCCGGTATATGTGCAGGGCGTGGCTCTCGTCGGTGAAGAGGATCGTCTCGGGGATGCCCATGAGATGGCCGGCGTAGCGCCAGACAGCGTGGAAGCCGGCCCGCTCCTCCGGGCTGTAACGAGCTCCCAGCGCCTCCGAGTGTTTGACGGTGCGCGCGGCGAAACAGGCTACCGCATAGCCCAGGTGAGCGGCGCTGACCGGCAGGCCCCAGGCGTCGTGCTCCCACTCTTCGGTCTGTGCCAGCAGCCTCCGAATCTGGGCATGCACGAACCGGATGCGGACGGACAGCTTCCACCCGTCGCCGTGCCTGTCCAGCCCACCGGGCCAGAATATCTCCATCTGGTGCCGGTTGTTCTGCTTGAGCCGCCAGACGCCGTTGTCGAATATTCGCCCGGTCTGCACGAAAGATTTGCTTATCAGCGTAGAGAAGCCGTCAATAAGCACGCCGGTGACGAAGGCTGATAGGACGGCGACTGAGTTTCTCTGGAAAGCACGGACGCCCGGCCTGAAGGCGCCGCGATCAAGCCACTCCGGGTCGGGCTGCTCCGCGTCGATGAAGAAGTCGCGCAGCAGCTGCGGCGCGTTCCGCATACCCTCGTGGTCCTCATCCATCCCGGCGCGGATGAACTGGTGGACTTGGACCTGAGGCAGCGACGCCAGCTCTTCGACCACCGCGTCCATGACCGGGTCGCCGATACGGGTGTGGGCGATGTAGTTGTCCGCGGTCTCTCTGTCGGCCAGACGTGCCTTCTCGTAGCCCGCCTTGTAATCAGACGGCGCTTCCATCATTCCACCATTCCACGTCCGGCGCCTCCTGCAAGTGGGGGCGCCGGGCGTGTCCTCGAGCTGCGGCCATGATCTTGCCCCGTCCGGCTATCTCTTCGGCTACGCCGCATGCATACTTGGCGAGATGCACCATCCCTGCTAGCGGCCACGTCTGGGCATTGATGACCGACTGTAGGGCGGCAGGGTCCGCCGTCAGGTCTGCCCGGAGGTTGGCAAGGGCCGCCTTGGTCGGCCAGGTGTTCGTAGACGCCCTCCAGGCGGCTCAGGCGTTCTTCAGTCGTAGCCATCGGAGCATCTCGCGCTTCTGTTATGCCCCCTCTGCCCTTCAGACGGCAACTGCAGGGCGACGATTGCCATTATACAACGATTGTATAAGTATTAGGCAATGCCGATACAGACTGGGCGTTCGCCTGGTCCGTCGCCCTAAACCCGGCGATGGTGAGGCGGTCGGGCGGAGGTCGCCGCCCACTGTCTGGGGAGACTGGGGATTGCAGCTTACGCCTGAGATCAGGCGCTGGCGACAGTCTGGGCCCGCACCCATGGTTGAAAAAGGTTCCGAAAAAGCGGGCAAGGCTTTGGCCCCGGTTATGGCGCAGAAAGGCCGGGCGACCTAGGGTCACCTGCCTGTGAAGGTAGTGCCTGACTCGCCCCGGGCGGGGTTGACAGGCATGGGTGGAGCCTCCGAGAATGACTCCAGAGCGTCAGGCGGTCAACTCTCCCCTCCGAGCGCCAAAGAACACGCATCCCCGGCTTTCCGTCCACACGATCAAGGCTTTGTCGGGGGAATTGAGGTACAGACCCGCGATGTCATGGACCTTCTCTATGAAGAGAGAAGAGAGTTGACGGGAAGCGACATGGTCAAGTATATCGGCCAGCGGTTCGGGGGGTGATCGGGATCGAGACTGGACTTGTGATTCAGGGCGCCGCGCAAAAAGAAGGAGCAGGACCGTGACTACGCAGCAGAGCGACGTACTCATCAAGGGCGGGATCCTGGTTTCGGGCGAGGGGATGACCCGGTCCGATGTCCTCATCGCCGACGGCGTGGTGCAGGAGACAGGCCCGGACCTGTCGGCCCGGAGCGCACGGCGTGTCATCGACGTAACGGGGAGGTACGTCCTTCCCGGAGGCATCGACTGCCACTCCCACCCGGTCTACGGGGACAAGATGGACACCTACTCCCTGTGCGCCGCCTACGGAGGCGTCACCACGTGCGTGGCGTTCATCGGTTCCGAGACCCACCGCCACGAGCGTTTCGGCAACTCGTGGGGAGTCCGAAAGTACAATCCGGACATCGTCAAGGGGTTTATCGAGTACGCGGAGCAGGCCTCCTACACCGACTTTGCCGTCCACGGCCTCATCAGCGTCCGGGACCAGGACGACATTGGGAAGGTGGTCCCCGAGCTCATCAGGATGGGGGCCATCTCCTTCAAGATGTTCATGACCTGGAACCCCTGGAACGTGGACTCGCCCACCAACCTGCTGGCGGTGCCCGACGAGCTGCTGATGCGGGTGATGGACCTGGCGGCCCGGGACGGCGGCATGGCCATGGTCCACGCCGAGAACGGCTGCTGCAAGGCATACCTGGAGGACACATTCAGGGCCCAGGGCAAGACCGGCTCCGGCCACTACCTGGACTCGGCGCCCAACATCCTGGAGGCCGAGGCCGTCAACCGCGCCGCCACCATGGCGATGATCACCGGGTCGCCGCTGTACCCCGTGCACCTCAGCACCCACGAGGTCGTGCCCATCCTGGAGCACTACAAGGACAAGGGCCTGTCCCTCTACGCCGAGACCTGCCCCCACTACCTGACCCTCACCAACGAGGATATGCTCCGGGGGGGCTACAGGCTCAAGGTCGCCCCTCCCCTGCGGGAGGCCGAGGACCAGGACGCCATGTGGGCCGCCCTGGCCTCGGGCACCGTCAACACCATCGGCAGCGACTTCACCGGCTATACCCGCAACCTGAAGCTGACGGGGAACACCTCGGGAGAGATCTTCGGAGACGCCCCGGAACCCGAGCCAGGCCAGGAGAACATCTTCGACATAGCCGCGGGCCTCAGCACCCTGGAGTTCATGATGCCGGTGGTGTGGAGCTACGGGGTGAACACCGGGAAGATCACCCTGCCCAGGTTCGTGCAGCTCTTCTGCGAGAACCCGGCCAAGATATTCGGCATCTTCCCCCGAAAGGGCGTCCTGCAGCCCGGCTCCGACGCAGACCTCGCCATCTGGGACCACACCCTCCTCCACACCGTGGACGAGGAGCACAGCGTCAGCGACCTGGGCACCTTCAAGGGCATGGAGCTGCTGGGTATGCCCGTGCTGACCATGTCCCGGGGGCGGGTGGTCATAGAGGCGGGAAGGCTGGTCGGCAAGCAGGGCGGGGCCCGGTTCGTCCCCGGAAACCCCAACGCCACCTCCTACGCGCCCCACGGCCCCAGCGCGGAGTAGGTACGCCGGATCGTGGCTATCATTGGGGCGATGGTGGATCATGAGAAATCTGCCCCAAAGAGGCGGTGTTGGATGGTACTTGAGCCAATCAGCCGGTTGGACCATTCGCGTTGTGTAGATTCGCTAGGGTCATCGCCTCCTTGTAGACTCCAGGTTCCTCGTCGCAGTGAGTGGCGTTCATGAGAAGTGTGGTGGAGTGATTCACGACTATGCGGTCCTTTGAGGAACTTCTGAACAGATTACCTTCTTGCGACAGGTTCCTTATCGGCGAGTCGCCGCCTGAAGGGGTGAGCTACGTAGATCAAGGAACACCGGGCTTCGTCCCTCCACATTTGTCGGCTCTCGAACCCGACGTCAACTCATCGACCACTCAAGTCCTCATCGTTTCCGCACCTGGAGCCGTCGGCAAAACGACTCTAGCGAGAGAGATAGCATTTCGCAAGGGTGCGCTCCTATGGGATTTAGCATCTGCCCACGAAGTTGCGAGGGGATCACTGAATCGTATCCTCTTCGAATGCCTAGACAAAGGTCAGACGGAGGATTTTCTGGAGTATATGGAGGAGGGGCTACAATTCATTATCGTCGATGCTCTGGACGAGGGTCGGCTCAAGGTCAATGAGAATTCCTTCCAAAGGCTACTTGAGGATATCGGACGATGTGCCCGAAGTTCAAAAGACATATGTTTCGTCCTCCTGGGGCGCACTCAAATAGCCGAAACGGCTTGGCTAGTTTTGGCTGAACAAGAGGTTCATACCTCTATTATTTCCATAGATTCCTTTGACAAGGAACAAGCAAATCAATATATAGATAACAAGGTTGAACCAGGAAAACGGACTGATCCATTCTATAGCTGCCGAGATCTAATTTTCGAGCAACTCGCATTTTCTGTGAATGAAGGGTCCGAGAACGCCTCGGCTAGGGAGTTCCTTCACTACCCGCCTGTATTGGATGTCGTAGCCACACTCTTAGGCGACGAATCGAATCTATTCGAGCTTCAGAATTCACTTAGTAGACAGTTGAATGCGGGGCAGAAGAGTTCCATTCAATTGCTCCAAGATGTAATAGTTCGAATTCTCGAGCGTGAACAAACTAAGGTTCTACCAGCAGTTAAGCATTCTCTCTCCGAACGTGCCAAACAGCATACTTGGTCGGATTGGGAGTCGCTGTATGCCATTGACGAGCAGTGTAAACGGTTACTGGGGCGAGTGTTACACCATAATGCCCCGGCCTTTCCAGATACCTTGCCTGATGGGTTAAGGGCCTTGTACGAGGACTCTGACGCGATCAATTCCGGTTTATCTACACACCCTTTCCTACAGGGTCTGGATAGGCTTGCGAATCGGGTCTTTGAATCCTATCTATGTTCACGTGCGATTATGGATGATTTCGGATACGAACTGAAGCAACGTGTAACACAACGTCTGCTTGAGCAGGAACATTTGCCTAGTAGACTCCTAGCCGAGTTTTACCTAGCCGGCAGTTCGCCGTCATCTGATACACGGAAGACGATAACGCCAGAACATCTGGGCATCATATATGACTCGCTGCTTAGCTCAGAGTCTAACAGGAACCATGTCCGACTCAATGTTGATGGACTTGATCCGATCGACGACCCCGAGGGAGAAATCGATCTGGTCGATGTGGAGTTTGAGTTCCTTACATTCGACTCGCGAGGAGACCTCCAAACATCACTCCCTGATCCCATAACCCTTTCCTTAGCGGTCGAACAGGATTCCAGAATCTCATTTGGCCGCTATCTGAGAGATGCTAGCATAACAGTACCATGCATAGTCGAACTTGGGGTTGAAGGAAAGGAAGTTACGATTGGCCCTGCTGTCCAGATTATCGCGAATTCAATAGTCATCCGATCGGGAACGCTCATCGTCGGTGGCCATACGAAGCTCCGAACCGTCGAGGAAGACGACGGGGTCATGCTAGAAGCACTCTCCTGCGACTGGACGTCGTTAAACCCTCCTCCAACCGTATATGACGGGAGCAAGTTCCTTGTTTCTTGGAACGGAGCAGAGCAATACCCATGGACAACGTACAGAGCCGAACGGTCTCAAGGAGGCTTGTCTGATAACGAAGACCTTACAGTGGCATTCAAGAGATTCAAGAGGATTGCCACCGCGTTCCGTTCTCACGGAAGAGGGTCCCTTGCACGTACCCGCATGAAAATCGACCACCAGAGAGTCTTGCAGGGCGCTCTAGGTCAGGCACTATTAGACCAGCTTAGGACAGATGGAATCCTCATGCTCGGAGATGGTGGTAGGAGATACTTCTGGAACTCGACAGAAGCTGATAAACGCTTGGGGGTTTCCTGGCAAGACCTTCGGAAATGGGAGATTCCTTTACCTCTACGACGATATTTGTCGAGGTTCATAGAGAAAAACCCCGCACTGTTCCAATAGAGATTAGGCAACCAAGACCTGACCATATTTGCTTTTCGTCTCATCCTAGTGTTCCCACAAGGGCTAGCAGGCGTTACCCTGCTCGTAACTACCCCAGTGTGACCAGCCCCTCCCGCTCCAGGCCCTGGTACAGCTTCAGGACGTGGCGGGCCTCCAGGTCGAAGTCGAACTCGGCGCCGATGGCGTCGGCGATCTGGTTGACGGTGCGGGCGCCGTCTGCGAAGTTCCACACCTCGTCGCCGATAATCCGCAGGGAGTCGTAGTTCATCTTCGGGTCCCTGGCCTGCATCTCCTCGGCCATCTCGTACAGGTCCCAATAGCCGGTGCCGGCCAGGGTGGCCGGGTCCCTCTCCACGGTGCGCTTGGGCTTAACCTTCCCGGGGCCGAACTCCTCGGGGCCGCCGCCGTGCCCCAGCCAGGCCGTCGCTTCGGCCAGGCGCTCTGCGATGGCCTGTTGCAGGGCTGCCTTCGTGGAGTCCAGCTCCGGGTGGGCGGCGCGCTCCTGGGCGTCGACCAGGGCCAGGGTGGACTCCACCGCGCGCCGGTCCCGCTCCGCCAGCGTGGACATCCTTCGCCTGATGCGTCCGGCGTCGCCGGTCCGCCGCGCCTCCAGCCCCATGTGTGCCAGCCGCGCCTCGCTTCTCGCGCCCACCTCGCGCATGATGTCCAGGGCCTCGCCGGGGCCGGCGCTGGCCAGCTCCAACGCCGCCAGCACCGTGGGGATGCCGCAGCGGCGGAACACCGCCGGGTCCAGGTTGTCGGCGGTCAGGAGCTGGGTGTGAAAGTACAGGTCCGGCCACGACATCAGCAGGGGCGAAGGCACCCCGAACACGGGGTAGTACTTGTTGTCGCTCCAGGGCGTGTAGGGGTGGTCCAGGAAGTTGACGAAGGGCACGGTGTCGGCAGTGTGGAACACCCATCGGGTCTCCCGGGGCGTGTCGTTCATCACGCCGACGAAGTAGTCGTTGATGAAAGTGGGCAGCGAGTCGGGCGAGTGGTAGTACAGGAGGGCCGACTTGCACTTCTGCTGGTCGTGGGCCACGCTGTCCAGGGCTATGCAGGCGATGGTCTTGTCGATCTCCCCCCGGTGGTTGTGGATGTAGTGCTTGCTCCCGTGGCCCTCCACGTTGACCAGGAACCGGATGGTGCGCCTGGGCCTGGGCACCCGGCCGCTGGAGATGAGCCCGGACATGACCCGCGCCATGGCCGCCAGCATAGCCGGACCCGAGGCGCAGTTGGCCCCGGGGCGGGTGCCTGCCGTGGCATGGCACACGAACATCACGTACTCGTCGGCCTTGTCGGTGCCCGATATGTCGGCCAGCAGGTTCTGGGCCTCTCCCTTGAAGTTGCGGCACCGGATGTCGACGTACACTCTCGGATCGTCGCTGGCGGCCACCGCGGCCAGCTTCTCCCCCGCGTGGTAGTCCACGGCCAGGGACCAGGCGGAGTTGTGCTGCTGGGACGGCATGCGGAGTAGCTGGACGGCGTCGGGCAGGGACTCGCGGGTGCGGAAGGGCTCGGTCTCGTAGAGCAGATAGTCGGTGATGACCCCTGCCGCGCCGGCCTCCATGGCCAGGGTCGCGGCGTGGGCAAAGCCGCCGGGCCGGGGGTTCGACCGGACCAGCACCGCCTTCCCCTTCACGTCCCTCCTCTGGTAGTCCTCGGGCCGCTCCCCTGTCCCCACGTCCACCAGCTCTATCGTGACGCCGCCGTCGGGGGTGGGCTGGCACCACCAGGGCAGGCAGGAATACGCGTCCTCGTAGGAGACCATAAGCTCCCCCTCGGGGGACCCCAGTCGAAGCTCGGCGCTGATGGGCTCCCAGGCCATGGGCATGGGCTGTCCCAGGTACCGCGTCTCTCCGTCCAGGGGGAACCGCTCCACCCACACGCGGTCCATGCCCGCGTCGCGCAGGAGGCCCGCGGTGTAGTCCGAGGCCCGGTGGTAGCCCGACGCGCCGGGGGAGCGGTAGAAGCGGGTCAGGCGGGTCGCCTCTTCGATGCCCCGGTCCTCGTCGAATTCGGCCTCTATCAGGCGTACCAGCTCGCGACGGTTCATCTGTCCATCCCCCTAGCGTAGGACTTGAGCATGTGGACGTGAGACAGCTCGCACTCCACCAGGCCGCCGACGGTGTCGGTGCCTTCGATCACCATGTACTCGTTGGCCCCGCCGGTGCCGCCCCCTCCGCCTACTCCCACGCTGCGTATCACCGGCATGCCCAGCTCCGTGTTGCACATGGACCAGGGCCCCCCGCCCCCACTGCAGGGCGCCGTGACCAGGGGGACCTCCATCTCCCGGAAGGCGCGTTCCAGGGAGCGGACCAGCTCCGACTCCCGGTCGGCGGTGGACGGGTCGAAGGCCCCCATCACCCTCATCTCCACGTCGCCGTATCCCCTGGCGTCCAGGTGATCGCGGATAAGCCGCACCGTCCTGTCGGCCCCGTAGCCCCTGGGGACGCGGATGTCGAAGCGTGCCGACGCCTGGTGGGGCAGGCTGAAGGGGAGGGTGCCGGGGCCCGTGAACCCTCCCACGAGCCCGTTGATGTTAAGGCTGGGGCCGTAGAAGTAGTTGGCTATTGTCTCCTCGTCGGACAGGTCGCCGGCGGGAACGGGTGCGGCGCCCACTCCCGGGAGCACCTTCTTCCAGCCGTCGGCACCCAGGGAGGCCTTGTACTCCTCTATCCACCGGCGCTCCTCTGTCGTGGGGGGCGTCAGGTCGTCGTAGAACCCCTGGACGGCCACCCGGTTGCCGTCGGGCTCGGTGAGGCTCCCCAGGGCGTGCACCAGCCTCCACACGGGGCTGTCCACCACCGACTTGGTCATGCCGTGGAGGGGCCCGCCCTGGGGCCCCCGCCCCCATGAGGCGCCGCTGGCGACCAGGTCCACGTAGATCATGCCCTTGTAACCCAGGTTCATGGTCACCTTCCCCGAGGCGTCCTGGGATGCCCCGGGGCTGAGACTGGCGTCGGCCAAGGCCAGCCGGTCCCTGTACCGGGCGAACATCTCCCGGTAGTTGGGGCTGCCTAGGATCTCGTCCCCTTCCAGTAGGACCATCACGTTAACCGGCAGGGAACCCTCGACGGCCAGGAGGGCTTCCAGAGCGTTGAGCCAGGCCACGTAGGGCCCCTTGTAGGAGTAGGCCCCGCGGCCCACCAGCACGCTGGAGTAGCCGGACGTGGAGGTGATGTCGCCGCCGTAGGGCGGGTGCTCCCACACCTCGTTGGGTAGCACCGGGCGGGTATCGAAATTGCCATAGACGGCGATGGTCTTGGCAGCGCCGGCGTCGTGGTAGGCCCACAGGCCGGGCAGCCCGGTGGTGGGGACCACCTCAACCTCCTGCAGGCCCGCCTCCCGGTGCAGCTCCGCCAGCAGATCGGCGCACTCCACCACCCCCAGGTCCTCGGTGGAGACGCTGGGCTGCCGTATGGCCCGCTGGATCCGCTGGACGTGGCGGGACTTGTTGTCCTCCAGATACCCTCGGACGGCCTCCAGGCCCGCTCCTACACGCACGCTGCCTCCTCGGTGTCCCTTTTCGACTTGGGCAGTATATTAGCCGCCGGAAGGCCCGGTCAACACGCGCGGGCCCCGTCGGGGTTGCCGCGGCATCCCGTCGTGGTTAGGATTGTACGGACCTCCTTCGGGAGGAGCCCGTGGCCAAGAGGAAACCGTGGCCGAGGCGACCGAGGGCGGGAGGCGACCGAGGGCCGGGAGGAGACCGTGGCAGTCCAGGCGCGCAGGGACGAAGAGCGGGGCGTGGTCGTGGTGGGCGCCGGCATCGTCGGCGCATCCATCGCCTACCACCTGGCAGGCAGGGGTGTGCGGGTTACGGTAGTGGACGGGGCCGCTCCCGGCTCCGGGGCCTCCAGCCACTCCTTCGCCTGGATCAACGCCGGCGCCAAGGGGCCGTCCTACTATCACGACTTCAACCGCCGTTCCATGGAGATGTGGGACAGGTTCGCCCTGGGACTGGGTGTGGACGTGGGCCTTCGTTGGGGCGGAAAGGTGAGCTGGGAAGCCACCACCGAGAGGGCCCGACTGCTGGAGGAGTGGGTCCAGAGGGCCCAACGCTGGGGCTACCCGACCAGGCTGGTGGGGCCCCGAGAGCTGGCGGACCTGGAGCCGTCCCTGTCCACGGGGCCCGTCGTCGCAGCGGAGCTCAGCCCCATCGACGGGCAGGTGGAGCCCCAGAGGGTCGTGGATGCGTGCATGCTGCGGCTACGGGAAAGGGGCGCATCGATCCTCCCCGGTGCCCGCGTCTCCGCCCTATCGTCGGTCCGGGGAGAGAAGGGAGTCCGGAGGGTGGAGTCACTGGTGACTCCCCTGGGCGAGGTCCCCTGCGACGTGGTCGTCCTAGCGGCGGGCACCGGCACGACGGACCTGGCTTCCACGGCGGGGGTGGACGTCCCCCAGCAGGTGAGTCCGGGCGTGGTGGTCCGCACCTCTCCCGTGCCCAGGCTGATGCACAAGCTTCAGGTGGTCTACGCGCCTCCCCTGGACTCCGCCCAGGACGAGGTCCACTTCCGGCAGACCTCCGACGGCTCCGTCCAGATCGGGGAGGGCACCCAGGAGAGCCTGCGGCGGGACGATTCGAAATGCCACGCCGACGACCTGCTGGCCCGGGCCGTATGCTACCTGCCGGGACTGTCCGGCGCCATGGCTGACCCGGTGCCCGTGGGATACCGGCCCATGCCCCTGGACGGGTACCCTGTCCTGGGGTTCGCTCCATCGGTGCCCAACCTGTACGTAGCCGTGACCCACAGCGGCGTCACCCTGGCCCCCGTGATCGGGGAGCTGGCGGCGATGGAGATCGTCGACGGTGCGCGAGTCGAAATCTTGGACCACTACAGGCCCGAGCGGTTCGCCTAGCCCTGCATTCCGCCCCTCCGTTGACAGCCACCTGGACGCCCAATACACTCGCCGTTGCCGGGGAGGAATGCAGGGCCGCAACCGTTTCGTCTATGGTGGCGCCGGCGGCCGGCATGGTTGATTCGTGTAGGAGGTCGTATTCATGGCAGTGAAGATGGGCCTGGCCATCGTCAGCACCGACGTGGCCGAGTACACCCGACAGGTGCGCATGCTGGACGAGGCGGGAGTGGCCATGATCGGCTGCGGCGACTCCCAGGCCCTGTACCACGAGCAGTTCATCCGTTGCGCCCTGGCGGCCGAGCACTCCAGCAACGCCCAGGTCGGCACCTGGATAACGAACCCCATCACCCGCCACCCGGCGGTCACCGCCGCGGCCATAGCCACGGTGGACGACGTTGGCCCGGGCCGCGCCTTCCTGGGCGTCGGCACCGGGGACTCGACGGTCTACAACGCCGGGCTGCGTCCCGCCACGCTGGCGGGCCTGGAGCGGTTCATCCACACCGTCCGGGAGCTCCATCAGGACGGGTCCTCCACGTGGCAGGGCAAGGACTGCTACCTGACGTGGGTCAAGCGGCGCATTCCCATCGGCATGGCCGTCTCCGGGCCCCGCGCCATGCGTATGGCCGGGCGGCTGGCCGACATAGTGTGGGTGTGCTTCGGGCTCCAGGAGGAGGAGGTCTCCATTGCCAGGGGGTACCTGGAGGAGGGGGCGCGGGAGGCCGGACGGAGCCTCGACGACATAGACGTGTGGTGGATGGTCCAGTTCAACGTGGACGACAGCCGGGAGGCGGCAATAGACGCCATCAAGGCCAACCTGGCCAGCTCGGGACACATCATCTTTCGCTACGGCCTCGAAGGCAAGGCCGTGCCGGCCGAGTATGCCGAGCAGGCGGGGGAGCTGGCCCGGCGGTACAAGCCCATCCAGCACTTCGGCAACGTGGGCCTGACCGACGAGCTGGGCATCACCGACTACCTGGCGCGGCGTCTGGCCATAGCCGGCACTCCCGAGGAGTGCGTCGCGGAGATAAAGAGACTGGAGGGCCTGGGGGCGGACAGGCTGTTCTTCTATACATCCCTGCCGGACAAGGACCGTCTCTTCGGCCGCCTGGTAAATGAGGTCATGCCTCAGATAGCATGACCCTTGAAGGCCAGGAACGCCATACAATATACTAGCTACTATCAAGCTGGTGTTCCGTAGGAGGATGGCGTCATGCGAATCCTGACGACGAAATGGATAGTGCCCCTGGTGTTGCTGGGGCTCCTCGCCCTCGTGGCGGTGGCCTGTAATGGCGAAGATGCGACCGTTGCGCCTACGGTAGCGCAACCCACGCAGGCTCCCACGGAGGCCCCGCCGGCGGAGCCCTTCAGAGTTGGCGTGATGGAATCGCTCACCGGCCCCGGAGAGACCTACGGCAACGTGGCTCTCCAGGCCAAGCAGATGGCCGTGGACGAGATCAACGACGCGGGCGGCATCGACGGGCGCATGCTGGAGCTGATAGTTGAAGACTCCAAGTGCAACGCGCAGGACTCGATCACGGCCTACAGGAAGCTCACCGACGTGGACGAGGTCAAGATCATCCTCGGCACCTCCTGCAGCGGTGCGATGCTCGGCGCGGCGCCCCTGGCCGAGGAGGACGGCGTGATCCTCTTCTCCGGATTGGCCACCAACCCGGACATCGCCAACGCCGGGGACTACATCTTCCGGACCTCGATGAGCGACGCCCAGCTCGGCGTCGACACAGGCAACGTCCTCTGGGCCGACGGCATCCGCACCTTGGCCACCATCACCGAGGCCACCGACTACGCCGAGGGCGTGCGCCGGACCACGGTGGAGCAGTTCCAGAAGCTCGGCGGCAGTCTGGTGGGCGAGGAGCGGTACGCCTCCGACGTCACCGACTTCAGAAGCCAGCTAACCAAGCTGCTGAACGAGAACCCCGACGGGATCCACATCGCCGCCCAGGCAGAGTTCTCGGGTGGCACCATCGTCAAGCAGATCCGTGAGCTGGGATACGAGGGGCCCCTCTACTCCGAGGTCGTCCCCGTCGGGGCCACGGCCCTGGAAGTGGCTGGCGAGGCCGCCACCGGTCTGAAGGCCATCACCGCCGACCTGGACCCGGCCAACGACAAGGCCCAGCAGGTCCTTGCCAACTTCAAGGCCCGCTACGACTACGTCACGCTGCCCTGGTACCTGGGCTCGGCCTACGACGACGTTTACATTGCCGCCGAGTGCCTGAAGCAGACCGGTGACGACCAGGACGCCGACGGCTTCAAGGACTGCATGTACGATATAACCTGGAGCGGCAGCATCGGAGTGGACTACGGCTTCGACGAGATGGGCGAGGTGGTAGGCCTCTCCAACGTGGTCGTGCAGGTCCTGCCCCTGGCCGAGAGGACCGAGGACAACCAGGGTTACAAGGTCTTGGGCGGGGCTCCGACGGAGTAGGCTCCAACCGGCTGAAGTCCCGGGCTGGGGGGTCATTTGCTCGGACACCGTGATAGCCAAGGCCTGGCGTCGGGGATCTTTCAGGCCTCCGGCACCCGGGTTCTGGCAGCGGTGCTGACCGTTGTACTCGTAGGCTACATCGCCTGGAAGATCAGCCAGTCCGGCGACCAGGCGCTGCAGTTCGCTTTTAACGGCCTGTCCGTGGGCGCTGTATACGCCCTGGTGGCCATGGGTTTCACCCTCGTCTACAGCACCGTTTGGTTCTTTGACCTGTACTACGGCGCCGCCGCCGCCCTGGGCGCCTACGGGGTCTTCTACCTGAGGTCTTCTGACGTCCTCTACACCCGATTCGACGTCAACAACATCTTCGTAAACGTCGTCTTCGCCGCGGTGGTTGCCGGGGTCGCTGCCTGGACGTTGTACGTGAGTGTGTATCCCCGGCTCCGGGGCAGGGTCAATTCCACCGTCCTCCTGGCGGCGGGCGCCCTGCTGGCCGGCGGCGCCGGCGTGTACACGGGGTTTGTCCTCTCCTATCCCGACAAGCTCAACGTCATGCTCAGTCCCGCCGTCGGCGTACTGGCGGCTATTGCCGCGGGCTGGGCCCTCTACCAGGGCTGCCGGCGGGCGTTGCCAGGGGCCGGCCCCGTGCCGTTCCTCGTTCTCGCCGCCATCGTGGCGGCCATCCCGGGGGTCATTTGCGGCTACCTGGTGTCCAATGCCCCCGGCTCCAGTCTCTACCTGAGCTGGGGGGTGTCGTGCCTGCTGGCGGGGTGCGTGGGCCTAGCCCTGTACCGGGGACTGTACGTCTACATGCGCCAACGGTCGAGGTCGCCGCTGATAATGCTCGTAGCCTCCCTGGGCGTCCTCCTGGGCCTGACCGCCTTCATCTCGATAGTCTTCGCAAGCGCCCCACGCCCTCTGCCGGCTCCCTTCGGCAGCGACTCCTGGTCCGTGGCCGGGGCGTTCATAAAGGGGTTCAACGTCTTCACCATAGGAGTCGCCCTCACCGCCTTCGTGGGGCTGCTGCTCTTCCTCAGGAAGACCGCCTTCGGCAAGGCGGTGCGGGCCATCGGCGACGACGAGGAGGTGTCCAAGGTGGTGGGGATAAACACCACCGTGATCATCTCCGCCGTGTTCTTCATAGGAGCGGTCTTTGCCGCCCTGGCGGGGCTGTTGAGCGGCCACGATTCGGCCATCCAGCCCCGGATGGGCCTGTTGCTGCTGCTGAAGGGCTGGATCGCTTCCGTGATGGGCGGTATCGGAAACCTCTACGGCGCCATCGTAGGCGGGTTTGCTCTGGGCATGATCGAGCAGTTCGGCATCTGGGACCTGGCGGGCGAGTGGAAGGACGCCATCTCCTTCATCATCCTGATCCTCTTCCTGTCATTCTGGCCCAAGGGCCTGTTGCCGAGAAGGTAGCCCATACCCATGAGCTCCCGGGTCTATGCGGACATGAACAGACCGGCTGGCCCAAGGGCCTGTTGCCGAGAAGGCAGCCCATACCCATGAGCTCCCGGGTCTATGCGGACATGAACAGACTGGCGCGCGGCCTCCGCGATGTTCTGCCCTTGGGGCGGGGCAACGTGGAGCTGTGGGCGAACCTGTTCGTGATCGCGTGGGCGGTGGCGTTCATGCTGTGGCAGGGGGTGGGCTTCGCCATAACCGTGGGCACCGTCTTCGCCATCTGGGCCATACTGGCGGTCAGTCTGAACCTGATCGTCGGGTTCACCGGCCTCCTGTCGGTGGGGCACGTCGGCTTTTTCGGCATCGGCGCCTACGCCATGGCCATTCTCACCTCCAACCCGGCATACGAGCAGCTCCGGACCGAGGCCATCCCGACCTTTGCCTTGCCCTTCTTCGCGGCGCTGCCCGTCAGCATAATCCTGGCCGGCCTTGTGGCCGTCGTGGTGGGCGTCGTCTTCAACCGGTTCCGGGACGACATATTCGTCCTCGTTTCCTTTGGCTTCGCCATCATCACCTTCAACGTCTTCCTGAACTGGCGGAGCCTCACCCGGGGCGCCTTCGGCATTCACGAGATACCCAGGCCCGCGATAGGCGGGTGGGTGTTCGACGGCGAGCTGGAGTTCATGCTCCTGGCGCTGGTGTTCCTGGCCATCGTGATGCTGGTAGCCTGGTTCATAGTGACCTCCTCCTTCGGACGCGTGCTCACCGCCATCCGGGAGGACGAGCAGGCCATCGAGGTGTTCGGCTACCGGTCGACCCATTACAAGCTGGCCGTGTGGGTCGTGTCGGCCATGATGGCGGGCCTAGCCGGCGGCCTGTTCAGCAGTTGGACCAGCTTCATCGACCCCAACTCGTTCATCCTCCTGGAGTCGATCCTCCTGGTGGCCATCGTTATCCTCGGGGGGCTGGCCACAATCTGGGGCTCCCTGCTCGGCGCGATGGTCTTCGTGCTGCTGGAGGAGGGGATGCGCTTTCTGCCCTTCGTGCCGACCGAGTATACCGGCCAGGCCCGGCAGATCGTCCTGGGCATCCTCTTGGTGCTGCTGATGCTGTTCAGGCCTCAGGGCCTGGTCGGGAGGTACAAGCTGTGAGTACGGCCGGCAACGGACCCGGCGAAGAGATCGCCCTGGAGACCCACGAGATCTCCAAGCATTTCGGAGCGGTCAAGGCGGTGGACTGCCTCTCCATCGCCATCAAACGGAAGGGAATGACCAGCATAGTCGGCCCCAACGGCTCCGGGAAGTCGACCCTGATGAACCTGCTGAGCGGCACTCTGCCCCTGGACGGGGGGTTGGTGATCATCGACGGAGTCGGCCTCAAGGTCGTGCACCCGTACGACACTCCCGCCCACGGCCTGACGAGGACGTTCCAGGAGGTGAGGCTGTTCGACCAGATAAGCGTGTGGGACAACATCATGGTGGTCTTGACCCAACGCCGCCTCCTGCCGGCCCTGATGGAGCGGGCGAAACCCAGGCACAAGGAGAAGGCCAGGAGCATCCTGGAGAGTGTAGGGATGTGGGAGAAGCGGGACTCCCTGGCCATGGACCTCTCCTACGGCCAGCGGAAGCTGCTGGAGATCGGGCGGGCCATGGCGCTGGACGTCGGCATATACTTGTTCGACGAGCCCTTCGCGGGCCTCTTTCCCCAGATGTTGGAGCAGGTGAAGGGGATACTGAAGCGCATGCGGGACCAGGGCCTCACCATCGTCTTCGTCTCCCACAACATGGATATAGTCAGGGAGCTTTCGGACCACATATTCGTCCTGGACAGCGGGACCCTTCTCGCCGAGGGAGAGGTCGACGAGGTCCTCAGGAGGCCGGACGTGATAGAGGCTTACCTGGGTGTCTAAGGCCGTGGCCCTCCCAAGGCCATTGGCAATTCCGGTGTAAGGAGACCTGTGTGCCATGAGACCATCTGGGGTTGAACGTGGAGGACCGAGGCTTCTGGAGCTGGACGGCGTGTCCGTGCACTACGGGGCCGTGGTAGCCCTGGAGGACGTGTCCCTTGGAGTCCGGGAGGGCGAGGTCGTGGCGGTGATGGGTCCCAACGGGGCCGGGAAGTCCACCGTGCTCAAGGCCATCATGGGGTTGGCGCCCGTGATGGGCGGGACCGTCTACTGGCGGCAGGAGCCGTTGCAGGCGGCCACCCACGAGATCGTGAAGGAAGGCATCGCCTTCGTACCCCAGGGGCGACGCGTGTTCACCCACCTCACCGTCGAAGAGAACCTGGAGATGGGCTGCCTGTACCTGGACAACTCGTCGGAAAAGCAACGGCGGATGGACTCGGTGATGGATCTCTTCCCCATCCTGCATCAGAAGCGCCGCGACCTGGCCAGCCAGATGTCCGGGGGGCAGCAGCAGATGCTGGCCCTAGGCCGCGGGCTCATGGCATCCCCCGGGATGCTGCTGCTGGACGAGCCCACCCTGGGCCTGGCGCCTATCGTGGTGAAAGAGGTGTTCCAGAAGGTCGCCGACATCAGCCACGTGCTCCAGACCACCATCCTGGTCGTGGAGCACAACATCAAGGGTGTCCTGAACATCGTGGACCGGGCCTACGTGCTGGACAAGGGCCGCGTCGTACACGACGGGACTCCGCAATCGGTCCGGGACACCGATATACTTACCGAGGTGTTCCTGGGGAGCTGACGCGGCCGGCTACGCGTCCTGGGGCACGACCTTCAACAGTATCTCCACCCGCACTTCGTCTTCGATGCTGGCCACGGACCGCGCGGTGGGCCGTGGGATGTCAAGCTGGTCCCACGTGAACGTGGTGCGTCCCAGGACGAAGATAGCGTCTCCGTCGTCCCGGGCCTCGACCTCGAATTCAAGGGGAAAGCTGTTCCCTCGGATGTCCAGGGAACCGCTCACCTGGGTCATGACCTCCTCGCCCGAGGCCAGGCCGTCGGGCAGGGGGCGCAGGTCGGGCACGGTGAAGGTCGCGACGGGGTGCTGGCCGAACATCCTTTCGCTGACGTACCGGTCCCTGAAGGGCTGGTCGCTGGTGAGCTTCTGAAGGTCGATCTGTACCACTGACGGCCCGCCGTCCAGGTGCACCTCTCCCGAGAGGGCCTCTGTCCTCATCACCGCGTCGTTGGGCAGGGGCAGCCTCACAAGCTGCTCCTCCACGGTGAACGTGGCCTCGGAACCGGCGGATACGACAAAAGACACCCCGTCGTACTCCCCGGTGCTCCTCCCTGCAGCCCCGGTGGTGGCTGCGGGTTCGGTGGTGGCCGCAGGTGCGGCGGTGGCCACGGGCGCGGTGGTGGCCACGGGCGCGGTGGTGGCTGCGGGTCCGGTGGTGGCTACGGGTTCGGTGGTGGCCGCGGGTTCGGTGGTGGCCGCGGGTGCGGCGGTGGCCACGGGCACGGTGGTGGCCGCGGGCGCGGTGGTGGGCGCAGCCCCTTCGGGTTCCTGGCTCGAGCCGCCGCAGCCTGCCAGGATGACCAGGACGGCAAATGCCGCCATTGTCGCGATCAGTAGCCTGCGCCGGCGTATGGGTCCAGTCATAATCACCTACTTCACATAATCTCTACGACGGATACACTGCGGGAAAGGCCCCCAGGGCCGCCCTGGGCGGCAGCTCCAGCCTGCCGGTTTCCTGGTCTCCGTGGCCCGCCAGCCCGATCCCAAGGCCGACCGCGACGATGGCCGTCAGGAGGGTCAGCCTCCAGGAGGCCGTCCATCTGGCCCTCAGGAAGAGGACGGTCAGAACCCCCGTCAGTCCCAGTACGATGGCCGCCAACGGCACGATGTACGATACCGAGCGGGCAAGCTGGGACTCCCCGGCTGCGGCGGCGGCGCAGACCAGCATGAAGACCGCTGCCAGGGAGGCGGCAAAAAAGACCGGGCGGCGGGGGGAACCGCCCAGGACGTGCCACAGGAGGCCCGAACCCAGGCCGGCCAGCAGGGAGCCCGCCATCACCGGCGCGCTGTTGAAGAACGCGTCGCTTGGCGACTCCAGGGGCAGGTTGACCAGGACTCCCGCCACTGCCCCAATCGATCCCGCCGTGAGGCCGGCCCGCAGCGCCGGCATGCCTGGCCAACCGCCGGAGTTCGACCGGTCCGTTCGCGTCTGGGGATACATCCCTGGCCTACGCCTCGGCATCCGGAGCACTCAGGATACATCCCCCGTCGGATGGACCTGGTACAGATCCTCTGCCAGGAGCTGGTGGCCGAATTCGCCGATCTAGTCCCGGATGCGCCGGAACACATCCCTCTGCGCCTCTGCGCCGGTCCTCGGACGGTCGGGGTCTTCGAAGGCGTGGTGGAGGCGCCGCTTGGCGCCGGGGAAGACGGGGGCGGCTCTCCGGCGCCGAATCGCAAAGGGTGACAACCAGGTCGAGATCGTCCGCGATGTACCGCTCTACGTGGTCGGACGTGTGGCCCGATATGTCGATTCCCACCTCGGCCATGACGTCTACCGCCATCGTATGGACTCCCCTGGGCTCCGTGCCGCCACTCTCGACTTGGACGCGGGAGCCTCCCAGGTGACGCATCCACCCGTGGGCCATCTGGGAGCGGGCCCGGTTCCCGGTGCCGACCACCAGAACCCGAAACAGGTCCCGGTCAGGCATAGGCTTCCACCACACTGCCTACGGCCCCCCCTTACTGGGCGGTGTAGCCGCCGTCGATGACCAACTCGGAGCCCGTAACGAAGGATGACTCGTCGGAGGCCAGGTACAGCACTCCGTAGGCGATGTCCAGAGGCGTGCCTATCCTGCCCAGGGGGGTGCTGTCGATGCGGCGCTGGCGTCCCCCCGGCTGGCGGAACTGCGCCTCGGTCATGGGAGTTTCCACGAAGCCTGGGTGTACCGAGTTCGCCCGTATCCCATCGCCGGCGTACTGGACCGTGGTGGCCTTGGTCAACAGGCGGACCGCCCCCTTGGAGGCGTGGTAGGGAGTCGAGCCCGGGCTGCCCACCAGGCCGAAGATGGACGAGATGTTGATGATGGAGCCGCCGCCCGCCCTGCGCATCTCAGGTATGGCGTACTTGGTGCCCAGGAAGACCCCCGTCGAGTTGACGTCCATGATCTGGTCCCAGCGATCGCCGTCGGTGTCCTCCACCGTGCTGGGGGCCGGGCCGGAGCCTATCCCGGCGTTGTTCACCAGCACGTCCAGCCTGCCGTAGCTGGACACCGTTGCGGCGATGGCGTCTCTCCACGAGCCTTCGCTGGTCACGTCCAGCTTCACGAACAGGGCCTCGCCACCCGCCGCGCGGATTCGGGCCTCGACGGCCCGTCCCTGCTCCTCCAGGACGTCTCCCAGGACCACCCGGGCGCCCTCAGCGGCGAACAGCTCTCCCTCGCAGGCGCCCATTCCCCTGGCGCCCCCGCTGATGAACGCCACCTTACCCTCTAGCCTGGGACGTCTCTCTTGCATGCAACTCCTCGGACGGGACCGGTACTACTCTCCAGGCTATTCTAGCAGTTGGGGAGTGCCGTGAGAATGCGCCCCGCGTTTTCCGTTTCCGGGCGTGTGGGCGCGGCCTTGTCACCCCGTACGGCGGGACATAGAATACCGCCAGGCGGCTGCGCAGGCGCCGCTCCGGAGGTGTGTGATGAAGTACGACGTGATCATAGTGGGCGGAGGGAACGCCGGCTGTGCCCTTGCCGCCCGCCTCTCCGAGGACCCGGGCAGGTCGGTGCTGTTGCTGGAGGCGGGGCCCCACTATGCCGACATGGAGCATCTGCCCGACGACCTGAAGTACAGCTACGGCCAGGCGGCCCAGGCCGTGGGCGCCCCCCACAACTGGTCGTTCCAGGGCAGGCCGACCAGCGGGCAAACGGGCCTGACCCCCGTGGCCCGGGGGAAGGTGATGGGAGGCGGCAGCTCCATCAACGGGGCGGCGTTCATTCGCGGCGCTCCCCAGGACTTCGACGACTGGGCCGCCCGGGGCAACGACCAGTGGTCATTTCTCAAGGTGCTCCCCTACTGGAGGAAGATGGAGACCGACCTGGACTTCCGGAACGATTTCCACGGCTCCGACGGTCCGGTGCCCGTGCGGCGGCACAGGCGGGAGGAGTTTCTGCCCTTCCAGGAGGCCTTCTACCGGTCCTGCTTGGACGCGGGGTTCCCGGAGCATCCAGACCTGAACGACCCGGAGTCCGCGGGCGTGAGCCCCGTGCCCCTGAACAACGTCGACGGTGTGCGCATGAGCACCGCCCTGACCTACATCAATCCCAACCAGCACCGACTGAACCTGACCATCCGGGCCAACGTGCTGGCGACCCGCGTTCTCTTCGACGGGACTCGGGCCACCGGGGTCCGGGTGGAGAGCGGCGGGGAGGAGTACGTGGTGGAGGGGCGGGAGGTCGTCCTCAGCGCCGGGGCCATCAAGTCCTCCCACCTGCTGCTGCTGTCCGGCGTGGGTCCCAGGGAGCAGCTCGACGCCTTCGGCATACCCGTGGTCCGCGACCTGCCCGGGGTCGGCAAGAATATGAAGGACCACCCCCAGGCGTTGGTGCTCCTTCGCCTCCGGGAGGGCGTTGTCCTGGACCCGGACGCCCCCAGGCGGGAGTGCGTCCTCCACTACACCGCCCCGGGGTCCTCGACCCGCAACGACATGCTGGTAATGCCTTTCTCCTTCGCCTACCAGCTCGGCGACGACCCCAGGCGGCCCGTGGGAGCGCGGCTGGTCCCGGGCCTCTACAAGCCCGAGGGGTCCGGCGAGGTCCGGCTGGCCTCGGCGGCCCCCCACGACCAGCCCCACCTGGACTACCGCTACCTGGAGCATCCCTGGGACCGGCAGAGGCTGCGGGAGGCCGTGCGCCTGTGCATACGGCTGCTGGAGCATGAGGCCTACCGGGATCTCGTCGCCGAAAGGCTGTCCCCCACCGACGAGGAGCTGGCCACCGACGACGCCCTGGACCGCTGGATATACGATGGCCTGAAGGACAGCAACACCCAGCACATGTCGGGTACCTGCAAGATGGGCCCCGGCGCCGACCCCATGGCCGTGGTCGACCAGTATTGCCGGGTGCACGGCGTGGAGGGGCTCAGGGTCGTGGACACGTCCATCATGCCGGACATAGTGTGCACCGGCACCAGCGCCACGGCCATGATGATGGGGGAGAGGGCCGCCGACCTGATCGCGGAAACCCCTCCGCGGTGAGGGGAAGGAGTCCCGCGAGATAATAGCGACTATGTGCCATATCAAGGGGATATATTACGAATAACTTCTATTGACAAGTCGAGTGAATCGTACCTAGAATGGTCTCGCCTTCAAGCAATTCGGTACCGTAGATGGAAAGGAGACGAGCCATGGCTGAGTACGATCTGGTAATTCGCGGCGGCACCGTCGTCGATGGCACGGGCATTCCCAGGTACAAGTCGGACGTAGCCATCAAAGACGGGAGGATCGCCAACATCAGCGGGAACATCCGGGCCGGCGGCGCCAAGGAGATCGACGCCAGCGGGTGCATTGTCGCCCCCGGCGCGGTGGACATGCACACCCACTACGACGGCCAGCTCAACTGGGACCCCTACGCCACGCCCTCGAGCTGGTTTGGGGTGACGTCCCTCACCATCGGCCAGTGCGGCTTCGGGTTCGCCCCGTGCAGGCCCGAGGACCGGGACCTGAGCATGCGTATGATGAACCGCGTCGAGGCCATACCCCTGGAGGCCATGCGGCACGGCATACGCTGGGACTGGGAGACCTTCCCCGAGTACCTGGACAGCCTGGACCGGCAGGGCCTGGGCATGAACGTCGGCGCCCTGCTGCCCTTCTCCCCCCTCAGGGGCTACGTCCTGGGCATGATCCCCGCCAGGCAGAGGACGTCGGTAACCGAGGCCGAGCTGAACACGATGAAGCAGCTCGTCCACGACGCGATGGCCGCCGGCGCCTTCGGCATCGCGGGCAACCGCAGCTCCGAGGACCATCCCGAGGACGGCGGCTATCTGCCCAGCCACGTGGCCTCGGACGAGGAGTGGCTGGCCATAGCCGAGGTGATAGGCCAGTTCGGCGTAGGGCAGATCGGCTGGGACATCGGCAACGTCCCTCAGTTCGACGACCGGGACGAGCAGCACGTGCTGCTGGAGAAGATGGCGAAGATCAGCGGCCGCCCCATGCAGATGATCCTGGGCGGCATCGAGAGCTACGAGTGGATGCTCAAGATGCGGGAGAAGGGCCTGCCCATATACGAGCAGGTGTCCATCACCAAGACCCGCAGCACCTTCGACCTTGCCAACTACAACCTCTACGACATCTTCCCCAACTGGGTCCAGCCCCTGGTCGGGACGCCGGAAGAGCGGATGATCAAGCTGATGGACCCGGCCAACCGCGCCCTCATGAGGGAGGACGTGGAGAAGGCAAGGAGGGAGCGCAGGATCGACACCATAAGCCCCGAGCTGTACAGGGTGGACTGGGACCGGCTCAGGGTGAGGGAGGTGGCCGACGAGCGCAACGGACGGTTCGAGGGCATGACCATCAACCAGCTCGCCGCAGCTACCGGCAAGGACCCGCTGGACGCCTACCTGGACCTGGCCATCGACGAGCAGCTGGAGACCAGGTTCACCTACCCACAGGACCCGCCGGAGAGCCAGATGCAGCAGCTCGTCGAGCGGATCACGGGGCCGTACGGGCACGTCTCCGTCTCCGACGGCGGGGCCCACGTCCGGTTCCAGGTCTCGGCCGAGTGGCCCGTGTTCATGCTGACGCGCTTCATCCGGGAGAAGGAGATCATGAGCCTGGAGGAGGCCCACTACAAGATGAGCAACCTGCCCGCCTGGCTGGCCAGCTTCAAGGACCGGGGCGTGCTGAAGATCGGCTCCTGGGCCGACATCATGGTCTACGACTTCGACAACCTGGGCCTGATGTACGAGGACCCGGTGGTGGAGGCCGACCTCCCCGGCGGGGAGAGCCGCTTCATCCAGAAGGCCAAGGGGATCCGCTACACCCTGGTCAACGGTGTCGTTACCTTCGAGGACAACGTGTGCACCGGGGCCCTCCCCGGCAAGCTCCTGCGGAGCTACGAGATGGTGAACTAGGCGGGGGGCCGGGGCACGCGGACCGCCCCGGCCGGTAACCGCCCTCGGAACGAGAGGCGCTGCGGTGCGAGTAACGTCGAGCCGCAGCGCCTCGACGCGAGAGAGTGCAAACCACCCGGTCCGAGACCAGACCCGCCGCCGTCATTCCCGCGCAGGCGGTAGTCCGCACCCGTCCGGACTGGACTCCCGCTCTCGGAGGGTCGTATGCCCGTGGCCGGCGTGGCCCTTCTTTCGGTACAATGGGCTTCGGTATAATGGGCGCCGTTTTCATCGATCGGGGCAGCGAGACTCATCCCTGTCTTGGGGAGTCGAGGGGAAGCCATGGCCGGCGAAAAAGGTCCGGACCCGCTCCAGGACGCGGTCCGCGGTACCATCGAGGGCTACACCCCCCAGGTCCGGGACTGGATGGAGGACCGGCCGGGCGCCTGGGGGTTCCTGGCCGGCAAGGCGGTGGTCGCCTACCGGCAGGGCCTGGGCAGAGGCCTGACGGACCTGGAACGCCGGCGGGTGTGGCACCTGCTCTGGGGGACCCTGTCGGCGCTGAAGGGCCGGCGACGGGGCGGCGAGGGAGCCGGGCTACTCGCCGATGACCGCCTCCATGACCCGTAGGACGTTCTCGCCCAGCACCTTGCGGATATCGTCGTCGGAATAGCCCCTGCGCACCAGCTCTTCGGTGACCCACGGGACCCGCGAGCAGTCCTCCATTCCCACCGGCGCGGCCAGGAGGACGCCGAAATCCGAGCCCAGTCCCACGTGGTCTATGCCCGCCACGTTTATCATGTGCTCCACGTGGTCCACTATCTCGGTGTAGGCGGGCAGGACAAGCTCGCCGGACACCTGCCTGAAGGTCGCTTCGCCCTCGGTGCCCGTCACTCCGAGCTCCTCAAGCTGGAGCCTGAGCCCCTCGGACACGAATTGGGGGACGTAGGTCACGCACGCCACACCACCGTTATTGGCGATGGCCCTGAGCTGGTCGTCGTTAAGGTTGCGGAGGTGGGCGCAGAGCTGGGTGCACGAGGAGTGGGAGGCCATGACGGGCTTGGAGCCGGTCTCCAGAGCATCCCAGAAGGTCTCGACCGAGGCGTGGGACACGTCGACGATGACGCCCAGGCGGTCCATCTCCCGGACGACGGCCCGCCCTAGGTCGCTCAGGCCGCCGTGGCGGGCTTCGTCCAGGATGCCGTCGGCCCAGTTGTTGGTGTTGTTCCACGTGAGGGTCATGTACCGTACGCCCAGCCGGTGGTACATGCGGAGCACGGCCAGGTCGTCGTCGATGGAGTGGCCGCCCTCGATGCACAGGATGGCGGCCAGCTTGCCCTCGGCCTTGAGCCGCCGCACGTCGGCGGCGGTGTGGGCCAGCTCGATCTGGTCGGGGTGGGCGGCGCAGGTACGGTGCATGGCGTCGATGAAGTCCAGGGTGCGGCGGACGTAGGTCTCGGGGCCGAGCCTCCCAGGGTCGACCCAGGCCGCCATGAACTGGGCGGTGACGCCGCCGGCCCGCATCCTGGGCAGGGTGAGCTGCCGGTGGGCCAGGTCGTCGGCCAGGTCCTCGCCCTCGTCCAGGGTCCACACCAGGCTGTCCGAGTGGGTGTCGACCACGATGGACGAGAAATGCAGCTCGCGGGCCCATTGGCTGACCATGGACGGCCTCCCTGCTGGACCGGGTCTCGGGGCTGCTATAATACCATGTCCGGCTTCGGGAGATGACTCCCGGGGCGGCATGATCCCGGGACAGATATGAGATACGACGTGGTGATAGTAGGCGGCGGCTCCGCCGGGTGTGTGCTGGCGTCGCGCCTCTCGGAGGACCCGGCCCGCACCGTGCTGCTGGTGGAGGCCGGCCCCGACTATCCCGACCCCGAGAGCCTGCCCCCGGAGCTGAGGTACGGCAACAACCTGGCCGCCCAGGTCCCTTTTTCCGCCCACCTGTGGCCCTACGTCGGGACCCTGGTGCCGGGGCAGAGGGAGCCGGCGCCGGTGACCAGGGCGCGGGTCATGGGTGGGGGCAGCGCCGTCAACGGTCAGGTCTTCCTGCGGGGCTTCGCCGCCGACTTCGAAGACTGGGCCGCCATGGGCAACGACGAGTGGACCTACGACAGGGTCCTGCCCTACTTCGTCAAATGCGAGACCGACCGTGACCTGTGGGACTCCAACCACGGCTCCCGGGGGCCGGTGCCCGTGAGACGCCACGAGAGGCGGGACTGGCTTCCCTTCCAGGAGGCGTTCTACCGGGCCTGCGTCGACCAGGGGTTCGGGGAGTGCCTGGACCTGAACGGGCCGGGGGCCGCGGGGGTGGGGCCAGTGCCGATGAACAACCTGGCGGGAGAACGCCTGAGCATGGCCCGGGTCTACCTGGACCCCGCCCGCTCCAGGGAGAACCTGACGCTGCTTCCCGACACCACCGCGACCCGGGTGGTGTTCCGGGAAGACAGGGCCGTGGGCGTCGAGGTCCGGAGGGACGGCCGCCGGGAGATGGTGGAGGCCGGCGAGGTGGTCCTCAGCGCCGGGGCCATCGCCTCCGCCCACCTGCTTATGCTCTCGGGCGTGGGTCCCGAGGACCGTCTCGGGGACGCGGGCATCGCCGTGACCCATCACCTGCCGGGGGTGGGCCGGAACATGCGGGAGCACCCCATATTCCGCGTGTATGCTCAGGTGAAGGACGGTGTGCCCATGGACCCCGACGCGCCCTGGTTTCAGGTGATGCTGCTGTACACGGCGCCGGGCTCGGGGGCTGAGAACGACATGCAGATCATGCCCACGTCTTTTTCCACCGTGGCGGGTGGCGACCCCAGGGTGTCCCGGGGCGTCCACCTGAACTGCATCCTGGCCCTTCCCCAGGGCGCGGGGGAGCTGTGGCCCGTGTCCTCGGACCCCCGGGTCCAGCCCCACCTGGAGTTCCAGTTCTTCCAGGAGCCCGGGGACCGGCGGCGGCTTCGAGACGCGGCGCGGCTGTGCGCCCGGCTACTTGAGGACCCGGCCTGCCGGGACGTAGTCGCCCGGCGCACGGACCCCTCGGACGACGATCTGGCCACCGATGCCGCGTTGGACGGGTGGCTGCTCAGGGCGCTGGCCAGGAGCACGACGGCGCACATGTCCGGGACCTGCAGGATCGGGCCGGCCGCCGACCCAATGGCCGTGGTGGACCAGCACTGCCGGGTGCGGGGTCTTCAGGGCCTCCGGGTCACCGATGCGTCGGTGATGCCCCAGGTGGTGCGGGCCAATACCAACGCCACCGTGGTCATGATCGCCGAGCGGGTGTCCGACTGGGTGAAGGCGGGCTCCTAGGCACGCCCCGGCCCGCAGCGGCCATTGGCGTGGCCGTGCCCTTCCCGCCCGTCACCAAATGACGCTTGCCCGGCTTGCGGCACTCCATCCGTCTCTCCCGCGAAAGCGGGCGTTCACCGCGCCCGATAATGGATTCCCGCGTGCGCGGGAATGACGATGGTTAAGTCCCGTTCGTTTTCATGCTCTTACTTGGCCTTCACAAGGCCCTGGGGAATTCCGGCCCCGAGCCGGAATGCAGGTGTAGGGGGCGTGTGGCTTCTTCGCCACCGCGCTCCCCCTACGGACAGGGCCTGGCCCCTGTTCCACCTTTGAGCTGCTGGGAGCGGGACTGGTATACTGGATGGACGAGCGGGTTGGATGGGGTCACTGATATGCATCTCGTTAGAATGTGTTTTGGTGGGGTACCACCATTTACGGATCCGGTTACCTTCAAGTTCGACGAACGAGTGAACGTGTTCATCGGGCCAAATGCATCTGGGAAAAGCACGGTTCTGCAAATGCTTGCCGACCGTCTGATTGGACCGGACGAGAATGGCAAGAGGCCAATTTCGCGGGGGATGGATGCCCGAAGGTTGACATATTGCCCCGATGGGGGATTTGATGAGGTTGTTCAACTAGGCCTGCGAGATGGCTTACCTAACGTCCTATCGGCTAGTGATGATTGGCTCGGAACAACACATGGGCCAAAGACCCCGGAAGGGAATCCGTGTGTAGTTGAAATAGGAGCGGTTCGGGCAGGGCTGCCTGCAGTGTCCAAAGTAGAAGACTGTAAGGAATATGGCGAGACGGCAGCCGAGATTCTGAAGGGGCCCTTCAGCGGCTTGAGTCTGCAGTGTGCGTCCGATGCGTTGGGGAAAGAGCTTTGGGCCGAGGAACCGACGGAAGCCATGATCAATGCTCGGGGCCGCGTGATGAGGGCAACGACGTTGGCCGATGGGTGCAGCAAAGTTATCTGCGATGAAGTTATCCGAGACTCGCAGACCCATAACTACATACCCGGTCCGGATATACGGGGCTACCTTCAGCATCCACACGCTGACCTTGAGGAGATACGCGTCCTTCGGGGCATGGGAATCGATACCAACGACCCACGTAATTTCAAGAACCTCTCCATGTGGGAGGAACCATCCTATTCGGCGTACCATGAGGATGCAGACTCCGTGCCCATCTACCTTGGCCACCTTAGTTCGGGAACGGAAGGCACACTGCTCTGGATACGATGGCTGGCTCTCAAGATGGTCGTTCATTACGGATTTGCGGAGGGCTGGGAGAGGAAGCCCGCAATCCTGCTGATCGACGAGATAGAGAACCACCTGCACCCCACGTGGCAGCGGCGGGTGATCCCGGCGTTGCTGGAGCATTTTCCGAAGCTGCAGATATTCGCCACCACCCACTCCCCCTTCGTGGTGGCCGGTCTTAAGGCCGGGCAGGTGCACCTGCTGCACCGGGACGAGAACGGCTGCGTCACCGCCACCACCAACAGCGAGGACGTCGTAGGCTGGACGGCGGACGAGATCCTGCGGACTATGATGGGCGTGGATGAGCCCACCGACCAGATTACGGTCCACAGGGCCAACCGACTGCGACAACTCCGGGGGAGAGAAACGCTTACCCCGGAAGAGGAAACGGAGCTGAATGAGCTGCGCCGCCAGGTTAACAAGGACCTGCTATCCAAGGGTGGCTTGTTGGAAACCCAGCGGGAACGCTACGCCGACTTGGTGCAGGATTTTCTGCGTGCCCGGGAATCAGAGTTGACTCAAGACGGAGGGTAGCCGGGTTGCGGTGGGTCGACCGGGGGCCGGAACCCGCCGGAGTTGCCGAATATGCTGGGCGGTTCACGCAGGGGCGGATCGATTATTTCCGGAGTCGGGTGGGCCAGAGGCCTACTGATTTCCTTTGGGTAGTATTCCGCCCGGCGCTGGCCAGCCGGACTGATAGCATCTGCTGGTACTGTGAGCAGGGATGCGATACGCATGTAGAGTCCGGGGGGCGCGCCCCCACAGTGGACCACTTCCGTCCCCTGAGCTGTTTTCCCGAGTTGGCCTACGAGTGGTCCAATTGGGTTTTCAGTTGCCGACGGTGCAACGATAACAAAGCTAACAAATGGCCTGACCTGGGGTACGTGGACCCTTGCGCTGACGATGTTTCTGACCGCCCGGACAGGTATTTTGACTACGACGTGTTAACGGGTGACGTGGAACCCAGGAGCGAACTTTCTCCGACAGCAAAGCGCAGAGCCTGGGACACAATAGATGATCTGGGTTTGAACAAGTTGGACGTGAAGATTCACCGTATGGAGTGCATACAGGAGGTCATGAACGGGCTGATATCGCGTCCAATTTCGGAACGGGAGGCGTTCATCGAGTCGAATACGGGCCGAGCAGTTGAGCATGCCGGAGCAATTGGTATGGTTGCGAAGCAACTCCGGCAGGCCAGACGGCTCTAGGCAGCCGCTAGCCCGACGCCTCGGCCCGGACTACCTGGCCGGCCTGAAAGACGGCGCGGACGTTGTGGAGGGCCTTGATGTCGGCGCCCGCGTTCCCCTCGACCACCAGGAGGTCCGCTTCCTTGCCACGCTCCAGGGTGCCCACGAGGTCCGATACGTCGATAGCCTCGGACGCGTCCCTGGTGGCGGCGTTGATGGCCTGCACCGGGTTCATGCCCCCCAGGGTCAGGCACTCCAGCTCGTAGGCGAAGCCGCCGAAGGGGAACCACCCGAACCCCGAGTCCGTGCCCGGGATGAGCTTGACGCCGATGTCGATCAGGCGGCGCACCTGGCCCATGCGGGTGTCGAAGTCCCGCTCCTCCTTCTCCAGCTCGAACCGCTCCTCGCCGTAGGTGAAGGAGGGGCTCTCTCCCGTGCGCTCGGCCATCTCCTGGAGCATCAGCACCCGGGCGCGCCCTATGTGCAGGGTGGTGTTTATGCTCATGCCGTGCCTGGCCGCCCGCTCGGCCACCTCGGGCCGGAACACCCACGACTGGTCCCGCTCCTGGAAGCCGCCGTGGATCACCATGTCCACCCCGGCGTCCAGGCACATGACGATGGTCTCGGTGAGGCGGCTGTGGGCGCCCACCCGGAGTCCCAGCTTGTGTGCCTCGTCGGTCAGGGCGTCCAGCTCCTCCTGGGTGAAGGAGGGCCGGTAGGGGACGCTGGACCGGGTGCTGCCGCCGGTGACGGGGACCTTGATCCAGTCGGCCCCGCGCTTCTTCATGTTGCGCACCGCCGCCCGCACCCCGGTGGGCCCGTCGGCCTCGCCGCCCATCTGCCACATGTGGCCGCCGCTGATGGTGACCGGGTTGCCGCACAGCACCAGCCGGGGCCCCTGGGCCACTGCCAGCTTGATCCCCTCTCGCAGGGCAAAGGATGTGTCGTGCTTGGCTCCCGTCTCCCGCGCCGTGGTGACCCCCGCCTCCAGGTGGATGCGCGCCGTCATCAGGGACCGCATGAGGAGCACGTCGTCGGACATGGCCATCACGTCGTCGGTGTGGGTGCCGTCCCCCAGGTAGTTGAAGTGGCAGTGGACGTCTATCAGGCCGGGCATCAGCGTGCCCGTGGGGTAGTCGAATACCTCGACCGGGGCCCCCTCGGGGGCGGCCAGGTCCTGGGCCCTGCCCACTGCGGCTATGCGCGAGCCCTCGATGAGGACGGCGCCGTGGTCCATGGGCCTGTCGGCCCGGCCGTCGATCATGTAGCGTGCCTTGATAAGCTTGTACGCGCTTTGAGCAGTCACGGCTCCCTCCTTGGGGTTGAAACGGGGGGCTGAAACGGCCCCTCCGATGGAGGTCCATTGTAGGCGACGAGGCCTCCGGGGGCAAGGTGCCGGGGGAGCTACCACCTTGGCCCTTTCCCCCGACAAGAGGGGGCTCTGCGTTAGACGATCAATCCGACACCCTTGCTTGTGCCCCTCCTCACCGTCATTCCGGCTCGGGGCCGGAATCCAGGGGTGGGGTGGGGGTACGTGGCTGCCCGCCCCCGTATCAAGCACGAGGACATGCTTTCGCGGGCATGACGGAGAGGGGCGTTGAGACCGGCGCCACCAAGGATGAAAACCGCTATTTTCTGAGGAATGATGACATAAGGGCCAATCTGCGTACCTCCTTGCCCGGCTCAACGGGGTATGCGCGGGACACCCCGGGCCGGCCCTTCGTTGACCCACGCCGTCTCCCTTGCTATCCTTCTCGTAGGATTCGGGAGAGGTCCGTAAGGGGATTCGGAAGGGAGTCCTGCGCAGGGTGAGCAGTGTGTCCGAGAGGGGTCGTGGCATGGGGTCGGGGTCATCCTCGACAGCGGGGACGTGGAGGCGGGAATCGAGCGTTGCCGCCAGCTTGGGCTCCTCGGGAGCCTGGCGGAGACGGGCTACGACGGCCTGGCGCATCCTGAGCACTTCGAGGACACTGGCCGGAGGCTGCAGGACCCCGAGGCCGGGGCCGTGAAGATTATCGGCGCATGGACCCAGGAGGCCGGCGGGTAGGGAAGCCCGGCCTCACGGAAGCGAGGACCCTGTCTTGGAAGAGGCTACCCTCAAGATCGAAGGCGCCAGGTTCGTCCTGACCGTCGACCCCCTGCGCAGGATCATCCGCGACGGCACGGTGGTGGTCCGGGGAAGCAGGATCGCCATGGTCGGCAAGGCGTCGGAGCTGGCGGAGGTCCCCGCGGACCGGGTCATCGACGCCCGGGAGATGGTGGTCACCCCCGGGCTCATCAACTGCCACATGCACATCAGCTACGCCCACGCCGTGCGGGGCGTCTTCCCCGACGACCTGGGCGGCGACTACCTGCCCAACGTGTTCAGGCTCCAGGGGGAGATGACCCCCCTGGAGGAGTACCAGACCTCCCTCCTGGCCATCACCGAGCTGCTGAAGTACGGCACCACCTGCTTCCTGGACCCGGGGAGCACCAAGCACCTGGACGCCTGCCTGAAAGCCTACGAGGAGTCCGGCTGCCGCATCGTCGTGGGGACCCACGTGGTGGACCTGCCCAACCTGGTGAACGTGCCCGTCTCGTCCACATCCGCCGCCATCGCCGCCATGGAGAGGACCGTCCGGGAGTACGACGGCGCCCTGGAGGGCCGGGTCCGGGCCTGGACCATGCCTCTGTCCGCCGACGAGGCCAGCGCGGAGCTGATGATGGCGGCCAAGGGGATCGCCGACTCCCACGGCACGGGGATGACCCTGCACCTGGCGAACGCCCCGGCCTCGGTGCAGGCCCACCTGGACCGGTACGGCAAGCGGCCGGTGCAGCGCCTGGAGGAGATCGGAGTCCTGGGGCCCAACCTGCTGCTCTCCCACGCCGTGGGGCTTGACGACGCCGAGGTGGACTGCCTGGCCCGCACGGGGACCAAGGTGGTCATGTGCCCCACGGCGGCGGTCAAGAACGGCATGGGCACCACCGCCAAGGGGAAGCTGCCGGAGATGCTGGAGAGGGGCGTGTGCGTGGGGCTGGGGGTGGACGCGCCCAACGCCTCCAACGTCGTGGAGGTGATGCGCTCCATGTACCTGGCCGCGGTCCTGTACAAGGACGCCCGCCAGGACGTGTCCCAGGTCCCGGCCGAGAAGGCGCTGGAGATGGCGACCATCGACGGGGCCGAGGCCCTGGGGCTGCGGGACGAGATCGGGTCCGTAGAGGAGGGCAAGAAGGCGGACCTTGTCCTCTTCGACACCCGGCGCCCCGAGTGGAGGTCCATCTTCAACCCGGTGAACAACCTGGTGTACAACGCCGACGGCAGGAGCGTCCACACAGTCGTCGTGGACGGCAGGGTGGTGGTGGAGGGGGGGCGGCCCACCTTCGTGGACGAGTGGGAGCTGATCCAGAAGGTCCAGGCGGTGGGGGAAGACCTGCTTGCCCGGACCGGGACGTCGTTCCCCCAGCGGTGGCCCGTCGTGTGACGGCCCGGCCCCCCCAGCGGTGGCCCATCGTGTGACGCCGGCCCAGGGGCGCGCCGGGGCCCACCGTGTGACGGTCTAGGGCCCCCGCGGTGGCCCATCGTGTGACGGACCGAGTCGTGCCGGGGCCATTGACAGACGACGGCCCGGCGGTGGTAGTGTTACCCTAAACCGGAGCCCGAATGACAAAAGGAACCAAGCCTAGGAGGATGAAATGAAGTATGACTACATAGTGGTAGGGGCCGGGTCCGCCGGATCCATCGTGGCCACGCGCCTGAGCGAGGACCCGGGCACGTCGGTGCTGTTGCTGGAGGCCGGGCCCGACTACCCGGAGTTCGAGCGGCTGCCGGACGAGGTCAAGTTCGGCTACGCCACGGCGACGGACGTGATGGTCAGCGACCACAACTGGCAGTTCATTGGCAAGGCGACGGACACGGCGGTGCCCATGATGGTGCCCAGGGGCAAGGTGACGGGGGGCTCCAGCGCCATCAACGGCCAGGTGTTCCTCCGGGGCGTGCCCGAGGACTACGACTCCTGGGCGGCGATGGGCAACGACAAGTGGAAGTTCCAGGACCTGCTCCACTACTTCCGTAAGGTGGAGACTGACACCGACTTCCAGGACGACTTCCACTCCTCCGACGGCCCCATAGTGGCCCGGAGGTTCAAGCGGGAGGAGTGGCGGCCCGACCAGATGGCCTTCTACAACGCCTGCCGGGCCGCCGGGTTCGGCGACAGCCCGGACCACAACAACCCCGACGCCTCGGGGGTGGGGCCCATCCCCTTCAACAACCCCAACGGCATCCGCATGAGCACGGCCCTGGGCTACCTGGACCCCGCCAGGCACCGACTGAACCTGACCCTGCGGGCCGACTGCACCGCCCACCGGATACTGTTCGACGGCAACCGGGCAACGGGCCTGGAGGTGGAGAGCGGCGGCGAGAAGTTCGTCGTCGAGGCCAACGAGATCATCCTCAGCTCCGGGGCCATCGGCTCGCCCCAGCTTCTCATGTTGTCCGGGGTAGGCCCCGCCGCCCACCTGAAGGAGCTGGGCATCCCCCTGGTGCTGGACAAGCCCGGGGTGGGCCAGAACCTGAGGGATCATCCCTCGGTTTGGGTGGACTGGAGGGTCAGAGAGGGGTATCCCCTGGACGGCTTAGCCCCACGGGTCCAGGTGGCCCTCAGGTACACCGCCAGCGGCTCGGACCTGCGCAACGACATGATGGTGTTCATGAGCTCCTTCGCCACCGAGCGGGTGAACACGGGCGGGGCCCGCATGGACGCCCTGGGGGTCCGCATGGTCTGCATCCTGGACCTGGCCGTGGGGTCGGGGGAGCTGCGCCTCACCTCGACGGACCCCAACGTACAGCCCTTCCTGGACTACAACTACCTGCAGGAGGAGTTCGACCGCCGCAGGATGCGCGAGATGGTGCGCCTGTGCATCAAGCTGGGCCAGCACGAGGACTACAAGGACATCCTGACCGAGCGCACCGCGCCCACGGACGCGGACGTGGAGTCCGACGACGCCCTGGACGCGTGGCTGCGCCGGGAGGCCACCACGGGGCAGCACATCTCGTGCACGTGCAAGATGGGCCCGTCCTCGGACCCCATGGCGGTGGTGGACCAGCACGGCAGGGTCCACGGCCTCCAGGGCCTGAGGGTGGTGGACGCGTCGATCATGCCCAACTGCGTCCGCGCCAACACCAACGTCACCACCATGACCATAGGCGAACGGGTGTCGGACTTCATCAAGGAGGGGCTCTAGTGGCCTTCGACTACGACCTGGTCCTCAAGGGCGGGGAGGTAGTGGACCCGGCCCAGGGCCTCCGCGCCGTGCGGGACGTGGGCTTCAAGGACGGCCTGGTCGCCGCGGTCGAGGCGGACATCCCCCCGGCGGTCGCAGCCGAGGTGGTCGACGTGGCTGGGAAGCTGGTGGCGCCGGGGCTCATCGACCTCCACGGCCACTTCGCCCACCGCATCTATCCCTACAGGGCCGACCCCGACTCCTACTGCCTCGCCGTAGGGGTGACCACCGCAGTGGACGCGGGCTCGGTGGGGTGGGCCAACTTCCAGGCGTTCCGCGACTACGTCATCGGGCGCGTGGACACGCGGATGTACGCCTTCGTGCACCTGTCCACCCTGGGCCTGACCACCCTGACGACCATGGGCATCCCGGACCTGGAGGACTTCCGGTGGGCCAGGGCGGAGGAGGCCATCCGGTGCATCCAGGAGAACCGGGACGTGGTGCTGGGGGTGAAGGTGCGCCTGTCGCCCACGGGGACCACCGCCGCCAACGCCGTGCCGGCCATAGAGATGGCCCGGCGGGTGGCCGACGAGACGGACAGTAAGATGATGGTCCACGTGATGGAGTCGCCCTTGCCCCTGGACCAGGTGTTCGGGTACCTGAAGGCCGGCGACATCGCCACCCACATCTTCCACGGGGACGTGCACAACGTCCTGGACGAGGCGGGACAGGTCCGGCAGCACGTGCGGGAGGCCCAGCAGCGGGGCGTCGTGTTCGACACCGCCGGGGCCATGCGTCACTGCTCCATCCCCGTGTCGCGGGCCGCCGTGGAGCAGGGAGTCCCGCCGGACACCATCAGTACCGACCGAAACCAGCCCAGGTCGGGGATGGTGAACTACGACCTGCTGGAGCACATGAGCATCTTCCTGGAGCTGGGGGTGCCGCTGGATGACGTGATCAGGATGGTGACCGTCAACGCCTCGGACGCCATCGGTCGGGAGGAGCTGGGGACCCTGCGGCCCGGGAGCATCGGCGACGCTGCGGTGCTGGAGCTGGAGGAGGGGGAGTTCGGCTTCGAGGACGGACTGGGCAACAGCCTGCGCGCCTCCCGGCGGTTCGCGCCCGTGCTGACAGTGAAGGACGGGGCCCGGTGGCGGCCCCGGTGGAGCTAGCATGCCCCATCTGAAGGGCGCCTACGTGACCCGGGAGTCGGAGGCGCTCCAGTCTGGCCTCCCCGGGGGCCTGGGCACGGGGCGGGAGACCATCAACCGCGCCATCGGGTGCCGGAACCTGGTGCAGCGGGTGCTCCGCTACCTGCCGGGGACCCGGGGCGAGCTGCTGAACCGGAGCGAAGAGGAGGTGCTCTTCGTCCTGGAGGGCCGGGGCGAAGCGGTCATCGGCGGCGCCGAGTGCGCCCTCCGGCCGGACATGGGGGTGCTGGTCCCGCCGGGGGTGCGGTGCCGCATCGCCAGCCACGGGCCGGGGGAGCTGGTGCTGCTCTCGGCCGTCTCCCCTCAACCCGGCCAGCCGCCGGGCCAGCAGGCCGAAGCCCACCTGCGGGAGGACGGCAAGCTGTGGGTGTCGGTGGATGAAGAAGAGGATATCCCCGCGGGGGAAGAGCGCCGTTTCAAGCTCCTCATCGACCCCAGGTACGGCTGCCGCAACCTGACCCAGTTCGTGGGGTTCATAGAGCGAAGCAAGGCGCCCTTCCACACCCACACCTACGAAGAGGTCATATACATCGTGAGCGGCGACGGCATCGTCCACGTGGACGACGAGAGCCACCCCATCGGCCGGGGCACGTGCATCTACCTGCCGCCGGGCTTGGCTCACTGTCTGGAGAACACAGGGGACGCGCCGTTGACCCTCGTGGGGACCTTCTGCCCCGCCGGAGACCCGGGCTCCAAGAAGGAGGGGTAGGGCCAGAGCCCCCCGGCGGCTGCGCCGGTTCCCGCCGCTAGGCCGGGCCCGCCAGCACCTCCAGAAGCCGGGCGGCCACCAGCTCCACGTCGGCGTCGCTCAGGTTGATGGTCTTGACGAACAGGGTGCCCGGCGTCGGGGCCTGGCCGATGAAGATGGGCGGGTCCCCCTCTTTCAGCCGGGCCGCTACCGCCGCCTTGGACTGGCCCCTCCAGTCCCGGCCGAGCTGTACCACGGCGGTGGGCACCACCCACTCCACGCCGTCGTTCTCCACGGTGGCCGTCAGTCCCGGCAGCTCGGCCAGGACGTCGGCGATGTACCTGCTCTGACGGGACCAGTTGGCGAACTCGGCCTCCTCGTCCTGGGCCAGGAACACCTCCACGGCGGTCAGCAGGCCCAGCATCTCCTCCTTGGCCACCTTGCCCGAGCGTCCCACGCCGTGGTTGGGGGAGGTGTTGGCGATGGCGGCCTCGATGAGGTCCGCCCGGCCCAGCAGGAGGCCGGCGCCCTGGGGTCCCCGCAGCCCCTTGCCGCCGCTGAAGGCGACCATGTCGGCCCCCTGGTCCAGGTACTTGCGCAGGTTGGCCCTGGGCGGGAGCATGGCGGCGGCGTCGACGATGACCGGGAGCCCGTGGGCCCGGGCCGTCTCGCACACCGTCTCCAGGGCCAGGGCCGAGTAGGGCAGGGTCGGGCCGACCATGTAGGCCAGGGCCGCCGTCTCCGGTCCCATGGCCTGCTCCAGCTCCCACTGGGAGCAGTCCCTCATGTCGCCGTACTCCACCAGGGTGGCGCCGGCCTTGCGCCATGCCTGGTCGTAGCGGATGCGGTGTCCTTTGTAGATGGGTATCTCCGCCTTCATGCCAGTGGTGTCGGGCAGGCGGTGGATCTTCGCCGGGTCCGTGCCGGCGATGCACGCCGCCGCCTGCAGGGTCATGGCTCCCGAGGCGCCGGAGGTTATGACGGCGGCCTCGGCGCCGCACAGCTCGGCCAGGCGCCGGCCCGCCTTGCGGGTCAGCTCGTGCATGTCCACGTCCAGCTCTATGACGGCGTCCATGGTCTCCTTGACCTGGGGCCAGATGCGTGCGCCGCCGAACCTGGTGTTGGTCCCCGAGCAGTTGAGCCCCGGGCGTACTCCGAGGCGGCGCAGGGCCTCGGGAGCGGTGTCTACGGGCATGGGTCTCCTCCTGTTGCAACTGATACTAGTGTTCGGTCCCAGATATCCGCTGAGGGAGCTCTCTCAGAAGGGGGGCGCAAACCCCTGATGGGCTGACGGGGCTCTGGCAACCTCGCTCCCGTCGTCCGGCCTTCGCCGGAACGACGGACTACCCTGTCGGACCTTGACGGGTAGAGCTACGAGGTTTGTCCCACCGGGCAGTATCCGGTCGCCTACCGACGGTTGTCAAGGGCTGCCGTTGCTGGGTCGGCGGGGGTACAGTATACTCAGAGGCGTTTCGCGCCCGGGACCGGGCGTCCATACACAGGAGGGCAGCCAAGTGAAGTCTGGAGTGACCTTCGGCATCGCGCCACAGCAGCTACACGCGGGCTACGACGAGCTACTGGCCCTCTGGAAGCTGGCCGACGACCTGGGCTACGACTGCGGTTGGATGCCCGACCATTTCCTGCCCCTCGCCGGAGACGAGGAGGGGCCCTACCTGGAGGAGTGGACGACCACCACTGCCCTGGCCATGCAGGCCCGCCACATGAGGGTGGGGCCCCTGGTACTGGGCAACACCTTCCGCAACCCCGGCATCGTCGCCAAGATGGGCGCGGCCCTGGACATCGTCACCGGCGGCCGCCTGGAGATGGGCCTGGGCGCGGCCTGGTTCCAGCGGGAGCACCGGATGTACGGCATCTCCTTCCCCCCGGTGTCCCAGCGGATAGACATGCTGGGAGAGGCGCTGCAGGTTATAAGGCGGCTGTGGACGGAGCCGAGGGTCGACTTCCAGGGCAAGCATTACACCATGACCGACGCCGTGTGCCATCCCAGGCCGGTGCAGCGACCCCATCCCACCCTCTGGGTCGGCGGCGCTGGGGAGAAGCGCACGCTGCGGGTCATCGCCCAGTACGCCGACGGCTGGAACTGCTCCGTCGACCCTGAGGAGTACGCCCACAAGCTCGAGGTGCTGAAGCGCCACTGCGACGACGCGGGTACCGACGTCGACGCCATACAGAAGTCCATCTACTTCGTCTTGGGGGTCCACGAGGACGGCGACCGGGCCAGGGAAATAGCCCGGGAGACCCTGGGCCGCTTCGGAGTCCAGGTCCAGAAGGCCCTCATCGCCGGGACACCCGGGGAGTGCGTGGAGCAGATGGGCCGTTTCGTGGAGCTGGGCGTCTCCCACTTTATCGTCGAGCTGCAGCCGCCCTACGACCACGCGGGCCTGGAGCTCTTGGCCGAGAAGGTCATGCCCGAGCTCCGGTAGGGGTCCGGCAGGCCCCCCCGCAGGCCCCGTCCCGCCATGACCCTCATCCGTCTGCCGTCATCCATACCCTATCCCTGGGTCGTGATGGCCCTGTCCGTAGCTACCCTGACGGCCCTGGCCTCCACCTTCGTGGGCTTCGGCGCCCTGTTTCCCTTCATCCAGGACGACCTGAAGATCGACCGGGCGGAGATAGGCCTCATCTCCTCGGCCCGGGTGTTGGGCGGCATCGGCACGTCCCTCCTGGCCGGCCTGCTGGCCGACGTGGTGGGAGTCCGGCGCCTCCAGTCGCTGACCCTGCTCAGCGTCGTGGTGTGTCTCGTGCTCTTCTCCCAGATGGACAGCCTGTTGCAGGGCGTGCTCCTGGCGCTCCTCCTGGGAGTCTCTTCGGCCGGCTCCTTTCCCTGCTTCGTGAAGGCGATCATGGACTGGATGAGTCCCCGGCACCGGGGGGTCGCCATGGGGACTGCCGAGGCCAGCTTCCCGGTGGGGGGCATCCTGTCGGCGCTGATACTGACCCTGATAGCCGAGGTCTATAGCTGGAGGGTCTCGGTCATGGTCATAGCGGCGGGGGTGGCCGTCTGCACGGTGGCCTTCTTCCTCTTCTACAGGGACCCGGAGAAGGGCACGGCGTCGGCGGCCGCGGCCGCCGGCGGTCCAGCCAAGGAGAAGCTGAGGCAGGTCGTGCGCAGCCGGGGGGTCTGGCTGGGGGCAGCGGTAGCCGCGGCCATGGGCATCATCATGACGGTGGTGGTGACCTTCCTGATCCTGTTCCTGAAGGAGACCATGGGCATGTCGTCGGTGCTGGCCGGCGCGTGCATGTCGGTCTCCCTGGCGGGGGGCGCCATATCCAGGATCGTGTGGGGCCTGGTCAGCGACCACTATCTCGGCGGGAGGAGGAGCGGCCTCCTGGCGATGGTGGCCGCCCTGACGGGGGTGTTCATAGCATTCCTGGTGCTCCTCCCCCCCACCGCCGGGCTGTGGCTGGTGATGCTCGTAGTCTTCTTCATCGGGGCCACGGGCATGGGATGGTCCGGGCTGACCGGGAACCTGGTGGCCGAGTCGGTGGACCCGGAGCTGACGGGGACGGCCATCGGGCTGGCGGCCACGGTCATACGCCTGGGGCCCATGTGCGCCACGCCCATATTCGGGTTGATCGTCGACCGCACCGGCTCCTACGACTGGGCGTGGTGGATGATGGTCGGAGTGGCGGGGCTGGCCACCGTGATATCCCTGAGCCTGAGGGGAGTTGACGCGGCCAGGCCCCGGGGTTAACCTGCCACCATCCCGCCCCGGAAGCGGCAGCCCCCCTGCCCCGGAAGCGGCAGCCCCGGAAGCGGCAGCCCGGAAGCGGCAACCAATGCGGCAGTCAATGAGGAGGCGGTCATGACTGAGCCCAGGGACGGACTGGACGAGGACCTGCAAATCGAGGGGCTGGAGCTGCGCCGGGGCACCAGGGAGCGGACCCGCATCCGGACCCTGGAGCTGCCCGACGGGAGCTGGGTGGAGGTGCCCCTGATGGTGGTGCGGGGCTCCCAGCCGGGCCCGGTGTTCTACATGGGGGCGGCCATCCACGGCGACGAGATAAACGGGGTCGAGATCCTGTCCACCGTCGCCTCGGGCGTCGATCTGGAAGAGCTGCGGGGCACGCTGCTGGTGGTGCCGGTGCAGAACCCGCTGGCCTTCCGCATCCAGCACCGTTACTTCCTCGGGCACATGATCAAGTCTCCCATGGACCAGGGGGCGGCGGACCCGTGGAGCTCCTTTCCCGGGGACCCCGGCGGGAACATGGCCGGACTCATCGCCCACGCCCTGTACCGCCGTCTCATGGAGCCGGCCGGCTACGTGATGGACGTACATACACCGACCACGGGGGGCCGGTACGCTCCCTTCGCCTTCCTCCCGCCGCCCCGCTGCGGGGCCGTCGTCCAGGAGTCGGAGCGTATGGCAAAGGCCTTCGGAGTCGACTACATCCTGGCCGCCGACTCGGGCATGTACGTCTATGGGACGTCGCCCCACGTCGTCGCCGCCGAGGGCGGCAAGGTGGCGCTGGGAATCGAGCTGGGAGAGGGGGGCCAGCTGGACCCCGAGGAGGTCCGGTGGGGCGTGAGGGGCGTGACCAACGTGCTGCGGCACGTGGGTATGCTGCCCGGCTCTCCCGAGCCCCAGGGCCGCGGTACGGTCATCACCGCCATGCGCGAGGCCCGGGCCAGCCGGGGCGGCCTGCTCCACTCCAGGGTCCGCCTCAACCAGGAGGTGGCCGAAGGGGAGGTGCTCGCCACCATCACCAACGTCTTCGGAGACGTGGTGGAGGAGGTGCCGGCCCCCTTGGCGGGCCCCATTGTGCGCACGGTCACCTTCCCCATAGTGGCCACCGGGGAGCGGGTGGCGCAGATAGGCGTGCCGCGGTAGCTGTTGACACCTACGGGCGCCGTGGTATCATGCCTAGTATCGTAGAAAGGAGACTTCTCGATGCAACAGACTACCGATCCCGTAACCCGTGAGATTATCAAGAACGCTCTGATGAGCACGGCCGACACAATGGCGCTTACGGTGGTGCGTACGGCCCGGTCGGCGGTCATCAAGCACGCGATGGACTTCTCCACGGCCTTGTTCAACGCCGAGGGTCTCCAGGTGGCCCAGGGGCTCACCATCGCGGCGCACCTGGGCTCCATGGCGCCCGCCCTGCAGGGCGTCATGAACGCCTTCGGGGACGACGTGAAGCCCGGGGACATCTTCGCCAACAACGACCCCTACGAGGGCGGGAGCCACCTGCCGGACATCTTTCTGTTCAAGCCCATCTTCGCCTTCGACACCCTGGTGGGCTGGAGCTGCTGCATCGGCCACCAGACGGACATCGGCGGCAGGATTCCTGGCGGCAACGCGTCGGACAACACGGAGCTGTACCAGGAGGGCCTGCTGCTGCCCCCCCTGAAGCTGTACGAGGAGGGTGTGCTGAACCAGGCGGTGTGGCGCATCCTGGAGAAGAACGTGCGGGTGCCCGAGAAGGTGATCGGGGACGTCCAGGCCCTCCTGGCCGCGGTCAGGTTCGGCGAGCGGGACATGCTGCGGCTGGTGGAGGACTACGGCCTGGAAGACATGAAGAGCTACATGACGGACATCGTCGACACCACCGAGGCGCTGGCCAGGGCCGAGATAAGGGGCCTGCCCCAGGGCGAGTGGGAGTTCACCGACTACATCGACAACGACGGCATCGACATGCGGCCCATCGCCATCAAGGCCAAGGTGAAGATCGACGGCGACACGGTGCGCGTGGACTTCGACGGCACGTCGCCCCAGGCAAAGGGCTCCATCAACCCCAACATCTGGTACACCAAGTCCTGCGTGTACGCCGCCATGAAATGCCTCATCGACCCGTCGATCCAGGCCAACAGCGGCTTCTTCAGGGCCTTCGACATCCAGGCGCCGGAGGGCTGCTTCGTGAATCCCCAGCACCCGGCCCCCGTGGCGGCCCGGGGCCTCTCGGGGTTCCGCATCTGCCAGGCCATCCTGGGGGCCATGGCCCAGGCGATGCCGGGACAGGTCCCGGGGATGTGGGGCGGCGGCGAGGTGGGGCTCAGCTTCGGTGGGTACGACAAGAACCGCAAGGGCTGGGTTTACCTGGAGTTCCAGAACGACGGCCCCCGGGGGGGCGGCCCGTGGATGGACGGCGCCGACGGCGCCGCCTGTGCGGTCAACAACCTGGCCAACACCCCCATAGAGAGCATCGAGGCCGACCAGCCACTGCTCATCGAGCGGTTCTCCTTCGTTCCCGACACCGGCGGGGCCGGCCAGTACAGGGGCGGCCTGGCCATGACCCGGGACTTCCGCATCCTGGCGGAGGAGTCCCTGTTCCAGCTCCGCACCGACCGGCACGACTTCCTGCCCTGGGGCGTCGAGGGCGGAAAGCCCGGCACGCCGACCCGCAACTACGTCAATCCCGGGACCGAGAACGAGGTCGAGCTTCCGGGCAAGCACCTCACCTCCCTGAAGAAGGACGACGTGTACCGCCTCATCCAGGCGGGCGCGGGGGGATACGGCGACCCGCTGGAGAGGAACCTGGACGCCATCGTCGACGACGTGCTCGAGGACAAGCTCACCGTGGCCCACGTTCGTGAAGAGTACGGCGTGGTCATCGATCCGGACAGCTTGGAGCTGGACATGACGGCCACCAACCAGCTCCAGGCCAAGATGAGGCGAGAGCGGGAGAACGGCGGGTAGGGGTCCAACCCGGCCCGGCGGCCCGGCCCGGCGGCAAGGAAGCGAAGGTCGGCCGTAATCGGCGTCCTTCGCTTCTTCTCTACCGGGCGGGTGACCCCGCCGCGCATCCCCGGCAAGCGGGGAGAGCCAGCCTCTAGATGGGGGTGAACAAGCGATGCTGGACCTGCTGATTCGAGGCGGCCTCGTCATGGACGGCTCGGGGAACCCGGGCTACCACGGCGCCGTTGGGGTGGAGGGGGAGGAGCTGCGCATCTTCCGCGGCGACTCCGCGGTGGAGGCCAGGCGGTACATCGACGCCACGGGGCACGTGGTCTGTCCGGGGTTCATCGACATGCACTCCCACGGGGGGCTCACCATACTCAAGGAGCCCCGCCACGAGCCCAAGGTCCGCCAGGGCATCACCACCGAGCTGGTCGGCATCGATGGGAACTCGGTGGCCCCCTTCAAGACCCGGGAGGAGCTGCAGCGGTTCATCGAGCTGGACTCGGGCCTGAACGATACCGCGCCCGAAGGGGTTGGCTGGTCCGGTGTGGCCGAGTACCTTTCTCACTACGACGGCACGGTGGCGGTGAACATCGCCTACATCCTGGGCAACTCGCCGGTGCGGATCTGGTCCGTGGGCTGGAACGACCGCCCGGCCACCGGCGAGGAGCTGGAGGACATGAAGGCCGTCGTCCGGGAGGCCATGGAGGAGGGGGCCTTCGGGCTCTCCACGGGCCTGGACTATCCCCCCGGAGCCTACGCCGACACCGACGAGCTGGTGGAGCTCTCCAGCGTGGTGGGGGCGATGGGCGGCTTCTACCACACCCACACCCGGGCCAGCCTGCGGGCCCAGGGCCTGCTGGCCCCTTGGGAGGAGGCCCTGGACATCGGCCGCAGGGGCGGCATTCCCGTGCACCTCACCCACTACCGGCAGAACTCCCAGGGCGACGGCAGCCACCTGGACTACATAGGTCTGGTCGAGGACGCCCGCGCCGAGGGGATGGACGTTACCTTCGACTGCTACCCCTACATCTACTCCAGCACACGGGCCATCATATCCATCCCCAACTGGACCAAGGACGGGGGCCCCGAACGCCTCAAGGAGGTCCTCACCTCCCCCGACGATCGTGCCAGGCTCAAGGAGGACATGCTGTCGGGAGGCGGCCGACGCAACCCGTCCGAGGGCTGGCTGACCAACTTCAAGAAGCCCCACAACAAGCAGTACGAGGGCCACTCCCTGACGGAGATCGCCCGGATGCGGGGCCAGCACTACCTGGACGCCTTCTTCGACCTGCTGGTGGACGACGGCCTGGGCATCTGCAGCGTCCGCCCGGGCGTCAACGGCCAGACGCTGCCGGCCTTCGTGGCCCATCCCTTCGGCATGGTGGGCAGCGACGCCGTCCTGCTGGGGGACTATCCCAGCCCCCGCACCTACGGCTGCTTTCCCGTGATCCTGGCGGAGTTCGTCCGGGCCGAAAAGCACCTGCGTCTGCCCGAGGCGGTACGGAAGATGACCTCCTTCCCGGCGCAGCGCCTGGGGCTGAAGAGCCGCGGTCTGCTGCGGGACGGGATGAAGGCGGACGTCGTCGTGTTCAATCCCGACACCGTCAAAGCCCCCGCCACGGCGGCCAACCCCAAGCAGTTTCCCCTGGGGATACCCTACGTCATCGTCAACGGAGAGCCCGTCATCGACGGCGGCGACCACACCGGCGCGACCCCGGGGCGGGCGCTGAGGTTCGGAAGGGACTAGGGGGCGGCCGCATGGGGGTAGACGCCGGACCGGGCGCCCCAGTCCGCCTGACCTACTACGGCCACTGCGCCTTCATGTGGGAGTCTCCCCAGGGGGCCAGGGTCCTCATCGACCCCTACGAGAACCGGCACGACTACTACTGGTTCCTGCACAGGTTCCCCATGGTGGAGTGCGACCTCGCCCTGGTGTCCCACTCCCATTTCGACCACAGCGCCGTCGGAGAGCTTCCCGACGGCGCGTCCGTCCTCAGGATGCCGGGGCGGTTCGAGTACCGGGATGTGTCCGTCACGGGAGTCGGGGACCTGCACGCCGGCAGGGCGGGAGCGCGCGGCATGCGCAACGTCATGCATCTGGTGGAGACGGCGGGGGTGCGTTTCCTGCATACCGGCGACAACCGCGCCCAGGTGCCCGCCGACGTCCGTGAGCAGGTGGGGGCGGTGGACGTGCTGATGGTCACCGCCGACGACTCCAGCCACATCCTCAGCTACGACGAGGTGGACTCGATGGTGGCCATGATCGGCCCTCGGGTGGTGATTCCCACCCACTATCTGGCGGCGGGCCTGACTACCGAGGAGTCGACCCTGCTGCCCCCCGACGGGTGGCTGGAGACGCAGAGGTCGGTGAAGAAGACGGGCGCCCATACCGTGACCGTCGCACCGGGGGACCTGCCCGGTTCCAGGGAGGTGTGGGTGATGGAGGTGGCCCCCGAGTCCCTCTCGGCCGCGGCCACCGGACGGTGACGGCGCGGGGCCGACAATCAATGGCAGATAGATCCAGAGCAAGCAGGGAGGTGTCAGCATGCCGGTAACCCCAGACGTGGTCGGAAACAAGGCGGACGCCGTGTTCTACGCCAGCGGGGCCGAGGCCCCCGTGGTCAACATCAACTACCTGGACGGGACGAGGCTCCCCTCGCCGCTGGAGACCAAGATCCTCGTGCCGGGCCCCAAGGGGTCGCTCTTGGAGCACCACATGCCCAAGGGCCAGGTCATCCCCGCCCACCGGTTCGCCCACGACTTCATCAACACCGTGGTCAGGGGGCGGGTGGCCGTCACCATGGCCGGGCGCCAGTACGAGGGCACCGATAGGGACGGTTGGAGCGGGGCCGCGGGCGTCGAGGTCTCCATGGAGGCCCTGGAGGACACGGTCTTCCTGGAGTGGATGAGCCCGCCCCACCTGGTGTCCGGAGACCGCCTCATAACCTGGGGCGCGGTGGCGCCCAACGACTCCCACATCTTCAACAAGTGGGCGGACGTGGAGACCTTCGTGATGTGGCGGGTGGAGGGGGAAACGGAGTTCGGCCCGCCCGGTTTGGACATCGAGCACAACATGCGGGTGCTGGTCCCCGGCCCCAACGGCTCGGTGTTCTGGAACTCCCACAAGAAGGGCAAGTGGGCGCTGCACATCCACCAGCACCACTGGATCTGCTACCTGATCAAGGGGAAGATGAAGGAGAAGTTCGGCGGCACCCAGGAGCACATGTGCATGCCCGGCGACGTGTGGGCCGCCCAGGGAGGCGCCCTCCATTGCACCGAGGCGATGGAGGACAACGAGATCTTCGAGTTCAAGTGGCCGGCCCCCATGTTGTGGCGGGGCATCATCCACTCGTGGGAGCCGAAGGCATAGGGCGTACACGACCTCCGAAGGCGGAGAAGACGCCGCCCTTGTCCCTGTAGGTCAAGAGCGGGAAAGGGGTCTGGGCCGAATCGTGAGACTCGCGGGCAAGGTAGCCATCGTCACGGGAGGCAGCCGGGGCATAGGCAGGGCCATCTGCATGGGCCTGGCCGCCGAGGGGGCAGCCGTCGTGGCCGCGGCCCGCACCGAGGAGGACGCCTCGGCCGGCTCGGAGTACCCCCGCTACGCCTCGGGAACGGTCCACGACACCGCCCGCGTTATCTCCGAAGGGGGCGGCGCCGCACTGGGGGTACGGTGCGACGTGACCCGGGCCGAGGACATAGCCGGCCTGGTGGACGCCACGCTCCGGCGGTTCGGACGCATCGACGTGGTGGTGTCCAACGCCGGCGTGGACTGCGAGTCGCCGGTGGTGGACCTGGACGTGGAGCTGCTGGACCGGTGCCTGGCGGTCAACGTGCGGGCGCCGATGCTGCTCTTCAAGTACGCCCTGCCCACCATGATAGCCCAGGGGTCGGGCTCCGTCTTCGGCATCACGTCGGGCTCGGCCCGGGGGTATCGGGAGGGTCGCGTCGGCTACTCCATGTCCAAGGCGGCCCTGGACCGGATGCTACTGAGCCTGGCCGAGGAGCTGCGGCCCCACAACGTCGCCGTCAACTCCCTGAGCCCGGGCCGGGTGGACACGTGGATGAACCGCCGGGGCGACTGGCCGGGTACGGCGCACATCCCCATGGTCCCGTCCGAGGAGATCGCCGCGCCGGCCGTTTGGCTGGCCGAGCAGACGGCCGAGACCTTCTCCGGCCATCTGGTGGAGCGGGCCGACTTTGGGCTAACTTGGGGGCCCAGGTAGGTCCCTCGCCGGCGCCCCTCGTCTTCAGGCCCGGCCCATGGCCTCCTCGGCGAAGTCCGTGCGGATGATGTGGCGGTACGGTTGGCGGGCCTTGGCCAGGCCGGCGCCCACGAGCACGTCCTGCAGCGCCTCGTAGCCGTCCTCCCTGAGCAGCGGGTCCGTGGCCCACGTATCCTGGGCCTTGTACCGGGCGACGGCCTTGACCACCACCTCGGGCTCGATCTCCGGGAAGAAGGACGACACCGACGCGCCGACGGTGTCCGCTTCGTTCTCCGCCAGCCACCTCTGGGCGTTGTAGAAGCCCCTGGTGAAGCCGTGGACCGCCTCCGGGTTGGAGGCGATGAACCGGTTGGTGGTGGCGAAGGAGCTGTAGGAGATGTGCCCGTTCACCGGCCCCAGGGCCGCCGCCAGGCGCCCGGAGCCCTCTTCAAGGAGTTGCTGCACGGCGGGTTGGGGCAGGTGGATGTAGTCCCCTTCTCCGTCCTTGAACCGGGCGGTGGCTTCGGCCAGGGAGAGGCCCGGCGTCTGGCGTATGGACCCCCAGTCGACACCATGGTTCTCGACGGCGTACCGCAGGGATGCCACGGGCATGGGAGAGAAGCCCACGGGTATGATGGACGCTCCCTCCAGGTCCTTCCAGTGGAACTCCCCCTCGGGCCTGCGTCCCACCAGGAAGAACCCGTCGCGGCTGTTGATCTCGACGAAGTGGGGCGGCACCACCTCGGCGCCCCAGTCGGCGGCGATGATGCTGCGCATGGGTCCCGCCTGGACGATGTCGGCCAGGTCCACGTTCATGGCGCTGAGGCCGTGGTAGCCCGCCGGGCAGGTGGAGAACTGGACATCCAGGCCCTCCTTCTCCAGGAAGCCCCCGGATAGGGCCACGTAGATGGGGGTGTAGAAGAGGGACCGGAAGGTCTCCATCAACCTTAGGGGTCTCTGCTGCCTGGCGCTGCTCATTTCGAGCCTCCCTCCCTGGAGATGATGCGTAAGCTCACTTCGGCGGGGCCCGTTAAGTTTAGCACGGACAGGGTGGAGCCGGGAGCCGGGAGCCGGGAGCCCTGGTGCTATAATGGCACGGCCAGCCGGGCCGTGAGCGGCCGGAGGGCCGTATCTAGGATCGGGCTGCGGGAGTTGGTCGACGCCGTCGTGAGGCGCCTGAACACACTGAAACGAGTCCCCTATCCTTGGGTCGTCGTCGGCGTCTGTACCGTTACCGCCATGTCGGCCCAGTTTTCCCTGACGGGCATCGGTGTGATGTTCCCGTTCATCCAGGAGGACCTGGACACCAGCCTGGCCGAGCTCGGTCTCATCATGTCGATGATACTGGTTGGCGCTACGGTCCCGGGGCTCCTGGCCGGGTGGATGGCCGACGTGATGGGTGTGCGCCGCCTGCAGACCGTCACTCGCATAGGTGTGGCCGCCGCGACTATGGCCTTTTCCCGCATTACCTCCCTTCCCCAGGGGCTGGTGTTGGGACTCATAGTGGGGGTGGCCAACGGCCCCTCCTACGCCAACGTCACCAAGGCTATCTCCGAGTGGGTCCCGCCGCGGACGAGGGGCCTGGCCATGGGCATCGAGCAGTCCAGCATTCCCCTCAGCGGCATCATGGTGGCCTTGCTCCTCACCAGCCTGGCCCTGACCTACGACTGGCGCACGTCCCTCGTCATCGCGGGCGCAGTCGTGGCCGTCGCCACCGTGTTCTTCTTCGCCTTCTACAGGGACAAGCCCGCTCCCGGGGACCCCAGGGAGACGCAGCCCCGGTCCGGCGGCAGGATCGGCCCGGTGATCAGGAACCGGGGCATCTGGTTCGCCTGCCTGTTCGCAGCGGCCTTCCAGGGCTTCCAGCCGGTGGTTACCAGCTACCTGATACTCTTCGTGCGAGATGACCTGGGCATGTCGGCGGTGGCCAGCAGCGGTCTCCTGGGAGTCTCCATGGCTGGGGGCACGGCCGGACGGATAGCCTGGGGCCTGGCCAGCGACGTCATGCGGGGAGGGCGGGTGCTCACCCTGCTCATGGTCAGCGTGACGTCGGGCCTCTCCATGCTGGTCCTGATGTGGATGCCGTCGGATACGCCCCTGGGCCTGGTGTTGGTGATCGTGTTCCTGATGGGCGCGACCTGCCTGGCGAGCCCGGGGCTGTTTGCGGTCCTGGTGGCCGAGCAGGCGGGTCCGGGTCTCACGGGCACGGCCATGGGGTTCGCCATAACCATAACCAACCTTGGGGGGTTCGCCGTGGCGCCTGTTTTCGGCTATATCGTGGACGAGACAGGCTCCTACGACAACGGCTGGCTGATGATGGTCGGGCTGGCGGTGGTGGCCACGGCCTTTCTGCTCCCGCTGTTGCCGGAAGCCCTGGCCAAGAAGGGAGGCCGTCCCCTTGGGCAGGGGGACTCCGGGACCGTGGCGCGGCGTTGACACGCCGGGTGTCCCAGGGTACGATGCGGGCCCAAGGCACCATGCGGGCACGGGCCACACCTAGATGGACGGGCGAGAGAAGGAGGGGGTATCGTGAGGGCTAGGGAGTTCAAGGACGCGTTGCGCAGCGGCAGGGTCCTGGTCGGGTTCCAGCAGTTCATGCCTTCCGCTACGCTCACCGAAATGGCGGGCATCGCCGGGTTCGATTGGGTGTTCCTGTGCACCGAGCACGGCTCCATCACCATAGGCTCGGAGCTGGAGCACATCACCCGCGCGGCGGACGCTGCGGGCATGACCTCGGTGGTCCGTGTGACCCACAACGACTATCCCATCATCCTCCGCTGCCTGGAGCTGGGCGCCAAGGGAGTGATGGTGCCAAGGGTGAAGAGCCGGGCGGAGGTCGAGCGGACGGTGTCCTGGGTCAAGTACCCACCCGTGGGGACCCGGGGCATCTGCGGCTACACCCGGGGCTACAGCTACGGAGAGGAGCCGGTGGCCTCGGACCGGGTCAACGAGGAGTCGTTGGTCATGCTCCTGATCGAGGAGCTGGAGGCCTTCGATCATCTGGACGAGATCCTCTCGGTCCCCGGGGTGGACTGCGCGGTCTTCGGGGCTGGAGACCTGTCCATGCAGCTTGGAATCCGGCAGGAGATGGGCACTCTCGACGCCGGGGCGCTGGAGACTCTGAGGAGCTACCGGCGTCAGTTCGGGGACGCCTGCCGCCGCCACAACGTGCCCGTGGGCGACATCATCCGCGACCTGGCGGGGATGCCCGCCCTGCTGGAGGAGGGCGTAACCGTCTTTGCCAGCATACCGGACACGGGGCTGATCCAGGGCGCGATGACCTCCGTCGTCGGGGGCGCTCGCCAGGCGGCGAGCCGGGCCGAGGGCGGCGTTGCCGTCTCGTGAGCCGGACGTGTCCCTCGTTGCCGGGGCCGTGGGTAGGACCGGACCGGCCGAGGCGCGGGGCGTAAGGGGGGGAGCTTGGCCTTTGAGGCGATAGTCTACGAGAAGCGCGAGTCGGTGGCGTACCTTACCCTCAACCGTCCCGAGAAGATGAACGCCCTCAACGCCCGGCTCCTGTCCGAGCTTCGTGAATGCCTGGACGCCATAGACGCCGACTCGGAGGTGCGGGTGGTGATCCTGACCGGCGCCGGGCGGGCCTTCTCCGCCGGCTTCGACTTGGACCGTTCGCCCGGCGACCCCGAGCCCCACGGCTCGGCCCCGGACCTATGGCGGGAGCACCTCAAGGGCCACATCGACACCTTCATGAAGGTGTGGAACCTGAGGGTGCCGGTGATCGCCGCCGTCAACGGGTTCGCCCTGGCCGGGGCGTGCGAGCTGGTGCAGGTCTGCGACATCAAGATCGCTTCGGACAGGGCCGTGATGGGGGAGCCGGAGATCCGTGCCGGGGTGGGCCCGCCCCTGCTCATCACTCCCTTCAGCGTGGGACTGGCCCGGGCCAAGGAGCTGCTGCTGACCGGCGACACCGTCGACGCCCACGAGGCGGCCCGCATGGGCCTGGTGAGCAGGGTGGTGCCCCACGACGGGCTCATGGCCGAGTGCGAACGGGTGGCCCGGAAGATAAGCCTGATCTCCCCCGTAGGCGTTCAGATGAGCAAGGTGGCCGTCAACCGGGCCCTGGAAGGCATGGGCCTGCTGTCGGCCATCCAGCACAATCTGGAGCTGATGGTCCACTTCGACACCAGCACGACCCCCGAGCAGACGGCGTTCAACGACATCCGCCGGGAGAAGGGGCTTCGGGCCGCCCTGCAGTGGCGCGACGCCCGGTTCGAGGGTCTGTGATAGTAGTGGCACCCGGAAGGAGGCTGGTCTGTAATGAGCGCCGCTGAGGAGAGACTGGCCGAGCTGGAGTACATGCTGCCGCCGCCGGCGCCGCCCGTGGCCAACTACCTGCCCGCTACCCGCAGTGGCAACGTGATGTGGATGGCCGGCGTGGGGCCCCAGCTCCCCGACGGCTCCACCATCACCGGCAAGCTGGGCGACGGTATGACCACCGAGCAGGGATACGAGGCGGCCCGGTGGTGCGCCCTGAACCTACTGGCCAGGATGAAGGCCGAGCTTGGAGACCTGGACCGGGTCAGCCGGGTGCTCAAGGTGGTGGGCATGGTCAACAGCGCGCCGGATTTCGACGGGCAGGCCGAGGTGGTGGACGGGGCGTCGGACGTCTTCGTGGCCGTCTTCGGCGAGCGTGGCCGGCATAGCCGGTCGGCTCCGGGCATGGGGGCCCTGCCCCGCCGGTGCGCCGTAATAGTCGAGTGTGTGGTGGAAGTTGCCGATTGACCTGGCGTCAGGGGTAGAAATTCGCGCCTGCACCACCTACAATATAGCCATTCTTTTGAGGGAGGTGTCCCCATGGAGGCCTACTGCGTGAAGTGTCGAGCGAAGAGGGAGATCCAGAACGCCCAGGCCATTACCATGAAGAACGGTAGGCCGGCGACCCAGGGAAGCTGCCCCGTCTGCAAGACCAAGGTATTCAGAATCGGGAAGGCCTAAGCCGACCCCCTACCGGGCGCATTGGTCCTTGGATACTCTCCAGGCGCCATCGTCAATTGTCCTTCCCGCTGGCTTACGGCCCTTGGGCATTGGAACGGGAGGTTGGGTGTAATAATACGATCCATATAAGGTCCGGCACGGCTGCTTTCACGGATGGAATCTACGAAAGCAGCCGCGTTACGTCTCGTTCCTTCCGACCGCCCCTTCGGCCCGTCCATCAGGCGCCCGCGCGGGACCCTGCGATCCTCTCCCGACGGGGCCCCGTTGTTTCATTGACACGGCACACGCCCGCCGAGAAGTTCGGCTGGATCGAGCTCCTTCCCGGAGGTGACTGGTCATGGTGAAGCTCCACGTGCTGGGGGCCGGGACCCCAACGCCGACTCCCACCCGGTTCGGCTCGGCCTACGCCGTCGAGGTAGGCGGCCAGTACCTGATGTTCGACTGCGGTCCGGCCGCCACCCACAAGCTGGTGCAGGCCGGCCTGTTCCCCACAATGGTGGACTACCTCTTCTTCACCCATCACCACTTCGACCACGACGTGGACTACCCCTGCTTCCTCCTGTGCCGCTGGGACCAGAGCGTGGGCAAGGAGGAGGAGCTGCAGGTGTTCGGGCCGACCCTCACCGAGCGCATCACCGAGGGCATTCTGGGAGAAGACGGGGTGTTCGCCCATGACTGGAAGGCGAGGGTCAACCACCCCCTCAGCCAGCGCATCCACGTCAACCGCGGGGGCAGCCTGCCCCGAAAGCCCCCTTCGGTCAAAGCTACGGACGTGGGCCCCGGCCTGGTGCATAGCGCCGGGGACTGGCAGGTGACGGCGGCGCCCGCGGAGCACGTCCAACCGTGGCTGGACTCCCTGGCCTACCGCCTGGACACCCCCGACGGCAGCATGGTGATAACCGGGGACACCCAGCCGTGCAGGAGCGTGGTGGAGCTGGCCCGGGGCGCCGACATGATGCTGTGCATGTGCTGGGACAACCAGGAGGTGATGATCGCCGATGGCGAGTCTTCGGGCCAGTGCGGGACCGTGGGCGCGGCGGAGATGGCCCGCGACGCCGGAGTCAAGCGGCTGGTGCTGGTGCACATAGGTCCCCACCTCTCCTCCCCCGGCCCGATGGAGAAGGGCATCGGCGACGTGCGGGCCGTGTTCGACGGGGAGATCATCTTCGCCAGGGAGCTGATGCCCCTGGAGCTATAGACCGCAAGCCGTCGTCCCGGCGAAGGCCGGGAGCGGCCATTCGAACGGTGGGGTCCATCGCCTCTGGCTTCTACGCATGCCATGGCGCCCCCGCCCCTGGATCCGGGACGGACAGCCCTTGACAACGCCGGAGTCGTGGTCTTAGAATCCGAGTCAGGCTGCTTGCGCGGTACTTTAAGAAGGCTAAGGCGCTTACGCGACCCGTGCCGGGAGGTGATAGATGAGCGATTATTTAAGTAGTAGGGGGCGGTGGTAGGCACCTGTCTGGACCTGAAGATTAGACAGTCCCCATAAAGTAGTTCGGTTGGTCGGGCCCAGGCGAGTGCCTACCATCGCCCGATGGCGGGAATAACCTGGAGTACCCAGGGTTCCAAATGGGCCCGGCCCAACCGGGACTCTCAACGATGTCCGGCTGAGGTTATCTCGCCGGGCTTTTCGTTTTTCGCGGCTCTTGACGACGAGATCTTTGTGGCTGTTGTCGGCAGGGGCCCTTCCCCGGGCTTAGGCCGACGCCACAGCCACGCTGATGACGTTGGACGCGCCCTCGGGCAGCGGGTGCTCTTTCCAAGAGGAGCCGCTATCGTGGGTGCCGAACACCTGGCCTCCCCGGGTGCAGAAATACACCTGCTCCGGACGCTGAGAGTTGACGCCGATGCCGAAGGTCGTGCTCCTGGCCTCCACGCCGTGGTCGAACCGCTCCCAGGAGTCGCCCAGGTCCGTGCTGCGGAGCATTCCTCCCTCGGCGCTGCCGAAGTCCTTTCCGACGCAGGCGTACACCACGTTGGGGTCGTTGGGGGCGACCTGAACGCCCCGGGAGTACCTGATGGGTGAGAACCGCTCCAGGGCCAGGTTCTCCCAGCTCCCGCCCCTGTTCCGGCTGCGCCATACGCCCACCCGGTTGGAGACGAAGACAGCGTCGGACTGGGCCGAGCCCACCGCTACACCGTGCATGTCCAGCAGGTCCACGTCGCCGCCGAACTGGCCGTTGACCACTTCCCAGGACTTGCCGCCGTCGTCGCTTCGGGCGGCGCCTCCCACCTCCATCGCGGCGTACATGCGCTGGGGGTTGTCCGTCTCCATGGCCAGCCCCAGGATCCGGGTGGCGAAGGACATCTGGTACGCGTTGCTGACGTCGATGCTTCCCTGGAGCTGCCAGGACTCTCCTGCGTCGTCGCTGCGGTAGACCTCGCTGCCCTCGGTGCCCACGTACATCGTGCCGGGGTCGCCGGGATGGAACCGTATGGACCAGACGACGCGGCCTTCGGGCATGTCCATGCGCTCCCAGTGGTCGCCCCGGTCACGGCTCCGATAGACGCCCCTCTGGGTGCCTATGAACACGGTTTCCGGGTCCCGGGGATGGACTGCAATGGCTCGCGCCTCGGGGCTCGGTGGGAGGCCGTTGGACACCATGTTCTCCCAGTTGGCCTGGCCCGCTTCCTTACGGTAAAGGTGGCCCGCCTCGGCTCCCACGTAGATCAAGGTCTTGTCCGCCATGTAAATCACCTCCGTATTGATGGCCCAAGGGCCCCCTAGTGTTTCATCCGCGATGACGGTGGATTACAGGGCAATTCCATCAGAAAACCCGCACGTTGTCAACGGGGCCCGTCGCGAAAGCGGCCAGCTACGGATGCTCTTGACAATGCGTGGCCTCGATAGTAGTATCGCCTCATTCTGAAGGGGCTCCGTTCCCTCCCAATTTGTGTCTCCCGCAGGAGAATCCGCCAGCCTTGGCTGAACGTGTGAACGGACGGCACCGAGGACGTAACCGTGACTGACAACCAGCTCTCCAAGGCCCGGGAGATCGGCTCCCGTATAGTCGACAACGTCAAGAGGGTCATCGTGGGCAAGGACGACGTGGTTACCCTGGGAGTGGCTGCGTTGTTCTCCCGGGGCCATGTCCTCATCGAAGGCGTGCCGGGCGTCGGCAAGACCATGTACGCCCGCAGCGTGGCCAAGTCCATCGGCGTCTCCTTCAAGCGGATCCAGTGCACCGCCGACCTCCTTCCCAGCGACATCACCGGCGTCTACATCTTCGACCAGCGAGACCGGGAGTTCACCTTCAGGCCCGGCCCCGTCCTCTCCAACATCGTGCTGGTGGACGAGGTGAACCGCTCCTCGCCCAAGACCCAGTCGGCCCTCCTCGAGTGCATGGAGGAGCACCAGACCACCATCGACGGCGTGACCCACCCGATGCCGGTGCCCTTCCTGGTCCTCGCCACCCGGAACCCCACGGAACACGGCGGGACCTTTCCCCTGCCGGAGACCGAGCTGGACCGGTTCCTCCTCAGGCTGAAGCTGGAGTATCCCAGCAACGAGGAGGAGGTGTCCATACTGGAGCGCCAGGTGCCGGCCCATCCCATCGACGACCTGGACCAGATCGTCGATACCGAAGATGTGCTTCTGGCCCAGAGCGCCGTCGCCAACGTGTATGTAGACCGGCTGGTCAAGGAGTACATCGTCGCCATCGTCAGCGCCACGCGAAACCATCAGACCATCTACCTGGGCGCCTCTCCCCGGGCCTCCCTGGGCCTGCTGACCCTGTCCCAGGCGGTGACCCTGCTGGACGGCCGGGACTATGTGGTGCCCGACGACGTCAAGGCCGTGGCTCCCGCCGTGCTGGGACACAGGCTGGTGATGGCCGGCGATGGCCGCACGGGCCTGAGCGAGGACGAGGCCATCGCCCAGATCATCGAGACGGTTCCCGTGCCCGGAGGCGCACCCGTCGACGGTGTACCGCTGCCCTCCCTCGGACGGCGAGATGGATAGCCCTTCCAGGTCGCCTCGGCGGCCTGCGGGGATACCCAGGGGCAAGGCCATCCGTCTCGGCCTCGGTGTCCTGGGTATCCTCATTCTGGCCATGATCACCGGCTTCCAGCCGCTCTACTGGATCGTCTACCTCATGGTGGCGGGGGCGTTCATCGTCTACGGATGGTCGTGGGTGCAGAGTCGCGGCCTGGAGCCCCACGTCCAGGAGCTCAGCCGCTATCCCCAGGTGGGAGACCCGGTCCGGCTTCGGGTCACCGTGCGGGAGAAGGTCGGCCTTCCGCGGGTCGGCTTGCGGGCGCGGCTGGTCAGCGATTTCGCCACGATGGAAGAGGACGACTTCGGGCTGGTCCCCCGGGGCACCACGAGTTGGACCGTTGCGGGCCGGTGCCAGAGGCGGGGCCTGAACTCGGTGGGCTCCCTGGCCATCTTCTCCAGTGACCCCACCGGGCTGCTCGGCATGGAGTGCCGGATAGGGGAGCCTCAGAACGTGCTGGTCTACCCGCGTACCGTAGAGCTGGAGCGGGTGACCGTCGAGGGCCAGGTAGCCGGCGGCGAGGCCGGGGAGGTCGGGCTTCTGACGGGGCACAGTCCGGTGGCGTCCATGGTGCGGGAGTACACCCCGGGTGATGGGCTGGCCCGCATCCACTGGCCGACGACGGCGCGGTTGGACACCCTGATGACCAAGGAGTTCGAAGGCGCGGGCATAAACGAGATATGGCTCTGGGTGGATATGCAGCGCTCGGCCCACACGGGGGAAGGGGAGGACGGCACCGAGGAGTACTGCATCACGATAGCCGCGTCCCTGGCCAGGAGCCTCATCGGCGACGGCCACGCCGTGGGCATGGTGCTCCACGGAGACGAGTACTACAGGTTCCTGCCCAGGCGTGACCAGGACCATATGTGGTCCATGATGGGCGCCTTGGCAACGGCCCGGGCGCGGGGCACCACTCCCATCGCCACCGTCATCTCCCAGGAGGGGGCGAGGCTGGGGCCCGAGACGGTGGCCATCGTCATCGCGCCATGGTCGGGGCAGAGTATGACCCCCCTGTTCCGGTTCCTCATCAACCGGGGGGTGCTGGCCGTGCCCATACTCCTGGATACCCCAAGCTTTGCCAGGATCGCGTCGGACCGTCCGGGGCCCCGGGGGTTGCAGCAGGAGCAGTACGCCGTGGTCGTACGCAAGGGCGACGACCTCTCCCGGATATTGGGCAACGTTCTGGACCGCATCGCCACCTACTGACGAGCACCCGATGAGAGAAAGAGCAACCGCAACAGGTCGCGGGAAGCTCCTGTCCAGGAGAGAGCTGTTCGTCCTGGCCCTGGTCGGGCTGCCTTTGGTTGTGCCCGGCGCGGTCATACAGGCGGCCAACTGGGTGGAGGGTCTTCCCTCCCTCATTGCCCTCTTCCTGGTGCCCCTGGTGCTGTGGGCGTACATCGCCCGGAGTGGCTTGCGTTGGTGGGCTGCCCACGCGGCCGCGCTCGTCATTGGCCTGATCGTCGCCATCATAGTCGGCGGAATCTCCTTCTCCGAGACGGCGGGCCTCTCGGACCTGGTCACCACCGTCGGGGAGTGGTTCGGCGCCATCGGCACCGCGGAAGGGCACAAGGGAGAGGCCATCACGGGCCTCCTCCTCATCTGCGTGGCTCTGTGGACGGGGTACGCGTCGGTGTGGCTCACCTACCGGCGGCAGCTCTCGTTGCTGGCGGCCCTTCCGGGCCTGGGTGTGCTGCTGGTGGTGCTCACCTTCCTGCCTCCGGATGAGTATTGGTACTTCTTCGCCTACCTGCTGGCGGCGGCCCCGGGGGTCGCCTACCGGAACAAGGGGATGTGGAGCATCGGGGGCCGGAAGGCCCCGCTCGTCGGCACGCTGGTGGCCGGTGTCGTGCTGATGGCCATCACCCTGGTCCCCGTGTCCAGGACACCCGCCCCCAAGGGAACGGTGATCCCCCTGTCGTCGGTACTGGAGGACCCATGGCTGGACTTCCAGCAGAGCTGGTCGAGCCTGTTCTCCGGGGTGCCGAACCGTAGGAACTGGCCCTCCATCACCTTGCCGGCCAACCTCCCCATGGACGGTCCACTGCCCTCCAGCGAGGAGCTGATGTTCTCGGTGGACTCCTTCGAGCCCCACCGGTGGCGCATGCAGGTCTACGAGACCTACACGGGATCGGGATGGGAGCGCCCCAAGGTGGCCGTCTACGCCGGTCCGGAGGAAGTCGAGCTCGTCGCCGACGCGGCGAGATACGGGCCGACTCGACGCCCGGTGGAGGCGTCTGTCAGGCTGTACTCCAAGACCAGGAATATCGTCACAGTCGGGGAGCCTCTGGACGCGGGCACGCCATACCGGGTGCTGTTGTCGCCGGCTCCCAGCTTCAGGATGGACCTGGCGGACTCCCAGGAGAGCTATCTGCCGCCCAACCTCAGCTACTACCGCGAGGTTCTGGTGCCCTTCCTGGACTCCACGCCGGGGGCCGACCTCTCCAACGTGCATGTCCTGAACCGCACCACGGTCAGGGCCCTGGACATCCAGCCCGGCGCCCTGCTGAAGGCCTGGGGGTTCGAGGTGACCGCGGCCACCGAGCCCGTGGCCGGGGTGGACCTGGAGCCCGTGAAGGACGACCCCCTCAGGTACGTCGACGTGGAGCGCGCCGAGGACGGCTTGGGCCCGCCTCTGGCCCTCATCGGCAAGCACACCCTCCTGCCCCCCTGGCGCTATCCCGTGGCGGGCTCGGTGTCCATGGCCAGGGCCGACGACCTCCGCAGGTCCTTTGGCAACTACCCCAAGTGGATCACCGACAGGTATCTCCAGCTTCCCCCCGACTTCTCGCCGCGGGCGAGGCGGCTGGCCCGAAGCCTCACCCGGTTCGAGGTCACGGCCTACGATGCCGCCGAGGCGATCCGTCAGTACCTCGTTACGTTGTCTTACAGCGAGCAGTCGTTGACACCTCCCGAAGGAACGGACTGGGTGGACTTCTTCCTGTTCGAGCACCAGCGCGGCTTTTGCCAGAACTTCGCGACGGCCATGATCACCATGCTCCGCTCCCTGGGCATACCCGCCCGCCTTGCCGTGGGGTTCGCTCCGGGGGACTGGAACGAGGACAAGGGCGTGTGGGAGGTGAAGGCCCAGCACTACCATGCCTGGCCCGAGGTGTACTTCCCGGGGTTCGGCTGGATCGAGTTCGAGCCCACTCCCGCCGACGTGCAACCCTCGCTCCAGGAGCTGGGCTTCCAGCTCGTAGGCCGGGTGGATAGTGAGGGCCAGGCCGTGGACCCGTGCGTCTTTGCACAGGACGATCCCACGGCGGCCGACCCGGAGCTGTGTCCCGAAATCCTGGACCCCAATGCGCCGGGTCTGGCCGGGGCCTTCTCCGAGTTCGAGGACGAGCAGGAGATTCCCCTGGTTGGAACGGGCTCCGCCTGGGGCCCCCTAGACCCGACCTGGACCCTGCTGGGAATAGGTCTGGCCGTGGGCCTCGCGGTGCCCGTCGGTACGGCGTCCTACATGAGATGGAGCGTGAGGCGCTTCGGGTACCCGACCGTCGTCTACGCCTTGACGTGGTTCCTCGGCCGCCTGAACGGGGTGGGCGCCCGCCCCCATGACACTCCCTGGGAATACTACTCGAGGCTGAGGGTCGCTTTCCCCGACCACCAGGAGCCTCTCCAGGACATCACCAGGGCCTTCGTGGACTGCCGCTACGGGCCCAACGGCGATCTCTCCGACGGCCACAGCGGGAGCGTCCGCACCGCGTGGCGCAGGGTCCGCTGGGCGATGCTGCGCAGGGTGGTGCGGCGGCTGTTTCCCCGGTAGGGCGCGCCCTTGCCACGGAGCCTGTCAGGGCCCGTCTACCCGTACCGCTCCCTCAGGACTCGTTTGAGGACCTTGCCCAGGGGGTTCCTGGGCAGCTCGTCCACGAAGACGATGGACTCGGGTCTCTTGAACCCCGCCAGGCTCTGGCGGCAGTGCTCTATGATCTGCTCCTCACGCACCGCCTCTTCCCGCCGCACCACCACCGCCCGTACGCGCTCTCCCCAGTCCAGGTCCGGGACGCCGATGACGGCGGCGTCGTCCACGCCCGGATAGGACATCAGGACGCGTTCCACCTCCTCGGGGGACACCATCTCGCCTCCGCGCTTGATGAAGTCCTTGGCCCGGCCCGCCAGGTATATGTACCCGTCCGGGTCCTGGTAGCCCAGGTCCCCCGTGTACAGCCAGCCCCCGCGGATCACTTCCCGCGTGGCGGTCTCCTCGTGCCAGTAGCCCGTCATTATCCGGGCCCCCGTGGCCACGATCTCCCCCACCTCGCCAGCGGGCAGCGCGGCGCCGTCCTCGTCGACGATGGCGACCTCCACGTCGTCCAGGGGCTTGCCTATGGAGGTGAGGCGTTTCAGCTTGCGCTCCACCTCCTCCTGGGAGCCCTCCAGGACGTGGTCGTCGGGAGGCAGCATGGTTATCGTCGACGCCGTCTCCGTCTGGCCGAAGGCGTTTATGAACCTCGTACCGGGAAACTCGGCTATGGCCCGGCGGATCACCTCCAGGGGCATGGGCGCGGCCCCGTAGGTCAGCACGTCCACGCTTGACAGGTCGTAGCAGTGGAACCGGGGGTGGTCCATGAGCTGCTTAAGCATCGTGGGGACCATCATCGCCCGGTTGACCCGCTCCTTCTGTACCAGCTCCATCCATCCTTCGGGCTCGAACTGGCGCATGATTATCAGGGTCCGGCCCCCGTACACCGACGCCAAGACGGCCTGCAGCCCTGCGACGTGGTAGATAGGGACCGACAGCAGGTTGCGCTCCTCCATGTCGGGGTCGGGAGGCGACGCGTTGGCAAGGAGGTAGGAGGTGAAGCTCTGGTGGCTGAGGACGACGCCCTTGGCCTCTCCGGTGGTGCCGGCGGTGAACATCAACACTGTGGCGTCCCCGTCATCGTCCCCGGGAAAGCGGGCCTCCTCGGGGGACGATGACTGGACTAGGTCGTCGTAGAACAGCCACTCTCCACTCTTCCGGTCCTCCAGGGAGACGGTGTAGTTGGATGGGACGACCTGGTTCTTGATGCCCTCCAGCAGGTCGACGTACCTGCCGCCCGCCAGCAGGACGGCGGGTTCCGCCGCGTTGAGCATGTGGGTCAGCTCCGGGCCCCGCGCGCGGAAGTTGAGGGGTACGAAGATGGCGTCCAGCCTGGCGGCGGCGAAGTAGATCTCCGCCATCTGGTTGCAGTTCACCTGGACGGTGGCCACCCGGTCCCCTTTGCCGACCCCCAGGTCGGCCAGGGCGTTGGACAGGCGTACCACCCTCTCCTGTAGCTGGAGGTAGGTGAGGCGCTGGTCCTCGAAGACCACGGCCGTCCTGTCGGGGACGATGGCCGTGGCGATGGTCAGGAGCTCGGTGGTGTTCACAGGCAACATTCTACCAGAGGGCGAAACCCCTGGCAGAGGGCGAAACCCCTGGCAGAGGCCGAAACCATGGGCGGAGCGTCAAACCATGGGCGGAGGGCCAAGCCCCAGGCGGCGCGTGGCAGCTTGGACTGGGCCTACGCCTCCGGGACTGCCATCGTCCCAGCGGCCAGTCGCGCCTCCAGCTCCAGGGCGTCGGTCAGAGGCAGGTCGGCGCCCCGTCGAACCGCCTCCTTCACGAAGACGACGGCCTCGCGTGGCGCCGACGCCAGCCCTTCCGCCAGGGTCCGGGCCTCGTGATCCAGGCGTCCCACCGGCACGACCCGGCCCACCAGGCCAAGCTCCAGGGCCTCGGGGGCGGCTACCCTCCGGCGGGTTAGCAGGAGGTCCATGGCCCCGGCGGGGCCGGTGTGCCGGGGGATGGTCTGTGTACCCCCGGCCGCGGGAATCATTCCCAGGCCGGCCTCGGGCATCGCGAAGACGGCGTCCTCCGAGGCGATGCGCAGGTCGCAGAGAAGGGCCATCTCCAGGCCCGACCCCACGCAGTACCCCTGGACCGCCGCGATCATGGGTACCGGGACCTCCAGAAACGCCTGCCACACATCCCGCTCTCGGCGTACCTGCCTGGCGATCACCGGGGACGGCGCCGTGCCGAACTCGGTCAGGTCGGCGCCTGCGCAGAAGGCCCGCCCCTCACCGCGCAGGACGGCGGCGCCCACGTCGGGGTCGTCGGTTATGGCCAGGAGCACCTGGTAGAGCTCGTCCCGCATCTCCAGGTTGTACGCGTTCAGCGACCGGGGCCGGTTGAGGGACACGTAGGCGACGGCTCCCGCCTTCCGGTACTCGATGGTGGCGAACCCGGTCAAGGTGCGATCACTCTCCCGTGAACTCGGGTTCCCTCTTTTCCGCGAAGGAGCTCAGCCCCTCCTCCCGGTCCCGGGTGGTCTGCAAGACCACGCTCAGGTCCGCCTCCAGACCCAGTCCCTGCTCCAGGGACAAGTCCATGCTCTTCAGCACAGTCTCCTTGGCGTAACGGAGGGCAATGGGCGCGCCCGAGGCGATGACGCCGGCCACCTCCAGCGCCCGGTCCATGAGGCGAGAGAGCTCCACGACCTCGTTGACCAGCCCCCTGCGCCGGGCCTCGGCGGCGCCGACAAGCCTGGAGGTCAGGAGCATCTCCAAGGCGAGGCCCTTCCCCACGAGCCTGGGGAGAAGCTGGGTGCCGCCGTCCCACGGGATGGCGCCCCGTTTCACGTCGGTGAATCCCAGGGAGGCGCCCTCGGCCGCCAGGCGCAGGTCGCAGGCCAGGGCCAGCTCCAGTCCCTGGTCGACGGCGTCCCCGTTGACGGCGGCAATCAGGGGGACCTCGACCCTCGCCAGGTCGACGGCGGCGCGCCGCCGTCGGAGCCAGGCCGCCGGGGCCTCTTCCGGGGAGGGGCCGTAGGCTTCCCGCCCCGAGGAAAAGTAGGCGCCCGAGCCCGTCACGACGGCTGCGTGGACGCCGTCTTCCCGGAGGCGCTGACACGCATGGCGCAGGTCGGCCGCCATGGCATCGTTCACCCGGTTGCCGGCCGTGGGGCGGTGCAAGGTGATGGTAGCGATGGGCGGAGAGAGGTCGTACCTGAGGGTGGTGTATCGGGTCTTCCGCATGGCTGCAACCGCCCATCTTGCGCCCCGGCGGCGTTAACATCCGACCTCTTGACAAGGTTTGGGGCCGGGTTTACTATATTACCAGTTTTGGCACTCCAGGGTCGAGAGTGCTAAAATCAATGCTGAAAAAAGCAAAATCACGGGTCTAAGGAGGTTAAGGTGACAAAGTTTACTCCCCTCGGGGAAAGGGTCGTAGTGAGGCCCTCGGACAAGGATGAGGTCACCACGTCGTCCGGGCTCATTCTTCCCGATACAGCCAGGGAGAAGCCCCAGGAGGGCGAGGTGGTCGAGGTGGGCCCCGGGCGGTCGACGGAGGACGGCAAGGGGCGCATCCCCATGGAGATCAAGAAGGGCGACCGGGTCATCTACTCCAAGTTCGCCGGGACCGAGTACAAGGACGACGACGAAGAGTACCTGATCCTCAGGGAAAGCGACATTCTGGCGAAGATTTCCTAGTCTAGAGAGGAGAGCAACAGGAATGGCGGGTAAGCAGCTAACCTATTCTGAGGACGCACGTAAGTCCCTCAAGACCGGCATCGACACCCTGGCCGACGTGGTCAAGATCACCCTGGGTCCCAAGGGCCGGAACGTGATCCTGGACAAGAAGTTCGGCCCTCCCCAGGTGTGCAGTGACGGCGTCACCATCGCCAAGGAGATCGAGCTTCCGGAGCCCTTCGAGAACATGGGCGCCCAGCTCCTGAAAGAGGCGGCCAGCAAGACCAACGATGCCGCCGGCGACGGTACGACCACCTCGGTGGTCCTGGCGCAGTTCATCATCACCGACGGGTTCAGGAACGTGGCCGCCGGCGCCAACCCCATGGCCATCAAGCGTGGCATCGATCAGGCCGTGAACGCCGTGGTGGGCGAGCTCAAGACCATGTCCACCTCGGTGGAGAGCAGGGAGCAGATAGCCCAGGTGGCGGCCCTCTCGGCCCACGAAGACGCCATCGGCCAGACCATCGCCGACGCCATGGAGAACGTCGGAAAGGACGGCGTTATCACCGTAGAGGAGTCCAAGAGCCTCAACGACGAGACCGAGTACGTGGAGGGGATGCAGATAGACAGGGGCTACATCTCTCCCTACTTCATCACCAACCCCGACCGGATGGAGACGGTGATAGAGGACCCGACCCTCATCATCACCGACAAGAAGGTCTCGGCAGTCGCCGACATACTGCCCCTGTTGGAGAAGCTGCTCCAGGTGGGCAAGAAGAACGTGGTGCTCATCGCGGAAGACGTGGAGGGCGAGGCGCTGGCCACGCTGGTCGTGAACAAGCTACGCGGCACCCTCAACGTGCTCACCGTCAAGGCGCCGGGCTTCGGCGACAGGCGCAAGGCCATGCTGGAGGACATCGCCATCCTCAGCGGCGGCGCGGTCATCAGCGAAGAGAAGGGCATGAAGCTGGACTCCGCGGCCATTACCGACATGGGCCAGGCCCGCAGGGTCTCCGCGACCAAGGACGAGTGCACTATCGTCGAGGGCAGGGGCTCCGAGGACGCCATCAAGGCCCGGATCAACCAGATCAAGACCCAGATCGAGGAGACCACCTCCGAGTTCGACCGTGAGAAGCTCCAAGAGCGGATGGCCAAGCTGTCCGGCGGCGTGGCCGTCGTGAAGGTCGGCGCGGCTACCGAGATCGAGCTGAAAGAGCGCAAGGCCCGGGTGGAGGACGCCCTCTCCGCGACCAGAGCGGCAGTGGAGGAGGGGATCGTGCCCGGTGGCGGAGTGGCCCTGGTGCGGGCCCAGCGGGCCCTGGACGAGTTGAAGGTGGGCGGCGACGAGGCCGTCGGAGCCCAGATCGTGCGCAGGTCCCTGGAGATCCCCCTCAGGCTCATCGTGCAGAACGCGGGGCAGGAGGGAGCGGTGGTCCTGAACGCCGTCAGGCAGCACCAGGACGACTACGGCTACGACGCCGAGGTGGGCGAGTACTCCCACATGCTCGACCAGGGAATCGTCGATCCGGTCAAGGTGACCCGCTCGGCGCTGCAGAACGCGTCCAGCGTCGCCGCCATGGTCCTGACCACCGAGTCGATGATCACCGAGATACCCGAGAAGGCCCCCGCCATGCCTCCGGCTCCCCCGATGGAGTACTAGAAGGCGGGAACAGGGCGGAACACGAGGGCCGCGGCGCAAGCCGCGGTCCTTCTCTTTTGTGCATCGCACGAGGCCCGTGGGCCGAGCCGCCGGTGAGCCGGCCCGGCCTTTGTAGTAGAATGGCCGGTAGTTGAGCCGGGCCGCATCCTTGGGTGGGGAGGGTAGGTTGATTCCCCTCAAGCTTACGCTGAAGAACTTCCTGTGCTACGGGGACGCCGCGCCGACCCTGGACCTGGAAGGGCTTCACGTGGTGTGCCTGTGCGGCCCCAACGGCCACGGCAAGTCCGCCCTCCTCGACGCCGTCACCTGGGGCCTGTGGGGGAAGGCCCGGGGCCGCACCCAGGACGAGCTGGTCCATTTCGGCCGCGACGAGATGCTGGTGGACCTGGAGTTCTCGGCCCGGGACGCCCGGTATCGGGTCGTGCGCAGGCGGGCCGTAGCCGGGGGACGGAGACGGGCCGGCGCATCGGACCTTCAGCTCCAGGTGTGGGACGGCGACGGGTTCCGTCCCATCACCGGCAACGTCATTCGAGGCACTCAGGCGGAGATCGACCGCGTCACCGGCATGGACTACGATACCTTCGTCAACAGCGCCTTCCTGCTCCAGGGCAGGGCCGACGAGTTCACCAACAAGACCCCCGCGGACCGCAAGGAGGTGCTGGCCAAGATACTGGACCTGGGGTACTACGACCGCCTGGAGGAAAGGGCCAAGGAACGCAGGGACGAGAGGGCCGGCAGGGCCAGAGGCGTCCAGGACGAGCTGGACCGGGCGGGCCAGGAGCTGGCCAAGTCCGGCAGGTTCCGGTCGGAGCTGGAGACCGTGGAGATGGACCTACGGACGGTGGCCTCGGAGATGAAGTCACTCAGGGACTCTCGGGACGAGCTCAAGGCCAGGGTCCTGGGTCTCCAGGACCTGAGCACGGAGCTCCAGGGGTTGCGCAGGAAGATCCCCGAGATTGAACGGGACATCGACGGTCTGGACCGAGAGGCCCGGACACGCCAGGAGCGCATCGACGGCTATCGGGAGACCATCGCCCGTCGAAGTGAGGTCGAGGAAGGACTGGACGCCCTGGAAAAGGTCCGCGTCCGCTACGAGGAGATGACCTGGGCCCGAGACCGGATGGACAGCCTCTCCAACCGAAGCTCGGACCTCGAGCTGCTTATCGATCGGGAGCGCACCAACCTGGAGGCGGAGGTCAGGCAGCTCGAGGGCGAGGTGGGCGACCTGCGTCCGAAGGCCGAGTCCGCGCCCGCAGCCGAGGCCGAGCTGAGGATCCAGCGGGAGCGCCTTGACGGTCTTGCCGAGCGGGAGCGGGAGGTGGAGCGGGGGCACGGGCGGCTCCAGGCGCTGGCCGCTTCGTCGGGCCAGCTACAGGCAACGGCCGAGGCCCTCAAGAAGGAGGGCCTGGAGCTCAAGGACAAGCTCGAGATGGTGCAGCGCTCCCCCCTGGACGCCCTATGCCCCCTGTGCGGCGCCGAGCTGGGGTTGGACGGCTGCGAGCGGCTGTCCCACAACTACGATGAGCAGATACGGCTCAAGCGGGACGAGTACCGCCGGAACGACGCGTCCCTCAAGTCGTCGGAGGAGGAGCGGGCCAATCTGGAAGCTGAGATGGGCCGGCTGGAGGGGTGGCTCCGCAGTCAACAGAAGGAGGCCCAGCACGCCGTCGCCACCCGGGAACGGGAGATCCGCGACGCTCGGGAGGCGTCTGTGAAGCTGGAGCAGACCTCGCAGGCGTTGATGGAGCGCCGCCGTCACCTCCGGGAGGGACGGTTTGCGGTGGAGGCGCGGGAGGAGCTGAAGGCCCTGCGCCAGGAGATCGGCAACCTGGGCTACGACGCCGGGGCCCATCAGGACCTGTACCGGGAGATGCAGCGCCTGGACCCGGTCCGCGAGGCCCACGCTCTCCTGGCGGAGGCCTTCAAGTCCCTGCCCGCCGAAGAGGAGTCGGCCCAGCGCGGCCGGGAGCTGCTCTGCCGTCTTCGTGAGGAGTTTCGGGCTTCTAGGGAACGGCTGGAGGCCAGGAGCGCGGAGCTGGAGGAGATCCCCGGGCTGGAGGCGGCGCTGGCGGCCAGGGAGGCCGAGGTCCGCCGCCTGGAGGGCCGGCACAGCGAGCTGTCCCGTCTTCAGGGCGAGCTTCAGGCCCAGGTCAGGCGTGTGGCCGACCTGGAGCAGCAGATGAGCGCCAAGGAGTCCCTGCTCAAGTCCCTCAGGGACGAGGAGGGCGTCTACAGGGAGCTGGCGGAGGCCTTCGGCAAGCGGGGCATTCAGGCCATGCTCATCGAGACGGCCCTACCGCAGGTGGAGGATGAGGCCAACGCCCTGCTGGGGCGCATGACCGACCACCGGATGCACGTGAAGCTGGAGACCCAGCGGCAACGCCGCACCGGTCGAGGCGAGCCCATCGAGACCCTGGAGATAAGGATTAGCGACGAGCTGGGACCCAGGAGCTATGAGCTGTTCAGCGGCGGAGAGGCCTTCCGGATAAACTTGGCCCTGAGGATTGCCCTATCCAAGGTGCTTGCCCATCGCAAGGGCGCCCCCCTGCCCACGCTGTTCATCGACGAGGGCTTCGGCACCCAGGATGCCCCGGGCCGGGAGCGTATCCTGGACGTCATCAACGCCATCCAGCGGGACTTCGAGAAGATCATCGTCATCACCCACCTGGATGACCTCAAAGACGCCTTTCAGGCGCGCATCGAGGTCCAGAAGAATGGGGACGGCTCCACCTTCTGGATCAGCTACTAGTCTTCCCGGCGGACCATCGACCCGTGGCGCCACAGGGCGATGCAGGCCTTGGCCATGGGCAGGGGCGGCCTGGGCACCACGAAGTCGGTCTGTCCCACCAGGGCGACCCCGTACTGCTCCTCGGCCCCTGAGACCGCTTGGCTCCACGCCTCGTCCCCCATGGAGCACGGGTAGGCGATGGTCACCAGGGCCGCCCGCTCCTTCAGGTCGTTCATCCACTGGAAGAGGGACGGCAGCTCGGCGGCGAAGTAGTGGGAGTGGTCCAGCTCCCCGGCGATGGGCATGGACTTGATGGATAGCTGGTGCGACTGGGCCCCGATGCGCACCTGCATGTCGGGATTGAACCCGCCTTCGCCCTGGGAGCGTCCCCTCACCTCCTCCACCCGCAGGACGTGGGAGGCGGTGGAGTTGGTCAGGTAGTGCAGGGCCTCCATGGCGAACCACCCCTCAGCCCGCAGGCCCCCGGCGATGAACTTGGCGATGTGGGTGGCCTTTTGGCCGTAGGACGTGGCCAGGCGCGATAGGATATAGTCGAATGCCTCGTCCACCAGGGGGGCTGGGGAGCCGTCTTCCGACGCCATCGGTATCCTCCTAGAGCTCTATGTCTTTCAGGTCGGGGGAGCGTATGAGTGCGGGCTCCGTAAGCTCCTGCACGTCCTCGGCGGACCATCCCGGCGCCACCTCCAGGAGCACCATGCCCTGGGGCGTCACCTCGATGACGGCGATGTCCGTGACTATCAGGCTGACGCAGCCCCGGCCGGTGGGCGGGTAGGTGCACTGGCGCACGATCTTGGGGTTGTCCCGGCGGTCTGTGTGCTCCATGGCCACGATGATGCGCTTGGCGCCGGCGGCCAGGTCCATCGCTCCCCCGATGTTTCCGACGCCTCTCTGGGGCAGCATCCAGTTGGCCAGGTCCCCATTCTCCGATACCTGCAGGGCGCCCAGTACCGTCACGTCGATGTGGCCTCCCCGGATCATGGCGAACGCCTCGGAGGAGCTGAAGAAGGACATGCCGGGGACCATCTCCAGGAACTGGCCCCCCGCGTTGATCAGGTCCACGTCCTCCCTGCCTTCCTCGGCCAGGGGGCCGCAGTTGAGGACGCCGCTCTCGCTGTGGTACAGGACGGTACGGCCCTCGGGCACGTAGTTGGAGACTAGGGTGGGAATGCCGATGCCCAGGTTCACGTATGCCCCGGCGGGCAGCTCCTTGGCCACCCGCATGGCGATCACCTCGCGGTCCAGCCGTTCCTTTGTCACGATGCCCTCGGTCCGGCCCCGTTGCCGGGAGTGGGTCTGCGCTCGCATATACTACCGTGTACCGGCGCCCCGGGCAACGGGTCGACTTTCGCCCGGCTACAGCTCCGGGGAGAGGTAGGCGTTGGGGATGATGACGCTTCCCGTGCCGGCGCCCGCTACGTTTCCATCCTGGTTGGTAACCTGGATTTCCACGGATACCCTGCTGCCGTTGGGCTCCCTCTCGACCCCGGTGACGGTGCCCTTGAGGGTGATGGTGTGGCCCGGGCGAACGGGCCTCAGGAACCGGAGGTCCACAACTCCCGTGTGATTGAACACCTCGGCTCCGAAGTGTCTTCTCAGGAGCTCGATGGCGAAGGTCAGGGACATCCTTCCCGAGGCCACCGTGCCCTCGGTCCCCAGGGTCTCCCGGGCCGTCTCGTCGTCGGTGAACTGGGAGGGCCCGGTCTGGCCCGCGCTCCCCTCGAACAGGTTGATGGCCTCCTGGGTGACCTGCTTCACCAGAGGCCCCACCTCGGCCCCCACTTCACACTTGTCCGTCAGCTTCCCCACTTCTTGCCCACCTCTGCCGGCTGTTTCAGCTCGTGGGTTATCACCCTGTCTATGAGGCGGCCGTCCTCGTCCACCGACACGGCCTCGGTGACGATGTAGCTCTTGCCCCGCCTGAGATACTTGTCCGCGATGCGGGCCGTCACCGTAATCCGCTTGCCCGGGATGGGCGGACTGTAGCAGTGGAAGGCGCAGCGGGCGTTGACGGACCCGTTGTCCCGGTACTTCTTCTGGTACTGCCTGACGTCCACCTTGTGGGAGATGGTGGGGAAGGCCGCCTCCGGGTCCATCACGCCCCTGCGGTACATGTCGATCATCTCCGACGTCAGGACGTAGTCGTACCTCTCGAAGGTCTCCCCCACCTCCAGGGCCTCCCAGTCCAGCAGCTCTCGTTGGTCTTCGGCCATCGTCTCGCGCCTCCGCCGTTCTTCCCGGCTACCGACCCAATTCTACACCCGGCGCGGGTCCCTGGTGTAGGGAACGAAGCCGGGCGGCCGCACGACGATTCGCTGGACGAAGGGACATGGGGTGACGACCGCCTCCGGGTCCAGGTGGCCCGGCTGGACGACCTCGTCCACTTCGACGATGGTCACGTCGGCCGCGGGGGCCATGGTGGCGTTGAAGTTGCGGGAGGTGCCCCGGTACACCAGGTTGCCCAGTGTGTCTGCCTTGTGGGCGCGCAGCAGCGCGTAATCCGCTCGCAGGGCCCGCTCCAGGACGTACTCCCTGCCGTCGAAAACGCGTGTCTCCTTGCCCTCTGCTATGGGCGTTCCCGCTCCCGTGGGCGTGTAAAACCCGGCCACACCCAGGCCGCCCGCCCGGATGCGCTCCGCCAGGGTCCCCTGGGGCACCAGCTCCAGCTCGGCTTTGCCAGCCCTGTAGGCCTCCTCGAAGGGACTGGGCCTCGAGGGAGACGGGGAGACGGGGAAGGAGGCCACCGCCTTTCGTATCTGCCCGTTTTCCACCAGGATGCTGTGATCGATGGCCGTGAACCCCGAGGGGGTGCCGAAGTTGGCGACCCGGGCGATGCCGGCAGTGTTGCTTATCACGGTCAGGTCCCCGGCCCCCTGGTCCTTCAGTGCCAGGACCAGGTTGTGGGCCATGCCTCCGGGCCCGCCGAAGCCGCCCAGCATGACCACCGCCCCGTGGGGGATGTCGGCAACGGCATCGCCGGCGCTCCGGAACACCTTGGACGCCATCGTGACGCCGGCGGGCGAAAGGTCCATCTCCCCCACTCCGGCTGCGGCCGTGAACGGCGCGCCCGTAAGGGCCCGCACCCGGTCGACGGTCCAGCCGCTGGCCAGCTCCCTCAGGACCAGGCCTCCGTCGCCCACCTCCAGGACCGCCAGGTCGGTTACGATCAAGTGGGCCCTGCCGGAAGGGGGGTGGGTGGGCGACTCCACGATGCGGGGGGAGCCGTCGGGGGCGGCGTGCTCCATCATGACCACGACCCGGCGCGCCCGGGCCATGTTCTCCACGGCAGCCGTCGCCCCTCTCGCGCTGGCTCCCAGGACCGCCCCCGGGACCGCCACGCTGCCGTCGCTGGATACCTGGACGCCCTCGACGACAGCCGTGTCCAGGTAGCCTCCCCTCACCAGGCCCCTGGCGTCGGCCTGGTCCAGGTCCGCTATCACGGTCCCCGGTCCCACTCTCAGGATACCGTGTTCGGAGAGAAGGACCACGCCGCCGGCGGGAGACAGGTGGTCCGCGACCCGTTGGGGCAGGCCGGCGGCCAGGCTCGCCACCCGGCCCGGCGCAAGCTCGGCGGCGACCCTGGCAGCCATCCGCTCCAAGCCAGTCCTCTCGGTCATCCGGTACGCGTCCCCACGGGCACGACCCTGTTCACGTACACCCCTGGAGTTATGACCAGCTCCGGGTCCAGCTCCCCGGCCAGGACCACCTCCTCCACCTCGACTATGGTGGTCCGGGCGGCGACGGCCATGACCGGGTTCCAGTTGCGTTGGGACGTACGGTAGACCAGGTTGCCCAGGGTGTCCGCCGCCCGTGCGTGTAGCAGCGCGAAGTCGGCGGCCAGGGGGGCCTCCAGGGCGTACACGGCGTCTTCGATGGTGCGGGTCTCTAGGCCGTCCCCCGCCGGGCCGGCGTCTTCCAGAGGGAGCAGGATTCCCCCCAACCCGGCGCCGGCGGCCCGGATGCGCTCGGCAAGTGTGCCCGGGGACACGACCTGTACCTCGATCCCTTCCGAGCGCCAGAGGTCTGTGGCGGGTCCTCCGCCCTCCGCGTCTGACGGCGCGACGGTTATCAGCCTCCTGGCACGGCCTTTGGCCACCAGCATGGAGGCGCCTTGGAGGCCGGCGGCGCCACCATCCCAGGGGCCGCAGATGCACGTCAGGTCCGTGACGTTCCTGTCCAGCAGCGCCCGGACCAGGCCCTCGGGCACTCCGGCTCCCAGGTGTCCCCCTATCATCAGGGTGGACCCGTTGGGGACGTCGGCAACGGCATCCGACGCCGTTGCAAAGACCTTGCTGGAGGACAAGGGCACCTCCCGGAGTCTTTCCGGATTCTAGCCCGGATTCTAGCAGGTGCGCCGCCCTCCGTGAACCACGTCCGCCATGCCCTGCTTCTTTCCTTGACCCCTACCGGGGCCTACCGTAGAATCGACCCAGGAGGCTGGTCATGTTCGAGGCTCTGACCGACAAGCTAAACGGGGTGTTCCAGAAGCTCACCGGCAGAGGAAGGCTCACGGAGAAGGATGTCGACGACGCCCTCCGCCAGGTCCGCCTGGCGCTGCTGGAAGCCGACGTGAACTTCCGGGTCGCCCGGGAGCTGGTCAACCGGGTCAAGGACAGGGCCGTGGGAGGGGAGGTGCTGGAGAGCCTCAGCCCCGGCCAGCAGGTCGTAAAGATCGTCCACGAGGAGCTGACCGGCGTGCTGACGGGTCACGACCATAAGCTGGTCCAGGGCGAGGGCGAGCCCTCGGTCGTCATGCTGGTGGGGCTCCAGGGATCGGGCAAGACCACCACGGCCGCCAAGCTGGCCCGGCACCTGGCCCAGTCGGGGCAACGCCCGCTGCTGGTGGCGGCGGACCTGCGGAGGCCGGCGGCCATCCAGCAGCTCACCGTCCTCGGGAACGAGCTGGGCATCCCCGTGTACCAGGAGGGGACATCGTCGACCCCCGTCAAGGTGGCCAAGGCGGGCCTGAAACAGGCCCGGGAGTCCGGGGCCTCCTGGGCCGTCGTCGACACCGGCGGCCGGCTGCACGTCGACGACGAGCTGATGGAGGAGCTGGAGGAGGTGCGGCGGGCCCTGTCTCCCCAGGAGGTCCTCCTGGTGGCCGACGCCATGACGGGCCAGGACGCGGTCCAGTCGGCCCAGGAGTTCCACGAGCGAGTCAACCTCACGGGCCTGGTGTTGACCAAGCTGGACGGCGACGCCCGGGGAGGCGCGGCAATATCCATCACCCACGTCACGGGAGTGCCCATCAAGTTCACCGGCGTGGGGGAGCGCGCCGACGCCCTGGAGCCCTTCTACCCCGACAGGATGGCCTCCCGGATCCTGGGCATGGGGGACATCGTGTCCCTGGTGGAGAAGGCCCAGCAGGCCGTCGACGAAACGAAGGCCAAGGAGCTGGAGCGGAAGATACGCCACGCCACCTTCGACCTGGAGGACTTCCTGGAGCAGTTCCAGAGCGTGCGCAAGATGGGGTTCGCCCAGGTCCTGGAGATGATACCGGGCTTCTCCCAGATGCGCGACCGGCTGCCCCAGGACTTCGACGAGAAGCAGATCGTAAAGTTCGAGGCCATCATCCACTCGATGACACCCCAGGAGCGGCATGACCCGGATATCCTCAACGGGCGCCGGCGCCGGCGCATCGCCCTGGGCAGCGGCACCACCCCCCGGGACGTCAACCAGCTCCTGAACCAGTTCCGTCAGGCCCAGAAGCTCATGCGCCATCTCTCCAAGGCCCGCACTCCCAAGGACCTGCAGAGCCTGTTCCGGTAAGGGGAAGGCGGCGATGGTCGGTGTCGACTATCTCCGGAAAGCCGAGGTCCTTCTGCGGCCCGCCGTCGAAGAGCTGCAGGGGTCCCAAGAGGGCGCCGACATGGTCAAGGCGCGGGACGCGGCGGGCAAGACCTGGGTGGCCCTGGTCGAGGCAAGCAGGGCCCTTCTTATTGCCAACGGGGGGTGCCGGAGCGCGAGATGCCGGCGACCCATCGAGGGACCCGCTACATGCTGCGCACGCATGGCGATGTCAAGCCCCGGGCCCTCTACAACGAGTGCTGCCCGGACGTCCATCGAGACGCCTACTATGACGCGCTGATCGACTACGACACGCTGGAGCAGCGTTTCGCGGAGGTCCGGGGGCTGATAGATCGGGTCAACGACGCGTCCGCTCCGCGCTAGGGCTTCCTCTTCACGAACTTGTCCACGCACCGCAGCTCCATCTGGGCCACGTACAGGTCCCCTCGGGAGTCGGCGCAGACGGCGTGACCCTCCCCCTCCACTCGCCCCCGGGCCAGCAGGTTGCCCATCTTGTCGAACACGTGGAACCGGTCGGTGAACCGCTCGGTCATGTAGCAGACGTCGTCCCGGTCTATGAAGATGTCCGTGGGGACGAACACGTCGCCCCACTCCCGGATGTACTCCCCCTCGGGTGTGAAGACCTGGACCCGGTTGTTCTCCCGGTCCGCTACGTACACCAGCCCCTCGCTGTCCAGGGCAATGGCGTGGGGCACCCAGAACTGGCCCGGGCCGGTGCCGGGGGAGCCCCACGTGAACATCAGCTCGCCGTCGGGGGCGAACTTGTGCACCACAGAGTTGGCGTAGCCGTCGGAGACGTATATCTCGCCCGTCGGCGCCACGGCCACGCACGTCGGGTGGTTGAAGGGGGCCTGAAGGGAGGGATAGTGCTTTCGGCCCAGGGACATGACCAGCTCCCCGTCCAGGGTGAACTTGTACACCTGGTGCCCGTCCCGGTCGGCGAGATAGGCGTGGTCGTCGGGGCCGATCTTGATGTGATGGGCGTCGTCGGTGATGCGGTCCCCCCAGGAGGAGATGAAGTTTCCGTCGCGGTCGAACACGACCACGGGGTGCTCTCCCCGCTGGTAGACGTACAGGCGGTCCTGGGAGTCGACGCCAACGCCCGAGACGTCCCGGAACTCCCACCCCACGGGCAGCTTGCCCCAGTTCCTCTTCACGTCGAACATGTAGTCGCCGGTGCCCACGACCACAGTAGCCATAAATTCCCTCCCCGTCTCCCGGATGCCCGCTATCATACGCCAGGAGATGCCGGGGTTCAACACGGCTTGGGCGGGCCCCGGGGCTGGGGAATCGGCTGCGCCGAGCTATTGACTCCCGACGGTGGGTGCCCCTATAATTACTGCGAGTAGCGGTATTGACGATGCGAAACGTCTGAGTAGACACATAGCTGGGTGAACCCTGAGCGGCGGCTTCGGGATAACCCAGCCGCCGCTCCGCACGTTAAAAAGAGAATAAGGAACGTTTGGAGTTCCTAGCGTGGGTCAAGTTATTAAGGGCCTACGGTGGATGCCTAGGGGCCAAGGGCCGAAGAAGGGCGCGGCAAGGCTGCGAAAAGCCTCGATGAGCCGTCTAGCAGGCATAGTCGGGGATGCCCGAATGGGGTAACCCTCCTCGGTGTTGAGCCGGGGAATTCCGTCTTAAGGCGGAAGGGTAAGCGAGGGAACTGAAACATCTAAGTACCTCGAGGAGAGTAAATCAACCGAGATTCCCTGAGTAGTGGCGAACGA
>JAGWBJ010000021.1 GCA_021295955.1 Dehalococcoidia bacterium | reverse complement strand
CTACACCATCGTCATAGTCACCCACAATATGCAGCAGGCCGCTCGGGTGTCCGACGATACCGCCTTCGTGACCACCGACGAGGACAGGGCGGGACACCTGGTGGAGTACGGGCAGACCCGCCAGATCTTCACCAACCCCAACGACGAGCGGACCGAGGCGTACATCACGGGGAGGTTCGGTTGAGCTCACACGCTACGTCCAGGACGAGCTTCGACAGGGAGCTGCGGACCCTTCGGGACCAGGTGCTTGTATTGGGCAGCATGGTGGAAAATGCTATAGTGAAGTCCATGGACGTCCTGGTCCGAAGGGACCTGAAGGAGTCGTCCCGCGTGGTCCAGGACGACGACCTCATAGACAAGAAGCGCTTCGAGATCGAGGAGCGCTGCATAGACCTGATGGCAACCCAGCAGCCCATGGCGGGAGACCTTCGCGTCCTCATCGCCATCCTGCACATCTCCGTCGAGCTGGAGCGCATGGGCGACTACGCCGAGGGCATCGGGCGGATAAGCCTCATGATGGGGGAGGAGGGCACCCTCAAGCCCCTGCTGGACATTCCCCGCATGGCGGACAGGGCCGTCGCCATGCTGCGTCGGAGCCTCGACGCCTTCGTCGCCCGGGACACGGAGATCGCCCGCCGGGTCTGCGACGAGGACGACGAGGTGGACGCCCTGTACGACCAGGTGTACCGCGAGCTCCTCACCTACATGATCGAGGACCCCGCCACCATCAGGAAGGCCACGTACCTCCTGTGGGTGGCCCACGACCTGGAACGCATCGCCGACCGTGCCACCAACGTGGCCGAGAGGGCCATATTCCTGGCCACCGGCCAGCTGACCGAAGTCAACGTATCCAAGTACTAGGCTGGCCATGGCCCTTCCACCCATTATCTGGCGCTACGCTGCCGAGCTGCTCGGCACCTTCGGCATGGTGCTCATAGGCACCGGCAGCATCATGGTGGACGCGCTCACCGGCGGCCGCGTGACCCAGGCCGGCATCGGGCTGAGCTTCGGAATCGCCGTGACGGCCATGATCTATGCCACCCGGCACGTCTCCGGGGCCTTCATCAACCCCGCCGTTACCCTGGGCCTGGCCATGGCGGGCCGGTTCCCGTGGCGGGACGTTCCGCTGTACGTGGTCTTTCAGCTCGCGGGCGCCGCCGCCGCCAGCCTGCTGCTGCTCGCCGCCCTGGGCTCCCAGGCCCAGATGGGCGCCACCATGCCCTCGGGAAGCGTCTGGGAGTCCCTTGGCCTGGAGGTCCTGCTGACCTTCCTGCTGATGGGGGTGATACTCTACGTGTCCAGCAGCCGCTGGGACCTCCAGTGGGCCGCCCCCGTCCTCATCGGCGCCACCGTGGGCCTCGAGGCAACCTTCGGCGGCCCCATCTCCGGCGCGTCCATGAACCCCGCCAGATCATTCGGGCCGGCCCTCGTGGGGGTGGCGTGGAGCCACCACTGGATATACTGGGTCGGGCCCCTGGTCGGCGCGGCGGGGGCCGTGGCCCTGTTCGCGTTGGTCTGCAGGGCCACCAGGGACCTCTCCCGGTCCTCGGACCTCGCCACCGACTAGGGCGCGTTCACGCCGACGCGCCGGGGCCACGGTGCCGTCCTCCGGGTAGCCCCATATCAGGTAGTCGGGCATCCGGGCTGGTGCCGAAGGCCGGAGTCGAACCGGCACGGGGTTGCCCCCAACGGTTTTTGAGACCGTCGCGTCTACCATTCCGCCACTTCGGCCTTGGATAGATTCTATACCTGTGGCGGCATCACTGTCATCCCTAGCTGCCGCCCCACGTGTCGGGCCTGAGCCCCGGCCAAATGGCATTGCCATGAAAGTGCGCTCGCAGCCCCCCCGTCGTCATTCCCGCGCCCCACCGTCGTCATTCCCGCGTACGCGGGAATCCACGTACCCCCGGATGCCGGCCCCCGAGCCGGAATGACGGGGCAGGATGCGCCCTCCTCAAGCCCAAGGCGTTTCCGGGGAAGACATCCGGGGTCGCAGGTCACTATAATCGGGCGTGTGGCCCCGCAGCGCGCCGCCGGGGCGCACAACCGCATCGCTGCGGAAAAGGGACACCGCGGAGACAACCCAACGTGGAGGAAGAGAAGTGTCGTCTACGAGAACACTGGCAAGCTACCTCTCCGGCCTTAGGTTCGAAGACCTTCCACCGGAGGTGGTCGAGAAGGGCAAGCTGGCCATCCTGGATGCCGTGGGCAACTGCATCGGAGGCTACCCCCTGGCCCTGTCCCGGACCTTCCTGGACCTGGCCGGGAGCCTTGGTAGCGGAAGACCCGAGGCCACCCTCATCGGCGACGGCGACCGGGTGTCCGTGTCCGCGGCGGCCTTCGGCAACGCCGCGTTGACCACCATGCTCGACTACTGCGACTACACCCGCAGCGAGAGCGGCAGGTGCGCCACCTGGCTGGGGGCCATGGCCGTCCCCGCGGCAATGGCCGCCGGGGAGTCCCGGAGCATCTCAGGGAGGGAGCTAATCGCCAGCGTGGTGGCGGGATACGAGGGCGCCGCCCGGATAGTCCACTCCATGGACATGACCCTGGAGCAGTCCCAGAAGATCGGGGGAGAGACCCTGTCCGTGTTCGCCGCCGTCTGCGCCGCGGGCAGGGCCCTGGGGCTGGACGAGGACGAGATGCTGTCCGCGGTGGGCATGGCAGGCATCTACACCCCGGTGCCCGGCTGGTACAAGTGGGTGGGGGACGAGGGACTCACCCCCAGGAAGGACATCAAGCAGGGCTGGGCCTGGATGTGCATGACCGGAGCATTCGCGGCGGTATCGGCCCGGCAGGGCCTCCGGATGCTCCAGGAAAACCACGTCCTGGACGGCGACAAGGGCATATCCAGGATGGTGGGGATGGACATCTTCCACGAGGAGAGGCTGACCGCGGACCTGGGGTCCAGGTACTACCTGCCCCAGTTCACCTCGAAGGTGTACCCGGGCTGCGCCATAACCCACACGGCCGTATCGGGAGTCCTGGAGATCGCCAGGGACCACGGCGTCACTCCCCAGGACGTCGAGAGCATCCAGGTGGTCACCAACAAGCAGGACGGCATAGGCTTCGACGACCGGGACCCCCAGGGCCTTTCGGACCTCCAGTTCAGCATGCCCTACCAGGTGGCTGCCGCGCTGGCGGCCGGCGACGGCGGGCCCGGCTGGTACTGCGACAGCACCGCCGCCAGCCCGCAGGTGCGCGACCTGGCCCGCAGGGTGGAGCTCTCCTTCGACGACGAGTGCGAGCGGCTCTTCCGCGAGAGCCACCTCCGGGTCAGCAAGGTGGCGGTGCACACCAGGTCCGGGGCCCGGTACACGCGCCGGGTCGACGGCGTGGGGCACGTATCCGAAGCCGGCGAGATCCGGAGCAAGTTCACCACCACGGCCTCCCAGGTCATCGACCCGGACCACGTATCCAGAATCCTGGACACCGTCGACACCCTGGAGGACCAGGACGGCCTCGCCCCCCTCATGGACCTCCTGGCCCCCCTGCCCGACCACGTCCGGTGACCCGCAGCGGGCGCTTTCGGGGCTCCTCCGGCCTCCAGCCTGCTCCAGGATGCGCAGGGCCTTGTGAAGGCCTACCCCCAACCGTCGTCCCCCGGCGCAGGCCGGGACCCACGGGCCGCTGGAGGGGGTTCCTGGCTGTCTGAACCCTGTCACCGCCACAGACTGACATGGAGTGATTGCAGTCCACAGCGTCACACCTTTAGACTGGAATGAATAGAGCCCCGGGTGCCAGGAGATTGGTCACCATCCCGAGAAAGTAAGCGCCCATGAACTTGGACGAATTCAATTTAGCATCTGCGCCAAGCGTTGAAATCATACGGTAGCACGGCTGGCGGAGGCTAACGTGGGAGGGGTGACCGATGGGCGCAATACTCAATGGCATAATCTCAGGTGTTGCCGCCGGTGTGGTAGTCTCTGTGATCCTGGGGTGCTACGGACTGGTTGATTCAAAGTTGAAGAGGAGAGAACAGATTAGCCATATCCGAGAGATGATAGCGACCGACAGAGCACAGATATACGGTGTACCTGAGGACACCGATTTGCCCTCTGACCCGAACAGACCGCCCTCATCCGCATTCCGCTATGTGTTGTTCGACGGAATGAGAAGGGAACTTCAGCTAGCACTGGACGGCCGTTCTTCCGAGCTAACATTCGATGAGATTCGCCAGGTACGGCGTGCCTTTATCCTCAGTGACCTATTGAAACAACAAGCGCCCAACAGCCATCCTGTTGGTATGCGTTACTATGACCAAATCTTCGAAGCTCTGGAGCAGATAGCGTGGCTGAAGTTGCCCAAGATGGTGTCCGGGGACGATGGATAGAGGCTACATGGGCAACCGATAGATGCTGTAAGGAGGACATATGCCTGAGGAGAGTATTCGCAGCGTCAAGCGAATCAAGGAGTTATTTCACCGGGAAGACCGCAACAATGTCAACTACTACCTCGCCGACGGCTGGGTGCTGCTGAAGGTCTTGACACATTGTGATCTATATGGGACCGAGCAGCCGGTATACGTTCTTGGGTGGACAGGCAAGGAAGATCCGCCAGACGTCCGCAAGCGGGCAAACGAGGCCCTGGCCGCAAGCTGGGGCGCCTCTAACGACGGGTAAACCATCGCTAGAGGCTACATGGGCAAGCGAGTACCCGTGACCCATTCGCCCCTTATTCGTTCCAACGGAGGAACGAATCCAGCCCGGCCCTGAGGAGGTACAGAGGCTCTCGCGCCTGTGGCGGAATTGACCCTTGATTGTTCCTCCGGAGGAACAATTCCCGCCCCGGCCCACCGGCCGTGGGCCTGTGTCAGCGCGGCAGCATAGCCCGTCCTTCAAGCCACGGCGCGGCCCAGCAGCAGGCCGGCGAAGGCTGCGGCCAGGCCCAGGACCACCGTGGCCGTGAGGTTCACCGCCGCCCCGGACACGTTGCCCTCCTCCAGCAGCGTCACCGTGGCCAGGCTCAGGGTCGAGAAGGTGGTGTAGGAGCCGAGAAACCCCACGGCGACCAGCATGGTCACCTGGTCGGGCCAGCCGGACCGCGGTCCCAGGAACCCGGCCAGCAGGCCCAGCGCGAAGGAGCCCGACACGTTCACGATGGCGGTGGCCACCAGCGCCGAGGCCAGGTGGGCGAACACCACCCGGTCCACGCCGTAGCGGGCCATCGCGCCGGCGGCGCCTCCCAGGGCGACCAGCAGGAAGTAGGTCAACGGGACCCTCCTCCCGCCGGAGGCCGGGCAGACCACTACCCCCGGCGGGGATTCCCCGTATAATGGTACCCGGCACGGCCCGGTCGAGTCGTGGCCCGAGAGTACGGGAAAGCCCGAGTTCGACCGAAGGGCACGCCATGGGTCTGAAGCGACCGATTCAGAGCGCCCGGGAGGACATGTATGGAGTTCGACATCGCGGTACTGTCCGGCGACGGCATCGGGCCGGAGGTGATAGCCGAGGGAGTCAAGGTCCTGGAGAAGGTTGGGAGCAGGTTCGGCCACCGTTTCCACCTCACCTACGACGACGTGGGCGGAATAGCCATAGACAAGCACGGCGTTCCCCTGCGGCCCGAGACCATGGAGATGGCCCGGGACGCCGACGCGGTGCTGTTCGGCGCAGTCGGGGGGCCCAAATGGGACGACCCTAAGGCCGGGGTACGCCCCGAGGACGGCATCCTGGAGATACGCAAGGCCCTCTCCCTGTTCGCCAACATCCGTCCCGTCAAGGTGTTTCCCGACCTGGTGGAGTCCAGCGTGCTGAAGCCCGGCGTGCTGCATGGGGTGGACATGGTGGTCATCCGCGAGCTGACCGGCGGGCTCTACTACGCTCTGCCCAAGAACCGGCGCCGCACGCGCCGGGGCTGGACCGGCGTGGACACCCTCAGGTACAGCCAGGCCGAGATCGAGAGGGTGCTCCGGGTCGGCTTCGAGCTGGCCCGCAGACGCTCGGGAAAGCTCACCTCGGTGGACAAGGCCAACGTGCTGGAGACCTCCAGGCTCTGGCGTCAGGTGGCAACGGAGCTGGGAGAGGAGTACCCCGACGTGGAGCTGGAGCACATCCTGGTGGACAACTGCGCCATGCAGCTAATCCAGCGGCCCTCCAGGTTCGACGTCATCGTAGCGGAGAACACCTTCGGCGACATCCTCACCGACGAGGCGGCGGTGTTGACCGCATCCATGGGCCTCCTCCCCTCGGCCAGCCTGGCGGAGATACCCACCGAGGGCCGCAGGGCCCGGGGGCTGTACGAGCCCATCCACGGCACCGCGCCAGACATCGCCGGCCGGGGCATCGCCAACCCCATCGCCGCCATCCTGAGCGTCGCGCTGATGCTGCGCTACTCCCTGGGCCTCACCGAGGAGGCCGCTGTGGTGGAGCAGGCGGTGGAGGCGGCCCTGGACGAAGGGCTGCGTACCCCGGACATCGCCGCCCAGCCGGAGAGCGCGACCACCACCACCCAGATGGGGGAGCGGATCGCCTCCCGCCTCTGACCTTGACCCCGCTGCGCCCGGCCCGCTACGGCGGCCCCAGGGCCCCGGCCACGGCTTCCCGTAACGCCCGCCGGTCCTCCTCCGCCTCCAGGGTGGCCGCGGCCTCCTGCACGGTGCGCCGGTAGCCGTCCAGGAAGTCCGGCGGGACGTCTCCGCGCTCCACCCGGTCCCGGTACAGGGCCGCGCCCTCGGCCATGCGCTCTTGGAGCCATTCGCCGCCCCGCTCCCGCAGGAGGCGCACCAGGTACCGGGCGTCCTTCTCCAGGGATAGACCGAGGCCGGGGAAGGCCCGCAGCCGGTCGGCGTCGTAGGCCGGGGCCATGACCGCCTCGACCACCGTCTCATACCGGCCCCTCCGGTCCATCTCCGCGACGATGCCGGCGGCCAGCTCCGGGTCCACGTGGACCAGGCCGTGTATGAGCCCGTGGGGGCTCCTGGCCAGGCCCTCTGGCTGCGAGACCAGGGCCGTCGCCGCCCCCACGTCCGACGACAGCAGCTCCGACGCCTCCCGGGGGAAGGCCTCGACGAAGTCCAGCAGGGGCACCCCGGCATCGCCCAGCAGGCCCAGGGCGGCCCCGGGGTCCTGCGCGGCCAGGTCCAGGATGACCCTGTACGCGGCGTGGGAGGCGGGCTCGTCGATCTGGAAGTTGCCCGAGCTCTCCTCCAGCAGGGTACGGAGGCCCTGGGCTATCCTGTCCGGCCCCTCGCCGGTGGTGATGTCCAGCGCCTCCAACAGGCGCTGGGGAGACACGGCCCCGCCGCGCACCGCCGACGGCTTGTTGCGGAGCATACGCAGTATGGCGTCGTCGGACAGGCGGCCCAGCAGATCCCGGGCCGTGTCCCTGTCGACGTCCTGCATCATGTCGAACAGCAGGACCAGGTCCTTCTCCTGGCGCTCGTCGGACAGGCCGTCCAGGAGTTGCTCCAGCCGGGCCGCGCCCTCCGCCGGGGCGTCCCGGCCGGCCGCCAGCACCCGGTCGATGCGGCGGGCGTACTCGGCCAGCCGGCGCGCGAAGCTGCCCACCACCCCCTCCACCGAGCTCAGCGGTATGTCCTCCGAGGGCCTGCCGAACAGGTCGATCATCACCCGGGTGGGCGCCAGCACGGCGAAGTTCACCAGGAACGGGTCCCCCATCCCCTCTCGGAAGTAGGCCGTGCGGTCCTCCTCGGGTATGTTTTCCGCCTCGATGAACAGGTCCAGGGCCTCCGCCAGCTCGGGGCCGCGGCCCGACGCCGAGGGCAGGACCTCCGGGTACCGGCGATGGAGGCCCAGTATCTCCCGGAGATATCCCCGCCAGAACTGGAAGCTGCGGTCCACGTTCGCCGCGTCCACGAGGCTGAGCTCCTTGCTCAGCACCAGGTCGAACTGGTCGGCGAAGTCCCCGAGGCGCTGCCTCTCCTCCCTCTCGATCACCCGGACGACGTCCGGTGGCAAGCCGCCGGCGCGCCCCGGGTCCATGCCCCCGTAGACGCCCGAGGGGCCCTCGTAGACGCCCAGGGGTATATGGGTCACGCCTATGTACTGGTCTGCGACCCGGCGCTGGTCCCCCGGCAGCCCCAGGTACCACGCCATGGCTTCGGGCCAGTCGTCGAAGCGGCCTCCGACCAGGAAGCGGTCGAAGTACTTGCGCAGTATCGGGGGAATGAGGGCCAGGTTGCCGCCCGTGGTGTGGAGCAGGTCCGCCTCGCCGAAGTGGTACAGGTCGGGGTAGTCGCCCTTGGACACGTTGGGCAGGTTTCTCAAACGCTCCCTCAGCGGCTCGTACTGGTCCGGCGGCTGGTACATGAAGGTCACCAGGTCGGCACGGTACTGTCTCAACGCCGCCGACTCCTCGGGGGCCGGCTCCCAGGTCAGGTCGGGCCTCCCAGACACGGGGAAAGCGCCGAAGTAGGAGTGGCTCAGCTCGTGGAGGACCACGTGGGGAATGGCCTGGCCGACCCCGGCCCAGCTCCGGTTGCCGAAGCTGCCGAACCAGCCGGGCTGCCCCACCATCTGGCGCAGGTCGTAGCCCTCCAGCCAGCGCCGCCCCTCGTCGGACACGTGGTACAGGACCGCCACCGCGTCGACCCGGTCCCGGACCCAGGCGCTCTGTCGCTCCGGCGACGGAGGGGGCGCCTCGGGTACGGCAACGGGCAGCGGCGGAGGCGTGGCGGTGGGCGCGGGTCCGGGCGGCGGTGGCGCCGGCGGGACCTCCCGCTGCTGGGGAGGGGAGGTGGGCTGCGCGGCGGGCGTCTCAGTGGGGGTCGAGGGCGTGGCCGCCGGGGGAGTGTGGGTGGGCTGGCCGCCCGTGCCGGAGCATGCGGCTAGGGCCGCGCCCAGCAGGGCCGGGAGAAGCAGGGTGGCCCACACCCTCAGACCGTGCGTATCTCCTCTTCCGAGACGGCGCCGTCCTGAATGCGGAAGGCCCTCACCACGGGCTGCTCCCTGTCCATGAGGGACACGATCATGTAGTAGGCCTCGGGCCAGGCCGCCAGCCTGATGTCGGTGGCCGAAGGGTAGGCCTGGGAGTGGGTGTGGGAGTGGTACACGACCCGGTGCTCCCAGCCGTTGTCCTCCATCTCGTTCCACACCTTGATCAGCTCCTTTGAGTCCCAGCTAAACCGGTAGGGGCTATTGTCCACGTTGGTCATCCGGAACAGCTTGTGGAGCTCGCCGTTGGTCCCCGCCAGCACTCCGCAGCACTCTATCGAGTCGTCCTCAAGGGCATGGGCTATCATCTCGTCGTGGAACCGCTTGGGGACCTCTATCACTGATGGGACCTCCCGCTTGGAATGGATATACGTTATCGCGTCCACCACCAGTTTTCAACAGCCGGAGCCCCCGCGAATACGGAAGTCCGGTATATCGAGGCGTGGATGGCCGCGTGCCTTGGAGTCCCCCTAACCCTGGATTTCGGCTCGGTGGCCGGAATGACGGTGGTGGGCCACGGGCGAGAAGTCGCGCGACCGGCCCGTCCTTGACACCGTCGCGGGAAGCCGCCTAAACTTGGCTATCTCGCGCCCGGCATAGATACGAGGAGGTCCCGACATGGCGGCAACCGGTCCGTCCCGCAGCGTTGTGTTTTCCAACCGGGGCATCATCTGCTCCACGTCTCCCCAGGCATGCTCCACGGGGATCATGGTCCTGGCCGAAGGGGGCAACGCCTTCGACGCGGCCATCGCCGTCGCCGCCACCGAGACGGTGACCCTGCCGCCCATGTGCGGGCTCGGCGGGGACGTGTTCGCCCTGCTGTACGAGGCCTCCTCGGGCAAGCTGTGGGGGGTCAACGGCAGCGGCGCCGCTCCCACCGGCGCCACGCCCGACTTCTACTGGTCCAAGGGATATAGCAACATGCCCCTCAACGGCCCCCTGGCAGTCTCCGTTCCGGGAGAGGTGGACGCCTGGGAGACCATCGTTTCCAGGTTCTGCACCCGCTCCCTCAAGGAGCTCATGCAGCCCGCCATCGGATACGCCGAGGAGGGCTTCCCCATCTCTCCCAAGATCGGCAGCTCCTTCACCTCGGCCGTGAAGCCCCTCAGCCTCTATCCCTCCACCAGCGCCGTGTTGATGAAGAACGGCCGGGGATACCGGGGCGGCGACCTGCTGGTGCAGAAGGACCTGGCCCGCAGCTTGAGGCTGGTCGCCGAGGGCGGACCCGAGGAGTTCTACCGGGGCGACCTGGCCAGGCGCATGGTGAAGGCCCTTCGCGACGCTGGCGGCCTTTTTACCGAGGAGGACTTCGCCAACCATGCCACCGAGGTCTACGAGCCCCCCATATCGACCACCTACCGCGGCCACACGGTGTACCAGGTGCGACCCCCCTCCCAGGGGTTCGTGATGCTGGAGATACTGAACCTGATGGAGGGGTATGACCTTGGCTCGCTAGGGCACAACACCGCCGAGGCGGTCCACCTGATGGTGGAGGCCAAGAAGCTGGCCTTCGAGGACCGCAACCGGCATGCCGGGGACCCCAGGTTCGTCGACTGGCCCCTGGAGCGGTTCATATCCAAGGAGTATGCCGAGGAGCGGCGGCGGGACATCGACCCCTCCCGGGTCTCCCAGGCAGCCGTGGCCGTGCCCGAGGCCGACGGGGACACCAGCTACTTCTGCGTGGCCGACGGCCAGGGTAACTGCGTCTCCTTCATCCACAGCCTCTCCCAGTCCTTCGGATCTCGGTTCCTGGCTGAGGGCACGGGCATCAACTTCAACAACCGGGCCGGCAGGGGCTTCAGCCTCGAACAGGGGCACGCCAACATCATCGCCCCGGGCAAGCGCACCATCCACACCCTCAACTGCTACATGGTCTTCAAGGACGGCGAGCCCGTGATCCTGGGCGGGACCCCCGGAGGAGACTTCCAGGTGCAGGCCAACCCCCAGGTCGTCTCCAACCTGCTGGACCATGGCATGGAAGCCCAGGACGCCGTGGACGCGCCCCGGTGGCTGAGCTTCCCATCGGGAGACCCGGAGAACATCGACAAGCCCTTCGTGGTCCAGATGGAGCCCGGCTTCTCCCAGGAGACCAGGGCAGGGCTGGAGTCCATGGGCCACAGGACGGCGTACCTGGACCCCGCCAGCAGCAAGGTGCAGGTCATCGTCCGCGACCCCGAGTCGGGACTTCTCCATGGAGCCTCGGACCCCCGGGGAGACGGGCACGCCGCGGCCCTCTAGCGGCATCCCGGCCCCTACAGCCCTCCGGCGGAAAGGGCCAGGCTCCGCCTCCGCCTGCCCACCGTCATTCCCGCGCACGCGGGAATCCACACCTGGGCCTATTGGACTCCCGCTTCCTCGGGAGTGACGGGGTCGGGCGAGTTGAGTTTCTTGGACCTGCCTCCGTTCAGGCTGTCCGGTACGCCCCAGCGCCCCGCAGGGTTATAATGAGTCCATATGATCGTACCCCCGCGTACTATCATCCGAAGGCGTATGGCGATGAGACCGGTCCTTCCAGTCCTGGCCCTGGCTCTCTCCGCCCTGTTGGCGGCGGCCGTGGCGTCCCCCACCATGGTGACGGCCGCCGGCGGGGACATAGACGTCTTCACCAACGAGGGCAGCGTCCACTTCCCCGGCGACGTGGTATTCAACCTGGGAGTCGAGGCCCCGTCGGACATCCAGGAGGTGAAGATATACTTCCGTATCCCGCCCTCCCAGGTCTGGATGTACGCATACCCCGACGTGGACCCCTCGCCTCGCGTGGAGACCAGCTTCAGGCTGGACCTGCGGGGGGTCGACTACCTGCCCCCGGGCACGGAGATCGAGTACTACTACCAGATCCGGGACGCCAGCTCGTCGGTGTTCGACACCGAGCGCAACACCCTCTTCTACGTGGACGACCGCTACCGGTGGGACACGACCACCGTGGGTCCCCTGACCATCTTCTCCCACGACGTCTCCGGCCGGCAGCTCCGGAGCCTTGCCGAGGCCGTGGAGGGGCCCCTGCGGGAGATCGGCGACCTGCTGGAAATGGAGCTGGAGCGCCCCATGCGGGGCGTCCTCTACAACTCCCAGGCCGAGGCGAGGGACGCCTTTCCCGTCCAGAGCCGCACCACCACTGAACGGGGAGTCTTCGCGGGCTACGCCTTTCCCGACCGGGGCGTGTTCATCGGAGTCGGCCTGCACCCCAGGCTGGTCCTCCACGAGTCGGCCCACATCCTGCTGGAGGCCGCGGTGGACTCCCCCACGGCCAGGATCCCCGGGTGGCTCAACGAGGGGTTCGCCAGCTACGTCGAGACCCGCTCGGGAGACTTTCGACGGAGCATGGCGGGCAGCGACGACCCCTTGCGCGTTCCCCTGAGGCACATGCAGTCCGTGACCGGGACCCCCTCCGCCATCTCCGACTTCTACCGCAAGTCGGAGAGCGTCGTTGGATACCTCCTGGAGAGCTACGGTGACTCGACGTTCCGGGAGCTTCTAAGTCACCTGCACTGGGGGCGGTCCATAGACCATGCCCTGGAGACGGCCTACGGGTTCGACCAGGAGGGGCTGGACCGGAGGTGGGCGTCCGCCCTGACCGGCGAGGACATCCCTGGGCCCTCCGGCAGCGCGCTGCAGAGAGAGGGGCCTGCCGAGGAGGCCGGAAGGGCCCCCTCCACGGAGCACGAGGGCGAATCCGGCGGCCGGCCTGACCCAGGACCCCGCAACGGTCTGCCCTTCCAGTTCTTCGACACCCTGGCCATCGCCGTACTGGCCCTGGCCGTGGTCGGCGTCATGTCCCTGGGCTTCCTCATGCGGCGGCTCAGGGACCGGGGCGACGGTCGGGAGGAAGGGGACCGGCTCACCGAGGATGAGTGGCGCGGCAGGCCGTGAGGCCCGCCCAAAGTGGAGGAAAGGGGGGTGGAAACCTCCTTGAACCGTCGCGCCGCCCCGGGACAGAATAGGGTCGCAGTCCGCGCCCGTCCCTTGTTGCGAGGGCGTCACTGGCCACAACCTACCGGGAGGTCTGTTCGTGTCCTTTGCCGAGTTCTTTCTAGAGGAGGGGATAGACGTGGAGCTGGAGCTCAGCCTGGAAGACGTCATCTCCTTCCTGGACCGGTCCGTTCCCAGTTTCGACTTTGGGGGCCACAGCTACAGGTTGGAACCCGTCAACGGCGTGATCGGGGCCAATTGGAACCTGGCCGTCAAGCCCCTGGCCCCTGTGGGTCCCAACGGGACGGACCCCGCCGTGGCCTTCATACAGGTGGGAGAGGGAGAAAGCGAGGGCACCGGCCTGAAGGTGCTGTCCAGGGAGATGTGGGAAGAGAGCGATCCGCCGTCCACCGCCACCGAGGAGGAGCTGAAGCTGTTCTCCCACTTCGCCTTCCAGCTCCTCAACGCCCTGTCCGCCGAGGGTCTCATCCATCTGCCCGCGCCTCTGCCCATCGAGTGACCCCCGGCGCAGCCGGCATCCATCCGCCCCTTGTGGACCCACACCTGCGGTTGTATGATAGCCCGCGGGCATCGCCCCCGAGCATCGCCCCCGAGGCATCATGCAGAGTAGACCCAGGAAAGTGCTGGTCATCGGCTCCGGCCCCATCGTCATAGGGCAGGCGGCCGAGTTCGACTACGCGGGAACCCAGGCGTGCAAGGCCCTCCGGGAGGAGGGCGTGTCCACGGTCCTCGTCAACTCCAACCCCGCCACCATCATGACCGACCGGGGCGTGGCCGACGCCGTGTACATCGAACCCCTGACCGTCGACGTCATGGAGCGGATACTAGCCCGGGAGCGGCCCGACGGCCTGCTTCCCACCTTGGGGGGCCAGACCGGGCTCAACCTGGCGGTGGAGATGGCCGACGCCGGGCTCCTGGAACGGTACGACCTTCGCCTCCTCGGCACCCCCCTGGAGACCATCCGCAACGCCGAAGACCGGGGCAGGTTTCAGGACCTGCTGGCCGGCATCGGCGAGCCCCAGCCGCCCAGCGTCACGGTGTCGTCCATGGGGGATGCCGAGCGCGCCGCGAAGGAGATGGGGCTTCCCCTGGTCGTGCGACCGGCGTACACCCTGGGCGGTACCGGCGGCGGCCTGGCCCGCACCATGGAGGAGTACCTGGCCATCGTCAGCGGCGGGCTGGCCGCCAGCCCCATCAGCCAGGTCCTCCTGGAGCGCTCGCTGGTGGGCTGGAAGGAGCTCGAGTACGAGGTTATCCGCGACGGCGCCGACAACTGCATCACAGTTTGCAACATGGAGAACCTGGACCCCATGGGCGTCCATACCGGCGACAGCATCGTCGTCGCTCCCAGCCAGACCCTCACCGACCGGGAGCACCAGATGCTCCGCAGCGCCGGAATCCGGATCATCCGGGCCCTGGGCATCCAGGGGGGCTGCAACATCCAGTTCGCCATACCTCCCCATCCCACCGTGGAGGAGTCCCTGGGCGCCAACTGGGAACCCGAGTCCCCCTACTACGTAATCGAGGTGAACCCGCGGGTCAGCCGCAGCTCCGCCTTGGCCAGCAAGGCCACCGGCTACCCCATCGCCCGGGTCGCCGCGAAGATCGCCGTGGGCAAGCGGCTGGACGAGATACCCAACCCCATTACCGGTAGGACCCTGGCGGCCTTCGAGCCGGCCCTGGACTACTGTGTGGTGAAGATTCCCCGGTGGCCCTTCGACAAGTTCCCGTCTGGGGACCGGACCCTAACCACTCAGATGAAGGCCACGGGAGAGGTGATGGCCATCGACCGCTCCTTCGAGGCTGCGCTGCAGAAGGCGGTGCGTTCCCTGGAGATCGGCGGGCGCTCCCTCCTGTGGGAGGACCCGGCCTGGCGCCGTGAGAGCGACGGCTCCCGCCTCAGGGACCTGAGGCCCACGGACCTGCGGCTGTGGCAGATCGCCCATGCCCTGCGCCGGGGAGTCCCGCCCGAGGAGGTCTCCCGGCGCAGCCTGGTGGACCCCTGGTTCGTCCACGCCGTGGCCCGCATCGTCAGGATGGAGGCCCGGCTGCTGAGCGAGTCGCTGACCCCCGAGCTGTTGCGGGCCTCCAAGAGGCTGGGCTTCTCCGACGTGCAGGTGGGAGACCTGGCCGACGTGCTCTCCGAGCGCGTCAGGGAGATGCGCAAGGCTTGGGACATCCTCCCCGTCTACAAGATGGTGGACACCTGCGCCGCGGAGTTCGAGGCGGTCACCCCCTACTACTACAGCACCTACGAGGAGGAGAACGAGGCGCCGCCCCTGGAGGGCCCGAAGGCCCTGGTGGTGGGGAGCGGTCCTATCCGCATCGGCCAGGGGATAGAGTTCGACTACTGTAGCGTTCACGCCGCCTGGGCCCTACGGGAAGAGGGCGTCCGGAGTATCATGGTCAACTCCAACCCCGAGACCGTGTCTACCGACTTCGACACCAGCGACCGGCTGTACTTCGAGCCCCTGGACGAGGAGAGCCTCCGCGATATTCTCGACAGCGAGACCCAGGACCACGAGGCGCCCCCGACGGTGGTCCAGTTCGGCGGGCAGACGGCCATTGACCTGTCCCAGAGCCTGTCCCAGGCCGGGCTGCCCTTGCTGGGCTCCAGGGCGGAAGCCATCGACATCGCGTCGGACCGCCACCGGTTCGAGGAGTTCCTGGCGCGGCAGGGCATTCCCCAGCCCCCCGGGGCCACGGTCACGTCGGTGGAGGAGGCCCTGAGGGTCGCCGAGGACATAGGGTACCCGGTGGTCCTGCGGCCCAGCTACGTTCTCGGCGGCCGGGCCATGGACATCATCCAGAACGCCAGCGAGGTGATCCGGTACCTGACCACCGCCGCCGACGCGGGCCAGGGCAGGCCCGTGCTCATCGACAAGTACCTGGAGGGCAAGGAGTGCGAGGTTGACGCCGTCTGCGACGGCCGCGATGTGCTGGTGCCCGGAATAATGGAGCACATCGAGAGGGCCGGAGTCCACAGCGGAGACTCCATTGCCATCTATCCCGGCCTCAACCTCACCGAGGAAGAGGTCGACACCATCGTGGACTACACGACCCGCATCGGGCTCGCCCTGGACATCCGTGGGCTGATGAACGTCCAGTTCGTCATCGTCGGGGGCCCCACGTACCGCAGCCCCAGGAGCCCCATGGAGGCCGGCGGCGGCACGTCGGTGTACGTGCTGGAGGTGAACCCCAGGAGCAGCCGGACGGTGCCCTTCATCTCCAAGGTCACCGGGGTGCCGGCGGTCAATCTGGCCACGCGGGTGATGCTGGGCCGGAGCCTGCGGGACATGGGATACCAGGGAGGCCTCTGGAAGAGGCAGAAGATCGTGGGCATCAAGGCCCCAGTGTTCTCCATGTCCAAGCTGGTCGGCGTCGACTGGTACATGGGGCCCGAGATGAAGTCCACGGGCGAGGTCATGGGGGTCGACACCCACTTCCAGGGAGCGTTGACCAAGGCCCTGGCGGCCGCCGACCTGAGCCTGAGGCAGGGCAACGCCGTGCTGATAAGCATCGCCGACCAGGACAAGGCGGGGGCGGTGCCCCTGGTGCGGGAGCTGGCCCAGGCGGGGTTGGACCTGTACGCCACCGAGGGGACCGCCGCCATGGTCCGGGCCCTGGGGCTGCCCGTGACCATGATCACCAAGAAGCTGGGCGAGGGGCACCCCAACGTGGTTGACGTAATCAACGAAGGCCTCGTGGCCGGGGTGGTGAACACGGTGTCCCAGGCGCCCTCCTCCCTGAGGGACGGGTTCCATATCCGCCGGGCGGCGGTGGAGCGCAAGGTCCCCTGCTTCCTCTCCCTGGACACGGCCAGGGCCGCGGTGGAGAGCCTCCTGATGGCCTCCTCTACCAGCGGGTACAGCGTGCTGCCCACCGACGAGTACCTTCGCGCCTCCTGAACCCGCCCTGCGATCGGGGTGGGTGCGCCACCGGCCGATTGTCTCCAGCCCGCGGATTTGCTAAACTGCGACACGGAGCAGGCCGCCGGGTCTGCGGCTGCCATCACACCGCCCCGCGCTTGCGGTAACCGCTCGAAGGAAACGCCATGATATATGAGATGCGCACGTACCACGTGAGACCGGGTACCCAGGCCAAGGTCATGGAACGGGACGCCAAGGCCCTGCCCGTGAGGGAGAAGCACTCGAAGCTGGGGGCCTACTGGTACACGGTCCACGGCCCCCTGAACGAGATCATCCACGTGTGGCCCTACGAGGACCTGGCCGAGCGGGCCCGGGTGCGGGCCCAGGCCAAGGAGGACCCCGATATGCCGCCCCCGGTCGCCGACGCCATCGTGGACATGCAGTCCGCGGTGGTGACTCCGGCGCCCTTCATGAGGCCCCTGGGACACCAGGAGCTGGGCAACATCTACGAGATGCGCGTGTACGCGTTCCGGCCCGGCACCATGCCCGAGGTGCTCAGGAGATGGGCGGAGGCGGTGCCTCACAGGGAGAAGTACTCGCCCCTGGCCGCATGCTGGTACACGGCCCAGGGCGGCCTGAACCTGTTCTACCACGTATGGCCGTACAACAGCCTGGCCCACCGGGAGGAGGTGCGAGGCCAGGCTACGAAGGACCCCCACTGGCCTCCCGGCTCCAACGAGTTCCTGGTGGCCATGGAGAACAAGATACTGGCCCCGGCGCCCTTCTCTCCCATGCGCTGAGCCGGCCCGGCGGCCCCCGAGAGGAGCACCTGTTGCGGGTAGGAGTATCCACATTTCCCACGAGCTACTCCATCGACCCGGCCCTGCTGGCCCGGCGCGCCGAGGAGATGGGGTTCAGTTCCTTCTGGGTGCCGGAGCACCCCATCATACCGGTCCACACCACGTCACCCTTTCACGGGTCCCCAGACGGCGTGATTCCCGACTACTACGCTGAGATCGTGGACCCCTTCGTCGCCCTGGCCCGGGCCTCGGCCACGACGACGACCATCAAGCTGGCCACGGGCATCTGTCTCGTTCCCGAGCGCAACCCCATCCTCCTGGCCAAGGAGGTGGCGACCCTGGACCGCATCTCCGGGGGCCGGCTCATCTTCGGCATCGGCGCCGGGTGGCTGAGGGAGGAGACGGAGATCATGGGCGGCGACTTCGACCATCGCTGGGGACAGACGCGGGACGCCGTGCTGGCCATGAAGGAGCTGTGGGGCCAGGACGAGGCCGAGTATCACGGCAAGTTCTACGACTTCCCGCCGGTGCGGTCGTTCCCCAAGCCCCTTCAGCAGCCCAACCCGCCCATCTATCTCGGCGCCTGGGCCCAGGGGAACGTGTTCAAACGGGTCGCCCGCTACGGCGACGGCTGGATGCCCAGCAGGAGCAGCCCCGAGGAGGTGCGGGCCGGCCGGGAGTCCCTGGTCCGCGCCGTGGAGGATGTGGGGCGCGACCCGGCGTCCATCCAGGTGTTGGCCTATGGCGTCGCCGCGGACCGGGAGTTGATACGCGCCTACGAGGAGGCCGGTACCGACGAAGTGGTGGTCCGGGTGGCCACGGCCGACGAGCAGAGGTCCCTGGCCGAGTTGGATAGCATCGCCCGCGCCGTCCTGACCTAGCAGGCCGCAGAGGGGGGAGTAGGCGCAGGCGCAGCCCCTTTGCCGGGAGTCTGAGGGACTCCCTCGGACAGAATATCTTCCCGACAAGGGGGGTGGAGAGAGGCAGAGCCCTTTTTCGGGGTCTCAGGGGCCCAGAAGACGAACCTCCCCCGACACGGGGAGTGCAGAGGGGCGAACCCCTTTTGCCGGGAGTCCGAGGGTGTGCCTCCGATGCAAGTCTTCCCGACAAGGGGAGTGGAGAGAGGCAGAGCCCTTTTTCTGGGTCTCAGGGGTCCAGAAGACGAACCTCCCCGACACGGGGAGTGCAGAGGGGCGAAGCCCTTATGCCGGGAGTCCGAGGGTGTGCCTCCGATGCAAGTCTTCCCGACAAGGGAGGTGGAGAGAGGCAGAGCCCTTTTTCGGGGTCTCAGGGGTCCAGAAGACGAACCTCCCCGACACGGGGAGTGCAGAGGGGCGGAGCCCCTATGCCGGGAGTCTGAGGGTGTCCCTCAGCCCCTCCCCCCTCCCTCCCCGGCAGGGGGGAGAGGTCCGGACCCTCAAGGACAATCTTACGGGCCTGGCATAAGGCCCCCAAGACTACTAAAGGAGGACATCCATGGCAACGACGGTTGGCTCCGGCAAGTACACCTACGAGATGCACGAGGACTGGGCCAAAGTGCCCGAGGGCTGGAACGTGCCGGCCGCAGCGGTGGCCGGCGACTCCCAGGACCGCGTCTACTGCTTCAACCGGGACCCGGACCATCCGGTGGTGGTCTTCGACCGGGAGGGCAACTACCTCAGCTCCTGGGGCGGCGGGCTGATCAAGTTCGCCCACGCCATCCTCGTCGACAAAGAAGACAACGTCTGGCTCGTGGACACCCACCACGGCCAGGTGATGAAGTTCACCTCCGACGGGAAGCCCCTCATGACCATCGGGACCAAGGGGTACCGGTCGGACACGGGCGTCGACCCCTCGGACTACGGCTCCGACGCCTACAAGAGCGTCACCCACGGGGGTGAGCCCTTCAACCTGCCGGCGGGCATCGCCCTGAACTCCTCTGGAGACGTCTTCATCAGCGACGGCTACGCCAACTGCAGGGTCCACCGGTTCTCCCCCGACGGCAAGCTCATCCGCTCCTGGGGCGAGCCCGGCGGAGGCCCGGGGCAGTTTCACCTGCCCCACGGCGTCTGGATCGACAGCCGCGGCCGGGTCCTGGTCGCCGACAGGGAGAACGACCGGGTGCAGGCGTTCACACAAGACGGCGAATTCATCACCCAGTGGGAGACCAAGCTCATAGGCGCTGCAGTGTTCTGGGTGGACGACGAGGACACCGTCTACGTGGCCGAGCACAACGGAGGCTACGTCAGCATCCTGGACCTGGATGGAGAGCGCCTGGCCCGTTGGGGAGACGACAGCCACAAGTCGTGCCACGGCATCTGGGTCGACTCCCACAAGGACATCTACGTCGTCCAGCCGGGCGGCTGGACTCCTCGCAGCCGGCGCGTGGTGAAGTTCAAGAGGAAGGGCTGAGTAGGCGGCAGGCCCGTCGGTGTGCCCGATTCATGGATGTAATCGGACGTCCCTACATGGAACGACTTTTCCCTCAAGAAGATGGCGTGACCGAGGTGGCTGACAACAGCGGCCCGCATTCTTCTGGACCCATTGCCATAACCTCGGAGCCGCAGTTCACAGCCGGCGTCGACGTCTTGGCGGCCCATGGGGATAGTCTGGAGTTTCTCAAGACTGTCCCCAGCGGACTGGCCAGGTTGATTGTGGCCTCTCCTCCCTACAATATGGGAAAGGCGTACGAAGATCGCCTCGAGCTTGATCAATACCTGGACGATCAGCTGGCAGTCCTCACCGAGTGCGTTCGAGTCCTGGATTCGACCGGCAGCCTGTGTTGGGAAGTGGGGAACCACGTCGATTCTGGGGAAGTCTTTCCCCTGGATGTGTTCTTTTACGACATCCTCAAGAGGAAACTGGGACTGAAGCTGCGAAACAGGATAGTATGGTCCTTTGAGCATGGCCTGCATGCCAGAAAGCGTTTCTCTGGGCGATATGAGGTCGTGCTGTGGTTTACCAAAGGCGATTCGTACGTCTTCAACCTGGACCCTGTAAGAGTGCCCCAGAAGTACCCGGGCATTCGGTACTACAAAGGCCCCAAGCAAGGGCAGCTCTCCGGCAATCCACTCGGAAAGAATCCCGGCGATATATGGCAGTTCTTGAGCTCGGAATGGGACCGTGAGATTTGGGATATCCCCAACGTCAAGTGGAATCACCCGGAGAAGACCTTTCATCCTTCCCAGTTCCCTATAGAGCTCGTGGAGCGGTTGGTGTTGGCTCTGACCCATCCAGGTGACACGGTCTTGGACCCCTACATGGGCGTGGGCTCGTCCCTTCTGGCCGCCGTTCTTCATGGTCGGAAGGCCATTGGCGTGGACAAGACTCAGGCCTACGTGGACCAGGCCATCGACCGAATTGCGGCCGCCTTCGGAGCCACCGTGAGGCGGCGACCGTTCGGAGCCTCTAAGTACGTACCAACGGGCAACGAGAAGGTCGCGCAGCGGCCAGTGGAATGCGGCAAACAGGGTTGAAGATTGAGGCCAGCTACTCACATCTGAATGGACTGGAGTTCCTCATCGTCCACAAGCCTCAGCTATGGAAGGAGATACAGTCAATAATCCTAGACGTTGATGCTGAACTATGCCGTACCAAGATATCGAGAGAAAGGCGAACCATGGGGAAGGCCCTGTATTCGCCTATCGATATGAACAAAGAGTTCGAGGCCCGGTTTAACGGACACCAGTGGAAGGAAAGCCGAACGGCTTACTGGGTTACGGAGAATGCCCGGCTGGTCAGACGGACAATCCAGCTATCCCCCAGTGAACAAAAGGCCGAGATTGAGGCGGCGGGTTTCAATCCCATCTACTCGTACAACCAGACCGACTTTGTGAAGGACCGTGTGGCCGTGGAGGTGCAGTTCGGCAAATACTTTGCCGTGACCTTCGATCTCTTCGTCAAGCACATGGCGTTCTTCGTTGGGGATACCATAGACGTCGGCATAGAGATGATGCCGATGAAGGAGCTTCAGCAGGAGATGTCGTCAGGCGTACCCTACTATGAGGGTGAGCTCTACAACCTGATACGACACGGAAGAGGCACGCCTGCCGTGCCCTTGGTGTTGATTGGCCTTGCGGCATGAGGACCCGTGCCAAACTTATCCCACTATTCTAGGAGTTGATTCATGGACGTGGCCCGTCTGAGACAGCAGATCCCCGTTTGCCAGCGCTACACCTACGTCAACACGGGCTGGTCGGGGCCGTCCCCGCTGTCCGTGACCCGGGCCATCCGGGACCGCCTGGACCACGAGATGGACGAGGGCCCGACCACCCCCGGCGTCTACGAGAGCGGCCGGGACATCCAGGAGCGGGCCCGCGCCGGTGTGGCGCAGCTACTTAACGCCTCTCCCGAGGAGATACTCCTTACGGAGAACACCACCCAGGGGCTCAACATCGTCATCAACGGGCTGCCATGGGAGCCCGGCGACGAGATCATCACCTGCAACCTGGAGCACAGCTCGGTGCTGGTCCCGGCGTACTACCAGCAGCGCCGCCACGGCGCCGTTGTAAAGGTGCTGGACCTGGATGCCGACGAGCCCGCCGACTCCATCCTAGCCAAGGTGGACGCGGCCCTGTCCGAGCGTACGCGGCTGGTGTTCTTCAGCCACGTCCAGTACTCCTGCGGCCTGCGCATGCCCGTAAAGGAGATCGGACGCCTGGCCAGGAGCAGGGGCGCGCTGATGATGCTCGACGGCGCCCAGACAGCCGGCCAGGTCCCCCTGGACGTGGCGGACATCGGGGCTGACTTCTATTCGATACCGGGCCAGAAGTGGCTGCTCGGGTCCGAGGGGGCAGGGGCGCTGTACATGCGCGGGGAGCTGGTCTCCCAGGTGGAGCCCATCCACGTCGCCGGCCACGGGGCGGTCCCCGGCGGCGACCCCCACCGGTTCGAGGCCAGCACCGGGTCCATCGGCAAGTTCACCCTATCCTCCTCCAGCGCCGCGTTGAGGGCCGGCATGGTCGAGTCCCTCCGGTTCATCCAGGACATCGGCGTGGAGGAGATCGAGGGACGCAACCTGGGACTGGCGGCGGCCCTCAAGAGCGCCCTGTGCGACATGCCCCGGGTGAGGGTGTTGACCCCGCTGGACGGCGCCGCGTCGACGGGGCTCGTCTCCTTCGTGGTGGATGGCGTCAACGCCAAGGATGGCGTCTCCCAAATGTGGGAGAAACACCGGATTGTGGCCCGGTCGGTGGCCTACCCCGACTCCATGCGCGTCTCCCTCCACTTCTTCAACACCGAAGACGAGGTGGCACAGGTCGTGGAGGCGGTGTCAAACCTGGCGTGAAGATGGCGCCCGTTGGTTCCAGATAGGCCGCGGTTCCCATGCCGCCACTGCGACTCCACGGGCATCTGCCTGAGCGGGTCGGACCTTCGAACGAGCTGCCGCGCCTGTTTTCTGGATGCAAGCAGGCCGGGACTCTTGGATGCCCTCCGGGGCCTCCTGGGCCGGAAGCGTCCTGCGCCGTCCCCGCAGGTCTCTGAACGGAAGAAGCGGGTCCCCTGCGCCATGTGCGGGGGCAGGGGCTTCATGTAGACACATCGCCGAGGGTCGTGTGGGGGGTCGCCGGAGCCCACGGCCAACCACGGGTCCTGCCTCCCTGAGCATCTGGAGGCCGTCCCCCACCCCTGGGTTCCGGCCTGCGCCGGAACGACGGGTTGTCTGGCCGCTCGCCCCGGGCCGGCACTCCCGCGAGAGGTGACCCTCGCGAAGCCTCCTGCCTAACCTGTCATTCCGAGCCGCAGGCGAGGAACCTTACCCACCCTACAACGGAGTACGCCACACACGAGGCCACTGGCGCAGTACTCGCCGGCACGGATAGATTCCTCGCTCCGTTCGGCATGACAGGATGGGGACCGTGCGTCCGAATCGCAGGAGGGGCGCCGACCCCACGTCCATCGATCGTCATTCCCGCGCACGCGGGAATCCATTATTGGGAAGGCTGTACTCCCGTTTTCGGAGACTCTTGGGTAACTCCAGGTCTGGGCCAAATTGCGAGGGTCGACCGGATGCGCTCGTGCCTAAAGCCCGGGACTTGGAGACCCGCCGGGGGGTGAGAGTACGCGGCCGGTACGCGTTGGACGGCGGCTAGATGGGCGGCCTTCGCGTGTGCCAGTCGGTGGCCCGTTCGTAGGCGTGGCCCACCCTCATCACGGTGCCCTCCTCGAAGGGCCGGCCCGCGATCTGCAGGGAGATGGGCAGGTTGTCCGAGGTGAAGCCGCAGGGCATCGCCAGGGCGGGCAGGTTCGCCAGATTGAAGGGGCCCGTGAAGTTCCTCACGCCGAATATCTTGCCGTCGGCCTCCTCCCGGCTGGAGATGCCCGGCCCGTCGGGTATCTTGGGGGCGGGTGTGGGCGACGTGGGCAGCACCAGCACGTCGACCTCCTCCAGCAGGTCCAGGATCTGCTGTCGCAGCATGGCCCGCAGCTTCTGGGCCTTGTAGTAGTGCTGGGCCGGGGTCAGGATGGCGGTCAGCAGCCTCACCCGGGTGTTGTGGTCGTAGTCGTTGGGCCGCTCCTTCAGGCCCTTGTAGTGGACGGATGCCCCCTCCATGTCGGTGAGGGCCTTGGAGAAGGCGCCCGCCTTGTCGATGAGGGGCAGCGACACCTCCCGCACCGAGGCCCCCAGCTCGCCCAGGACGCCGAAGGCCGCAACGACCGCGTCGCGTACCTGGGGGTCCACGTCGGGGCCTCCGACCTTTTCGGAGACGACGCCCACCCTCAGCCCCTGGATGTTGCCGTCCAGCGCGGCCCGGTAGTCGGGCACCGGCATGTCCCACGTGTACGGGTCCTTGGGATCGTAGCCCGCGATGGCCCGGAAGGTGATGGCGCAGTCCTCCACCGTTCGCGAGATGGGCCCCACCGTGTCCATGGACCAGCACGCGGGCAGCACGCCGTGGCGGCTGACCCGTCCCCAGCTCGGCCTGAGCCCCACCAGGCCGCTCCACGCCGCGGGTATCCTGGTGGAGCCCCCCGTGTCCTCTCCCAGGGAGGTGGCGCAGAGGAAGGCGCCCGTCGCCGCGGCCGAACCGCTGCTGGAGATGCCCGGGTTTCGGGTCAGGTCCCAGGGATTGTGGGGCGTGCCGCCGGGATGGTGAAAGCTCTCTCCCAGGGCGAACTCGCTCAGGTTGAGCTTGCCCAGTATGACGGCCCCCGCCTCCTTCAGGTTGGCTATGACCGTGGCGTCCTCGTCGGGCACGAAGTCCCAGAGTATGGTGGACCCGGCCGTGGTCCGGATGCCCTTGGTGTAGAATTGGTCCTTCACCGCCGTGGGGACGCCGTGCATGGCTCCCCGATGCTCGCCCCGGGCTATGGACTCGTCGGCCTGGCGGGCCGCCTGAAGGGCCTCGTCGCTGCATACGGTGATGTAGGAGTTGAGCTTGCCGTCCACCTGCCCGATGCGCTCCAGATAGGCCTCGACAGCCTCCACCGACGACACCTCCCGCTTCTCTATCAGGGCCGACAGCTCGGTCGCGGACAGGAAGGGGATATCGCTCTTGTTCATGGGTGCCTCCTCAGCCTTGGCGTAGCGTCATTCTGGGCCTGGCACCGGGAGATGTCAACTCGGAGGGCCCGAAACTGAAACGACAAGTGTGTGCTAAGATGAAGTGAAGCGCCGTGCCTCGGCCCCCTTCGAGTAATGTCCGGCCCCACTCGACAATCTCCGGCCTCCATCGCCCGCGTGGTCCGGCTCGGCCTGGCCGCCGTTGCCGTCGTCCTTGCGCTGGCGTCGGCGGCCTGCAGCGAGACTCCCGCCACGCCGACCCCGGTCCCCACTCCAACTC
>JAGWBJ010000007.1:69642-70178 GCA_021295955.1 Dehalococcoidia bacterium | reverse complement strand
AGTCCCTTGTCGGGTAAATTCCGACCTGCATGAATGGCGTAACGACCTGGCCGTTGTCTCGGCGGAGGGCCCGGTGAAAATGCGGTGCCCGTGAAGACGCGGGCGACCCGCGGCAGGACAAAAAGACCCCGTGGAGCTTTACTGCAACCTGGTATTGGTCTGGGAGCCGGGATGTGTAGGATAGGTGGGAGGCTTGGAGATCCTCACGCCAGTGAGGAAGGAGCCGCCGTTGAAATACCACCCTTCTCTGTTTTTGGTTCTAACCCGTTACAAGACGGGGACAGTGCCTGGCGGGCAGTTTAACTGGGGCGGTTGCCTCCCAAATGGTAACGGAGGCGCCCAAAGGTCCCCTCAGGGCGGATGGAAATCGCCCACAGAACGTATTGGCATAAGGGGGCTTGACTGCGAGGCCAACAAGCCGAGCAGGGACGAAAGTCGGGCAAAGTGATCCTACGGCTCTTTGTGGAAAGGCCGTGGCTTAACGGATAAAAGCTACCCCGGGGATAACAGGCTTATCTCGCCCAAGAGTTCATATC
>JAGWBJ010000007.1:0-69584 GCA_021295955.1 Dehalococcoidia bacterium | reverse complement strand
CGCCGGTTAAAGGGGCACGTGAGTTGGGTTCAGAACGTCGTGAGACAGTTCGGTCTCTATCCGCCGCGGGCGTAGGAGGTTTGAGGGTGTCTCTCCCTAGTACGAGAGGACCGGGAGGGAAGGACCTAGGGTGTGCCAGTTGTTCCGCCAGGAGCATTGCTGGGTAGCCAAGTCCAGTGTCGATAAGCGCTGAAGGCATCTAAGCGCGAAGCGCTCCCCAAGATAAGACCTCCCATCCGGCGCAAGCCGGAAGTAAGGCTGCAGAGAGACTATCTGCTTGATAGGCCGGAGGTGTAAGCGAGGTAACTCGTTCAGCCTACCGGTACTAATCGGCCGAGAGGCTTGACCCACGCTAAGAACTCCAAACTTCAGCACCCCGACGCCCCTGGAGGCGCGGGGAGGCCGCTGGGAATTGGCCTCCCTCTTTTCGCCGTCCAGAATGACAGGGGCGCCGGATGGGCTTATACTCTTTTGCGGAGGATAAAGTGGCTGGAGAAAGGTGCAATCATTGCAGGGGTTCCGGTACCTGTAGGGTCTTCAACTGCCCAAGCTGCGGCGGCACGGGCGCACCTCGAGTGTGCAAGAGCTGCGCCGGCAAGGGGTCGCTGGAGGCCTAGCTCCCAGAACGTCCCGCGGGGTGGAGCAGTGGCAGCTCGTCGGGCTCATAACCCGAAGGTCGTTGGTTCGAGTCCAACCCCCGCTACCAATACCTGAGGTCAAAGGCCCCCCGATGCAAGTTGGGGGGCCTTTGCAGTTACGCTACCGCACAGGTGATGGCCAATCTTGGCCTGGAAGGTTGATTATATGGTCCTCGGCAGCACGGCCACGGCCTGCACTGACGCCTCGGGGGGATACTGGCGTTACAGGGCGGGGAATTACCAGGATGAAGTCCCGTGGGTGTTGGTGGTGAGAGTCGGGCGCCGGACCAAGTTCACCGTTAAAGGACCAAGGTCAACAAGGATGACGATGGGTCGATGCCCGCGAAAATAACACCGAGGCGGGTCCACCGGGGCCTCCGGGGCGCGTGGATGGTGGCCAAAGCCCTGGTCTCGACCCGGCATACCGTCCTGGTGCACCTGGTGGTGACACGGCGGTGCAATCTCGCCTGCGCCTACTGCAACGAATACGACCAGGTCTCAAAGCCGGTGCCCCTGGATCTGCTGCTGCAGCGCGTCGACGACCTGGCTTCCCGGGGCACCTCCATCATCACCATCAGCGGCGGCGAGCCGTTGCTGCATCCCGAGCTGGAGCAGGTCGTAGCCCACATACGCCGGCGGGGAATCATCGCCACGGTGATCACCAACGGCTACCTGCTGACGGAGCACCGCATCAAGAGCCTCAACGCGGCCAGGCTGGACTACCTGCAGATCTCCATCGACAACGTCAACCCCGACGAAACCTCGATGAAGAGCCTGAAGGTGCTGGACAGCAAGCTGGTCCTGCTCTCCAAGTACGCGGAGTTTGGGGTCAACGTCAACGCCGTCCTCGGGTCGGAGATAAACAACCCCGAGGATGCCCGGGTGGTGGTGCATCGGGCACGGGAGCTTGGGTTTCCCACCTCCCTGGGCATCATTCACTCCGGCAACGGCCAGGTGAAACCGCTGAGCCGGCTTCAGCAGAGCATCTACCGGGACATCGTTGGAGGGAAGGGGCCCGGCGTCTTCGCCTGGTTGGACCGCTTCGGCGAGAACCTGGTCCAGGGACGCCCTAACCGCTGGAGATGCCGGGCCGGGGCCCGTTACCTCTACGTGGACGAGGACGGCTTGGTGCACTGGTGCTCCCAGCAGCGGGGCTACCCCGGGGTGCCCCTGGAAGGCTACTCCAGCGAGGAGATGCGCCGTCAGTACTTCATGGAGAAGCCCTGTGCCGCCTACTGCACCGTTCAGTGCGTGCACCGGGCCTCCATGATGGACAGCTGGCGCCATCCCCAGGTCCCGGCAAACGCTTCCCGTGACCGGAGATAGGCCCAATGACCGGCGACTCCCCGGTGCTCGTCATAGCCACTGCAGAGAGTGCCCCCAGCGATGAGTAGACCCATCCCCGATCGCCTGAGGCTGCGGGCCTGGCGGAGGCCGGCTCCAGATTGGGGAGAGGTCTACGCCAACGTCACTAGCTTGGTTCATCGGGCCAAACGCAGCCCCAAGGTCTGGGTCCTGGTGGGCACCCTGGTCCCTGCCCTGGTCTGTACCCTCCTGGCCTGGGCCTTCTATCCCCCCCTGTGGCAGCTTGTGCTGTACTTCTGGTACTCCATACCGTCGAACAGCTTCGTGTATCTGCCCAACGAGCCGGGCGTGCTCTTTGCCGCGGCCATCTACAGCCCCTGGGTGGTGGCCGTGGTCGGCGGCGTCGCCACGATGATAGCCTGCATCATAGACTACGTGGTCATCAAGAAGGTCTTCGAGCTCCGCCCCGTTGCCCCGGTGAAGCAAACGGCCATATACAAAAAGGCGGTGCGTTACTTCTACTGGCGGCCCTGGCCGACGATCGCCGTGTTGGCCGTCAGCCCTTTCCCGTTCTATCCGGTGAGGGTCCTGGCTCCCAGCTCCAACTACCCCCTCTGGAAGTACACCTCGGCCAGCGTCATCGGCCGTATGGGCCGCTACTATCTCCTGGCCATCGGCGGCTCGTGGATGCACGTTCCACACGAATATCTGATCTTGATGGTCGTGGGCTTGCTGTGCACACCCCTGCTGGCGGTCCTATGGGCAAGGCGGAAGCTCCGGGCCCACCACAAAGGAGCGGAAGCCGCCGTGCCCCCCGCCCCGTGACGGGGGGCCTACATCATCAGCCCCTCCGTCGGGACCAGCTTCTGCGCTACGGGGTCGACCGCCATGAACGCTGCCTCCAACGCCAATGCTCCCAGAAGTGGGACCGTCCCCTCTTCGTTGAAGAGCACCAGCGTAATCCTCTCTCTATCTTCGACGCGCAGCCACGTCTGGCCCACGTCCATCGTGCGGGTCTCTCCTTGAGCGAAACGGAACCGCTCCTGCGCCAGCGGCTCCACCCCAAGCTCTCGCAGCACCGATGCGGGCACCGACGTTATCGACGCGCCGGTGTCGACCAGCGCATCCAGCGTAGTCCAGCGTTGCCCCTCGTAGTCTCCAACGGCGATCTGTACCGAAAACGTGCCCACGGTTACTTGCTCCCCCTGTTGTAGACCGGTCCCGGCGGCTATTCGGACTGCCTCATAGCAATATTGTACCATCCCCCTACGTGGACTCCCCCGCCCACCGACCGGGAGTCCGTCCCTGGACTCATATGGTCCGGGGTGTTAGTCTAGCGGCAGACGCGGGCATGGCAACGCCGCGACCGGCAAGGGCTTCTCGCCGGGCCCAGCACCAAGGGGGCGCAACTCCGCCCGAGGAGGGGAATCGCCGGTGAAATACGATGTGATCGTGGTCGGCGCGGGCTCCGCGGGGTGCGCGCTGGCCAGCCGCCTGGCCGAGGACCCGGGACGGTCGGTGCTCCTGCTGGAGGCCGGTCCCGACTACGCGGACCTAAACGCCCTTCCGGGGCCGGTGCGGGACGGCAACGACCAGAGCCCCGGGGACGAGGACAGTCCCCACAACTGGTCCTTCGTAGGCAAGGCCACCCACCGGCGGGACCGGGTCATGCCGGTGCCCCGGGGCAGGCTCATCGGCGGCTCCTCCTCGGTCAACGGACAGGTGTTTCTCAGGGGCATCCCCGAGGACTTCGACTCCTGGGAGTCCAGGGGCAACGACGAGTGGGGGTATCTGAAGGTCCTTCCCTACTTTCGCAAGATGGAGCGGGACCTGGACGTCCGTGACGACTTCCACGGCACCGACGGCCCCATCCCCATACGAAGGCACAGGATGGACTCCCTGGTGCCCGTCCAGCGCGCCTTTCTGGAGGCCTGCGCCGGCGCCGGGTTCTCCCAGGTCGCGGACATGAACAGCCCCCAGTGTACCGGCGTCGGCTTGATCCCCATGAACCAGACCAACGGCGTGCGGATGAGCACTTTCCTCACCCACCTGGAGCCCTCGCGGCACAGGCTGAACCTGACCGTGCGCGGAGATGTCCTGGCCCGGAGGGTCCTCTTCGATGGCCAGCGGGCCGTGGGGATGGAGGTGGAGAGCGGCGGGGAGACCTTCACCGTGGAGAGCTCCGAGACCGTCCTGAGCGCCGGGGCCATCGGCTCGCCCCACCTGTTGATGCTGTCGGGGGTGGGGCCGGCCGCCGACCTGGCCGCCGCCGGAGTACCCCTGGTCCACGACCTGCCCGGCGTCGGCGAAAACATGCGGGACCACCCGGCGGTGGACGTACGGGCCAGGGTGAAGGACGGCGTCATCCTGCAGGAGGCCACTCCCAGGGTGCAGCTCATACTCAGGTTCACCTCGCGGGGGTCGGGCACCCGGAACGACATCCACCTGCTGCCCCACTCGTTCCACGGGCCTCGCATAGGGACCGACGCGGGCGCCGGGGGGTTCATGATAGATTGCCAGGTCCAGCTGGAGCTGGCGGCGGGCGCCGGGCGGATGCGGCTGGTGTCCGGCGACCCCAGGGTACAGCCCGAGCTGGACTACCACTTCCTGGAGGACCCCTGGGACCTGCAACGGATGAGGGAGGCGGTCCGGGTGGCCGTGGGCATACTGGAGCACCCTGCCTACAGTGACATCGTCCAGGAGCGGGTGTGGCCCGAGGACGGCCACCTGCAGTCCGACGACGGCCTGGACGCCTGGCTCCTGGAGCACGTCACCACCTGCCAGCACATCTCCGGCACCTGCAAGATGGGGCCGCCGTCGGACCCCATGGCGGTGGTGGACCAGTACGGGCGCGTCAGGGGCCTGGAGGGACTCCGGGTGGCCGACGCCTCCATCATGCCCGACGTGGTGCGGGCAAACACCAACGCCACCAGCATAATGATCGGCGAGCGGATTTCAGACTGGATGCGCGCGCCTTAGATGTCATTGCCACGAAAATAGGCTCGGCGCACTCCCTCCGTCACTCCCGCGAAAGCGGGAGTCCAGGGCGCCCCCACCCCTGGGTTCCGGCCTGCGCCGGAACGACGGGTTGGGGGGACCGTCATTCCGGCCTGCGAGCCGGAATCCAAGGGTGGGGCGGGGGTACGTGGATGCCTGCCCCCGTATCAAGTACGAGGACATGCTTTCGCGGGCATGACGGCGAGGGACGCAGCGAGCCTATTGTCATGGCAGTGACATGTGGGGAGCTCAGAACGACATGCCGGGACTTCGAGACGACATGTGGCGGGAGAAGGTGCGCAAGAGCCTCCATGCCCGGCAGTGACGAACGGGGGGTGCTCAGACCCATGGTAAGACCTGCCAAAAGAAGAGTGAGAATGGTTGGGCGGCTGCTGGTGCGCCTATCGCCGGCAGTGTTAGCGACTGGGTGCGGCGGTAGCAGTCAAGCTCCAGATGCCGACGACGCCGTGGAGTGGGGCTACGAGGGACCGGGCTCGCCGGAGAACTGGGCCTTCCTGTCCGCGGAGTATGCCCTTTGTGGCGACGGCCGGCAGCAGTCGCCCATCGACATAACCGGATACGAGACGGGCGACGGCGCCTCCATCACTTTCTCTTACGGCGGTGACGCGACGGCCGTGCGAAACGACGGCAAGTTCGTCCACGTCGACTACGGTCCCGGGAACACGTTCAGCGTCGGCCGGCAGGTCTTCGAGCTGAGGTCGGCGCACCTTCACTCGCCCTCGGAGCACCTGATAGACGGCGTGAGCTTCGCCGCGGAGATGCACCTGGTCCATGAGGGCGTGGACGGCGACCTGGCGGTGGTGGGGCTGTTGTTTCGACTGGGCGGCCCCAGCGCCATGGTACAGGGGGTTCTTGATGCGGCCCCGGCTGCCGGCGCTAGGGTGACCGGAGGCGTTGCGCTCGACGCCGGCGGGTACACGCCCGAGGGCCCCGACCATTACCGGTACGATGGCTCGAAGACGACACCGCCGTGCGACGAGCCGGTCGATTGGTATGTGATGCGCCAGCCCAAGACCATTTCCGCGGAACAGGTCGACGGACTGTTGGCATTGAGCGGCGGCCCCAACAATCGACCTGTCCAGCCCAGGGGCGGCCGAAGGATCATATTAGGTGGCGGGCCGTCATAGAGCGGTACGGCGAGGCGGTCCGCGTTAGCCCACGGCCGCCTTTCCAGCCCCAGGGCCAAGGGTAATGCGGGTCCCCGGGAGCTGACGCCCTAGCCGGCCGCCAGCTCCCGGGCAGTGGCCTCCACCGCCTCCAGGGTGTGTTCGACGTCCTCCGCGGAGATGCCGTAGTGGGTGAAGAACCGCAGCTTTCTGCCCTCCTGGTGGTCCAGGAATACGCCCCGTCGCTCCAGCCCCTGGATGAACGCCCCCACGTCGTAGTCCATCACCTCGAAGACGGCCACGTTGGTCTGGACCGCGTCGGGGTCGACCGACAGGCCGGGTATGCCCGTCATCCCCTGGGCCAGGCGCATGGCGTGGGCCTGGTCCTCGGCCATGCGGTCCACCATGGTATCCAGGGCCACGATGCCGGCGGCGGCCAGGAAGCCGATCTGCCGCATGCCTCCCCCCAGGTTCTTCTTGTGTACCCTGGCGTGGGACACGGTGTCCTGGTCGGCGCATAGCATGGAGCCCGCGGGGCAGCCCAGCCCCTTGGACAGGCAGAAGGCGACGGAGTCCGCGCTCCTGCACAGGTCGGACACCGGTATGTCGAGGGCCACGGCGGCGTTGAACACCCTGGCCCCGTCCAGGAACAGGGGCACGCCCCGGCGGTGGGCCACCTCGGCTGCCGCCGCGATGTCCTCCTCGTCCAGCACCAGGCCGCCCTTCAGGTTGTGGGTGTTCTCCACCGAGAGCAGGGTCACCTCCTTGCCGTCCTTCTCGCACCGGCGAAAGGCCGCCTCCACGTCGTCGGGGGCCAGCACCCCGTCGTCCTGGGTCGGCACGCCGACTATCTCCATTCGTGCCAGGGCCTCCATCACGTCCCGGCCCTTGTGAAAGATGTGGGAGTCGTCTCCCACCAGCACCGCCGCTCCCTGACGGCTGTGACTCAGCACCACGCCGATGTTGGACAGGGTGCCGCTGGGCATGAAGACGGCCGCCTCCTTGCCCAACATCGCCGCGGCCTTGGCCTCCAGCCGGTTCACGGTGGGGTCCTCGCCGTAGATGTCGTCGCCCAGCTCGGCCTCGTTCATCGCGGCCCACATTTCGGGCGTGGGATGGCTCTTCGCATCGCCCTTCATGTCTATCTTGCGCATCATGCCTCCTGGGGGGCCTTTCCAACGCCGTTGCCGTGAGTATAGGTTCGTGCCCAAATCCGTGTCAAACCAGGCGGGCCGCCTGCGGGGGCCGCGGTTGACAAGCCCGACCCGTTCTGATGGAATTGTCGTATCCACCGGGGCGCCGGACGGGCTCCGCCATTGTCCGGCGATGAGAGGAGCACACCATGAGCAGCGGCAAGTCCTACGTGTACGTTGGTCTGGCGGGCGAGACGGCGCCGGGCCGCCCCATCAGCTCGGGACTCTACCGGATGGCCGAAGACAACGGCGGCTGGGAGGCCCTGACCAACGGTCTCCCCGAGGCGCCGGCCGTCAGGGCCATCACCGTACATCCCAACAGGCCCGGGGTCGTCTTCGCGGGCACACAGGACGGGCCCTACCGCAGCGGGGACCATGGCGACCACTGGGAGAAGGTGCCCGTGCCCGACCACGGCCTGCCCGTCTGGTCCGTAATGTTCCACCCCAGGGACCCCCAGGTGATGTACGCGGGCTACGAGAACTGCGAGATCTTCCGCAGCGACGACGGCGGCGAACGCTGGACCCAGCTCCCTGTGAGCGTGCGGTTCCCCGAGGTGACCGTCGGCCCCGGAGCCAACCTGGCCAAGCGAGTCCTGATGATGTCGGGCAGCGCCTCCGACCCCAACGAGATCTACGGCGCCATCGAGGTGGGAGGGATCATCCGCTCCCTGGACGGCGGGGAGCACTGGGAGAACCTGAGCCACGGCCAGTACATCAACGACGACTACGTGGACATGCACGGCATCCTGGCCAGCACCTTCCGTCCCGACACGGTGCTCAGCATCGGCCGGGCGGGCATGTTCCGGAGCACCGACCGGGGCGACCACTGGCAGGCCGTCGGGATCGACGCGCTAAACGCCAAGGGGCAGACCTACTGCCGTTGCATCCGGGAGGTGCCCGGCGACCCCAAGAGCATCTGGGTCTCGGGCGGGGGCAACTTCCGAAGCGACGTGGGCGCCCTCTTCCGCAGCGGCGACGGCGGAATGAGCTGGGAGCGGGTGGACATGGGCTTCCAACCCACCAGCACCATGTTCGGCATAACCTTCGATCAACGGCGCCCCGGCCGCGTTTACTGCTGCACCAGCTCGGGCCAGGTGTACGGCAGCCGGGACGCCGGCGAGACCTGGACGGAGCACCCCATGCCCGACGGCGTCGACCAGGTATACGCCCTGGCCTGCGGATAGGGCGACTGGTCCCGGCGGCAAGCGCCCGAGCCCCCGCCCTATGGTAAGACCTGGGAGGGTGCCTCGCGAGGCTAGAGTCTGCGGAGCCCTGCGGGAGAGGGCTTTCGCACCCTGGGACTTGTTGTCAGAGAACGGCGGGAATGGCATCCCCTTGACACCTCAAGTGTCTATGCTATCATGGTACAGACCATACCCCTCACGCCTCTCATAAGAACGGCGCACCAGAGGGGTTTATTTTTTGCGAGTCGCTAAATGACCGTTCAACGGGAGCAGCCAAGTACGCCGGGTCCGCCGACATCGATCTGCCATCAAATCAGCCTGCTCCGCCAGCGTGGCATGGCTGTGCCCAATCAAACTGAAGCAGTTCACTTCCTAGGCAATGTCAACTTCTATCGCTTCAAAGGCTACCTGGAACCCTTCGTAGGTCCACTAGCAAAAGGCCCTCAACCCACGTTCCGACAAGGCACCACCTTTGAACTTGTAGTCGGACGCTATGAATTTGACACCCAACTACGTGCAATGCTCCTAGGAGCATTCAATCGCATCGAAGTTTCACTTCGCACTCAATGGACCTACCACCTCACGTACACCCTGAGTGGAGGCCCGTATGCACACCAACAACCGGGCCTCTTCTCAAAGGGATACGAGAGGAATTGGCAAGACCTAAGCCAAGAATACACCCGACACGGCCAAGCCAATCACGCCTATCCGCTTCCCAATTGCCCGACTTGGGCCATCGTCGAAGCAATGACCTTCGGGCTCCTCTCCCGATGGTTCGGCGACACTAACAAGCAAGGCAGGCAACTGATAGCCAAACATTATCTCTTGGACGAAAGCGTACTCCAGTCCCTGCTTCGCCACCTAACCCCTGTGCGAAATTTCTGTGCCCACCACGAGCGACTCTGGGATAGGGACCTGAAGACGAAGATGAAGATACCCAAAAAGATGGGAACGTTTGCCGAGCCAGCTTCGTTCTTCAACCTGGACCAGAGAGGAAAGTTATACAACACGCTTGTAATGATCGCCTACTTGACCATGACCATCACCCAGAATAGGGATTGGGTGCAGGAGTTCGTAGCTCTGATGGGTCGACACCAACACATCCCTCAAAACGAAATGGGGTTCGTGCCCAATTGGCAGAACCTCGTGATATGGCAATAACGGAGGGCTGTAGGCCTGAGCGGCGGTACTTCCAAAAGCCCTACTGTGAAGCCAACCTGTTGCCTATGGCCGCGCTTGCCCATACAATGGGCCTTGGCCTGCGTGGCTGACACGCGGGGCCCGGGAGGCGCCGTTGGTTGAGCAGAAGCAGTTCCCCAGGATTACCGAAGAGGCCCTGGAGCCGTTGCGCCAGCGCCTCGGCATACCCCTCGGGATAACCGACGCCTTCAACCGGAACGCCACATCGGACACGATACGCCACTTCGCCCACGGAATCGGCGACACCAACCCCCTCTTCACCGACGAGGGGTACGGCAAGGGGACTCGCTGGGGCGCGATGGTGGCCCCACCCGCGTTCCTCTTCACCTGCTTCGGCCGGGGTGCGCCCATGGGGCTGCCCGGAGTCCACGGAATGTGGGCCGGGGCCTCTTTCGAGATGAAGGAGCCCCTTCGCGAGGGGACGGCCATTCGCGGCACCGTCACCCCCAGCGGCCTTACGCCCAAGGAGACGAGGTTCGCGGGCCGCGCCATACTCCAGGAGCAGACCTACGACTACACGACTCCCGATGGGCTGAGCCTGGGAAAGGTCAAGGAGTGGAACCTGCGCACCGAGCGGGACGCCGGGCGAAGCAAGGGCAAGTACAACTACCTGGAGCCGGCTAGCTACACGCCCCAGGAGATCGAAGACATCTTCGCCGACTACGACAAGGAGGTCGTAAGTGGCGCCGCCCCCCGTTACTGGGAGGATGTCTCGGTTGGAGACGAGCTGCCCTTCGTGGTCAAGGGGCCCCTGCGGGTCACCGACAACGTCGCCTGGAAGGTGGGTTGGGGGTTCCGGCCCTTCGCCTACGCCCACAAGATAGCGGTCGACTTCTACAACAAGGCCCCCAACGCCTTCATCGTCAACGAGCAGGGCATCCCGGACGTCCCGGAGCGGGTCCACTGGGACCCCGACTTCGCCCGCCGCGTGGGCGTTCCCGGCGCCTACGACTACGGTCCCCAGCGGGTGGCGTGGCTGGGGCAGGTGATCACCAACTGGATGGGCGACGACGGCTTCATCCGGGAGTACTGGGCCGAGGTGCGACGGTTCAACCTCAACGGCGACACCCACTGGCTCAAGGGAAGGGTGACGGAGAAGCGGCGAGATGACGGCGGACCCGTCGTCGAGCTGGAGCTCTGGGGCGACGACCAGCGGGGCGAGACGACCATCAGGGGCGGGGCCGTGGTCGTCCTTCCCTCCCGGACCAGCCCCTCTTGAAGTAACGGCTGCTTCGGCAAGCTCGCGTCTACCCTCCCTTCATCCCCCTGATACAGAGAACAAGGGAGGTCCGACGGTGAGGAGACGTCCATGGTAAAGGCCCTCGATGGCTGCCGGGTGGTGGACCTGACCAGGGTCCTCAGCGGGCCCTGGTGTACCCTGATGCTCAGCGACCTGGGGGCCGAGGTGGTGAAGGTGGAGGAGCCGGGCAGGGGAGACATCACCCGCCAGTACGGCCCTCCCTTCGTCGGCGACGAGAGCTCCTATTTCATGACCTATAACCGGGGGAAGAAGAGCATCACCCTCAATCTGAAGGAGCCCAGGGGGAAAGAGCTGCTGTACGGCCTGGTGGCCAAGTCCGACGTCCTGGTCCACAACTACAGGAGGGACTGGGTCTACAGGGCCGGTCTGGACTACGACTCGCTGGTACCCCTCAATCCCCGTCTGATCTACTGCTGGCTCAGCGGGTACGGCGAGGACGGGCCCTATGCCGACCGGGGGGCCCTGGACCAGATGATCATGAGCCTCAGCGGCTCCATGAGCGTGACCGGCGAGCCCGAAGGACCGCCCATCAAGTCTTCCATCTCCTACTCGGACTTCTTCACGGGATACAATGCCGCCCTGGGCATCGTGTCGGCCCTCCGCGTAAGGGACCGTACGGGGGCCGGCCAGCGGGTCAGCGTGAACCTCATGGACTCGGCGATGGCCTCTCTGGGCTCCCTGGCCGGCATCTACTTCGCCACCGGGGAGCCGCCCCCGAGGGTGGCCCCGGACTCCCACCCATCCCTGGGCGCCTCGGGCGCCTACAAGACGGCCGATGGGTACATCAGCATAACCGCCGTGACCGACAGGGAGTTTCCCAACCTGTGCAAGGCGCTGGGCCTGGAACACCTGACCGAGGACCCCGAATTCGCCACCAACCCCGACCGGGCCAGTCACAGGAAGCGCCTGCGGCAGGCGCTGGAGTCGGTGCTGGCCACCAAGACCACCTCGGAGTGGACCCGGGTCTTCGGAAGTCACGGTGTCCTCTCCGAGCCCATCAACGACATCGGCCAGGCCTTCGACCATCCCCAGGTCGTCCATAGCGAGATGCGCCAGACCATGGAACACCCGTCGGTCGGGACAGTCAGCGTGATGCGGACGCCCATCAGGCTGTCGGCGTCCCCCCTGGAAATCCAGGGTCCTCCCCCTCGCCTGGGAGAGCACACCCGGGAGGTGCTGGAGAGCTACCTGGGCGTCTCCGGCGAGGAGTTCGACAGGTTGCGGGAAGAGGGGGTCGTGTAGCTACAGGAGGGACTTCAGCAGGTCCCTGGCCTCCTGCCTGGACAGGTCGGTGGGCATGGTGGCCAGCCGCTCCCAGGCAACCACGTCCAGGTACCTGTCCAGGTCCCCTTCGGACACCCCCAGCTCGCCCAGGCGCGTCTCCAGCCCGCAGTTGCGCATGATCGACGTCACCCGGGCCACGGCCTCGTCCAGGCCGCCGACGCCCAGGGCCTCCCACAGGGGCGGGAGCTTGTGCGCGATGGCCGGAGCGTTCCTCTCCAGGAAGGCGGGGAGGGTGACGCCCACCGCCTGGCCGTGGGCCACGCGCCAGAAGATGGTCAGGGGCCGGGAGAAGGCGTGGCACACGTTGGGCGGGCAGTTGCTGTAGCCCACGCCGGACATGGTGGCCGCCAGGGCGCAGGCGGCGCGGGCCGCCCGGCCGCCGTCCCTGCATGACGCCTCCAGGTTTTCCGCGAACATGCGCACCACTCCAAGGGCCAGGGTGTCCGTCATGGGTTGGGCGCCCGTTGCCCAGTAGGACTCGAAGGCGCTGCTGAAGGCGTCGACCCCCGAGGCCGCCGCCAGGTCCCGGGGCATGGACATGGTCAGGTCGGGGTCCACCAGGGCCACCGTGGGGAACATGTAGGTGTGACGCACGTTGTACGACGTGTTCTCGTCCCACTGCCACATGGCCATGCCCGGGGTCACCTCGCTGCTGCTCCCCGACGTGGTGGGGACTGCGATGAAGGGCAGGCCGGGTTGCTCTATGGTGCGCAGCCGCTTGCCGTACTCGATGGAGGGCCCCGGGTTGGCCATCAGCACCGCCGTCAGCTTTGCCAGGTCCATGGCGCTGCCCCCGCCGATGGCTACGACCGCGTCGGGGTCCGCCCGGCGGCAGGCCTCCAGGGCCCTGTCAACGTCCTGGGACGCGGGAAACGGGACGGCGCCGTCGAAGTGGGTGACGTGGAACCGGCCAAGGGAGCCCAGCACCCTGTCCAGGATGCCCTGGGCCTTGAGGCTGTGCTTCCCGGTGACCAGGAAGACCGAGGCGCCGGTGCCCCCGCATGCCTCGTCTATGACCTCGGGCAGCCGGGCCAGGGAGCCCTCGCCGAACACTATCCTGGTGGGTACGTGGAACCCGAATTCCGCGGGGAAGTTGGTGACCATTACTACCTCCGGCGTCGGGGCGCGGGCTGACTCCCGCTGCCCCGCCCTGGGTCCGTCCCCCATTGTACACCACCGGGCCGCGTACACCACCGGGCCGCGTACACCACCGGGCTGCGTACACCACCGGGCCGCATACACCACCGGGCCGCCCGATTCGTGCCGCACCCAACCCGTCGTACCGGCGAAGGCCGGGACCCGGGGATGGGTGGTGCGAAACCCAACTCCGGAGATGGGCAGGCGCCCCATGCCTGCCTGTAGGGGCGCCCCTACGGCAGCACCGGGCAAGGGATATTTGCAGAGTAGGGACGGCCGTAGACGCCTCCCCCGCTCCCATTGCTTGCGGCCTGCGGAAGCAGTACCATGTTGCCCGTGACCAACGAGGGTATGGGATAACGATGCCTGGAGCGATCGAAGGAGTCCGTGTCCTTGACCTGACCGACCGGTCGGGGCACATGTGCGGGCGCCTCCTGGCCGACCTGGGGGCGGACGTCGTCAAGGTGGAGGCCCCCGCCGGAGACCCGGCCCGCCACGCGCCCCCATACGCCGGCGGCCGGCCGGGCCGGGAGCGCAGCCTCGACTTCCTCAACCTCAACGCCAACAAGAGGAGCATCGTTCTGGACCTGGAGTCCTCCCGGGGCAGGGAGTCTTTCCTGGAGCTGGTCCGGAACGCCGACGCCGTGCTGCAGACGTTCCCTCCCGGTATCATGGATGAGATGGGCCTGGGCCATCAGGCGCTTACCCTGCACAACCCCGGCCTGGTGGTGGCGTCCATCACGGGGTTCGGCCTCTCCGGGCCCTACAGCGGGTTCGAAGCGCCGCCCATAGTCTGCAGCGCCATGGGCGGAGTGATGGCCCTCTGCGGCTCGCCAGACCGGGAGCCGCTGTCGGAGCCCGGAGACGTCCCCTATGACCTGGCCGCCTCCTTCGCCGCCTACGGCGTGCTGCTGGCCCTGAGGGAGCGGGACCGCAGCGGCCGCGGTCAGCGCGTAGAGGTCTCCTGCCAGGAGGTGCTGGCGGCCCAACAGCACGTCGTTGTCAACTACAGCTCCAACTCCACCTTCCTGGAGCGGGCGGGCAGCCGCACACCCCTGGGGGGAGGCATGCCCTATGGCATCTACCCCGCCAGCGACGGCTACTGCCACCTGGTGGTCATCTCCACGCCCCACTGGAGGAGCTTCGTCGAGTGGATGGGGAGCCCCGAGGTCCTGGCCGATCCCCTGTGGGACAACCGGCACATCCGCATCGCCAGCCAGGAGTTCATCGAGTCCATGGCCATGGACTTCACCAGGCAGGTCCCCAAGGACCGGCTCTTCAGCCAGGGGCAGGCCCACCACATCACCGTGGGCCCCGTGAACCGGCCCGACGAGTTCACCCGCGACGCCCACTTCCTGCAGCGGGAGATGCTGGAGGACCTGCGGCATCCCGTGGTTGGGGACCACAGGCTGGTGCGGCCCCCCTTCAGGCTCAGCGAGACCCCGGCCCGGCTCGTCAGGCCGGCGCCCGAGCTGGGCCGGCACACCGAAGAGGTCACGAGGGCCTGGGGCCCCCGGCCGGCCGCCGACAGCCGGGGCGGTCCCGCCGCCGCGCCCCTGGAGGGCGTCCGCGTCCTGGACTTCACCCAGGCCATCGCCGGCCCCTACCTGGCCCGTCTCCTGGCCGAGAACGGCGCTGAGGTCATCAAGGTGGAGTCCCGGTCCCACCAGCAGCGGGGACGGGCCAGCCCCAACCTGGACCCCCGGGTGGTGCTGCAGCAGCGCGTGACGTTCAACGAGATGAACCGCAACAAGCGTTGCGTCACCGTCGACATGGGCACCGAGGAGGGCCGCCGCATCGTGAAGGAGCTGGTCCCCCACTGCGACCTGGTGCTGGAGAACTTCAGCCCCCGGGTCATGGACCGCTGGGGCATGGGCTACGATGACCTCAAGGAGCTGCGGGAGGACGTGATCATGGTGCGGCTGCCCGGGTTCGGCATCACCGGTCCCTACCGGGACTACGTGGGCCTGGCCGCGGTGGCCATGGGCATTACGGGCATGTATCACCTGTGGTCGTACCCCGATAGGGACGAGCCCGAGGGCCCGCCGGTGTGGACGCCGGACTACCTTAGCGCCGCCTTCGGGGGCGTGGCCATCATGGCCGCGCTCCATCACAGGGACCGCACCGGCCGGGGACAGCTCGTCGAGATGAGCCAGGTCGACGCCACCGCATTTGCCCTGGGCGCCGTGTACCTGGACTACTTGACCAACGGACACGTGCCGGCGCCCATGGGAAACGGCCACCGGTTCTTCGCGCCCCACGGGGCCTTTCGCTGCAGGGGCGAGGACGCCTGGTGCGTGATCGCCGTCAGGGACGAAGGGGAGTGGCAAGCCCTATGCCGGGCCCTGGGCTCGCCGTCATGGTCCGCCGACGAGCGCTTCTCCACGATGGACGGCCGCCTGGAACACCGGGACGAGCTGGCGGAGCATATCCGGGAGTGGACCCGGGACCACACGCCTCACCAGGCCATGCGCATCCTGCAGAAGGCGGGCGTGCCGGCGGGGGCCGTCCAGAACGGAGAGCACCTGTTCCACGACTCGCACCTGCGGGAACGAGGCTTCATCGTGGGCGTCGAGGAGAGCGACGTGGGGGTCGTGGAGTATCCCGGCCTCTTCGTACGCCTCTCGGACGCCCCGGGCCGCGTCGACCGTTGTCACGGCCTGGGCGAGGACAACGCCCACGTCTTCGGCACCCTGCTGGGCATGTCCGAGGAAGAGATCAGGAAGCTGGAGGAGTCGGGTATACTGGCCTGACGCCGCCTCAGGGTACGACCTGTATCCCCTGCTCGCCGCCGTCCAGGACCTCGCCGATGACCCGGGAGCCGGCCACACCCCTCGCGCCCATCTCCTGCAGAAGCCGGTCCACGCGGTCTCTCGCCACCGATATCAGTAGCCCTCCCGACGTCTGAGCGTCGCACAGGAGGAGCCTGGACTCCCGGGAGATCTCGTCGTGCCACCGTACGTGGCTGCCCACACCCTCCAGGTTGCGGTGGGTGCCGCCGGGGGCGACGCCCTGCTCCAGCAGGTCCCGGGCGCCGGGGAGCACCGGCATGGCGGACATGCGCAGCCTGCAGCCCGCGCCGCTCTCTCGCATCATGGAGCTCAGGTGGCCGACCAGCCCGAAGCCCGTAACGTCGGTGCAGGCGTTGACGCCCACCTCCACCATCGCCTCCGAGGCGGCCCGGTTCAGGGTACTCATCACGGCCACCGCCCCGTCCAGGACCTCGGTAGACACGGTCCCCTGCTTGCCGGCGGTGGTTATGATGCCGGTTCCCAGGGGCTTGGTCAGCACCAGCGAGTCCCCGGGCCGGGCGCCGGCGTTGGTAATCTGCTTGCCGGGCTCTACGAGCCCCACCGCGGCCAGGCCGTACTTGGGCTCCCGGTCGTCCACGGTGTGTCCACCGATTATCAGGCATCCGGCTTCCTGGGCCTTGGCTTGGCCGCCTTGGAGTATCTTGCCCAGGATGTCCTTGGGCAGCTCCACAGGGAACCCCACGATGTTCAGGCCGAGCAGGGGCTTGCCCCCCATGGCGTAGATGTCGCTGACGGAGTTGGCCACCGCGATGGCCCCGAAGCTGACCGGGTCGTCGACAATGGGCGGAAAGAAGTCCACCGTCAGCACCAGGGCGGTGTCATCCCCCAGGCGGTAGACTCCGGCGTCGTCTCCGGTTGCCGTGCCGACCAGCACGTTTGGGTCGGAGACGACGGGCAGGTGACTCAGGACCTGGACCAGGTCCTCGGGGCTGAACTTGGCGGCTCACCCCGCGCAGTGGGCCAGGCTGGTTAGCCTGATGGGCTCCGTTACCATAGCTCCCCTTCATACCGTGTCTGTTTGCTCCCGGCAATTATAGCACGGCGGTCCGGACTTCAGTCCTGGCTTGCCGTCTTCCACCGGTACGAGGGGACGGGCCTACGGGTATAATGGTCCCCAATGCGGCCTGGTATTGCGGCCTGGTATTGCGTATGGAGGGGTAGCATGAAGGTCAAAGGCCTGGACCACATCGTCATCAAGACCGAGGACGTTGACCGGCTGCTGGACTTCTACCGGGACGTCATGGGCCTGGAGGTCCTCCGGGAGGAGGAGTTCCGCCAGGGGAAGGTGGGGTTCGTGTCGGTGCGCGTGTCCCCGGAGATCATCCTGGATCTGAGCCCCGCGTCGGAGGTGGACAGGGCCACCCCTAACATGGACCACTTCTGCCTGGTGCTGGAGCCCACGGACATGGAGGAGCTTCGCCGGAGCCTCAAGTCCCTGGGCGTCCAGGTGGATGCCGACGTGCACCCGGCCTTCGGCGCCCAGGGCATGGGCCAGCAGTTCAAGATCGTGGACCCTCTGGGGAACAAGATCGAGCTGCGCTGCTACATGACGGCGGGCTAGCTTCCCTCGATGGACGGCGAGCCGGCCCACGGGAGGCCGCGGGTCTACGGGCGGACGATCCCCACCCCGTCCCGGAAGTCGATGCGGGTCCCGTAGCGCTCCGAGAGACGGGCCACCCTATCCAGGGTCTCCGAGGCTATCTCGGCGCTGGCGAGAACGGGGCGGCCGTTGCGGGAGCGGGGCTGACGGTATCCCAGGTCGGCCACGTGAAGTCTCAGCTCCTTCAGCTCCCAGCCCTGGAACACCGGCTGCGCCACCAGCCCCCTCCAGTACTTGGGGTCCGAATAGAAGCTGACGGTGCCCCCCAGGGTCCGGGCGTCCCAGGCGTCGGCGGTGGTGTTGTCGTAGCCCAGGCCGTGGGCCTCGTAGGTCTCCTGGGGCGCCCACCGGTAGGTCTCGTTCTGGAAGACGAAGTTCCCCAGGCCGTAGAGGATGGGCTTTCCCCTGTATATCTCCACTCCCCGGGCGAAGTGGGGGCCGTGGCCTATGAACACGTCCACGCCCTCGTCGACGCACCTCCTGGCGAAGGTCTCCAGAAAGGCGGGGGCCGCCTCCGGGTCCACGTCGTGCTCGTGGCAGTGGATGCTCAGGAGCACCCAGTCGGCCTGCCTCCGGGCCTCCCTCACCCACCTCAGTATGTCCTCGGTGTCCCCGGCGTCGGGCTCCGACGACACCGCGAACTCCTCGCCGCGGCGGAAGAGGCGCCGGTAGGCCGGGCGTCCCCTGTCGATGAAGTAGAACTCGTCGTCGGTGTCCCGGGGCACGTCGCCGTAGGAGACGAACCGCCTCAGAGCGTCCTTGTTGGCCTCCAGGCCCAGTCCCCGGCTGATCCTTCGGAGCTGTTCGAAGGACTGGGGGTCCACGGTGTAGATGGGGTGGTGGTGGAGCCCGCTTATCCCAGCGCGGCCCTTGTGGTCCGGCCTCTGCCGGGTGGCCAGCCCCGCCTCCACGAAGGTGCTGGCGCAGGCCAGCAGGGCGATGCGCCCCTTGGGGGTCTCCAGGTAGGCGGGGGCCCGGGCCTCGGCCAGGTTCCGCCCCGCCCCGGCGTGCACCAGCCCCGCCTCCTCCACGTGGCCCTGGCTGGTCAGAAGGCCGTCGATGCCGTAGTCGTTGTGGTGGTTGTGGGCCATGGTCGCCAGCCGGAAGCCCATCCACTTGTACTCCTCCAGGTGGGCCGGAGTCGTGGCCGAGAAGGCCACGCTGGTGGACAGGCCGGGGGCCGGCTCCCAGTCGTGGTAGGTCATCTCCAGGTTGGCGCAGGCGGCGTCGGCGCCGCGGATCAGGTCCATCAGCTCCAGGTACCGCGCCTCCCGGTAGACGGACAGCTTCTGGGTGACCATCGCGTCGCCAACGGCGACCAGGTTCAGGTCTCCCGCCTCGGCTTCGTAGATCAAGACGCCCTCCTGCAGGAAGTCCCTTCCCCGCTACGATTCGTCCAACGCGGTGGGGGAAACTTGGGTTGGGGTGAGGCCCCTTGCCACGGCCTGCCGGGGGGTCATGCGGCGGGCCGGGCCAGCACCTCCGAGGATATCTTGCGCTTCAGGAACCGGCCGTGCTGCGGACTTCCCAGCAGCTTGCCGTCCTCCACCACCACGGAGCCCCGGAGGATGGTCGTAACCGGCCATCCCTGCACCTGCCAGCCCTCCCAGATGCTGTAGTCCGAGTCGGCGTGTAGGTCCGACAGGGCGATGGTCTTGCGCACATCCGGGTCCACCAGCACGATGTCGGCGTCGCTGCCCGCGGCCAAGGCCCCCTTCTGCGGGTACATGCCTAGCAGCCGCGCTGCGTTGGAGGAGGTCAGCTCCACGAACCGTTGCAGGGAGATGCGCCCCTTGGACACCCCCTCGGAGTAGGTGATGATGAAACGGGTCTCGATGCCGTTGTGGCCGCCCTGGATGGTGTCGATGGTCTTTCCCTCAAGCTTGCTGGCCTTGTGGGTGGTGTACTCGTCGGTGGCCACGGTGGAGATGCCCCCCCGGATGGTCTCCCGCCACAGGGCGTCCCTGTCGTCGGCGAACTTCAGGCCCGGGTTGGTGTGGTACAGGTTGCCCTCCGGCTTGAGGTAGTCCTCGGAGGTGAAGCAGAGGAAGTGGTGCAGCACCTCTCCGTAGATGGGAAGGCCGTCGGCCCGCCCGTGCATGATCGCCTCCACCCCCTCCCTGGCCGTGACGTGGACGAAGTAGACACCGGCCCCCGTGCTCCGGGCCATGCGCACCGTCTTGTTGAAGGTGACCTCCTCGGAGAGGTTGTTGTGGGCCAGGTGGATGTTGTGGGCCTGGTCCCTGCCCTCGCGCCTCAGCTTCTCCGTCATGTAGTCGGTGATGGCCTGGTCTTCCCCGTGCACGGCGACGATGCCCCCGTGGCGTGCCACCTGGTCCATCACCGCCCACAGGTGCCCGTCGTCGGTGGCGGGATTGGGAGGGTCTCCCGGGCGGGTGATGGTCCACACCTTCATGGAGGCCACGCCCGAGGAGATGAGCTCCCGAATCTGGGCGATGTGGTCCGGCGGGCTGACCCCGTTGAACACGCAGTGGAAGGCGAAGTCGATATACGAGTGGCCCGCGAACCGCTGGACTCGCTGCTCCACGGCCTCCAGGGGCATGGCGCCGTGGAGGGGCCGGGCAAAGTCCACCATGGTGGTGGTGCCGCCGAAGGCCGCGGCCCGGCTGGCCGCCTCGGGCGACTGGGTCTCCACTCCCGGCACCCCCGTCCATAGCTGGGGCACCGGGGTGGCAACGTGGGCGTGGGGCTCGATGCCCCCGGGCACGACGACCTTCCCCGAGGCGTCGATGACCCGGGCGGCCTCCGCCCCCAGCACCCCCGGTTCCGTGACGGCCACGATCTTCTCTCCCTGCACCGCCACGTCCATCTCGGCCACCCTCTGGCCCGTTACCACCCGACCGCCCCGGATAATCATGTCCAGCATGGCGACTCCTTGTAGAGGCTTGCCTGTATCCCCGCCGTGAAGCCCGCAGACGGGGGCCGTGGTTCAGGACGCTTTCATACGTTCGAGCAGGATGCTGATGGTCCGAGCGAGAAGGCGGGGGCGCTCGGCGTAGTCCGGCGTGGGCCACCACTCGTAGTCGAAGCTCCGGAGGACCCTGCCGTCGATGCTGCAGTTGAGCTCCGAGACCACCACGGGGAAACCCAGGGCCTCCGACGCCTCCTTGGCCAGCAGCTGGAGGACCCAGTCCTCCTCGCCGTACACCACCAGGAAGCCGCCCTGGCGCCCCGATCCGTCCTGGACGCGGGCGCGGACCACCTGTCCAAGGTTGTCTACGTCGACGACCTCGTAGGGTACCGGCGGCCGCCCGAAGTCGGGCCAGCCGATGTCGACCCGCTCACCTATCTCCCACATGGCGCTCTCCGGTCGGGGCTCAGGAGGATTCTAACCAGCCGCCGGGTGCGGGGTCAACCTGGGGCCTTCGGGGCCGGGGGCGCCGTTTGATGCGCAGCATCCCGGCTGCTATGCTATCTACTGGCGCGGCGAACGAGACTTGCGAGGAGGCCGGGATGGGGACGGATATCGATCGGAGGACCGTCAAACCCCGGGGTGTGGCGGACCCGCTGGGGCTGTACAGCCACGTGATGACCGTCCGGCCGGGGCGGCTGGCGTTCATAGCCGGACAGGTGGCGGTGGACGAGGAGGGCAACACCGTGGGAGCCGGTGACCTCCCCGCTCAGACCCGCCAGGTGTTCCAGAACCTGGAGCGTGTGCTGGTCGGCGTGGACGCCACCTTCGACAGCGTGGTGAAGTTCACCACCTACATCGTGGCGGGTCAGAGCGTGGAGGAGTTCGTAGCCGGCAGGACGGAGGTATTCGCCCGCATCTTCCCCAATGGCGACTACCCGCCCAACACGCTGCTGTTCATCGACCGGCTGGTGCACGAGGACCTGCTCATCGAGATCGAGGCGATTGCTGCCCTGCCGTGACGGCCACCGGTCATTCCCGTTTACACGGGAATCCACGTGTCCCCACCCCCGGGTCCCGGCCTTCGCCGTGACGAGGGTGGGGTGTGCCGTTGTTTTCGTCCCCCTACGTGGCTTTCGCAAGACCATGACTGAAGGCCTGATACCATGACCACCCCCGCTGATGTCCGGACCCTGGTGCAAAGCGTCCACGATTCCCCCGGGCTGGCCGTGGTGGCCCTGGCCGGCGCCGGCACTCAGGCGCTGTCCTGGGTGCTGGGGGTGTCGGGGGCGTCCCGCACGCTGCTGGAGGCCGTCGTACCCTACGCCGAACGGTCCATGGTCGATCTGGTGGGCCGGGACCCCGGCCAGTTCGTGTCGGACGACACCGCAAGGGAGATGGCCCGCCGCTGCTACGAGAGGGCCCTGGGGCTGGGGGAGGGCGCCCAGCCCGTCCTGGGGCTTGCCTGCACCGCCACCATCGCCACGGACCGGCCCAAGCGGGGCCAGCACCGGTGCCACGTGGCCACCTGGGACGAAGCTGGCGTGGAGTGCCTGTCCCTGGTGCTGGCCAAAGGGCAACGGGACCGGGCGGGCGAGGAGGAGGTGGTCAGCAGGCTCGTGCTTTCGGCCCTGGCCGGAGTTTCCGGCATCGACCGGGCGCCGGACCGGGACGCCTTCCTGGGCCTGCTGGACTCTGAGCAGGTCCTCGCGGACTATGGCGACCATCCGGGGCCCGTCGCTTCCCTGCTGGACCCCGCCGGCGGGGTCAGCCGCCTGGTCGTGGAGCAGGACGGTCGGATGCGCGAGGGCGCCCCGGTGCCCGGCGCGGTCCTGGCGGGCTCCTTCAGACCCTTGCACGATGGCCACACCGAGCTGGCGTCGGTGGCGGCGGAGACCCTGGGGATGCCGGTAACCTTCGAGCTGTCTGTGACCAACGTGGACAAGCCTCCGCTGCAGGGCAGGGAGGTGTTGCGGCGCGTCCGCCAGTTCGGGGACGTGGGTCCGGTGGTGCTGACCAGGGCTCCCACCTTCAGGGAGAAGGCAGAGCTGCTCCCGGGCTGCACATTCGTCATCGGTTGGGACACGGCGGTCCGGCTGGTCCACCCTCGCTACTATGGAGATGACCCCCGGGCCATGGTCCTGGCCCTCTCCCGCATCCGCGACTTGGGATGCCGTTTCCTGGTGGCGGGCCGCACCGACGGGGACACCTTCCGCACCGTGGAGGACGTGGCCGTGCCGCCGGAGCTCGCCGGTCTGCTGGAGGGCCTGCCCGAGTCCAGGTTCAGAAAGGACGTCTCGTCGACGGAGCTGCGCTCGGTTTAGGTCCCTAGTCCCCCGTTGCGGAGGGGTTGGCTAGGCGGGCAGGGACTGAAACCGCCGCGCCACCCGGCGGACCCGTTGGGGGTCCACCGGGTTGGATACCATGCCGTCGACCTTGAGGCTGGTGCCGACGATGGCCCCGTCGGCGTACTCCAGCAACGCCGCGGCATTGTCCTCGTCCACGCCGCTGCCCACCAGCACCGGGACGCCCGGCGGGGCCGCTTCCCTGACGGTCTTCAGCTCTTCCACCGACGCCGAGACGCCCGTGGCGGAGCCGGTGACAATGAGGGCGTCGGCCAGGCCCCGCAGCACCGTTTCCCTGGCCACGTGGGCCGCGTCGTCCGTGCCCAGGGGAGCGGCGTGCTTCACCATCACGTCGGCGAACAGCTTCACCCGCTCCTGGACGCCCAGGGTACGCCGGAAGCGAAGGGTGTCGTGGGCCGTGCCCTGCACCACGCCTTCGTCGGCCACCATGGCGCCGTAGTGGACGTTGGCCCGGACGAAATGGGCCCCGGTGGCCGCCGCGATGGCGATGGCCGAGCGCGGGTCGTTGCGGAGGACGTTGATGCCGACGGACACGTCGACGGCGTCCATCACCGCACCCACGGCCAGGGTCATTGCCGCCACCGTCTCCGGGCCGACGGGCCCAGGGTGAAACGGGACGTCGCCGAAGTTCTCCACGATGATCCCGGCGGCGCCCTCGGAGGCGAGGATGCCGGCCTCCCGCCGGGCGCGCTCCAGCACCGGCTGCATGTCTCCCCGCCACATGGGGGAGCCGGGCAGGGGCAGGAGGTGGACGACCCCGATCAGGGCCTTGCCGTTCCCCAAGAGGGGCGGGTTCACTGGGTCTTGGGAGTGATCACCACTTTGCGGCTGTCTCCCATTCCCGTGCTCTCGGTGCTGACCCTGGGGTGCTCCGCCAGGGCCATGTGGACCACCCGCCTCTCCGCAGCGGACATGGGCTCCAGGGAGACCGCCCGTCCCGTCCCGGCTACTTTGTCGGCCACCCGCAGGGCCATGTCCATCAGCGAGTTGTTCCGCCGCTCCTTGTACCGCTCGATGTCGAGGACGACCCTGACGGCGTCTTCCTTCAGGCTGTTCCTCACGATCAGGTTGACCAGGAACTGGAGGGCGCGGAGGGTCTCTCCCCGGCGGCCGATCAGCAGGCCCGAGTCCTCGCCGGTAATGTCTATGGACGGCCCGCCGGCGTCCGGGTCGTGGGCGCTCTTGAGGGTCGTAACGGTGTGGGTGCCCGTAGCGGCGAGGATCTTGTTGACCACAGACATGGCGAGGCCCGCGGCTCCCTGTGCCTCGGAGATCCTGCGGACGCGGACCCTGGCGGGCTCCGACCGGATGCCCAGGAAGCCCGGCTTACCTGGGCTTAGTGTTTCTATTTCTACCTCGGTTCGGTCGGCGTCTAGCTCTTTCAGGGCCACTTCGATGGCCTCGTCGACGGTTTTTGCGGACATTACCTTCCACTCTGGCTGTTCCATCGCTTTCCAACTCCTTTGGCTCTGCCTCCCGCTCCTCGGGGGCGGGACTGGCCGGTTCTGGCGCGGGCTTCGGTTTGATGAAACTGGGGATTATGGGGCTCCAGTCCTTGGTGATGAACCCCTGCATGGCCACGCCGATGGCGGCGGAGATCACCCAGTAGAGGGCCAGGCCGCTGGGGAAGGTGAAGGCGAAGAAGGCCAGCATCAGGGGCATCATCCACAGCATCATGTTGTTGGTGGACTGCTGCCTGGGGTCCGCCGTCGGCATGGTGGTCATCTTCTGTTGGGCCCAGGTCGAGAGCCCCACCAGGAGGGGGAGGATGGGCGTGGGGTCCGGGTTGGCCAGGTCCATCCCGAAGAAGACCGAGTTCAGGGGTACGGCCGTGTCCGCCACGGGGTTCCACGAGTAGAGACGCTGGGAGAGGCCCACAAGGTCGTCGGGGTTGGTGCCCAGGCTCTTCAGCAGGGCCTGGTACAGCCCGATCCATATGGGTAGCTGTATCACCATGGGGCCCAGGCATCCCAGGGGGTTGACACCCGCCTCGCGGTAGACGTTCATCATCTCCTGGGAACGCTTCCGCGGGTCGTTGGCGTAGCGGGTCTGTATCTCCTTCATCCGGGGCTGCAGCCCGGTCATCGCCCGCATCTGCTTCGTCTGCTTCAGGGTCAGCGGCGTCGTCAGCAGCCGGACTATGACGGTGAACAGGATCAGGGAAAGGCCGAAGTTGTCGAACACGATGGTGTAGAGCCACACCAGGATGTTCAACATCGGGTTTACCAGGATGTTATCGAAGAAGAAGATCAATGGTGCCATGGTCTACTTCTTGGTAGAAAACTCCCATGCCCACGCCCCCCAGCGCGTCACGTTGATACCCCTTACGGTGCTGTCGTCTGCCCCCACGAACACGGCGGCCCCGTCCACGCTCAGGGGCGCCTTCACCCGGGAGTCCAGGTCCATCAGCACCGCCATGCCCTCCCCGGTGCGGGTCCCCACCAGATGCAGCTTTCCCGAGTCCGCCGCCACCACCAGCACCTTGCGCTCCAGCGCCTCTTCCACCACCGCGGGTGTGGCCACAATGGGCGAGTCCGTCTTGAAAGGAGTGCTCCAAGCGGGACGGCCGCCCCGGTCCAGGGCGTACACCGTCCCCTCCATCGACCCGGCGATTATCCGCTCCCCGTCGAAGACCGCCCCCGCCCAGAACCAGTCGTCCCCTTCGAAGGACCACACCACTTGCCCAGTGGCGGCGTTGAGCCCGTACAGCATCTTGTCGAAGGACCCGACTATGACCAGGTCGTCCAGCAGGAGGGGCGTCGACACCACGGCCCCGCCGGTCTCGTACCGCCATAGCATCTTTCCGGTCTCCGCCGACAGGGCGTAAACGTGACGGTCCATGGAGCCGAAGTACACGGTCCCGTCGCGGACGGCCGGGGTTGACCACACCTGGCCGTCGGTCTTGAACTGCCACCTGGCCCCCAGGTCGTCGCCCGTGGTGGCGAAGGCGTACATGTTTCCATCATCGGAGCCCACGAACACCAGGTCCTCGGACTCGGACAGGGCCGGGGCTCCCACGATGGCGCCCTCGAGCTGCTTCACCCACTCCCCAAGGTCCAGACGCAGGTTGGAGCTGTGGCCCCGGTCCCTGTCCCGGAAGAGCGCGTACAGCCTGCCCTGCTCCCCGTCGCTGTTGCCCTTGTCGGCCACGTAGACGTACCTCTCGCCCACCGCCATTCCGCCGAAGACCCCTCCCAACCCCTGGTCCTCCGGCGGCGAGAACCGCCACAGGAGCTGCTCGGTGGAGGTCAGCCTGCCGTTCTTGTTGGCGTCCAGGGCTATCACCTCTCCCTGCCTGGTGCCTACGTAGACGGTCACGTCGTCGCCCGAGGAGCCCACTGCCGTGGCCGACCAGCCGGAGCCCCAGCTTATCAGGTTGCCCGGCCTGCAGCCGGCGAGAACGAGGACCAGCGCCATCGTCAGGAGGGCATACGCCCACGGCGGCCTGCTCTTCCTACGGCTCCCGGCCCCTGAGTCCACGCCGCGCCCCTCGTTGGGACAGGGGGAAGGTCGGTGCGGCCCATCTCCCCGCCGGGGAATCATGTTAGGGTACAGGGTCGTAACCTCTCTGACCCAGTGGGTGGCAACGGGCCAAACGCTTCAGGGTGAGGTGGAGGCCCCGCATTGCCCCGTACTGGGCGATGGCCTGGTGGGAGTAGTGGGAGCACGTGGGCAGATACCGGCAGCCCGAGGATAGGTAGGGTGAGACCGCTTGCTGGTAGAAGGTGATGGACGCCAGCAGGAAGCGTTTCAACCGCCGGTCTCCCGTCCCGGGTCGACGGCGGTTTGCTCCGAATCTGGGGGCTTGGACAGGACCTTCGACCTTCTGAGCAGGTCTTGGGTCGCGTGGCACAGGGCGCTGTAGGGGCTCACGGGCGCGTCTCTTCTGGCAATGAGGACAATATCCCACCCGGACTCCACCGGCGTGAGGCGGACGGCCTCCCTGAGCCGCCTCTTGACCCGGTTCCTTACTACGGCGCCACCGACCCTCTTACCCACGACAAACCCAAACCGGCTCGTGTCGAGGCCGTTGGGCACTTTCTTGAGGACCAACAATCGGTTGGACCACGCACGTCTCTCTTGGCGTATCCTGGAGAACCGCTTGTCCCCAGTCAGGCGCTGCTCTCTCCGCATCCTGCGCCGAGACGGTTAGACCGCCGCTTGGTGACGGCCCTTGAACCTGCGGCGTCTAAGCACAGCCCGGCCCCCGGGAGTGCGAGACCGGGCCCTGAACCCATGGACGCGCTGACGGCGGCGTTTCTTCGGCTGGTAGGTACGTTTCGGCATAATGATCTCCCGGTGGATAGATTATAATTCAACCACGAGAAGGGTGTCAATTTGATTCGACCCCACCGAAGGGCCGAAGAGACGGCCCCGCGGTCGTGAAACCAGAGGTGACAGAGCAGGGGATGACGAAGCGAAGGACTCGGATACGGGCCGATCTGCTGGTGGTCCAGCGCGGTCTGGCCGAGACCCGGGAGCGGGCCCAGGCCCTGATCATCGGGGGCGCCGTGCTCGTGCCCGGGGGAAAGGTCCTGAAACCCGGGAGCCTCCTTTCTCCGGATACCGTCCTGGAGACCAAGGGGGGCCTGCCCTACGTGGGCCGGGGCGGCGTGAAGCTGGCCCACGCCCTGGACGCCTTCTCCGTCGCCGTGGACGGGAAGACGGCCCTGGACGTGGGAGCCTCCACCGGGGGGTTCACCGACTGCCTGCTCCAGCGGGGCGCCCGGAGGGTCTTCGCCCTGGACGTGGGCCACGGCCAGATGGACTACCGGCTTAGAAGGGACCCCAGGGTCGTCGTTATGGAGAAGGTCAACGCCCGCTACTCATTCTCGCTGCCCGCCGAGGGCTCTCTGACGAACGAGGGCTCTCTTCTCGACGAGGGGTCCACCGGGGATGTGAAGGTGGACCTGGCCACGGTGGACGTGGCCTTCATATCCCTGACCAAGGTCCTGCCCCAGGTTGCCCTCCACGTAAAGCCGGGATGCCCCCTGATCGCGCTGGTGAAGCCCCAGTTCGAGGCGGAGAGGGGAGAGGTCGGCCGGGGGGGCGTCGTCAAGGACCCCAAGGTCCATGCCCGGGTATTGGGCAGGATGGTGCTGTGGGCCGTGGAGGAGGGCTTCAGGCTGGGTGGCATCGTCCCCTCGCCCATACTGGGGGACGCCGGCAACCGGGAGTTCTTCGTGCTCATGCGCACATGGGCCCGGTTGTCACCGGCCGGTTGTCGCGAGTATTATTGACGGGGCGATTCAGGCGGCAACAGTGGACGGACTATTCGATCTGAAGGGCAAAGTTGCCATCGTCACCGGCGGTAACGGTGGCTTGGGGTTCGGCATGGCGGTCGGCCTTGCCGAAGCTGGGGCCGACGTGGCGGTGGTGGCCCGCAACAGCGAGAAGACCTGCCGGGCTGTCTCCCAGGTCCGGTCCAGCGGCGTGAGGGCCGTGGGCGTGTCGGCGGACTTGAGGACCGGCGCCGACGTCAAGCGGGCGGTCGACGAGACCGTCCAGGCCCTTGGAGGGGTCGACATCCTGGTGAACAACGCCGGCACCGTCGTCCGCAAGGAGCCCCACGAGATTACCACCGAAGAATGGGACCGGGTGTTCGACATCAACCTCCGGGCCGCCTTCCTCATGGCGAGGGAGGTCTATCCCCACATGAAGAGCCGGGGCGGCGGCAAGGTGGTCAACGTCGGCTCCATGACGTCCATCTTCGGGGGTGGGGGCAGCGGGGCGGCCTACTCGGCCAGCAAGGGCGGGGTCGTCCAGCTATCCAAGAGCCTGGCCGTGGGATGGGCGCGGGACAACATCCAGTCCAACGCCATATTGCCCGGCTGGTTCATGACGGACCTCACCTCCGACATTCCCGTGGACCAGCCCGAGAGGTTCGACCTGATCAGCCGGCGGATACCCGCCGGGCGCTGGGGCGAAGCCCGGGAGCTGCAGGGCGCCGTGGTGTTCCTGTCCAGCAGGGCCTCGGACTACGTTACCGGGGCCGTCATCACCGTGGACGGCGGCTACTCCGTGCTGTGAACCGCCGTACCCCAGGCGCGTCGGGCGCCGCCGCCGAAACCAAAGACCGGGGGAGGTACCGTGTTCCAACCGGTATCCAGCAGGGTCAGCTTTCCGGAGATCGATAAGAGGGTCCTCCAGCTCTGGAAGGACAGGGACGTGTTCCGCCGCACGGAAACGGAGCGGGAGGACGGCCCTCTCTTCATGCTCTACGAGGGTCCGCCGACGGCCAACGGCAGCCCCGGGGTCCACCACGTCCTGGCCCGGGTATTCAAGGACATAATCTGCCGCTACAAGACGATGAAGGGGTACCGCTGCGTCCGTAAGGGCGGCTGGGACACCCACGGGCTGCCCGTGGAGCTGGAGGTGGAGAAGGAGCTGGGCCTCGGGTCCAAGCGGGACATCGAAGAGTACGGCATCGAAGAGTTCAACCGGAGGTGCAGGGAGAGCGTCTTCCGCTACGTCAAAGAGTGGGAGAGCATGACCGACCGCATTGGCTTCTGGGTGGACATGGACGACCCGTACGTGACCCTGGACAACTCCTACATCGAGACCGGCTGGTGGATACTGCGACAGCTATGGGACCGTGGCCTCCTGTATCAGGACATCAAGGGCACGCCCCACTGTCCCCGCTGCGTGACCAGCCTCAGCTCCCACGAGGTGGCGTTGGGCTACCGCGAGAACACCCCGGACCCGTCGGTATACGTGAAGTTCAGGGTCTCCCCTTCGCCGTCGACGGAGGGTGGACGGGACTGGGGCGAGACCCCCACCTACCTCCTGGCTTGGACCACCACACCCTGGACGCTGCCTGGCAACACCGCCCTGGCGGTGGCCGAGGATGCCGAGTATTCGGTGGTGGAGGTGGAGGGCGCCAAGGGCCCCGAGCGCCTCGTCATGGCGGCGGCGCTGCTGGAGACGGCCCTCCAAGGCCCCTACGACGTGGTGACGACCCTGCGAGGCAGCGACCTTGTCGGGCTGCGCTACCAGCCCCTCTATGACCCCCAGCTCGCCGGTGTCGAGGTCCGCAGGTTCCAGAAACGGCCGGCCGACGGGCCCGGACCGGTTGGCGCCCCGGAGCCGGCCGACCAGGTCGACCACCGGGCGGTGAGCACCGACTTCGTGTCCCTGGACGACGGGACGGGCATTGTACACATCGCCCCGGCCTTCGGCGACGAGGACCTGTCGGCTGGTAGGGAGCACGGCCTGGGCTTCGTCCAGTCGGTGGACCTGCAGGGCGTCGTCACCGGCGGCTACCCCTTCTCCGGCAAGTTCGTGAAGGAAGCCGACGAGGAGATCATGGCCGACCTGGAGAGCCGCGGCCTGCTGTACCACCGCGGCGTCTACCGGCACACCTACCCCTTCTGCTGGCGGTGCGACGCTCCCCTTCTGTACTACGCCAAGACCTCCTGGTACATCCGCACGACGGCGGAGAAAGAGGGCCTGGTAGACGGCAACCGCAGGATAAACTGGTACCCAGGATATATCCGGGACGGGCGCTTCGGCGAGTGGCTGGCCAACAACGTGGACTGGGCCATCTCCCGCGAGCGGTACTGGGGCACCCCGATACCCCTGTGGCAGTGCGCCTCGTGCGGGCACTGCCATTGCGTAGGCAGCGTGGCCGAGCTGAAGGATATGGCGGTGCCCGAGCACAGGGACATGGTGGACGGCCTGGACCTGCACCGCCCATACGTGGACGCCGTGAGCATCCGCTGCCCCCAATGCGGCGGTCGAATGGCCCGCATACCCGAGGTGATGGACGCCTGGTTCGACTCGGGCGCCATGCCCTTCGCCCAGTACGCCACGGGCAGCGACGACGACGTAAGCCGCCTGCAGGAGCAGGGCCGGCTTCCCGCCGACTACATCTGCGAGGCCGTGGACCAGACTAGGGGCTGGTTCTACAGCCTGCACGCCCTCTCCGTGCTGCTAACGGGTCAGCCCAGCTACAGGAACGTCATATGCCTCGGCCACATCCAGGACGGCAGGGGCCGGAAGATGAGCAAAAGCCTGGGCAACGTGGTCGACCCCTGGACCGTGCTGGACGCCCAGGGCGCCGACGCAGTGCGCTGGTACCTGTTCACCGCGTCCCATCCGGGAGAGTCCCGCCGCTTCTCCGAGAAGCTGGTCAACGAGGTAGTGCGCAGGCATCTGCTGACCCTCTGGAACGTCTACTCCTTCTTCACCACCTACGCCTCCGTGGACCGGTTCCATCCCGACCAGGTCCCCGACGGCTGGACGCCCTCGTCGGAGCTGGACCGGTGGCTCCTGTCCGAGCTCAACACCCTCGTGCCCCAGGTGGACGACCTCCTTGCCGGCTACGAGCCCACCGACGCCGGCCGGCGCATCCAGGAGTTCGTCGACCGGCTGTCCAACTGGTACGTCCGCAGGAGCCGCCGCCGGTTCTGGAAGAGCGAGAATGACGAGGACAAGCTTTCGGCGTACGCTACCCTGTACACCTGCCTGACCGCGCTGTGCAAGCTGATCGCCCCCTTCACTCCCTTCATGGCCGAGGAGATCTACCAGAACCTGGTGGCCTCGGTGGACCCGGGGGCCGCCGAGAGCGTCCACCTGGCCCCCTTCCCCACCGCCGCCCTGACCCTGGTGGACGAGACGTTGATGGAGGCCACCAGGCTGGCCATGAGGGTCTCCAGCATGGGCCGGGGCGCCCGCTCCAGGGCCGGGCTGAAGGTGCGGCAGCCCCTCAGCCGGGTCGTGGTAATTCCCAGGAACGAGGACGAGGAGCGGCACATCGTCGAGGTGCGCACCCAGATCCTGGAGGAGCTGAACATCAAGGAGCTGGAGATCGCCGCAGGCCCCTCGGACGGCGACGCCGGGGACGGGCTGTACCGTCGGGCCCTGGAGGCTGCCGGTGGCGGCGAAGCCCGGGCCGACGAGGGGGCGCTCCAGGCCGGGGCCATCGTGAACGTCGACCCCTACTGGGTGTCCATCGAAGGCGGGTACATGGTGGCCATTGACTCCACCATCACCTCCGAGCTGGCCGACGAAGGCCTGGCCCGGGAGTTGGTGCACAGGGTCCAGAGCCTGAGGCGTGGCGCCGGATTCGACATCACCGACAGGATAGTCATCTACTGCCAGGGCCCCGAGCCCGTCCAGGACGTCGGCGACAGGTTCGCCGACTACATCCAGCAGGAGACCCTCTCCGAAGGTCTGGTCTATGCCGAGCCCGCCGACGGCGCCCACGCCGAGACCCAGGTGCTGGAGGGCATGGAGGTGGTGCTGGGAGTGAAACGGGTCTAGGAAGACAGCCTGCGCTCCGCCCGATGGGGCTTGGAGACCAACCTTAGTGGTCGCGAATGCCGATAATCGATTGCAGATGATCACGGAACTGCGTGAATTCCAGGCTATTGGAATCGCGTAATCTGGGCAGGCCGAAGAACTGAGTGGTAGTAGGCGATTCCTGGCGAGCCGCCGACAGGCTCACCCCTACTCCTAATATCGTCCAAAACTCGAAGAATCCGCGCGCTTTGGCTTTCTGGTGGCTCTTTTCCGCTTCTCCTCTTCGGTTGTGTATGTTCGACACGTCCAGCCCGCCCTTAATCTCTATGGATACGAGGGGCCGCAAGCCGGAAGAAAGCTCTTCGGTTATGGCGATGTCAGGATCACTTGAGAACTCGATTGCGACCTTCCGACCTGCTTCATTTTTGACGTGGAGCTGCCTCTCAGTCCGTGTTTGGATATATGTGTCGACTAGGCTCTCAATAAGCGCAAACACCTCTGCAGTGGCAGCTTGACCTATTCGCGTGTTCCGTCCTCCCCGTAGCTGGGCTCCCAGCGTAAGTAGCTGGAGGTCGCGGATTATTCGTTGGGAAAAGTCATCCAGACCGTCGACCAATGCTCCTCCAGCCCGGATCATGACGTTACAGACCTCGGATAGGTGAGGTTTGATATACTCTGGAATCTCGTTCTTTTCCTCCAACCGTTTCAGCATGGCTGCACCACTGCCCCGGTAGAATTCCTTTTGGGAAAAGCCGTAGAGAAGCCGGTAATATCCCAGGAGTGATGGCCGTGCCGTCAGAACATAAGGGACCGGAAAGAGGACCTCTCCACGAAGACCGTACGACGCTAACTTCCGTAGGTAGTCCGTTCCAATGTATGTAAGAAGCTCTTCATCTAGCCTTGCTATGTCGAGTTCCTGGACCGTGGTCCCCAGAGCCTCTTGCAAATGCGAGCTATTGACGTTCTGCAGATGAAAATAGAATGCGACCTGTACATCCGGTTGGAGCTCCGGTAGCTTTACCAAGGTAACGCCTAGTGCGCAGGCTGACCGCCAGCCCAGGGAGTTCTGCTCAAGGCTAGGGCTGCATACTCCGGCTTGATCTCAATCCCAGCGAACCGGCGGTTCGTCTCAAGACATACTAGGCCTACTGTCCCCGACCCACAAAACGGGTCGATAATGCGGTCACCTGGCTGCGAGCCGAGGTCAATACAGCGTTTGACGAGGCTGGGAGGAAACATGGCGAAGTGGGAGCTCCGGTTGGGCTTCGTGGGTATCGTCCACAGCGTACGTCCGTGGCGTAGAGCATTTCGGTCGGTCGTGGGTTCCATTCCAGCTTTGTGGTTGTAATAGTACCTGTCCGACTTTGATAGCATAAAGACGTATTCGTGGCTTTGAGTAGGTCTATCCTTCACGGATTCCGGTCTCACGTTGGGCTTGTACCAGATTATGTCTGAACGAAGATACCAGCCGTCCTCTTGCAGGGAGAATGCTAGCCTCCAAGGCACGCCGACCAAGTCCTTGGGCTTGAGGCCAACCGGCGTTGGCGGTCGGTATTTCATGGCCCGAGCGGGATTCTTGCGGTCCGGTGCACGCCACGTTCGGTTGCCGCTGGTATAGGTGTCACCTATGTTCAGCCATAGGGTCCCGTCGTCTCTTAGGACCCTCCTTATCTCGTGGAATACCATTCGTAGATGGTCGATGTAGTCACCTAGGCTACCCTCGGCGCCAATTTGGCCCTGGATTCCATAATCGCGGACACCCCAGTAAGGCGGACTCGTAATACACGACTGGAAGAATGCATCAGGGAACTGACTCAACTCTAGTGCCGCGTCACCAACGATGACTTGATAGTCATCGTCAGGCGTCAAACTACCGGTGGACATTTATCCCTCAGAACCCTGTTTCTGGCAACGGTGTTTAGCAGACATTCTACGTCAAGCCATCAATCATTTCCACTTCCTCAGAGGTCCAGACGCTGCGCGGGTGAGTCCCAAGTCCAAACAAATCACCGGCTCGGACGCTCCCCCAGGACAACCTCGAGGGCGAGCTCCTTCTTCTCCCGGAAGACTATGACCTCCACCTCCTGTCCCGGGTGAACGTCCAGACGCAGCAGGCGTATGAAGTCCCTGACCGTGGACACCCTCCGGCCGTCTACCGACGTGACTACGTCGCCGGCCCGGACGCCCCCGTTCCACGCGGGCCCGCTTGGGAGAATGTCGGCGATGAGCACCCCCTCCCGCAGGGGGACCCCCACGGCGGCGGCCCTCTCCGGGTCCAGGTCGTCCAGGAACACCCCCATCCAGGCCCACTCCACCTGCCCCTTGTCGATCAGCTCTTCCGCCACGGGGACGGCCGTATCCATGCCCACGGCAAAGCCGATGCCCTGGATGTCCCTCCCGGCGGAATCACCACGGGCCACCACGGTGCTGATGCCCACGACCTCCCCCCGGAGGCTCACCAGCGGCCCTCCGCTGTTGCCCGGGTTTATGGAGGCGTCGGTCTGGATGAGGCCGTACAGCTGAAGGCTGCTGCTCACCTGGAAGGGCCGGTCCAGGCCGCTGACCACGCCGACGGTGACCGTGGGCCCTCCCGGCAGGGCCAGGGCGTTGCCTATGGCAATGACCCAGTCCCCGACACGCACCGTCGCGGGGTCGGCCAGGGGCGCCCACGGGAACTCCCGGCCCTCTATCTTGAGCACGGCCAGGTCGGTGAGGGTATCCGAGCCCACCAGCTCGGCGTCGAACTGGCTGCCGTCGTCCAAAGTGACCGTCACACTGCTGCCGCTGGCCACCACGTGATTGTTGGTCAGCAGGTAGCCTCGGGAGTCGAAGATCACCCCCGACCCGCTGTGGGGGTCGCTGAACACCCTCCCGAACAGGTCCCTGGTGGGCACCTCGGACACCACCGACACGACCGCGGGCCGGACCCGCTCCACGATGTCGCCGACATTGGGTAACGCAAGGCCCGGGCCGGGTTGGGACGCGGGGCCGAGAGGACCCGTCGGCGCCGTCGGCGAGGTCGTGGGAGCGGAAACCGGTCCTATGGTCGGGTCCGACGAGGGCGTCAGGGTCCCGCAGGCCGGCCAGACCGCCAGAAGTATGACCGCCGCCGCCAAAGCAGCAGCCCAACGGCCGGGGCGTCGCCTAGTCATTATCGCTGGCGCCCCCGGTGTCGGGCGAGATGGGGCGCTGGACTCGCGGAGCCCACGGTGAGACCAGCCACCGGCCGAAGTGGACTATGCGGCGGGACATGTGAGCCGAGTATCGGGAGGTGACCAAGGCGCCCACGAGGAGGATGTTGGCCGAGATGTATATCCACGTCAGCAATGCCACCAGGGCGCCTATCGGTCCGTAGACGGTGTCGTATATCGGGTAGTTGTTGTTGTACCACAGGAACACCGTCTTCCACCCCTCGAAGCACAGTGCCGTGAGGAGCGCCCCCGGCCAGATGTCGCGAAAGCGCACCGGCGTGTTGGGCAGGAACCGGTATATCAACATCAACACCACCAGGCTGATGAACGGGGACAGCACGGTTAGGAGGAGCCCGGTCAGCCGGTCGCCTTCGACGGCCCCCGTGCGCAGGGCCGACGTGAAGTCGCCCAGCACTCCCACCCCGGCGGTGAGGGCCATGGGGACCACCATCAGCAGACCCGCGCCTGCGGTGAAGGTGAAGTCGATGAGCCGCTCGTGGAAGAACCGCCTGGGCTGGCTGATGCCCCAGACCGTGTTGACCCCTTTCCTGATGGCCCCGAAGACGGTGGTCGATACCCACAGCAGCCCCGGGATGCCCACGAGCCCGGCGATGGCGCGGCTGTGGGCCATGTCCTCCAGGATCTCCGCCACCGTCTCTCGGGACACGGGCATCAGCGTGTTCACCGCCAGGGACAGGCGGGCCTCCACCACCTCCGAGCCGTGGTAGAAGGTCCCGACGATGAACATGATGGCCAGAGTCAGGGGTACGAGGGAGAAGAGGGAATAGTAGGTGATGGCTGCGGACAGGAAGGGCCCGTTCATGGCCAGGTACGAGTTGGTGATGTCCGCGCAGATGAGGATGAAACGCCAGAAGGACCTGGCGATGTTCCGGCCGGGGACCGCTACTCGGGGCAGGGACGCCACTTCTTTGCCGTCCTACGCGCTGTCCCGCATGGAGTCGATCGCCTTGCGCTGGGCGGAGAAGAGCTGCTGCATCCCGTCGCCGGCAAGCCCGATGAACCGGGACACCATCTCCGGCGAAAAGGGCCCGGCCTCGGTGCCTCCCTGGACCTCCACGACCTCGCCGCCGTCGGTCATGGCCACGTTGAAGTCCAGCTCCGCCCTCACGTCCTCTTCGTAGCACAGGTCCACCAGGGGGCTCCCGTCCACCATGCCCACGCTCAGGGCCGCCACGGCGCCCGTCAGGGGGACCCGGGGGAGCACGCCGGCCTTCACCAGCACCAGCAGCGCCTGGTGCAGGGCTACGTAGGCGCCCGTAATCGCGGCGGTCCTGGTGCCCCCGTCGGCCTGCAGGACGTCGCAGTCCAGGGTTACCGTGCGCTCTCCCAGGGCCCTGCGGTCCGTCACCGCCCTCATGCACCTGCCGATGAGCCGCTGTATCTCCTGGGAGCGGCCCCGCGCCCGCTCCTCCCTGGGGGTCCGGGTGTTGGTGGACCTGGGCAGCATCGAGTACTCGGCGGTGACCCAGCCCAGCCCGACGCCCTTCAGGAACGAGGGCACCCGCTCTTCCAGGGAAGCGGAGCACAGGACCCTCGTCCGTCCCATCTCTATCAGTGCGGAGCCCTCCGCGAAGGCCTGATACCCCGCCTGTATCGCCGTCGCTCTGGGTTGGTCCCAGGCGCGGCCGTCGCCCCTGCGGACCCCTGTCGCCGTTCCCATCGACCGGACCGTTCCCTTCCGCAGGTACGAAATACGCCGTGTTCCTGCAGGGCTAGTATATCAGATCGGGGGGTCTCTTAGAGCCGCGTCACCATCCGGCGATACTACGGCCGCCCTTGAAATCGATGGCCTCAGGGAGTAATGTTGGCTTTGGTTGGCGACCCCATACCCCGCGATCCAGCCAGGAGGTGATATGGTTACGACCCTGACCAGTGGCGCCTATGCCTACCAAGTGGCCGAAGGGTGGGGCAAGCTGCCCCAGGGCTGGGGCTACAAGGAAGCGGCGGCCGTGGGCGTGGACGCCAAGGACAACGTGTACGTGTTCAACCGGGGCGAGCACCCGGTGATCGTCTTCGACCGGGAGGGGAACTTCCTCCGCTCCTGGGGGGAAGGCGTGTACCCCAGGGCCCACGGGGTCACCATGGGCCCCGACGACACCATATACCTCACCGACGACGAGGACCACACCGTACGAAAGTGTACCCTGGACGGCAAGGTCCTGATGACCCTGGGGACCAGCGGCAAGCCGGCGCCCTTCTTTAGCGGCCACCCCTTCAACCGCTGCACCCACGTGGCCATCTCCCCGGTGACCAACGATCTGTACGTATCCGACGGCTACGGGAATTCTCGCGTCCACAAGTACTCCCCCGACGGCAAGCTGCTCTTCTCCTGGGGCGGTCCCGGGACCGAGCCGGGCCAGTTCAACATCGTGCACAACATAAGCTGCGACAAGGACGGGTACGTGTACGTAGCCGACCGGGAGAACCACCGGGTGCAGGTGTTCGACGCCGACGGCAAGTACGAGACCCAGTGGGTGAACATGGCCAAGCCCTGCGGGCTGTACATCGCCCCCGACTCCCAGCTCTGCTACATCGGGGAGCTGGGGGCGGCCATCGCGCCCAACATGGGCGCCCCCGGCATAGGACCCAGGGTGAGCGTCTACAACCTGCAGGGAGAGGTGCTGGCCCGCCTGGGGGACTCGGGCCCCGGCGAGGAGCCCGGCCGTTTCATCGCTCCCCACGGCATCGCCCTGGACTCCCGGGGCGACATCTACGTCGGCGAGGTCTCGTGGACCAACACAGGCCAGTACGAGGACCCTCCCCGGGAGCTGCGGAGCCTTCAGAAGCTGGTGAAGGTCGGCTAGACGCGGACCGGCGGGCCACGCCCGGGTGGGCGGCGAATCGACAAGCCCGGAATAAAGTTCGGGCCGGCGTCTCCATGCCTTAGCCACAGAAACCAGCCCCGGGTGAATTCCCGGCGACGCAATCCTGGTCAGGATATGGCGGTCCCTCGCTGTCTTCGCTCTACCACTCCACTTCCCAATCGACATAAGTGGCGCACGCACTCGTGGCAGTGGGCTTGGGCGAGAGCCGGTAGACCAGTGAGTCGTTTTGGGTGACGACCTGCCCAATCCACATTAGGCTAGCGTTATTGCTAAAGGCATTGCTAAAGGCCATAATGTAATGCCATGCCATTGTCCACTCTGCGAGGTAAGGGAGCATTCCCAATGTTCGAATCCAGCATAACCGTGAAGGGCCAGACCACGTTGCCCAAAGCCGTCAGGGACTCGCTGGCAGTGAAGGCAGGGGATAGGGTCCGGTATGTCATTCTGGATGAGGGGGTGCTGATAATGCCCGTGCGGCCCACCAGCCGGCTGTTCGGCAGCCTCAAGTATGACGGCCCGCCGGTGAGCTTGGAGGACATGGACCGTGCCATCTCAGAGGGGGCCATCGAGGAATGACCGCGCTCGACACCAATGTGATCGTACGCTACCTGGTGGGCGACAGCGCTGAACACGCCGAGGCTGCCCGCGTGTTGCTGGATGGGCTGACGCCCGACAACCCAGGATTCGTCTGCCGCGAAGTCGTCGTAGAGGTCGCCTGGGTACTCGAGCGGAGCTACCGCTTCACCCGGACCCGAGTCGCCGAGGCACTGATGGACCTGACAGCTTCGGACAGTCTCGTCGTCGAGAATACCGAGGACGTCGCCGCGGCTGCACATCGTTATCGGCAAGGAGGCGCCGGGTTTTCGGACTTGATGATCCTTACAGCGGCCGAACGGGCGGGAGCGACGCCCCTTTACACCTTCGACCGCAGACTTGCCAGGATGCGGGGAGCAGTGTTGGTAGAGAATCTCGGAGGCGACGAGACCGGATCATGAACCGGGGTCAGCGGCGTGTGCGTGCTTCACCCGTGTTTCAGGAGCAGCCGGTTACGGGCCTCCACCGAGGCCGGGTGGACGAGGCTGCCCTGTCCGATCAGGTCCACCAGCTCGCGGCTCAGGAACTCTGCGACGGCCCGGTCCAGGCTCTTGGCCGCCAGCCTCTCGACCCGGTCGATGAAAGGGTACCGGGCCTTCTTGTGCGGGTCCAGCTTGTCGGCCAGGAAGACGATCTTGCCCAGCACACCCAGGTCCTTGTGGGCGGTGCTGTGCCAGTACACCGCCTCGTAGACCTCCCGGTCCTCCAGGCCGTGGAGTCGCCTCAGGAGCTCGGCGCCCACCGGGCCGTGGAGCAGCACCGGGACCGCCGCCTCTACGGGGTGGACGGGAATGCCCATGTCCCGGGCATGTGCCAGTAGCTCGTCGCCGTTCATCGCCCGGGCCACGTCGTGGGCCATGGCCCCCAGCCGAACGCGCTCCTCGTCGGCGTCGTGTACCCCGGCCAGCTTCGCTGCCACGTCCTGCACCCTCTGGATGTGCCGTTGCAGCCCCTGGGGTAGACTTCGCACCCTCCGTGCGATGGCCTCGGCGGTTCCGTAAGACATCTCTCAGGCGATATCCGGCAACGTCTTCCCGCCCAGCAGATGGACGTGGGGGTGCTCTATGACCTGTCCCGAGTCGGGGCCCTGGTTCATCACCAGCCGGTAGCCCGAGATGGTCACCCCCTCCCTGCGGGCCATCTCCTCGGCCACGACGAATATCTGGCCCATCATCGGCACCTGGCCCGGGCCCACGTACGCCAGCGAGGCCATGTGCATCAGGGGGATGATGAGCAGGTGGACCGGCGCCTGGGGGTTGATGTCCCTGATCACGAACACCCTGTCGTCCCGGTATACCACCTGCTTGTCGTTGGGGTCCTGGGGGATGTTGCAGAAGATACACTCACCGGTGGTCATTGGTCGCTCCTCTTCGAAGCCCTCAGAGTCCCAACGACCGCCCCACCAGGTCCTTGTGATGGCGCGTGTTGCCGAAGGTGACTTCTTGGGCCCTGGCCCGCCTCGTGTAGAGCTGCAGGTTGTGGTCCTGGGTGAAGCCGATGGCCCCGTGGGCCTGCTGGGCGGTGGCGCACACCTCCCGGTAGGCGCGGCTCACCCATGCTTTGGCCATGGAGACCTCGGTGGAGGCGGGCAGTCCTTCGGCCAGCCTCCACATGGCAAGGTAGGCCATGTGCCTGCAGGAGTCCACCTGGATCGCCATGTTCGCGCAGTGGTACTGGACTGCCTGGAAGCTCCCTATGGGACGGCCGAACTGCACCCGTTGCTTGGCGTACTCCACCGTCATCTCCAGCACGGCGTTGGCGGCGCCCAGCATCTCCATGCACCGGGCCGCCGCCGCCCTGTCCAACGCCCTCTGGATGGCCGGCCAGCCCTCGCCCTCGGTCCCCAGGACCGACTCCGCCGGTACTCTCACCCCGTCGAACACCACCTCCGACTGCTTGTCCGCCCCCAGGGTGCGATGGGGAGTCATGCCGATGCCCTGGCCGCCGGTGGGCACCAGGAACGTGGTGATGCCCCTCTCGTCGTCGCCCTGGGAGGTGCGGGCCGCCACGACCATGAAGTTGGACACGTGGGCATCGGGCACGAACAGCTTGGCGCCGTTCAGCACGTAGCCGTCCCCGTCCCTTCGGGCTTCGAGCCGGATACCCTCGGGCCGGTAGCTGGCGTCGGCCTCGGTCAGCGCCAGGGTCATGAGGGTCGTCCCCTGACAAACGCCCGGCAGGATGTCTCGTTTCTGCGAGTCCGTGCCCTCGCCTAGGACGGTCAGCCCCCCCAGCACGACCGTCGAGAAGAAGGGACCCGGCAGGAGCGCCCGTCCCATCTCCTCCAGGAGGACGGCCAGGTCCATGAGCCCTCCCCCGGCCCCTCCGTGCTCCTCGGGGAACGCCAGTCCCGTCCATCCAAGCTGCGCCATCTGGCTCCAGAGGGCGGGAGGGTATCCGGTGTCGTCCTGCTCCATCTCCCGTACCAGGGAGTAGGGGCACTCGCCGCGCAGGAAGTCGGCCGCGCTGGCCTTGAGCATCTGCTGGGTCTCGTTGAGGCTCAGATCCATTGGCGTCTCCTGGGGGCGTCTCCTGGGCCGAGCTTCGTGCCGGGAGGGTCTCGTGAGGGCGTCTAGGTCCCGGAGGCGGCCGCCAGCTCGTCTACCAGCCGAATGTACTGGTTGTCTTCCACCGCGTTCAGCCCCGGGGCAGTCCCAGGCCCCTGGTGGCGATGATGTTCCGCTGGATCTCCGAGGTGCCGGCGGCGATGGTGTGGGAGAAGCTGAACATCCAGTTCTCGGGGACCCGGCCCATGAGAGGGGCCCGCCGGTCGCCGGGACGGAGCTGTCCGTACAGGCCCAGGACCTCCATCGCGGTGGACGTGACCCGCTGCAGGGTCTCGGAGCCGAACACCTTGCTGATGGACGCCTCCTTGTTGGGCACAAGGCCCTGTCCCTGCATCCACGCAACGTTGTAGGCGAGGAGGCGGGCGGCTTCGGCCTCCATGTGCCGCTCGACCAGATCGTTCTTCACCTGAGGGTCCTCGGAGACCGGCCGGCCGTTCATCACGGTGCTCTTGGCCCACTCGGTAAGCTCGTCCAGGAGTCTCCGGGCGGTGGCGGAGTAGTCGATGCCCGACCGCTCGAAGTCCAGCAGGGTAACCCCCACGTACCAGCCGCGGTTCTCCTCGCCCACCAGGTTGGCCTTGGGCACCCGCACGTTGTCGAAGAACACCTGGTTGAAGTCGTGGCCGCCGGTCATGTTGTGCACCGGCTGTACCGACACGCCCGGGGACTTCATGTCCACCAGAAGGAAGCTGATGCCCCGGTGCTTGGGGGCGTCGGGGTCGGTCCGTGCCAGCAGCATCATCCAGTCGGCCTGATGGGCCATGGTCGTCCATATCTTGCTGCCGTTGACGACGTAGTCGTCGCCGTCGGACACGGCTCGGGTCTGCAGCGACGCCAGGTCCGAGCCTGAGCCGGGCTCGCTGTATCCCTGGCACCATTGGACCTCACCCCGGGCCACGGGGCGCAGGAAGCGCTCTTTCTGCTCCTCGCTCCCGTAGATCATCAGGGTGGGCGCCAGCATGCGGACCCCGAAGATGTCCCGGCCCGGCGCCCGGTGGTACGACATCTCCTCGTTGAGGATGGCGGACCGGATGGGGGAGACCTCCTGGCCTCCGTACTCCTTGGGCCAGTGCATGGTGAGCCAGCCGCGGGCAGCCAGCTTCTTGCGCATGGCGCGGGTGAAGTCCCAGTCGGCCTCCTCGGCCCACCTGCTGAGCCCTTCCCAATCGTCGGGCAGCTCCCGGCGCAGGAAGTCCAGCAGCTCAATGCGGAAAGCCTCGTCTTCGGGGGAGAACCTGAAATCCATGACGTAGCTAGGGGGCGCCCCCGGGCTCGGCAGCGTCCGGGGGCGCCTGGAAGCCGGCTAGCCGCCGACCGCCACGCAGGTGACCGTGCGGACCACCCCCGAGATGGTGTGGATCTTCTCGGTGACCAGCCCACCCATGGTGTTGATGTCGGGAGCGTCGATGACGGCGATTATGTCGTAGGGTCCGGTCACCACGTCGACGGACTTCATGCCGCCCAGCTCGCTCAGGACGTTGGCTACCTCCCGGGTCTTGCCTACGGCGGTCTCTATCAGGATGAATGCCTTGGTCGCCATGCCCTACCCCCTCGCTGAAGCTTGTCCAAGGGCCAGGCGGCCCATAGCAACGGAAGTCTGTGGCTGAGTCACCTAATTCTAAGGCTGAGCCTATGAGGTGTCAATCATGGATGGAAGTGCAAGACCACGCGTTTCCCTGCCCGTCTGTCGTCATTCCCGCGCAAGCGGGAATCCAGACCTGGGCAATGTTGGACTCCCGCTTTCGGAGACCCTTGCGTAACTCAACGTGTGGGCCGAATCACGCGGGTCGACCGGATGGGCTCGTGGCTAAAGCCCCCGGATTTGGATACCCGCCCCCGTACCGGGTACGAGGACATGCTTTCGTGGGTATGACGGTTACGCACGAGCCTCCTTCGCGGGGGAGACGGGCCGGGAGAGTTGAGTTTTCCATGTGCCTCCAGACTACGAGGTGCGCACGCCTGATTGGAGAGCGGTGCTATAATACGGCAGCCCCGTGGACCTGCTTGTGAAAGGCGCTGCCGAGCTCGACCTACGCCTCACCCCGGGGCAGGTGGAGAGCTTCCGCGTCTACCATCGCGAGCTGGTGACGTGGAACCAGCGTATGAACCTGACTGCCATCGTCGACTCCGAGGGAGCCCAGGTCAGGCACTTCCTCGACTCGCTCACCGTCGCACGCGTCCTGACCGACCCCGTCAGGGACCATGGCCGCATGCTGGACGTGGGAGCCGGGGCCGGCTTCCCCGGATTGCCCCTCAAGCTCATGTTCCCGGGCATGCACCTGTCGATGCTGGACTCGGTGGGTAAGAAGACCTCGTTCCTGGAGCACCTGGTGGAGACCCTGGAGCTGGAGGACGTGGACATCTACAACGGGCGGGCCGAGGACCTGGCCATGCGCCCGGAGCTGCGGGAGTCCTTCGACGTGGTGGTGTCCCGGGGCGTGGCGAGAATGAGGGTGCTGATGGAGTACACCCTCCCGTACTGCCGCATCGGGGGCATCGTGGTGACCCTGAAGAAGGGGGGCATCGAGCCCGAGGTCTCCGACGCGTTGCACGCCATGGAAGTGCTCGCCGGCAGGATACGGGAGATGCGGGGGGTGACCGTGGACGGCCTGGAGGACGGCCGGGCCTTGGTAGTGGTCGACAAAGTCAAGCCCACGCCCGCCAAGTTTCCCAGGCGGCCGGGACTGCCTACGAAGCGCCCTCTCTAGCTTCCACCCCACCGGTTCCACGAGGTCACCTGGGACGCGGGCTTCCGGTCGGTGGGCCCGAACCGGCCCCGGGGGTAGCCCAGCGGGGTGAGGGCCACCGTCTCCACGTAGTCGGGAAGCCCCAGGATGTCCTTGATCTCCTGCTCGCACTGGGTATGCGTGGTGGTGAGCCGGGTGCCGAGCCCCAGCCCTCGGGCGGCGAGGAACATGTTCTGGGCTGCCAGCCATATGGAGGAGCCGAGCCTCTCCCGCAGCGCCGGTTCACCCGGCGTGCCGGGACGGTACGTCTTGGTGTGGTCCACCACGCAGACCAGGATCAGGGCCGGCGCCTCCGGCATGTGATTGGCCAGGTATCGCGCGGCCCTGTACGCGGCAGGCTCGTCCGCGGGAGCCTCGGCGCCCCGCCGTTCCAGCCACTTGTCCCGGTATATCCCGCCGATGCGGGCCACCAGCTCCCGGTCGGTGATCACGACGAAGTGCCACGGCTGGGTGTTGCCTCCGCTGGGGGCCTTGGTCGCCGCCTCTATGACCTTCTCGATGGCTTCCCTGGGCACGGGATCGGACCTGTAACGGGTGATGGCCCTCTGGCTGTAGATGGCGTCGAACAGGCCTATGTCTGACATTCCCCCTCCTCGTGGCCGCCTGGTCCCCAGGCTACCGACCCTTCTCGTATGCGTCCGCCGCTCGAAGCACGGTGGCGTCCTCTCCGGTGCGGCCCACCAGCATCATGCCTATGGGCAGCCCTTGGGAAAAGCCGCAGGGCACGGTAATGGCCGGGTGGCCCGTGACGTCGAAGGGCGACGTGTTCGGCACCATCTCCAGGGCCCTGTCCACGTACTCCTGGCGGCTGGCGTCGGGCGCCGGGATGATGGTGGCCTTCATCGGCAGGGTGGGCATGACCAGCAGGTCGTAGCCGGACAGCGCTTCGTCGTAGGCCTGCTTCAGACGCCTCACCAGGTTCTGGGCCTTGGCGTAGTAGCGTCCGTGGTACTTCTCCTGCATGTACTGTCCCAGAAGCATCACCATCTTCGTGGTCTCCGACAGGTCGTCGGGCCGGCTGAGGCGGCCCCGGGCGAACACGTCCAGGAGGCTGGTGGTGTAGTGGCCCTTCCAGTTGGTGCCCATGCTGTTGCCGCCGACCATGAGCATGGTGGTCCCCTCCACGGCGATGGGCGTCCATATCTGCCGGCCGTGCCGGTGCCACGGGATGGAGACGGTGTCGACCTGGGCGCCCAGCTTCTCAAAGGAGCGGGCCGCCTCCATCACCCCTTCGTCCACGTCGTCCTCGGACATGTCCTCCCAGCCGAATCCCTCGGTGACGATGCCCAGGCGCAGACCGCGGACGTCGCCCGTCAGCGCGCGGCTGTAGGCCTCTCCCTCTAGCCCCGCCGACTGCCTGGGGTCCAGGCCGTCGGGTCCCGCCACGGCCTCCAGCATGAGGGCCACGTCGGCGACGGTGCGGGCCATGGGCCCTGTGTGGTCGATGGTAAGCTCGATGGGAAAGACGCCGGTGTAGGGCACCAGGCCGTAGGTGGGCTTGTGGCCGACGATGCCGCACCAGGAGCCGGGTATGCGGATGGAGCCACCCTGGTCGCCGCCGATGGCCATATCCACCTCACCCGCCGCCACCAGGGCGGCGCTGCCGCTGGAAGAGCCTCCGGCGGTGCGCTGGTGGTCGTGGGGATTGAGCACGGGCCCGGTGTCCGAGGTGTGACTTCCTCCCGAGAAGCACAGGCTCTCGCAGACCGCCTTGCCTACGATGGTCCCGCCGGCGTCCAGGATGCGGGTCACGATGGTCGCGTCGACGTCGGGCACGTAGCCCTCCAGCACGCTGGTACCGTTCATCATGGGCACGCCGGCGACGCACACGTTGTCCTTGGCCACGATGGTCTTCCCGGCCAGAAGTCCCTGGGAGGCTCCCCTGATCTCGCTGCGCCAGTACCAGGCGTTGAGGGGGTTGTCCTCGGGGTTGGGCCGGTAGCCGGGGCCCCGGGGATACTTCACCGGGAGGGTGGGCTCCACCAGGGCGTCCAGGTGCTCGTAGGCCTCCAGGCTGGGCTCCATCAGGTCTCGGAAGGACTCCAGGTCATCGGGCGTCAGATTCAGCCCGTTGTTCTCGGCCAGGTCGGCGACCTCATCCAGGGTGGGGCGTTTGATGGGCACGACGGCTCCTCCTTTGACGCGGAAAATGGCGGGGAAGGGGGATGGGAGGGAGTCTAGCACCATCCCAAATAGGCGTCAATCGGCGGAGAAGAGGAGGGGAGCGCAACATGTCTTGCCGGCCTCCCGGATCTGGCATTGCCATCAAAATAGATGGACCGCGCGGGTTCGAGCCCGTCCTGCTGACACGCGCCCCTTTCCAACCCGGAGTACGGCCGCCTACCATGGTATGTGGGCAAGACGGTATGTGGGCAAGACACCCTGGCCCCGGCCTCCCCGAGATATCCGGTTCTACGGAGCCGATGAAGAAAAGCCATATTGGAAAACAGACCCTCCCGGCCCTCCGGCAACCCGCCGGAGTCCTCCTCCGGCTCGGCCGATGCGCTGGAATGGGAGAAAATGAGAGACAATGAGAGGGGAATAAGAATTTTCATCCCCACACGCGGCCTTCGCAAGGCCGCAATCCCGATCTCCCCGCGTGTCATTGCCACGAAAATAGGCTCGGAGCACTCCCTCCGTCACTCCCGCGAAAGCGGGAGTCCAGGGGTGGGGCGGGGGTATGTGGATGCCCGCCCCCGTATCAAGTACGAGGACATGCCTTCGCGGGCATGACGGACAGGGGCGTTGCGAGGCTATTTTCCATGGCAATGAAGAAGGGAGCGTACGCCGGGAATGCCACCCAGGGGACTGTTCGGGGAATAACGCGCGCGAGTCAGTTCTTGATGAGCGTGCCGGGCTGGCATCGGCGGCAGTAGCTGGTGATGACCTGGTTGGCCGTGAGCTGGGTGATGCTGCCCCCGCAGTGTGGACAGGGCTGTCCGCCCTTGTTGTGGACCTTGAGGAAGTCCCGGACCTTTAGGTGAATCCGCCCATCCATGCGCTCCCGGAGAACGACCACGGCCTCCTCCACCACCCTCCGGCACTGTCGGTGGAGGGCCGCCACCTCATCGGCGGTCAGCGACCGGGACTTGCGGAAGGGGGCGATTCCGGCGGCGAACAGCACCTCGTCGGCGTAGGCGTTGCCGATGCCCGACACCAGGCTCCCCCGGGTGAGGACGCCCTTGATCTCCCCGTAGAAGTGCTTCAGGCGCGCCCTGAACTCCTCCAGCGGCGTGTCTTCCAGGACGTCGGGGCCCTCCTCGTCCAAACGGGGGATCTGGCCGAGCTGGGCGCCCGCGGCGTAGTACACCTTGCCCATCTGACGGTCGTCCACGTAGCGCAGGTCCATCTCGTCGGGGAGCCCGAAGACCACCGACGTACGCTTGGCCACGCGCTCCGATGAGGCACAGTGGTGCAGCCGGCCCGTCAGCATCGGGTTGATCACCAGGTGTCGGTCCTCCGACAGCTCGGCCAGGAGGAACTTACCCCGCCGCTTGAACTCCTGGAAGGTGCGCCCCGGCATGTCCCGGGCCATGTCGCCGGCCAGGGACCGGAGCACCGTTGGCCGGAGCACGGAGGCCCGGGAGACGGTCAGGCCCTGGACCCGCTCGTTGAGGAACTCCTTGATTACCTCCAGGTCCGGCGCTTCAGGCATGGGCAGCCCCGCTCACTTGACCGCGCCCTTCCGGAGCAGCCCGTCGATCTCGTCGTCGGAGTAGCCAGCCTCCACCAGCACCCGGCGGGTATCCTCGCCGAGGATGGGAGGATACTTGGCGGGCGGCTCCGGCGTCTCGGAGAAGCCCAGCGGCCCCCCGAAGGTGCGCACGCGTCCTGCCAGCGGGTGCTCCATCTCCGCGACCAACCCGTTGTCCCAGGAGTCGGTGTCCGAGAATATGTCTTCGTAGTCGCGCACCGGCACCACCCACTGGTCCTGGGCCCGGAGCAGGCTTATCCATGCGTCCCGGTCGCGGCGGGACAGGGCCTCCTGGACTATCCCGACCAGCTCTTCCCGGTTGGCCTGACGGTTCTCGTAGGTATCGAACCGGGGGTCGTCGGCCAGGTCAGGCGCACCGATGCACCGGCAGAACTTCGGCCAGTCCCGGTAGGAGGAGACCGCCATCTCCTTGCCGTCTCCCGCGGTCCAGATGCCGTAGGGGACGGGCAGCGTCGGAGACCCGCTGGAGCCCATCTTCGGCTGCACCTGGCCACTGGCCAGATAGTAGCTCAAGGCGGCCGGCTGAATGGCCATGAGGCTCGCCAGCAGCGAGTTGGTCACCTCCTGCCCCTGGCCCGTGCGGTCCCGGGCGTAGAGGGCGCTGACCACTCCCAGGGCGCTGACGATGCCCGTGGTCGCGTCGCCAAGCTGTGTGCCCACGGGGGTGGAGCTCTGGTCCGGGTATCCGATGATGCTCAGGATGCCGCTCATCGCCTGGGCCTGCATGTCCTCCCCGGGGAGGTCTTTGTAGGGGCCCTTCTCCCCGAAGCCGGAGATGGAGGCGTAGACCAGGCGGGGATTGACCGCCTTCAGGTCGCTGTATGCCAGCTTGAGGGAGGCCATGGTCGTACGGCGGAGGTTGTGGACCAGGACGTCGGCGTCCCGGACCAGACGATACATCACCTCCCGGCCCTCTTCGCTGGCCAGGTCGACGCACACACTACGCTTGTTGCGGTTGCGCGAGAGGAAGCCGTAGGAGACCCCTCCCGGATCGCTGAAGGGGTGGAGGCCCCGGGTCCGGTCACCGGCGCCCGTGGACTCCACCTTGATCACCTCCGCCCCCAGGTCGCCCAGGATCTGGCAGCAGTAGGGGCCCGACAGCATGTGGGCGCACTCTATGACCTTCACGCCGTGAAGGGGTCCGCAGGCCATTTCCAGGCTCCTTGTCGAGAGCTATGACCGGGGGCTTCTCACCGGCCGGTCCATCGGGGCGGGCGCTTTTCGGCGAATGCCCTGACCGCCTCCGCGTGGTCCTCGGTCTCCGTCAGCGTCTGGAAGGCGAGCCGCACCTGTCTCGCGGTGTCCTCGTAGGTGGAGAACTGGGCCTCGACGGCCAGCCGCTTGAACATCTGCTGGGCCAGGGGAGGTCCGGCGTCGGCGATCCGCTCGGCCAGCTCCAGGCACGTGGGCAGCAGCTCGTCGGCCGGGACCACCTGGTCCAGGAGGCCGATGTCCAGGGCTTCTTGGGCAGGGATGATCTCTCCCAGGAGACCCAGCTTGTAGGTCTTGCTGTAGCCGAGCAGCTTAACCAGCAGGCCCAGGCTTCCATCGTCGGGAGGCAGCCCCCTGCGCAGGAATATCCAGCCGATGCGGGCCTGGTCCGAGGCGATGCGGAAGTCGCACGCCGCCGACAGCCCTACGCCCGTGGTGATGCAGGGCCCGTTGATGGCCGCGATGGTCGGCTTGCTCAGCTTCCAGAGCCGGTAGATGACGCCCCTGGTGTAGGTGAGGTGCGGCGTGAGGTCGTCCACGGAGGGGGGCTCCGCCTCGATCTCCCGGGCGCCCCCCGCCTCCGCCATGTGCTTTATGTTGGCGCCCGAGCAGAAGCCTCGTCCCTCTCCGGTCAGGACCAGCACACGGGTCTCCGCGTCCCCCTCCACCCGGGAGAGCTCCGCGGCCATCTCCTCCATCATCTCGTGGTTGACGGCGTTCAGCGTGGCCGGGTCGTTCAGACTCAGCACCTCGGCGGGGCCCCGGCGCTCTACCTTGATGTAGGTGTATTCCACGGTACCACTCCTGCCGGCGATACAATCAGCAGTGTATTGGCCGGCCCCACGGCCGGTCAAGCCGCCCCTAGACGGGGGGTCGTTTGGTGTGCCAGTCGGTGGCCTGCTCGTAGGCGTGGCCGATGCGGCAGAGCAACGCCTCCCCCAGGTGCTTGCCCACGATCTGCAGGCTGAGGGGCAGCCCGTCGGCGCTGAGCCCGCAGGGAACGGACAGGGTCGGGGCGCCGTTGAAGTCGTAGGGGACGGTGAAGCGCTGGAAGTTCGTCCCCCGGTCCTCGTCCAGGGGGCCGTACAGGGCCTCGGGCGTTACCGGATGCGCCGGCCCCACCGTGGAGGGGCAGGCCAGCACGTCCACGTCCTGAAGTGCCCGGCGGACCAGGCCGTTGCATTCCGCCCGCATGTTGTTGGCCTGGGCGTAGTCCGCTCCGCTGACCTTCGCGCCCTTGTCCAGCCAGTCCCGGAAGAAGGGCCCGTACTCATCGCGCCGGGACGGGTAGTGTTGTCTGTGGGCGTCCGCGGCCTCGGCGGGGCAGAGCACGTGCCAGAAGGGCAGATACCGGTCCACGTCGGGCATGCTCACCTCGACGATCTCGGCGCCCAGGCCCTGCAACACCTTCACTCCCTCCAGCACCGCGCGGGTTACGGCCGGGTCGACACCCTCCGTAACGTACCCCTCGTCCAGCCCGACGCGAATGCCCTCCATGCCGTCCCCGATGTGTGCCAGCATGTCGGGGACGGGGTCCAGGAGGGTCGTCGGGTCGTTATCGTCCCGTCCGGCCATAGCCTGAAGGATGATACCCGCGTCGGCGGAGGTGCGGGTCATGGGGCCCACGTGGTCCAGGGACTGGGCCAGGTCCAGCACGCCGTAGCGGCTCACCCGGCCCCAGGTGGGCTTCAACCCCACTATCCCGCAGGCCGAGGCCGGGAACCGTATGGAGCCCCCGGTATCGCTGCCCAGGGAGCCGTAGCACAGGCCCAGGGCCGTAGCCACGCCGGAGCCGCTGGAGGAGGCCCCGGCCCACCGTTCGACGTTCCACGGGTTCAGGGGTATGTCGAAGTCGGGGTTGTAGCCGCCCATGGCCCCCTCGGTCAGGTTGAGCTTTCCCAGGAGCACCGCCCCGGCGGATTCCAACCTCACCACGACGGTGGAGTCGAAGTCGGGGACGTTGTCGGCCAGCACCTTGCATCCCCCCATGGTCCGGACTCCCGTGGTGAAGCACAGGTCCTTGACGGCGATGGGCACGCCGTGGAGCGGGCCACGGTAGCGGCCGGCCGCGATCTCCGCCTCGGCCCTGCCGGCCGCGGCCATGGCGTGGTCCGCCATCAGGGTCGCGTAGCTCTTGTACCGGGAGTCCAGCTCTCCGATGCGTTGGACTATCTCCCTGGTGACCGCGACGGGCGATACCGCCTTGGACTGGATCAGCCCTGATAGCTCGGTGATGGACTTGTAGTGCAGGGGAACGTCGGTCATCGCGTACTCCTTCGTCTTTCTTGCTGGCCTGTTTCGCCCCGGGGAGCCGCCGGAGCAGAGGGCGGCCTTCTTCCCGGCCGGGCAACCCGCCCCACTAGCCCAGGTGGGCCAGAATGGCCTCGGTGGCGGCCTCGGTCCCGCCCCTGGGCTGGCCGTTGGCCTGGATGACCAGGTCCTGGGAGGCCAGGGCCTGCCACACTCCGTCGTCGACCATCCGGGCCGCGGCCGTCTCGTTCAGGTGCTCCAGCATCATGGAGGCGCTGAGGACCTGGGCGATGGGGTTGGAGACGGCCCTGCCGGTGATGTCCGGCGCGGAGCCGTGGATCGGCTCGAAGTAGCTGGCGTCGGCCCCGATGTTCCCGCTGGGGCACATGCCGAGGCCGCCTATGGTGCCCCCTCCCAGGTCGCTGAGCAGGTCTCCCAGGAAGTTCTCCATCACCAGCACGTCGAACCTGGAGGGCTGTTGCACCAACGCCTGGGCCGCCGCGTCCGAGTAGAGGAAGTCCTTCTCCACGTCCGAGTACCCCTCGCCCACCTCCTGGAAGATGCTGCGGAAGAACCACATGCTGCGCAGGACGTTGCTCTTGTCCACGCAGGTGACCCGCTTCTTGCCGTCTCCGGGAGCGCCGCCCCGCTTGCGGGCCAGGTCGAAGGCGAAGCGGCAGACGCGCTCGACCCCCTGCCGGGTCATCAGCAGGGTGTCCGCCACCGCCTGGTCGTTGCCGACGCCCAGGCCCCGGGCCAGGTACAGGCCCTCGGTGTTCTCCCGGACGATCACGTAGTCTATCTCGCCGGGTACCGCCTTCAGGGGCGCATCCACGCCGGGCCACAGCTTGACGGGCCGAACGTTTGCGTAGGTGTCCAGCCCGCCCCGCAGCACACCCCCCAGCAGGCCCGCCTCGGTGCCGTCGGGGCGGCGGACCTGGGGCAGCCCCACGGGGGCCTTCAGCACGCTGTCCGCCCGGCGGCAGGCTTCCAGGGACTCGGGCTTGAGGTTGACGCCGTGGGTCACGTAGCAGGCGGCCCCGCCCTCGTGCTCCTCGTATTCCAGCGTGAAGTCGCCGCACTTCTCTTGCACCCTGGCCAGGACCCGGAAGGCCGAGTCCAGGATCTCGGGGCCTATACCGTCTCCCGCGATGGTGACGATCCTATGGGTACGCATTGCATCTCCTGGGGAGGATAACCGTGTGGCGAGGCCAATGATACCATGCTGGAGGAAGGGGCGGCAGCCGTACCAGGTTATCGCAGCCTGCGACGGAGACCCGTGGGCACTGACTCACCTGGCTTACCGCGTCTCATGGGCGGACCCGTAGGGGTCGGTTAGGCCCCGCGCCCGCATTACGGCCCTCCCGGGCAGCATCTCCTCCATGAGAGGGTGCTCTTCGCCCTTCATCAAGAAGCTGGTGAGGATCTCCGCCAGCGCCGGGGCGAGCAGGAAGCCGTTGCTGCTGGGAGTGGCTACGCAGATGCCCTGGTGCCCCTCCAGCGGCCCCAGGACGGGGAACGCCTCGGGCGTGGCCACCGCGCATCCGGCCCACGCCTCGGCAACCCTGGCCTCCAGACCGGGGAACACGGTGGCGGCGTGCTCCAGCAGCCAACGCCTGCCCTCCTCGGTGGGGTGGGCGTCGAATCCGAACCCATCGCGTTTGCTCCCGATGTGGGTCAACCCGTCACGCCGGGACACCATGTTAATGCCGTCCCACCGCACGGCGCATTCCAGGGGTTGGTCGCCGGTGAGAAGGTGGATCTTCTGGAGGCTCTGGGGCAGGATGGGCAGGGACACCCCAAGCCAGTCGGAGATGGCCGGACCGGTCCATGCCCCCATGGCCGTGACCACCATGTCGGCACGGAGCACGGTCCCATCCACGCGGCGTACTCCGGTAACCCGGTCCCCGTCCAGCTCGAGGCCGGCGACCTCGGAGCCTGCCACGTAGGCGCCCCGCTCTTGGGCCGCCCGGCCCAGGGCATTCACCAGCCTCGTGCCGTCCATCTGTATGCAGTCCGAATGGAGCAGCCCGCCCAGGAGGCGGGGAGAGAGCCTGGGCTCCAGCTCCCTGGCCCGCTGACCGTCGATCCATTGGGCCTTCATGCCGTCCTCGACAAGCTGGAGCTCCTCGGCCTGGATCGCGGTGGCCTGCTCCTCGTCCATGGCGGCGTAAAGGTAACGCACCTCGTGGTCCATGGGGTCTACGCGAGACTCGTCCTTGATGGACGGCAGGAGCCGCCTGTAGAGTCCAAGGCTCTCCTGGCCAAGCTCCTTGTGGAACCCCTGGAACCCGTTGGAGAGGGTCTGAACGTTGCCGGCGGAGGCCCCGGAGGCGCCGGACCCGAGCCTGTTCCTCTCCAGGAGGCTCACCTCGACACCCTCACGTGCCAGAAGGTACGCGACGAAGCCGCCAACGACTCCACCGCCCACCACGCATACGCTCTTGGGTTTGGCTGCTCTACCCTGCATTCCGCGACCTCCCACAGCGCCGGCAAGCGCACCGGTCTCATGGTGTATCCGGCTACATTATACTTTTCCGTCCTGGGCTGATGACAGGAGGCCGCCGCCACGGCGCGCTTGGGGGCAGCGGTCCGATTGATGCGGGCCCCGGTAGGCGCCTATAATCTGCTTGGACCGTCGGCGCCGCGGGCTGCCGAAATCCGGGAGTTTGCCCGGGGTTTGCCCGGGGTTTGCCTGGAGTTCGCCCGGAGTTTTGAAGGAGTATGGGTATGAAGATACGGCACGTTGCGATGTTCAGTTCGGACCACGACAGACTGGCGAAGTTCTATACCCGGGTGCTGGGGCTGGAGGAGGTCTCCCGGGGCGGTAGCCCGCCCGGAAACACCATCTACCTGACCGACGGCTACATCAACGTGGCCATAATCGGCACCAAGGGCGCCGAGTCCCAGCCCCCGGGGGTGAACCACATCGGCTTCAAGGTGGACGACCTGGAGGAGGCCAAGGAGATGCTCCGTTCCCAGGAGGGGGACCTGAAGGTGGACGAGCAGCCGGGCCTGGCCCTTCACGGGCAGTACTTCGAGGCCAAGTTCAAGGACCCGGAGGGCTTCGTCTTCGACGTTTCCCAGAGCGGATGGCCCGGCCAGCAGTGAGCCCCGTGCCCCGTGGATAAGTCCAAGGCCAGCGGCGCCGGTGTCGGTTCAGCGGTAGCGCGGCGACTGGAACTTGGAGCAGGGACTCATATACCAAGGATAGCTGTCAAGTGGAAGGGCCGGGAAATCGCAGCAGATGGAGTAGGTGGCGTCCCAGGCAGGATTCGACCCCGCGACCCGCTGCTTAGAAGGCGCAGCTACGAGGGTACGCCGCCTCGCCGCTTCGAATCCCTCGACCGATTCGAGGGGCGCAAGCCGTCCAATCGCCCCTGCCGCTTCCCGGTCGAGACGCTCTCGGGTGAGTCCTTTGCACTCCTGTAGGACAGGAGCTAGAGCCTGGTGCAGCTTTCGGGCGTTGCTGTATCGGGCGTAGCAGTCGCCGGCGAAGTGTTGCCCAAAGGTTGAGTGGGTCCCAGGTCATCGCTCCTTCACCACCTAAAATGTTTCCGTTCCTCCAAAATGAAACGGAACCCCTATGGGACAGAAGGATGGCCAAATACAGCGGCCAATGGCTGATCAAAGGTCTTGATATCTCTGATGCCACGCCGCCGGCAACTTGCTAGGTGGCAGAGATCCCGGGCCTGCAAGGTGGGGTGTTGCTCGCGTAGTTGACGGGCCAGCGCCACGTCTGCTTCTTCCAGCGGCCAGACCTCCACTGCCGCGCTTGCAATCAGGTCCAGCGTCGCATCAAAGGTTTGCAGCCGTCCGGTGGGCAGATAAACATGGGCCAGTTCCTGCATCACCTCCGCTGAAGTGCACAGCGGCGTGCCGCTCCGGTTGGCTTCGACAAAGAATGCCTGAGCGGTCGGCCGAAGGTCGTGAGGGCGTCCCACCGCGTACACAAAGACGTTCGTGTCTACGAAGATCATGTGCCGGTGACTCCTGCCGTCCGCGACTCACTCATGACTCGCAGATGTTCGCTCCAGTCCGGCTCCGTGTCCGGGCCATCCAGCGCTGCGCAAGACCGGAAGAACTCCTTGACGTCTTCAGGGGATTTGAACAACTCGACCCGTTGGCGCGTTTCAAGGCGCTCTCGGGCGGCTGCGCGCAGCCATGCGCTTAGGGACATGCCTTCTCGCCGTGCTTGATCTACGAAGCGATCTCGATCAGCGTCCGGCATTACCAATTGTACTCTGGCCATGTCGCCCTCTAGCCGAACTGTGTGTAACATGTTTACACATTCAGAAGGCCAAAGTCAATCCCCAACTCGTATTGACGCCCGAGTCACCGGTGTGAACGCTTGTTGTTTACTGGCGAGAGACGCGACATGCTCATTCACTGCCGCCTTGGAACTCTTCCGGTGCGTTGATGGTGTCGCTGATCAGGTAAGTCGACGCGTCGAGGGTCGTGGGCAGCGCCTCCAGGTCCGGGTGGCTCAGTATCGCCTCGATGCACTCCCGGCTGCCGCCAATGTAGGTGTGGCACAGGTCGATGTCCGTTGCCACGCACCAGGACCGGTCCTTCGGCCACCAGATGTTCGGCGAGTTGCCCCAGACGTGCCCGCGGGGCCAATCTGTTGCGAAAAAAGCCATTATGGCTTCGATAGGACCGTGGAACAGCAGGTGGTTTCGGTGCGGCGCTCTCACACGAGAACCGGCCTTGTAAAGGCGGGTGTCGATGTTTCCCCGGCCTTCCCAAAGGCAGAAATAGCAGATGTCGGGGATTGTGGTGAAGCCCCTGAGCGTTTCGACCAGGATACGACACTCCGCTTCCGGGATTGACCCGACAGTCGGATGCGAACCCCACGGCGGGTCTGGTTCATCGAAGTCAGGGCCTTCGGGCAGACCTGCGACACGCTGGAACTGCATCTGTGGATGGACGGTTCGGCCCGTCCATGAAGCCACCGTGGACCATCTGACAGGCTGCTCCTCGTCGTTGTCGAGATAGACGGGATGAAACACCCGGGCGTATGCCGGAAACCCGTTTGGGAGCAGGGAACGCACGGTCGGTACTTGCCTCGATTCTGGGAATTGTCTGTCAGGCAGGCAGGGGGGTTGGAGCCGGACTTACCGTTGGAAGCAGGCAGCGGGTCGGATATGCCTCTTGGTAAAGAGAGAGCCGCCTGGACCGGCGACTCTCTGCACCCCGGATTCACCCGTTTCAGGCATGAATCCGGGCTATTCGTAGCTGTTGTGGCGTCCCAGGCAGGATTCGAACCCGCGACCCGCTGCTTAGAAGGCAGCCGCTCTGTCCGCTGAGCTACTGGGACGTCCGGAGGACGGGGGCCCCGGTGTCTCCCCTCAATGATATTGAGGGGAGGGCAGGCGTGTCAACGCACCTCCAGGAATGGCAGGGCCCATTGATTCTTCGGTCCTCAAGATGTACCGTGGTTGCCGGAGGCCCTGCCGGTGCAGTCACGTCACCTGTTCTTGATGACGGCGGTCCTGGGAGCCCTGCTGTTCCTGGTGGCCCTTATAACTTGCCGTCTTTCCGCTCCCTTCTAGGGGACCTTCGCGCAACTCCCACTTTATCCCTTCCCCGTGGGGAGGGACGCGAGCCGGTCTTCGATCAAGTCTACGGTGCGCTCCCCGGCTCGGCCGTCCCATAGAGGCGGACGGTCTCCCCGGGGCCATCTCCCGGCGAGGACGTCCGCCAAGCCTCGGAGGACCTCGTCGGGGTCGTTTCCCACCAGGCGGTTGGTGCCCCTGGCCACGGTAACGGGCCGCTCGGTGTTGTGCCGCAGGGTCAGGCAGGGAATACCCAGGACCGTGGTCTCCTCCTGGATGCCTCCGGAGTCGGTGAGCACGCAGCCGGCCCCCGCCATCAGCCCCAGGAACTGGACGTATGGCAGAGGGTCGCAGAGGGTCACCGGTCCCCCTGGGCCGATTCCCACCTCGGCCAGCCGGGCCCTGGTGCGGGGGTGTGCGGGGAACAGCACGGGCAAGGAGTCCGACACCCGTGCCATGCCCTCCATGACCGTCGCAAGGATCCCCGGGTCGTCCACGTTCGAGGGTCTGTGCAGGGTCAGCAGGGCGTATGCGCCTCGTTCCAGGCCGAACCCGCGCCATGGGCGCCGGCCCTCGGCCTCCTCTACATGGCTCAGCAGCGTGTCCACCATGCAGTTGCCCACGAAGTGGACCCTGTCCTCGGGGACTCCTTCCCGGCGCAGGTTCTCGTTCCCGCTCTCCTCGGTGGTGAACAGCATCTCCGACAGGTGGTCGGTGAGCCGCCTGTTGATCTCCTCGGGCATGGTCCGGTCGAAGGAGCGAAGCCCCGCCTCCACGTGGGCTATCGGGATGGCCTCCTTCGCCGCCGCCAGCGCGGCGGCCAGGGTGGAGTTGACGTCGCCGGCCACTACCACCAGGTCAGGTCTGCGGGCTTTGCACACCTCCTCGAACGCCACCATGATGCGAGCGGTCTGGCGGGAGTGGGTATCCGAGCCGACGTCCAGGTGCACGTCGGGCTCAGGGAGCCCCAGCTCCTGGATGAACACGCCGGACAGGTTGGCGTCGTAGTGCTGTCCCGTGTGGACCAGGATGTGCGGGACGCCCCGGGACCGGAGCTGGGCGACCACCGGCGCCATCTTCATGAAGTTGGGCCGGGCGCCCACCACGCAGCACACCAGCATCAGGGAAGCCCCCTACCCGCGGCGGGCGTGGTCCGCCACCATCCGGATGATGTCGTCCAGGTCCTTGGTGGTCCTGTATCCCACGGCCCTTCGAATCTTCGTGAGGTCCGGGACCCGGCGACGCATGTCTTCGAACCCCTCCCCATAGACCTGGCCGTAGGGCAGGTGGGTCACCGGGGAGGAGCTGCCGGTAGCCCGGATGATGCGCCGGGCCAGGTCGTTGATGGTCACCTCCTGGTCGTTGCCGACGTTGAATATCTGGCCCGCGGCCTCGGGGCACAGGGCCAGGTCGGCCAGGCCTCGCGCCACGTCACCGACGTAGGCGAAGCACCGGGACTGGGCGCCGTCCCCGTATATGGTCAGAGGCTCGCCCGCCAACGCCTGGTGCACGAGCCGGGGGATCACCATACCGTATCGTCCCGTCTGCCGGGGCCCCACGGTGTTGAACAGGCGAGCGACGATGACAGGCAGGCCCCGCTGGGTCCAGTGGGCCATGGCCAGGGACTCGTCGATGGCCTTGGACCAGGCGTAGCTCCACCGGCTCTTCACGGTGGGATAGAGCAGCACCGGGGCGTCCTCTCGAAGGGGCTGGTCGGGACCGTCCCCGTAGACCTCGGAGGTGGAGGCGATGAGGACCCTCTTCTTCTTCCTGCCCGCCAGCTTCAGGAGCACGCCCGTGCCGTTGAGATTGGTCTCCAGGGTCTCCACCGGCCTCTCCACGGCCAGCTTGACACCCACGACGGCAGCCAGGTGGAATATGACATCGGCCTCGTCCACCAGATCCGTCATCAGGGGAACGTCCGTCACGGCCCCGATTTCGTAGTGGAACTCCCGGTGCGCCTTGAACGGGACGATGTTGTCGATGCTTCCCGTAGACAGATCGTCCACCACGTGTACGCGGTGTCCGTCCGCCAGAAGGACCTCGGCCAGGTGAGACCCGACGAAGCCGGCTCCCCCCGTGATCAGCGCCTTCATCGGTGCTCCATGCCTAGTGTCTCAACGACCACTGAACCCGTCGAAGCCGGGACCTAGCGGAATCTGGGTATGCACGTCAGCTTCGGCCGTAGTCGTCTTCCAGCCGCACCACGTCGCCCATCTCCGGTGTGCTCGCCTCCAGGTAGGTGGCGTCCTCCTGGGCTGAGATGCGGTGGACGGTGCCCGGCGCCAGCTCGAACGTGTCCCCCTGTCCCATGTGTCGGCTCTGTATCGACCCGTCCTCGCCGTGGACCTCCAGCGTCCCCTCGCCCGACAGGAGGTACATCGTTTCGTGCTTCACCCGGTGGTACTGAAGGCTGGTCCTATGTCCGGCCTTCACGAAGAGCAGCTTGAAACAGTACCTATCGTTGAGGGTGATCAGCTCCTCGTAGCCCCAGGGCTTTTCCGTTCGCCGATGCATCAGCTTTCCTGTCGGCCGCCGGTCGGGCGACATGGCGGGCGGACTCCAAGGCCGATGTTACACGGTGACGGGCGGCCGGTCACTACAGCTTGACGACCCTTCCCACGGGCCCGGCAAGGCCTCCGGTGGCGTTGCGAGTGTCGACCACCAGGGAGCTGTTGTCCACGACCCACCGCCAGTCGTAGCCTTGGTGGGGGGTAACTATGACCACGCAGTCGGAACGCCGCAGCTCCTCCTCCGTCAGGCTTACGCCGTCCATGGCGATGTCGTCGTGGCGAAGGAGGGGTATGTACGGGTCGTTGTAGGCTACGTCGGCTCCCTGGCCCCGGAGCAGCCGGATCAGGTCCAGGGCCGGGGACTCCCTCAGGTCCGCCACGTCCTCTTTGTAGGCGATCCCCAGGACCAGGATGCGGGAGCCCCTCATCGGCTTGGACTCTTCGTTCAGGGCGTGGGCGATCTTGCCGGCGACGTAGGAGGGCATCCCGAAGTTTATCTCCGCCGCCAGCTGGATGAAACGGGCGTTATAGTTCACGGTCTTGAGCTTCCACGCCAGGTACTGGGGGTCGATGGGAATGCAGTGGCCTCCCAGCCCGGGCCCAGGGTGGAAGGGCATGAACCCGAAGGGCTTGGTCTTGGCGGCTTCGATGACGTGCCAAATGTCTATTCCCAGGCGGCCGCACATGATGGCGAACTCGTTGACCAGGGCGATATTGGTGGCGCGAAAGGTGTTCTCCAGGAGCTTGACCATCTCCGCGACCTTGGGGGAGTCCACCGGCACCACCCGGTCCACGACACACTCGTAGAGCCTGGCCCCGACTTCGACGCAGGCGGGAGTAACGCCCCCTATCACCTTGGGCGTGTTGCCGAGGGTCCAGTCCTTCCGTCCGGGGTCCAAGCGTTCCGGCGAGTATGCCAGAAAGAAGTCCGTCCCCGCCTCGTACCTTCGTCCGTCCAGGTCCTGAAGGTTCGGCAGGATGAGCTCCTCGGTGGTCCCCGGATAGGTGGTGCTCTCCAGGACGACCAGTGCGCCCCGGCGCATCCTCCGCGCTATCTCCTCGGCGGTCGAGACTATGAAGGACAGGTCGGGGTCCTTGGTCTTGCCCAGGGGCGTGGGAACGCAGACGATGATGACGTCCGACTCTTCCAGGCGCTCGTAGTCGGCGACGGCGCTGAGGCGCCCCCCCGGCCGGCCGCCGTCGCTCCCCACGGCGGCGCGGTCCGCCAGCCGGCGTAGGGTCTCCGATGATACGTCCGAGACGTACGACTCGCCGCGGTCGATGGCCTCGACCTTGGCTCGGTCGGTATCTATGCCCAGCACCGGAAAGCCGGCCTCGGCGAAACCCGCGGCCAGGGGTAGGCCGACGTGGCCCAGTCCGATGACGGAGATCAAAGCTGCCCGCTGCTCGATCTTGGCAAGAAGGCCCGACGCTGCCAGTGAGGTGGCCGTCCCCGTCACATACCCCCTTCGGACCGCGTTTCAGACCCGCAGACCGGGACAGTCCAGATTATATAAAGCTGCGTCGCTTAGGTCAATCACTCAAGCGTATCATGATGTTCGCCAGCTCAGAGACTCCGCGGCACGTCCGAGGGCCCTGGCGTTACCCCAGCTCCTCCACCAACGCCTCCACCAACGCCTCCAGGGCCTGGGTGAAGCACTCCATGGGCGCCCGGACTATCCCGGCGCCCACCTGCCCTACGCCCGGCTCCCTGTGGGCTATGCCCGTGTTGATTACGGGGGCGATGCCTGTCTCCACGACCCTGCGCACGTCGATGCCTGTCGGGGTCCCCTGAAAGTCCAGGGTCGGCAGGGAGAAATGGGTGTTGCGGCCCAGGGTGATCTCGGCCATCTCCCTGGTGTAGTTGACGGCGTCCTGGAACGTTCCCGCTCCCACGAACCCCACCACCGACGGGGAGGCCGCCATGGCGAACCCGCCCAGCCCCACCGTCTCCATGATGGCGCTGTCTCCCAGGTCCGGGTTGGCGTCGTCCTGCGTATAGCCTGGGAAGTAGAGCCCCCGGGGCATCAGCGCCGGGGCTGTGAACCACCGCTTGCCGGTGGCGCCGACCCTTATTCCGAAGTCGCGGCCGTTGCGGCACATGGCCCACACCACGGTGGACCCCGGGACTTCTCCCAGGGGGTCCATGATGGCCTTGCCGGCGGCCATCCCCAGGTTCAGGAAGAACTGGTCGTTGCCGGCCAGGAACTCCAGCACGGGCCCCTGGTCCCCCGGGGCGGCCGTGCTGGCCAGGCTGGGCGCCAGCTCCCGGATGAACAGGGAGGTGGCGCCCACGTTCCGCTGGTGCATCTCGTCGCCCATGGTCAGGGCCCTGGACATCAACGGCCCCAGAGGGACGCCGCCCGCGCGGTCCACCGCCGTCCGGAGGGCGGGGGCGAGCGTGGCGCGGACCCAGCGCAGCCTCTCGATCACCTGGGCGTCGTTGGCCCCGAAGCGGAGGACCCTGCCGGTACCCTCGTTTATGGTGCAGAATGCACGGTTTCCAAAGGCGCGGTTCTCCACCACGAATACGGGCATGGAGGCGCTGGTAATCCCGGTCATGGGGCCGACGGCGCCCACGTCGTGGCTGGGCTGGAAGCGTATCTCTCCCCGTGCAGCCAGGGCCTCGGCCCCCGCTTCGTCCTCGGCCCACTCCTCGTACTGGATGGCGCCCACCACCGCGGCACGCATGGGGCCGCACATCTGGTCCCAGGCGATGGGAGGGCCCGCGTGCAGGAGCACACCCTCGGAGAGGCCCGGTATCACCTCCGACGCCCGGGCCACGTCCACCAGGACCGGCTCTCCACCGAGCAGCCGCTCCATGGCCAACCGGTTGGCCTCTTCGATGTCCAAGCGCTCAGCCACTCTGGCCTCCCCTGGGAGATGATGGGTCGGTGCCGCCCTTCAGCCTGTCCAGCAGGCTAGACAGGCGACGGTCGCCGCCTGCTGGCGGCCGCCAGTCCATGTGGACGGTGGTGACGCCCTGGTCCTCCAGGACCTCGCCGAACAGGTCGAGCCCGATGTTGACCACCCGGAGCTCGGCGCCTATAAGCCCCTTGACGCGGTCCGTCATGGACCCGTCTCCGGGACTGGGTCCAGGCTCCCCATGGAGAGGGCGGCCGCGATGGTCGCCGCCTGCAGGTTGCTCGGCACCACCACCGCTCCGGCGGCCTCCAGGGCTGCCTTCTGCCGGTCCAGGCCCTGGGGGTCGCCTTGAGTCCCGCACAGGACGGCAACACAGGCCAGCGTGCGGCCCCCCTCCGCTGCAATACGGACCGCCTCCTGGATGGCCGGAGCCAGCTCCGAAGCCGGGTCTGGGTGGGCGCCGTATCCCAGCACCACGTCCAGGAGGAGTATGGCCGCCTCGGCGTCGGCGGCCTCCGCCTTCAGCATGTCGCAACGCTGCCGCAGGTCGATCATGGGGTGGGGCCTGCCCACCGTGAACCGGTCGTCTCCCAGGTCCACCAGCACGTGGCCCCTCGCGCCACGGGACGACTCGACGGTGCGGACCCCTCCCAGCTTGAGGTTGGACGAGACCGGGCCCGCCGTCAATTCCCGGACCGTGAAAAGGGCCTCGTAGCAGAGGGTGCCTCCCGAGTAGAGGCCCCTGATCGACCGGCAGCCCCCGGGGCCCAGCCTCCCAGCCAGCTCCCGAAGGCGTTCCCGGGTCCGGGGCTCCAGGTCCCTGGACGCCGGCCGGCCTCCCAGACTGTCCAGCACAAGGTCGGCGGAGTCGGTCAGGTTCGAAGCCAGCGACACGAGCCCCGGGCCCGTCTCCCGTACGTCGGCTCCCAGGAAGCAGACGACGCAGGGCTTGGACGCCTTCTCCAGCCGCGCCAGCAGCCTCGCTTCCGTCGACGGGCCGGGCGGTTTGGATATCAGCACGATGGCCTCGGTATGCGGGTCGGCTTCCAGCGCCGACAGCCCCTGCAGCATCATGGCGCCCCCGACCCTGTCGTCCAGGTCCCGGCCTCCCACGCCCAGGGCCTGGGAGACCCCCTCGCCCGCGGCAGCCAGGAGACAGGTCACCTGCTGGAGGCCGGTGCCCGACGCCGCAACCAGGCCGACGCGCCCGGGCGGCACGGCGTTGGCGAACCCCAGGGGCACGTTGTTGATGACGGCGGTGCCGCAGTCCGGCCCCAGCATGAAGAGGCCCGACGTGGCCGCCCGCTCTTTCAGGAAGGCCTCGTCGTCGATGGAGACGTTGTCGCTGAAGAGCAGCACGTGCAGTCCCAGGTCCAGGGCCCTTTGCGCCTCCCGGGCCGCGTACTCTCCGGGTATGGATATCAGGGCCAGGTTGGCGTCGGGCAGCGCCTCCACGGCCCCCTCCAGGCTCCGTGGGCGGTAGCCTGAGCCGGACTGGCCCGAGGCCCGCGTCTCCAGGAGACTGAGGGCCTTCTCCCGGATGGCTTGGTCCGGGCAGGGGGAGGAGACCTCCAGGGCGAGCACCAGGTCATTGGGCGTGGCCGCCTGGCCGTCGGTGGACAGCAGGCCCGCCTCCTCCAGCAGCCGCTTGTTGTTCTCCGTCCCCATTAGGGCGGTGGCCTTCAGCGCCCCCTCCATGAGCTCCAGCTCCCGGGAGATGCGCATCAGGACCACCGAGTCGCGGTAGGTGTTCTTGAGGACCAGGTTGGTCGCCGTCAACGGGCTCCTCTGACTCGGGCGCTTCCACACTCGGGCAGCCGGTCTCCTCCAGAGTCCCCAAGGCGGACGCCCAGGTGGACGCCCAGGAGCAGCCCGGCCAGGGTATCCCAGCCCGAGGTGTGTCCCCGGTCCGTAAGGCTCAGGGCCGCTTCCTCGGCATCGGAACGGCCGCCCGGCCCAAGGATGGCCGCCAGCAACAGATGGGCGTCCTCGGAGCCGGCGCCCGCTGCCGCGTGGGACAGCAGGGTCGCGCCCAGGGCCGTCGTCCGGTCGGGGGCCAGCGCCGCGACGGAATCTCCCAGCACCGACGCGGCGGGGCCGGCCTCGCTACACGTCATCGCGACCAGCAGACCGGCCAGGTAGTCGTCCCCCGATGGGGTGAGGCCGGGTCCCAGGCCGACCAGTCCGGCGGCGGACTCGTGGACCATGGGAGCGTCCAGGGAGAGCAGCCCGTGCACCAGGCCGGACACCCTCGGGAGCGCCGCCGCCGTCACCGGCTCCGGCTCCGGCTCCACGGGCTGGCCCCATGCGATCCCCTCGGCCAGGAGCGCCATCGGCGCCAGACCTTCGCCGGGCGCCCGCGGGGCCAGCGCCTCGCCGAGGGCCCTCACCCGGCGGCGTACCTCGGCAGCGGGGGCCCGGGGTCCCACTGGCGGCGGAGTCCATCGTTGCGCACCGGACAGGTCCAGCAGCAGCCCGTCCCCCAAACGCAGGTGTCCGCGGAGGTGCGTCAGGGGAGCGCCGGGCGCGGCGTCCAGGTCCTCCATGGCCAGACCGTCGGGGAGGTCGACGCAGACGTTGACGGGACCGTTCCCGAGCTTACCGTCGACGATGCAGGCCACCCTCCCGCCGGAGTCCATGACGTGGCAAGAGCTGCGGAACACGGCGGCCACGCGGCCCCATTCAGCTTGGGGGTCGTGGAGCCCCGGCAGCCCCATGCCCAGGGCCGTCACCCTGAAAATACGTAACCCGTCCATCGTGGGCATTATATGGGAACCGCCGTGCGGTGTCACGGCGGCAGCCTCGTCCGGCGTGGGAGGGGGAGGGTCGTACTGTTCAAGTGAGCCGGCGATAGCCAAACTGAACAAATCGAGAACCCAGACGTAGCAGACGATTCCCAGTAGTGAACCTCTCCATCTGGGGACGTGGCACCTGGTTGTTCCGCATATAAGAGGGAGCAGTCGCTATGGATCTAACAGTCGGGGTTGGCAGATTTGTGCTCTCACAAGCCCTCTTCTTCAAAGCTTGTTGTGAGCCGTAGCCGATAACAGCCTGTTCCACCGCAGATTCTAGTTTTCCTGGAGGCAGGTGACTGTTCGATCGCCGACCTCCCAAGACTCTGGAGTGGGAAATAGAAAATAACTATGTCGTCGGTTGCAGCTTTCGTCGGCTCGTTGCTCAAAGAAGTCCTCACCAGGGTATCGGTTGGCGTCGGCAACGTCGAATGAGTTAAGCACCCGGTATTGCCAAGTTCCGGCACAAGGTACAATCACGACCGTCTCAATGCTGATGCCTTCGGGGAGTGTGGAATTGATGCAGTCGCCGTCTTGAATCTCTGCCGTGGTGATTTTGGCGCTGAGCGGTGGCGTCTCGGCCACGGGTGTCGCAAGGACTTCATTGATCTCACGGATACGCTGGGCCTCTGAATTGCAGCCGACGAGTACGAGTAATAACGATAGAACCAAAGCACCCGCGGTCATGGGTGCACCGTTTGCGACACACCTCATTGTGCTTCTCCGATGCCGGTGGTTGTCTTGTGAAGCCTAGCCTATTGGCGTCCATGCTGGGTGTCAATTCTAGGAGTTGCTTCAGTTATTGTGATTGCCAATCTCGCTTGGCGCTGTATTCATGCGGCCGACGGGAGAGCCCTACCGTTGGGCGACGAGCGAAGGATTACTAGCCAGCCGTGCGGGCTAACTAGTACAGCTCTCCCGTACCGGGGTCGGGGACCATGCACCGGTCCGCTTCCTTCAGTCCCAGGGCGTCCCGGCGTTGATCATGGCCTGCAGTGCCTGGTCGGGGGTCCGGGACCCCTCCGTCCCATGACCTACCCAGGAGACTTGAAGAGTGATATGCGATTACCGGCGATGTCATAAAATATGGCAATCGAGCCGAATCCGCCGGGAATCTCCCTGGGAGGCATCAAGGCGGTCCCGCCCAGGCTTACGGCCTTGTCAAGATACGCTTGTAGGTCGTCGACCATAACGGCGACGGAAGGATGGTTGGGCGGCATGTTTTCCGTGTGCTGGAATATGCCCCCGCCGATCCCTCCGGAATCCTGTTGGACGAGGCGATAGTTGGCCTCCTCGTGATGGTGGACCTGCCAGTCGAACATTCCCGTGTAGAACTCGGCGAGCACCGCTGCGTCGCTGCCTCCAACCTCGAAGTGGACCACCGGCGGAGCGTTCCCATTGGGCGGCATCTCTCCGTCCCATTCCTGCGGCAGCGAATACAGACCTATCGTGTTGCCGGCAGGGTCCCCGAACATGGCGATGGAGCCCATGCCGGGGGCTATCTCCGTCGGTGGCGCGATGGCGTTCCCACCCATACCGGTCACCTTGTCCAGCGCCCCTTGAAGGTCGTCGACCTGCACGTAGAAGGTGACGTAGCTGCGCGCCGGCATATCCTCGGTTGTGGGAAACACACCGCCGCCGATGCCGCCCTCGTTTGCGGACACCAGACCGTAGTTGCCCATCTCTTCGCCCTGCGCGTCGATCTTCCATCCGAACAAGTCGCGATAGAACTGCTGCAGGGAAGGCCCATCCGGGCCGGCAATCTCAAAGTGCACTACCGGGTTTCCCATTGTCTATCCCTCCATCAAGTCTAGATTCTTCCCGGGCAAAGTCGAGAATTTCCCCGGGCTGCCTAATACAGCTCCCCCGTACGGGGGTCGCGGACCAGGCACCGGTCCGCTTCCTTCAGTCCCAGGGCGTCCCTGGCGTTGATCATGGCCTGCAGGGCCTGGTCGGGCGTCAGGAACCCCTCCCCCCTCATTATCTCCACCAGCTCCTTGCCCTTGGCCGCGATATCGGGGCACCGCCCCTGAAACACCACCTCCAGGCGGAGCCACTGCCGCTCGGGCAGGAGGAGCTGGAGCTCGCAGCAGCGGCACGCCCACGTCATCCACCACGGCGAGCCGGGTTCCGGAATGGGGCTGCCCTCCAGCCCCCGCCGGGCCCCCTCGAACAGGTGCTGCTGGATGTGGCTCTTGTCGAAGGGGAAGGGCCTCAGCACCTGCTCCAGCGCCGGGTGGCTGACCAGCTCCTCCAGGTCGCCCCCCACCCGGGCCTCCGGCGAGTCGGGGCCGTACTCCCGGCCCCGGAAGGTCGCGGGAAAGCCCCGGTTCCTCAGCAGTATGTGGGTCAGCTCGTGGGCCACGTGGTAGCTAAGGGCGTCGTCGGGTATCTCCATCCACCGGGGGAGGTGGCCGGAGCCCTCCCTGTAACCCTCGGGGCCGAAGACCTGCACCGCCCCCCGCTCTATCAGGTCCGTGGGGACGCCCGTCTCCTCCCCCAACGTCTCCCAGAACCGGTCGAAGGGAGGGGGCAGCTCTCTGCCGAGCACCTTCATGCCGCACCTGCCTTTACCGTCATTCCCGCGCACGCGGGAATCCACAACTGGGCCTATTGGACTCCCGCTTTCGGAGACCTTTGCGTAACTCCAGACGTGGGCCGAATTACGAGGAGAGACTGGATGTGCTCGTGCCTAAAGCCCGGGGACTTGGATATCCGCTTTCGCGGGTATGACGGTTATGCAAGAGTCTCCTTTCGCGGGAGTGACGGATTCAGGCAGATTGAGACTCGCGCCTGCCCTGCGTCGCGGGCCGGTGGTTGACACCCCCGTGCGGCCATAATTATACTGCCCTCGTCGTCCCCCAGCCACACAGCGCAGGCATCCCTGTTTTGGACACCGCCGCGGAGGTCGCGTCCCATGGCCCTGGAGCCCCGGAGAGTCGACTACAGCCCCATCACCCAGCGGCCGCCCGTCAAGTGGCCCGGCGGCGCCCGTGTCGCCTTCTGGGTTGCCCCCAACGTGGAGCACTACGAGTACACTCCCGAGTTCGACGGCCTGCGGGACCCCTATCCCCGCACTCCCTACCCAGACGTCCGCGAGTACGCCTACATGGACTATGGCAACCGCGTGGGCTTCTGGCGCATGACCGAGGTGCTGGACAAGCACGGCATCAAGGCCTGCGTGTCCCTGAACGTGGCGGTGCTGGAGCACTTCCCCGAGGTGGCCGAGGCCATGGTCCAGCGGGACTGGGACTTCATGAGCCACGGTATCTACAACACCCGGTACCTGAACACCTACACCGAGGAGCAGGAGCGGGAGTTCTACCGGGACACCATCGAGACGCTGAAGAAGCACACGGGCAAGCAGCTCAAGGGCATGCTGGGCCCGGCCATATCCCACACGGTGCGCACTCCCGACCTGATGGCCGAGGCGGGCCTCGTATACAGCACCGACTGGTACCACGACGATCAACCCGTGCCCATCAAGGTCAAGTCGGGAAAGCTGGTCTCCGTCCCCTACTCCATCGAGCTCAACGACGGCCTCCTGTTCCACGGCTACGGCATCCACTACGAGGGCGACTACTTCGCCCGCATCTGCAAGGCCCAGTTCGACCAGTTATACAGGGAGGGGGCACAGAGCGGCCGGGTCATGTGCATAGCCCTGCACCCCTTCCTGGTTGGCCAGCCCCACAGGGTCCGTTACCTGGACGAGGTGCTGGGCTACATAATGTCCCACGACGGCGTGTGGCAGACCACGGCCGACGAGATCGCCGAATACTACATCGCCAACCACTACGACCAGGCCGCGGCCTACGCCGCGAGCATCGGCGCCGCCTCCTAGCCGTAGACCTCGGTTGACACCCCCAAGGGGCGAAAGTATACTACCCTCGTTCCTGACGCCGCTCCCGTGGACGCGCCTTACGCGCCGGCCCCGGGTTCGTCCTTCCGGGTCGAAACAGGGCTCCTCCATGACCACAGGCACCTAGCGGCCCCGGGTACCCCTTGGAAGGAGGCAAATTCGCGATGTCCCTGGCCCCCCACCGAATAGACTACAGCCCCATCATAGATCGACCCCCGATTAGGTGGCCCAACGGAGCCCGAGTGGCCCTGTGGGTCGCTCCCAACGTGGAGCACTACGAGTACATGCCCGACTACGACGGCCAGCGAGACCCCTGGCCCCGCATGCCCTATCCCGACGCCCGGGAGTTCTCCTACCGCGACTACGGGAACCGGGTCGGCTTCTGGCGGATGGCCGAGGTGCTGGACAAGCATGGCATCAAGGCCTGCGTCTCCCTGAACATGGCCGTGCTGGAGCACTACCCCGAGGTCGGCGAGGCCATGGTCCAGCGGGGCTGGGACTTCATGAGCCACGGCATCTACAACACCCGGTACCTGAACACCTACACCGAGGAGCAGGAGCGGGAGTTCTACCGGGACACCATCGAGACCCTCAAGAAGCACACGGGCAAGCAGCTCAAGGGCATGCTGGGTCCGGCCATATCGGGCAGCCCCGC
>JAGWBJ010000006.1 GCA_021295955.1 Dehalococcoidia bacterium | reverse complement strand
AATGGCCCGCGCCCCGTCAGGACTCGCTTCGTGGGCGCAGGCTCCGGTCCCCTTGCTCTTGCCTACCCGCCCTCTATGTGGTGGGACAGGTGCGATTCACTCTTTCTTTTCCTATGCCGCCGGTTTCCCGCTCTAGTGGGCGCCGTGGGTCTAGATCTGGTACATGCCCCGCCCGGCCAGGTGGTTCTGCCGATAGGCCAGGTCCGCCACGGTCGTGGCGCTCAACAGGTCCTGCATGGCGTCCTCCACCGACTTCCAGACGTCCCTCTGGGCGCAGGTGTCGGAAAGGGAGCACTCGTCGGGCTCCACCAGGCAGTCCACCAGGGGCGTGTTCCCTTCCAGGGTCGCCATCACCATGCCGAGGTTGATGTCCGACGGGTCCTTGGCCAGGATGTGGCCCCCCGAGGGCCCCCGGCGGCTTCGTATCAGGCCGAACTTGTGCAGGGTGGTCATGAGCTGGTCCAGGTAGGCTTCGGGTATGCTCTGTCTGGCCGCGATCTCCGACGTCTGGATGGGTCTGTCCCCTTGGTGGGAAGCCAACTCTACCAGGGCCCTCACCCCGTAGTCCACTTTCATCGGCACCTTCATGCGACCGTACCTCCCCAGGGCCCTCTCGCAGGATTATAGCACCGGCGCGGCGTTCAATTCAACTTCGTGTATCGACTCGGTAGGCTATCCCCGCCTCTTCTTACGAACCATGGAGGTGCACAGTCCCCGGGCGATCAGAGTGCCTGATCCGTCGTGTACCTCCACGTCGCTGACGACGATGCGGCGCCCGCGGCTCACGACCACGGCCTCGGCCGTGAGCTCTCCCGAGGAGGCGGGCGCGATGAAGTTGACCTTCAGCTCGACGGTCACGCTGCCCTCATCTTCCTTCGTCAAGGACCTCACAGCCAGATAGATGGTGTGGTCCGCCAGGGTGACGATGAGGCCTCCCTGGACCACCCCCGCCCCCTGCAGGAACTCCCGGCGCACCGGCATGACGGCCCTCCCCCGGCCGTCGGCCGACTCCACTGACCTGATCCCCATGAACTCCTCGAAGGGGCCCTCGCCTTCTATCTGGACCATCGGGTTATATGGACCATCGGGCCACCTTCTCCTCGTCCAGCTCCAGGCCCAGTCCGGGGGCGTGGGGAAGCACCATCATCCCATCCTGGACCCGCGGCGTCTCCAGGAACAGGGGCAGCGACCAGGGCATGTACTCCACGGTCAACCCGTTGGGCACGGCCGCCACCAGGTGCACGGCGATCTCGGGGAGCAGGTGGCTGGCCACCGGAACGGTGAACGTTTCGGCCAGGGCAGCCGCCTTGCGCCACTCGGTGACGCCGCCCACCCGAAGGAGGTCGACCATGGCGATGTCCATCGCCTGGGCGTTGAGAAGCCTGAGGAAGGGCTCCTTCCCGTAGTGGTACTCACCGGCGCAGACGGGCATATCCAGCGCGGCCGCCACCCGCGCGCTCCCCGCCACGTCCCGGTGGTCCACCGGGTCCTCCAGCCAGCCGAACTCGTACCGCTCCAACATGCGGCCCATCCTGATGGCATGATACGGCGTCCAGCCCTGGTTGATGTCCACCAGGAGGTCCGCCTCCGGGCCGATGGCCTCCCGGACGACCCTGGCCCTCTCCTCCTCCCCCCGGGGCGGCTCGGACCCCATCCGCATCTTCATGGACCGGAACCCCAGGTCCAGGACCGCCCGGGCAGCCCCCTCCAGCTCTTCCAGGCCGAAGTCCCTCCACAGGGCCCCGCTGTAGTAGCACGGCACCCGGTCCCGGTGGCCCCCCAGCAGCCGGTAGAGCGGCTGCCCGTAGGCCTTGCCGGCTATGTCCCACAGGGCGAAGTCCACGGCGGCCATTGCCATGTTCACCACACCCACAGGCCCGGCCCAGCCAAAGGCCCGGCCCAGCTTGGCCGCGACCCGCTCGGGCTCCAGGGGGTTCTCCCCCACCGCTTCCTGGGACAGCGCGTCCGTGGCGGCCACGATGGAGCCGAAGGGGCGCTCGGACAGGGAGAAGGCGTACCCCAACCCCGTTATGCCCTCGTCGGTGCGAAGCTCCAGCAGGGCGAAGGGTATCCTCTCGATCATGTGCAGGCCGCCTGCCAGGAAGGGCCTCTCCAGGGGCACCGCCACCGCCCGGGTCCGGGCATCCACGATCTTCATAGCTCCCTCCGCCGCGTCCGCGTCTACCAACCTTGACACGTGCGCGGCCCGCCAACTATACTGACAGCCGCCCACCCTCCGCAACCCCGGCTGCCTGCGTTTCGGAGGCCATCGCGAAGGAGACACCGTGGCCGACAGAATAACCCTCGTCCTGGAACCCAGGACGACCACCGGCAAGAAGGTCAAGCGGCTCAGGCAGGCGGGGACCATACCCGTCCATCTGTACGGCTCCGGCATCGCCTCGCGCACCCTCCAGTGCCAGAGGCCCACCCTGGTCAGGGTCCTTACCCTCGCCGGAGGGAACACCCCAGTCACGGTGACCATCGAAGGCGACGACGATGAGCACCTGGCCTTCGTCCGCGAGGTGCAATGGGACCCGATACGCGGGGACCTGGTCCACGTGGACTTCCTCAGGACCGAGGCGACCCAGAGGGTCTCCGCCGAGGTTCCCATCACCCTGACGGGCGACTCCCCCGGCGCCAGACTCGCCAACGGCATGGTGGTCCAACAGCTACGCAGCGTCGTCGTCGAGGCCCTGCCCCTGGCCATGCCCGCGGAGCTGGTGGTGGACCTTTCGGCCCTCACCGAGCCCGACGGCGTCGTCCGCGCGGGAGACATGGCCCTGCCCGAGGACACCATCCTGATCAGCGACGCCGATGGGGTGGTGGCCCGTATCGAGGTTGCAGCCACCGAGGCGGCAGCCGAACCCGAACAGGAGACTCCGGCCGGGGAAGAGGGCGAAGAGGCCGGCTAGCCCACCGGCCACATATGTACTTTGTGTACACCAGCGAGTCCGGGGACACGGGGCGTAGCACCAGCGACCCCAGCCAGCCCCACCACGTGTACGCGGGGCTCATGGTCCACGAGGGTCGGTGGGAGCCCATACGCAAGGACTTCCGCGCCGTCTGCCGCCACTATCTGGGCAACGAGCTGGGCTCGGCGGACGTTCCCAGCCGGCTGAGCATCCGCCACCTCCTGCAGGGGAAGGGCGCCTTCAGCTCCTGGCCCAAGGCCCGGCGCTCGGAGCTCACCGACGACCTTCTCAACATCCTGATCCTGCACGAGACTCCTCTGCTGGTGATGTACGTCGACAAGGCGAAGTTCGCCGCGGCCCTGGAGGGCACGGACCCGCAGAACACCCGTTGGAACCAGCCCTGGGAGCCCGCGTTCGCCCGACTGGCCTACTATCTGGACCTGTACATGGACGAGCTCAATCTGACCGCCATGCCCCAGGAGGAGCTAATAGGCGGCGCGCCGATACACATCGGAGAGCGCGCCACCATCATATCGGACCGCGCGACTCCGGGGGGCGCGGAGGTCATGCAAAGGCTCCTAAGGACGGAGATCGATCTGCCCACGGGCGCCGTACACGAGAGCGCCTACCTCGCCCGCACCCAGGACTCCCACTGCACCCAGCTCGCCGACCTCTGTACCTACATCTTCCGCCGTCACCTGCAGCAGCCCGACGCGCCCGACCAGCGATACGCCTCCCTGGAAGATGGGCACGTGATCCAGGTGGTCCACCAAGTCCAGTTCTAGCCGGCCAGCCCTAGCTGGGCAGCCTGGACCCCTGGAAGTCCGGGTACCCCCGTATGAACTCGGCGGCCGCGGCCGGCCTCTTTCCCTCCAACTGCAGCCTCTCCAGACGCAGGAGCCCGCATCCGGTGACGACGCCGGCACCGCCGGACGCGTCCATTGCCAACACCTGCCCGGGCTCGCCGGGCTCCCCGGCCGGGGCGACTCCGGTCTGCACGGGCGCCGCCTCCAGTATCTTGAGCAGCTTGCCCCTCCACCGGGTAAAGAGGCCCGGCCAGGGCGTGTACGCTCGGACCATCCGGTGCAGATCCCCGGCGGTCAGCTCCCACCGCGCCTCACCGTCGGCCTTCTCCAGCTTCCTGGTCGAGGTAGCCTGGGAGCCGTCCTGGGGCCGGGGCGTTACCTTCCCCTGGACCCAGAGGGGAAGGACCTCCACCAACAGCTCCCCTCCGAGCCGGAAGAGGGCCGGCGTGAGACCGGCCGTCGTGTCCCCGTGGCCTATCGGCACCTCCCGGCTGGCGAGGACCGGCCCGGTGTCCATCCCGTCGTCCATCAGCATGACGGTGGTCCCGGTAACCTGGTCGCCCCGTAGAATGGCTGTGGACACGGGAGAAGGCCCACGATGCCTCGGGAGAAGGGACGGATGGATGTTGACGCAGCCGTGCTTGGGGACCTCCAGGACATCCCGGGGCAGTATCTTGCCGTAGGCGGCCACCACGGCCACCTCGGGCTCCAGGGACTCCATCTCCCGACGGGCGGCCTCCCGCCGCAGGGACGTAGGCTGATAGACGTCGATACTCCTGTCTTGGGCGAAGGTCTTGATGGCGGGGGCCCGGGCAGCGCGTCCCCGACCGGCGGGCTTGTCCGGCTGGCAGTAGACGCCGGCGAGCTGCGCCCCGGCGGCCAGGAGCGCTTCGAGCACTGGGATGGAGTCCTGGGAGGACCCCATGAACACGATCCTCATAGGCGGCCTCGGTATTTCGCTGGTCCCCACCCTTGGGGCCAGAGGATTAGGTAATCGGGCAGGATGGAGCATTATAGCATAGCGACTCATCGTCCCTTGGCAGTGTAACGATTTCCGCCAAGATAGCACTGCCGTGCTAAAGGAAGGCTAGTCGTTGTCTTAGACTATTGCTATAATCGCTCACCAATCTTCCCCAGCCCGGAAAATTCCGCAAGACCCGCCTTGACAACGCCGCCTTACCCCCTGCTAGGCTTTTCAGCGGTTCGACTCCCGGCCGACCTCCGGGGCAACGGCCCCAGACCCGGAGGTGATGGGCTGGACTGTGGGTGGGGCGGTTGTCAGAGGAAACCCCTGATCCAGGCACTTCCGAGCTTACTCCCAGGCGTCGGCCGTTGACGTCGCCCCGGCTGCCGATTTCCCTTTGGGTGGGTCAATGACGGAGCTACGCGCATCCGAGGTCTGGAGGGCGGTGCTCGGGGACCTTCAGCTACAGGTCCCCCGACCCGTCTACGATACGTGGTTACGGGGAACCGCTGCGGTCTCCTGGACCGATGACGTGCTGTACGTGACGGCGCCCACGCCCTTCGCCCTCGAATGGCTGGAGCGCCGCATGTATCCGACCATCGTGGCGACGGCCCGCAAAGTCCTGGGCTACTCGGTGGATGTCCGGTTGCAGGTAGGCCGCGACGGGCCGCCCGCAGACGGGCGGCCTGCTGAACCGAGCGAACCCACCGGGCCTTCGTCTTCCGGCGCCCGGCTGCACGTGCTCAACTCCAACTACACCTTCAGCCGCTTCGTCGTCGGGACCTCCAACCGTCTGCCGGACACCGCCGCCCGGGCGGTGGCCGAAGCGCCCGGGCAGACCTACAACCCCCTGTTCATACACTCGGGCGTGGGCCTGGGAAAGACCCACCTGCTCCACGCCATTGCCCACACCTGCGCGTCCAACGGGGTCAGCTTCAGGTACGCCACCTGCGAGCAGTTCACCAACGAGTTCATCGGCTCCATAAGGAACCGGACCACCGAGGAGTTTCGCAGCAAGTACCGGGACACCCAGGTCCTGCTCATTGACGACATCCAGTTCATCGACGGCAAGGAGCAGACCCAGGACGCCTTCTTCCACACCTTCAACGAGCTCCACAACGCCAACCGCCAGGTCGTCCTCACCTCGGACAAGCCTCCCAAGGCCCTGAGCTCCCTGGAGGCCCGTCTGCGGTCCAGGTTCGTGTGGGGCCTCGTGGCCGACATACAGCCCCCGGACCTGGAGACCCGCATGGCCATCCTCAGGCGAAAGGCCGGGGAGCTACGGCTCTCCCTGGAGGAGGAGGTCATGGAGCTGGTCGCCCGGGTGGTCCGGCACAACGTGCGAGAGCTGGAAGGCAGCTTGAACCGCATCCTGGCCCTCTCCAGGCTCCACAACGGCCCCGTCACCACGAGCCTGGCATCCCAGGCCCTGGCAGACCTGCTCTACCAACCCTCTCCCGGCCACATGGACCCGGACGCCGTGGTCGAGGAGGTGGCCCGCCATTACCGCGTAGCCGCCCAGGACCTGTCGGGCACCACCCGTAGGAAGAACATAGCCCGGGCCAGGCACGTGGCCATGTACATACTGAGGCGGGACGCCGGCATGAAGGACACCGATATCGGCCGTCTCCTGGGCGGGCGCGCCCACTCCACCGTCATCGCGGGGGTGGCGAAGGTCGAGTCCTCCATCGGCAAGGACCCACAGCTCCAGAAAGACCTCCTGGCCATCAAGGAAGCGATCCTGGGGTAGTCTCGCTACATGGGCCCGCACCGGCCACGGCTTGCCGCGGCGGCTCACTGCCCCGTCGTTACGTCTCGGTTCCCGCCTGCGCCTGCGTGCAATCATATGTCAGTTACCCGGAGGTCAATTGTCGGCAAGTGTCGTCAACCGCCGACTGCCGTCGGCAGCCTATGTACACGCCTACTGTCTACAATACCGACCAAATGCCTACCATCACCATGATAGAATTGACATGAAGGAGCACCATTAGTGACCACCATCTACACCGTTATGGCTATCAAGACTATGATCGTCAACACCAGAGATTAGTCCTTGTTTGATATAGCAAAGATATACGTCAAGGCCGGTGATGGAGGAAACGGGTGCATAAGCTTCCGGAGGGAGAAGTATGTCCCTCGCGGTGGCCCGGATGGTGGGGATGGGGGGCACGGTGGCAATATCGTGGTCCGGGGCGACGCCTCTCTGAATACCCTATTGCACCTCCACTATCACACCACCTGGAGGGCAAAACGAGGGAGCCATGGCCGGGGGGCCCGCAAGCGTGGGGCCAACGCGGAGGACGTGGTGGTGTCGGTCCCTCTGGGAACGATGGTCTGGCGGTTGGCTGGCGGCGAGAAGTCGTTGGTCGTTGACATCGTGGATGGCGGCGCCGTGGTGGTGGCCCGGGGCGGCGACGGCGGCCTGGGGAACTGCCGGTTCGCGACCGCGGCCCAGCAGGAGCCCGTGCTGGCGGAGAAGGGCGGCCAGGGAGAGAAGGCCGTCCTCCTGATGGAGCTTAAGCTGCTGGCGGACGTGGGGGTCGTCGGCGTGCCTAACTCGGGGAAGTCGACGTTGCTGGCGACCAGCTCGGCGGCGCGGCCGAAGATCGCTCCCTACCCCTTCACGACGAAGGACCCGGTGCTGGGCGTCGTGGATACCCGCGGCGAGACCTTCGTCATGATGGAGGTGCCCGGGCTCATCGAGGGGGCGCACACCGGCAAGGGGCTGGGGCTGGAGTTCCTGAGGCACGCCGAGAGGTCGCGGCTGCTCCTGCACATCGTGGACGGTATGTCGCCTGACCCGATGGCGGAGCTGGACCTGGTGGACCAGGAGGTAGTCTCCTTCGGCCACGGGCTGGCTGAGAAGCCGCAGATGATAGTCGTGAACAAGGTGGACATACCGGAGGTGAGGGCGCGCATACCGGAGTACAGGCGCGCCCTCGAGGGGACGGGCCGGCCCCTGTTCTTCGCCTCTGCGGCCACTGGGGAGGGTGTGGACGCCGTCCTTGGGAAGGCCCTGGAGATGCTACAGACGATGCCGACGCCGCTCCCGGAGCCGCGTGCCCCGATGAAGGTTGCAGAGCCGCCGCGGCGCCGGTCGGAGGAGGCCTTCAGCGTAACATGGCAGGACGGCGTGTACGTCGTGGAGGCGCCGGGGGTGGAGCGGCTGGTACCCATGGCGAACATGCGGGACGACCGGGCCATCCTCCAGATATGGAGGCTCCTGCAGCGGGTGGGGGCGGTGGCGGAGCTGGAGGCCCAGGGAGTGGAAGCCGGAGACACCGTGCGGCTGGGTGGAGTCGACCTGGAGTGGTACTGACCATGCGAGTGGGACTCATGGGCGGCACGATGGACCCCATACACCTCGGCCATCTGCTGGTGGCCGAGGAAGCCCGCCAGGCCCTGGGCCTGGAGGAGGTGGTGTTCATACCCACGGGACAGCCCTGGATGAAGCCCGACGGGGTAATGGCTTCCGGGGCGCACCGCCTGAATATGGTGCGCCTTGCCATCGGGTCCAACCCCTTCTTCCGCGCCGACGCTCTGGAGGTGGACAGGGACGGCCCCAGCTACACGGTGGATACCCTGGAGGCCCTGAAAGCCGGAGGCCACAAGGATGACGACCTGCACTTCATCCTGGGGGCCGACCTACTGAAGGACCTTCACGAGTGGAGGGACCCCGCCCGCATGTTGGAGCTGTGCAGGCTGGTGGTGGCTCCCCGGGTCGGATACGATGACCGGGAGGGAAGCGGGCTGGGGTCGTTGAGTGCCGGGGCCTCGGCCAGGACGGTGTTCCTGGAGGGACCGGCTGTCGGAGTCAGCAGCACCGAGATACGCCGGCGGGCCGCCAGGGGGTGGTCCATCCGGTACATGGTCCCCGAGGCGGTGGTGGAATACATCGAGCGGTACGGACTATATCGTCAGGAGGAGTGAGGCGGTGAACGTTGTGGAGCGGTTGTTGGAGCGGGCCCTGGAAAAGGGAGCGCTGACGTACGGCGAGTTCATCCTGACCTCCGGACAGCGGAGCCGCTACTACTTCGACGGCCGGCTGCTCAGCCTGGACCCCGAGGGCGCCTATCTGATCGGCAAGGCCCTGCTGCCCAAGGTCCTGGAGGCCAGGGTCGACGCCATCGGAGGTCCGACCCTGGGAGCGGACCCGGTGGTCTCGGCGGTGGCGCTGACCAGCCACGTGGAGGGCACCCCGGTCCCCGCGTTCATAGTCCGGGGCGACGCCAAGTCCCACGGCACTCGACAGCAGATCGAGGGCCCCTTGGTCCCGGGCAGCAGGGTGGTCATCGTCGACGACGTGTGCTCCACGGGAGGCACCCTGTTCCACGCCATCGAGGCTGCGGAGGAAGCGGACTGCCGGGTGGTGAAGGTCATGGCGGTGCTGGACCGCCGCCAGGGGGGCAGCGACGAGCTGCGGATCAGGGGCTACGACTTCGAGTGTCTCCTGGTAGCGGACCCTCAGGGGCAGGTGAGGCCCGTACAGGGCTGACTCCCGTCCCTCCCCGCGGCGGACCGGCCTAGGGTTCGCTCCGGTCCCAGGCCGGCAGCGCCCAGTAGCCCTCCATGGGTATCTCGACGGCGGGCGTCAGCCCCTGGGCCCTCTTCAAGCGCTGCACGTTGTACAGGTGGGTCGTGTGCTCGAACCACCTGTGCCGGAAAGTGGCCTCCAGCGTCATGTGGCACACGGAGTCGTCCTCGGTATCGGGCCGCATGCCCGTGGGATGGGCCTGGGTGAAGAGCCTCCACTGGGGGGTGTTGTCCGTAGTGATCTCCTTGGACCGGAGGGAGGCCACGGTCTCCCTGGCGAGCACGGAGACGCACAGGTCCAGGCCCCTTCGCAGGACGCCGAGAACGTCGTCCATGGCCCAGTACCTGTCCTCCCTCAGCACCCGGCCGCTGTAAGCCTCCGGGTCATCCAGGTCGCCCAGGCTGGGGAGGCCCTCCGGGAACAGCACGTCCCCCCATCGCAGGACCAGCCACCGGAAGTCGCCCGACGCAACGTGGCTCACGTTGCGCCTGATGCTCCACCTGCTCCACTCCCACCGGTCGGACTCGAAGTCAAGCTGGGCTTCGGTAAGGCCGGCCACCTCGGCTGCGAACATGTCGTAGACGCGGGACTCGAACTGGGGGAAGAGAGCGGCGGCGGGGGCCTCGTCCGCAAGGCGGGTCTCGTCCATGGTTAGGGGCTCCTCGATTCGAATGGACGCCGGAGGCGCCAGCTCCCGGGAGGGATACGGCCGGGAGGGATAGGGCTAGACGTCCAGCTCCTTGACGCTCCTGGCGTGGGCCTGGATGAAGCTCTTCCTGGGGGCAACCTCGTCGCCCATGAGCTTCGTGAAGGTGTCTTCCGCCTCCAGGGCGTCGTCTATGGTGACCTGGAGCATGGAGCGGGTCTCGGGGTCCATGGTGGTCTCCCAGAGCTGGTCCGGGTTCATCTCTCCGAGGCCCTTGTACCGTTGGACCTGGACGCTTCGCCTGCCGTTCACCGACGCGAGCAGGTGGTCCTTGTGCTCGTCGGTGAAGGCGTAGTTGACCTGCTTGCCAGCGGCGATGCGGTACAGGGGGGGCTGGGCGATGTACAGGTGGCCCCCGTCGATGAGGTCCGGCATCCTCCGGAAGAAGAAGGTGAGCAGGAGGGTCCGGATGTGGGAGCCGTCGACGTCGGCGTCGGTCATGATGATCACTTTGTGGTAGCGGAGCTTGGAGCCGTTGAAGTCATCTCCCTCGCCGGTGCCCAGGGCCGCGATCACGGCGCGGATCTCGTCGTGGCCCAGTATCTTGTCGGGCTGCCGGAGCACCCTCTCCACGTTGAGTATCTTCCCCTTGAGGGGCAGGATGGCCTGGAAGCGCCGGTCGCGGCCCATCTTGGCCGAGCCGCCGGCGGACTCGCCCTCCACGATGTACACCTCGGAGAACTCGGGGTTGCGCTCGGAGCAGTCGGCCAGCTTTCCCGGCAGGGAGGAGCCGTCCAGCGCGTTCTTGCGTATCACCAGCTCGCGGGCCTTGCGGGCGGCTTCCCGGGCCTTCTGGGCGGTGATGCAGTTGTCGACGATGCGCTTGGCCTCGGCGGGATGCTCCTCCAGGTACACGCCCAAGGTCTCTCCCACCATCGATTCGACGATGCTCTTGACCTCGGTGTTCCCCAGCTTGGTCTTGGTCTGGCCCTCGAACTGGGGGTCGGTGAGCTTCACGCTGATGACCGCCGTGAGTCCCTCGCGAACGTCCTCGCCGGACAGGTTGGCCTGGTCGTCGCGGAGGAGCTTCTGCTTGCGCCCGTAGTCGTTTATGACGCGGGTCAAGGCCGAGCGAAAGCCCGTCAGGTGGGTGCCGCCCTCCTCGGTGCTGATGCAGTTGGCGAAGGAGAGGACCGACTCGCTGTAGCCGTCGTTGTACTGGATGGCCGCCTCGACGATGGTGCCGTCCACCGTCTTGAGCATGTAGAAGGGCTTGTCCTGAAGCACCTTGCGGTGCCTGTTGACGCTACGCACCAGGCTGGAGAGGCCGCCGTCGAAGTAGTAGGAGCGCTGGATGTCGCTGGCGCGGGCCTCGGCGTGCCACTGGCTGCGGAACTGGACGTGGAGGCCCTTGTTCAGGTAGGCGATGACCCTGAGATGGGCCGCGATGGTGTCGAAGTCGAAATCCAGGACCGGGAAGATGCTGGGGTCGGGAACGAACCCCATGGTGGTGCCCGTCTTGTGGGGCCCGTTGCCCTGGACGTGCTGTTCAACGAGGTCGGTGGTGGGCAGCCCTTGGCTGTACTCCTGGTGGTAGAGGGACCCGTTGCGGCGCACCTCGACCCTCATGTGGGAGGAGAGGCCGTTCACCACCGAGGCGCCGACGCCGTGGAGGCCCCCCGACACCTTGTAGGCGCCGCCGCCGAACTTGCCGCCGGCGTGCAGGGTGGTCATCACCGTCTCCAGCGCCGACCGGCCGGTGGCGGGGTGGACGTCCACCGGGATGCCCCGTCCGTCGTCGGAGACCCGCACGGAGCCGTCCTCCGCGATGTTTATCTCCACCCGGGTGCAGTACCCGGCCATGGCCTCGTCCACGCTGTTGTCGACGATCTCGTAGATGAGGTGGTGCAGGCCGCGCTGGTCGGTGCTCCCGATGTACATGCCCGGGCGCAGCCGCACGGCCTCGAGGCCCTCCAGCACCTGGATGTCTTTTGCGGTATACTCCGTCGTCATCTACCCCCCCGTACTACCCTAGGACAATTGCGCCCGGCGATGAACAGAAAATCTGGAAATCTGGTTGGAATATTAGAATCCATTATACACTCTGTTCATGTTTTTGGGTATACCATACCTGGTCTTGAAAGGGGCCGCACAACATGGGATTGGGCGGGGAAAAGTCATTCCCGTACTTTTCGATTGTACTCTCATTCTCTCTCGTTTTCTCCCATTCCGACGTAGTGGCCGGGTTGGCGGGGGGCCTCCTTGGGGAGGCCGGGCGAGCCGGGAAGGAATCGTCCCTCAGTTGGGACGAATCGGCCACGGGTGCGAAAGCCTCCAACGCCTCGTTGGAAACGGCCGTCGAGGGGGGGCCTGGCCGTTGGCGTGGCGCAAATATGATATTAGTCTGAGGAACGCGGGTTGGGCCTGTCAAGAGAGAGGTGTCATTAGCGCAGGCAGGAACCTAGGGGTGACACCCAACTTCCGCGGGAGTTGAAAGATTCTGGTACAATCGGACAGGACTAGTCGAGGAGGCCTGTTCTCGATGTGTGACTATTGTTGACGCACCCACCATGACAACGAATCATGCGCATACTATTCGAACCAAGTCTGGACTAGTGCCGTACCCAAACCCGAGAAGTCAAGCCGTCACACGTTCAATGCGCAGCAACAAGTCTAGGGACACCAAACCTGAGGTTGAGGCGAGGCGCCTTCTTCACCGCCGAGGCCTGCGCTTCCGGAAATCGTTTGCCATCGAATTCGCCGGGGCTCGAAGCACGATAGATGTCGCGTTCCCGCGTTTGCGGTTAGCGGTGTTTATCGATGGTTGCTTTTGGCATAGTTGTCCCGAGCACGGACACATTCCACGTTCGAACGTCGCCTATTGGAGTTCGAAGTTGACAGGAAACGTCGAAAGGGACCGGAAGGTCGACAACGGTTTTGGTCGCATGTGAAGCCAGAGATAGTAGCGGACGAGGTTGGCAATAGAGTAAGTGGGCTCAGAAGGTTGGTGAAACCAGAATCCGGCGACCGATCGCTTGCTCATACCGCCAAGGCGCTTTAAGCTTCGCGATTGGTACCCCGCAGCCTATTGTAGGCGTTCAAGGATCCGCGCGGCAAATACCTTTTTGGTCGGTGGATTCTGGTATAGCGTGTGCGTCATCAAGCTGCTGTGGCTAGTTCCAACCACGCGGTCGAAAACAAGCGTATGGGTCTCATCCGGCCCCGTCCCTTCCACAAAGTCGTAAAGCAGGAAGAACACGTCCACAACGGTCCCCGGGCCGGTTGCCAACTCGTCAAATTTTATGTGCCTCTGCAAGTAGTCATATAGGGGCGTCTGCATCACGGCCACTATGCGGGTCCCCCAGCGGTTGTGATAAAAGCTCTTCGCGACTAACTGGTCCATGTATCGCTTCCGCACATTTGCCCAATTCACACCGTAGGTCGTTTCTACAATCAGTTCGTGGTTCAACAAGGCGGAATACGCCGGTTGTACGGTACCACCGAGATCAACGGCCTGAAGTTCAACACTGACAAACTCTTTGATCTGCCTAGCTTCATCGTCCAAGTCAGCTACTACGAGGTCCACCGTCCCAAACTTATCCATAGAGACTTCCGGGGCAAAGCGTGGATTCTTCGGAGGTGGTCCAGGCCAGCAGTGCGCCACCACGTCTGCTACGACGTCAACCTGATAGAACCGCTGGGGGCAGGTCGCCATCAAACGAGGTGACTTAACTGAGTGCCATACCGAGCAAACCGGATAAGGTCCCTTCCGACGATGTCCGCGTTTGGTACATTCGCTGTTGATGAACGGGCAGAGGTATCCCGCAGTGGCTGGACTCCGCTGGCGCGCCGCAGGTTCGCCCAAGACTTCTCCGATGATGCTCTCAGGCGCGGCTTTCAACCGCCTGCTCCGCTAACATGAATGCTACGTCGTTCGCCACAGCCGCCGCCAGGAGTGGTGGCACTGCGTTGCCAACCTGTTTGTATTGCTCGCCACGGCTCCCCAAGAACTGGAACTTGTCGGGGAAAGACTGGAAGCGGGCCGCCTCCCGCACGGTAATAGCCCTGTCTTGGTAAGGATGGATATACGCGCCCCAGTGGACGTCGCACCTAGTCATGATGGTGCATGCTTGCCCGTCGGGATGCAAGCGCCCATACCGTTTGGTGTGGTCGCTCCGGTTGGCGAGTTTCATACCAGCGGGGAGCAGTTGATAAGGGATATCCCGCCAACTGCCACCCGGTGGGATGTGTTTCATCCGTTCCAGATTAATGGGCGCGAGTTGCGGTGCGACATGGTTGAAAACCCATGCGGAACCACTCCTGGACTGGCGTTGGTAGTCCGATACCGGCGCTGCTGTGTAGTCCATCTTCTCCGCCCCCTCGCTGTTGTTGAGCGTGGGCAGGTCGCCGATGGCCTCGTCCACTGTCACCAGGGGCTTGAGATTGTGTCCTATAGTGAAAATATTTTCGCATGCAGCGTAAGTTGGCGTTGGCCATCGAATCGGGAGATATGATCGGGAACCCACAAAAAAAATACGACGACGCTCTTGCGGCACTCCATATTCCTCTGCTTTTAAGACCGCCGACTCCACGTGATACCCGAGGTTCCTCAGGCTATCCTTGATATCATGGACCGCGCGGCCTCCATCAATACTCGTGATGCCGGTGACGTTCTCTATAACGACCATTCGAGGCAGTAGGCCGTGGACCATACGGAGGTATTCTCGAAAGAGTCCGGACCGCTCATCATGCATCCCGCGCCGATGATTATAGACGCTGAAAGCCTGGCATGGCGGTCCTCCCACAAGAACGTCCAACTCGCCCCGATGTAAGCCAGTACCGCCCAAGAATTCCGCCTCGGTTATCGATTCGATGGAGCCGCCGACGAAGAGGGTGGAGGGGTGATTAAGCCGGTAGGTGGCTGCGGCGTATGGGTCAGAGTCGTTGGCAGCAACTACATCAAACCCAGCTTGCTGAAAGCCAGTGGACAGACCGCCTGCGCCCGCAAACAGGTCAATCGCCGTCGGGCGGGCCTGTAGCCCAACCATGCTACATCATCCTCGCCTATCGGGTTGCAGCGGGCCGATTCGGATCGGCGTAGGAAAGCCGCTTGCAGAGGAGGTTCACCGCCATTATCGCCGTTTGGGTGGCGGTGTCAAGTGACCGCTGAGGTCGAGAGTAGGGGGACGGGCACGGCGCCTCGCCACGCGCTTGCCTGGAGGCAGCACAAGGTGCACAATATGGTCAGCGAGCGCGGCTGCTTGCGGAAAGGGGTTCCACATGGCGAAGAAGTCCTTCGTGGGCAACACGTCCGCACCCGACTTTCCACCGGGGCTGGACTGGCTCAACACCGACAGGCCCCTCTCCCTGCAGGACCTGCGGGGCAAGATCGTCATCCTGGACTTCTGGACCTACTGTTGAGTCAACTGCATGCACGTATTTCCGCAGTTGCGGAAACTGGAGCGCAAATACAGGGGCGAGCTGGCCGTGGTCGGCGTACACTCGGCCAAGTTCACCTCCGAGAAGGAGACGGAGAACCTGCGCAAGGCCGTGATGCGCTACGAGCTGGAGCACCCGGTGGTCAACGACAGCGAGTTCCAGGTGTGGAGCCAGTACGGGTGCCGGGCCTGGCCCACCCTCATGTTCCTGGACCCCCTGGGCAAGGTGATCGGCAAGCACGAGGGCGAGATTACCTTCGAGGACTTCGACCCGATTATCCAGGAGATGGTGCAGGAGTTCGACGGCCTGGGAGTCCTCGACCGCTCCCCCCTGAGCCACGCCGTGGAGCAGGAGCCGGGCTCGCCGTTGTCCTTCCCGGGCAAGGTGCTGGCCGACGAGGCCTCGGGCCGGCTGGTTATCTCCGACTCCAACCACAACCGGATCATCGTGGCTACGTTGGAGGGGGATGTCCAGGAGGTCATCGGCCAGGGAGAACCGGGCCTTGCCGACGGGGCCTTCTCCGAGGCCCGGTTCGACCACCCGCAGGGATTGGCCCTGGACGGCGACACGCTGTACGTCGCCGATACGGAGAACCACGCGGTCCGCAGGGTGGACCTGGCGGCCAGGCGGGTGGACACCATCGCCGGGACGGGGCGCCAGGCCCGAGCATACCGGCAGGGCGGCGACCCCCGGGCGTCGGACCTGAGCTCCCCATGGGACCTGTGGCTCCACGAGGGGGTGCTGTTCATCGCCATGGCTGGAATACACCAGATATGGTCGCTGGACCTGGGCCGCAGAACGATCGGGCCCTACGCGGGCAACGGGCGCGAGGCCCCGGTGGACGGGGCCCTGCTCAGCGCCTCCCTGGACCAGCCCAGCGGCATCACCGCCGACGGCCATAAGCTGTACTTCGCCGACAGCGAGGCCAGCGCCATCAGGTCCGCGGACCTGAGTCCCGGAGGCCGGGTCGAGACCATCGTGGGCGAGGGCCTCTTCGTATTCGGCGACGTGGACGGCGCCGGCGACGACGTGCGCCTTCAGCACCCCCAGGGCATAGACCACCATGACGGCATCCTGTACGTGGCCGACACATACAACAACAAGGTCAAGCGGCTGTTCCCCAACACCCGCAGCGTAATCACCTTCGCGGGCACCGGCGAGCCGGGCCACCGGGACGGCGAGGCCTCCCAGGCCGCGCTCCACGAGCCGTCGGGGGTGAGCGTCGCCGCGGGCAGGGTGTTCGTCGCGGACACCAACAACCATGCCATCCGGACGGTGGACCTGGAGACGGGAGTGGTCGGCACGCTGGAGATGAAGGGGGTCTAGCGGCGGCCCCAAATCGCCCGCCCGCTTTTTGACACCAATGGCGTAAGCCTGTAGGATAGTCGAACACCCTGACAGGCGCTTCGAAGGGTAGCCGGCGCACATATACAGGGGGTCAAGTTTGCCAGACCAGAGTGACAACGGCGGGGAGAAGCCCTCGCTCCTCGAAGGGCCTCCCATAAACCGGGAATTCGAGCGTGAGCTGGACCGGCTGGTGGCGCTGGCCAGAGAGGGCCACCGTCCCGAAGCCCACCTCTTCAACCCGCCCGACGAGTGGATACTGTCCAAGATGCCCGTCCTCCAGGACATGCCCCAGGCGGAGCAGGACAGGGTCCGCCGGGAGGCGGAGGAGCTGGACAAGGCGGCAGCCGAGGCCAACGCCGCCGGAAGGGCGGCGGCGCGGGCTTGGCCCGAGGCCGTGGTCCGTCTCGACAACGGCGGTCTGGCCTTCTTCAGCCAGCTCGGGGTGGTACGGCGGCCCGATCTGACCCAGTATTTCATCGACGGCTTTGCCAGGAACCGCGACGCCCTGGCGTTCAGCGCCGAGAGCCAGGAGCTGTTCACCGAGGTCCTGGCCCACATCAACAGGCGCCTGAGGGAGTACCTGGACTCGGGGGAGACGGTAATCCAGTCGGACCGGCAGATCGGCGACGCCCCGGGTCGCTCCTTCCACGCCAGGCAGATCCTCTTCGGCGGCCGGTACATGCAGCTCCCCCGGATGTGGCGTCAGCTCACCTTCGACCTCCCCAGGGAGCAGTGGACCTCGCCCCCGGACATCGTGGAGGTGTCCATCCCCCGGTGGCTGGAGGACCTGGGCCTGGACGAGGCCCTCAAGGAGCGGGTCAGGGAGGCCGGGCTCACCCAGCTCGTCTTCAAGGCGCCGACCAGGGGGCTGTCCCTCCACCTGGGGTTCGACTACGTGGGCGAGCATAAGATGGGCCCCCTCTCCATCGCCATGTTCCTGGTGAAGCAGTCCGAGGGTCTGGCGGTGCAGGCGGCCCTCAGCATGGCCAGGACCAAGACTCTACAGGGGAAGATGGCCAACACGGCCCTGGTGACCGTCGGGCCGTCCCTCCACGGTAAGAGCACCCTGACCATCATGATCGAGCTGGCGAACAGCCAGCTCGCCCGGACCCTCGGCCTGCCGGAGGACCCCGCGGAGGGGGTCTACCCGATGAACGACGACATCGTCCTCCTCCAGCGGCTGCAGCCTCCCGCCGAGAGCGTCCACGACGGCAAGACGGTCACCGTGCCCTACTCCATCGACGGCACCGAGAACAGCCTGTACGCGGTGCCCTTCGGCCTGACCCGGGAGGACGACCCCATTACCTACGACACTCTCAGGGGCAGTCCCGAGGCACCCAATACGGATGAGATGCTGGAGAACGTACCAGTGGACCCGGACACGGGCACGCCCAAGTACGGGGAGAACCCGGTCAGGAACATGCGGATGGTCCTGTCCAGGCTCAGGCTGCTGGAGCGGAAGGGCTCCCAGCACCTGATGCGCTCCATCACCGGGGGGGAGCTGGAGGAGTCCGTACACGTGCCCATGGAGCACACCGACCGGGTCTTCTGGCAGGCGGTGATGCGCCAGAACACCGTGATCCCGCCGTTGAGGCGGGTCACCCTGCAGCAGTACATACGCATCCTGATGTACGGCGAGGCGGTGCAGATGGGGGCCGCCATCGGCGCCATCGGCAGGCCCTACGTGGAGTACTTCTCGGACCCCTTCATCATCGGGCTGGAGGACGACAACGCGAACCTGATGTTCCACATCCTCAGGGCGATGGAGGCGGGGGGCCTGCCCCAGCACTACTACGCCTTCAATACCGGCGGTGTGGGCGCCGACACCAACGACGAGGCCAGCGGGGCCGGGTACAGGAAGATCCCCAGGGAGCTCACCCTCATGCTCCAGGAGGCCCTGCTGCGGGAGGCCGTGAAGTTCGAGCACGACCCGGTGCTGGGCTCCGACGTGGCCGTGGCCATCGTGGACGCCAACGGCAACACCGCGGTGGACCTCTCCCAGGAGTGGCTGCCCTGGAACATCTACGGAAACCAGGAGTACTCCCGACGCATCGCCGAGCTGAGCCGGAGACGGTACTACGGGCGGGACGCCGCAGACAAGGCGGGAATCCTGCGTTACACCAGGGTGACCAACGACCTGTACGACCTGAGGGACATACCGAACCCCGACAACGAGCGGGAGCTGGCCTGGCTGCTGTCTTTCTACTGGAACGTGGACCAGGCCTACAACAGCCTGCCGGAGCTGGCGGACCATCTGGGCAGGGGCACGCGCCCCCGGAACTCGGACCTTTCGGCCCTGGCCGCCAAGTACCGGGACAGCGGGCTTCACCTATCGGGGGAGAGCGACGACCTGCTGAACAAGGTCGGGCTGGTCCTGTAGGCTACAGGCCGAAGCGTCGGGCGGCCCGGGCGAACCCGTCCATCGCTCCCTCCAGCACCCGGTCTTCCACGCAGTAGGAGATGCGGAAGTAGCCGGGGGCGCCGAACCCCCTTCCGGGGACCACCAGCACGTTGTGGTCCTGCAGCTCGTCCACGAAGGCCACATCGTCGCCGCCCGGAGCCTGGGGGAACAGGTAGAAGGCGCCCTGGGGCTTGAACACCGAGTACCCCATGGCGGTCAGCCGGCCGCACAGGTAGTCCCTCTTCCGCTGGTAGTCGGCAACGTCCACGCTGGCCCCCTGGATCCTGCGGATGGCGTGCTGCATGAGGGCCGGCGCGTTGACGAAGCCCAGGATGCGGTTGCAGAAGGTCAGCCCGTCCACCAGCTCTTCGGCCCCCGGGTATCCGGGGTTCACCGCCACGTGTCCGATGCGCTCTCCGGGCAGGGCCAGGTCCTTGGCGTGGGAGGTCACGGCGATGGACGCGTCGTACCTGGGGAACACCTGGGGATACACCAGCCCGTCGTACAGGATGCGCCGGTAGGGCTCGTCGCTAATCAGGAATATCTCCGTACCGTGCTGCCTTCCCTTGGTCGTAAGCAGCTCTCCCAGGTCCTTCAGCAGGGGTTCGCCGTACACCGCGCCCGAGGGGTTGTTGGGCGAGTTGATGATGACCGCCCTGGTGCGGCCGTTGATGGACCGCTCCAGGGCCTCCAGGTCGGGCTGGAAATCCCTCCCGCAGGGGACCACCACCGGGACGCCGCCGTGGTTGTCGACATAGTAGCCGTACTCCACGAAGTAGGGCGCGAACACGGCGACCTCGGCGCCGGGGTCCAGGATGGTCTTCAGGACGACGTTCAGGGCCGCCGCGGCGCCGCAGGTCATGACGACGTGTCCGGCGGCGAAGGGGATGCCCGTCTCGTCCCTGAGGGAGGCCGCCACGGCCTCCCGGGTCTCCGGGTACCCGGCGTTGGGCATGTACCGGTGCATCCCCTTGACGGGGTGCTCGGCCAAGCGCAGCAGCTCGCGGTGGAACTGGGACGGCGGCTCCACGACGGGGTTGCCCAGGGACAGGTCGAACACCCGGTCCTCGCCGTGCTGCCTCTTCAGGGCGATGCCCGCCTCGAACATCCGGCGTATCCAACCGCCCTCGTCCACGAATCGCCTGACCTTTTGTGAAAGGGCCACGGCACCACGTCCTTACATTCATTCCGGGACCCCGGCCGAGTCCCCAGCGACGGCTGGGCCCGTTGACACCCAAGGGGCCATCTGGATATATTTAGATCACGCTTGGCAACGTAGCTCAGTGGTTAGAGCGGGCGCTTCATAAGCGCTAGGTCGGAGGTTCGAACCCTCCCGTTGCCACCACCAAGCCCATATTGGGCGTCCCGCCCGGCAAGCCAAAGCCTGTTTTCCCAGCCAAAGCCGACCAACTCTGGAAGTTGCCTGAGGCCCGCATGGCCTGTCCCAGCCTACAGCCATTATCATAGCATTGAAGAGGGCAGGGTGCGCACAAGGACTTCGTTGCATCGCCCTTACGTTGAGGTCAAAGCGGGGCTCTTGGGATGCTGGACTGCTGGCTGATCCTCCACAATCAGAGAGCGCCCCACGGCTTGAAGGGCTCTGTCAATGGTGCTGATGTGGGACTGGTGATCTGGGTTGAGGAGCTTTCTGACGGCGGATTCAGTAACGCCGAGGATCTTGGCCAGCCCGATGTTGTTGAGTCCCTGTTGCCGCATAGCAGTACCGAGGGCTATCTTGGCTGCCGCGACGGGTTGGAGCCGTATCGCTTCCTGCCCCTCTCCTACAGGGCTGGGGAGCGGGATCTCTCGGCGAAGACGGTGGTAGGCGCCGAGGGCGGCGACGAGGGCGTCTTCGGCCATGCACAGCGCCTCCTCCCGCGTGGCGCCGCCGGTGTTAGCTCCCTCCACATCCAGGAAAGACACCGAGAACCCGCCGTCTGCTTCGGGGTGTAAGATGCACGGATATACGTATCGCATGTGTCACCACTCCCTTCTGTCTATGCCGAGGTCTTTGAGCATGGATGCGAGGAGGCCAGAGCGTATCTCTCCGTGCGGGACCACTGTGAACCGGGAGCCGACATAGACCGTTCGGTGGCTTCCTTTGCCGCGGCGAGAATCGAGGTGGAAATCGAGCTGGTTCTTGCGGGCATATCGCCGGGTCCGCCTTACGAATACGCTGTCGTTCAAGGCTATATTGTCGCACCTATGGGTACGACCAATCAAGGCTGCATATGCCCGGAGCGGATGGCATGCCGGGCCATTGCCCACGGCAGCCCTGGCAAAGGGAGTGGGCGGTCGATTCGCGGCCGATGGTATACTCGCCGTGGCGCCTAAGGCAGACCGGCGTGGGGGTGGCGTTACCCGATGAAGAAGCTGGGCCTCGTGGTGAACCCCGTGGCCGGCGTCGGGGGCAGGGTGGGGCTGAAGGGCAGCGACGGGCCGGAGGTCCTCCGCAGGGCCAGGTCCCTGGGCGCGCTTCCCCGGTCAACAGGCAGGGCCGTCCAGGCCCTGGAGGCATTGTCCAGGCTGCGGAACCGGGTCCGGGTGCTCACCTACCCCGGGGAGATGGGTGAGGACGAGGCCCTGGAGTGCGGCTTCTCCCCCGAGGTGCTGGGCTCCATAGTGAGGGGCGAGACCACCGCCGGGGACACCAGGGCCGCGGCCCGCGCCATGGAGGAGCAGGGGGTGGACCTGCTACTCTTCGCCGGCGGCGACGGCACCGCCAAGGATATCTGCGACGCCGTGGGCCGGCGGGTCCCCGCGCTGGGCATCCCCGCCGGCGTGAAGATGCACTCCGCCGTCTTCGCCCTGACCCCGCGGCATGCCGGGGAGGCGGCCTCGATGTTCCTGATGGGCAGACTGACCCGCACCCGCGACTCCGAGGTGATGGACGTGGACGAAGAGGCCTTTCGCCGGGGTGTGGTGGACGCGACGCTTCGCGGATACCTGAGAGTGCCCGAGCAGCGGGACATGGTGCAGGGCGCCAAGGCCGGCTCCGTACCCGCCGAGGAGGATGCGCTGCGCGGCATAGGGGCCCAGGTCGCCGCAACGATGGAGGAGGGGACCGCCTACGTGGTGGGTCCCGGCACCACCACCGGAGCGGTGATGGACGCCCTGGGTCTGGAGGGCACGCTGCTGGGCGTAGACGTGGTCGTGGACGGGCGCCTGGAGCAGAGGGACGCCAACGAGGCGCATCTCCTGGAGCTGGTCCGCGCCAGGCCGTGCAAGCTCGTCCTGGGGGTCATCGGAGGCCAGGGCTACGTCCTGGGCCGGGGCAACCAGCAGATCAGCCCCGAGGTGCTCAGGGACATCGGGACGGAGAACGTCGTGGTGGCGGCCACCCGGGAGAAGCTGCTGGCCCTGGAGGGAAGGCCGTTGCTCGTGGACACGGGGGACGAGGAGCTGGACCGGCTGCTGGAGGGGTTCACCAGGGTAGTGACCGGCGTCAACGAGCACCACGTCTACCGGGTTGGAGGCCGGGCCGGGCCCCCGGCCACCCTCGACGCCGGTCCCGCCCGCTGATAACATTGGGGACACCGCCGCGAGAGGAGACAGGCCGTGAAGATAGGCGTCAACATGAGGTTGATCGACGACTCGCCCGACGTTGCGGAGCTGGCCGCCCTGGCCGAGTCTCTGGGGTTCGAGTCCATCTGGCTGCCGGAGCATCCCATCATCCCGGTGCACACCGATAGCAAGTACGGCGGCACCCCCGACGGCTCCATCCCCCCGGACATGGCCCACGTGGCGGACCCCTTCATGGGGCTGGCCCGGGCCTCGGCCGTCACCACCACGCTGAACCTGGGCACGGGGATATGCCTGGTCCCCGAGCGGAACCCCCTCCTGCTGGCCAAGGAGATCGCCACCCTGGACATGCTGTCCGGCGGCCGGTTCATCTTCGGCATCGGCGCCGGCTGGCTGAAAGAGGAGACCGAGATAATGGGCGGAGACTTCGCCCACCGGTGGAGTCAGACCCGGGAGTCCATCCTTGCCATGAAGGAGCTGTGGACCAAGGAGGAAGCCGAGTTCCACGGAAGGTTCTACGACTTCCCTCCGGTACGGTCCTTCCCCAAGCCCGCCCGGAAGCCCCACCCTCCCGTTCTGCTGGGCGGGTTCGCCGCCAACGTCTTCAGGCGTGTGGCCGCCTGGGGCGACGGCTGGATGCCGACGAGGGTCACCCCGGAGCAGATCAGCGCGGGGAGGGCCGCCATAGAGGAGATGGCCGAGGCGGCGGGACGGGACCCGGCGGGCTTCGACGTCACCGTGTTTGGCGCCGACGCCGACCGGGACCTGATACGGCGCTTCCAGCAGGCTGGGGCGGACCGGGCCATCGTGTCCCTCCCGGCTCCGGTGGGGGAAAAGGCCGCCAGGGACCTGGAGGGCTTGGCGGCGAAGGTCCTGTAGCCCGCTCTTGGCCGGTCTCCCGGCGGAAGGGGTTGGGGGAGCCTGCTAGACCTGAGGGAGCACCCGAGACGAGAACGCCTCCATGTAGCCCACGCATTCGTCCACGCTCCGGGCGTTGCGGGTGAAGTCCAGCACCAGGTATCCGACGCCCATCGCGGCGTAGGCGCGTACGTCCGCCGCTATCTGCCCGGCGCTTCCGGTAAAGGGCGCCCGCCCTTCAGGCGCGTCGGCTGGGTCCAGCCGGTAGTGGGGCGTCCGGTAGATCACCTGGACCTCGGAGGGGTCCCTTCCCGCCCTGCGGGCGCGGATGCCCAGCCGCCTGATGCCGTCGGCAAGCTGCTCCGGCGTGCCCATGGGGAAGTCGGGGTTCGAGCCGATGGGGTACCAGCCGTCTCCCAGCTCTGCGGTGCGGCGCAGGGCCCTGGGGCTCTCGCCTCCCACCCAGATGGGCGGGTGGGGCTTCTGGACCGGGTGGGGCAGGGACGACAGGTCCGAGAAGCGGCAATATTTCCCCTCGAAGGACGGGTTGTCGCTGGTCCACAGCTCCTTGTAGGCGCGAATGTACTCGTCGGTCACGGCCCCCCGCTCCTCGAAGGGAGGGAGGCCCAGCGCGTCGAACTCCTCCTTCATCCAGCCCGCTCCGACGCCCACGACGAGCCGGCCTCCCGACAGGACGTCCAGGGTCGCCAGGACCTTGGCGGCCACCAGGGGGTTGCGGTGGGGGACGATGATGACGCTGGTCACCAGGCGGATACGCGTCGTCTGTCCCGCCAGGAAGGACAGGAGCGTGAGCTGCTCCATGGACTCTCCCAGGTCGCCGCCGGGAAACTCGCCGCCCTGGGAGTAGGGGTAGCGGGAGGCGATGCTGTTGGGAACGACGATGTGGTCGCCGGTCTGGATGGAATCGAACCCCATCTCCTCCCCGTGCCGGGCCAGGCTCCCCAGGGCCTCGGGCGTGGCCAGCGGCCCGCGGTTGGGCACGGTGAAGCCGTACTTCATGGGAGCCTCCTTCGCCCGGGCATCTCCGCTACATCCAAGGGTCCCGGCAAGGGTCCCGGCAAGGGTCCCGGCTTTGGGTGGGAGTATAGTGAAGGCCCGTACCCGTGTCAAAGAAGACATGTGGAGACGCGACTTGCCTGGCTCCGTCACTCCCTCGAAAGCGGGAGTCCAATGTGTCCAGGTATGGATTCCCGCGTGCGGGGGAATGACGGTAGACGGGTTGCATAGAAAAGAGGGGGGCATCCGCCCTTGGGGCCGGGTGTATAATCTAAGTGGACGGGCTGCGGCCCGTACCCCGGCTTACGGCTCCCCCACGTTGTTCAGCAAGGCTCGATAACATGCCTCACTACATGACCGTAACCGAAGAGCCCCCCATCCCCATAACGCACCTGATAACGGCGTTCAAAGGGTGGCCGGACGCCGGCGAGGGCGCCAGCGGCGCCATACGGTACTTTCTGAGAAAGCTGCCGGCCCGAAGGTTCGCGGAGATGGACCCCGAGGAGTTCTACGACTTCACCCAGGTGCGACCCCAGACCAGCATCAACAGCGCGGGCGACAGGGTGATCAGGTGGCCCGCCAACGAGCTGTTCTACTGGGTCTCCCAGGACAGGTCGTCGGGGCTCATGTTCTTCATGGGCCTGGAGCCGGGCCTGCGGTGGAAGACCTACTGCCGGGCCCTTCTGGAGCCCGCCCAGAGATGGGGAGTCGAGACCGTCCTCCACCTGGGGTCGTTGCTGGACGCCGTCCCCCACACCCGGGGCGTCCGGGTATCGGGCTCGGCCAACCGGCCGGAGCTGAGGCAGTCCCTGGAGGAGCGGGTGGTCGCATCCAACTACCAGGGCCCCACGGGCATAACCTCCGCGGTCATGGAGGCCTGCAACGACCGCGGGCTGCAGTTCGCCACCATCTGGGGCCACACCCCCCACTATCTCCACGCGGCGCCCAACTATCGAGTGAGCTACGCCCTGGCCAGCAACCTGTACCGCATCCTGGACATGAACGTGTCACTGGACGAGCTTGGCTCGGCGGCGGACACCTTCGACCGGGAGGTGGAGAAGGCCGTGGGTGACGACAGCCAGATCCGCTCCTACGTCCACAAGCTGGAGCAGAGGTACGACGAGGCCCACGTGGTGAGCGGGGGGGACATGCCCCGGCCCGAGGAGCTGGTCCAGGACCTGGAGGAGTTCCTCAAGCGGCAGCGCGGGTCGGGCGCCTAGAGCGCTCAGGCTGGCGGAGTACGGTGAGCCAGCCGCGACGTAGTATCCCAAGCCCCAGGCTGGGAACCAACGAACCCGGTCGTTCCGTCGAAGGCCGCGACCCAGGGCGCTCACCCATCGTCGTTCCCGCGCAGGCGGGAATCCATTATTGGGCGCCTTGGATTCCCGCCCCCGTATCAAGTCCGAGGACATGCTTCCGCGGGAGTGACGGAGGGGGCGCCGTGAGGCTATTTTCAGAGTAACGACGGGCCGGGCGCTCCTGTGGATTTTCTTGTCGCGTGATGCTACTATACGGCCATACCCGATAGCAGCTCCGTCCTTCGTAGAGATTTACCACATATCCGCAAGGAGGCGTCGTGGAGAACACAGATATAGCCCTCATGGCCCACTTGATGCGGCGCGCCGCCTTCGGCGCAACCAGGCAGCAGCTCGAGGAGTACGTCGCCAAGGGATACGAGGCGACGGTGGAGGAGCTGCTGGCCCCCGAGGCCCAGCCCCCCTGGCAGGACGACATCTACCTGCGGGCCTTCCCCGAGTACGGCGACCGGCCCAACGTGATCAACAACGAGGTAATGTGGACCTACAGGATGATCAACACCCACCGGCCCATGGAGGACAAGATCGCTCTCTTCTGGCACGGGATCCTGTGCTCGGGGTACGCCAAGGTGGACAACGGCCGGCAGCTCAGCCTGCAGATCGACATGTTCCGCCGGCTGGGGCTGGGCAGCTTCCGGGACCTGCTCATCGCCCTGTCCCGGGACCCGGCCATGGTGCAGTACCTGGACAATATCGACAACCACAAGGGCTCCATCAACGAGAACTACGGCAGGGAGCTGCTGGAGCTCTTCTCGTTGGGCGTGGGGATGGACGGCCAGTTCAACTACACCGAGGACGACGTCAAGGCGGCGTCCAGGGCGTTCACCGGCTGGAACGTGGCCCCCACCATGCCCGTGTTCCCCTTCGGCCGGGCCGACTGGGAGTTCCTCTACGACCCGGCGGACCACGACGACGGGGAGAAGACTTTCCTGGGGGAGACCGGGTGTTGGAACGGCGAGGACATCGTGGACATCATCGTCCGGCAGCCGGCGACGGCCAGGTTCGTCGCCCGGCACCTGTATAACTTCTTCGTCGCCGACGACGTACAGGTCCCAGCCTGGAAGGACACGCCGCCTCGGGACATGGAAGCCATTCGCACCTTGGAGGAGGCCTTCGTCGACAACGGCTACGAGTTAAGGCCCGTGCTCCGCGTGCTGTTCAACTCGGACTTCTTCAAGTCCGAGGCGGTCAGGTACGCCAAGGTGAAGAGCCCCACCGACGTGGTGGTGGGCACGATGCGTCTGGTGAGGGACTACTCGTCGCCCAAGCCGGGCCTCTTCCCCATTGCCATGGAGGTGGGGTACATGGGCCAGGAGCTGATGAACCCGCCCACCGTCGAGGGCTGGCACACGGGCAGGGAGTGGATCGACAGCGGCAGCCTGGTGGAGCGGATCAACTTCGTGTCCGAGCAGGTGAGCAACATCGGCCTGCCGGGCGTCCGGGACATCGTGGACCGGGTGGCCGCGCGCAGCGACGCGGCGACTCCCGAGGGGCTGGTGGACGGCTGTCTGGACCTGATGGGCCCGCTGGAGGTCACGGGAAAGACCAGGGACTCGCTGGTGGCCCACGTGAGGGAGGCCGGTCCCCTGTCCACCGACACCCAGGAGGCCCGTAGCGTCTTCGACCGCCGGGTGAGCGAGATGCTCCAGATGATCGCCGCCTCGGCGGAATACCAATACTGCTGAGGTCCCGTCCCGCCCTTGTCCCCGCAGGGGGCCGGCGCCAGGTCTCGCTTGGAGGGTCGCAGACATGAGCAGCATATTCTTCGGCATCACCACCAGGACCTTTCACTACAGCCACACCATCGGGCGGGCCGAATACTCGGGCCCGGGCTTCAGGCACCCCATGGACCTGGCCCTGGACAGCGAGGGCGTGATGTACGTGCCCTCCCGCTCCCGGGAGGACCGGCCCGATGGCGTGAGGGTGACGGTGTGCACCATCGAGGAGGACTACCTGAGGCAGTTCGGCCAGTACGGCGAGGCTGACGGCGAGTTCATCTGGCCCGTGTCCATCACCGTGGACGACGCCGACAACGTCTACGTGCTCGACCAGTGGTTGAACCGGGTGTCCATCTTCAACAAGGACGGCGATTTTCTGGACAAGTGGGGAGCTCAGGGCACGGGGGCCGGCCAGATGAACCAGCCCTCGGGCATGGAGCTCGACCCGGACCAGAACCTGTACGTGGTGGACAGCCAGAACTGCCGTGTGCAGAAGTTCACCCGGGACGGCCGCTTCCTCGCCGGCTGGGGAGAGGAGGGCTCCGGTCCGGGCCAGTTCAGCGCCCCCTGGGGCATGGACGTCGATGCCGAGGGCCGCGTTTACGTGGCCGACTGGCGAAACGACCGGGTCCAGAAGTTCAGCCCCGAGGGAGAGTTCCTGGCCGAGTTCGGCTCCCCGGGCGCCGGTATAGGCCAGCTCAACCGGCCCGCCGGGGTGGGGGTCGACCGAGACGGGGACATCTACGTGGCCGACTGGGGCAACCACCGGGTACAGGTCATGACCTCCGACGGCCGCCACATCACCACCTTCACCGGCGACTCGGAGATGTCCAAGTGGGGCCAGGCCAAACTGGACGCCAACCCCGACATGCGTCTGCAGAGGGACCTGGTCAGGGACCGCGGCCCCGAGCGGGCCTTCTGGTACCCTGTGGCGGTGGTGTTCGACCGGGACGGCAGGGTGCTGGTCTCGGACTGCCAGCGGCACCGCGTCCAGGTCTACCAGAAGGGCGTCGGCTAGCCTTGGTCCTGTCGTAGGGGCGCCCTTTGTGGGCGCTCGATTCCGAGCGTAGCGAAGCCCCCTCGCCCGTCATTCCGAGCGTAGCGAAGCCCCCTCGCCCGTTCATTCCGAGCGTAGCGAAGCCCCCTCGCCCGTTCATTCCGAGCGTAGCGAAGCCCCCTCGTCTGTCATTCCGAGCGCAGCGAAGAGCAGCCGAGGAATCTCAGAGACCCTACGACGAGCACGCTATGCTACGAGGCCACGGGCCCAATACTCGGCGGCATGGAGAGATTCCTCGCTACGCTCGGAATGACACAAAGGGGGCGCTCTCCGGGGGTGACGGGGCCTATGTCCGAGGCCATGGAGGCGAAGACATCCGCTTCGAGCCCCCCCGACGTCAGGTCCGGAACTCGGTCAGGTCCGGGGAGATGTCGAGCCGGGCCTCGGTGAGGGCCTGGACATCCTCGGGGGTGTAGCCCGGCGCGATCTCCGTCATCAGGAACCCCTGGGGGGTGACCTGGAACAGCCCCAGGTTGGTGGCGACCAGCTTGACCACCCCCGCGCCCGTCAGGGGAAGGGTGCACCGCTTCAGCAGGCGCGGCTTGCCATCCCGGGTGGTGTGCTCCATGGCGATGAACACCCGCCTGGCGCCCACGGCCAGGTCCATGGCCCCGCCTATCCCGCCGCCCTTCCTGCCCTCGGTCTTCCAGTTGGCGAAGTCGCCGTTCTCTGCCACCTCGTAGGAACCCAGCACCGTGACGTCCAGGTATCCCCCGCGGATCAGGGAGAAGGAGTCGGCGTGGTGGACGATGGCAGCGCCCTTCACCAGGGTCACCCTCTGACCGCCGGCGTTGACCAGGTCCGCGTCCTCCTCCCCCTCGGCTGCCAGGGGCCCGTAGCCGATGACCCCGTTCTCCGAGTGAAAGACGATGCTCCTGTCGCCGAAGTCGTAGTTGGAGCACAGGGTGGGGATGCCTATGCCCAGGTTGACCATCCAGCCGTCCTGGAACTCCATGGCCAGACGGTTGCACATGGTCTGTCTGTCCAGCGGCGTCTTTCCCATGCTCTCCTACTCCCGGGCGGAGGCGCGTGTCCCGGCGCCTACAGCCAGTAGCCCTCGGGCGCCGGGGGTATCTTGACCAGCCTGTCCACGACCACTCCCGGCGTGTGCACCTGGTCGGGGTCCAGGTCCCCCAGCCCCACGATCTCCTCTTCGACCTCCACGATGGTCACCCTGGCTGCCTGGGCCATGATTGGGTTGAAGTTCCGGGCCGACATGCGGTACTGGAGGTTGCCGAAGGTGTCGGCCCGCCGGGCGCGGACGAAGGCGTAGTCGGCGTGGAGCGGGTACTCTAGGACGTACTCCCTGCCGTCGAAGGTCCGGCGCTCCTTGCCGTCGGCCACCTCGGTGCCCGCGCTGGTGGGGGTGTAGAAGGCGCCGATGCCCGCGCCCGCCGCGCGAATCCTCTCCGCCAGAGTCCCCTGCGGGACCAGCTCCGCCTCGATCTCGCCAGCCTCGTGCAGCTTCTCGAAGGCCTGCGCCTGAGAGGGACGGGGTGCGGCGGTGAAGGCGCAGACCATCTTCCGCATCCGTCCGGCTTCCACCAGCTTGCCTACGTGCATCGCCATGTAGGGGAACCCGTGGTTGTTGGAGATGCCCGTCAGGTCTCGGGCTCCCTGACGCAGCAGGGCGGCGATGAGGTTCGTGGGCTGCCCCGGGCCGGCGAAGCCCGGGAACATGATGGTGGACCCGTCGGGGATGTCGGCCACCGCCTCGTCGAAGGACGAGCAGACCTTGTTCCGCATGGCGCTCTCCAGTCACACCCTTCGTCGTTGATGTTACAACATCGGCGCGGGCAATGCCACGGCGCCGGGTCATCCCGGCGGGGGCCGGTCCATGAAGAACCGCCGGACCAGGGCGCGCAGCTTGGCCCAGTGGTCGTCCAGCGACTCCAGCTCCGGCTGTTCCAGCTCGTTGTAAGTCTTGCCCAGGTGGGGGAAATGCCACAGGGAGAAGACCCAGAAGCCGGAGGTCGTGGGCCCCGAAGGGGCCTCCAGCAAGACTCCGGCGGCCCCGGGCACCTCCCAGGAGGCCAGGCTGCTCTTCCCGTCGGCGATGGCCACCGCTTCCACCCATGAGGCGCGCCGTCCGTCGCCCGAGTGGGGCGCCATCAGCTCCAGCAGCCTGGAGACCCTGGTCGTATCGTCCACGCCTTCCCCGGCGAACCGGTGGGTCAGGGTGCTCTGCCAGCCATCTCCCAGGGCCGGGATGACGAGCCCGCCGTCGGTGGAGACGGCCGGCAAGGAGGCTGCCAGGGACCATTCCCGCGCCTTGGCGACGGCCGTCTCCAGGTGGGTCGGGCCGTCCTCGTCGGGACCCCTCCAGGCCATGCCCAGGTCCCGGGGGCTCACCGGCTCCAGGGGAAGCCCCTCCAAGAGCCACCGGAGCTTCTCCAGCTTGGCGGGGTTGGTGGTGCCCAGCAGAATGCGTTCTGCGCTCATCGCGGACACCGCCATTATACACGCGGCCCGACGCCCCGGGGCCCGACCCGTCGTAGGCCCTGACCCGCGCCGTCGACCCATCGGTGTTATCATTAGCCGGTCGGTGGCGCAAAGGGTTGTCGGGGAGCAGCCGGCGCTTCAGACGGTCCGGAGCCAGGGCCGATCACGCCGGCGAGAGAGGAGTGGGAGATGCCTGTTCACGTTCCCAGCGAAGAGGAGGTACTGGGATACATGGAGTCCCTGAGCAACTGGGGGCGCTGGGGACCCGACGACCAGATGGGCACGCTCAACCACATAACGACGGAGAAGAGGATTGCGGCGAGCCGGCTGGTGCGGGAGGGCGTGACGGTGACCTGCTCCAGGCCCATAGTCTCGGAGACGGCCCCGGACGTCCCCTTCCAGTTTCAGCGGTTCATGGTGGACAGCGGCGAGGGCCGGGACACGGACCCGCCCGAGATAAGGCGCACCAGGTACGGCGCCGGCGAGTACATAGGGATGGTGTTCCACGGGCACACCATCACCCACTTGGACAGCCTCGCCCACTACTCGTGGCGGGGCAAGATGTACAACGGCGTGCCCGCGAATATGGTGACCGCCCGGCATGGCGCCCGGTCCCACGCCATAGACGTGGCCCGCGACGGGATCGTGACCCGGGGGGTGCTGCTGGACATCGCCAGGCTGAAGGGCAAGCGTTGGCTCGACCCGGACGAGCCCGTGTTCCCCGAGGACCTGGACGCGGCGGAGAAGGACGCGGGGCTGAGTGTGGAGAAGGGGGACCTGCTGCTGGTCCGCACGGGCAACTACCGGCGAAGGCTGGAGGAGGGGCCCTTCGATCCCAATGTGGACGGAGGGACAGCCTGCCACGTGGCGTGCATCCCGTGGTTCCACCGGCGGGAGATCGCCATGCTGGGCACCGACACATCCAACGACCTGCGGCCGGACACGACCTACGACGGGATCATGAGTCCGCTGCACACGTTGAGCCTGGTGTTCCTGGGGATGTGCCTGATCGACAACGCCAACCTGGATGAGCTGGCCCGGGCCTGCGAGGAACGGGGCCGGTGGGAGTTCATGCTGTGCATGGGCCCCCTGAGGCTGGTGAACGTCACCGGGACGCCCGTAAACCCCATAGCCGTGTTCTGAGGCAGTGCGTAGCTCGTGACGGGCTCTCACACAGGCAGAACGGGCTCGGTCCGCTCTGCCGGAAGGTCCACCTCGAAGGCGTTGATGTTGAAGGCCAGCATGGCGTAGTACCCCATGAGGTTGGTGAGCTCCGTAAGACCGCGTACGCCGAACTGGGCCATGGCCGCCTTGAAGCTGGGCTCGCTGATCCGGCGAGTGCGAAAGAACTCCCGTCCGAAGGTCACGACGGCGGCCTCGTCCCGGGCGAGGGCGGTTAGCTCCCGGCGCTCCCGTAGCTGGTCGACCGTCTCGTCAGACAGGCCGGCCCTGCGTCCGGCGGCGGCGTGGGCGTTCCAGATATACTGGCAGTCCAGCTCCCGGGCCGTGACCAGCATCGCCAATTCCTGGATCCGCGACGAGAGGGTGGACTCTTTTCTCAGGTAGTCCGACAGGTGTCCAGCCCGCTTGGCGATCTCCGGGACGTTGATCATTATCGATGCCGGGCCGGCGGCGGGGACCTCTCCCCGCTGCTCCACCACTTCCTGGAACGCAGTCTTCTGGTCTGACGGGATGCTGTCCTGGGTTGCCGTAGGTACACGGGCCATGGCTTGCACCTTGGGGCGGATTTGGATAGCGGGGGGCGAATTTGGATAGCGGGGGGCGAAGTCGGATAGCGGGGGCGAAGTTGGATAGCGCCCTTGTTTCTAGGATTATAGCTGATTCTGCCCGATATTCCACCCGGTGACCCGTTCCTGCCGACGATAGTAAGATGTAGGGGAAAGGAGGTGCAATCATGCAGCAAGCGCCCTCGTATCTGGAGACCCTTGGCAAGGCCGACCCCAAGATGTTGGAGCACGTCACCTCGGTGCGGGAGTACGTGATCGCGGACGGGGCCCTGTCGGCCAAGGTGAAGACGTTGATGACCATGCTCTGCGACGCCCTGCTGGCCCACGAGAACGGCGTGTACGTCATCTCCCAGCGGGCCCGGGCCCTGGGGGCGTCGGAGGAGGAGATAGCCGAGACGGTGCAGGTGGCCTACCTGATGGGAGGCACCCCGGCCCTGGTCACCGGCTGCAACGCCTTCCGCGAGTAGGACTCGACACCCCGTGGCCGGTTTCGGGCCATGAGAGGCCAGGATGCTATAATCCTGGAGTCGGCGCGCGGCATCGCCGTCCCTTGCCCGGCGGCCCGGTGGGCCAGGTGTGGAGACGGCGTGCGGCGACCAGGAAAGGGGATGAAGGAACGATGAGCACTTCCATCGAGGCCCAGAAGGTGCGCGTGCTGCATGGCACCCAGCCCACGAGCACGACTCCCCAGACGAGGGGGATGGAGCGCAGGCCGGGGATAGACGGCAATACCGCGGGGGCCAAGCGTATCTGGATGGGGCACGTCACCTGCGTGCCCAACGAGCTGGGGCCGCCCCACCATCACGGGGAGGCGGAGACCGCGGCCTACGTGCTGAGCGGGCACGTGCGAGTCTACTTTGGCGAGGACTACAAGGAGTACGTGGACGCGGGCCCCGGGGACTACATCTTCGTCCCCGCCCACCTGCCCCACATCGAGGGCAACGTCACCGACGAGCCGGCCGAGGCCGTCCTCACGCGCTCTCCGGACAACATAGTAGTCAACCTGGGAGAGTAGGCCGGGCGGAGTCGCCGTCGCCCATATCCTGCGTGGGAGCAGGAGGTCGAATCGCCCGCGCCAGCCCGTCATTGCGAGTAGACTGGGGCGTATGGCAGGCGTCTGCACGAAGACTCTTTGGACGCAATTGCAACGGACTCAGGCTGAGGGACGGTCTGGAGTCTCTGGCGCTGCTCGGAGGCCACGCCGTCCATCTCCTCGTCCACGATCTTCACCAGGTCCCTGATGCTGGACTCGGTGAGGACGTTGGCGCGAAGCTCATCGACGGTGATCGAACTGACTCGTTGAAGCTAAATCGCCTCGAGTTTTCGAATCCCGTGGCGGCTACCTAGGTCGTCTCGGTGCGACTTCTTGCGTTGTGTGGAATTCCTGGCAGGATGGTCAGACGCGGGCTTGTTTTCGAAAGAATGCTGCAACGATAATAAGAGTCGGCGCTATTCTCATCTCCGCTAATAAGGGGTTAATGGCATCTACATCTGAGCGAGAACGACAGCCCCATGGTCGTCTGCTGAGTTGCCCGGGCGGGTATCAGGCCTTTGTGCCGGCACCACCTCCACCCCCGCTGACATGGGACGAGGGGCTAATGGTCTCACTCTCTTCCGCAGACCGAGCGGTCGGCAGGCTTGCTGGAGAAGGGCGGCGCCTGCCTAATCCACACCTCCTTATCCGGCCTTTCATCCGTAAAGAGGCTGTCCTATCCAGTCGCATCGAGGGGACTCAGGCGACCCTTGGAGAGCTGCTGGCCGCCGAGGCCGGGGCAGCTGTTGAAAGAAGCCCCGCTGACCTGCGGGAGGTGGGGAACTATGTGACGGCCTTGGAGTATGCCGTTGAACGCCTAGATTCCTTGCCTCTGTCGCTACGCCTCGTCCGCGAGATGCACGAACGCTTGATGCACGACGTTCGCGGCGGCGCGGCAACGCCTGGAGAGTTTCGTAGCAGCCAGAACTGGATAGGGCCCCCGGGATGCACATTAAACGACGCGACCTACGTGCCACCGCCACCTCCAGAGTTGATGCCATGTCTGGACGCGTGGGAAGGGTTTCTCCGAGACGACACACTGCCTCCGTTGGTTCACGCTGGTATCGTCCACGCTCAGTTTGAGGCGATTCACCCCTTCCTCGACGGAAATGGCCGGGTTGGACGCCTGCTCATCACGCTGCTGTTGATCGACCGGGGAGTCATCCCTTCTCCGTTGCTTTACCTGAGTGCCTACTTTGAGGCTACGCGGGAGGAATATTACGCACGCCTCCTCGGCGTGACGGAGCGTGGAGAATGGGAGGAGTGGCTGACCTATTTCCTGAGAGGGATAACACTCCAGTCCGAAGATGCGGTGGAACGGACCCAGCGCCTAGACGCCCTGCTCTCCCAGTGGAAGCGAGAGTTGTCCGGGGGTCAGTCCAGGCTTCCCGAAACGGCCCTGGACCTCTTCGTTGAAAACCCATTCTGGACGGTGCGAGGCGTCGCCGAAAGATTAGAGGTAGCGTTCACGACAGCCCAGCGAGCCATCGCCCGCCTGGAAAGAGCGGGCGTCGTCACCCAAGTGCGAGAGCGGCGGCGCAATCGTGTCTACTACGCGGCAGACATCCTTGACGTGCTGGAGGCGCCACCCCGCTTGCATTAAGCCGTGTCCCCGTTTCTTAAGCAACGAGACGCCGATCTTCTATTCGGTTATTCCCAGGAAGCCGTATGTGCTGATGCGGGGGCTGGACAGCGGCCTGCTCGATGAAGGCCGTCCAGACCCGGGCTACTCGTCTATGCGCTCCACTCCCTCGTCGTCCGTGGCCGATACGTCTCCGCGGCGGCGGCCGTAGGTGGCCAGCACCTGCTCGTTGTCGGTCACCAGGTTGTCGATGTCGATGCGGAGGGCCTTGGCCATGGCCATCATGCCCTTGCTGCCCTCCTTGACGGTGAAGCGCGGCAGGCGGCCCGCCGGCCAGTATCCCTTGTTGCCCAGGGTGTATCCCTCCAGCTCGTCGGTCCCCTTGCCCAGCACCTTCCCCGTTTCCCCGAAGTGCTCGACGACCTCTTTGAGCCCGTACTTCTGGACCGGGCACACCTTCATGCAGATGCCGCAGCCGTTGAACTGGGCGGGCATGGGCAGGCACCTTTCGGCGTCGGTCTTGTACTTGTAGACGCCCCGCCACCATACCCGCTCCTTGGGCAGCGCCCTTCCGGGACACCGGCGCACGCAGACGAGGCACTTGCCGCACAGCTCGTTGACGCCGTAGTCCACCGGCCTGTCGTACTTCAGGGGGGCGTCGGTGGTCATCAGCACGAAACGGCATCGGCTGCCGATGGGTGTCAGGAGCTGGCCGTTGGCCCCCATCTGCCCCAGCCCCGCCTGCACCGCGTAGGGAAGGGCGGGGGCCATGTTGCGGCCCGTAAAGGTCACGTAGGCGAACTGGACGGGATATCCTTTGGACCGTATGAAGTCCGCCAGGGCGATCCCCTGGCGGCTGATCTCCAGCTGGGTCTCGTAGTACCCTTCGAAGCTGGCTATGGAGGGCATCTCCTGGGTGATGTCCCACGGCTGCTCCAGCATCCCGACGATGGCCGTCCGGAACTTGGCATCCCCCTTGCTCTCGGCGTTGACCCATGCTCGATCGAACCTGGTGATGCCCAGCATGGTCATACCCAGATCGTGGGCCTGCCGGCGGACGGCCTGGGTCAGGTCGGGAGAGTCGTCCCGCACCTCGCCCACGGGCAGCTCCTCGTAGTCCCAGATGGTCTCCTTGATCCGCCGTATCTCCCCTATGAACTTGTCCTTGGCGAGCTCCGAGTGCTGGGGCTTGAGCTTCTCGGACCATGCCACCGAGTGCCGGTACACGTCCGTATCCCAGAAGCTGTTTTCGGGATAGTCCTTGGCGAAGAAGCGGACCACCTTCCGGTCCAATGGTACTCCCGGCACGCTCTTCAAAGAGGCGGGTACCTTGATCGAGTCGGTGGCCTCGTTGAGGGCGTTCCGCACCGCTACCCTGCGGGACCGCGCCTTCGGCTTTTGGGTTCCAGTCCTCGTTGCCATGCTCATCCTCCTTCTCCGGGATTTCGGGCGGGTCGAGCGGCGCCGCCAAGGGAGCCGCATGGAGACACCGGCGCCCCTGTCACATCATAGTCGCTCCGTCATTCTTGCCCGTCTTTCGGACCCGCCGGCCTACCCAGTAGGCCCGGGCTTCGGAGGCAGAAGTGGAGGGTACGGGCACGCCCCACTTGTCGGCCATGGCCATGAACCCCTTCGCTCCGTCGGCAACGCCGAACCGGGGCCGGCGGGCCGGGCCTTGAAAGCCCTTGCCGTCCATGGCGTAGCCCTCCAGCTCCTCGGCGCCCTTGCCCAAGACCTGACCCCCGCTGCCGCGGTAGTGGTCCATCACCTCCGCCAGCCCGTACTTCTGCACCGGACACACCTTGGTGCAGACGTTGCAGCCCGAGTAGCGCGCCACCATGGACAGGCATCGGTCCGAGTTGATCTTGTGCTTGTGCACCCCTCTCCAGTTTACCTTCACCTCCGAGAGGGCCCTGCCCGGACAGCGCTCCACGCAGATGCGACACTCTTCGCACAGCCGGTTGATCCCGTAGTCGACGGGCTTGTCGTAGGACATGGGGGCATCGGTGGAGAGCATCACCAAGGTGCTGCGGCTGCCCTCCACGGGGGACAGGAGCTGGCCGTTGGCCCCCATCTGTCCCAGGCCAGCCTCCACCGCGTACGGGTGGACCAGGGCCAGACTGCGCCCCGCCAAGGGGACGTAGACGTACTGGACCGGGTAGCCCTTGCCGCGGAGGAAGTCCCCCATGGCGAGGGCGCGTTTGCCGGAGGCGAGCTCGGCCCGGAAGGCGGCGAGGTACGACTCCCTGGAGGGGACAGAGTCCATCGCAGCCGCGGGCACCTCCGAGAGCGCCACCACCAGGTTGTTGAAGCGGACGTGCTTCCGGTATTCGGGCGACACCCACTTCCTGTCGAACCGGACGACGCCTGTCATGGCGAATCCGAGGCGCGACGCCCGCTCCTTGACCTGGGGCGCCAGGTCGGGGCCGGGGTCCCGGTCCGGAGCAACTTCCTGCTCCAGGTCCGAGGCGACGGCCCGGCGCAGCTCCTCCAGCTCCGAGCGGAACTCCTCCTCCGCCTCCCCCTGCAAAGCATCGTATCTCTCACGCCACAGGGCCAGCCGGCGGAAGACCACCGTGTTGTGAAAGTCGGGCTCCGGCGAGGCGGAGATGTACTGCAGGACCTCCCGGGGGTTCATGGGGTTGCCCGGCGTCGACTGGAGCTGGAGAGGCACGTCTATGTCGTACCGTCGCTCCCACGCACCGGAGGGTTGGGCCCCTGGACCGGAGGGTTGGGCCCTTGGACCGGAGGGTCGGGCGGCCTTGGCTTGGGCTCGGGTGCTTCTTAAGGACATGACTGCGTGGCCGGACTCGGGTGCTTCCCGGTCAGTACAGGTGGCAGGACACCAGGTGCCTGGGGGCCACCTCCCGCATCACCGGCTCTTCCACCGAGCACCGGTCCATCACCGACGGGCAGCGGGGATGGAACCGGCAGCCCGAGGGTGGGTCCACGGGAGAGGGCACCTCTCCGGTCAGAATTATCTCCTCCCGTTCGATGTCCGGGTGGGAGGGCAGCGCGGCCGACATGAGGGCCTTGGTGTAGGGGTGCAGGGGATTGTCGAAGAGCTCCCGCCCCTCGGCCAGCTCCACTATCTGCCCAAGGTACATTACCGCCACCCAGTGGCACATGTACCTGACCGTCGCCAGGTTGTGGGCGATCAGAACGTAGCTCACGTTGTATTCGCCCTGCAGGTCTATGAGCAGGTTCATGATCTGGGCCCTTATGGATACGTCCAGGGCGGAGACCGGCTCGTCCAGCACTATGACCTGCGGGCTGAGGGCCAGGCTCCTGGCTATGGCAAGGCGTTGCCTCTGGCCTCCGCTGAACTCGTGGGGATACAGGTCGGCGTGATAGGGATGGAGGCCCACGTCCAGGAGGAGCTTGTCCACCCGCTCGCGTATCTCCTTCCGGGAGAGGCCCCAGTTGATGACCATCGGCTCGGCTATGATGTCCTTGACCCGTATCCGCGGATTCAAGGAGCTCCACGGGTCCTGGAAGACGGCTTGGACCGAGCTGCGGTACTCCTTGAGGCGGGCGGCGCCGGCCTTGTAAATGTCCTCGCCCTGGAACAGAATGCTGCCCTCGGTGGGCCGCTCCAGCATCAGGAGCATCTTGGCCGTCGTGCTCTTGCCGCACCCCGACTCGCCCACGACTCCCAGGGTCTCTCCCTCCCGCAGCTCGAAGGAGACCCCGTCGACGGCCTTGATCCATCCCGCGACTCTCGAGATGAGAAGGCCCTTGTTGACGGGGAAGTGCTTCTTCAGGCTCCGGGCCTCCAGCACCACGGGTCTGGCATGTCCGTTGCCTCCCTGGTCCGTGTCCATCATGGGGCCAGCGTCCAGCAGTTGGAGGCGTGGGTCTCGCTCACCCTGAACTGTGGGGGGTACTCTTCGTAGCAGCGGTCCATCACCTGGGCGCACCGGGGGGCGAATGGGCAGCCCGGAGGCAGGTCGTGAAGGGTGGGCGGCTGCCCCTCGATGGCATAGAGCCGCTGTACGTCTTCCTCCATCTTGGGCACCGAGGCCAACAGGGCCTGGGTATAGGGATGGGCCGGGTTGTTGAACAGGTCCCGTACGTCGCCGATCTCCACGATCTTTCCGGCGTACATCACGGCCACCCGGTCGCACGTCTTGGCCACTATGCCGAAGTCATGGGTGATGAAGATCAGTCCCAGGTCGAACTCCCGTTGCAGATCGTTCAAGAGTCTGAGGTACTGGGCCTGAATGGTCACGTCCAGGGAGGTGGTCGGCTCGTCGGCGATGAGCACCAGGGGCTGGCAGGATATTCCTATCGCCCCCACTATCCTCTGGCGCATCCCTCCGCTCATCTGATGGGGGTAGTCCTTCACCCGCTGGCCCACGGCGGATATTCCCACCTTCCGCAGCACGTCCAGGGCCCTGTCCAGCACGCTCTTCTTGGGTATGTCCTGGTGTATCCTGATGGCCTCCATGACCTGCTCGCCGATGGAGAACACCGGGTTGAGGGACGTCATCGGGTCCTGAAGGATGATTCCCATCTTGCTGCCGCGGACCCCGTCCATCTCCTTGTCCGAGAGCCGGAGGATGTCCTGGCCGTCCAGGTTGACCCGCCCGCCCACGATGCGGCCGGGAGGGGATGGGACCAGACGCATCAGGGAGAGGACGGTAACGGACTTGCCGCAGCCTGACTCTCCCACGATTCCCAGGGTCTCACCCCGCCGGAGATCGAAGCTGACTCCGTCGACCGCCTTCACCGTCCCCCAGCGGGTCTGAAAGTGGGTGCGCAGGTCCACCACGTCCAGGACGACGTCGTCGCGTGTCGGGGCCTTCTCCATCGACGCTCCCTACAGGGCCTTCTCCGGTGGGGTTGCCGGCGCGACGGCCACCGGCTACTCCACCTGCCGCAGCTTCGGGTCCAGGGTGTCTCTGAGCCAGTCGCCGAACAGGTTGAGGGACATGACCGTGAGCACGATGGCCAAGCCCGGCATGGTGGATATCCACCATGCGGCGGCCAGCTTGTCCCTGCCGTCGGCGACCATGGAGCCCCAAGCGGGCGTCGGAGGCGGCACTCCCGCGCCCAGGAAGCTCAGGGTAGCCTCCACCAGTATAACCGTTCCCACCTGGAGCGTGGCCACTATTATCAGGGTGTTGATGGTGCCCGGGAAAAGGTGGACGAACAGCACACGCCAGGTGGATGCTCCGGCCACCCGGGCCAGGGCCACGTAGTCCATGGTCTTGAGGGTCAGCACGTCGCCGCGCACCATTCTCGCGAACCGCGGCCATATCCACAGCGCCAGGACCACCACGATTATGGAAAGGGTCTGGCCCAAGACCAGCACCATGACCAACGCCACCAGTATCAGCGGCAGTGCCAGCAGGAGGTCGACCAGCCGCATGATCAGCTCGTCGATCCACCCGCCGTACCACCCTGCCAGGAGGCCCAGCACCGTCCCTATGGCCCCCCCGATTCCCAGGGTTACAGCGGCCACGATGAGGGAGATCCGGGCGCCGTGGATAATCCTGCTCAGCAGGTCCCGGCCCAGGTGGTCCGTGCCCAGCAGGTGCTTGGTGCTGCCTCCCAGTCTGGATACCACCTCGACCCCTTCACCCAACGCGGCGTCGGGTCTTAACTCCCGGGCCTTTTCCAGGGTGATCTGCCTATGGGCACGCCCAACCTCCACCTCCTCCACCACCGTCTTTACGGTGGTCTCAGGCCCGGACCACGCCGGGGGCAGGTTTCTGTCGGGAAGCTGCCCCAGGGTCGGGCTGTGGGGGGCTATCCACGGCGCGGTAATGCCGGTGACCACCACGAGGGCGAGGAGCAGGGACGGCAACACGGGCAGCCGCCGCATGGCCCGGAGGGTCCGTCCCACCCGGAGGCGGACCGCTTGCGCCACGGGAGATGCGACGGGGCTGACCGCCATCTACCTCTCCGCTCCCGTCATGCGTACCGGATCCTGGGGTCGAGGTAGGCGTAAAGCACGTCCACGAGGAGGGCGGCTCCCACGTACATCAGGGTGAAGATGATGACCACGCCTTGGAGCATGGGGTAGTCGTTGCTCCAGACCGACTGTATGGCTGCCTGCCCCAGGCCGGGCCAGGCAAAGACCGTCTCGGTTACGAGGGAGCCCGTCACCAGGTTGCCCAGGGAGACGCCGGCGAAAGTCAGCGGCGGAATCAGGGCGTTCTTAAGGGCGTGCTTCCAGATTATGCTGTTCCTGGTGACCCCTTTGGCCCGCGCCAGCTTGATGTACTCCGAGTCCAGGACGTCCAGCATGGCCGAGCGCACGAGGCGCAGGTTGGCCGCCACGAAGAACCACCCCAGGGTGACGGCGGGAAGGATGATGCTGTTCCACTCCTGGTGCCCGGAGGGAGGGGTCCATCCCAGCCTTACGGCGAAGAAGAATATGAACATGATGCCCAGCCAGAAAGGGGGGGCCGATTGGCCTATCAGGGCCACCACCTTGCTGAACTGGTCCAGAAAGCTGCCGCGCTTCACTGACGATAGAATGCCCAGGGGCACGCCCGCCAGAACGGAGAATGCGAAAGCGGCCAGGCCCAGCGCGAGGGTGTTGCCTATGCGCTCCTTTATGGCGTCGAGCACGGGCCGCTGCTCTTTGACCGACTGGCCAAGGTCTCCCTGCAGCAGGTCCTTCAAGAAGATCCCGTACTGCTGGTAGTAGGGTTTGTCCAGCCCGAGCTCCCGTCCCAGCGCCTCGAACAGCTCCACGTCGCCCACCTGTGTGTCGTCTATGAGCAGGTCCCTGGGGTCGCCGGATACCCGGGCCATGGCGAAGACGATCAACGACACCGCCAGCAGGGTCACCAGCGTGGTTATCAGCCGTCTCAACAGGAACCTTTGCATATACGGGACTACCTTAGCACGAATAGGAGCACGAATGGGCCGTCAAGGCTGCCTCGACACCGGCCGCCGCCGGCCGGCTATGCCCTCGTGGGCGATCCTGCAGAGGATGGCCGCGCCGTTGGCCATGGCCACCGCTCCGAAGGCCGCGTAGGTAAAGGGCCCGATGTCGGGCTTGGTGCAGCAGGCGACCTCACGGTCCCCCGAGTACTGGTACCCGCCCCAGGCGCCGCCCAAGCCCGCCAGCACCGCCACTAAGACCGTAGCCAGGATAACCGGGACGGGGTTGCCGTCGACCCGCAGCCATGGAAATACGGCGCCCAGTCCGGCCCCCAAGCCTGCGCCCGACGTCACGAGCCATAGCATGGTGGTCTTGGAGACTGCGCCGGAGAAGATGAACAGGCCCCACCCCAGCGCGACCCCCAACATGCTGAGCACGAGAGCCAGGCCGACTGCGAGTCCGACGCGTCCGCCAAGGGCAAGGACAGATTGGACGCCGCCCAATACATCCCCCGTGGTGCTAGATGATTGCCACCAGGCGGTCAAAGCTAGAGGGCGATCTCAAAGGTCACTCCTGTGGCATCCTTCATCTCCAGACGCGTGGGGTTGGTATCCGTGCTCAGGTCCGTGTGGGTCAGGCTGTACCCATCCATATAGTCCACGGTCTGGGTGGGGTTGGGGGAGTTGTTGAAGGTTATGAAGGTGGTCCCCGGGGGGTTCAGTATGTAGCGGTCCAGGGAGTGCCACGTAGCCCTCTTGTAGCAGAACCCCTTGGTGCCGTCGATGAGGAACGCCCGCACGTCGTCGGGGTCGGGGATTGAGTTGGGGTCGTTCTCGTCCGTCCCCAGGGCGACGGCCACAGCCGCCAGGGAGCCGCTCAGAGGGATGAACACGTGGGTGGCGTGGAAATGCCGCTCCAGCTTCGTAAAGGTCAATGTCTGGTACGGCTGCCACATCACCGAGCCCGTGGGCTTACCCTCGGGGTCGTAGGCCACCTGGAACGACTGGCGGTGGTCGGCGGGGTGCTCCCTGGCGTCCCACACCTCGCCGTACGGGCTGAAGGACTCCGCCGTCATGGGTTCGACTTTTAGCCGCACTGTTCTCGTCATGGCATATATCCTCCCGGCATCCAACAGTCTTCCAGCAAGGGACCTCTACGGCGCCATACCGGCGCCGGGGCCGGCGAAGGAGCCCTTTCCCGCGTGCGGGCCGGACTCCCTCGCATCGTCCGCGGCGACGGCTGCCTGGCGGCGGGCGCGTCTGCCATGTGTACTCGACGCCCCTCGTATGGCCCGGCTACCTCCGGTGGGGTATGTATTCGAGTCCGCTCATGAGGCGGGCGTCGGCGTACTTCAGGTGCTCGGTCCACTCATCGATTCGCGGCCCCAGGGGGTAGACGTAGTCCACGTAGTAGAGGGCAATGTCCATTGCGTCATCCCATATCCACTCCGCTATCTCGTAGGTCATGTCTACCCGCGTGGTCTCGTCGAAGGTGGCGTTTGCCTCGTCGATCTTCTCCCAGAGCCACGGGATGTCGTACCCGACCACTCCCTTGACGACCTGGGCGTATCCCATCAGGGGGTTCACGAAGGGGTGGGACGCGTGGCAGGTTATTCCGTCCACCTCGTATGCCCTGTACTGGGCGCTCAGGGCGGAGTAGGGCAGCCTCTGGAACTTGGCCTTGATCCCAACCTCCTCGAACATGGGCAGAAGGGCCTCGCAGGCCTCCACCTCGCCGGGTGCGCCGCGAATGGCCGGTGTAATCGTCACCTCGAAGCCGTCGGGATAGCCTGCCTCAGCCAGGAGCTCTCTGGCGCGCTCCGGGTCGTGCTCCCACGTCCAGTGCGACTCCCACTGGAAGGTATTCCTTGTCTCCGATCCCCCAAAGGGGGCCCACCACATGGCGGGAATCTGGGAGGCGTATCCGCCAAGCACCGTGTCGATGATGAGCTGACGGTCGATGGCCAGGCTCATGGCCTGGCGGACCTTCTTGGCGCGCTCCCACCCTTCGGAGTCCAGGTCCGGGTCGCTGGCGACCCAGGGGAGGTCGGGATTGTAGTAGGGGAGCTGATCGGGTGTGCCCCACCCCCTGTAGTACTGTCCCAACATGTAGATGGAGCTTGCCCCCACGCCCCTCTGCACCATGAACTTGGTGCCCTCCACGTTCTCCACCGCGGGAATCGAGTCGAACCCCATGGCCATGGTATCCACCTTGCCGGTCTGGAAATTGGCCACCCGGGTGGACTCTTCGCCGATCTCGTGCAGGACCAGCTCGCTGAACTCCGGGGTCTTGCGCCAGTGGTCCTCGACGGCCTTCCACCGCATGAACTGGGCGGGAATGGCCTCCACGATCTCCCAGGGTCCTGTGCCCGCCCCGTTGCTCTCCAGCGCCTCCTCCCCGCCCTGGTCCGCCTGTGTCTTGCTGATGACCCATGCCGAAGACCCCGTAGGAGTCATCCACCAGTGGATCACGTCCCACTGGGGCTTCGGGGTGGTCAGCTCGATGGTGTGGGAGTCCAGGGCCTTGGCCCCTTCCACCCAGTTTATTATCCTGCCTTGAGGGGGTCCGCGGGCCCCATCCCGCGCCTGGAGATGTGCGGAGTAGATGACGTCTTCGGCGGTCATCTCCCCGTAGCCCTGATGGAACTGGACTCCCTCCTGCAGCTCGATGGTCCACATCAGGCCGTCGCCGGAGAAGCTCCACTCCTTGGCGAGCTGGGGCCTGATCACGCGCTCTATGTCGAGGGTACTCAGCCCCTCGAAGCCCGCCGTCTGTATCCAGGAGCGGCCCGGGTATTGCGCCGTGCCGGGATTGGCATTGAAGATGCCGATCTCCTTGAGGGCAATGTTGAGCTGGCCCCTGTCCATCCCGTCGGCGGGCGGCTGGGTAGTTGGCTCCGCCATGGCCGTAGGAGCAACGGTAGCGGGTGCGACGGTAGCGGGTACGACGGCGGTGGGCGCCACTGTCGCCGTTGGATCTTCGCCTCCGCAGGCTGCGGACGCCACCAGCAGCACCAAAAGCGATATCCCGACCAGGAGCCTGGCATTGAACAGCCTGTATAACGCCATCATCGCACCCTCCTTGCTTCGGATACCCGCCGCATGTCGTGCCGCCCATCCAGCGGCATGTGGAGGACCCAACCGGCTCCACGGGGAGTCGGCGGCCCACCTCACGGGCCGGGCAGGTTCCAAATTAACATAGTGAGGACATAGGCGTCAATAAAAATATTCGTATCACTACAGACGGTATCATGTTATTTGTTGCGCGTTCGATGGTGTTTTCGTATGTACGAATCGCCGGGGCCTCGGCCGAAAGGCTATATGGGCGGGTTCCTTCTATGCCATGGAGTGGACTGCTCGTAGGCGTGGGCGACCTTCATGACGGTTTCCTCGGCGAAGGCGCGTCCGCCGATCTGAAGTCCCAAGGGCAGGTTGTTGGACGTGAACCCGCAGGGCACGGAGAGGGCCGGCAGCCCGGCAAGGTTGAAGGGCCCCGTGAATGCCGAGCGTCCAGCAAGCTCGGCGGCTGCCTCCTCCTTGCCGTGGACGCCCGGCACGGACTCCACCGGCGGTGCGGGCACGGGGCCGGTGGGCGACACCAAGACGTCCACCCGTTCCAGCGCGTCAAGCACCTGGCGGCGCACCAGGGCGCGAAGCTTTTGGGCCTTGTAGTAGGTCTGGCTTGGGATGATGCTGGCCCTCAGGTACCGTATCCGGGTGTTGTGGTCCAGCTCGTCCAGGCGGCCCGTGAAGGTGCGACGCCGGAGGGAGGCCCATTCGGGGGCCGAAATGCCCGTGGTGATGGTCCCGCAATGCTCGGCCAGGGGCAGGGAGACCTCTTCTATCACGCCTCCCAGGTCGCCCAGGACCGATATGGCCGCCGTCACCGCCGCTCTGTACTCGGGATCGAGTGTGTCCGATTCGGCGAGCTGCGTCAGGACGCCGACCCGGAGGCCGCTTATGTTGCCGTCCAGGGAGGCGTGGTAGTCGGGGACGGGAACGGCCCAGGTGTAGGGGTCCTTGGGATCGTGGCCGGCGATGGCCTGCATGGTGATGGCGCAGTCCTCCACGGTCCGCGCCAGCGGCCCGATGGTATCCATGGACCATGTGCCTCCCATGACACCGTGCCGGCTTACCCTGCCCCAGGTGGGGCGCAGCCCTACGATGCCGCACCAGTTAGCGGGGTTTCGTATGGACCCGGCCGTGTCCTCTCCCAGCGACGTCGCGCAAAGGCAAGCGGCCGTGGCCGCTCCCGAGCCGCTGCTGGAGCTGCCGGGGTTTCGCTCCAGGTCCCAGGGGTTGCGGGGAGTGCCGTAGGAGTGGTCGAAGATCACCCCCATGGCGAACTCGCTCATGTTCAGCTTGCCCAGCAGAACGGCGCCCGCGGCCTTCAACTTTGCTATGACGGTGGCGTCCTCGTCGGGGACGAACCCCTCCAGTATCTTCGATCCGTCGGTGGTGCGGACGCCCTTCGTGTACACCTGGTCCTTCACGGCCACCGGGATGCCGTGCATCGGGCCCAGGTACCGGCCGCCGGCGATGGCACGCTCCGCCTCACGGGCGGCCTCCAGGACCTCGTCCCGGCATACGGTGATGAACGAGTTGAGCTTGCCGTCCAGACGGTCGATGCGCTCCAGGTACGCCTCCACCGCCTCTACCGGGGAGACCTCCCTGTTCCGGACCAATCGCGACAGGGCTGTCGCGGACAGCAATGGTATATCGGCGGCGTTCATGGGGCCTCCTTTTCGTTATCCGAAGTCGTTATCCCAAGTCGTTAATCCCAAGTCGTTATCCCAAGTCGTTAATCCCAAGTCGTTATCCGGAGCGACGGCGCGGTGGGGCCGGGGCCCTTCGCCGGGCGGCGGCTGACTGGCTCACGCGTGAGTCGGCCTCATGGTGTGCCAAGGGGTACGCTGCTCGTAGGCGTGGGCCACCTTCAACACGGCGCCGTCTTCTCCGGGGCGTCCCGTAATCTGGAGCCCGATGGGCAGACCGCTGGAGCCGAACCCGCATGGCACGGAGATGGCGGGAGTGCTGGCCAGGCTGAACGCGCTGGTGCGCATGAAGGGCCACGACGGCGCCATCTCCTTGCTGGTGATGACCCTGGGTCCATCTTCCAGCCTGGGGGCGGTCCTGCCCGAGGTGGGAAGGACCAGGACGTCGTGGTCCTGGAGCGTGTCCAGGACCTGCGTCCGGAGCAGGCTCCGTAGCTTCTGGGCCTTGTAGTAGACCTGGGCGGGGAGGATGCTGCCCGTAAGGTGAGCGATCTGGAGGTCATGGCTGTAGTCGCGAAGCCGTTCCCTGATCCACGTCCGGTGCTTGGATGCCTCATCCACACGCATTATCAGCCCCGATATGTCGGTCATGTGCCTGGTGAGGGGAATGGAGACCTCCTCCACCGTTGCGCCCAACCCTTCCAGGACCGAGGCTGCGGCGACCACGGCGTCGCCAACCTCCGGGTCTACGACATCGCTGTCGATCTGCTCGGCTATTATCCCCACCCGCATGCCCCCTATGTTGCCGTCCAGTGCGCTCCTGTAGTCGGGCACGGGGGTGTTCCAGGTATAGGGGTCCTTGGGGTCGTAGCCGGCAATGGCTCCCAGAGTGATGGCGGCGTCCTCGACCGTTCGAGATATGGGGCCGATGGCGTCCATGGACCATGCCCCGGGCATCACTCCGTAGCGGCTCACCAGTCCCCAGGTGGGTTTCAGACCGACCACGCCGCTCCAGGCGGCGGGCCGGCGTATGGAGCCGCCGGTGTCCTCCCCTACGGAGGTGGCGCAGAGGAAGGCGCAGGTGGCGGTGCCGGAGCCGCTGCTGGAGCCTCCCGGAGAGTAGTCCAGGTCCCAGGGGTTGCGGGGGGTGCGGTAGCAGTGGGAATAGGTCATGGCGAACTCGGTGAGGTTGGTCTTGCCCAGGAGGATGGCCCCCGCCCTCTTCAGGTTCGCGATCGCCGTGGCATCCTCGTCGGGGATGAAGTCGGCCAGTATGCGAGAGCCCCCGGTGGAGCGCACGCCCTTGCTCCATAGCTGGTCCTTTACGGCCACCGGGAGCCCGTGCATGGGTCCCAGATAGTTTCCTCGGGCGATGGCCCCCTCCGCCTCTCGGGCCGCCCGCAGGGCTTCTTCGGAGCATAGCGCCAGATAGGAGTTGAACTTGAAGTCCAGGCTATCGATCCGCTCCAGGTAGGCCTCGGTAGCCTCCACGGGAGAGACCTCTTTGCCCTGGATCAGCCGGGAAAGGTCGGCGGCTGAGAGGAACGGTATGTCTGCCTTGTCCATATTGTCTCTCCTTCACCATGTAGGATGCGGATTCCTCCGGGGAGAGAGGTCCGACCAGCTTGATTGTACCAGGATACGGCGGGTGGTTGCCGCTTCCAGGGTGGGCCCGGCTTGTTTGGGGGGTGAGGGCTCAGCTTGACAGTCCAAAATGGCGGGTGTTAGAATTTCCGTGAATACAGACTGGGCGTCGTGGGCGGCCGGCGCCTTTGCGGGTTTCGACGCCAACGAACAGGTGGGATGTCGTACCAGGGTGTGGACGCCCACCGCTGTTCTTTTTAAGGCGCCTTACAGGCCGCCGCAAGAGCCCTACCGACGCCCTGCTGGACGTGCCCGAGCAGAGACGCGCCCCGGCGCTCTCGCAACCCGCCAAGGGAGACGTGAGCCATGGCCGACAAAGAGATCATGCGGGGACTCAAGGACGTTTACATCGACACCTCCGAGGCGAGCTTCGTCGATGGCCAGGTAGGAAAGCTTCTCTACAGGGGCTACAATATCCACGACCTGGCGGAGAAGTCGACCTTCGAAGAGGTCATCCACCTCCTCCTCTACGCCGGCCTTCCTCGAAAGGACCAGCTTGCCGAGCTGGACGCGACCCTTCGCGCCAACCGCGAGATCCCGGATGAGGTGGTCCAGGTGCTGAGGCTGGTCAAGGACAGCCATCCCATGGACGCCCTGCGCACCGGGGTGTCGGCCTTGGCGGCCTTCGACCCGGAGGTGGACGACAACTCCCCCGAGGCGACGGTCCGCAAGGGACTGCGGCTCACGGCCCAGGGTCCGACCGTCGTGGCGGCCCACCACCGCATCAGGAACGGCAACGAGCCGGTGGGCCCCAACGCGGACCTGAACCACGCGGGCAACTTCCTGTACATGCTGAGCGGGGCCGTCCCCGACGAGGAGACCCAGCGGCTGATGGACGTGGACTTCATCCTCCACGCGGAGCACAGCTCCAACGCCTCATCCTTCGGGGCGCGGGTGACGGCGTCGACCCTGTCGGACCTGCACTCGGCCATCGTGACGGGGATCGGCGTGCTGAAGGGCCCGTGGCACGGCGGGGCGGCCGAGGCCGTGATGAAGATGGCCCAGGACATAGGCCAGCCCGAGAACGCCGAGGAGTACGCCAGGAAGCTGCTGGACAGCGGCGGCAGGATCATGGGGTTCGGGCACCGGGTGTACAAGGCCGAGGACCCCAGGGCCCGCCACCTCCGCACCAGGTCCCAGGAGCTGGGTGAGAAGATGGGCGAGCCCCACTGGTTCCAGATACTGCGGTACATGGAAGAGAAGGTGATGGTGCCCTACAGGTCCAAGGGCATCTACGTGAACGTGGACTTCTTCGCCGGGTCCATATACCACCTCCTGGGCATTCCCGAGGACCTGTTCATACCCATCTTCGCCCTGGGCCGGATACCCGGCTGGACCCTCCAGTGCATCGAGCAGTACGAAAACAACATCCTCATGCGTCCGTTGCTGGACTACACGGGGGCGATGGACCTGGAGTACGTCCCCATCGAGCAGCGGGGTTAGGGAGAGGGGGCGTCCGGCCCCCTTAAGTACCCTGTCTGTTACCGATGGCCCTTGCCGGAGCAGAGGCCGAGGTCCACAGGCGCATCCGTGAGCGCGGCCCCATAACCTTCGCCGAGTTCATGGAGGTTGCCCTGCTCTGGCACGACGGCGGCTACTACTCCGACCCCCGGAGCACGGCGTCCCACGGCGATTTCTACACGGCCCCGGCTGCCCACCCGGCCTTCGGCGCCCTCCTGTGCCTCCAGCTCTACCAGGCATGGCTGCTTCTGGAGAGTCCCCGGGTCTTCTGGGTGGTGGAGATGGGGGCGGGCAACGGCCTCCTGTGCCACGACGTGGTCTCCTTCGGCCGGCGCCTGCCGCCCGGCTTCTACGACTCGCTGCGCTACCTATGCCTGGACGTCCGGCCCGGCCCGGGCCTGGAAGCCCGCCTCGCCCCCGAGGACCGGCGCAGGGTATCCCGCCTGAGGGCCCGGGGAGTGCCGCTGCGGGGCGTAAGGGGCTGCCTGGTCTCCAACGAGCTGCTGGACTCGTTCCCCGTTCACCGGGTGACGGTCAGCGGTGGGGAGCTTCGGGAGGTGTACGTCTCCCTGGGGGAAGAAGCCCTGCGGGAATGCCTGGGAGCCCCCTCGACTCCCGCGCTGGCGGCGCGTCTGGCCTCGGAGGAGATCGGCCTGGCCGAGGGGCAGACGGCCGAGATCAGCCTGGAGGTGGACGGCTGGACCCGGGCGGTCTCCTCGGCGTTGGACAGGGGCTTCGTGTTCACGGTGGACTACGGCGACGCCGCGCCGGAGCTGTACGCCCGCCCCCGGGGCACGTTGACCACCTTCCACGACCACGTCCAGACCGATGCTCCCCTCCAACGGGTGGGACTCCAGGACATCACCGCCCACGTGGACTTCACGGCGGTGACCCGCTCGGGCGCCGCCGCGGGGCTGGAGACCCTCGGATTGACCACGCAGCGGGAGCTCCTCCACAACCTCGGGCTGGGGGAGATGCTCGGGAAGCTCAGGGCGATGGGGCTGCCCCAGCGGGAGGCGGACGCCAACAGGATGGGGATGCTGGACATAGCCCGCCCCGGGGGCATGGGCGATTTCCGGGTCCTGGTCCAGGGGAAGGGGGTGGGCAGGCCCGAGCTGTGGGGCCTCCTGCCTTCGGAGGCCGCCAGGGGTGCATTGGAAGGGCTTCCGGCGCCCCTGAGGTCGCTCCGGCACGTTCCGCTGATGGAGGGAGCGTATCCCCACCTGGGCCAGGACTGGGAGATGACACACCTGCCTTGACAGCCCCGGACCCCCTTCCTCAAACCGGTAATCCATCACACCTCCCTGGGGCAGGGGGATACCCCAACCCTTGCCCGACGGTCGAGGCCGTTGGTAGACTAGGTGTGGGAGAACAGCGCGGGTCGTCCCCGTGACCGGGACGGCCGGGAGGCATTGAATGGAGTGCGAGGAGCATGGCCGGACGGCAAGGCAGTTCCTGGCCGCATCCGACGAGGAGTTCGCCGCTGGAGACCACCTGCAGGCGTCCGAGAAGCTATGGGGCGCCGCGTCCCACGCCGTCATGGCCGCGGCCGTGCTTCGGGACTGGCCCTGCCGTACCCACCGGGAGCTGAAGAACGCGGTGGAGAGGCTGACCGAGGAGAGGGCCGACGCAGAGTTCGCCGCCGGTTTCTACGCCGCGGAGAATTTCCACAGGAACTTCTACCACGACGAGATGGAACCCTACCAGATCGAGATTGATCGTCCCCGCGTGCATCGTTTCGTAGACCGGGTGCTGGCGACCCTGGCGCCGGACGACTAGCCCGCCACCACCCATCGATTGGAGCGCTCCATGGAGAACATCCTGAACCTGTCCCGGCAGCCCAAGACCCTGGACCTGGAGAGGACCGACGACGGGACCCTCCGGCTGGTCATCACCCTGAAGAAGCTCGGCCAGGTCTCGGCCATGGAATACTTCCTGGACGGGGATGACGCCCGAAAGTTGGCCGAAGCCCTGGGCCGCTAACCGGGCCGGGGCCGGCAAGAGAGGCCGCCAGTGCTCTGGAGCTCAGCGTCCATACCAGGCAAGCCTGCCCTGCTCATCGTCGACGCATCCGGCGACGTCCAGGGTTGGGAGTCCCAGTTCTGCGACCGGATATACTCGAGCCTGCGGAAGAGGGGGCTCGGCCTGAAGGCCGAAGGCCCCGTGCGGGTGCGGGAACCCGGGGAGCTGGAGCCCCACCTGACGGACGGCGGGCTCAACTCCATACTGCTCCTGGGCCACGGCGCCGGAGGGGCATCGGGTGAGGGGATGGGGGTCTACTGGTCCTGGCTGGCGGAGCGGGAAGGGCTGACGCCGCTGCTGCCGGCCGTATGCACCTGGGAGAGCCACGACCCGGCCCTGACCGAGCGGATACTGGGCGGGTCCGACGGGTTCGCGCCCCTGGCCGTGGCCCAGAAGTCCCCGTTGGGCCCCCGGGAGGCCGGGCTGTACTTCCTCAAGTTCTTTACCGAGCTGGACCTTCACTCCGAGGACGCCATAACCGGCCGGATGGTCTGGTTCTCCGACTCCAAGGCGAGGGAGCTCCTGAAACGGCGCAGGCTCCCGGGACTGGTGGGAGTGCGGTGCTGATACGGCCCCGGGGCATACGGGGCGGTATCAGGCGTCCTCGCCCGCTCCGGTGTTGAGCCCCAGGTCCGCCGCGACGGGCTTCAGGCTCTCGATGACGAAGGCCATGTGCTCGTCCAGGTCTACGCCCATCTCCTCGGCGCCCTTGACGATGTCATCCCTGTTGACGTCCCTGGCGAAGGCCTTGTCCTTCATCTTGCGGCGCACCGACCTGGGGGTGACGTCGTCCAGGCTCTTGCTGGGGCGCACCAGGGTCACGGCCCTGACGAACCCGGAGAGCTCGTCCACGGCGAACAGGGTCCGCTCCATGGGCGTCTCCCGCTGGAGGCCGGTGTGGTCGCCGTGGGTGAGCACGGCCCGCACGATGTCTTCGGAGAAGCCCCGCTCCCGCAGGATGTTGGCCCCGAAGGTCGGGTGCTCCTCGGGGGTGGGCACGATCTCCCAGTCGAAGTCGTGGACCAGGCCCGCCACGCCCCAACGCTCCTCGTCCTCCCCGAACTTGCGGGCGTAGGCGCGCATGGCGGCCTCGACCGCCAGCAGGTGCTTCATCAGGGTGTCGGTCTTTACGTAGTCTTGCAGGAACTCAACGGTCGTCTGCCGGTCCATCCTCTTTCTCCTGTCGGGTGTTCTCGGTACCGGGGGGCGGCTGGGCCCCGGCCTTGGGGGCGCACAGCCTGGCAGTGGTGATGAACCCCGTGTGGGCCACCATCCGGTGCACGGGGCGCACGCTGCGGCTGGTCACGTTCCAGGGGCGCAGGAGCACCTCCACCGTCTCGATGAGCTGGAACCGTGAATCGGCGGTGAGGGCCTCCACCAGCCGGTGTACCTGGAGCACGGTGGGGAGGAAGCTGAGGAAGATGCCGCCCCTGTGCAGGGCTTCGGCGGCGTGGGACACCACCTGCCAGGGCTCGGGCACGTCCAGCACGACCCGGTCCACCTGCCGCTCGACAATCCCCTGGTAGACGTCGCCGATGCGCAGCTCGTGGCGGTCGAAGTCCGGCGCCAGGGCCCTCACGTTGGCCAGGGCCTTGGCCACCATGTCCTCCCGCACCTCGTAGGTGACCACCCTGCCCGAGTGGCCCACCGCCCGGAGGAGGGCGGCCGTCAGGGCTCCGGACCCCAGCCCCGCCTCGATTACGGTGGCCCCGGGGAACACGTCGGCCAGCATCAGGATGTTGCCCAGGTCCTTGGGATAGATGACCTGGCTTCCCCTGGGCATCTCGAGCACGTAGTCGCTCAGGGTGGGCTTCAGGGCCAGCAGGCCCTGGCCCATGCTGGTGCGGAACCAGTCGCCCTGCTGGCGGCCGATGATCTGGTCGTGGGGGAGGGTGCCCACGTGGGTGTGGAAGACCGAGTCCGCCTTCAGGGTCACCAGGTACCTGCGGCCCTTCCGGTCGATGAGAAGGGCAAGGTCTCCCTCCAGGAACCCGGCTCCGCCGCGCTCCAGATCCTGGGTCGCCGTCGGATCGGCTACTATCGGGCACCTCCGGTGGGGAAAGACTCTCGATTCATTGTAGCACCGGAGGCCTACCGGCCCGTTATCTCGTCCAGGAACCGCAGCACCTCGGCGGTGCAGCGGTCGGGCGCCAGTAGCTGGATGCCGGCGGCCATGTTGGGGAAGGTGACCAGCCGGGAGTCGGCGATGGTCTCCCACACCCGGGCCTGCTCCTCGGGCGGGCAGCTCTTGGCCCTGTCGCTGTACATAATCAGCGTGGGGACGCCGATCCTGGAGTGAAGCTGGGAGACGTCCAGCACCTCGAGCACGTCCATCAGGGAGGCGGCGACCTCGGTGGGGGTCTTGGAGTGCTCCCGGACGTGCCACTCGTCCAGCCTGGGGTCGGCCAGGGCCAGGTCCATGCGGGTCGCCCGGGTGTCGATGAGCCACTGGGGGAAGCCCACCCGTCTGATCTCGTCGCACGCCCTGATCCCGGCCGCGGCGAAGTGTCCCGTGCCTATCCCCGCGGGGGTGTTGCAGAGGGTGAGGCTCTTGATCCGGTCGGGCTGGTTGACGGCGTAGACGATGCCCCACAGACCCCCGGACTCGAACCCGACCCAGTGGACGGCGTCGATGTCCAGGGCGTCTATGACGTCCACCACGTCCGCGGCTATGCGGTCCGCCGACCAGGGCGCGCCCCCGGGGGGAACGGAGGAGAGGCCGCAGCCGCGGATGTCGTAGCGCAGCACCCGGTACTTCCTGGCCAGGGTGGGCACCCACTGGGTCCACCACACCATGCTGCGGGCAAACCCGTGGCTCATGACGATGGTCTCTCCCGGGCCTTCTATCCACGGGTCCCGGAAGTCGTCCAGCCGGTAGTTAATCTCGACGCCGTCGCCGGTACGCACGCTGGGCATCGGCGACACCTCCTCGCGGGATGTGGGGGTCGCGCCGGAACGGCTCCGGAGCGGAGTACGGCCCGGACCCGACCGGGGTGGCCGCGCGGTGTCCGGGGGCAGAGGGGCCGGGCTTAGCCCAGCTTGTCCAGCTCCGCCAGGATGTCCCTGGGATCGGGGATGTTGGGGGGTGAATACTCCTGCCTGAACCGGACGACGCCGCTCTTGTCCACGATTATGATGGCCCGGCGGCTGGCGCCCCGCTCCTCGTTCCATAGGCCGTAGGACTTGACCATCTCCCCGTGGGGATGGAAGTCGGCGAGGAGTGGGTAGGGTATGTTCCCAAGGCCGGTGGAGTAGGCGCGGTGGGAGTGTTGGCTGTCACAGCTTATGCCCAGGACCTGGGCACCCTTCTCCTCGAACTGGCCGTTGTACTGCCGGAACGAGGAGACCTGGTTCGTTCACCCGCCGGTGAAGTCGAAGACGTGGAAGGAGAGGACCACGTTCTTCTGGCCCCGGTACTGGCTCAGGGCGACGTCGTCTCCCAGGCTGGAGGGCATCTTGAAATCGGGAGCGGGCTGTCCCACCTCGGCTGCCATGCTGCGTACCTCCTAAAAGTGACCTAGGGCTAAAAAGTGACCTAGGGCTAAGGCTGACCTGCGGCGACCCGGCTGCGGGCCGGCCGCGCGTTCGGCGGCGCGATCCCGCCCGCCGGGGGCTTGGGGCTATCCTCCCAGGCCGCTCAGGGCCTGCCTGATTTCGTCGTAGTCGGGCTCCGCGGTGACCTGGGGGGCGACCCACTTGTACCTGACCACGCCGCCCTTGTCCACTAGGAACACGGCCCGGTTGGCCGCCACGTACCCCTCCATTCCGGCGAGGTTGGGGAAGGCGACCCCGTACTGGTTGACCACCTGGCGGGTGAAGTCGCTCAGCAGGGGGAAGTTGATGTTGTTGGCGTCGGCCCACGCCTTCTGGGAGAAGGGCGGGTCTACGCTGATGCCCAGCACCTGGGCGTTCAGGGAGTTGAACTGGTCGACCCGGTCCCGCAGGGCGCACATCTCGTCGGTGCAGACGCCGGTGAAGGCGCCGGGAAAGAAGGCGAGGACCACGTTCTGGCCGCTGAACTCGCCCAGGCTCCTGCTCTTCAGGTCGGTGCCGTGGAGGGTGAAGTCGGGGGCCGACTGGCCGACGTCGACAGACATGGAATAACTCCTCTTTCCGGGTACGTTGGGCTCTCTACCGGCCCGTCAGGGCGTGGGGCGGCTACATTATAGCGCATAGACGGCTGGCATACCACCGAGGGGGCATCTCATAGCGAAGGGCATAGGGTCACCAGGCGTGGGTTGACTCCCGGTGAGGGCCCATTGGTGCGGGCCCATTGGGGAGGTGTGTGGGAAGACCCGTCGACCAATATCTGCCAATATCTGGTTGTTCGGGAGGGTCCGCAGGGGCTCTTCGGAGTGGGAGGCCTACTGCCGTTGCACGACGGGCTGGACGGGAGCCTGTGCACCTTCGACGGCGTAGCGGTGGCGGTGGGGCTGGCGGACGACGAGGACGCCAGCTGGAGGGGTGGTCGGTGTACCGCTCTTTGTGTAGACTTAATCCAGGCATGGAAGTCCTTGCTGCCCTGTCCGTCATAGCCGCCGTCGCCGCCGCCTTAGTGTTGGTGGCCGTATTGGCACGCCGGTACGTGAACCGCCACGACTCCACCTGCCGGTGTCCGCCTTGCGCCGCAGCGTACCAGGAACAGTATGCCCGGGACAGGGCGGCACGGGAACGCCTAGAGGCCTGGCTAAGGCAAAGGCAACGCGCCCACAACGTCGGCGGCGTACCTCCGCAGCGGCCCCCGACGGACTCCAGGAGGGTGGCGGCCTACGCGCTGCTGGGTCTGAAGGTGGGGGCCAGCCGCCAGGAGATTGATGCGGCCTGGAGGCGCGAGGCGTTCAAGTACCACCCGGACCGTAACCCCAACGGAGGCCAGCGGATGCGCGATCTGAACAAAGCAAGGGACCTGCTCTTGGACGGGCAATAGTGACAAGCTGCGGCAAGGCAAGGAAAGACCGCCTTGCCGCCGGCGCCGCGGCCTCCAGGGCTTACGTTGACAGGCATAGGGCATCCACCTATCCTTTGCCAAGGCACGTCATAGCCAAGCCGGAAATAGCGAGGTCTTTACACCATGACAGGCCGTCCCGAGTGGTATTATGACCACCCTCCCGCCTGCACCTGCCAAAATTGTCAGGACCGGAGGCTGGGTAAAGGACGCGGGGAGGAGGGGCTGCTTGCCAGGCTGAAAAGGGCGCTCAATCCATTCGGCAAGCACCGATGAGGGCCCTGCGGCCTGCCCGCACAACCCCAAACGATGACGATGGGAAGGCCAAACTGGTATTGCGACCATCCTCCCTCCTGCACGTGCACGGCGTGTAGACCAGGCAGGGCCAGGCCCTCAACCAACGTCGCGAGAAGCCGGCAGAGAAACGGCCTTCTCCTGCTGTTCACCAACTGTGCGGACCTGTCCCGCCGAGACGAGTTCGTCAGGTGGTACCTGCACCTCTACTTCCCCGCTCTCAAGGACTCGCCGGGGTTGGTACGGGCCACACTTTACGCCAATGCCTATCCGGACGGCGGCCCAAGCCAGTTCCTTGCTGTCTATGACCTGCAGGGGTCCAACATCATCGCCTGTGTCAACCATCTCTCCCGCATCGAGTCGGAGACAACCGCTTTGAACAGGCGGGTCGCTGTTATCGAACCCGTGGGAAGCTATGTTTTCGCGGAGATCGTCCCCAGCGGGTCCGCGCCTGGGGGAGCCGTCGAATATCCGCCGAAGTCCGAAACCTCATGCCTGTCGGAGGTCCGGGAGTTAAACCCTGTCGCCAAGACCGGCCCCGCGGCGGTCAGGTTGCTGTTCTTGGACACGTCGGACCCGGCTGAACGGGAGGAGTTCGACCGCTGGTACAGCCATTCGCACCTTCCAAGCTTGCAACGGGTGCAGGGTGTGACCCGGGCGGCGGTCTACAGCATTCTCGTCCCGGGGCACACCCTGGCCACGCGGCTTGCCCTACACCGCTTGGACCACCCCGACATCAAACAGGCCATCCTTAGCGCGGACCGGCTGACGGCGGCTGACGGAGCCGGTCCTAATATCGACTCTTCGAGCTTAAGGGGCCCCTATACGTACCTGGAGATAGACGCCGAGGCCTACTCCGCCCCTGGGACCTACGCCAGTCCAAGGGAGGGGCACGTTGAACCAGGGGCGCCTTCGCGAACCGCGACGGCCGGGAGGACCTCATCAGGCGGCCCTCCCGAGGGCCCGCCGCCCACCCCGCCAAGAGATAGGCGATTGCCGTCGCCCTCTGGAGGCAGCCAGAGAGGACCGGGACTCTTGATCTGGGCGGTTGTCATAGGAGCGGTGGTAATCGTAGCTGCTTTAGTATGGAATGTAGTAGATTCGGATTCCGGGTCTGGCGGCTCCGATGGGTCGCCACCGGGCCTGGATGTCCTCCCAACGTCAACTCCGACCCCTAGACCCAGACCCACCCCTACGCCGAAACCCACCCGCACTCGTGTCCCGGAAGAACGGGAGGTAGAGCAGCCGGGAGGCCGGCCGAGTCCCGCCGCCACACCTACTGCCACTCCGAAACCCGCATCTACCAAGACGCCGACGGCCACTGCCATTCCTACTCCTACTGCGACTCCAACCCCTACTCCCAAGCCTTCCCCGACCCCTACTCCAAGCCCAGCTTTCAGGAATTGGGACCTTAAGCAGCATATGCTTGGCCTTATCAACCAAGCAAGAATCGCCAGCGGGCTCAATGCGGTCGTTCTCGGCGACAACCCGTCGGCGCAACATCACGCCGAGGATAGTCTCCGACACGGCTACTTGAGCCATTGGGGTCGTGACGGCCTAAAACCATACATGCGGTACACGTTGGCCGGCGGCGCCGGGTCCGCTTCAGAAAACGTCAGCGGCAGAGGATGCCCTCTGTCCGCTGACGCACGGTATCGTACCACGGCCCAGACGACGTCCGTCGAGGAAGCACAAACCGGGCTTATGAGCAGCCCAGGACACCGTAGAAACATCCTCGATCCCTGGCACACCATCGTGCATCTGGGGATTGCCTGCGATAATGTAGGCTGTTCCATAGTCCAGTTGTTCGACAGGGATTATCTCCGCTACACTCGCCTGCCCACCATCTCAAGTGCCGGCGTCCTGGAGTTCAAAGCCGCTCTTGACGACGACTTGGAACTGTCCGGTATACAAATCTGGTATGACGAGTGGCCCCACGAATTGACCTTTGGGCAATTGGGTGCGAGTCATTCCTATTCCCTTGGGCAGTGGCCTGTCGCTACGATTAGGCCGCCCTTAGATCAGGGTTGGTATTACGAGCGGGATTCGTACAGTCTGTCTCGGGAGTTTCCGCAAGACCCCTATACGGTCGACCCCGAAACGAAGCGTCCCTTTCGCGTGGATAGAGGAGACGTAGAGGAGTGTGTAGCCCCGCCCGCAGTCACCACGCGGAGGGAAGGGACAGTGCCGTGGCACACCGCCGAAACGTGGCAAGTTGCCGGCGGTGAGACTACAGTGTCCGCCGCCATAGGCTATGCTGTGGAAGAGTTCGGGCCCGGCGTTTACACCCTGTTGGTGTGGGCTGATCATTCATCGGGTGAATCTATCCCCGTAAGCACCTATTCAGTATTCGTTAGGTGATCTTGACCACGGGACAAACCCGCGGGTATTTTCGCCCTCCACGTACGCATCTCGTACTCCGCCAAGCCAATAGCCCTTGTCGCCGCCGGCTCCGTGGCGATATGGCATAATGGGGCGGTGGGCGATCTGAAGAAAAGGGTCAAGGAGTGCGCCCTGGAGCTGGGCTTCGACCTGGTGGGCATCGCCTCGGCGGAGGCCTTCTCGGAGCACCAGGCCGTCACGCTGGAGCGCATACGCCAGGGGCTGATGGACGGGCTCCCCTGGTTCACCGAAGCCCGGGTCCGGCGCGGCTGCGACCCCCAGGCCCTGCTCCCGGGAGCCAGGTCCATCGTCACGGTGGGCATGAGCTACCACCGCCCCGACGGAGAGTCCCGGGACGGCGCCCCCGCGGGCAGGGTGGCCCGCTATGCCTGGGGGGACGACTACCACAAGGTCATCAAAGAGAGGCTGCGCGGGTTGGCCCAACGGCTTTCCCAGGGCCTGGGCAGGGAGGTGGCCGCCCGGTGGTACGTGGACGACGGGCCGATGCTGGACCGGGCGGCGGCGGAGCGCGGAGGCATCGGCTGGTTCGGCAAGAACACCAACGTGCTTACCCGCTCCCACGGCTCGTGGGTGTTCCTGGGCCAGCTCGTCACGGACCTGGAGCTGGAGCCCGACCCTCCCCTCAAGAAGACGTGCGGAAGCTGCGTCCGGTGCATAGACGCCTGTCCCACCGGGGCCATCGTGGCGCCCTACGTCATCGACAACGCCCGCTGCATCTCCCACCTGACCATCGAGAACCGGGGGGCCATTCCCCGGGAGTACCGGCCGTTGATGTACGACTGGGTCTTCGGCTGCGACATCTGCCAGGACGTGTGCCCGGTCAACGTGAAGGCCGCGTACACCAGGGAGCAGGCGTTCCGAAAGCGCCGGTTCACCTCCCCGGACCTGGTGGGCCTCCTCCGTATGAGCGAAGAGGAGTTCCGGGAGCGGTTCAGGAACAGCCCGGCCAAGCGGGCCAAGCGGTCGGGACTTCGGCGAAACGCCTGCGTGGCCCTGGGCAACTCGGGGGACCAGGGCGCCGTGCCGGCGCTGGTGGAGGCGCTGGAGGACGACGAGCCCCTGGTCAGGGGACACGCGGCCTGGGCCCTGGGCCGGCTGGGAGGAGACGACGCCAGGCGCGGCCTGGAGGCCGCCGTTGGGCGCGAGGAGGACCGGGATGTCGTCGAGGAGATGGAGCTTGCCCTGGGCGAGGCCCGGGCGAGGGGGGCCGAGGGCTCCTAGGAGCGCCGCCGGCGGCCCCGGCCGGATGAGGCGGGCTTTTCCGGGCCCCTGGGCCGCTCTCCCCTCAACCGGCGCATCTCGTCCTCCACCAGGCCGAAGTCCCTCTTGGGCAGAAGGTGGAGGTTGGTCTGGGCGAAGGCGATGTACCAGTCCTCGGGGGACCACCTGCGGATGTAGTCGAGCCTGGGAGCGAGCTGCCGGGCGTCGATGTACTGCTCCTCGTCAAGCACGATCTCGGGCTTGATGCGGACTCCGTAGGCCCATTCGCTGCTGCCGTCTTTGGCCCACTTGTGAGTCCCGTCCTCGAAGTACCGTGACGTGGCCGTGGCGGTGGCCGGGAAGTAGCGGTCCCTTCCCACGTAGTACAGGATCCGGTCCTCGGGCTCTATGCGCTGCGCCTTGCGGTGATACAGGGCCTTTAACCCCTGGACTGTAAACCCCAACTCCCTGATTATCCGGAAATTCTCCGGGCTGATGACCATCATCCAGTAGTTCCTGGGCATCTGTTCCCCTGTTCTCCAGAAGAGGCTCCCTCTGTGAGAAATAGTTGGCTGTGACAAATAGTTCGACCCCATTTTACCATATCGCTTCGCCTCGCGGACGCCGGACCGAGTGCCCAAACCCTTGACTAATTGTAGGCTTATCACGCTACATGCTATAATGGGACGACTTATGGCCCTGGCAAATTGCATGAACGAGAACGACCGGACCAACTCCCTCAAGTCCCTTCTGCAACGGCGAATACTGGTGCTGGACGGCGCCATGGGCACGTCCATACAGGCCCTGGACCCGGGGCCGGAGGACTTCGGCGGGGCGGAGTACGAGGGGTGCAACGAGTATCTGGTCGTAACCCGGCCCGACGCCATCATCGGCATACACCGGGGTTACCTGGACGCCGGGTGCGACATCCTGGAGACCAACACCTTCGGCGCGACGCCGCTGGTGCTGGCCGAGTACGGTCTGGCCCACGAGGCCAGGCGCATCAACCGGGAGGCCGCAGCCCTGGCGCGGAAAGCGGCGGCGGAGGTTGCCACCACCGACAGGCCTCGTTTCGTCGCCGGGTCCATGGGGCCCACCACCAAGACGATCTCGGTGACCGGCGGCGTGACCTTCGACGAGCTGGCGGACTCGTTCCAGGAGCAGGCGCTGGGCCTGGTGGAAGGGGGCGCGGACCTGCTCCTGCTGGAGACGGGCCAGGACACCCTGAACATCAAGGCCGGCCTGGATGGCATCGACCGGGCCTTCCAGGAGCTGGGGAGAGAGCTGCCGGTGGCGGTGCAGGGCACCGTGGAGCCCATGGGCACCCTGCTGGCAGGCCAGGACGTGGAGGCGTTCTACACGTCCCTCGCCCACCGGGACCTGCTGTGGATCGGATTGAACTGCGCGACGGGGCCGACCTTCATGACAGACCACGTCCGCACCCTGGCGGCCCTTTCCCGGTTCCCCGTATCGTGCCTGCCCAACGCCGGCCTGCCCGACGAGTTCGGCACATACAACGAGACGCCGGAGATGATGGCGTCGACCATGGGCCTCTTCATCGGCTCCGGCTGGGTCAACCTCATCGGCGGATGCTGCGGCACCACCCCGGAGCACATACGCCTGCTGGTGGAGGCCGCCGAGGGCGCGGCCAACAGGACCCTGGCCACCGGGAGGGACACCCGGGTCTCGGGCATCGAGACGGTGGTGATCGATGAAGACGTCCGGCCCGCCATAGTCGGGGAGCGGACCAACGTCCTGGGGAGCCGCCGCTTTCGGCGCCTCATAAGCGGGGGCGGCTTCGAGGAGGCCGCCGAGGTGGGGCGCCGTCAGGTCCGAAACGGCGCCCATGTGCTGGACGTGTGCCTCCAGGACCCCGACCGCGACGAAGTGGCCGACGTGACCACCTTCCTGGATGTGCTCAACAAGAAGGTCAAGGCGCCGGTTATGATCGACTCGACGGACGCCCATGTGATCGAGGAGGCGCTGAAGCGGCTGCAAGGCAAGTCCATCATCAACTCCGTCAACCTGGAGGACGGCGAGGCGCGGTTCCAGGCTGTGGTCCCCCTGGCCCGGCGGTACGGCGCAGCCCTGGTGGTGGGGTGCATCGACGACGACAAGGAGCAGGCCCAGGCCGTCACCCGGCAGCGCAAGCTGGACGTGGCGCGCAGGTCCCATGACCTCCTGACCGGGAAGTACGGGGTGGCCCCCGAGGACCTGATCTTCGACCCGTTGGTGTTCCCGGCGGGGACGGGAGACGAGAACTACGTGGGGTCGGGAGAGGAGACCATCGAGGGAGTGCGGCTCATCAGGCAGGCGCTGCCCCGCTGCAAGACCGTCCTCGGCATCTCCAACGTGTCCTTCGGACTGCCCCCCTCGGGCCGGGAGGTGCTCAACTCGGTGTTCCTGTACCACTGCGTCCAGGCCGGGCTGGATATGGCCATCGTCAACTCGGAGTCGATGCAGAGGTACACGTCCATTCCCGAGGAGGAGCGGAGGCTGGCCGAGGACCTGATCTGGAACCGGGGAGAGGACCCGGTGGCCGCCTTCGCGGCCCACTTCAGGGACCGGGCGCCCAAGTCGACCACCGAGGAGCGGCGGAGCCTGCCCCTGGACGAGCGGCTGGCCATGGCCATCATCGAGGGGTCCAAGGAGGGGCTGGCCGAGGACCTTGACGAGGCGCTGGCCGGGCGGACCGCGCTGGAGATAATCAACGGCCCGCTGATGGCGGGGATGGACGAGGTGGGCCGCCAGTTCAATGCCAACCAGCTCATCGTGGCCGAGGTGCTGCAGTCCGCGGAGTCCATGAAGTTCGCGGTGGCCCACCTGGAGCCCCACATGGAGCGGGTGGACTCGGCCACCCGGGGCAAGGTGGTGCTGGCCACGGTGAAGGGCGACGTCCACGACATAGGCAAGAACCTGGTGGAGATCATCATCTCCAACAACGGGTACAAGGTGATAAACCTGGGGATCAAGGTGCCGCCGCAGGACCTGATCGAGGCCTACCGGGAGCACAACCCGGACATCATCGGGCTGTCGGGCCTGCTGGTGAAGTCCGCGCAGATGATGGTGGAGACGGCGAGGGACTTTCGCCAGGCTGGCGTGAGTGCGCCGCTCCTGGTGGGGGGCGCCGCCCTTTCCAACCGGTTCACCCGGCTGCGTATCGCGCCGGAGTACGACGGGCTGGTGGCCTACGCCTCCGACGCCATGACGGGGCTGGCGCTGGCCAACACCATCCAGGACGCGGACGAGCGGGAGCGGCTGGCGGCGTCGCTGACGGCCGAGTCCCGGGACCTCCTGGAGAGCGAGGAACGACGCCAAAAGGCGGGGCCGGGGACCGGCGCGCCGGCCGGGGGGGCGGCGCGAGTCAGGCACGACTTCCCCGTCCCCAACCCGCCCGACCTGTTGCAGCACGTCATACGGGACCACGACCTGCAGGAGATATTCCCGTATATCAACCCCCAGATGCTCTACGCTCGCCACCTGGGGTTCAAAGGGCGGTTTGCCGACGCCCTGTCCCAGGGCGACCCGGCGGCGGTGGAGCTGCGGGAGTCGGTGAGGCGGATAGAGGACGAGGTGCTGGCCCGGGACGACATCAACGCCGGCGCCGTTTTCAAGTTCTTCCCGTGCCGCTCCGACGGCCGGCAGGTGCTGGTGTACGCCCCCGACGGCGGGACGGTCCTGGAGCGGTTCCACTTCGGCCGCCAGTCCCGGGGGGACGGGCTATGCCTGGCCGACTACCTGCTCCCCAGGGACGCCGGGGCGGTGGACTACGTGGCCATGTTCGTGACCACCGTGGGGCCGGGAGTCCGCGACCTGGCCGAGGCGTGGAAGCAGGAGGGGCGCTACCTGGACTCCCACGTACTCCAGGCGTTGGCCCTGGAGAGCGCCGAGGCGTTCGCAGAGCTGCTGCACCAGCGCATTCGCCGCATGTGGGGGTTCGGCGATCCCGAGGGCACCACCTACGTCGACCTGTTCCGGACCCGGTACCGGGGGCGCCGCTACTCCTTCGGCTATCCCGCGTGTCCCAGGCTGGAGGACCAGGCCCAGCTCTTCCGCTTGCTGGGAGCCACCCCCGAGCTGGGGGTCGATCTGACCGAGGAGTTCATGATGGACCCCGAGTCATCGGTGTCGGCGCTGGTCTTCCATCACCCCGACGCCAAGTACTTCAACCTGGACGAGGCGGATATCCAGCGATTGGAGACTGAGGTAGCGGTCGGCTAGGACGAGCCGGCGGCCTCTTTCAGGGCTGCCTGGGCGGCGGCGAGGCGGGCCACGGGGACGCGGAAGGGCGAGCAGCTAACGTAGTTCAGGCCCTCCCGGTGGCAGAACTCTATGCTGGCCGGGTCGCCGCCGTGCTCGCCGCAGATCCCCACCTCCAGGTCCGGGCGGGCGCGGCGGCCCTGCTCCACGGCGATGCGGACCAGGGCCCCCACGCCGTCGGGGTCCAGGGTGGCGAAGGGGTTTGCGGGCAGGATCTCCTCCTGTATGTAGGTGGCCAGGAACTTGCCCTCGGCGTCGTCACGGCTGAAGCCGTAGGTTGTCTGGGTCAGGTCGTTGGTGCCAAAGCTGAAGAAGTCCGAGTGGCCGGCGACCTCGCCCGCCGTGAGGCACGCTCTGGGCACCTCGATCATGGAGCCGTACAGGTAGCCGACAGCGGTGTCCATCTCCCTCTGTACCCGGTCGGCGACCTTGGTGAGGCCCTCCTTGAGGCGGCTAAGCTCGTTTACGTGGGAGGTGAGGGGGATCATGATCTCGGGATGGACCTGGACCCCCTCGCGGATGAGCCCCGCGCCCGCGGTGATTATGGCCTCCACCTGCATCTCGTAGATGGCGGGGAAGGTCAGGCCGAGCCTGCAGCCCCGGTGCCCCAGCATGGGGTTGGACTCGCGCAGGGACTCCACCAACTGCAGGAACTGCTCGCGGGCCTGCCGCTCCTCCTGGGGCGCGCCCCGGACCTCCATCTCCACCACCTCCCGCAGCAGGTCCTCGTGCCGGGGAAGGAACTCGTGGAGCGGGGCGTCCAGGAGGCGGATTATGACCGGCCGGCCGGTCATGGCCCTGAGCACGCCGGTGAAGTCGGCTATCTGCAGATCCTTGAGATGGGCCAGGGCATTGTAGAACTCGTTGACTCCCACGGGCAGCTCGGGCGAGGCGGCGCGGCGGACGGCCGCCTCGGGATGGGCGGCCTCCCAGCGCTCGGCTTCCTGGGCGTTGATGAGCATCCGCTGCACCACGGGCACCCTTTCGGGCCCAAGGAACATGTGCTCGGTGCGGCAGAGGCCTATCCCCTCGGCCCCCATCGCCAGGGCCCGCTCAGCGTCCAGGGGCGTGTCGGCGTTGGCCCAGACACCCAGGCGCCTGGCCTTGTCGGCCCAGGATAGAAGGGTCTGGGCCTCCTGGAGCTCGTCCAGGTCCGGCTGGAAAGTGGGTATGGCGCCGGCGAACACCTCCCCGGTGGCGCCGTCAACGCTGAGGTCGTCCCCCTCCTGTATGGTGTGGCCGCCGGCTACGAAACGCCGGCCCTGGAGGTCGACCTGTATATCCTCGCATCCGACCACACAGGGCTTGCCCAGCCCCCGGGTGACCACCGCGGCGTGGCTGGTGACGCCGCCGCGGCTGGTGAGCACGCCCTTGGCTTCCAGTATGCCGTGGATGTCGTCGGGCTTGGTCTCGGGCCGGACCAGGATGACGGGCGTCCCGTTCTTGCCGGCCTCGGCGGCCCGGGTGGCGTCGAAGAACACCTTGCCGGTGGCGGCGCCCGGGGAGGCGCCGAAGCCGCGTCCCAGGAGCTCCTGGGAGGATACCTTGGCCGCTCTGGCCTCGGAGTCGAAGCGGGGGACGAAGAGCTGGGACAGCTCCTCGGCGTTGACCCGGTTGATGGCCGCGCTCTCGTCGATGAGGACCTCGTCCACCATGTCCACGGCGCTCTTTACGGCGGCCTGGACCGTGCGGGCGGCGTTGCGGGCCTGGAGCATGTACAGGCGGCCCCCCTCCACGGTGAACTCCAGGTCCTGGACGTCCCTGTAGTGCTGCTCAAGCTGCTGGGCCACCCTGGAAAGCTGCGAGTGGACCTCGGGTAGCTGCCGGGCCAGGGTGGAGATGGGTTCCGGGTTGCGTATCCCCGCCACCACGTCCTCCCCCTGGCCGTTGACGAGGTACTCGCCGTACAGCTCCTTTCGGCCGTTCAGGGGGTTGCGTGTGAAGAGGACTCCGGTGCCGCTGTCGTCCCCCAGGTTCCCGAAGACCATGGCCATTATGTTGACGGCGGTGCCCCAGTGGTGGGGGATGCCGAAGTGGTCGCGGTAGCTGACGGCGCGGGGGCTGTTCCAGCTCTCGAAGACCGCCTTGACGGCCCCCTCCAGCTGCTGCCAGGGGTCCTGGGGTACGGCGCTGGAGGTGGCCTTGTGGACCTCCGCCTTGAACTGCTCGATGATGCCGCGGAGCTGGTCGGGGTTCAGCTCGTTGTCCAGGCTGACTCCGACGCGGTCCTTCTCCCGGGCAAGTATCTCCTCGAAGACCTCGGAGTCCACTCCCATCACGACGCCGGCGTACATCTGGATGAACCGGCGGTAGGCGTCATAGGCGGGCCGCTCGTCGCCCATGAGGGATGCCAGGCCGTGGACTATCTCGTCGTTGTTTCCCAGGTTGAGGATGGTGTCCATCATGCCCGGCATGGATATTCTGGCGCCCGAGCGCACGGAGACCAGCAGGGGACTGGACTGGGAGCCGAACCGGCGGCCGATGGACTCCTCCAGCGACGCCATGTTGCTCCTCACGGCCTCCCACAGGCCCTCGGGCACCTGGCCGCCGGTCTCGAAGAAGTGGACGCAGGCCTCGGTGGTGATGATGAAGCCGGGGGGCACGGGAAGGTCCAGTTTGGCCATTTCGCAGAGGTTGGCCCCCTTGCCGCCCAGCAGGTCGCGCATCCCCGCATCGCCTTCGTCGAACCGATAGGTCAGCTTGCTGCCGCCCTTTACCATCGTCTACTCCGATCTCTCTCCCCCTCCGGGGACCTGAGCTATAGCTTAGTAACCGGACGCTCCCTCAGGACTCGCCCTGTGGGGCGGCGGCGGCTTCTTCCAGGTAGAAGCCGTTCTCCCAGAGGTCGTCCAGGAGGGCCTCTTCCTCCGGGCCCAGGTCGGGTGTGTCCGGGGCGGAGGTGTACTCTTCCAGCTCATCCATGCGGGTGATGTTGGGCAGCACCGAGACGATGCTGCCCTTGGCCAGGCAGAACTTGATGGCCGCCTGGGACATGGTCCGCCCCGTCTCCTCGGCCAGAAACCTAGTCTGCGCCGCCTTCTTCAGCGCGTCGACCATCCACTCGTGCTTGCGGTGGGCGCGGTGGTCGGTGGGGTCGAACTCCGGGGGCTCGGTGAACTTGCCGGTAAGGACCTCCGACGCGTGGGGCACCCGGGACAGGAGGCCCACGTCCTCCTCCTGGGCGATGGGGAAGAAGCGGCGGGCCGGGTCCTGCTCCAGGATGCTGTAGATTATCTGGACCGAGCTGACGTGCCTCTCCCGCATGGAGGCCTCCCCCTCCTCGAACCATCCTATGTCCGGGCCGAGGGCGGAGCCGTAGTATCGTATCTTGCCCTCCTGGACGAGGGCCTCCAGCAGGTCGAACACCTCGTCGTTCTCTATGGCGTCGATACGGGGGTTGTGTAGCTGGAAGAGGTCGATGTAGTCGGTCTTCAGGCGCCGGAGGCTCTGCTCGCAGGCGTAGCGGATGAAGTCGGGCTCGAAGCGCTGGGGCCGCTCCTTGTGGCCGATGCGCTCTATATTGTCGTACCAGTCGTAGCCGAACTTGGTGGCGATGACGATGTCGTGCCTGGCGTGCCCCAGGGACTTGGCCAGGATCTCTTCGCCGTAGCCCTCGCCGTAGGTGTCGGCGGTGTCAAAGAGGTTGACGCCCATCTCCACGGCCTGCTCCAAGAGGCGCACCTTATCGGACTCCTCGATGCGGCCCCACCAGTTGGTGGCCACGGTCCACAGGCCGAACCCCACCTCGGATAGCTGGAGGTCGGTCCTGGGTAGCTGCCGGTACTTCAACATGCACTCCGCAGGAGAATTTTCCGGGCCGGGGGCACGGGCTGCCGCGGCCCGAAGACGAGCCGGCGCCCGCCATCGGTCCCCGGGCCCTCCGCTATGATTTCAGCGCAGCCTTGACCTCTTGGACCCTGGTCCGGAAGTCGCCGTCGCTCATGACGGGGGCAACCTCGCCGAGCCGAATGGGCTCGGGGAGCTGGACCCAGGACTTGCACCCAGCGAAGGACTGGGAGAAGGGCAGCGTGTGGGGCTCCTCCAGGCGATATAGCCGTACCAAGAGTATGGCCAGCGGGTGTTGTGGCTTCCAGTGAAGGCGTTTCTGCGCGTAGTCCGATGTCCAGATGTGGTAGGGCTCCAGGCTATCCACGGCGGCCTGGTCGCTTAGCTCGATGGCCTCTTCGACCCTGGCCCAATGGCCGAAGGTGATGGCGCCGTTGCCGCCGGCCTCGGAGACCACCCGGGACAGCTCTTCGTGATACTCTTCCTTGAGGAGCTCCGGCTTCTGGTGCTCGAAGGTCGGGTACATCAGGAACTCGGGATGAAGGACCCGGAAGTCCCTTCCGTCCTCGTGGATGCCGCCCTTGCGTAGGAGGAGGATCTGGTCGCCCCGGTCGAAGGCGCGAATTGTCACGGCCCACTCCTTGAAGGCGACGTTGCAGGAGAGCTGGTGCATGGTCTCGCTCCGGGCGGCACGGGCGGCCGGATCGTGCCTACGATGCATCCAACAATGTTATCACCAAAGGTCAACGGCCTCAACCGGTGCCGCTTGATAACCGTATCAAGTCAAGCCGTTCATTCATCGGCCCGTCCTACTCAGCACCCTGCCCAGCAGACTGTTTCGGCCCCGGCTGAGGTTTCTGCCCAGGAATTCCTCCAACTCCAGGCGGTTCAACACGGTTCGCCCGCCGACGCTGGCATTGTCGTCTATCAGGGTGGATGGTACGTTCTCCCAATCGAACTCCCGCCGCCCGAAGGTGTCGGTTTGCTCGATCACGATGACCTTATCGCCCTCCAGGATCCAACCTGTGGGCTGATGGCCCTCCTTCTTCATCTTCGTGGCCGGTCTCAGCAGGTGGTCTATCTGGGCCTTGACCCTCTCGTGGCGCTTGTCCGCGTAGTCGTTCCACTTAATGGGCGTACACCACCTAGGTGGGCTGTCATCCAGCAGATCGGCCATCAACCCGGACAGGACGGAGGAGGAGAACTCAAGCCAGTCGTCGGGAATCGGGGCGTCATACAGTAGGGCCAGCACCCGTTTCAGGTATTCTCGGTAGAGGTTGGTGGACAAGCCCCGGCGCACCTTCTGTATCTTCATATGCAGGTCGTGCCGCAAGCTCTCCTTGTAGGAAGGAAGCGCTGTGGTCGTGTAGATCATCAGGCTGCGCTTGACGATCTGGTCGGTGAAAGCCTTGAGCTCCTGGTTCATCGACAGCACGAAGCAGGGGTACTCGGCAACCAGTGGGGGAACTTCGTCCTTGATCACGTCCTCCCCATGGTTGCGTATGGCGGGCCTGCCGATGTCATCAAACACGGCGGGAAACCGCTTGTAGGCGTACTGGATATCCCGGAGCCTGGCCTTGGTGAACTCTCTCTTGTCCACGTTATATGCCTTGCCGAACATCGAGGTCATCAACGTGTCTATGAGACTTGACTTGCCGCATGAGGGCTTGCCGTACACTATGGCGAAAGACGGGAACCTGAAGACGTCTCCGTAGTGGCCAGCCAAGATGCGCATATCACACATGAATGGCGAGAAGTAGAGCCACGACCAGAGTATGAAATAGTCCCTCTGGAGCCTCTCCACCCCCAATCCTCCCTCGAAGGTACCCTCGTAGTTGCCAAAGAACTCGACCAGCAATTTGGCGTCGCGGCGAGCGGCAATGGGGTCGGATTCCAGGGAAAACGGTTCGCCGAAGAGGGAGACCGTCCTCGAGTCCCTGTCGATGGAAAGCTCCCGGTGGTCGACTTCCTCCTCAGTCTGGACGACGCGGATCCGGCTGAACTCCTTGGCAATCTCGCGTCTTAGATCGCGGGTTATCTGCTGCCTTCCGTTGCGCGGCGGCGGGATGAGTTTGGCCACCACCGGCGGAATCGCCGCCTTCATTCTCTCTATCCGCTGTATCTGCGTGGGCACGTTTATCTGGATGCCGTTCCCTTCCTGCTGCTCCAGATCCGTGGAATCAATCACGAGAGTAGAGTGGTCGTTGGTATCCAGCACCGGCACTTCAAGCAAGCTAATCTCAGCATGCTCCACTCGTTCGGACGGCAGTGGAATCTCATCGGATGCCTGGTCCCTGATTGCCTCGTACATGCCCAGATAGTGGGCCCAGGCGGAAGCATCATCGTCGAAGCACACCAGGGTTTCTGACTGACGTCCACCGAAAGCGGTCTCCGACAGATTCGCGGATCCGATGAGGGCACGTGTCCTACCGGACTCCGTATTCTCTAGGAGATACAATTTGGCGTGGGCTGTCTGTTTGCGCAGCACTCGAAATCGGGCCTGCCCATCCCTCACGCGGCTGAGAATGAAGGAGTGGCGTTCATCCGGGAGATTCTTGATTGCCGCCCTCGCGTCGCCAATGGCGACCTGTTGGAAGGCCATGATGTCTCGAAGCGTGCGGAGCGTGTTCTCGCAGCCGAACACGCACTCGAAGTCGCTGAAACCGTGCCTGTCGAGCAGCCGGACGATGGCGCTCACGCCCGCTGAGTAGGTGAGGATGCGGATTCGGTCGAAGCCGTCGAACAACGACCAATCAAACTTGGACTCGGACTCGAAGCGAACTTGGGCCACCCTGAGCCCGGTTCCGTCGTCAATGTTGAATCCCAGGGCTCTTTCCTGTCTGGGACCTCCCAGCATCATACCAGCCACCTCAGATTGAGCCTCGTTGCAATCTGCCGTCTGTGTCTCGCCTGATATCGCTCATTATAGCGTGGTAGAGGGGTGCCTGGCCCCCCTCCCTTCCCACTGCGGATATAATTAGAACGGTACCGAGACCCGGTGGCCGAAGGGGGCCGGTGACGCGAAAGAGATACGACGTGCTGATAGTGGGGGCCGGGCCTGGGGGCACGACCCTCGCCTACGACCTGGCGCGCCGGGGTGTCCGCACCCTCATCATCGAGCGGGAGAGGCTGCCCCGTTACAAGACCTGAGGCGGCGGTGTGAATGAGAGGGCCGTTCGGCTCTTGGATTTCCCGATAACGCCCGTGGTCCAGAGGACCGTCGACCGGGCGTGGCTCACCTACAAGATGTCCGGCGGATTCGTACGCAGCTTTCATCAACCCTTCACGTACATGACCATGCGGGAGCGCCTGGACTCGTACCTGGCCCAGCGGGCCGTGTCCGCGGGAGCCGAGGTCATGGACGGGTCCCGTGTAGTGAGAGTCGAAGCCGGGAACGGGCCCGTACGCGTTTCCGTGGCCGGGGAGACCGTCGAGGGTCGGGTGCTGGTGGGGGCCGACGGGGTCAACAGCGTCGTTGCCCATCAGACGGGACTCCTGAGGGGCGCGGAGGTCGGCGTTGGGCTGGAGAGCGAGGTCTACGCCGCCCCAGGCATCCTGGAGCCCTGGAAGGACACGGCCGGCCTGGATTTCGGGACCATCCGGGGCGGCTACATGTGGGTGTTCCCCAAGGAGGAGCACCTGTCCATCGGGGTGGCGGGGTTCGCCCGGTGGGGTCCCAGGATGCGGGGCCTCCTGGACGCCTACCTGGGTTTCCTGGGCCTGGACGGCGCGGAACGCCGCCTGACCCGGGGTCACCGGCTGGCGCGACGCAAGAAGGGGATGGCCATCCAGTCGGGCCCTGTCCTGCTGGTGGGCGATGCGGCGGGGCTGATGGACTTCTGGACCGGGGAGGGCATCTACTACGCCGTCAAGAGCGCCCAGGCGGCGGCCCCGGCCATCGCAGCGTACCTGGAGGGTGCGACCACGGACTTCACCGGCTACGAGGAGACCATCGACGCCGACCTGATGCCCGAGCTGCGCATTGCCCGGACGCTGACGAGGATAGGCGTGTGGTTCCCCAAGCTTACCTACACGCTGATGAAGAGGTCGGACTGGGTGTGGACCGCCGGGTGCCAGGTACTGCGGGCGGAGAAGACCTATCACGACGTACGGGGTAGGATGGGGCCTCTCACCTTTCTCTTCGACCTTGCGGGTAGGGGGACATGAGGGGTCCGCTACCGGTGTGGGTCGTTGCCCTGGGTTATCACGAGACGACGGATGATACCGGGAGGGTGAGGTCGGGGAGAGCCCGAGGGGAGACCTGGCTCCCCGCGGCTGCGGACTGTATGCTGCCGTAACCGCCGCGCACGGGCTCCCGGTGCACCTCGACTGCGCCCGAGGCCAAGTCCACCAGCCATACCTCGGGAATGCCCGCGGTCCCGTAGGCCGGCACCTTGATATCCCTATCGTACTCCGCGGAGGCGTCGGAGACCTCCACCAGGAGGAGGATGTCCTCGGGGCCGGGGTGGGACTCGGAGTAGAAGTCGGCCCTGGGGCGGAGGATGGCCAGGTCGGGCTGGGGCTCGGAGAACTCGCCGAGCCTGATGGGGTCTTGGACCGCTACGATGAAGCGTCCGCCGGACTGCCTCGAAAACAGTTGATTCAGCCGTTTGACGCAGGCCGCGTGGCGGCTGCCGATGGGCGCCATCTCTACAATGTCTCCTTCCAGCAGCTCGACCCGGTCGTCCTCGGCCAGGATTCCAGCGTGGATCATGCGGTCGTAGTCGCCGACGGTGAAGCGGCGTCTAAGAAGCTGGACGGCCATGACTCCTCCTTTGGGGGCCCCTGGCTGGGGGCTCCTGGCTGGGGGCTCCTGATGCTGAGTATACGTTGGCCGGCAAGGCTGGGGAAAGGGATGGCTGGGGCTGGGGTCCCGGGATCAGCTACGGTCCAACAGCCGGGTGAGGTTGGCGGTGGTGGTTTGGGCCACCTCTTCGACGGTGATGCCCTTCAGCTCGGCCAGCTTTTCGGCCACGTCCCGTACGTGGCGAGGCTCGGTCCAGTTGCGGCGGTACTTCTTGAAGGGCTGGGGGGCCGCGTCCGTTTCCAGAACTATGCTCTCCAGGGGGATGTCCCTCGCCACCTCCTGGAGGTCGGGCAACCGGAGCAGCGGGCGGGCCAGGGAGATGTGGAACCCGGCATCGATCGCCTCCTGCGCCGTCGCCCTGTCGGCCTGAAAGTAGTGCATCACGGCGCCGACTTCGTGGGCCCGTTCCTCTCGAAGGGTACGGAGCACCTCGGGATGGGACTCCCGGGAGTGGAAGATGATGGGCAGCTTCAGCTCCCGGGCCAGCCGTATCTGGGCCCGGAACACCTGGTCCTGGACGTCCCTGGGGGGAGACTCGGGCAGGAAGTCCAGGCCTATCTCGCTGATACACACCACGCGAGGGTTGCCTGCCGCCATTCCTCGCAGGGCGGAGTAGGTCTCGTCGTCGACGGGCTGCCTGGCCTCCATGGGGTGGATGCCCACGCCGGCGACGAAAGCGTCGTAGCTACCGGCCAGCTCGACGCACGCCCTGGAGGACTCCACCGTGGTCCCCGCGCACACGATGAGGCCCACTCCCGCATCTCGGGCCCGGTCCAGGATGCCGGGAAGCTCCGTAGATGGGTACTCGTCCAGGTGGGTGTGAGAATCGTTCAGTATCATGGGCGGCGCCTCTATGCGTATATATTGACTTTACTTTATACTATGTTTGGAAATGACGGACAAGGGAGCGCGCGGCAAGTGCTGAGGGCCTTTCCGCATACGGCGAGACGGGGACTCAAGGACGCCCGTGTCCGGGCGGCTCTGGGAGTCGCCGTCGGCTTGACCCTGGGTTGGCTCGCCGTGCGGGGAGTTGACTGGGGACTGGTGGCGGAGGAGTTCAATAGTTTCCCCGTCAAGTGGGCGGTGGCGTCCTTGGCGGTTATGATGCTGTCCACGGTGGTCCGAGCCTACCGCTGGCAGAGACTGTTCCTGGAAGAGAAGCCCCACCTGCCCCGGATGTTCCTGGTGCAGAACACGGGCATAGGGCTCAACAGCCTGGTGCCCCTGCGTGTCGCGGGGGAGGGCGCCCAGTTCGCCCTCCTGACCCTGCGATACGGCGTGAGGAGGGGGGTGGCGCTGGGCACCATGGGCGTGGAGCGGGTGCTCGACCTCGTGGTGACGGCCTCGCTGCTGATGGCCGGGCTGACCCTGATTCCCGACAAGGGCGACGTGCTCCCCTACGTGGTGGGGGCCTTCGTGGTTGCCGTGGCGTCGGTAATAGCTATCCCGTTCCTCGTCTATCTCAGCGCCAAGCCCTTCCTGAGACGCATACCGTTGATCGTGTCCACTGCGGGGTACCTGACCGACCTGGGGAAGGCCAAGTTCGCCATTACCTCGGCGCTTTTCCTGACCCTGGGATACTGGCTCCTGGTGGGGGTGTGCGGGTGGCTGTTGGCCGTGGGGATGGGACTCGACATCTCGGCTTTCGTTGCGACCGTCGCCATACTTGGAGCCATCTACTTTACGACCTCGCTGCCTGGGCTGCCGGCCTCGTTGGGTACCTTCGAGTTCGCCGTGGTATACGTTCTGAAGCTGTTCGGCGTGGCCCAGGCGGCGTCGTTCAGCTACGCCGTGGGCCTCCATGCCATTCTGTTTCTGCCGCCGATACTCATCGCCGTGGCCATGCTCCTTACTCTGGGCGTAAAGAGCATGGTCTCGGGCTCGGGACCACAGATGCAGCGGTCCGAGCCGGCGGCTGTAAAAGACACGGGAAGGATTGGCGTGTGAAGCACTACTCTCGTCTTGCTCTGATAGTTGGCTCTTTGTTGGTCATGATACTGGCCGCCTGCGCATCCTCTACTCCCACACCCTTGTCGACGCCCACACCCACCCTGGCTCCCCAACCCAGCCCTACGCCGGCGCCTACCTCCACCGAGGCGCCTACGGCCGCGCCGGACCCCACCGAGACCCCCGTGCCGACGCCTGAGCCGACCCCGACACAGGTCCCGCCGACGCCTGTCCCGACGCCGATGCCGACCAGCACCGCCGTGCCCACGGCCACACCGACGCCGGTGGTATCCGCGCCTCCCACCGGGCTGCACGGCGGCAGGTTCACGACCCTGGCGCCGGCCAACGTCCCCAACCTGGACGTACACCGGGAGGTCCAGGAGACCCTGTCCTCGTTGGGGCCGGGCATCGCGTACAGCCGCTTGCTGCGCCTCCGGACGGGGCCCGAGGATGAGGTGCCCCAGCCCAGCCTGCGCCTGGAGTGCGACGTGTGCCGGAGCTGGCAGATGGTCGACCCGTTTACCTACGTCTTCCAGCTACGGGAGGGGGTCCGGTGGCAGAACAGGGCCCCGGTCTTCGGACGCGACCTGACCGCCGAGGACATCGTCTACAGCTACGAGAGGCAGCGGACGCCGGGATGGGCCAACGCCGCCCTGTTGCAGGACGCGGACGTCATCGAGACGGAGGGTCCGGGCGCATTGAAGCTGACCCTGAAGCCCGGCTTCGCCAACGCGGACTTCCTGGTGGCCCTGGCCGACGGGCATAGCAAGATCGTGGCCAGGGAGGTGGTGGAGAGATGGGACGGACTGGAGCACGCCTCGGTCATAGGTACGGGTCCCTGGCGTTGGCAGAGCACCGAGGAGGACGTGGGCAGCGTTTTCATCAAGAACTCCGACTACTTCGAGGAGGGGTTGCCCTTCCTGGACGAGCTGGTGATAAGGATCATCCGAGGGGATGACAAGACCCAGCTGGCCGTTTTCCTGACCGGCGGCGTGGACGTCTACCGTATCTCCCCCTCGGGCTGGCGGCAGCTCTCCGAGACTGGCGGCGACATGGCCCACAGCCTCCTGTCGAGGCAGGGAGGGTCGGGAGTAGCGTTGACAATGAACGTGTCCAGGCCGCCTTTCGACGACGTCCAGGTGCGCCGGGCGGTGTTCCAGGCCATGGACCCCTGGAACTACGTGCGGACCATCTGGGGCGGCCAGGGGTTTCCCGGCCTGGGTATGCCCGTGCATGAGCCCGGTTGGAACCTGTCGATGGAGGAGATGCGAGAGCCCTACTTCGCCAATCCCACCGCCGCCAGCAGCATCCTGCAAGCCTCGGGCGCAGAGCTTCCGCTGCGGTTCGAGCTTGCGGTGGCCGACTTTGGCGACATTCACCGAGAGCTGGGGATGCAAGTGGAGGAGGACCTGAGGTCGGTGGGGTTCGACCCCTTTACGGTGCCGGTCAGCGCATCCCAGTACCAGGACAAGGTGTGGCGGGACAAGGACTACGCCATGGCCCTGGGAGACCTGCCGCCGACCTCGACGCCCAACGGGTTCCTCCTGGGCGTACTCTACGGCGGCTCACCCGCCGGAAACGTTTTGGGACACTCGGACGCCGAGCTGGACTCCCTCATCTTGAGTCAGTCGGTGGAGGCGGACCCGTCGGCGAGACGAGACCTGGTCAGGGAGCTGCAGCTACGAGTGCTGGACCAGGCCTACATGGTCACGCCGGTAACGACCGGCGTCAGGTGGGTGTTCCATCCCCACGTGAAGGGCTTCTTTCCCAACGCCTCGGCCTCGGAGTACTTCTACTGGGCCAAAGCGTGGCGTGAGGAAGGCTAGGCCGCCGGCCGGGCCCGGTACTCCTCGATGCCCTGCTCCAAGGCGCTCCACCCCAGGAGGGCGCACTTGATGCGCACGGGAAACGCCCGCACCGCCTGAAGCGCTTCCAGGTCGCCCAGTCCGCTTGTAGGAGAGCCGGGGGGGCCGTCGCCGGTCAGGCTGAGGCGGAACCTGTCAGCCAGGTCCTCGGCCTCCTCCAGCGTCAGTCCTTCCAGGGCATCGGTCATCATCGATGCGGAGGCCTGGGTTATGGAGCAGCCCTCGCCCTTGAATCCGGCTTCGACGATGCGGCCCTCGACTACCCTCAGCTGTAAGACCACCCGGTCGCCGCAGATGGGGTTGTACTCGTCGTATTCCACATCGGGGTCACCGACCTCGGGCTGGCTTCGTGAGGCGCGGTGGTGCCGGATTATGACGTCGCGGTAGAGGTCGTCGATCTGGTCAAAGGGGAATTTCTGCACGACGGCAGCCTCCCGGGCCGGGTCGGAAGTCAATAGAAGGACACCCGTCCTGCCTATCCTATCAAGTGATAGGAGTTGTGAACAATAGGAGAGGCCGGTTTGTAAGAGCGGCTCGTCTTATCGCGGCTGCCGGCGGGCGCCGTACACGCCTTACTCGGTGGTGACGGAGTCCACGCCGCCGTCCAGGGCCGCGCGGAGGGTGTGCCAGGAGAGGATGGCGCACTTGACCCGGGCGGGGTATTCGTTGACGCCGGAGAGGGCCTCCAGGTCGCCCACCTCGTCGGGATCGAACTCGGCGCCGGGAGGGCGGACGAGCATCCTCTGGAAGGAGTCGAACAGGTCGGCGGCGTGCCCCTTGGGCCGGCCCTTCACCGCCTCGGTCATCATCGACGTGGACGCCTTGGAGATGGCACATCCGGAGCCCTCGAAGCCGATGTCGCAGACGAGGTCGCCGTCCACCTGCACGTGGAGGGTGTAGCGGTCCCCGCATAGGGGGTTGTATCCCTCCACGGAGCGGGTCGCGCCCTGGGGCTTGCGGAAGTTCCGAGGCCGTGAGTTGTGGTCTATGACGATGTCCTGGTACAGGTCCTGAAGGCTGGACACTAGCTGAACACCTCCAGGACCTTGTCGATCCCCTTCACCAGGGCGTCGATCTCCTGGCGGGTGTTGTAGAAGGCCAGGGACGCCCTGGCGGTGGCCGGGATGCCGAACCTGTCCATCACCGGCTGCGTGCAGTGGTGGCCGGTGCGGACGGCGATGCCCTCGGAGTCCAGGATGGTGCCGATGTCGTGGGGGTGAACCCCATCCAGGACGAAGGAGAGGATGCCGGCCTTCTTTCGGGCGGTGCCCACCAGCCTCAGGCCGCTGATGGATGAAAGGGCCCTGGTCCCGTAGTCCAGCAGCTCGTGCTCGTAGGCCTCGATGTTCTCCAGGCCGATGGAGCTGACGTAGTCCACGGCGGCGCCCAGGCCGATGGTGCCCGCGATGTTGGGCGTGCCCGCCTCGAACCTGTACGGCAGGTCGTTGTACAGGGTCCTTTCGAAGGTCACGGACTTGATCATGTCCCCGCCTCCCTGGTAGGGAGGCATCGACTCCAGGAGGTCCGCCTTGCCGTAGAGGACGCCGATGCCCGTCGGGCCGTACAGCTTGTGGCCGGAGAAAACGAAGAAGTCGCAGTCCAGCTCTCGTACGTCGACGTTCATGTGAGGGGCGGACTGGGCCCCGTCCACCAGGACCGGCACCCCGCGGCTGTGGGCCATCTCGATGATCCGGCGCACGGGGTTTATGGTGCCCAGCGAGTTGGAAACGTGGACGATGGACACCAGCTTGGTGCGAGGTCCCAGGAGGCGCTCGTACTCGTCGACCAGCAGGTCGCCGTCGTCGTTCATCGGCACGACCCGCAGGTGGGCGCCCCGCTCCTGGCAGAGGATCTGCCACGGGACGATATTGGAGTGGTGCTCCATGGCCGAGATGATGACCTCGTCGCCCTGCCCGACGTTGGATTTCCCGTAGCTGCCGGCCACCAGGTTGATGCCCTCGGTGGCGCCCCGGACGAAGATGATCTCCCGGTCGTCGGAGGCGTTGAGTAGGACCCTGACCTTGGACCGGGCCTCCTCGTAGTCGGCCGTCGCCTGCTCGCTCAGGTAGTGGATGCCCCGGTGGATGTTGGAGTTTTCCGTGGTGTAGTAGCTGGCCAGCGCGTCCAGTACGCTCTGGGGCTTCTGGCTGGTGGCGGCGTTGTCCAGGTACACCAAGGGCTTGCCGTGGACCCGTTGGGCCAGGATGGGGAAGTCCCGCCGGACGCGGGAAACGTCGAAAGCGGCGCCGGTGGAGGTCATCGCCCGCCCCCTAGCTGCGACCCGGACAGGACGTCCAAGAATGACCCTTCGAGAAACTGTTGTAGGGGCTCGAGACGGACCTGGTCGATGATCTCGCCGGCGAAGCCCCGCACCAGCAGCGCGCTGGCGGTCTTCCGGTCCAGGCCCCGGCTCATCATGTAGAAGAGGGTATCCAGGTCGATGTGCCCGGCGGTGGCCCCGTGGCCGCACTTCACGTCGTCGGCGTATATCAGCAGGCTGGGCTTGCTGTTCACCTCGGCGTCGTCAGACAGCAGCAGGTTCTTGTCCGACTGCTGGGCGTCGGCTTTCTGGGCGTCCTTGCGCACCAGCACCGTCCCTCCGAACACAGCCTTGGAGCTGCCGTCCAGGATGCCCTTGTAGTAGAGCCTGCTGGTGGTGTGGGGACTGGCGTGGTCGATGTTGATGAAGTTGTCTATGTGCTCCTTGCCAGAGGTGACGTAGAGGCCGTTGAGGGAGCAGTAGGTCCCGGGGGCGTCGAGGGTGACCAGCAGGTCGTGTCTGGCCAGCGCCGCCCCCCGGGCGACTGACGCGGATGTGAAGGAGCTGTCCCTGGACTGGTGGACCCGTGTGGCGCCCACGTGAAAGGCGCCTGCGGCGTTCAGGAGGAGCCGGTAGTGGTCGACCTTGGCGCCCTCCTCCAAGACGATCTCGGTAACCGTGTTGGTCAGGTCGCGGCCCGGCGACAAGCTGAGGTAGGTCTCGACGATGGTGGCCTCACTGTTCCGTCCGGCGACGATCAGGTTCCTGGGGTGTGACGCGGTCGGCGAGCCGTTACCTGCGCTCACGTGCACCAGGTGAACAGGGCTGGCGAGGCGCGCCTCCCTCTCCACCCGGAGGATGGCCCCGTCGTCGGCGAAGGCGGTGTTCAGGGCGGTAAAGCCGTCGTCCTCGGCCACGGCGTACCTTCCCAGGTGCTCCTCTACCACGTGGCCGTCGTGTTCCAGGGCGGTCGCCAGGCTGGAGATGCGGGCCCCCTCCAGCTTCGGGGACGGGGTGGACAGGGAGGGCGAGTACCGGCCGTCCAGGAATCCCAGGGTAACCCAGCCATCACCGGTGGGCATCCTGCCGTCGAGGGCGCCGGCTGCCGGGTGCCCGCCGGCTGCCGGCGGATGCCTGAAAGTGGCGGCTGCTATGGGGGCTACGCTGGTGTATTTCCAACGCTCGTTGCCGCGGCGAGCGGTGGGGAACCCGAGCTCGGTGAACTGTGCGAAGGCGTGGGCCCGCGCCCTGGAGAGCCATTCGGGCTCGCGGCCCTCCCTGCTCTTCTGCAAAGCGCGGAACTCAGAGACGTATCGGTCGTCCTTGGCCTGGACCTGGGTCATGTCTTCGTCGCCGCCCCTAGGAGCCGGGCCGAGCACCTGCCTCCACGGTCTCCCTGATCCAATCGTACCCTTTCTCCTCCAGGTCCAGGGCCAGGTCCCGGCCGCCGGACCTCACGATGCGCCCGTCCAGCAGGACGTGGACGAAGTCGGGTGTGATGTAGTTCAAGATACGCTGGTAGTGGGTGACCAGGACCATGGCGTTGTGCGGAGTCTTGAGCTGGTTGACACCGTTGGCCACGATCCTAACCGCGTCGATGTCCAGACCCGAGTCCGTCTCGTCCAGGATGGCAAGCTTGGGCTCCAGCAGCGCCATCTGGAGCACCTCGTTGCGCTTCTTCTCGCCGCCGGAGAAGCCCTCGTTTACGGCCCGCCTGGTGAGCTCCGGGTCTATCTCGACCACCTGCATCTTTTCCCGCAGCATGCGGTCGAAGGCCCGTATGCTCATCTCCTCTTCGCCCCGGTGGGCCCGGACAGCGTCGACGGCGGACTTGAGGAACTGCCAGCTACGAACGCCGGGGAGCTCCACGGGGTACTGGAACGCGAGAAATATCCCCTCCCGGGCCCGGGCCTCGGGCTCCATGGAGCGGATGTCCCTTCCCTCGAAGAGGATGTCGCCCTGGGTGATGGTGTAGTCGGGCCGTCCGGCCAGGACGTTGGCGAAGGTGCTCTTGCCTGAGCCGTTGGGCCCCATGACGGCGTGCACCTCGCCGGCGTTGACCGTGAGGTCCACGCCCCGTAGTATCTCCACGTCGGCGACGGACGCGTGGAGGTTGCGAACTTCTAGCATGACGTTACCTCTGGCCGTCCTCTCCCGTGGAGGGAGAGGACGGGGCGACGGGGCCTTACCCGACCGTTCCTTCCAGGCTGACCTTGAGTAGCTGTGAAGCCTCGGTGGCGAACTCGAAGGGCAGCTCCTTGAAGATGCCCCGGCAGAAACCGTTGATGATCATGTGCTGGGCGTCCTCGGCGCCGATGCCCCGCTGCTGCAGGTAGAAGAGCTGGTCCTCGCTGACCTTGGAGGTGGTGGCCTCGTGCTCCATCTTGGCCGTGGGGTTGCGGACCTCGATGTAAGGCACCGTGTGGGCCCCGCACCGGTCGCCTATCAGCAGGGAGTCGCACTGGGTGAAGTTGCGGGCGTTGGTGGCCGAGGGCATGATCTTGACCAGGCCCCGGTAGGTGCCGTTGGCCTCTCCCGCCGAGATGCCCTTGGCGACGATGGTGCTGCGGGTGTTCTTGCCCATGTGCAGCATCTTGGTGCCGGTGTCCGCCTGCTGGTGGTTGTTGACCAGGGCGACGGAGTAGAACTCGCCCACCGAGTTGTCTCCCTGGAGTATGACGCTGGGGTACTTCCAGGTGATGGCGGAACCCGTCTCAACCTGGGTCCAGGAGATCTTGGAGCCGACCCCCTGGGCCTTGCCCCGCTTGGTGACGAAGTTGTACACGCCGCCCCTGCCCTCCTTGTCGCCGGGGAACCAGTTCTGGAGGGTGGAGTACTTGATCTCGGCGTTGTCCAGGGCCACCAGCTCCACCACCGCGGCGTGGAGCTGGTGGGTCTTGCGGCTGGGAGCGGTGCAGCCCTCCAGGTAGCTTACGTAGCTGCCTTCCTCGGCTACGATGAGGGTGCGCTCGAACTGGCCCGAGTCGGCCTGGTTGATCCGGAAGTAGGTCATCAGCTCCAGGGGGCAGCGGACGCCCTTGGGAATGTATGCGAAGGAGCCGTCGCTGAACACCGCGGAGTTGAGGGTCGCGAAGAAGTTGTCCGTGTAGGGGACGACGGAGCCCAGGTACTTCTTCACCAGGTCCGGGTGTTCCTGGACGGCCTCGGTGAAGGAGCAGAAGATGACCCCGTGCTTCTCCAGGGTCTCCTTGTAGGTGGTGGCC
>JAGWBJ010000020.1:29445-50948 GCA_021295955.1 Dehalococcoidia bacterium | reverse complement strand
CCTGACCCGCCTGAAGCGGAAGAACATGCGCGATGGCAAGGTCATCGCACGCACCTTCCAGAGCTACACCACCGAGCTCTCCCTCGCCCAGGTGGACACGAAACCCGCCCAGTACCTCTTCTCCGACGGCCGTTTCTACACCTTCATGGACATGGAGACCTACGACCAGTACCCCCTCACCAAGGAGCAGCTCGGGGGCACAGTGGCCTACCTGCGGGAGGAGACGGTGGTGGACGTGGTGTTCTACAACGGACAGGTCATCGACATCCGGCTCCCCACCTTCGTCGAGCTGAAGGTCACCGATACCCCCCCGGGGTTCAAGGGGGACACTGCCCAGGGGGGCACCAAGCCCGCCACCCTGGAGACGGGAGTGGCCGTCCAGGTGCCTCTCTTCAGCCTCAACGGAGAGACGGTCCGGATAGACACACGAAGCGGCGAGTACATCGAGCGGGCCTGACCGGACCCTGCTGCCCGGGCATGATTATGACGGGAACCACCGAATCGACGTCCGGCGGCTTTGGCGGACAATGGACCATCGAGAAGCTAGACATTCTCGAAAGGTACCTAGATGCGTACACCACCGCATTGAAAAACCAACCCTTCAAGCTCGTCTACATTGATGCCTTTGCCGGTACGGGCGGCATTAGCATACGCTCGGCAGATGATGATGCGCAGTCTTTCATAGACGGCTCGGCAAAGCTAGCAATCGAAATTGACGCCAAGCCCTTCGATAAACTGATCTTCGTCGAAAAGGACACTCGCCGATACAACCGGCTGGCAACCCTAAGAAGCGAAAATCCCAATAGAGATATCACTACCATAAACTCGGATGCCAACTCCTTCTTGAGTAGCCTCCAAGAAGATTGGAGGATATGGCGCGGGGTTCTCTTCCTCGATCCATTTGCGACCGAAGTTGAGTGGGGCACCATCGAGAAAATAGCGAACCTCAACGCCCTCGACACCTGGATACTCTTTCCGATATCTGCGATCACCAGAATGTTGCCCAGATCGAAAAACCCGGACGACATTTCCGACGCGTGGGCCAATCGGTTGACCCGGATTTTTGGCGACGAAAGTTGGAGAGGGCTATACCGCGCTAGCCCACAACAGTCTCTATTTGGGGACGAGAGTTACCAGCGAGACCCCGGCACCGAAGGGATCAGCAGCATATATAGGGTCAAGCTCAGAAGCTTATTTGGAACGAGAGTTATGGAAACATCCCGGACACTTATGAACTCAAAGAATTCACCCTTGTTTGAGTTTGTATTCTGCGCCGGCCATCCGAGTGGTGCGGCGATCGCAAAGAGGATAGCCAAGCATATTTTGGATGCAATGGGGTGATGTCATGTCCACCCTCTCAAAGATCGAATGGACTGAAACCACCTGGAACCCGGTCACCGGCTGTACCAAGATCAGCCATGGTTGCAAACTGTGCTACGCAGAGCGCATGTCCAAACGGCTTCAGGCGATGGGAATGGAGAAGTACAAACAGGGGTTTAAGGTGGTTGTTCACGAATCGGTCCTTCACGAACCTCTGCGGTGGAATGTGCCACGCATTGTCTTTGTGAACTCGATGAGCGACCTATTCCACAAGTCCGTACCGTCGACGTACGTCCAGTCGGTCTTCGAAGTCATGAATCAAGCCTCACAGCACACTTTTCAGGTTCTTACGAAGCGCCCCGGTCGTGTTAACCGACTAGATGCGAGTCTCGACTGGACGGAGAACATATGGCTGGGCACGAGCATAGAATCCGAAAGATGGCTGCAACGCCTAAATCAACTGAAGGCTACCAGTGCCCGTACCAAATTCCTCTCCCTGGAGCCGTTGTTGGGTCCACTGCCAGACATCAACCTGAGCGGCATAGACTGGGTCATCGTGGGCGGTGAATCGGGGCCGGGCGCTAGGCCTATGAACGCCGACTGGGTGAGGGACATCCGGGACAATTGCTTGGGAAACAGTGTCCCATTCTTCTTCAAGCAGTGGGGAGGAGTATTCAAGAAACGAACCGGCCGTGTTCTTGATGGTCGCACATGGGACGAGACGCCCCAGACCGTGGGCGTGTATGCGTAGCCAGGTACAACCGCGGCCTAGGTCGTAGCGCATGCCAGTCTACACGGTATCCCAGATCACACGCTACCTGAAGGAGTCCCTGGAGCGGGACTCCCTCCTGGCCGACCTGTGGATCAGCGGCGAGGTCTTCAACCTGCGGCGCCACTCCTCGGGCCACAACTACCTCACCATCAAGGACGCCCAGAGCCAGATCCGTTGCGTCATGTTCCGCAACGGCAGGGGAGCGGACCTGCTGGTCGAGGGCAGCCTGGTGATCGCCCACGGCCGCATCTCCCTCTTCGAGGCCCGGGGCGACCTGCAGATAGTCGCCGACCTGATCATGCCCGAAGGCACCGGACCCCTCTACCTGGAGCTGGAACGCCTGAAGATGAGTCTCGAAGAGGAGGGACTGTTCGAGCCCTCGCGAAAACGTCCGCTGCCCAGGTTCCCGAGGGTCGTGGGACTGGTCACCTCACCTACGGGGGCCGTGGTGCACGACGTCCGCAGCGTAATAGGGCGCCGGTACCCGCTGGTCGAGCTGCGGCTGGCCCCGGCCCAGGTACAGGGTGACGGGGCGGCCAAGAGCATCGTGTCCGCCATCGACGGGCTGAACACCGAGGGCCGCGCCGACGTCATCATCCTCGCCAGAGGCGGCGGCTCCATCGAGGAGCTGTGGGCATTCAACGAGGAGACCGTGGCCCGGGCCGTCTACGCCAGCCGCATCCCCATCGTCAGCGCCATCGGCCACGAGCGCGACTGGACCGTTGCAGACTACGTGGCCGACGTGAGGGCTCCTACCCCCTCCGTCGCCGGAGAGCTGGTCGTGCCCGACGGAGCGGCCCTGCTCCACGACCTCCAAAGCCGGAGCGCCGCTCTATCCCGGACCCTTGCAGAGCTCGTGGACTCCCGTCGAAAGCAGGTGGAGGCCCGGGCCAGAGACCTGGTCCTCCGGGCCCCGGACCTGACCGCCCTCGCTCACAGGGTCGAGGACCTGTCACGGTCGGCCGCCGCGTCGATGTCACAACGCCTGTCCCGGATGAAGCAGAACGTCGAGGGCCGGCGAATCGGCCTCCAGGCCCTGGAGCCCCATGCCATCCTGGACCGCGGCTACGCCATCGTGGAGAAGATGGCCAGCTCCCAGGTCGTCTCTCGAAAGGGCCAGGTTGCCACCGGCGACGAGCTCAAGATCACCGTGACCGACGGGACCGTCGAAGCCACCGCCGGCAAGGGAGGGCCCAAGCCGCGACGCCGGAGACGGGTCGAGACCACCGCGGGGGCCAGGCTCCTTTAGCCGGGCCGTATCTATGCAGTCATCCTCCCCACAACCGGGCTCCCACGACGGCCAACCTGAGGGCGACCTTCAGGCGCCTGACCTGTCCTTCGAGGACGCGTACACGCGCCTGGAGGAAACCGTCCGCGCCCTGGAATCGGGGGAGCTTACCCTGGAGGCGGCCACCAAACTCTACGAGGATGGAATGCGCCTGGTGCAGCTATGCGGCCGACTGCTCTCCGAGGCCGAGCTGAAGATGACCAAGCTCCGGGAGGTCCACTCCACCGGACCAACGGACGGGCCGCTCTTCCCCGACGAGGAGTAGCGTGCTCAAGGTAGACGTCCACAGGCATACCCGCTTCCCTGTGCTTCGCCTGGCGACGGTTTATGTCAAGCCACGCCGCGCGTTGGGACTCGCGTGCTCAGGATAGGCTGGTTCTCCACCGGCAGGGGGCCTGGGTCGTTGGGTCTGCTGGACCACGTCCAGGGTCTCATCGCCGCAGGCGGCCTGGACGCCCGCATAGAGTTCGTCTTCACCAACCGTGAGCCCGGCGAGGCTGAGGGCAGCGACCGTTTCCTGCGGCGCGTCCGAGACTACGGGCTTCCCCTCGTCTACCACTCCTCCCGGAGGGCGCGCCGGGCCCTTGGAGGTCCCCCCTCGGCGCACCGGTACGAATACGACCGTCAGGTTATGTCCCGCCTTGATGGATTCGGACCGGACGTGTGCGTCCTGGCGGGGTACATGCTGATCGTCGGCCCCGAGATGTGCCGCCGGTACACAATGCTGAACCTCCATCCGGCCCTTCCCACGGGCCCGGTCGGCGCCTGGCAGGAGGTCATCTGGCAGCTCATCGAGGCCCGGTCGGACACGACGGGCGCCATGGTCCACCTGGTAACCGAGGAGGTGGACAGGGGGCCCATGGTCTCCTACGTCAGCATACCCATCAAGGGCCCCACCTTCGACGCTGGTTGGAGGGAGCTGGAGGGACGATCAATCGCCAGGCTCAAGGAGGACCCGGGAGAAGACCTTACCCTGTTTCAGCTTATCCGCCAGGAAGGCTACCGGCGAGAGCCGCACCTACTGGCGGCTACCCTGGACGCCATCGCCAAAGGCCGTGTGAGAATCGAGCATGGGACCGTCCGTGACGTCTCGGGAGCGCGCACGGACGGGCTCTGCCTCAACGACCAGGTGGAGGGGGCACTGGCGGCCTCCTCCCATCGTGGCGACGGACCAGCGACGGGTTAGAGCCGAACCGCTCCCTGAGAGCGTTCGGACCACACCCTTCGCCAGGCCCAGGACGAACGGACAAGAGGGATGAGCCCATGTGGCGGGGCGCCTTCGTTCCCGCGCGGAGCGCGGGGTAGGAGGATGGACCAAGAGCTCCGGGGTGGGGAAACGGCAGGTGCTCTAAGGGGAAGGGCGAAGCCCTGCGATACGCCGGGAGGGCTACGCCAGGCGCCGGTACTCTATGGGGAACTCCAGGCACTGGCCGGTGCCCGTCAAGAGCACCGGTGCGGTGCGGCCGCTGATGCACTCCTCGTCTACGATGCACCGCTCGGCCTCCTTGAGGGAGGGCAGCTCGTACATCACGTCCAGAAGGGTCTCCTCGATTATGCTGCGAAGGCCCCTGGCCCCCGATGCCCGCGTTATGGCCTCGTGGGCGGCCGCCTCCAGGGCCTTGGGAGTAAAGGACAGCTCCACGTTGTCCATGCTGAAGAGCTGCTCGTACTGCTTGACGATGGCGTTCTTTGGCTCGGTGAGCACCCTTACCAGCGCCGACTCGTCCAGGGCATCCAGGTAGGTCGTGACCGGAAACCTCCCCACCAGCTCGGGTATGAAGCCGTACTGGAGAAGGTCGGCGGCGGTCAGGTAGTCCATCGCGTTCGGGTCCCCGGGTCCCTTCGCTCCGTTGGACCTCTCCGCTCCCCACGACTCGGCTGACTTGAAGCCCATCTTGCCGTTGCCCCGGGCCAGCCTCCGCTCCACGATCTCGTCGAGCCCGCCGAACGCCCCGCCGCCAATGAACAGGATGTTGTGTGTGCTTATCTGCAAGAACTCCTGGTAGGGGTGCTTGCGGCCTCCCTGGGGGGGAACGTTGGCGGAGCACCCTTCGACTATCTTCAGGAGCTCCTGTTGGACGCCTTCGCCCGAGACGTCCCTGGTTATGGACCGGTTGGGGCCCTCTTTTCTGGCTATCTTGTCTATCTCGTCTATGTAGACGATTCCCCGCTCGGCCCGGGACATGTCCCAGTCCGCGGCCTGGATCAACCTGAGGAGTATGTTCTCCACGTCTTCGCCGACGTACCCCGACTCCGTCAGAGACGTGGCGTCGGCGATGGCGAAGGGAACGTCCAGCATTCGGGCCAGCGTCTGTGCCAGCAGCGTCTTGCCCGAGCCCGTCGGACCCATGAGAAGGATGTTGGTCTTCTCGATCTCTATGTCGGACTCCGGAGCGCCGTTCCACACCCGCTTGTAGTGGTTGTACACGGCCACGCTCAGGACCTTCTTGGCCTGCTCCTGTCCGACGACATAGCCGTCCAGCGCGTCGTTGATGGCCCGGGGAACGGGGAGCTTTCGGTGACGGACCGTGCTGCGCTTGGTGGCCGACGAGGAGTTTTGGTCGATTACCTGCTTGCAGGCACGAACGCATTCGTAGCAGATGAAGACCCGGCCGGGACCGGCGACCAGACGGTTGGAGTCCGTCTCGCCCTTCCTGCAAAAGGAACACTGATAGACCCTTCTGCCGTCCCTGCTACTGGCCAAGCCTCATCTCCAATCAGGACTCCGAGTTCAGCCTTGCGGTGGCCGGCGCCCTTCAGACGGCCGGCCGAGGTTGCGTAGTCTTCTCACGAAGGGTCGAGGCGCCGCTCTACTCTGTACCGGGCTATCCTTGACCTCCGGGGCTGTCGCCGTTCTCCGAACCCGAGGAGCCGCCCAGCACTTCGTCCACTATGCCGTACTCCATCGCCTGGTCCGCCGGGAGATAGTAGTCTCTGTCGGTGTCCCGGGCGATCTTCTCGTAGGGTTGCCCGGTGTGCTCCGAGAGCACGTTGCGTATCTTGTCCTGCATCCTCAGTATCTCGCGGGCGGCGATCTCGATGTCGCTGGCCTGCCCCTGGGCGCCGCCCATGGGCTGGTGCATGTGCACCGTCGCGTTGGGGAGAGCGTAGCGTTTGCCCTTCTCTCCGCCGCTCAGAAGGACGGTGGCCATGCTGGCGGCCATCCCCACACAGATGGTGGAGACATCTGGCTTTATCAGCTGCATCGTATCGTAGATGGCCAGCCCGGAGCTGATCACCCCGCCTGGGCTGTTGATGTACAGGCTTATGTCCCTCTCCGGGTCCTCTCGCTCCAGGTACAGGAGCTGGGCCACGATCACGTTGGCGACGTGGTCGGTTATGGGCGTTCCCAGAAAGATGATCCGCTCCTTCAGCAACAGGGAGTATATGTCGAAGGCCCTCTCGCCGCGGGGACTGGTCTCGATCACCATCGGTATGATGTTGCTAGGATTCATTGTCACCGGAGTTCCCTCCTTCTTGGTCGGGCGTCCCTGCCGGCGTCTCCTCGGACGTGGATTGGGCCGACTCCTCTGCCGCATGCTGCTCCCCGGGTTCCTCGGCGCTCCCCGTGGGTGGTTCCACCGCCGTTTCCGTTTCCTCGGCGGCTCCCGTCACGATCTGCCCCAGGTGCTCCAACGCCCTCCGGGTCAGCACCGTGTTCCGTATGGAGACCCGGGCGTTTTCCGACGAGAAGGCCCGCCGTAGGGCCTCTCCCGACTCCCCCGCGCCGGAGGTCAGCCGTTCGACCTCGGCATCGACGTCGTTATCGGAGACCTCAATGCCCTCTTCCTTGGCAATCTGCCTCACGATCAGATACCTGGTCAGCCGTTCTCGGGCGGTGGGCCGTAGCTCGTCCTGCAGCTCGTCCCGGGACTTTCCCTCGTTGCGAAGGTACTCGTCCATGTCCATGTCGCGGTTGTACTGCGCGCGGACCTGCTCGTCAATCATCTGTTCGACCTCGCGGTCCATGGCCAGGTCGGGTATCTCGATGCTGGCCCCCTTGACCACCTCGTCGAGGGCCTTGGACTCCAGCTCCCGTTGGGCAATGAGCTCCGACTGCTCCTTCAAGTCGTCGAGGACGCTGGCGCGGAGCTCCTCCATCGTTTCGTAGCCGTCGCCCACGCCCTTGGCAAACTCGTCGTCCAGGTCGGCCAGTCCCTTCTCCTTGATCGCTAGCACCTTGACGTTGAACCGGCACTCCTTGCCCGCTATCGCCGTCTGGGGATAGTCTTCGGGCACGGTAAGGGTAAACTCCCTCTCTTCGTCCGTGTTCATTCCCTCCAGGTAAACCGAGAACCCCGGGAAGGGGCTCGGATTGTCCTGGTTGGGTATGAAGTCCACCCCCTTGTCGTCCATCACCTGGTCGCCGGCAATGACGCCCTCCACGTCCAGGGTCACCAGGTCGCCGAACTTGACGCCCCGTTCCACGGGCTGCCACGGGGCCGACTCGTACCGCAGACGCTCTATGACCTCGTCCACCCGCTCGTCCGTCACCTCCACCGCGTCGGGCTGAAGGCGCACACTGCGGAAGTCGCCCAGATCAACCAGGGGCTCCAGAGGAAGTGTGGCTCTGAACGAGACGGGGTCGGTCTCGACCAGGTCGAGCTGAGGGTCGCCGAACACCTCGAGGTCCTGCTCCTTGAGGGCCTTGTCGAGGGCATCCTGGACGATCTGGTCCAGGCTCTCCTGGATGAGGGCCTCTCTGCCGACGTAGTTCTGTACGAGGTATCGGGGAGCCTTCCCCTTGCGGAAGCCGGGAATGACCACCCGGTTCACGACGCGACGATAGGATCGTTCTAAAGAAGGTTCGAGGTCCGTGTCATCTAGCTCTACGGTAAGGACGACCTGGCGCGGTGCCGTGTCTTCCCTGGAGACTTTCAACTACATCGGCTCCTAGAGGTGGTGGCATATGGGATTATATCATAACGACTAGTTTGTGAAAAGTTTCTCCCATTCCCCCGACCTCCTCCGCAATTCGCCGCACGGCGGGACCTTCAGCGCACCAACCCCAGCCCCAGCTCCTGGAGCTGGGCTTCTCCCACGGGCGACGGCGCCCCGAAGAGCAGGTCCGACCCGCTCTGGGTCTTGGGAAATGCGATGACGTCCCGGATGGACGGCACGCCGGCCAGGATGGCTACCAGCCGGTCGATGCCGGGAGCGATGCCCCCATGGGGCGGTGCGCCGAACTCGAACGCCTCCAGCAGATGGCTGAACCGCTCCTGCACGTCCTCGGCCGTGTAGCCCAGCACCTGGAATATCCTCTCCTGCAGGTCCCGCCGATGCACTCGGATGCTGCCGCTGGCCAGCTCACTGCCGTTGCACACCAGGTCGTAAGCGCGGGACTTGATTCCTCCCATGTCCACTCCTCCCGGTCCCGGCCTGGAGGTCGCGTCCAGGTTACCGGAGTAGACCAGGTCCACGAACTCCTCGGCGGGCGAGGTGAACGGGTGGTGGGAGGACTCCCACCTGCCGGACTCCTCGTGCCACTCGAACAGGGGGAAGTCCTGGACGAAAGCGAAGGCGAGAGCGTCGGGGTCGGCCAGCCCGAGCTGGTCTCCCATCTCGTTGCGCAGGGCGCTCAGGGGAGGGTTTATCTCCCGGTCGAGGCCCGCCAGCAGCAGGAACAGGTCTCCGGGCCCTCCCGCAAGGCGACGGGCCATCTCCGCGGCCACCTCCGGGGTCATCCGCAGGCCCTGGGCGAACTGCAGGTCCTCCTCCGTCAGCTCCTCCAACGCGCGGTTGGGCCCCATGCGCACGTGGCTCAGGCCCCGGGCGCCGTGGCGGCGGGCGAGGCCCTCCAGGTCCCTAAGCTCCCGGTTGCTCATCTCTCCCCGGCCCGCCACCGAGAAGCCCCTGACCCTGCCGCCCCCCTTCACTACCTGGTGGAAGACCCGGAAGTCCGTCTTCAGGGCCAGGTCCGTCACGTCTCCGATCTTCATCCCAAAGCGCAGGTCCGGCTTGTCGGTGCCGTAGGACTCGACGACGTCGTCGTAGGCCAGCCGGGGGAAGGGTGAGGTGAGCTTCTTCTCCGGAGCCACGGCCCTGACCATGGTCGTGTACAGCTCCTCGGTCAGGTCCAGAACGTCTTTCTCGTCGACGAAGCTCATCTCCAGGTCGAGCTGGGTGAACTCGGGCTGGCGGTCGGCCCTCAGGTCCTCGTCGCGGAAGCACCGGGCGATCTGGAAGTACCGCTCCACGCCGGCGACCATCAGTAGCTGCTTGAGCTGTTGGGGCGATTGGGGCAGAGCGTAGAAGTTGCCTCTCTGGAGCCGGCTGGGCACCAGGAAGTCCCGAGCGCCCTCGGGTGTGCTCTTCAAGAGTATGGGCGTCTCAATCTCCAGGAAGCCCCGCTGGTCGAGGAAATCCCGGATATGCTTTACCACCCGATGCCGGAGGGTTAGTATCTCCTGCATACGAGGCCTGCGCAGGTCCAGGTAGCGGTACCTCAGACGAAGGGGCTCCTCGGCGTCGGACTCCTCGTTGACGTAGAAGGGCGGGGTTCTAGAGGGGTTCAGTACCTGAGCTTCCCCGGCCACGACCTCGACAGAGCCCGAGGGGATGTCGGGGTTCTGCGCCTCGGGCGGCCTCTCCGACACGGCTCCCTCAACCTTGATGACCCACTCGGGCCGCACCTGCTCGGCCACGGCGTGGGGCTCCGGGGCCAGCTCGGGATTGAACACGACCTGCACCACCCCCGACCGGTCTCGCAGGTCTATGAAGACCAGCCGGCCGTGGTTCCTTCTCCGGTTCACCCAACCCGCCAGCGTCACCCGTTGCCCTACCTGGTCCAGTCCCACCTCACCGCAGCCAGCGCTCTTATACAATCGGCCTGCTAACCTCCGTCTCCTATACTCCGGATCATACTCCCCAAGTCCCGGACCTGGGGCTGCAGAAAGCCCCTCACCGCCCCGTGGAGCGCTTCGGGGTCTTCGATGGGCGCCAGGCACACGGTGTTCAGGCACACGTAGGCCTGAGGTGACTCCGCCGCCGGGTATCCCGCCTGGGCCAGCCTGTCCGAGTCCTCCGGATCGATGGACCTCACCTCCGTGTGTGGGTACGGTATCGTGGCCGCCGCCCTCAGCATCTTCCGGGTCTCCGCCCGGTCCGGCGCACCGACCACGCTCACCTCCACGGGTGGGTTCATGAACGCCTCCAGCGCCAGCGCGTACTCAGCCGCGGCCTCCCTATGCCGCCGGCACACGGGCGCCAGCGCGGCCAGGGCGCCCCGGGCCTTCTCCCTGTACTCGCCCTCGAAGGTCACGTTGTGGAGACGGACCAACGCCCGGGCCGCCGCCGAGTTGTCCCCGAGGGGCTTGTCCCTGAACCTCAGCTTCCCCACCGCCTCGGGGTCCTCGGGAAGGTCGAAGAACCCGCCCCCTTCATGGTCGGATAGCCGGCGGACCATCTCGTCGGCCAGGTGCCGGGCCCACTCCAGGTAGCCGGGCGAAGCGGTCTCTGCATGGGCGTCCAAGAGGGCGTTCACCACCTCGGCATAGTCGATCAGGAGCGCCGGGATTCCGCCGGCGTCTCCAGGCACGTACGAGTGCCGGAGCGGCCAATGGCCCACTTGCTCCAGGAGGAAGTCGAGACACCCGACGGCCACCTCCCGCATGGACGACGAGGCCAGGACCCAGGCGCCCTCCAGGAAGACCGACGCCGCCCGGGCATTGAGGGACGTGTACAGGACCCCGTCCACGCCGGGCGACCCCCGTTGCCGCCTCTCCTTCACTGGCAGGGCGTAGTACCCTTCGTCGGCGTCCTGGCTGCCGAAGAACATTCCCGTGCCCTTGGCGTACAGGTGGGCGAGGAGGTAGTCCACCACGCCGACAGCCACCCGCCGGTACTGCTCTCGCCCCGTCACCAGGTACGCCCGCGCGTACAAGTCCATCAGGTCCAGGTTGTCCCGCAGCATCTTCTCGTAGTGGGGCGCCGACCAGTCCCGGGACGTGGAGTACCTGAAGAAGCCGCCCTCCTCGACGTCGTAGAGGCCGCCTTCCGCCATGCCGTCCAGCGTCCGCTGCACCATCTCCAGCCGTGCCCCGCTGCCCGTGACCAGGTAGCTGTGGAGCAGCAGGTCCAGGGCCGGGACCGCGGGAAACTTAGGCTGCGTCCCGAACCCGCCGTGCTCGGCGTCGTAGCCGGCCGTCACCGCCTCCACGACCTCATCGACGATGGAAGCGTCCGGTTCTTCGGTAATGGTGGCCGCCGCGGCCTGCTTCGCCAGCCTGTCCCGCGCCTTCAGGCTCCTGTCGAGCAGAGTCTGCCTGTCCCGGGTCCAGGCCGCGGCTCCCCGCTCCAGCGCGGTACGGAGCCGGGAGGAGTCCATGTAGGTATAACCCGCGATCACGTCTCCCTCGGGAGTCAGCAGGGCGACGGTGGGCCACCCGCCCATGTTGTACCGGGCGTTGACGTCGGGACGCTGGTCGCTGTCCACCCGGACCGGGACGTAGCTCCCGTTGGCCAGCCCCATCACATCGGGGTCGGAGAGGGCTTTCTCGTCCATCACGTGGCACCAATGGCACCAGACGGCGGATATGGACAACAGCACCGGCTTGTCCTCCAGCCTGGCCAGGTCGAAGGCAGCCGCGCTCCACTCTTGCCAGTGGATTTCATGGGCCTGGTTGGGCCTGGGTGAGAAGCGGAAAGGAGACACTCGGATCTCGGCTGGGCCGGACTTGGCGGGCTCCCCGGAGGGTAGCACAGGGTAGGTCCGTTTTCAATACGAAGGGCGCCGGTCATCTGGTATAATGAAGGTGTATCTTCCCCTGGCAACAAGCCGCTCCCCAACGGCGGGCAGAAAGCCTTCGGGACATCACGGAGGGCGCCAATGCTTCCAGAAGTACGCCTCAGCGAGATCACCAGAGAAGACGTGGCCAGAATGGCCGAATGGCTCCAGGACAAGGAGGTCAACGCCTCCTGGTACGGCGCCGACGAGAAGGGGGAGCCGCTGCATATCGGCTATACACCCTCTCAGATGCTCGACGCCTCGGAGGAGCATTGGCAGGAGGTGTTCCACAGCGACGTGCGGAAGGTCTACTCTGTGCACTCGGCCAACGGCGACCACATCGGCGAGGGCCAGATACTCATCGAAGCCCCCCTGTGGGAGGCCCAGCTATTCATCCTGGTCGGCCGCAAGGAGCTGTGGTACCGCGGGTACGGGACCGCGGGCCTGGTCCACCTCCTGGACCTGGCCTTCTACACATACAACCTGCACCGCGCCTGGGTGGACATCCCCGAGTACAACCTGCCCGCCCTCCATATGTGCGAGCGCATCGGGTTCAAGCTCGAAGGCCGCCTCAGGGGCACACACCCCAAGGACGGCGAGTGGCACGACTCCCTGGCCATGGGACTGCTTACCGAGGAGTACGTACGGCGCCGGGCCCGCCTGATGGAGCCGGAGCCGGCGGGCTAGCACCCGGTTGGACGAGCCCGAGTACGCCGGAGATACGCCGGGCTCTCCTCGCCCCGAGCCCGACGAGGGGCTGGCCGGGGTCTCCTTCCTCATCCTCCTCTATCGCACCCGCCGGCCCCTGGTGAACTTCTCCCTCATCGCGGCCAGCACAGTGGTGTTCCTGTACGAGGTCGTCCTGGGCGGCCTGCAGGGACTGGGGGAGCTGGGCTCCACCGACCGGCTGAACGTTTTCCTGCTCACCTACGGGCTGGTCCCCTTCGACTTGACCAGGGCCGGCGACCTCAGACCCGTTTTCGACTCCTCGGGAGCCCTCAGGGACATCAACCCCCCGTTCTCCGTCTGGACCTCGGTGTTCACCTCCATGTTCATCCACGGCAGCCTTCTCCATCTGGTGGGCAACATGCTCTTCCTGTGGGGCTTCGGCGGGCGACTGGAGGAGAAGCTGGGCCACGTCAAGTACCTGCTCTTCTACCTGGCGGCGGGGGTGGCGGCCGTGTGGACCCAGGTGGCCGTGGACATGGACTCCCGGGCGCCCCTGATAGGGGCCAGCGGCGCCATCGCCGGCGTGGTGGGCGCCTACCTCCTGACCTTCCGTTATCCCAACACCATCTGGCTGGTTATCGTCTTCTTCATACTCCCGATGATCGTCGGTCCCATCGGGGCCGGAGTGGTCTCCTCGGACGCCCAGGTGGCCTACATGGCCCATCTCGGAGGCCTCGTTGCCGGAGGGCTGATGATCTCGGGGTACAAGCTCCTCATCGGAGAGTCCCTGCGGCCCCCCGCCGGCCCCGCCGCTGGGTCGAGGCCGACGCGGTTCTGGCGTTGACATGCTCCCCATCTCCGACATCAGCCTCTACCAGACCCACAGGCCCTACGCCAACATCGTCCTCATAGCCCTCAACACCATCGTCTTCGGCTACTCGGTCCTTCTCAACGACTTCGACCTCTTCCAGTTCAACTACATGTTCGGCGTCATACCGGCCGAGCTGGCCGCGGGGCGCGTGCTGGAGGGAGTCCGTGTGTTCACTCCCAGGGGCCCCGTGGACGTGGACATCGCCTCGCCCATCGGCCCATGGGGCACCGTCTTCACGTCCATGTTCATGCACGGCGGGTGGATGCACTTCATCGGCAACATGCTGTTCCTGTGGGTGTTCGGAGACAACCTGGAGGCGCGTCTGGGCCACGTCAAGTACCTGCTCTTCTACCTGGGTTGCGGCATAGTCGCCGTCTGGGCCCACGTGATCACCGACGTGGACTCCACCGTCCCACTCATCGGCGCCAGCGGCGCCATCTCGGGAGTCCTGGGCGCGTACCTGGTGCTCTACCCCTACAACCGCATCACCACCCTCATCTTCATGCTGTTCATCACGGTCATCCGGGTGCCCGCCGTCCTGCTGTTGGGGTTTTGGTTCGTACTCCAGCTCTTCCAGGGCGTGGGCTCCCTGGGCCCCGGTCCCGGGGGAGTGGCCTACATGGCACACGTCGGCGGTTTCGTGGCCGGGGTATCGGCGATGGTCCTCTACAAGCTGGCGGTGGGCGAACCCCTCTTGCCCAGGGGCCGCCGGGAGGCGGGCCGGTCCTGACGCCCCCTTCCATTCTCCGAATGGCCGTGCCAACCTGGCGCATGGATGACGAATCATGCGCTCACGTTGACCCTCCTATAGTGCTATGCTAACCTATTAGCTGCCATTAGTAGGCGTGACCGACCCCATTCCGTGACCGACCCCATTCCGTGACCGACCCCATTCAAGGAGCGGGAATGGCCAACATGGACCTGACGGACCGCAAGCTGCTCAACATAGTGCAGTCCCGGTTTCCCCTGGCGCCGGAGCCCTACCGGGAGATAGGCGAGACCCTGGACATCTCCGAGGCAGCCGTCCTTGGTCACCTGGAGGAGCTCCGCCGCCAGAACGTCGTCCGCCAGATCAGCGCCATCTTCGACACCAGACGGCTGGGGTACAAGACCAGCCTGGTAGCCATGGCTTACGACCCCGAATCGCTGCACCAGGGAGCTTTGGCCATCAACGAGCATCCCGGCGTCAGCCACAACTACGCCAGGGAGGGCTCCTTCTACAACCTGTGGTTCACCGTGGCAGTCCCACCCGGGGACAGCATCGAGGAGACCGTGGAGACGATGCGGGACAGGACCGGCTCCCTCTCCTGCCGCATCATGCCCACCATCCGCTTCTTCAAGATCGGCGTCAACTTCGACATGGTCAAGGGGGTGAGCGCCGCCTACCAGTACAGCCCCGACGGCTACGACGGCGCCGCCCGCCGGGAGGACTGGAACACGCCTGTGGCCCTGAGCGAGTCCGACATTCGCGCCATCCGGGAGCTCCAGGAAGACCTGCCCATGGTGTCCAGGCCCTTCGACGACATGGCAGCCCGTCTTGCGGTGTCCCTGCCGGGCCTGTTCGAGATAGCCCAAGAGTTCCAGGAACGTCGCATCATGCGGCGGTACAGCGCCGTGCTCCACCACCGGAGGGCGGGCTTCGCCCACAACGGCATGGGGGTTTGGAGGGTGCCCTCGGAGCACTCCGAGGAGGTGGGCATGAAGATGGCGGCGCACCCCGCCGTCACCCACTGCTACGAGAGGCCCACCTTTCCAGACTGGCCCTACACCCACTTCACCATGATCCACGCCACGTCCCGGGATGGCTGCGAGGAGGTGGCCCGGGAGATCTCCGACTCCACGGCCGTCACCGACTACCTGATGCTGTACAGCACCCGGGAGTACAAGAAGACCCGGGTCAGGTACTTCGTCTAGGAGATAGGGAGTTGCCCCAATACTACCCCGTATTCCTGGACCTTAGGGGCCGCAGGTGCGTCATCGTGGGCGGCGGCGAGATCGCCGAGCGGAAGATCGCCGGCCTGCTGGAGTGCGGCGCCGTCATCACAATGGTCAGCCCCCAGGTTACCCCCGGCATCCTGGCCCACACCGAGGCGGGGGACATCCGCTGGGAGGCCCGTGAGTACGCTGACGGCGACCTGGAGGGGGCTTTCCTGGCCATCGCGTCCACCGACGACGAGGACGTGAACCGGGCGGTACACGAGGAGGCATCCCGGGAGGGGATAGTCCTCAACGTGGTGGACCGGACGGCCCTGTGCAGCTTCATCGCCCCCGCCGTGGTGCGCCGGGGCGAGGTCACCGTGGCCCTGTCCACGGGAGGCGCCAGCCCAGCCCTGGCCCGCAAGCTGAGGGAGACCCTGGAAAAGAGCGAGGTCCTGGAGTACGCCTCCCTGGCGGGCGTTCTCTCCTCAGCCCGGGCCGAGATCAAGCGCTTGGCCGTCACCGTCCATCCCGACCGGTGGCAGGAGTGCATCGACGGAGAGCTTCTGGCCCTGGTGCGGGGCGGCAGGTCCGACGAAGCCCTGGCCCGGCTGCTCGACATGCTGGTGGACGGCCGGGAGCAGGTCGCACCAACCCGCCCGTGAACGCGGACCCGGTCCCGAGGGCTCCCCAGCCATGACCCAGCATCCCCCCGGGTCCACGCCCCAACCCGACCGGAGGCCCGTGCTGGTGGGCACTCGGGGCAGCGGCTTGGCCCTGTGCCAGACCGAAGAAGTGCTGGAGCGCCTGCGTACCCTCAACCCCCAGCGCGAGTTCCACACGGTCACCATTCGGACCCAGGGCGACGCGGCCCCCGATGCGCCCCTGGCGGGCCTGGGCCGGGGGATCTTCGTCAAGGAGATCGAAGGGGCCATCCTCAGGGGCGAGATAGACATGGCCGTCCATAGCCTGAAAGACATGCCCACGGCCCTCCCCGAAGGACTCACCCTGGGCGCGGTCTGCCGGCGGGCCAATCCCAGCGACGCCTTGGTAAACCGCTGGGGATGCCGCCTGGGGGAGCTGCCCGAGGGCGCTCGCATCGGCACCAGCAGCCCCCGGAGAGCATCCCAGCTCAGGTCCCTGCGCCCCGACGTACAGGTGCTGCCCATCCGCGGCAACGTGGACACCAGGCTCCGAAAGACCCGGGGCGACGACTATGACGGCGCCATACTGGCCACCGCCGGGCTCGAACGGTTGGGACTCCAGGACGAGGTCGCGGAGCACCTCTCCATCAACGACTTCGTGCCCGCGCCCGGGCAGGGAGTCCTGGCCGTGGAGGTGCGCAGCGAGGACGCCGGCGCCCGGGCCCTGCTATCGGCGCTGGAGCACCACGAGACCAGGCGCTCCATCACCGCCGAGCGCGCCTTCCTGGAGGCGCTGGGAGGCGGGTGCCAGGTGCCAGTGGGCGCCTACGCCCGCTGCGACCAGGAGACGATGGTCCTGACCCTGTATCTGGGCTCGGAGGATGGCGCCCAGGCCTTCAGGACCAAGGTCCGGGGCCGTGCCAGCAACCCCCACGAGACGGCCCTGGACGGGTACCAGCGCCTGGTCGAGCAGGGCGCCGGCGCCCTGCTGGCGGAGGCCCGCCGCTAGTGTCGGCCATGGGCCGGGAGAGCGCTTTCCGCACAGTTCCGGGGTCCCGCGCCCCGGCCCCCTATCTTGCCTCCGGACGCGGCGTTGGCCGGTAAGGTCTACTTGATAGGCGCCGGACCCGGAGACCCGGGCCTCATCACCGTCAGGGGTCTCGGCATCCTGCAGCGGGCCGACGTGGTGGTCCACGACCGTCTCGTGGACAGCCGCCTCCTGGAGCAGGCGGCGTCCGAGGCCGAGATGGTCTACGTGGGCAAGGGTCGAGGACGGCGGGCCATGGAGCAAGAGGCCATCAGCGACCTCCTGGTGGGCCGTGCCTCCCAGGACAGGGTGGTGGCGCGTCTGAAGGGGGGCGACCCCTTCGTCTTCGGCAGGGGAGGAGAGGAGGCCCTGGCCCTGGCCAAGGCGGGGGTCCCCTTCGAGGTCGTGCCGGGAGTCACCTCGGCGGTCGCCGCCCCCGCCTACGCGGGGATACCGGTGACCCACAGGGGCATGGCCACCTCCTTCACCGTCGTCAGCGGCAGCGAGGACCCGTCCAAAGACGGGTCTTCGGTGGACTGGGCCCGGCTGGCGAAGGCCGGCGGGACCCTGGTCGTGCTCATGGGGTGGAGCTCCCTTGAGCCCATTACGGAAGCGCTGGCGCTGGGAGGGATGGACAGGGATACTCCCGCGGCGCTGGTACAGTGGGGCACCGAGCCCCATCAACGCTCCGTCACGGGCACGTTGGGCAACATCGCGGCCCGGGCCCGGGATGCCGGCCTGGCCCCTCCGGTGGCCATGGTCTTCGGCCCAGTGGTGGAGCTTCGCCGGGAGATCAGATGGTCCGAGGCCCGACCCCTCTTCGGAAAGCGGATCATCGTCACCCGCTCCCGGTCTCAGGCGTCGGTGCTGTCCAACATGCTGGCCGAAGCCGGCGCCTACCCCATGGAGCTTCCCACGATCCGGACCGTGCCCCCCGAGGACTACTCCGAGCTGGACAGGGCCATACGCTCCCTGTCCGGCTACGACTGGGCCGTTCTCACCAGCGCCAACGGCGTGGACGCCCTCTTCGGCAGGATGACCGCCCTTGGCCTGGACTCCCGGGCCTTGGGGGGCGTCAAGGTAGCCGCCATCGGTCCGGCCACGGCCCAGGCCCTGACCCGGTACGGCATTCGGGCTGACCTGGTGCCGGGCCAATATGTGGCCGAGTCCGTCGTCGCGGAGATGGAGCGTCGCGGGGTCACGGGGGCCCGGGTCCTGCTGGCCAGGGCCGACATCGGGCGAAAGGCCCTGCCCGAGGGCCTCTCCCGCCTGGGTGCCGCGGTGGACGACGTGACGGCGTACCGGACCGTCGCCCCCGAGGACGCCCGCCAGAGGGCGGACGAGCTGCTGGCCAAGGACACCCCGGACCTCATCACCTTCACCTCCTCTTCCACGGTCACCAACCTGATGGCCCTGCTGGACGGGGACACGTCGCTGGTGCGAGAGCTGCCCTCCGCCTGCATCGGGCCCATCACCGCCGATACCGCCCGGGAGAGGGGGCTCAGGGTGGAGATCGAGGCCCAGGAGTACACCGTGCCCGGCCTCGTCCGGGCAATCACCGAGCACTACAGTTGACCGGGCACGCCGGAGAGGTGATGCCGAGTGCCCCGAACGTGCTCATATGGCCCGGTCACGGAGAATTGGTATAATGGGACCGGGCCACATTCCCACATTGGGCCCACATTGAGCCCACCAGAGGGCCCACCATAGGGGCGTCCCCGGCACGGCGTTCCCAGCGAAAAGGAGGCAGCCCAACATGGTAGCCTTTCCCGAGCTCCGCATGAGACGGCTCAGGGAGCTGGAGCCGATGCGGGTCCTATCCCGGGAGACCCGCCTCTCTCCCAGCGACTTCATCTACCCCATCTTCGTCACCCATGGCAGGGACCTGCGGGAGCCCATAGAGCCGATGCCGGGCTGTTACCAGCTCTCCGTCGACCACCTCCTTGCCGAGGTGACCGAGGCGGCGGAGCTGGGAATTCCCGGCGTACTCCTCTTCGGCATTCCCCAAAACAAGGACCCGCGGGCCCGGGAAGCCTACGACGAGCAGGGAATCATCCAGGAGGCCATCCGGGTGATCAAGCAGGCGGTGCCCGACATGCTGGTCATAACCGACGTGTGCCTGTGCGAGTACACCGACCACGGACACTGCGGCATCGTCGACGGCGACCGGGTTGACAACGACGCCACCCTGGAGCTGCTGGCCCGCACCGCCCTGTCCCACACTCTGGCGGGCGCTGACGTGGTGGCCCCCTCGGCCATGATGGACGGCCAGGTCAAGGCCATACGCACCACCCTGGACCAGAACCGGTTCAAGGACGTGCCCATCATCGCCTACGCCGCCAAGTACGCCTCGGCCTTCTACGGCCCCTTCCGCGTCGCCGCCGAGTCGGCCCCCTCCTTCGGAGACCGGGGCGGCTACCAGATGGACCCGGCCAACCGCCGCATGGCCATGCGTGAGATAGAGCTGGACATCGAAGAGGGCGCCGACGTGGTCATGGTGAAGCCGGCCCTCGCCTACCTGGACGTCATAGCCAGGGCCCGAGACAGCTTCAACTACCCCATAGCCGCCTACAACGTCAGCGGCGAGTTCTCCATGCTGAAGGCCGCCTCGGCCAACGGCTGGCTGGACGAGCAGCGCGCGGCCGTCGAGGTGCTCACCGCCATCAAGCGCGCCGGCGCCGACATCATCCTCAGCTACTACGCCAAGGACGTGGCCCGGTGGCTCCGGGAGGACGGCTCCCGGTAGGAGCATCGGCTCCCCATGGCAGGCTGCTGCCATGGGGGAGGTGCAGAGGGCCAGGGACTCTCGCGTCGAACATCCAGAGCCCGTATGAGTGCCTGAAGTGGCGGCAACCGGCTTCCTGAGAAGCCGGATCTCCGACCGGCGAGACGGACCTCGACGCTCTGTCCCGGTAAACTGAAATATAGTAACCGCGCACAGCGATGCTCGATTTGGAGGCCCATGTCCGGCAGTACCAGCGATCACCCGCTCGATTACCTATCGGGTCCCTTGGAGGAGGAGCCTGAATCCAGGTCGGGCGGGTGTGGGTGTGGCTGTGGGTTTTTCGTCCTGCTGCTAGCGGTCGTAGTCATAGTAGGCGCGGTGGCATACTGGCAGGGATTCTCACCCGGATTCATCGAAGAATTACTACCATGGGGCGATGGGGATAACGGGTCTCTCCAGTCCGACGGCGACGATGCCGAAGAGGGAGAGGGAGAGGGCGGTCTGCCCACTGCCCCCGCCAGGGCCGATACACCCGCACCACCCAGCCCAATCCCCCCAACCGTAGGGGCGCCGGGCACGCCCGTTTCGGGTCGAACGCCTGCACCGGCTTCCCAAACCGCGGCGACGACGGAGCCTACGGGGATCTCCACCGCGACCCCAGCTATTACCGTTTCCACACCGAGTCCACTTAACAAGAAGGAAGACGCCGACGGAGACGGCCTCATTGAGGTCTCCAACCTGGACCAGTTGGACGCGATTCGCTACGACCTCGACGGCGACGGGGAGGCGGACGGCGACGCCGACCTCTATGCCGCGGCGTTCCCAGCCGACCCGGGGGAAGTGGTCTGCAGCCAGGGCTGCAAAGGCTACGAGCTGACACTGCCCTTGGACTTCCATCAAGCCGACAGCTACGCCTCCGGGGCAGTCAGTGCCGCGTGGACCGGCGGCACGGGGTGGCTGCCCATTGGAACCAGGAGTAAGCAGTTCAACGCCACCTTTGACGGCAACGGGCATACAATCAGTAACCTGTACATCGACCGTGCCAGAAGCGCTGTCGGCCTGTTCGGCTATGCCGGCGATTCGAGCGTGGTCCGCGCAACCGGCCTAGAAGGGGTCGAGGTGTACGGGGGTGATTATGTCGGTGCGCTGGTCGCCGTGAATCGAGGGGTCCTCAGGGCGAGCCACGCCACGGGCAGCGTCACAGGCGACGACTACGTGGGCGGGCTGGTCGGCCTGAATAGCGGCCCGGGCCGGGTCCTCGTCAGTGGGCCGGTTGGCGAGAGTCGAGGTGCGATCCACGCCAGCTACGCGTCGGTCAACGTGTCCGGCAATCTATCCGTAGGCGGGCTGGCCGGGAGGATGACCAATTTCGCCACGGTCAGCGCCAGCTACGCCAATGGCGCCGTGTCGGGGGGCTATGGTGTCGGCGGGCTGGTCGGTTTCAGCGTTAACAGCATTATCGGCGCCAGCTATGCCACGGGTGCGGTGTCGGGCGGTGAGAATGTCGGGGGGCTGGTCGGGGGCACGAATGGCATCATTGCCGCC
>JAGWBJ010000020.1:0-29417 GCA_021295955.1 Dehalococcoidia bacterium | reverse complement strand
TCGACCCCGGCGCCGCAATCAGCTACTGCTACTGGGATATCGAAACTTCCGGCTTGACTGCCAGAGCCGGCCATGAGTCCACCGGGGGCAGGAGCACGGCCGAGTTGCAGTCGCCCACCGGTTACACAGGAATATACGGCAGCTGGAACAGCGACGTAGACGACATCGACGGGGACGGCAACCCCGCGACCGGGGCCGACGATTTCTGGGACTTTGGCACAAGCAGCCAGTATCCCGCCCTGAAAGTCGATTTCGATGGCGACGGGACCGCAACCTGGCAGGAGTTCGGCCGGCAACACACGCCTGTGTCCTCTGTCGATGAAGAGGACGCGGCAGCCAACGGCAAATACGACACCGATGGCGACCGCCTCATAGATGTCTCTACCTTGGAGCAGTTGGACGCCATACGATACGACCTTGACGGCAACGGGAGGCGGGACTACGGGTCCGGCGAGCAGGCCTACGCCGCGGCGTTTCCCGCTGCCGAGATGGAAGCGGTCTGTGAAAAGCGTTGCAACGGCTACGAGCTGCTCCGGTCTCTGGACTTCGACAGGACCGACAGCTACGCTTCCGGCGCAGTCAACGCCGCCTGGGTCACCGGCAGCGGCTGGCTGCCCATTGGCCGGGAGGACTCGCGCGATGCTAGAAGGCGGTTCCGTACCACCTTCGACGGCAACGGGCATACCATCAGCAACCTGTACATCAGCCGCCCCACCCGACGCGTCGACCCGGGGTCAGCAGGCCTGTTCGGGTTGACGGACGATGCAAGCGTCATCAGGGAAATAGGGCTGCTCGATGTGGAAGTGAGGGGAGTCGACAATGTCGGCGGGCTGGCCGGCCAGAACAGGGGCGTAGTCGACGGGGCCTACGTAGCCGGTATAGTGTCCGGCAGCCGGGCCGTGGGCGGGCTGGTGGGGAGCAATACGGGCCAGATCAGCCGCAGCTACGCCACCAGCAGCGTGTCTGGTAGCCGGGAAGTCGGCGGGCTGGCCGGGTATACCGGCGGAAGAGTCTTCGCCAGCTATGCCACAGGCGCCGTATCAGGCACGGATCAGGTCGGCGGACTGGTTGGGAAGAGTGGCATCATCATTGCAAGTTACGCCAGCGGCAGCGTTTCCGCCGACGAGAACGGTGGCGGCCTCGTCGGCTATACTTCCCACAGGGTCATTGCCAGCTACTCCACCGGCAGCGTGTCGGGCCGTGAGACCGTCGGCGGACTGGTCGGGGCAAACGTCGGGAGGGTCGTCGCCAGCTATGCCACCGGAAGCGTGTCGGGCGATGAGTCCGTCGGCGGGCTGGTCGGGGCAGGTTCACCAGGTTCCGCCAGGGTTGACGACAGCTACTGGGACACTCGAACCTCAGGTTTGGGGATTGGAGTCGGAAATGGGGGCTCCGAGGGGGTCGAGGGGAAGACCACTACCGATTTGCAGGCGCCCACCGGGTATACCGGCATATACAGTGGCTGGAACGCGGACCTGGATGACGCCGATGAAGATGACAACGCCGCAACCGGGGGAGATGATCCCTGGTATTTTGGCACATCCCGCCAGTATCCGGTCCTGAAAGTCGACTTCGACGGCGACGGCGTCGCAACCTGGCAGGAGTTCGGAGACCAGAGGGCCGCGACGCCGTGACCCACGGGACCATTCCGGAGCAGACCCGGACTCGCCATAAACTTCGATAGCCTGCTCAAGTCGTGAGTCGGGCGCATGGAACCGCAGTCTCAAATGGTGTCGCACCAGCGAAATCCTGGTACAATCACTACTGCCATCACGACAGGGGGAGGTGGAGCATGATCGACCTGATAGTCAGGGGCGGGCAGGTGGTCACGCCCTGGGGCGTGGGCGACTGGGACGTGGCCGTGGAGGGAGAGAAGATCGCCGCCGTGGCCTCCCCCGGCTCCCTGCCCGGCGACGTGGGCCGGGTGGTCGACGCCTCGGGCAAAATAGTAGTGCCCGGGGGCATCGAGCCCCACTCCCACGTGGCCATGCCCATCTGGACCTCGGTGACGGGACACCCCCACATGGCCCCCGCCAGGCCCATGCATCCCCCCGCGGAGACGGCGCCCCCCGACGAGGCCAGCCGGTCGGCCCTCTTCGGCGGCACCACCACCATCATGGACTTCGCCCACGTGGAGCCCAGCAGCGACATCTTCTCCGCCATCGAGGAGAAGAACGGCAGGTGGCGGGGCGGCTCCTACTGCGACTACACCTACCACTGCATGCTCCTGGGAGACATCTCCCAGAGGACCATCGCCCAGGTGCCCGAGGCCATCCAGTCGGGCTTCCCCACCTTCAAGATCTTCACCACCGACATCCTGCCCCAGTCCCGCATCCCCCCGGGCGTGGGCTGGCAGGCCCGCATGGGGCACATCTCGGCCATCATGGAGCAGGCGGCGGCCAACGGGGGCCTGTTGACCGTACACTCCGAGGACGACGACATGGTCCAGTACAACTACGCCAAGCTGGACCGGGAAGAGCGCACCGAGTGGTTCAACATCTACGAGGTGCACACCAACATGGTGGAGGACGTCTCCTTCCGCCGCGTGCTGCGCCTGGCCGAGTGGGCCGGCGCGGCTGTGTACTTCGTACACGTCAGCGCCAAAGAGGGGGTCAACTCCATCCTCGAGGCCCGGGGAAAGGGCCTGCCGGTCTACGGCGAGACCCTGCACAACTACGCCTGCTTCAACGCCGAGGACTACAAGAAGCCCGACGGCATGAAGTACCACACCTACCCATCCCTGAAGTCGGAGGAGGACCGGCAGGCGCTGTGGGAAGGGCTCGTCAAGGGGGGCCTCAACACCATCGCCACCGACGAGTTCTGCTCCTCCTACTCGGTGAAGACCCACGGCAAGAGCGTCAACGACATGACCGGAGGCCACAACGGCACCGAGGCCCGGATGGGCATCACCTACAGCGTCGGCGTGGGGGACTTGGGAATGTCTCTCCAACGCTTCGTCGAAGTCACCTCGGCCAACGCCGCCAAGATCATGGGAATGTATCCCAGGAAGGGCGCCATCGCCCCGGGCAGCGACGCCGACATAGTCCTGATAGACCCCACCATCGACAGAAACCTCGACCTGAGCGACCTGCATATCAGCGACTACAGCATCTGGGAGGGGTGGCCCATCCACGGCTGGCCCGTGACGACCATCCTCAGGGGCAAGGTCGTGGTCGAGAACGGTCAGTTCTTCGCCACCCCGGGAGGGGGCCAGCTCATCCCCCGCAAGATCGACGCGGACGTTCTCAACCGGCCCGCGTGCTAGACCGCTCTCTCCTTTGTGCCCCGTTGTGAACGAGAGCCGACCAGGGCTCACCCACTCCCCCCAAGGGGGTAACCGGCAGGCAGATAAGACGAGGGAGGGCAGCCATGATTGACTTGCTGATCAAGGGCGGACAGGTGGTCACGCCGTGGGGCGTGGGAGACTGGGACGTGGCCGTGGAGGGAGAGAAGATCGCCGCCGTGGCCTCGCCCGGCTCCCTGCCCGGCGACGTGGGCAGGGTCATGGACGCCACGGGCAAGATAGTCGTCCCCGGGGGCATCGAGCCCCACGCCCACATCGGCTTCCCGGTGCCGGGCCGCCCTGGAGTGGAGTCCGCCGGGCCCGAGCCCGCCAGCCGCGCGGCCCTCTTCGGCGGCACGACCACCGTCACGGACTTCGCCATGGTCCACCCGGGCTTGGACATCCCCCAGGCCATAGCCGCCAAGGAGGCCCGGTGGAAGGGCCAGGGATACTGCGACCACTCCTACCACTGCACCCTCCTGGGCAACTTCCAGCAGAACGTGGTGGACCAGGTCAAGGAGGCCATCCAGTCAGGCTACCCCACCTTCAAGATGTTCACCACCAACATCCGCCAGTCGGCGGGCTGGGAGGACGACAGGCACTGGATGGCCCGCATGGGCCACGTCAACGCGGCGATGGAGCAGGCGGCCGCCCACGGCGGCATGATGTTCATCCACTCGGAGGACGACGACATCGTCCAGTACATGTACAAGAAGCTGACCGAGGAGGAGCGGACCCAGTGGTACTACATCCACGAGATACATAACAACATGTCCGAGGACGTCTCCTTCCGGCGCATCCTGAAGATGGCCGAGTGGACCGGCGCGGCCACATACTTCGTACACGTCAGCGCCAAGGAGGGAGTCCGGGCCCTGGAGGAGGCCAGGGGCCGCGGCCTCCCCCTCTACGCCGAGACCCTGCACAACTACGTCAGCTTCACCGCCGACGACTATCGCCGGGAAAACGGCCCCATCTACCACACCTACCCCTCCCTGAAGTCCGAGGAGGACCGGCTGGCCCTCTGGGACGGCCTGCTCAAGGGCACCATAAGCTGCATGGCCACCGACGGCTCCTGCACCGACTTCAGCATGAAGATGTCGGGAAAGACCATCCTGGACGTCACCGGCGGCCACCACGGCGTCGAGACCCGCATGGGCATAACCTACGGCGAGGGAGTGGTCAAGCGCGGGATGTCCCTCCGGCACTTCGTCGACGCCACCTCCACCAACGCGGCCAAGATCATGGGCTACTACCCCAGGAAGGGGGCCATCGCCCCGGGAAGCGACGCCGACATCGTCTTCATCGATCCCACCATACACAAGGACCTGGAGCTCTCCGACCTGCACCTGGGAGACTACAGCGTCTGGGACGGCTGGGAGATCAACGGGTGGCCGGTGACCACCATCCTGCGGGGCAAGGTGATGGTGGAGAACGGCCAGTTCTTCGGCACCCCCGGGGACGGCAAGCTGATACCCAGAAGAGTCGGCTCCGACATCCTCAACCGGCCGGTGTGCTAGCCAACGACCCTCTCCCTCGAGGGAGAGGGTCGGGTGAGGGTGATTGCGAACCCGGGGCCAAGGGGCTAAAATGTCAGGGTTGAAATCGTACGCTTAAGGAGGGCCCCCAAGAATGCTGAACAGCCTTATCAAGGTAGTCGACCGGGTGTTCCCGGCCGGAATCGCCCACGCCCACTGCGACATCCCCTGCGGCATATACGACCCCATCGGCGCCAAGATCGCCGCTCAGACGGTGCAGAAGATGGTGATGCGCATACAGGCGCTGGAGGAGGGTGCCGACCACGCGGCCTTCGCCAACACCCTGGCCCGCTACATCTCCGTCAAGGAGCAGCACGCCGACGTCTGCAAGAACGAGCTGGACATCCTCTGGCACGACTACTTCCGGCCCGAGCACGTGGAGCAGAACCCGGACATCCACTCCCAGATATGGAACGCCAGCAAGCTGTGCTCCAAGAACAAGCAGACCGTGGACCTGGACGCCGCCAAGGAGCTGGTGGCCACGGTGGACAAGATAGCCGCCATATACTGGGCCACCAAGAACGTGGAGTACAAGGACGAGCTGGCCGAGGTCCGCTTCGGGGCCTAGGCGCCCTCTGGACCATACACGCCCCCGGGACCCGGGCATGATTCCCGCAGAATGGGGCCGCCCTTGAGAAGAGCGCTCGAGGGCGGCCCCCTACGTTGGATGACGTGGCTGCCGCGGCTGGCGACTTCCGTCCCCTTCGTAGTCCGCGGGGACAGCATGCTCCCCAACTTCGACACCGACCAGTACGTGCTGGTACGCCGCCTGGGCCGGGACAGAGGACCCAACAGGGGAGACGTCGTGGTATTCCGGCACCACCTACGGCCGGGGATGACCCTCCTGAAACGCGTGGTCGGGCTGCCGGGCGACCGGGTGCAAGTACGCAGCGGCCGCGTTTACGTGGACGGGCGGGTCCTGGACGAGCCCTACCTGCCCTCTGTACCCCATCCGAGCGACAGCGGTGGAACACCCGACACGACCAAACCCCTCGACCGCGAGGTGGAGTGGGTCCTGCACGAGGGCCAGTATTTCGTCTTGGGGGACAACCGCAACCCCTCTCACCCCGGCCGTCCCGACGACAGCCGCCGGTTCGGCCCGGTGGAGGTGACCGCCATCGTGGGTGCCGCCTGGTTCAGGTACTGGCCGCCCGGCGCCTGGGGCCTCCTGCCCTCCAGCCCCCCGGGTACGGCCTGAACAACTCCTCTGGCGGCCCACCGAGGGGCTGGGCCTCCTTGCCCGCGCGGAGCGCGGGGTGGGAGGGCGGGCCCAGGAACCCGGGAGGGGCTTGTGGGTTCAGAGCAGCCCTAGTACTTGAACTCCTCCCGCACCGGGCTGAAGATGTCCAGCGCCACGGCCCGGCCCGAGATCGACCTGGCCTTGTGCTCCACGTTCCCGGGAATGATGTACATGTCCCCCGGCTTCAGCACCCGCGTCTCGCCGGCGATGTCCATCTCCAGCTCTCCCTCGACCATGATGCCGCCCTGCTCGTGGGGGTGGGTGTGATTGGGCACCACCGAGTCGGGCTCGAGCTCCACGAAGGACAGAAGCATGTTCTCGCCCCAGAAGGTCTTCGTAGTCACACCCGGCGCCAGCTCCTTGGCCTGCCTGCCCTTCGGGTCGTGGAAATACATCGTCGCCTCCTGAATTAACCTGCTCGGCCCCGTCGGCCTCGGGGCCGGGGCTACCATTAAACCACGCCCTGGGCGGCTTGGCGACCTGTCCGCGTCCGGTTGCGGCTCCCCGTGGCCTGGAGTAGAATGGGCCATCCGGATGGCGCCAAAGGCCGGTGGAGTAGCCGGTCCAAGCGTCTCCCAAGCCTTCTAAGGAGGCCTCATGGCAAAGGGCGAAGCGGACTTCGACAACAGGTTCACCAGCACCTTTGGGTTCCCCTCCGAGCGCGCCGCGACCAAGGTGAAGGACAGCCTCACCGACCCCGTACGGCGGTTCATCCAGGAGTCCCCTTTCCTGGTCATGGCCACCAGCGACCGGGAGGGCAGGTGCGACGCCTCTCCCAAGGGCGGCAAGCCGGGGTTCGTCCGCATCCTGGACGACCGGCGTCTCCTGGTGCCCGACGTGGCCGGCAACAAGCTGTTCCAGTCGTACCTGAACATGGACGAGAACCCCTACGTGGGGCTGTGCTTCTTCATCCCGGGCATCGCCGACATCGTACGGGTCAACGGCAAGGTCTCGATGGTCACCAGGGAGGAGCTCGACCGCCATCGGGTCGAGGAGTCCATGTACAACCCCGACGGGTACCGGGGGGTGCAGCAAGGGATCATCGTCGAGATCGAAGAGTCCTTCGGCCACTGCCCCCGCGCCCTCAGCTACTCGGACTTCTGGGACCAGGAGCGCATCCAGGAGAAGCAGGGCACGGCGCATCCGGTCCGCATGCCTCCCGCCGTCCCCTCCGCGGCCGGGTCCTGACCCCCGCGGGGTCGGCTCGGACCCGCCGGTACGCCCCCACACATAGAGAGGTGCCATAGTGGACAAGGCAGACATACCCTTTCTATCCGCGACCAAGCTGGCGGCCCTCATCGGGAAACGGGAAGTCTCCCCCGTGGAGGCCACGGAAGCGTATCTGGAACGCATCCAGCGGGTCGACGGCAAGCTGAACTCGTACATAACCGTGTCGGGCGACCACGCGCTTCAGGCGGCGAAGGCGGCCGAAAACGAGATCGCCGCAGGCCGCTACCGCGGCCCCATGCACGGCATTCCCTACGCCGTCAAGGACCAGTTCAACACCCGGGGCATACTCACCACCGGCGGCTCGTCGATACTCAGCGACTTCGTTCCCCAGGATGACGCCACCGTCATCGCCAACCTCGACAGGGCCGGCGGCATCCTCCTCGGCAAGCTCAACATGAGCGAGTTCGCCATGGGCACCGCGGTGGCCCACCACTACGGCGTGCCCCACAACCCGTGGGACCTGGGCCGGAACCCCGGCACCTCCAGCAGCGGCTCGGGCGCGGCCACCGCCGCCTTCCTGTGCGCCACCTCCCTGGGAGAGGACACCGGCGGCTCCATTCGCGGGCCGGGCGCCTTCTCCGGGGTCGTTGGCCTCAGGCCCAGCTTCGGCCGGGTCAGCCGCCACGGCATGATCGGCGCCGTCTGGTCCATGGACATGGCCGGGCCCATCTCCCGGACCGTCGAGGACTGCGCCATAACCCTGGGGGCCATCGCCGGCCACGACCCCAACGACCGCTACACCTGGGACGCGCCGGTGCCGGACTACCTGGCCGCCCTGGACGGCAGCGTCGCCGGCATGAAGATCGGCATCGTCAGGGAGCGCATGGACGACGACCAGATGGACGGAGAGGTCCAGGAGGCCGTCGTGAAGGCGGCCTCCACGCTAGGGGAGCTCGGGGCAACCGTAGAGGATGTGTCCGTGTCCCTGGCGCCCCACTGCGGCGTGATATTCAACGGCATCGCCTACCCCGAGGGCGCCTCCGTCCATCGCCGGAACATAAGGGAGCGCCTTGGGGAGTACGACCACAACATCCAGATACGGAACCTGACGGGGAGCATCCTGCCGGCCCGGGCCTACTACAAGGCCCAGAAGCTGAGGCAGGTGGTCCGGAGACAGGTGCTGGAGGCCCTGGAAGGGGTCGACCTGCTGCTGCTGCCCACCTCCCCCATTCTGGCGCCCCCGATACGCACCCGCGCCGGGGTGGAGAGCAAGGAGCACCTCATGGCGGACCTCATGGGGCGCAATAGCTGGACCACCCCCTTCAACCTGGCCGGGGTCCCCGCCATCTCCGTCCCCTGCGGGTTCTCCACCGACCCGGTGCTGCCCATCGGCCTGCAGCTAGCCGGCCGCCCCTTCGACGAAGCCACGGTGATGAAGGCGGCCCACGCCTACCAGCAGGCCACCGACTGGCACACCCGGCGCCCGCCGGTGTGACCCGCCGGTTTGAAATGCCGCCCGGCGCCATCGGCCCATTCCAGCAAATAACGGAGATCAACGGCCGGATCGTCGCCTGCACCATCTGCCCCCGGCTGGTGGAGTACCGGGAGCGCGTGGCCCGGACCAAGAGGCGCATGTACCGTGAGGCCGACTACTGGGGCCGCCCTCTGCCCGGGTTCGGAGACCCCCAGGCCCGGCTGCTGCTCGTGGGCCTGGCCCCGGCGGCCCACGGCGGAAACCGCACCGGGCGCATGTTCACCGGGGACCGCAGCGGGGACTGGCTGTACGGCGCCCTCCACAGGTTCGGCTTCGCCAACCAGCCCACCTCCAGGCACCGGGACGACGGCCTCTCCCTGCGGGACGCCTATGTGACCGCGGCGATACGCTGCGCCCCGCCCGCCAACAAGCCCCTGCGGGACGAGCTGCTGAGCTGCCGCCCCTACCTGCTGGCTGAGCTTGGGTCTCTGGAGAGGCTGCAGGTGGTAGTGGCGTTGGGACGCATCGCCTTCGACTCCTACCTGGCCGCCTACCGCGTCTTCCTTGGAGCGGACGCGGCCCCCTTCCCCAAGCCCGCCTTCAGCCACGGGGGCGTCCAGCCCTTGCCCGGCGGAGTCACCCTCGTCTCGTCCTACCACCCCAGCCAGCAGAACACCCAGACGGGACGCCTCACCACCGAGATGTTCCACGGCGTCTTCGCCACCGTCCGCAGCCTCCTGGACGGCCCCAACGACCAGCCAGCCTAGCGCCCTGGGCCCACACCCCACCGGCGTACGCCTTGACAACGACGGGCCCCCAACCCGTCGTTCCTAGCCGCAGGTGAGGAATCTCAGGCCAGTTTCCCCAAGCCAGCCTCGCCTCCACACCGTCGTCCCGGCGAAGGCCGGGACCCAGGGGTGGGGGCGGCATAGCCAGCCACCGCGCTACCCTGGTCCTGCCTTCCTCGCATCCGGAGCGGGCCCCCGCCCCTGGATTCCCGTTTTCGCGGGAATGACGGTGGGAGGGAAACCCCCCTCGCCTGTCATTCCGAGCACAGCGAAGCGGAGCCGAGGAATCTCAGAGACCCTACTACGAGCACCCTACGCCACGAGGCCCCCGGCCCAATACCGGGGGGCATGGAGAGATTCCTCGCTACGCTCGGAATGACACATGAGGGAATCGGCATCGCCTCGCCCTCAGAAACCCACCCCCACCGCTGACAACGGCGGCCCCACCCCACCCGTCATTCCGGCCCCCGAGCCGGAATCCAGGGGTGGGGTGGCCCCGACTCCAGCCTGCTCAGGAGTGACGGACATGGCCTCGGCAGGCCGCCTCCGCGCCACTGACGCGGGTAGCTTGACGCCATATTGCCACCGCAGCTAACATGAAAGGCATGTGACACTCACACGACCACGTTACACGCATGGATAGAGTGAAGAGCACCTGAACGGAGGCAACGATGGAATTCACCGCGTCACAGCAACCAAAAAACAGGCAGGCCGTCCCAATCGCCAGACCTAGTTGACGACGTATACGCGGAACGGGAAGCCGTCTACAATCACAAATGGTTCTCCCGGATTCCGCCGACCGCCGAGGACTTCCAGAAGTGACGGAGCTTGGGCAAGTTCAGGACCTTCAAGAGTTGACGACGAAAAGAAACTGGATAGAGGTGGGGTTTTAGACTGTCCACAGCCCGCTGAGGCGTCTCACGACGGAGATACTCCGGTGCGTCTTCGCCACGGTGCCTCGGCTCTGGGTGGGGCTAGCAAGGCACCAGTTCATGCGTCTTAGACCCAAAGTCCAGGCATGGAGCCACCCCCCCTCACACCCCAGGCCTCCGCACGGGTATCCGCGGCGCGGGGGGCGGCTGGGGGTCGCCCAGGAACAGGAACAGGCCCGACCCCAACAGGCAGACCACCGCCACTCCCGCAAAGGCGGTGTCGTAGCTGATGTACCCGGCGACAACCGGGGCGGTGAACAGGAACACGTTCATTATCACCATGCCCAGCCCGGTTATGGTGGCGTAGTCCTTCCGGCCGAAGTAGGTGCCCCTTATGGCGGAGCTCAGGGGGTTGCGGCCGCCGAACCCGATGCCCAGCAGCACGGCGAATAGGAATACCAGCAGGGCGTCGTCGCCGGCCACCAACAGGACCGCCACCGCCCCGGACTGCAGGGCCGAAAAGCCGAACAGGGCGTACCTCACGGGCACCCGGCTGCCCACGTACCCTCCCACCAGGACGAACACGGCGTTCAGCCCCGTGTAGGTGGACACCACCAGCCCTATGGCCCCCAGGGAGAAGCCCCGGTCGTCCAGCATGAGCCCCAAGTGCACCATGATGGTGACGATGACAATGGACGACGCGCCGTGCCCCATGCTGATGAACCAGAACGCCTTCGTCCCAACGGCCTGCCGCCACGTGTAGTCCATCTCGCCGCCGGTGGGGGTCCCCACCTGCGGCCCCTCGGGCCGCCGGGGCTCGGGGGGCACGCCGTCGGGCACGAGCCCCAGGTCTTCGGGCCGGTCCCTCACCAGCCGGGAGATGGGGAAGGCCAGGGCGGCGATTATTAGGCCTATGGCCGCCGCCGTGGCCCGCCACCCGTACCGCTCCGGGTCCTCCACCGCCGTCCCGCCGATGGACCAGGCCATCAGCGGCGGCACCACTACCCCGCCGACGGCGAACCCCTCCTGGACAATGGACATGGCCAGGGTGCGCTTGCGGATGAACCACGAGTTCATCACCGTCATCATGGGGAGCCAGGTGCCCAGGGCCGCTCCCAGGCTCATCATGATGAAGACCAGGTAGAGCTGCCACAGCTCCCGTACCTGGCTGAAGAGGATGAACCCGCCTCCCAGTATCAGGCACCCGACCAGGACCATCCGCCGGGCGCCCAGCCGGTCTATGAGGAAGCCCTCCAACGGGCCCAGCAGGCCGCCCTCCACGCGGGTCAGGGCGAAGGCCCACACGAGCTGGTCCTTGGTCCACCCCAGGCGGGCCCGGATGACCGGGTTCCATACCGGCATGCCCTGGAAGAAGGGCACCGTCCCCAGGGCCATTATGACGGCGCCCAGGACGGCCAGCCACCAGCCGTAGTACATCCCCCTGGTGCGCCTGAGGAGGTCTGCCGGCCCGCTGATCTGGATCAAGACGGTCTGCCCATAGGTGGCTAGCATATCCGCCGAGGGCGCGGGCCGCAAGCCGGGGCCTACCCTTGACAAACACAACCCTCTGGGCCAAACTCTCAGTGTCGGCGGCGCCCCCAGCCAACCCCTCCCCTCAGGACCGCCGCCCGCCTGGATCCGGGTAACCCCCTCACACTGACGGAGGCCGAAAGGCGATGACGACAACGCAAAGCTGGACCGAGGAGTTCGTCGACGTGGGCGGCACGAAGACCCAGGTCCTCAAGGGAGGCAGCGGGCCTCCCCTGCTGCTCCTCCACGGGGCCAGGGGCAACCATCGCTGGATGGACTACCACGACGCCCTGGCCAAGCACTACACGGTCTACGCCTCCTCCCACCCGGGCTACGACAAGACCCCGCGGCCCCCGTGGGTGAGCACCATCAACGACGTCGCCCACTTCTACGTCGGCTTCATGCGAAGCGCGGGCCTGGAAGACGCCGTCCTGATGGGGTTTTCCATGGGCGGATGGATAGCGGCCGAGCTGGCGGCCATGGACTCCCACAGGATAAAGGCCCTGGTGCTGGTCAACGCCGTGGGCATCCGGCCCCAGGTGGGGGAGATCGCCGAGACCCTGATGGTGTCCCCCGAGCAGACCCAGGAGCTGATCTACCACGACCATAGCAAGGCGCCCGAGGCGCCCTACCTCTCCCCCGAGGAGGACGTCCAGTGGAGGAACCGCGAGATGGCGTCGCGGCTCTGCTGGAAGCCGTACATGCACAACCCGGTGCTGCCCGAATACCTCAAGCTGGTGGAGGTCCCGTCCCTGATAGTCTGGGGCCGCCAGGACGGTATCGTCCCCCTCAACGCCGGGGAGATCTATCACCAGTCCCTGAAGGGTTCGACCCTGCGTATCATCGAAGAATGCGGCCACTCTCCCCAGTTCGAGAAGCCGCAGGAGTTCCTCGACGCCACGCTGGAGTTCCTCTCCAAGCTCTGATTGCCGCCGCACCGGGACAGGGAATGGGCGCCACGGCCAACGCCACGGCCAAAAGAAGGAGGGACCCCATGGCCCAGCAACTAGCCAGGCCGACGGACAAGGTGGAGGTCTACTGGTTCTCTGAGCAGCCCTACGGCCCCGTCACCGACCAAGACCTGGAGCAATACGACTCGGGCCGCCTCGGCTTCCCCAACCGGTACTTTGACCCCCACAAGGCCCACCGGCTCTACAACGAGTACCACGAGCAGTACGCCCTGGCCGACGAGGTGGGCTTCGACGGCATCATGAGCAACGAGCACCACGCCTCCTACTGGTGCATGAAGCCGTCGGTCAACCTGGACGCGGCGGTCATCGCTAAGCTGACCAAGAACGTCAAGATAGCCATCCTGGGCAACGTCATCGCCATCAACGACCCCGTTCGCATGGCCGAGGAGCTGGCCATGCTGGACTGCTACTCCAACGGCCGCATAATCTCCGGCTTCGTGCGGGGGACCGCCGTCGAGTCTTTGCAGGGCGGCATCGATCCCACGGAGAACCGGGAGCGGTTCGAGGAGGCCCACGACCTCATCCTCAAGTGCTGGACCGAGCCGGGACCCTTCCGCTACGAAGGGGAGCACTACCACTACCGCGCCGTGAACCCGTGGGTGTTGCCCATCCAGAAGCCCCATCCCGACATCTGGTTCCCCGGCACCGGCAGCCCCGAGAGCGTGGTCTGGGCCGCCACCCACCAGTACCCGTACATGAACCTGGGCGCCCTGGTGGACACCACCGAGTGGCTCAAGCAGGTGTACATCGAGACCGCCCAGGAGGTCGGGTTCAAGCCCGGGCCCGGCAACTTCGGCTATCTTCTCCGGGCCCTGGTGGCGGATACCGACGAAGAGGCCGTGGAGATCGGCCGCGAGTTCATGTGGACCATCGGGCACCGCCAGCGCGGCCCCAGGGAGCACAACGACCCCCCCGGCTACCAGTCCAGGGCTGCCGTCGAGGTCAAGGCCAAGCGCCCCATCGGCAACGTGGCCGGCGGCGGCGGGCTGGGCGTCGGAATGTCCTACGAAGAGCTCCAGGGCGTCAACAACATCATCGTCGGCAACCCCGACACCGTCACCCGAAAGCTGACGGAGGTCATCCAGCGCCTCAGTCCCGGCTACCTCCACATCTACGGCAACGAAGGGGCCATGGAGCACAAACACGTGATGCGGTCCATCGAGCTCATGGGCAAAGAGGTCATCCCGGCCCTGCACGAGATCAAGCTCCAGCCCTACGACTAGGGCCCGCCGGGACCCCCTGTCCCGGATAAGCCGCCGGGGCCGCCGTCGTTCGCACAGTCCAACGCCGCCGCCAAGCGACCCGCAGCGTAGCGAAGGGGAGCGTGCCGGATGGCATAGGAGTACCCACGGCCCGCGCGCTAACCGACCTCGTACTTCCCGACGAGCCTCGGCTCCTGGCCACCGGGTTCCAGTTCACCGAGGGCCCCGTGTGGCATCCCGACGGGTACCTGCTGTTCAGCGACATACCCGCCGACACCATATACCGGCTGACTCCCGGCGGGGCCGCCGAGCCCCACATCCGCCCGAGCCGCCAGTCCAACGGCCTGACCTACGACCGGCAGGGACGCTTGATAGCCTGCGAGCACGCCGGGCGGCAGGTGTCCCGCCAAGGGCCCAGGGGCGCCATGGAGACGGTCGCCGACAGCCACGACGGGAAGCGCCTCAACAGCCCCAACGACGTGGTGGTACACTCCAGCGGCGCCATATACTTCACCGACCCCCCCTACGGCATCCTCCCGGACCCGGGGGAGCAGGGCTTCAACGGCGTCTACCGCATCGACCCCGATGGTAACCTGTCGCTGCTGATCTCGGACTTCGACCGCCCCAACGGCCTGGCCTTCTCCCCCGACGAGTCCGTCCTCTACATCGATGACACGGCCCGGCGGCACGTCCGGGCCTTCGACGTGGGGCCCGACGGGTCCCTCGCCGACGACCGCGTCTTCGTGGACATGGACGTGGAGGCCGAGGGCAACCCCGACGGAATGAAGGTGGACGTGGAGGGGAACCTGTACATCACCGGAGGGGGTGGCCTGTGGGTCGTCGAGCCCGGAGGCCACCACGTGGGCACCGTCGCCTTCCCCGAGCTGCCCGCCAACGTGGCCTTCGGCGGCCCGGACAACCGCACCATCTACGTCACCGCCCGCACCTCGGTCTACAGCGTCCAGGGCGAGCTCCCCGGGGTCAAGGTCCTCTAGGGGCCCCGCCTCGGACGTTCGCGGAATAGGCCCCTCGAACCGTGAGTCCCTGCAGATCGACGGTGGGTACGGCCTGCCGGAGCGGGGGCCACCCCTAGCTTCTGACGCGGCTCCTCAGCCACCCGCTCAGCAGGTCCACCCCGATCACCAGCAGCACGTACCACATGAGCAGCAGGGCCACGTCGGTGTAGTGGAAGAAGCTCATGCTCAGCCGGAAGTCCCGTCCCAGGCCGCCCGCGCTGACGAAGCCGACCACGATGGTCGTGCGGATGACCACCTCCCAACGGTACAGGGTGTAGGTGATGAGCTGGGGCAGCACCTGGGGCAAGATCCCGTAGGCCATCATCTGGAAGGGGCGGGCCCCGGCCCCCTGCAGGGACCTGGCCGGGCGCGTGTCCAGGTCCTCCACCACCTCGGCCGACAGCTTGCCCAGTATCCCATAGTTATGTAAAGCCAGGGCCAGAGCGCCGGGAAGTATCCCAGGGGACAGGAAGAAGACGATGATCATCGCCCACACCAGCTCCGGCACCCCCCGGGTCAGTACGAATACGCCCCTCACCAGGAGGTACAGACCCTTCCAGAGGGCCGCCCCCCGGCCCGCCGGGACCAGCTCGCCCATGGCCACGTTCCTCGCGGCCGGAAGCACCGTCAGCAGCACCCCCGACGACGCCAGGGTGATGGCGAGGATGCTCATGGCCAGGGTCTCCGAGGCCAGCACTCCGGCTTCCGCCCACTGCCCGGCATCCAGAAACGCCGGGGCCCCGGCGGCGCCCTCCCCGGCCAGCTCGCCCAGGAAACGCCGGACACCGGCCCACGCGGAGCCCGTGAACAGCGCGCCGAACCCCCCGGCACCGTCCGCTAGGACGAAGGCCCAGGACGCCACGGCCAACCCAAGGAACCCGACCAGGGACAACCGGACCGCATCCGCACCCCGCAGCGCGGCGAGGGGACCGCGCCATCCCGGGCCTGCCGCCGGCATCCAGCCCGACCGGGTGCTCACGACACCAACCGCCTTCTGACCATGGAGCTCCACAGGTCCACCAGAAGGACCAGGCCCGTAAGGAACAGCAGCAGGGTCCAGACCTGGCCGAAGAGCAGGTCGTCCAGGGAGAGCTGGATCTGGTATCCGAGGCCGGCGATTCCCACGAAGCTCATGACGGCGGCCGCCCGGATCGCGCACTCGAAGCGGTAGAAGGTGTAGCTGAGCATGTCGGGCAGCGCCATGGGGAGCCTGCCGTAGAGGAGCACCTTCCACTCCCCCGCGCCCGAGGCCCTAAGGGCCTGCAGGGGCTCCTGGGGCACGTCGTTCAGGATGTCGGAGTAGATGCGGCCCAGGATCCCTCCATAGGGGATGGCAAGGGCCAGTATCGCCGCCATGGGAGACAGTCCCACAGCCACCACGAACAGCCACGCCCACACGAGCTCGTGTATGGACCGCTGGACCGCAAGCAACCCGCGCGTCCCCGCCACAAGGGGCCACCGCACAGTGCGCGAACGGGCCAGGACCCCCGACGCCGCCACGCCGAGGGCGAGGCCCAGCCCCACGGCCAGGGTTATCCCCGCCACGGCGTACGCCACCGTGTACCAGGTGGCCTCCAGCACGATCTTCAGGAACGACGCCGAGAGGTCGAGGCTGAACAGGGCGCCGAAGAAGTCGCCGGCCGCCGCCGCCCCACCCGTGTGGACTACCGACCCGGTCCAGTCCACCTCCCACATGCTCCACCCCAGGGCGGCCAGGAGCAGCAGGCTCAGCAGACCCCGGCCGTGGAGGAGGCCGGACCTACCGGGCGGAGTCGAGACCCTCGATGTCATAGAGCCTTTCCAGGACGTCGTCGGTCACGTCTCCCACGGGAGAGTCGAACTGCACCCGGCCGTTGCGCAGGCCGACGGCGCGGTCGAAGTACTTGCGGGTCAGGTCCACCGAGTGGAGGCTGGCCACCAGCGTCCTCCCGGAGTCCGCAGCCACCTCCGCCAGAAGCTTGGTCAGGTCCTCTGCCCGGGCCGGGTCCAGGGAGGCGACGGGCTCGTCCGCGAGGATGGCCTTCGGGGTCTGCACCAGCAGACGGGCCATGGCCACCCGTTGCTGCTCGCCGCCCGAGAGGGTCGAAGTCCTTTCGTACAGCTTGTCCCCGATCCCGAGCCTGTCCAGGGCGTTCAGCGCCACGTGACGCTCCCTGGGCGACACCAGCGACAGGAGGGAGCGCAGGGTGCCCCACCGGCCCAGGTTGCCCGCCAGCACGTTGTGCACCACGGCCAGGTGAGGCACCAGGTCGAACTGCTGGTGCATGACGCCCACCAGGCCCGCCAGCTCCCGGCCCGGGCCCAGGTAGGCAAGGGGCCGGTCGTCGATGGTGATGGACCCATGGTCCGGCTGGATCACTCCCCCCAAGAGGTGAAGCAACGTCGTCTTGCCGCTGCCGCTGGGGCCCAGCACAGCCACCTTCTCCCCCGCGTCTATACGCATGGACAGCGGCTCCAGCGCCACCGAGCGGGGATAGGCCTTGCCCACCCCCTCCAGCAGAAACATGGGGGCCCGTCCGTTCACCTGACCATTCACCGGATGATCCCCAGGTCTCGGGCCACGTCCTCTATCGCCTCGTAGTTGCCGTTGTCGCTGGGAACGAATCCCTGGGCCTGGAAGAGGTCCAGGATCTCCTTTTCCCCCTCCTGGGACGGGCTGAGGGACATAAGGGCGGACTGGATGCGCTGGGTGAACCCCTCCCCGAAGGCCTGGTCCAGGTCGCCGCGGACGCTCCAGTTGTAGTCGAAGTAGGGTGGCGTCGTGAAGAACACGCGGACCTTCCCCAGGTCGACTTTCCCATCATCCACGGCCTTCTGCCAGACCGCCTCGTTGAGGGCGCCGGCCTGAAAGCTCCCGCTCTCCACCAGCTTCCACGTCTTGTCGTGGGAGCCCGAGTAGCCGGGCAGGCCTTGGAAGTCCGCGTCGGCGTCAACCCCGGCCTGGAGCAGGAAGTGGCGGGGCATCAGGTGGCCGGAGGTGGAGCTCTCGCTGCCGAAGGTGAAGGTGAGTCCCTTCAGGTCCTCCAGGGAGGTCACTTCCAGGTCCGACCCGGCCACGAAGACCGAGTGGAACTCCGTGTCCCTGGGGCGCTGGGCGATGGCCCTGGCCCCCGGGGAGGCGTCCCGCGCCTGCACGCCTGTGAGTCCGCCGAACCAACCCAGGTGCACGTCGCCGTTCTTGAACGCCGTCACCAACGCCGCGTAGTCCACACTGGGTACGTACTCCACCTGGACATCCAGCTCATCGCGCAGATAGTCGGCCACGGTGTTGAACCTGCGGGCCAGCTTGGCGGCCTCCTGGTCCGGGATTCCGCCGATCTGCAGCACCTCGCCCGGACCCTCGCCGCCGCAGCCGCCCAAGGCGGTCGCAGCCGCCAGGAAGAGCACGCAGAGAATCAGGGCCCAGGTGGCGCGTCTTGTTGCTGTGGACATATTCCTTCTCTTACAGGCGCTCCCCTGGTCGACGTGGAACACGGGGAGCGGCCTCGATGCCGTTGCGCACCCACGGAGAGCATGCCCGGCAAAGGAGGAGGGGTGTCCTGGGGAATCAGTTAGGAGAACGGTGCGGTGTGGCGTAACCCAGCGCCGACAGAGGAACCCTCCGCCTCTACCAGGCGCCTACTCAGGTGAAACCGAAACGGTGGTGCCGATGAACCATTATTGCGACCATCAGTACACAGGGATACTAATATCAGCCTTTGGCCTTGTCAAGGCCATGCCCAGGCCCACGGCCCCGCGTCCAGTCGGATGGGCGCAGCACGAGTCGCCGGCGACCTCCCGGGGAGAGCCGCACTTGTCCCCAAATTTCGCGTGGCGTAGAATGTTGGCGCGCCGGGAGCCCCTGCCCCCATGGACGCGGAGTCCCGGGGGCGGCGGGAACAACCCCTGGCACCTCTCCGGCCGGGATCAAACAAGGGGCCACCACAGGAGGCGACATGAGGCTGGACCCCATCAACCTCTTCGATTTCGAGGCGCGGGCCAAGCAGGCGCTGCCCGGGCACATATGGGACTTCATCGAAGCCGGCGCCTTCGACGAGATCACCACGGCGCGCAACCGCCGCGCCCTGGACGCCGTGGCCCTCCGGCCCAGGTACCTGGTGGACGTGCGCGGCCTGGACACCTCGACGACGGTGCTGGGGCACAAGATCAGCCTTCCCGTGATGCTGGCCCCCGCCGGAGGACACCAGTCCGCCCATCCGGACGGGGAGCTTGCCACCGCCCGGGCCGCGGGAAAAGCCGGGACCATGATGTTCCTCAGCACAAGCTCCAACTACAGCATGGAAGAGGTCTCCGCGGCCGCGGGCGGCCCCCTGGTGTTCCAGCTATACCACCGGGGCCACGACATCTCGGAGATGCTGGTCCACCGGGCCGAGGAGGCCGGGTACACCGCCATCTGCCTCACCGTGGACACCCCGGTCCCGGGTCCCAAGGAGAGGGACATCCGGAACCGGTACGTGCGCCCCCCGGAGACCCAGCTGGGCAACTTCTACGGCCAGAAGTCCGTCCTGGACAGGATGTCCGGCACCGACGAGACCACCGACTGGAACCCTCCTTACACCGACCCCCTTACCTGGCCCGAGCTGGAGTGGCTGCGCTCCCTCACGTCCCTCCCCCTGATCATCAAGGGGATCAGGACCGGCGAGGACGCCAGGTTGTGCGTGGAGCACGGGGTCGACGGGATCCTGGCGTCCAACCACGGGGGCCGGCAGATGGACGGCACCCTGTCGGCCATCGAGACCCTGCCGGAGATCGTAGAGGCCGTCCGCGGCAGGGCCGAGATATACATGGACGGCGGCATCCGCCGCGGCGCGGACGTAGTCAGGGCGCTGGCATTGGGGGCCAAGGCCGTGCTCATCGGGCGGCCCCTGTTCTGGGGCCTGGCCGTGGACGGGGAGCGCGGCGTGCACCAGGTCCTGGAGCTCCTCCGGAAGGAGCTGGAGAGGACCATGGGCTACTGCGGAGTCACCAGTGTCGACGGCATCACCCGAGGCCTCGTGAGCCTGCCCGGAGAGCACGGCTGGGTCTAGGGCCGCAGCCTGATGCCCGCCTTCTCCCGGTCGAAGCAGCCGGCGGTCAGGTCCTCCCGCTCCCGGCGCAGCAGGTCCTTGCGCACCCGGAAGCTGGGGGTCCGTGGGAAGTCCTCCCGCATCTCCACGTATCGGGGCACCTTGAAGTAGGCCAGGTGCTCCGCGCACCAGTACACGATGTCCTCGGGGCCCGGTCTTGGCCCGGCGTCTCCGGGTTCGCCGGCCTTTGGCACCACGTACGCCTTCACCTCGTCTTCGCCCAGCTCCGAAGGAACGGCGATGACGGCGCAGTCCAGGACGCCGGGATGACGCTTGATGACGTTCTCCACCTCTTGGGATGATATGTTCTCCCCACGCCGGCGGACCACGTCCTTCTTGCGGTCCACGAAGTGCAGGTTCCCTTCCTCGTCCAGCCAGCCCAGGTCGCCCGTGTGCAGCCAGCCGTCCCGCAGGGTCTCGGCGGTGCGCGCCGGGTCCCGCCAGTAGCCGGGCATGACCACCGGGTTGCGAAGGGTGATCTCCCCCACGGCGCCGGGAGACGCCTCCCCGTCCTCGCCGCGAATGGTCAGCTCGTTGCGGAACCGCGGGTCCGGGTGCCACCGCGGCCGCCCGGAGGAGCCAGAGCGGTGGCCCTCTCCCAGCCGCTCGATGGTGCCGTAGCACGTCTCGGTCATGCCGAAGCCGATCTGCACGGCGGCGCCGAACCTCTCCTCGAACTCCTCCAGCAGCTCCCTGGCCAGTGCGGGCGAGCCGTAGAACAGGCGCACCGAGTTGTCCCTGTCCCGGTCGCTGGGAGGCTGCTTGAGGAGGACCGGCATCATCATGCCTATGAAGTTCACCACGGTCGCTCCGGACTCCCGGACCTGGTCCCAGAACCGGGAGGCGCTGAACCGGTCGGCCAGGACCAGGCTGGCGCCGGCCGCCAGGGAGCCCATGGTGGAGTAGTATTGGGAGTTGGCATGGTAGTAGGGCAGGCAGGTGAAGAACCGGTCCAGGGAGGAGGAGCCCGTCCAGGTCGCGAAGCCCTGGCCCGCGGCCACGTACATCTCGTGGGTGATCATCACGCCCTTGGGGTCGCCGGTGGTGCCCGACGTGTAGACCAGCATCGAAAGGTCCTCGGGGCTCACGCGGCCCTCCATGGCGCCTGGGTCCAGGGCCATGGACTCGCGCAAGAGGGTCCAGAAGTCTATCCACCCGTCGCCGGCAACGCCGTCCTGGGACACGACCAGCAGGCGCTCCAGGGACGGGCACCGCCCGGCCGCCTGACGGGCCACGTCCATCAGGGAGTGGTGGCTGACGAGCACCTTGGCCTCGGCGTTGTTCAGAATGTAGGTCATCTCCTCGACCCTGTAGGCCGTGTTGATGGGCACCGTGATGGCGCCGATGCGCGAGAGGCCCAGCCAGATGAAGGGCACCTCGCGGCCGTTGGGGAGGAACACGCACACCCTGTCGCCGTGCCTGACGCCCAGCTCCCAGAAGAGGCCGGCGACGCGAAGGGTGTAGTCCAGGAGCTCCTGGTACGTGACCTGGTACGGGCCGTAGTACAGATACACCTTGTAAGGGTCCCGGGCCGCGGCCCGGTCCACCAGCTCTCCCAGGGTCATAGACCAGGGCAATCGACTGGGGTCGTCGGGGAGGATGATGTCGCTCATGCCGGGGCCGCCCTTTCCTCCTCCCGCAGCTCGATGCGGCGTATCTTGCCGCTGATGGTCTTCGGCAGGTCGGCAACGTACTCCACGGCCCGGGGATACTTGAACGGCGCCGTGACCCGGCGCACGTGCTCCTGCAGGCTGAGGGTCAGCTCCTCCGAGGGCACGTAGCCCGGCGCCAGGACCACGAAGGCCTTCACGATGTTGCCCCTCAGCTCGTCGGGGCTGGCCACCACCGCGGACTCGGCGACCGCTGGGTGCTCCAGAAGGGCGCTTTCGACCTCGAAGGGCCCGATGCGGTACCCGGCGGAGATTATCACGTCGTCGGCCCGGCCCACGAACCACAGGTAGCCGTCCTCGTCGGAGTAGGCGCGGTCCCCCGTGAAATACCAACCGGACCGGAAGGCGCCGGCCACCGCCTCGGGGTCACGCCAGTACTCCTTCATCAACCCCACGGGCCGGGGCTCCAGGGACACGGCGATCTGGCCCTCCTCTCCGGCGGATACGCGGTTTCCCCCGTCGTCGACTATGGCGACCTCGAACCCGGGCATCGGCTTGCCCATGGAGCCGGGCTTGACGGGGAGGCAGCGGAAGTTGGCCGCCAGCAGGACCGTCTCGGTCTGTCCGTAGCCGTCGTAGATGGTCAGGCCGGTGCCGTCCTCCCACACCTTCATCACCTCGGGGTTCAGCGGCTCACCAGCCGCGGTGCAATGGCGCAGCCCGCTCAGATCGTACCCGGTCAGGTCTTCCAGCACCATCATGCGGTAGGCCGTGGGCGGCGCGCAGAACGACGTGACGCCGGACCGCTCCAGGATGGAAAGGGTCTGCGCGGCGTCGAATCGGCCCTTTGCGTCGTGCTGGAGGATGGCGGCCCCCTGGGTCCATTGGCCGAACAGCTTGCCGTAGGCCATCTTGGCCCAGCCCGGGTCGGAGATGGCCCAATGGAGGTCCGTGGGTTTCAGGTCGTGCCAGAACCTGGCCGTCAGGGTGTGGCCGATGGCATAGGACGCCTGGGTGTGGAGCACCATCTTGGGCGGGCCGACGGTCCCCGAGGTGAAGTAGATCACCAACGGGTCGTCACTGCGGGTGGACTCCACACCCTCCAGCGCCCGGGAAAGCCCCATCCGCTCCGCTGGCCAGGAGATCCAGCCCCTCCGCTCTCCGTCCAGAAGCACCAGGTGGTCCAGGCTCGGGCAGGATGCGGCGACCTCCTCCATCTTGCCGGCGTTCTCCGCGTCGACGACAGCGATGGAGGCCTCGGCGCGGTTGATCCTGTACTCGATGTCGTGGGAGGTGCACAGGGTGGTTGCGGGCATGGGCACGACCCCCAGCTTCGTCATGCCCAGGAACGCCTCGTACCACTCGGGTATGCGGGGCGCCATCAGCAGCGCCCGCTCTCCCTTTCCGACTCCCAGGCCTCGCAGGAGGTTGGCGAACCGGTTGGAGCTCACGGCCAGGTCCCAGAAGGTGCTCTTCCGGGCGTGCTCGCCCGAGGGGTCCACCGAGACGAGGGCCAGCTTGGTGCGGTCCTCAGCCCACCGGTCCACCACGTCGAAGCCGAAGTTGAACCGCTCGGGGACGTCCAGGGAAAAGGTACGCCGGGCCTCCTCGTAGTCCAGCATGTTGGGCGGGGCATCCCGCATGGCAGCCCTCCACCTCAGACATGGGGGTCCCACCATTATACGGGGACCCCCTGAGGCCCTCAAGCGGTGGCCGGCTCCGGCGGCATGACCACGCTGGTGTCCTGCCTTCGAGATTGTCTAATAGGTCCTCTGAGCAGGAAGTCCCGTCTTCCTTGGGCACCGGCCTGGTGAAGTGGTACCCAACCCGTCGTTCCGGCGCAGGCCGGAACCCAGGGGTGGGGCTCAATCCCCCCTTGGTAACCTTAGAGTGATTCGGTTGGGGTCGCCCTCAGACGCCTTCGTCCGCAGAATCCCCAACGTGTTCATGTGTTGCAAGACACTGGCAAACGGACGATTCAGGCTGAACCCAGTATCTTCCAAGAGGGCCACATAGTCGTCCTCCTCTTCCCAGCCATCTTCTTCAAGGGCGACTCTGCATTGGTTTCCGAACGCGCTCTTGGTGATCGGCTTGTCCGCCAGTTTCGTGGCGACCTCGTAGCACTTGCCTATCATGTAGGGGCGTTGCCAGGGTATAAAGTGGTCAGAGCCAACGGCCTTAACTAACTGTTGGCTGCAACTCGTGTATCCACACACGAACGTTTCGATTCCAGCCCTCTTCAGCCTCCCCAAGGAATCCGCGTAGCCCCCATCGTTGGAAATCAACACGTAAACAGCATGACCAGGGTCTAGCCGCTGCTGGTTGTGGGCCAACAGGGCGCCAGGGTATGAAGTGAAGGCGTGTGGTACAAGCACTGTGGACAGGTCTGTTTTTTGGGGCAGTTCGAAGCTGTTTTGGCCCTCCTGAATCAACTGACGGTCGACATTGAAGTAGCTGCTCTTCACCTCGAACCCGGCCTGCCCTAAGGCGTTGCCAACATTCCAATTGTTCGCGGACAAGTATGCCGTGGCTTTCACGCTGTCGATCTCTGGGAATATCAGTTGAATGTACTCTCGTAGCTCCGAGTTGAAATCCGCGATATCGTCGGCGTTGAGGCCCATGTTCTGGTGATCCCACTGGACGACCAGGGTTTTCCTATTGCCCCTGTTCATGATGGCGTTCCTCCTAGCCTTGAAGAATTCGGGAGTGACGCCGCGCTCCTTGGCGACCGAAAACAGGGCAGCCAACGCATTGGCATCGGGGACATTGCTGCCACGTTCCCAACGGGATAGCGTGTTTACCGGGACATCTAAAAGCTCGGCCAAGTTGGCTTGGCTGAAGCCCAACTCGCGACGCAGCTCAGCCAGGACCGTAGCCTGGAAAACGAAGTCATGGTCTTCAGGTCGAACCGGTGCCATAGATGCATCACCTCCCTTCTAGACCACTCTAGCGCCATACAGTTGTCATGTCAACAGTTATGTAGACACCAAAAGTAGTTAGCGATAGCGGACCGGATAGGCGCATACGGCCGATGGCACTTTAGGAGACTAGCGACCAGCCATGGGCTGGTTTGGCGCGGGTAATTGACCCCACACCACGCAAGGAGGGTACGGAGACCCCTAACTCCCGCCCGACTTGGGCATGAACGGGATGAGCTTGTCGGCCAGCGAGGCCAGGTTGCGGGTCTGGACCCACACGTGGCCGCTGCCCCTGAACTTCATGACCAGGCCCTCTCCACCGGCGATGAGCGACCGGATGCCGCCCACCTTGCCGATGGAGTAGTCCACGTCGTCGCTGAACGCCACCAGGTGGCCGGTGTCCACGACCAGCTCGCTCCCAGGTTGGACCGGGACCCTCTTGATGGCGCCGTAGGAGTTGTAGTAGACCGTTCCCGACCCCTCGGTGGAGTAGACCCTGATGAAGAACAGGCTCTCGCCGCTGAAGAAGCCCTTGAACCCCTGGAACTGGGTGTCCATCTGGACGTTCTCGGTGCAGGCCAGGAAGGAACCCGACTGGACGAACAGGTTCATTCCCGGGTGTAGGTCGAAGGACCCGATGTCCCCCGGGGAGTTGGGGGCGAGGCTGACCTGCCCGCCGCTGGTCTGGGCGGTGAAGGTGTTGACGAAAAATGACTCCCCGCCCAGCATTCTCCTGAACCCTCCGAACAGGCCGCCGCCCCCGGTGCCCGTTTGCATCTCCACGCCCTCCTGCAGGACCATGGCCCCCGGCTCCGCCTTGATGGCCTCGCCAGGGTTAAGGTCCACGGTCAACATGGCGTAGCTTGGATCGAACTCGACTGTGGCTCTCACCCTTTGCCCTCCCGCCTTGAAATAACGGCCATTGACATCATAAGCTCAATTGGACTCCGTAGCCACACCCGCCGGCCGCGTCTTGAGGTAGTCTGACCTTCGTTTTTGGCCCCCACCTGGAGCTACGCAACGGCCTCCAAAAGCGGGAGTCCAAGCCTCCCGCCTCTGGATTCCGGCTCGGGGGCCGGAATGACGGAGGAAGGGAACCGCCGTTTTTGTCCCGGGTCCGATGACCCGATATTCAGGCGGCTAGCGGGGCCTGACCCAGGTCTCCGACCAGGCCAGGCAGCACGTGCTCGAGGGCTGCCCGTTCCGTTCCTGGGCGAAGGCCCGGCCCCTGGCGACCTTGCCGTCTATGTCAAGCTGGGCGCTCAGCGCCGGCACGAACACGCTGTAGACCCCATGAACCCGTCCCGGCGTGCTGCCGGGAGACGACCTGATGACGAAGGGCTCTATGAAGTCGTACCAGGTGAGGCTGATCTCCGAGTCCCGGGTGGTCACCTTCTCCGTGGAGAAGGACCGGACGTCCCCGTGCCGGGAGAACTTGGCCTCGATCACGGGTACGCTCACGTCGCCGAAGGGCGGGAACAGGGAGCTCTCGATCTCCTCCTGAAGCCAGCGGGCCGCCGCCACGTTGTCCGTGTACACCCGCACCTGGTTGTCGGTCAGCTCGCTCTGCAAGAACAGGGCATGGCCCGGGCCTCCGGGGGAGATCAGTACCCGCCAGTGGCTGGACCGGGTCGTCAGGTCGCCTCCCTCCTCCTCGCCAAGGCGGATGAAAGAGTTCTCTCCGGTCATCCTGATCTCGTTGGGATCGATGGGACTTACCATGGGACACCTCCTCGTGATACTCGTGATACTATCCAGGGCAAGCGTCGGGTGAGATGCCGTCGAACAGGTCCGCCGGGACCGTCTCGCCGGGCGCCACCGGCGGGTAGGCGCGGGTGAAGTGCTCCCGGCCGATGATGCGGGCCACCACGTCCATGGGCAGGGCGTGGTAGGGCCGGTCGGGGCTCATCTGGGTCCGGTGACAGAGAAGGCACCGGACCTTTCGCTCCACCTGGGCCGACGTGTCCATCTCCACGTGGATGTCCTCGGGGGGTACGCCGTCGTTCTGGCGACTAACGTCGGGCATCGGCGTATCCACGCCGGCCTCCCGGAGCTTTGTTGCCATGCCAACGCGGAACCCCCGGGGGCGCACGCTGTAGAAGAGCCTTAAAGGACGGCCCTCGCCGCCGCCCTCCAGCACCCGGTTGAAGGCCGCCGTGGTGTGATCGGAGATGGCGATGTGGTCCGGGTGCCCATAGAGGCCGTCGGGCCCAAAGCTCAGGACAACCTGGGGGCGGAAGCGCCGCATCTCCTCCACCAGGCGGTCCCTCACCACCTCCCCGTCGGCCCGGACGAAGGCGCGGGGGTGGCCGTTGGGGCGAGTGCCGGCCATGCCCGAGTCCCGATACTCCAGCACCACCGGCTCCTGGACGCCCAGGGCCCGGCACGAGCACCTAAGCTCCTGGCGCCGCACCTCGGCCAGGGTCTCTCGCGTCGCCGAGCCCTCCTGCCGGATCTCCCCCTCCTCGCCAAGGGTGGCGCATACGAGACGGATGTCCACCCCCCGGGCCGCGTAGGTCGCCAGGGTGCCGCCGACGGGGAATGCCTCGTCGTCGGGATGGGCGAAGCAGGCCAGCATCCTCAGCCCGGCCATTCTGCGTCAGGCCGCCCCGACAGCCGAGGCCTCCAAGGGCCGGACGGGGGCCTTGGGCCTTGGCAGGGTCCAGTAGAAGAAGGCGGCCCCTCCGTAGATCGCCGCCAGCAACACGATCCCCCAGTAGTAGCTGTCGGTCCTGTCGAATATCAACCCCACCAGCCAGGGGAAGGGCATGGAGATCAGGTGGTTGGGAACGTGCTGCCACCCCCTCAGCCTGCCGTAGCTGGTCCGTCCGAAGAAGTCCCCCATTATGGCCCAGTTCAGGGGGTTCGAGGTCTCGGAGAACGCCAGCAGCACCGTGAAGAGGACCAGCTCCCACAGGCGTCCGGTGCCCGCAAGGAGGACCACCAGGCCCACCACCCCCGCCGTCATCCCGATGGAGCTGATCTTCTGCTTGGACCAGCTATCCCCCAACCATCCGGTGACGGGGTTGAAGAGGAGTGTGCAGAGGGACATGAGGCTGATCAGGAAGCCGGCCGTCCTCAGGCTGACCCCGCTCCACACCATCAGGGGCGCCAGGTGCCACCTCACCCCGGCGTGACCGGCGTCTCGCAGGGCGGCGGCGGCGGTAAACAGCCAGTAGGAAGGCGTGGCCATCGCCTCGTTGACCGTGAAGTCCGCATCCCTTGACGTCTGCCCCCCCGAGGCCGCCTCCCTGGCCCTTCTGCGGGCCCTCACCAGGGCCTCGGGGGTCTCGGACCGGTCCCCGTCGGGCAGGAGGCCCATGGTCTCGGGCGAGCGCTTCACCAGGAAGGCCAGCGGGACCACCACGGCCACTATCACTATGCCCGATATGATCACCGACGGGCGCCAGCCCAGCTCCAGGACCGCCAGGGTGACCAGGGGCGTGAAGATGACTCCTCCCAGACCCTGGCCGGTGGAGACCACGGACATCACCAGGCTCCGTTTTCGACGGAACCACTGGTTCAAGGCCACCGAGGATGCGTTGTTGAAACCGACCCTCGATCCGACGGACAGCAACGCCACGTAGGCGAAGAGAAAGAAGCCGTAGCTGTTGGCGTAGCCCAGCAGCACGAAGCCCAGGCCCAGGATGAGCCCGCCCGCCACCATCATCGGGGACGGCCCCACCCGGTCGAACAGGTAGCCCGCCATTGGGGCCTGGGCCGCCCCGGCCAGCCGGCCCAGCAGCTCCGCCTGGGAGTATCCAGCCCTGCTTAGGCCCAGGGACCTCTGGATGGGCAGGAAGTATATGGTGAATGCCTTCTGGAACGCCCCGTGGCCCACGGCGTCCATCACGAGGCACGCGACGACTATCCACCAGCCGTAGAATATCTTCGCCCGGCGTTTCAACGCCGACGTTATTTCTTTACCGGTTCCATCTGGTGGACCTCGATGCGCGCCAGGTGGCTGCGCGCCTTGTCCACCACGGCCTGCCACGCGGAGGAGTCGTAGAACGCCTTCTCCTTGGCCTTCAGGTCATCGGCGTCCTCGAAGCTCCTGATCCAGATGAACTGGTTGCCATCGGAGTTCACCCACTGCCCGCTGACCTTCATGCCGACGCTGGTCATGATGGGCACGATCGTCCCGTTGAAGTAGGCGACCCACTGGTCCATCATGCCCCTGTTTACCGTGTACACCCGTAGCTGTTCGATCATGCCAACCCTCCGTTCCCGGCTAGTGGCCCCCAAAGCCGCCCGTCCCGCGGGCTAGTCCACCACCGCGATGGCCTCGATCTCCGCCACGTAGTCGGGACCGGCCAGCTCCGAGACCACCAGCAGCGTGCTGGTCGGCGGCTGGATCGACGAGAACAGCTCGTTCCGGACCTTCCGCACGGCCCCGGCGTGGGCGATGTCGGTGACGTAGGTGGTGGTCTTGACCAGGTTCGATATGCCGTTTCCGCCCACCGACTTGATGGCTGCCTCGATGTTCCGCCAGATCTGACGCACCTGGGCCTCGGCGTCTCCCTTGCCCACGACGCTGCCATCGGGCGCGGTGGATATCTGTCCCGCGATATACACGGTGTTGCCCGTCTTTACCACGTGCATGTAGCCCGCCGGTTCGGACATAGTGTCCGGATTGAGACGCTGAATGTCCGGCATGGGTCCTCCTTCCCTCTTCTGGCTTTCTTCTCGTGCCTTGGCTGCTCCGGGACATGGTATCAGAGGCCCCCTGTAATTTCCACCGA
>JAGWBJ010000019.1:17574-48802 GCA_021295955.1 Dehalococcoidia bacterium | reverse complement strand
GGGAGCACAACGCGCCGGCGGTATTCAGCGAAACTACGGTCAGCGGAAAGCTCCCGGAGGCCGTGGCAAGAGAGACTGGGGCAGCAGTTTTCCAGCTCTATGCAGACTCCCTGGGCGAAAGGGGCGGCGCAGCCGGCACGTACCTCGGCATGGTGCGAACAAACGTAGAACGCATTGTTGAGGCATTGAATTGAAAACCCACACAGAGCTAAAGCTGGCATGTCGGCTCAAGGCGTGACTGTCAAACGCGACGGGTGCATGGTGCTGAATAGGGTCACCAAACCCTCCACCATCATGCAAGAGCCGATCCTCCTTCATCGCACCGTTAGGGAGGTCCCTCGACCCCGACAGGGCCTGCTTCATCCGAGTCCGCCACGTATCGAGCAGCGGATTACGGGCTGCGGCTCTTGGGTTTGACCGGCTCCGTCGCTCATGCGTTCGGTCCCCGGGAGAGCGGCGACAGCACAGGTCAGGAGTTATGAATTCAGCCTCGCCAGGTCGGATATGGTGGGCCCGCCAGGGTTCGAACCTGGGACCTACCGGTTATGAGCCGGCCGCTCTACCACTGAGCTACGGGCCCTTGAAGGGTGGTTGGGTACCACACGGCGGCGGGCGGGCCTGCCGCCAATTTTCAGGTTACTCTGGGGCTATGACGGTGTCAAGGAATGCCGAGCTGGGTCTTGTAGTCGGGGTCCCACCCGGAGATCCGCCCCTTGTGTAGCTGCTCCTCTATGGAGTCGGGGAGAACGGGCTCTCCCGTGGTGGGGACGGGGGAGATGGTCCCTTCCTGCTCCATCCTCCCATACTCGGCGTCGCCCACGCCCAGCAGGTCTTTCAGCACAGGCCCGTTGTGCTCCCCGAAAGCCGGTGTATGCCCCTGGATCTTCACTGGGCTCTTGGAAAACTTGTAGGGACGGCCGATGAACGGCCTTGTGCCTATACCCCTGTCCGGCGGGTGACTGACGTACTCGAGAAAGCCGCGGGCCTTGAAATGGGGGTCCAGGTGGGTGTCCCGGTTGTCGAACACCGGTCCCGCGGGGATTCCCACGGACTGGAGCTGCTCCATCAGGTCGTACCGGTCCTGGCCCCGGGTCCAGTCGCCGATGATGGCGTCCAGCTCGTCGTGGTTTTTCATGCGGCCCGGGTTGCCGCTGAACCGAGGGTCCTCGGCCAGATGGTGCTTGCCCATCAGGCCGCAGAGGGCGCGCCACTGGCCGTCCGTGCCCGCGGAAAGGACGATCCACCGGTCCTCTCCCTTGGCCGGGTAGCACCCCTGTGGAGCGCGGTACTGGTGGCGGTTGCCGATGCGGCTGCCCGGGCGGCCGTTGACCTGGGAGTCCATCAGGTACTCGGATATGAACATGACGCCGGCCTGGTACATGGCCAGGTCCACCCACTGTCCTTCGCCCGTGAGGTTCCGGTGGCGCAGGGCTGCACCGATGGCGAAGAGGGCCGTCCACGTGGAGAGGAAGTCCACGTAGGAAGCGCCGACTTTGGAGGGCGGGCCGCCGTGGTAGCCGGTGACCCAGCAGTGCCCGTGGGTGCCCTCCTGGGTCGTGGCCTGGGCCGGGTAGCCCGAGTAGGGGCCCTCGCCATGGCCGTAGCCGGTGTTCGAGACCATGATGATGTCCGGTTTGACGGCCCTCAGGCCCGGGTAGTCCAGGCCCCACCTTCGCATCACCCTGGGGGTGTAGTTCTCCATGACCACGTCGCTGACGTTCACCAGGTCGCGGAACAGGTCCCGGCCCCTGTCCGTGGTCAGGTCCAGGGTCAGCGAGCGTTTGCCCCGGTGAAGTAGGTTGTAGGTGGAGCCCCGGTTCCACCAGTCCTCCCCGATCTCGTTCTCCGGGAAGGAGCCCGCGTACCCGCCGGGCCGGGTGACGTCCGGGCGTCCCGGTCCCTCGACCTTGATAACGTCGGCGCCCAGGTCCGCCAGCAGGGCGCCGGTATAGGGCAGGGCAAAAACGTAGGTGGAGTCGACGACCCGAACGCCTTGGAGGGGAAGCTTTGCCATCAGCCCGCGCCGGCCCTAGTGGCGGTACCGCCCGTCATATGACACCGTTCTGTCTCAGCCGGACCAAGTCGCTCCTGGAGTATCCCAGCCGGTCGCAGTACACCTGGACGTTGTGCTGGCCCAGAAGTGGGGCCGGGCCGCGCAGCTCGTATGGCGTCAGGCTGTAGCTGAAGAGGACGGCGGGCACCTTGAGCTTGCCCATCACCGGGTGCTCCACATCCCTGTAAAAGCCCCTGGATTCCAGTTGCGGGCATCTCAGCAGCTCCTCGGGGGTCTGGACCAGGCCGAAGAGCATCCGCATGTCCGACGCCTTCTCGAACATCTCCCATTTGCCCCGGTCCTTGATCGCGTCCACGAGAATCGCGTCGAAATCCTCGCCCAGGGCCTCCCGGGAGCGCCGGTCGCGAAACCGCTCCTCCAACAGCTCCGGCCTCCCGTAGAACCCGGCGATGTCATCCCAGCTTGCCCCCCCGCCCGTCTGGTTGATTATCCACCCGTCGGCGCAGGCCATCGGATGCCCGTAGTCGTTGCCTGTGGGGGGCCGGCGGGCCTGGATGCCGCCAGTAAAAGAGTAGAGAGTCTGGTTCGCCATCATGGTGGAGCTGACACATTCGGTGATGGACACGTCCACGTGCTGCCCCTCACCCGAGAGCTGCTGGGCCAGCAGGGCCATGGACGTGGCGGCAGCCCCGTTGAGGCCCCCCTCGTACTGGGCCTGGAACCCCCCGTGCTTCAGGGGCTCCCGGTCACGGGTGCCGCTGATGCTCATTATGGCGCCCATGGCGTAGCTGACGATCTCCTCCCCCTCGTAGCGGCTGTAGGGCCCGGACTGTCCGAAGGGGGTGATGGAGGTGAGGACGACGCGAGGGTTCAGCGATTCGAGGTGGTCGTACCCCAGCCCCAGGGAGGTCAGGTACCCCGGCTTGAACGTCTCCACGACCACGTCGGCCTGGCCCACCAGCTCGCTGAAGACTCGCCGCCCGGCCTCCTGCTCCAGGTCCAGCGTCACTCCCAGCTTGTTCAGGTTGTGGACGAGGAACATGAGGCTCTTCTCCGGGTGAGGGTCGTCCTGGAAGAAGGGGCCCATGCGCCGCAGGGGCGCCCCGCCCGGCGGCTCCACCTTGATGACGTCGGCGCCGTAGTCGCCCAGCAGCCGGGCGCAGAAGGACCCGGCGATGTCCCCGCTGAGGTCGAGGACCCGGACGCTCTCCAGAGCTCCCTGCACCATTGCTACTCCCGAACCGAAGGTCCGCCGTCAGGGCCTGAACGTTGCCCGGTGTCCCAACGCCTGCGTGGCCGCGCCTTGGCGATGGGGGCCTTGGCGATGGGGGCCTTGGCGATGGGGCCTTGGCGATGGGGCCTTGCCGATGGGGCCTTGGCGATGGGGCCTTGCCGATGGGGATTGTATCGGAAGGTGCGGCCAAAGGCAATCCTTTACACCACGTGGGCGAGTTGATAACCTTGTACCTCCCGGGCCTTGGAAAACCGATAGGAGTCCAGCCATTGGTGCGTTATCTAGAGCAAGTCGAAATGGATACGGTCCTCTCCCTGTCCAAGCGGAGAGGCTTTATGTTCCAGAGCAGCGATATCTACGGCGGCTTGAACGCCACCTGGGACTACGGGCCCCTGGGCGTAGAGCTGAAACGCAATGTCAAGGAGACGTGGTGGGGCTCGGTAGTGCGGGAGCGGGACGACATGGTGGGCCTGGACGCGGCGATCCTGATGCACCCGAGGGTGTGGGAGGTCAGCGGGCACGTCCAGAACTTCGCCGACCCGTTGGTGGAGTGCAAGGTATGCCACCAGCGGTTCCGCGCAGACGACCTGGAGGACGCTTCAGGCTGTCCGGCGTGCGGCGGCGAGCTCACCGACCCCCGGACCTTCAATCTCATGTTCAAGACCTTCATGGGGGCCGTGGAGGACAGCGCGTCGCAGGTATACATGCGTCCGGAGACGGCCCAGGGAATCTTCGTCAACCTGGCCAACGTGCTGGTGGCCTCCCGCCGCAAGCTCCCCTTTGGCATCGCCCAGATCGGCAAGGCCTTCCGCAACGAGATCACGCCCGGGAACTCCACCTTCCGGACCCGCGAGTTCGAGCAGATGGAGATAGAGTACTTCGTCAAACCCGGGACCGACGAGGCGCACCTGGACTCCTGGGTAGAAGAGCGGTTCTCCTGGTACGTGAAGCACGGCATACGAAAGGAGAACCTGCGCCTGCGCAGGCACGGGGACGACGAGCTGGCCCACTACGCCCGGGACTGCTACGACATCGAGTACCGGTTCCCCTGGGGCTGGGCCGAGCTGGAGGGGGTCGCCAACCGCACCGACTACGATCTGCGCAGCCACGGCGAGGCCAGCGGCCATGACCTGCGGTACTTTGACGAGGAGGCCAAGGAGCACTACTACCCCTACGTTATCGAGCCCTCGGGGGGAGTCGACCGGGCGGCCCTGGCCTTCCTCCTGGACGCCTACGAGGAGGAGCCGGACCCATCGTCGGCCAAAGGCGAGACCCGTGTGGTGCTGCGATTCCACCGCAAGATGGCGCCCATCAAGGCCTCGGTCCTGCCCCTGAGCCGGAACGAGAAGCTGGCCCCCACGGCCCGGGCCATACACGAGTTGGTCCGCCCCCACTTGGCGACCCAGTACGACGATGCCCAGAGCATCGGCCGCCGCTACCGCCGCCAGGACGAGATCGGGACACCCTTCTGCGTGACCGTCGACTTCCAGACCCTGGAGGACCGGGCCGTCACCGTCCGCGACCGGGACACCATGAGCCAGCTCCGGGTCCCCGTCGCCGACCTGGTCTCCATACTCAAGGACAAGCTGGAGCACGGGTGGTAGAGGCCGCACCGGTGGCGCCAAGGGCCTGCCTGACGGAAAAGGGCACGGTCTCGAGTAGTTGCCATGCGCATTCTCCACTTCTCTGATCTCCACATAGGGGTCGAGAACTACGGGCGGACGGACCCCTCGACGGGGCTCTCCACCCGGCTGCTGGACTTCCTCTCCTCCTTCGACGAGCTGGTGGAGTACGCCCTCGTCCAGCAGGTGGACCTCGTGCTCCTGGCGGGCGACGCCTACAAGGGGCGCGACCCCTCTCAGACCCATCAGAGGGAGTTCGCCAAGCGTCTGGCCCGGCTGTCGGCGGCGGGGATACCCGTGTTCCTGCTGGTTGGGAACCACGACCTGCCCAACGCCGTGGGCAGGGCCACCGCAATAGAGATATTCCATACCCTCCAGGTGCCTGGGCTCTACGTGGGAGACAGTCTCCAGACATACACGCTGGCCACGAGAAACGGCCCCATCCAGATCGTGGCCGTGCCCTGGCCGCGGCGTAGCCGCCTCCTGAGCCGTGAGGAGGCCCGGTCTCTGACCATCGAGCAGGCCAGGCAGCGCATCGAGGAGCTGTTCGCCGAGGGGGTCGAACTTCAGGTACAGGCCCTCGACCCCGACGTGCCCGCGGTCCTGACGGGACACGTAACGGTCAACGGCGCCACCACCGGCACCGAGCGCTCCATGATGCTGGGGCAGGACCACGCGCTGTACCTCAGTGCGCTGAGCAGGCGGGAGCTGGACTACGTGGCCCTGGGGCACATTCACAAGCACCAGGTGTTACGAGACGACCCCAAGGTGGTGTACTCGGGGAGCCTGGAGCGGGTGGACTTCAGCGAAGAGAAGGACGAAAAGGGGTTCTGCGTGGTCGACTTGGACCCCTCGGCGCCCAGGGGGCATCGCCTACAGGACTTCCAGTTCCAGCGGGTCGACGCTCGTCCCTTCCTCACCATCGACGTGACCGTTCTTCCGGGGGATGACGATCCGACGGCGACGGTGGTGCGGAGCATCATGTCCAGCGACGTTCGGGGGGCCATCGTCAGGCTGCGGATGAGCCTGCCCGCCGACCTGGACCATCGAGTGAGGGAGCAAGACCTTCGCCACGCCCTGTCGGGCGCCCACTACGTTGCGGCGATCACCCGGGACGTGGACCAGGACCGCAGGACCAGGATTCCCGCCACGGTGGCCGAGGGGCTTACCCCCATCGACGCTCTGCGTCTCTACCTGGAAGGCCGGGAGATGGAGCCCGAACGGCGAAAGAAGGTCCTGGGCACGGCCGAGGAGCTGGTGTCGGCTGAGCTCGACGAAGCTCCGGAATAACGCGGGCGTGCCGGTAACCCGGGGCGCCGGCGCAGGGTAGGGTCGCTAGCGTAGGCCGGCTATGATAGTTCGTGACCCCGAGGCCAGGTTCTCGACCACCTCGGCGGCGCTCATTATCTCCGAGACCAGGCCGACCCCCGCGCCGCAGTAGGCCACACTGCTGTCCAGGTTGCCGTCGAGAATGGCCTCACGTATCTGAGTAGCCCCCAGCTCGCCGTCCCAGAACTCCTGCCTGTCCGAGTCCTGGGGCGGTTCGGTGTTCTTGGACCGGATGCTCTTGCCGCTCCGGAGGAGCCTGGTCGGCCAATGGTACCGGCCGGCGACGATGGTGCCGGTGTCGATGGCCCCCAGAAGGGCCTCCTTGTACTTGGGATGGGCGATACATTCGTGGGTGGCCACGAAGCGCGTCCCAAGCTGAACGCCGTGGGCGCCAAGGGCCATGGCGGCCACGTACCCCCGGGCGTCCATGACGCCCCCGGATACGATGATCGGTATGGAGACGGCCTCGGCGATCTGGGGCACCAGGACCAGGTTGGGGATCTCTTCGGGCCCGCGGATTCCTCCGCCCTCGTACCCGTCGGCGATCACTACGTCGACGCCCTGGGCCTCGGCCCCCCTGGCGTGGCGCACGGTGGAGACCTGGTGCAGCACGGTGGCGTCATCTGCCTTCAGCTTCCCTGTGAACAGGGCCGGGCTCCCTCCGTAGGTGACGGCGATCCTGGCTCCTTCCTGAAGGGCCACGTCGATCAGCCCCTCCACCTGCGGGTTGGCCAGGTAGAAGCAGACTCCAAAGGGAGCGGCCGTCAGGCGGCGGGTCGCGCGAATGTTCTCGCGCAGGTTCCCGGCCATGTCTCCCTCCGGGGCCATCCCAGCAGAGGGGTGGAGAATTCCCAGCCCACCGGCCTCGGAGACCGCGGCCACCAGCTCGGGATTGGATACCCAGGGAACCCCGGCCTGGAGTATGGGGTGGTCGATCGCCAGAAGCCGCCGCAGCCTGATGTCCCTCATCCCTCTCCAGCCCCCTCTCGGAGTAGCAGGAATTTTATTTCCAATTCCATTTGGTGTCAACCACGGGATGACCGGTGCGCCCCGCGCATTGACTGCCCGGCGGGCCGCAAATAGAATGGCGGTTGACATTGGCGGTCCCGTTACAGATCGTTGGCAACAGAGCGATGACGCTCCCAGTCCATAGGCGATTGATAGGGCGACGGTCGGTGGAGCTATGAGCTTTCCCGACGTCCTGCTTCTCGTCATCCGGTGGGTGCACGCCCTGGCGGCTGTATCTTGGGTTGGGGGGGGGATGTTCTACCTGCTGGTGCTGCGGCCCAACATCAGGGCCCTGGAGGGGGACCGGGGCCTGGCCATGCGCAGGCTGGGCCAGCAGTTCAGGGCCATGGTCAACACGGCCATAGCCGTGTTGATCGTGACCGGCGTCGTCATGACCTTCGCCCGGCTGACCTCGGAATACGTTGGCACCGCCTACGTCGTGGTCCTGGTAGTAAAGGTGGTCATGGCCCTGTACATGTTCTACCTGGTGCGCTTCCTGAGGCCGAGGACCTACTCGGATGAGACGGAGGCTCCCGCTCGCGGCTTCAGGAGGGCCTCCAACCTGATGACGGGCGCCACGGCGGTGCTGGTCATAGGCGTTATCGTGTTCCTTTTGGCGGACATCCTGAAGATGCTCATCGAGAAGGGCATCGAGGGATGAACACGTGCCGGCCGGCTCTACGGTTGGCTTGGGAGGAAGTATGAAGAAGGACCTGATGGATATCCTGGCGTGTCCCGTGTGCAAGGGTCGGCTGGATCTGAGGGTCGATCACGAAGAAGAGGACGAGGTGGTGACGGGCACGCTCCTCTGCGGGGCGTGCGCCGAGACCTACCCCATCGAAGACTCCATACCGAACCTGCTTCCCCCCGACGTCAGGGCCCAGACTGGATAGCCCGGCTCGTGCGACCCCCCCCCATGCCGGCGTACAGGGCCAGCGCGTCTTGTCGTCCCGGTCCTCGCACAGGCTTAATAGGTCCTTAAGAACCGCCGTCTACACTCCGGTCAAACGTTCAGGGGAGGTGTCGTATGACCGGAGTGGCAAAGGGTTTGGCCCTTGGCCTTGCCGCCGTAGCCGCAGCCGTGATGGTGGCCGTCGCGTTCCTGTGGCTGGGGCCGGGGAGGGAGATGTACTTCGACACCGCCTCCGCGTCCGTCCTGTTCGACGAGCAGGGGGTCATCGACGTCTACGAGCGGGTCAGCCCGTCGGTGGTCGAGATCAGCACCAGCCCGGGCGGCGACGACCTCTGGAAGGCCGGCGTCGGGTCGGGGTTCCTCATCGATTCCCAGGGTCACATCGTGACCAACAACCACGTGGTGGAGGGGGCCGCCGGCGCCAGGGTGAGGTTCAGCGACGGGACCTCCGCCGAGGCGGTCGTACTGGGTAGGAATCCGGCCGGAGACCAGGCCCTGTTGAAGGTGGACCCGTCGGTGGTCTCTGGAAAGACCCCCGTTGCGCTGGGCGACTCGTCGGAGCTGAAGCCCGGCCAGATGGCCATCGCCATCGGCAATCCCTTCGGTCTGGAGGGCTCGGTGACCGTCGGCGTCATCAGCCAGCTGGGCCGCGACCTGCCCAGCTCGGTGGGACGGCTCATCCCCAACGTGATCCAGACCGACGCGCTGATCAATCCCGGCAACTCCGGGGGACCGTTGCTGGACTCCAGCGGGGCCGTGGTGGGGATCAACACCGCCATCCGGCTGTCGCCCCTGGGCGAAAGGAGCATGGGGTTCGCCGTGCCCATCGACGACCTGAAGGAGGTCCTTGCCGACCTGAAGGCCGGTGAGGTCATCCGCTCCCCCTGGCTGGGAATCCAGGTGGCGGATGTAGACTCGGACCTTGCCCAAAGGCTGGACCTCACCGTGGAGCGGGGAGTATACGTGACCGGCGTTACGGAGGACAGCCCCGCCGAGGATGCGGGACTGGTGGAGTCGGGCGCAGGGGTCCGGGGCGGGCCTACGGATGGTGGCGACGTGATAACCGCCGTGGACGGAGTCTCCGTCGACAACACCGCCGAGCTGATCGCGGAGCTAAACGCCAGCCGCCCCCAGGACCAGGTGACGCTGACGGTGGTCCGCGATGGCGAGACCCTGGAAGTGCAGGTGATCCTCGGCGAGTGGCCCGAGGACGCCGAAACTCTGAGGGGGCGATGGATCCATCCGCAGCCTGACTTCGACGGACGCGGGCCATCCCGGGACCGGTTTCACTTCCGCTGGCCGGACCTGGATGGGCTGGAGGAGCGCCTCCCCGAAGAGCTACTGGAACGGTTCTTGTGCAAGGAGGAGGGGGACAAAGGCGCGCACTGGAAGGCCTGCCGGGAGCCCTTAGGAGAGTAGCCCTCCCGCGGCCCCTGGGGAGGTTCCGTGCCCCACCCTCGGAGCGCGGGACCTCTGGCCTTCCACCTACGGGACTCTGCCCCAGTTTGTCAGGAGACCGGCTCCATCATACGGGCCACTCTTCCCGCCGGTACGACATGTCCCAGAACAGGTACTCGTACCGCAGGCTGGTCAAGTAGGCCCGTTCCATCCGCTCCCGCTCCGCCGGGCCGGCCTCGGAGCCGACGCGGTCCGCCAAAGACCTGGCCCACTCCGCCAGCGCCCTGTACTCGCTGGAGACGTACATCTCTATCCACTCACGGTACAGCGGCGCGCCCTCGGGTTTCCCTTTCTTGGCCAGATGGTCGCCGATCTCCCAGTATCCCCACTGGCAGGGCAGGAACGACGCCGCCACCTCGGAGAAGGAGCCCTGGTGGGCGACGTTCAGCAGGTAGCTGGTGTAGGCGACGGTCGTGGGGGAGGCCCGGGTCGCCTCCAGCTCCTCAGCGCTGATGCCGAACCTGGCGCAGTAGCCGCGGTGAAGCTCCATCTCGGTGTTCAGCGTCCCGTCCAGGAGACGTGCAAACCAGCTCATCGTCTCCAGGTCGGGCGCCCTCGCCGACGCCAGCGCCATCACGCGGCTGTAGTCGATCAGGTACACGTAGTCCTGCCGGACGTAATACTTGAAACTCTCCAGGTCCAGGGTGCCGTCCCCGATGCCCGTCACGAAGGGGTGCTCCAGTATCGCCCGGCGTACCGGCTCCGCCATCTTCTCCACGTCGTCTGCGAAGGCCAACTCACACCTCCCAGGTCTCTTGCGGGGAACGTCCCAGTATACTAGATGAGGGGCGTGTGAAAGGCAATTTGATCAGCTTGCAACCCCCACAGTGCGTCGGCTATCATCTTGGTATCCAATTCGGGTGCAGGAGACGACGTGGCAGCCGACGCCCGTCACATAGTCCAGGGGCTCCAGGGGATCGTGGGGGAGAGCAACGTAATCCATCACGCCGAGGACCTGTTGGTGTACGAGTACGACGGGTCCATCGACACCGCCATGCCCCTGGCGGTGGCCTTCCCCACGTCCACGGAGGAGGTGAGCCGCCTGGTGGCGCTGGCCCAGGCCGAGGGGCTGCCCGTCATCGGCCGCGGCTCGGGCACCGGTCTCAGCGGCGGGGCCATAGCCTCCCTAGGGGGCATCCAGATATCCCTGACCCGTATGAACCGCATCCTGGAGATGGATGCCGGAAACCACCTGGCGGTGGTGGAGCCCGGCGTCCTGAACCTGGACCTGGATACCGAGGCCCGAAAGCATGGCATGCGGTACGCCCCAGACCCCTCCAGCCAGCGGGCCTGCAGCCTGGGTGGAAACGTGGCCGAGAACGCCGGCGGGCCTCACTGCCTGGCCTACGGAGTGACCACCAACCACGTGCTGGGCATGGAGGTGGTGCTGGAAGACGGGTCGGTAGTATGGCTGGGTGGGAAGACCCGGGACGTCCCGGGCTACGACCTGCGGGGGGTCTTCGTGGGCTCCGAGGGCACCTTCGGCATCGCCACCAAGATCGCCGTGAGGCTGCTGCCCGTCCCCGAGTCGACGACGACCCTGCTGGGAGTGTTCCATGACGTGGATGCCGCGTGCAACGCGGTGTCGGCCATCATAGGCCGGGGCGTAGTACCCGCGGCCATGGAGATGATCGACTCCGTGTGCATCGAGGCCATCATCAACGTGACCAAGGGCGTGTTCCCGGCGGATGCCGGGGCCGTGCTCTTGGTGGAGGTCGAGGGCCTCGAGGAGGAGACCCGCGGGCTTGGGCCGGACGTCGAGGCGACCATGTACGACTCGGGCGCGTCGGAGGTCAGGCTGGCGGCCGACGCCCAGGAGCGCGAGCGGCTCTGGTCCGCTCGGAAGGGCGCCTTCGGAGCCCTTGGTACCCTGGCTCCCAACTACTACCTGGTGGACGGGGTCGTCCCCAGGACCCGGCTGGCGGAGATGCTGGGGGATGTGGAGAGGATCGCCCGGAAGTACAACCTGCTCGTCGCCAACGTGTTTCACGCCGGCGACGGGAACCTGCACCCCTGCCTGCTATTCGACGAGCGGGAGGCCGGCGCGGCGGAGCGCGCAGTGAAGGCCGGCGGCGAGATGCTGGAGGTCTGCGTGGCCATGGGGGGCACCCTGACGGGAGAGCACGGCGTGGGCCTGGAGAAGAAGGCCTACATGCCCCTGGTGTTCACCGGCGAGGACATGGAGGCGATGGAGAGAGTGCGGGACGCCTTCTCCCCCTCGGGCCGTTTCAATCCGGGCAAGATATTTCCAGGGGGCCCTGAGTACGACCACGCCGCCCAGCGGAGCGCCGTCTCCAGCGCGGGTCCTGCGGCATACATATGATGCGGACATTGACCGCATGGATCAAGTAGGGCCCTCCATTCGCCTCAAGATGGGCGCCACCCACCCCACGAGGCTTCATTCCACCCGGCAGGTCCGGTGAGCAAGCCTGTTGCCGTCGCTTTCGGAGACTCTGATGGGACTGCTGGGGAGGGAGGAAGTCGTATCTCCCGCGGACCCGGCAACGTACTCGGTGGATGGAGTCGTGGCCGAGGCCGTCGCCTTGCCGTCTAGGGTGGAAGCCGTATCCGACGTGATGCGCCTGGCGTCGGAGCGGCGCCTGGCGGTGGTCCCCAGGGGAGGCGGGACCCAGATGGGACTGGGGAACCCGCCCACCGGCCTGGACCTGGTGCTCGGGTTGGAACGGTTAAACGGTCTGGCCTTTCACGAACCGGCCGACCTCGTGGCCGCCGCGCAAGCCGGCATGACCATCGACGCCTTCCGGGGGGAGCTGGCCCGCCACGGCCAGACCCTGCCGCTGGAGTTCCCGCTGTCCTCCAAGGCGACGGTGGGTGGTGTCCTAGCCGCCAACGCCGGCGGGCCCTCCCGTCTGGCCTTCGGCGGGCTGAGGGACTGGCTCATAGGGTTGAGGGTGGTCCGTGCCTCAGGGGAGGTCACCAAGAGCGGCGGCCGGGTCGTGAAGAACGTGACGGGCTACGACCTGAACAAGCTGTACACAGGGTCCCTGGGCACCCTGGGGGTGATCGTGGAGGCCACCTTCAAGGTCACTCCTCTGCCAGAGGGGAAGAGGACCGTGATCGCCTCCACGGGCTCTCTGGAAGCTGCCGTGGACCTGTCGCAGGAGGTCCTGGGGTTGCCCGGCCGTCCCCAGGCGCTTCAGGTCATGGACCGAGGGGCGATGGACCGGTTGCCCGAATTGAGAACGTCCCGCGGCGCGGCGGTGGTTGCGGCCCTCTTCTCCGGCAACGAGCTGTCGGTGGGACGCAAGGTGTCCCAGGCGACCGAAGTGCTTGCGGCGGGCGGCGCATCCAACGTCGCCACCCTCATGAACGGAGAGGGAGACGAGGTGTGGCGGGCCGTCACCGACCTGGGCTGGGCCGGCGAAGGGGGGCCCAGGCTGATGGTCAGGGTTGGGCTTCTACCCTCCCGCGTGGCGACCTTCGTCGCTTCCATGGGCGGCCGCCCTACCCCTCTGCCCAGGGGCATCCTGGCCGACCCGGGCAGCGGCCTGGTCCGGGTGTTGGAGTGGGCGGAGGAGCTGGAGCTGCGGGCTGACGAGCTCGTCGAGAACACCGTCCGGACCGTACGCCGGGCGGCGGACACCTGTGGTGGGTACGCCGTCATAGAGCGGTGCCCCCTTGCGTTGAAACGCAAGATCGACGTGTGGGGCGATGACGTGGGGAGTCTGGACCTGATGCGGCGGGTCAAGAGGGAGATGGACCCCAAGGGCATACTCAGTCCAGGCCGGTTTGTCGGGGGCATATGAGGACATCGGCATGACCGCACATCCCAAGACGCCTCTCAACCTGGAGCCCGGCTTCCTGGGTCCCGATTCGCCCAGGGAAGAGGACTTGTATCGCTGCGTCCATTGCGGCCTCTGCCTCAGCGCGTGCCCCACCTACGTCGAGCTTGGGCTGGAGACCGAGTCCCCGAGGGGCCGCATCGCCCTGATGAAGGCGGTCAAGGAGGGGCGCCTCGGGATCAGCGAGCGGGTGGCCTCCCACTGGGACCTGTGCCTGCAGTGTCGCGCGTGTGAGGCGGTATGCCCCTCGGGCGTTCCCTTTGGGCGGCTGATGGAGCACACCCGGGCCCAGGTGGCCCGGCGCGGGAAGAGGACGACGGCGATGAAGCTGGCCGGGGTGCTCTTCTTGCGGGGGGCCCTGCCCCATCCCCGGTACCTGAGGCTCGGCGCGACGTTGATGTACCTGTACCAGCGGTCGGGACTCCAGGCGCTGTTGCGCCGGTCGCGTCTACTCGACCGCGCCCTCCCGCACATGGCCGCCCTGGAGAGGTCCTTGCCGGCCTTCTCCTGGCCCTTCTTCGGCCCGTCACGAAAGGCGGTCCCGGCGGTGGGAGAAACGAAAATGTTGGTGGGGCTGCTATCGGGCTGCGTGATGCCCCTCGTCCACCCCCGCACCATGGAGGCGTCGGTGAGGGTACTGGCCCGGAACGGCTGCCGGGTGCGGGTTCCCACCGGCCAGGGCTGCTGCGGGGCGCTGAACCTGCACAGCGGCGACCCGGAAACGGCCAGGGCCATGGCGCGGCGCAACATCGACGTGTTCCTGGAAGCCGGCGTGGACAGGGTCGCGGTGGCCTCGGCGGGCTGCGGCTCGACCATGAAGGAGTACGGGGAGCTGCTGCGGGACGACCCCGTGTACGCGGCCAGGGCCGAACGTGTCGCCACCATGACCGTGGACATCAGCGAGCTTCTGGTGGAGCTCTCCTTCCGGCGCCCCGAGGGCCAGGTACACGGCACCGCGACCTACCAGGACTCCTGCCACCTGGCCCACGCCCAGCGGATCACCAGGGCGCCCCGGACAGTCCTGGAATCGATACCGGGCCTGGACTTGGTCGAGATGGAGAGCTCGGACCGATGCTGCGGGGCCGCGGGAATCTACTCCGTGACCCAGAGGGAGTTCTCCAACCAGCTCCTGGACAGCAAGATGGAGCGGGTGGCCGCCACCGGCGCCGACATCATCGCTACGGCCAATCCCGGCTGCGTAATCCAACTGGAGAACGGCCTGCGGAGGGCCGGAGTGCAGGGCCGGGTGTGCCATGTCGTCGACATACTGGACGAGGCGTATGCAGCCGAGGCTGCCGGTCCTACAGGAGACTCCCGGCCATCAGACGACCGGCGACCCGCCTCCGTCGATGTTGACGGCGATGCCCGTTAGGTAGCTGGCCCGGTCGGAGGCCAGAAACGCGATGACATCCCCGGCCTCCTCGGGCTCGCCCACGCGGCCCAGGGGCACGTCCCTGCCCGAGGCCAGCCGGTCGTAGAACTCCTCCTGGCTCAGGCCCGGGTTGCCGGCGGCAAGCCCATCGTAACGGCGTTCGTGCTGGCCACTCTTGATCAGACCGATGCATACCGTGTTGACTAGGATGTTGTCCTTGGCCACGTCCCTGGAGAGGGCCTTGGTAACGGCCACGCCCGCGGCCCTGGAGACGGAGGTGGGCACCGAGCTGGCTCCCGGAGCCTTGGCCCCCAGGTTGGTGACGTTGATGATCTTTCCTCCGCCGACCTTGCGCATGTGGGGGATGCAGGCCCGTGCGAAACGGATGGAGGCGTACAGCTTCAGGTCCAGGTCGGCCTGCCACTCCTCGTCGGTGACGCTCTCGAAAGCCCGGGCGTCGGACTGGCCGGCGTTGTTGACCAGGATGTCGATCCTGCCGAACCGCTCCAAGGTGGCGTCCACCACCCGGTCCACGTCCGAGGCGATGGAGACATCCGCGGATACCGTCAGGACCTCCCCCTCGGACTGGGCGCGGATGTCGTCGGCTGCCTGGTCCAGCACCTCCTGCCGTCTGGCGCAGATGGCGACCCCGGCGCCCTCCATGGACATGCGCCACGCGGCCGCCTTGCCTATTCCGTAGCTGCCCCCGGTGACTATCGCCACCTTCCCTTCGAGACCAAGCTCCATCGTGCGCCTCCTGTTGGAATGTCTTCGTCCATTATAACGGGATGACGACCCTAACGACGGGCCTGCTGTGACCTGCGCCTCAAGCCGGGCGGTCCAGTCTGACATCCCGGACCGCGGCGGGTAACAAAGAAAGCAAGTCCCCCGCCAGCATCCCGGCGTCTCCCAGCCGTTCCCTTGCCATCTCCCCGGCCATGCCGTGGAGGTACACGCCGCAACAGGCGGCGTCCTCGGGTGAGAGGCCCTGGGCCAGCAGCCCCCCTATGATGCCCGTGAGCACGTCGCCCGTCCCTCCCGAGGAGAGGCCCGGGTTGGCGAAGGGGCTGACCCGGCACAGGCCGTCCGGGCTCGCGACCACGGTGTGGGCGCCCTTCAACGCTACGACGACGTCCCACTTGGCCGCGTACTCCCTTGCCACCTCCACGCGGCGGGACTGGACCTCGGCAGTGGGCAAGGACGTCAGTGTGGCCATCTCTCCGGGATGCGGTGTGACCACCAGGGGGAAGCCCGTCCTCCTCCACCATTCGGGGATCCGGGCCAGGTTGTTCAGTCCGTCGGCGTCCACGACCACCGGCGCCCGGGGCCCCGGCTCCTCCACCAGCAGGCCCTGCAGCAGCTCCACCAGGCCGGCAGACCTGCCGAATCCGCACCCCAGGACCACGGAGGAGTACTGTGCCAGGTTCTGTCCTACGACACCGGCGGCCGCGGCGCTTATCCGCCCGTCTTCATCCTGGGGCAGGGGCAGGTGGATGACCTCGGTGAGCTTGGAGGCCAGGACCGGGTAGATTCCCCGGGGAGAGGCCAGCGTCACAAGCCCCGGTCCCATCCGCGCCGCCGCCTGGGCCGCCAGGTATGCCGCGCCGGCGTAGCTCGTCGAGCCGGCGACTATCAGCGCATGGCCGAAGGTGCCCTTGTGGGAGTCCGAAGGACGGTCCGGCAGCCTCTCTCCCACCCAGTCTCCGGTGAGGAGCTCCAGGTCCAGGTGCCGTGACAGGTCGGGGGAGATGCCGATGTCCACGATCCTGAGCCTGCCCACGTAGGCCGCGCCGGGAAACCGGAAGTGCCCCACCTTGGGAAAGCCGAAGGAGACGGTCAGGTCGGCCCGCGGGCAGGCTGGGTCCACCGCCCCCGTGTCCGCGTCCATACCGGTGGGTACGTCGAGGCACACGACGATCAGCCCGGGATTGGCGGCCCTGGCTGCCGTGGCCGCCAGCATGGCGTCCCGGACCTCGCCCTCCAGCGGACGGGCCCTGCCCGTCCCCAACACGGCGTCCAGCACCACCCGGGCCCGGCGGAGCGCCGCTGCAAGCAAGCGGCCCTGGGGATCGTCATTAACATGGAGGACTGTGACACCTGCCCCGGCCGCTTCATCGAGGCGGGTGTCCTCGGGGCGGCGCGGCCGCAGGACGTAGGCGGTTACCTCCGCTCCCCACCTGCGCAGGTGCCGCGCCGCCACCAGGCCGTCGCCCCCGTTGTTGCCCGGCCCGACTAGGACCAACACACGGACCCCGGCGGCCCCTCCCGCGGCCTCCCGGGACAGGCGGGCCACCGCCAGTCCCGCGTTCTCCATGAGAGTGTCGGTGCTCGTGCCCGCGGCGGCGGAGGCCTCTTCCAGGGCCTGCATCTGGTCGACGGTGACTATCTTCATGGCGCCGTCGGGGCCGGCGTCACTCGGCCTCGGGGATCAGTCCCACGACGAAGGCCACGGCGTAGTTGCGGGAGTGGGAGAGGCTGAGGGACAGCTCTCGGACGCCCAGCGTTTCGGCCCGTACCTTGGCCCTGCCGTGCAGGCGCACCGAAGGCGCCCCGGCCTGGTTCCTGACCACCTCGATGTCCTTCCATCCCACGCCCCGGAGACCCGTGCCCAGGGCCTTCATCGCCGCCTCCTTGGCCGCAAAGCGGCCGGCCAGGTTCGGGGCCCTGCCTCGGCAGTAGGACGCCTCGCCTTCGGTGTATATCCTACGGAGGAAGCGGTCTCCCCAGCGCTCGAAGGCCTGGCGAATACGCTCGATCTCGATGATGTCGACGCCGGTGGTAAGCATGATTGAGCCACATTATAGCCACGGGTAGTGGGGGTGTCTAACCTCTCGAGACCGCGGTCGGGAGATTGTTGGGCCAGGGGCCCCGTGCTATTATTGCGACGGCGCGAGTCCAACGGCGGGGAGCGAGGATGGCGAAGATACTGGATGGCAGGGCTACCTCCAAGGAGATACGGGCCGAGGTCGCCGCAGGGGTGGAGGAAACCCGCGCCAGGCACAGCGTCACCGCCGGGCTGGCCGCCGTGCTGGTGGGAGACGACCCGGCTTCGGCGATATACGTGCGCAACAAGGGCAGGGCGTGCGAGGAGGTGGGCATGTTCTCCGAGACGTTCCACCTGCCGGGCAGCCTGTCCCAGGCCGAGCTGCTGGAGAAGGTGCGGGAGCTCAACGGGGACCCCCGGTTCCACGGTATCCTGGTGCAGCTTCCCCTGCCCGAGCACATGGACGAGACGGTCATCCTGGGCGCAGTCGATCCGGGAAAGGACGTGGACGCAATACACCCGGTGAACGTCGGCAGGCTGGCCCAGGGACAGGGGCCCTTTGTGCCGGGCACTCCCGGCGGGGTCCAGCAGCTATTGCTTAGGAACGGCTACAACCCCGGCGGCAGGCACGTGGTCATCTGCGGGCGAAGCAACATCGTGGGCAAGCCCCTTGCCATGCTGCTGATGCAGAAGGCCGAGGGGGCCAACGGCACCGTCACCGTATGCCACACCGGGACGCGGGACATGGGGGCTCTGACCAGGCAGGCGGACATCCTTGTGGCCGCCATGGGACGTCCCAACGCCGTCACGGCGGAGATGGTCCGTGAGGGCGCCGTCGTGGTGGACGTGGGGATCAACCGGGTCCCCGACGAGACGCGCAAGTCCGGCTACCGTCTGGTGGGGGACGTCGACTTCCCGGCGGTGTCGGAGAAGGCCGAGGCGATAACGCCCGTGCCCGGCGGGGTGGGGCCCATGACCATAGCCATGCTCTTGGTGAACACCCTTACGGCGGCGCGCATCAGCATCCACGGAGAACCGTAGCCAGCGGTACACGGGCTGCGGCGCCGGCCGCCGATGAAGACCAGCGACTTCGACTACCACCTTCCCCCCGAGCTCATCGCCCAGACCCCCTTGGAGCCCCGTGACTCGTGCCGTCTGCTGGTGCTGGACCGGAGGACCGGCTCGGTGGAGCACCGTTCGTTCAGGGACCTGCCCGACTACCTGGACCCGGGCGACGTGGTGGTGATGAACGACAGCCGTGTCCTTCCCGGCCGGCTGGTGGGGAGACGCGAGGCGACGGGCGGCAGGGTCGAGCTCCTGCTCCTCCGACGCTTGGGCCCCGGGACTTGGATGGTCATGGCGAGGCCCGCCCGCGCTCTCCGTCCCGGCGTGCGGGCCAGGGTCCCGAGGGCGGGCCACGAGGACCTGGAGGTCGTAGTCCTGGAGGCCGAGCCCGACGGCGTCAGGGTGGTGCGTCTGTCCACCGAAGAGGGCCTGGAGGTGTGGGGACAGGTCCCCCTGCCTCCCTACATCCATGCCAGGCTGGAGGACCCGGAGGCGTACCAGACCGTGTACGCCCGGGAGCCGGGGAGCGCCGCGGCCCCCACCGCCGGGCTCCACTTCACCCGCGAGCTGTTGGACGGGCTGCGGAGCCGGGGAGTCGAGCTGGCCTTCGTGACCCTCCACGTGGGCCTGGACACCTTCGCTCCCGTGAGGGCGGACGACCCCGCCGCCCACTCCATCCACGGCGAGTATTTCGAGCTTGTCGAAAGGGAGGCGTGCAAGCTGCGGGAGGCCAGGGCTTCGGGTCGCCGGATCATGGCCGTCGGCACCACCTCGGTCCGGGTGCTGGAGCAGGTTGCATCGGGACTCGACAGCGGGGACCGGATGGATATCTCGGAAACGTCGGGATGGGCCGACGTCTACATTCTGCCCGGCCACAGGTTTCGGATGGTGGATGCCATGGTGACCAACTTCCACCTGCCGCGCACCACGCTGCTGATGCTCGTCAGCGCCTTTGCAGGAAGGGAGCAGGTACTGGAGGCATACGGCCAGGCCATCCGGCGGGGGTACCGGTTCTACTCCTTCGGGGACGCCATGCTGCTGGTGTAGACCCGCTACTCCTCGTCGGGCTGGTCGGGGGCGTTGCGGAGGATGTCGTCCAGGGCCTTGTCCAGGGAGGGGGTGAGCTCCACCGGCTCGACGAAGGGGGTGTAGTTGAACTCCTCCCGGGCCTTCTCGATGATCTCCTTGGCGTTGGCGTTGGACGAGGCGACCCGTTCCAGCATCGCCTGCAGGCGTCCCGATTCTTCGTCGCCCTTCTGTTTCAGGTCCCCCAGGTCGATGTCCAGCTTGAAGGTCGTCCTGAGCCTGCGCATGATGTCGTAAAAAGACCGGTGGTCCCTGGTTATCCCCACCGGCTCCTTGTTGGCGGTCAGGAACGAGTACATGGGGGCCATGGAGCCCAGGCGGAACATCTCTATGTCCGGGTAGTTGTAGTGGGCGAGGGTGATCAGCGCCATGGCTATCGTCGGTCCGCTGCGCCGGTCGCTGCCATAGCTGGAGAACCGCACCCCCAGCCCCTCCAGCTCCTCCTTCATGTCGGCCTTGCTGTAGGAGCAGTTGACGCTCCTCTCCAGCTCGGGGGGCGCGGGACCGTTGTACCCCTCCACCGCGACGGTGCGCTGGATGCCCAGCTCCCTGACCGCCTGGAAGAAGGCCTGGGTGTACAGGTCGATGCGAAACCAGGGCTCCTCTCCCAGGAAGATGACCAGACCGTCGCCGGCGTAGTAGAACTGGTTGTCCCGCACGATGCCGGTGGTGGGGAGTCCCTCGGCAAAGGAGGCGGCCGGGCGGAAGGCGTCGTGGGTGCCGGGCACCTGGAAGGGATAGCACATCATGGATACGGTGTCGCTCATCTCGCCGATCTTGCGGGCGCCCACCTTGTCGATGAGGTACCTGGGAAGCCCGCTGGATATCTCGCCGCCGTCGGACCACTGGGGTTTCCATCCGGCGATCATGTACCGGGAGGGTGGCTTATCTTGGAGTACCAGGAGTTCGTCAGCCATGGACGGTCCCCCATCGGAGTTGTGGCGTCGAGGCAGGCCCGGGAGCGTTCTCCGGGCCAGTTGGGTAGATTATAGCATCGGAATCCAGGGGGCGGGGGGACGTGCACTCCCGCTTTCGGAGGCTCTTGGGTAACTCCGGGTGCCTTCCCTGCTGGCACGCGGGTGGGCCAAATCACCAGGTCGACTGGATGCGCTCGTGCCTAAAGCACCTGGATCTGGATACCCGCTTTCGCGGGTATGACGGTTATGCAAGAGGCTGCTGTCTTGGGTATGACGGTTATGCGAGAGCCTGCCTTCTTGGGTATGACGGTTATGCGAGAGCCTGCCTTCTTGGGTGTGACGGTTATGCGAGAGCCTGCTTTCTTGGGTATGACGGTTATGCGAGAGCCTGCTTTCTCGGGTAAGGCGGTTATGCAAGAGGCTGCTTTCTTGGGTATGGCGGTTATGCGAGAGCCTGCTGTCTTGGGTATGACGGTTATGCGAGAGCCTGCTTTCTTGGGTAAGGCGGTTATGTAACGGTCTCCTTTCGCGGGAGCGATGGAGAGGGGCGCTGCAAGTTATTTCTACTCTTCTCTCATTGTCTCTCATTTTCTGCCATTCCAGTTCATCGGTGGAGCCGGAGGAGGATTCCAGAGGGTTGCCGGAGGGCTGGGAGGGTCTGTTTCCGATGCGGTTTTCCTTAATCGGCGCCGGAGAACCGGAGATTTCGTGGAGGCCGGGGCCAGTCGTTGTCTTGCACACATACTATGGTAGGCGGTCGTTCTCGGGTTGAGAAGGGGCACGTGTCAGTAGGACAAAGGCCTGCCTTAGTGGGAGTGGCGGAGGAGGCCGGGCCTTTTGCTCCTTACCTGGGTACCTGCGATAATGGGCCTCTCTATGGTAGGGCGAAAGGGCACGGCCTCCAGCAGTCCCACGGCGTGTACACCGGCAGTCGCGACGGTCCCCCGGCCCGCCGGCGGGGCCGGGGTGGATGCTGCCCGTTGACGGTCCGGGGATGGCAGGCGAGGCTGGCCCGCTCCCTTCCTTTCTACTATGGTTGGGTGATACTGCTGGTCTCCGCGGTGACCAGCTACTCCTCCAGGCCGGTCATGGCCGTAGCGACCCTGTCCATCTTTCTCGTGCCCATGACCGCGGACCTGGGCCTGTCCCGGGGCCTCTTCTCCAGCGCCGTGAGCCTGGGCGGCATCTGCGCCGTGGCCGTGTCGCCGGTGGTGGGGTGGTGGATCGACCGACGGGGCGCCGGCACCATGGTGGCGGCTGGCGGGGCCCTGGTGGGCTTCTGCGCCATCGGCCTGGCCTTCGTGACCCAGTCGTGGGCGTTCCTGCTCCTGTACCTGGTGGGAAGGATGTCCTTCGCCAGCCCCCTGGAGCTGGGCACCTCCACGGCGGTGAGCAACTGGTTCATCCGCAGGCGGCCGGCGGCACTGGGCCTGTTGAACGGCTCCCAGGGGACGGGATTGGCCCTCATGCCCTTCGTCGCGCACCTGATCATCGTCGCCTGGGACTGGCGGGTGGCGTGGATGTCCCTGGGCCTCTACACCCTTGTCGTCGCCGTCCTGCCCGCCCTCCTGCTGATGCGGCGGCGGCCCGAAGACATGGGGCTGGAGCCGGACCTGTACTCACCTCAGGAAGGCGGCCCTTCGGGGGGCGCCGCCCCCGGGCCCGCAGTGGAGTACGGCTTTACCCTGGGGCAGGCCGTCCTGACCCGCGCCTTCTGGCTGATGGCGGTGTTCTCCGCCGCCGGGTACATGGTTCAGGCGGGGGTCAGCCTGCACCAGGCCTCCCACTACCTGAACCAGGGGATGTCGGGCTTCTCGGCGGCCGTGACGGTGAGCGTCTTCGCCTTCTCCCAGGTCCCCGGGGGCCTCTGCTGGTCGGCCCTAGCCCGGCGGGTCCCCCTGAGGTACCTCCTGGCCCTCACAGGCTTCACCGTGGCGGCCGGCGCGGTTGGGGCCGCGGCCAGCTCGACGCTGCTGGAGGGAGGGTTGGCCGCGGCGGCGTTGGGGGCCGGCGTCGGGGGCCTCCACGTGCTGTTGAGGCTGGCGTGGGCGGACTACTACGGCCGCCGGCACCTGGGCTCCATCCGGGGGGTCGCGCTGCCCGTGCAGATCGGGGGGCAGGCCCTGGGCCCCGTCATTGCGGGGTTCATGTTCGACGCCACGGACAGTTACTGGATAGCCTTCGTCGTCTTCGCCTCCGCCGTCTCCGTGGCCGCGCTGCTGGTGTCGAGCGCGGCGCCACCCGCGGCGCCCGCCGAGCCCGGTCCGGCCTCCGGCGGGGGCTGATTTGCGGACCCTGGGGCCACCGGACACGGGCGGCCGGAACCACCATCTGCTCGAAGGCCTGGTGATGATGTAACGGGACCCGTTTCCGTGGTACTCTAGGATGGCGGCAAAGTGCCGTCTACGGCGGCGACAGGCGCATTTTTCGGGACTTGCAGGAGGCGGAGATGAAGCTGAACAGCAACGACGTGGAGATACCGGCCAGCTCCGTGGGTGTCTATGACGCCATCTTCCGCAGGCGCAGCGTGAAGCAGTTCACCCCCGACCCCGTCTCCCGGGAGACCCTGGAGCGGCTGTTCTCCGCGGCCGTCTGGGCGCCCAACCACCGGCTCACCGACCCCACCCGGTTCTTCGCCGTCGGGAAGGACAGCCCCATGAGGAGGAGGGTCGCCGAGGCCGCGTGGCAGTCGACCTACGACGGCGTGGTCAACCCCAATCCGGAGCACAAGCGGCGGTCGGCGGACGCCAGCAGGGACCGGGTCCTGAACGCCCCCGCCATGGTGTACGTGTACAGCCTGCCCGGGGCCAACGACGAGGTGACCCGGGAGAACTACGCCACCTCCTGCTGCGCCGTGCAGAACATGGCCCTGGCCGGGGTTGCCGAGGGCCTGTGCATGGACTGGAGCACCGGGGGCCTCACCAGGATACCAGGCCTGGCGGATATCCTGGGCGCCGACGAGGCCTGGGCCATGGTTGGGGTGGTGTTCCTGGGCAGGGCCGCGGCGGTCCCGACCACCCAGCGCATGCCCCACTCGGAGGTGGTCACGTGGCTGGAGTGACCCTCCTGGGGTCTCCTGGTGGGCGGCGCGGGACTTTCCGGCCTGGGCTTCTAAAGGCCCGCTTCACATAGCCGCGCCGCCGGCTGGGCTGCCGGTAAGCGGGGCCCGGGACCTGCCGGGGGGGCAAGGTGCAAGACCCCCTGCCTCCATCGCGTTCTGGCTCCCGTCATTCCCTCGCACGCGGCGGTCCGCACCCCGGGCCTGCTGGACTCCCGCTTTCGGAGACTCTTGCGTGACTGGCGCCACCTCTCCGGTTCTCCGAACGACCCCCCCCTGCATGTCATTCCGAACGCCGCGAAACGGCGAGAGGAATCTATCCATGCCGGCGAGTACGGGTTGGTGGTCTTGTGGCGTGGTGTGCTCGTTCTAGGGTTCCTTAGATTCCTCGCCTGCGGCTCGGAATGACATGGCGGGCGGGCTCGGAATGACATGTTGAGTGGGAGGTTACGCAGGAGCCCGCTTTCGCGGTTATGATGGTTATGCAACGGTCTCCTTTCGCGGGAGAGACGGAGCGAGGAGAGTCGAGTCTTGCGCCCGCGTTGGGCGGGGTGGCCGCGTTGCCTGGAGGCTGGTAGTATTGCACCGACGGACCATGGACTACGTGAACCGCCTTTCCCTGCCCAGCCTTCAATACGACCTGTCAACGCTGCGAGGAGACGTCCTGGGCGGCGTCACGGCGGCGGTGGTGAGCCTGCCCGTGGCGTTGGCCTTCGGCCTGGCGGCGGGCCTGGGGCCGGCGGCCGGGGTCTACGGGGCCATCTCGGTGGGCTTCTTTGCCGCCGTCTTCGGCGGCACCCGCTCCCTCATATCGGGCCCCACGGGCTCCATGACGGTGGCCATGGCGGTGATCGTCGCCAGCCACGCCAACAACATCGCCGAGGCCTTCACCATCGTCATCATGGCGGGGCTGATACAGATCCTGTTCGGCCTGCTGAGGATCGGGCGCTACGTGACCTACACCCCCTACTCGGTCATATCGGGGTTCATGTCCGGGGTCGGGGTGATAATCATACTGGTGCAGACCCTGCCATTCTTAGGGGCCCCCGTGGCCGCGGGGGGGCCCGTGGCGACCCTGCGCAACTTGCCCATGCTGGTCGAGCACTTCCAGGGCAGCGCCCTGGCCATAGCCGCCGCCACCCTGGCCGCGGCCGTCCTCTGGCCCAACAGGTTCGACAGGTACCTGCCGGCGACCCTGGTGGCCCTGGCGGTGGGGACCCTCATGGGCCTCCTGTGGCTCACCGCCACCCCGGCCATCGGAGCGGTGCCCACGGACCTGCCCTCCTTCGAGATGCCCGATTTCCACTTCGGCGTGATAGTGCGGGCCGTCGAGCCGGCCATGGTCATAGCTCTGGTGGGCTCCGTGGACACGCTGCTAACGGCCCTGGTGGGGGACTCGATGACCCGCACGCGCCACGACCCCAGCCGGGAGCTGCTGGCCCAGGGCATAGGCAACGTGTTCACCGGGTTCATCCAGGGCCTGCCCGGGTCCGGCGCCACCCCCAGCACGGTGGCCAACATCCGGGCGGGCGGGACGACCCTCGCCTCGGGGGTGCTCTCCGTGGGCATCCTGGTGGCCATGGTGCTGCTGCTGGGCGACTTCGTCGCCTCCATACCCAACGCCGTCCTGGCGGGCATCCTGGTGAAGGTTGCCCTGGACACCATAGACTGGCGGTTCCTCAGCCGGATGCACCGGGTCCAGCGGGAGCACATGATGGTCATGCTGCTCACCCTGGGGCTGACGGTGTTCCTGGACCTGGTCGCCGCCGTGGCCGTGGGCATGATAGTGGCCGCGGTGACCAGCGCGCGGCAGTTCGAGCGTCTGGAGATGGACAGCGTCATCTCCGTGCCCCTGCTGGACCAGAGCTTCTTCGGCACCGAGCAGAGCAAGGAGGGCGATAGCTTCTCCGCCCGGGTAGGCCTGGTGTCGCTCAAGGGCACCTTCACCGTCGCGTCCTCCAGCAAGCTCATCGACACCATCGGCGCGGACATCCGGGACCACGAGGTGGTGATCCTGGACTTCTCGGACACGGTCTACGTGGACGACAGCGCGGCCCTGGTGGTGGAGCAGCTCGTCGAGACCGCCGTAATCCAGGACACCCACTGCATAGTGATGGGGCTCTCGGGCATGCCCGCCCGCAACCTGCGGGCCCTGGACGTCCTGAAGCGCGTGCCCCCCAAGCAGATAGTGGGCAGCTGGGACGAGGCCAGGGAGCTGGCGGCGAGGCTGCTGTCGGTGTAGGCCGAGCCCCTCCATCGCCCCTAGGATTCCCGCGTGCCCGGGAATGACGGGTGGGAGGGTGGTCGCCCACGACGGGCTAATGTTCGGGTCGGGCTGGTACCACGAGCCCCCTGATCAATAGCGGCCGCCAGGGGACCCCTGCGCCCGCCCGGAGGCTCCATCGAGGCGGCGGCCTGCCGCCTCTCTTCTTCCAGGAAAAGTCGGACATGGGCAGGCCCCCACAGGTGCACAAACTGCAAGCGCCACTTGCAAATTGTGCATACCGGTAGTATCGTGGTGACCATGATCCAGCGGGAGATCGCCGGCCGCCTGACGACGCTGTTCGGCCAGTACCCCTTCGTGACCGTGACCGGGCCGCGCCAGTCGGGCAAGACGACCCTCTGCCGGGCAGCCTTCCCGGACCTGCGGTACGTCAACCTGGAAGCCCCCGACCAGCGGGAGTTCGCCGAGTCCGACCCCCGGGGTTTTCTGTCACAGGTTGGAGAGGGGGCCATAATCGATGAGATACAACACGTTCCGTCCCTTCTCTCCTACCTTCAGGTCCTTGCCGACGAGATAGGCCGCAACGGTCTGTTCGTGCTCACCGGCAGCGAGCAATTCAGGCTCTCCGAGGCCATTGGCCAGTCCCTCGCCGGTCGTACCGCGCTGCTGCGCCTGTTGCCGTTTTCTCTGATGGAACGGCAGCGTATCGGCGCAAGCGGCGTGGTGGACGATATCCTCTACTCCGGGTTCTATCCCCGGATCCTTCACCAAGGACTCGACCCTCATGACGCCCTGAGCAGCTACTTCGAAACCTACGTGGAGCGCGACGTGCGCCGGTTGGGTGAGATACGCAACCTTTCGAGCTTCAGGCGGTTCGTCCGGCTGTGCGCGGGGCGCGTAGGGCATCTCGTCAACCTCAGCTCCCTGGGCTCTGATGCCGGCGTGTCCCACACGACCGCCCGGCAGTGGCTCACTGTGCTGGAGGCGAGCTACGTCGTCTTCCAGCTACCGCCGTTCCACGCCAATATCCGGAAGCGTTTGGTGAAGGCCCCCAAGCTGTATTTCTACGACGCGGGGCTGGCCAGCTACCTCATCGGCATCGAGAACGCGGGACAGGTCGCCACCCACCCCCTTCGCGGGGCGCTCTTCGAGAACATGGTGGTGGCGGAGGCGCTGAAGCACCGTTTCAATCGTGGCCGGGACTTCAACCTGTCATTCTTCCGCGACTCGAGGGGCCTGGAGTGCGACCTGCTCTACGAGACTGGCCGCGGCATTCATGCCATCGAGATCAAGGCCGGCGCCACCGTTTCTTCGGACTACTTTGCCTCACTCGACCGCGTTGCCGGGCTGGTCCCGGGAGTATTGGGCAAGACCGTTGTATACGGCGGGGCGGAGCGCCAGTCCTGGACCGGCTGTATGGTCGTGCCGCCCGGGGACCTAGCCGGAGTGCTCGAGGGCCTTGAGTGAACCAGGAGGCGGACCTCGGCATGCCCGTCCGCCATCTGCCCGCCGGGCCCCGGCCGCTTATTCCGCCTTTAGGACGCAGCGATAGCGTAGTCAAAGTCGGCGGCCCAAGTGCTACCATGACAGGCGGAGGGGAGAGACCATGCGCGGCGAGGGGCCCGGAGAGCACGGGGCCAAACGAGATGGGACGGCCCAGGGCAGGCTGGGGTGAAGCAGCCCAGGGGAGTGAAACGCACCGCCCTTCGTCTCCTGTCCAGGTGGATTGCGCGGGAGGTCAGGGACGCCCGCAAGAGGTGGGCGGAGGGGCTGCAGAGGGGGCGGACGTGGCTGATGGTCCCGGTCACCGCCGCCAGCATGTACGTGCTGTGGCATTGGGCCTTCGGCCTGGGCTTCTACTTCGGGGTGTCCTTCCTCATAGCGGCCTCCCTCACTCTAGTGCGGGGCCACATCTTCACCCACCCCTTCCGGCTGTTCCTGGTGGCCGTCGCCGTGGTGATAGGCACGCTGATCATACCCAGCCTGAGCGGGGACGCATGGCAGGCGTTCCGCCGGGGCGATACCCTGACCGCCCTGGTCCTGGTGGTGCTGATCCTGCTCTTCTGGCTGGCCAAGAAGTATCTGGAGACGGGGCAGAAGGGTGTGAGCGTCCCCGTGTCCAGGGGCGGGCGGGCGCCCAGGCGGAGGTAGCGGGATCGGCTGTGGGGAGAGGGTCCCCGGCGGCTATGCGCCCGGGGGCCGGTACTTGACGTCCTTCTTCACCGCCGCGTCCACCTGCTCCGGGGTCAAGAGGGCTGTGGTGTGGGGGGCGAGGGCGCCCGAGGCCCCGATGGCGAGGGCGATGGCCGTCATGGTCTCCTGGTCGGGCACGTCGATGATGGCGTACAGGTCGCCCTCTCCGAAGCCGTAGTGGAAGGTCTCCAGCGTGCCGCCCGCCGACTCTACGGCGGCGTTGATGGCGTCGCGCCGGGCGGTGCCCCCCTCCCGGACCAGCCCCTTCAGGCCGTCCGCGGAGTATGAGCCTCGTACCATGAACTTAGGCATATCGCCTCCTCAACGAAATTAGTATTCTGATAACTTAACGATAATATCAGGCCCGCGCGGGCTGGGGCAACACCGCCGATGGCCGCGAACGCAGGCACAAGGCCCGGCTTGCCGGACCTGTGTCTCCCCCGCGAACGGAGACCCTTGCGTAACTCCAGGTGCTAGCCAAAATCAAGAAGGTTGACTGGATGCGCCCGTGACTAGAGGCCGTGATTTGGATACTCGCCTCCGTATCAAGTACGGGGGCATGCTCTCGCGGGTATGACGGTTATGCAACAGTCTCCGAAAGCGGGAGTCCAGTATGCCCGCGTGGGGATTCCCGCCGGGCCCGGGAATGACGGTACATCCACCATGTCCCCCCGCTTGCCGGGCCAACTTGTCCCGTGGTACAAAGTACCGAGGAATGGAGGATGATGCCTCATTTCACCGGCTGCGAGTGGGTCAGCTTCGACTGCTACGGGACCCTGGTGGACTGGGAGACGGGGATCTCCACGGCGGTCGCCAAGGCGCTGAAACCCCACGGGGTACGCAAGTCCAGGGCCGAGCTCCTGCGGCTCTTCTCGGAGGTGGAGCCCCGGGCCCAGAGCTCGGAAGAGTACCTGGAATGCCGCCTCATACTGCGCAAGGTGATGGAGGGCATCGGAGCCGAGGTGGGCGTCCGTTTCACCGAGCCCGACCTGACCTGCCTGGCGGACACCCTGCCCGACTGGCCGGTCTTCCCCGATGTTGCGGAGGCATTGGATGCGCTGAAGGCACGATACAAGCTGGCGGTGATCTCCAACGTGGACGACGACCTGTTCGCCAAGACGGCCCATGCGCTGAACGTCGATTTCGACGCGGTGGTCACCTCCCAGCAGGCGCGAAGCTACAAGCCCAACCTACGCAACTTCAACTTAGCCCACGAGCGAATGGGGGTGGAGAAGGAGAGGTGGCTGCACGTCGCCGAGAGCCTCTACCACGATATTGCGCCGGCCAACCGGCTTGGCGTCAAGTGCGTGTGGGTGGACCGGGCGGACCGGGGAGGGGGAACCCGGCGCACCGACGCCGTCCCCGACCTGGTCGTCCACGATCTGGGCGAGCTCGCCCGGGCCGTGTGCGCGCCATGACCCGTCGCCCGAGTCCGCGCTAGGAGCGGGCCTGAGGTCCGGTGAAAGCCGGGATCGGGGCTCATCCGAGCGACGGGCGGAGTCTCCTTCACGTAGAGACCCGGGAGGAGTGGTGGGCGTTGCTGGGGCGCAACCACGAGGACTCGGAGGGAGTCTGGCTCGTCTCGTGGAGGAAGGCCGCCGGCAGGCCGTTCGTTTCCTACGCCGATTCGGTGGATGAGGCCCTGTGCTTCGGCTGGGTCGACTCCAGGCCCAACAGGCTGGACGAGCAGCGGGCCATGAGGCTCTTTACACCTCGGGATCCGAAGAGTCCGCGGTCGCGTATCAACAAGGAGAAGGCCGCGGAGAACCGTATGGCCAACCACCCCAAGGGACGGGACAAGGGCCCGGCCCGCCGCTCCGGCTAGTGCGTAAAGACGGTGGGGCCGGCCTCGGGAGAGCGGGACCGGGTACATGGAGGGGGTCCAAGAGAATGGACAGGCTATGATGGCCAGAATAGGCAAGAACGCCGCCCACGCGTTGCTGTTCCTGCTGGCGTTCGTAGTGTTCTACATCGGGCTGGGGGTGGGGCTGCAGCACAACCCGGACCTGGGCACGGCGTTGTGGATCGCCGCCGGGGCTATCGTGGCGCTGAACTTGTTCTGGATCCACCGGTCCCGGGGGTAACACGGCATCACGTACGTTCGACATCGCGCCATGAGTGCCATCCGGATGACAGTGCGGTCCTGGCCCTGGTCCACGCGGCCTTTGCGGGATTCACGGCGCTGGTGGGGGCCTTCGCGGACGGTGGGGACGCCTGGTCACGGCTGCTGATGGTCTTGGTTCATCCCCTTGCCGCCGCCGGGCTGCTTCTTCTATTGTTCTCGCCCCGGCCCGCGGCCCGCGATGGTCCTTGGGGTTGCGGCGCTGCTGATGTTGAACGTGGCCGCCGACCTGACCTTTGCGCTGATGATTGCCCGGGGCACGGTAAAGGGAGACCGGTGGCTTCCGGTCATGTTCGCCGTGGTCCGGCCGTCGGGGTCGTCTACGCGATGGCCCTCGCGGTGGTGCGGCCCCAGGCGGGAGCCGGGGGACCGTCGCCGTGATGGGGCCGCATGCCCAAGATGAGGCAAGTGCAAAATCGCCCGTTCCGGGTTCGGCCCTTCTGCCGTTATTCCCGCCCACGCGGGAATCCATATCTGGACGTATTGGACTCCCGCTTTCGGAGACCCTTGCGTAACTCCAGGTGTGGGCCGAATTGCGAGGGGCGACTGGATATGCTCGCGCCTAGAGCCCCGGACTTGGATACCCTCGAAAGCGGGTATGACGGTTATGCAAGAGTCCCCTTTTGCGGGAGAGACGGGTTCAGCCGAGTTGAGTATTCTCTTCCGAGACGCGACATGCCCTGACCGCAGGCGCCTGCGGACTGTGACCGGCTACGGGCGGTCGATGAAACTGCATAGAGTCCGCCCAGGCAAATGTACCCTTTCGTCCGGCCGCGATGGTACCCTTGATATTCCGGAAACCCGTAGGCTTTACGACATACGACCGAAGGGAAGTGATTTGAAGACTCTACTCTCTCTGGCAATAGCGGTGTTCGCGGTATCCCTGGTCCTTGCTGCTTGCGGCGGTCCCGAGGCTACTTCTACGCCGGTCCCGGAACCTGTCGCTCCCCAAAGCACTCCGGCCGGAGACGGCGACGCCATGGAGGACAAGGACGGCGACGCCATGGAGGACAAGGACGGCGACGCCATGGAGGACAAGGACGGCG
>JAGWBJ010000019.1:0-17369 GCA_021295955.1 Dehalococcoidia bacterium | reverse complement strand
ATGGAGGACAAGGACGGCGACGCCATGGAGGACAAGGACGGCGACGCCATGGAGGACAAGGACGGCGACGCCATGGAGGGTGGGGAAAGCGCCCTCTCCGCCGAATGTTTGCCCGGCGGGGTGCTCGATGACGCCGCGACCATCTCTTCGTGCAGCATAGAGGCGTCGCAACAGGTCACGGGTTTTTCCTTCGACGCGACGTTCAACCTGCTGGCCGTCTTTCCAATAGAAGGGGTCGAAGGAGAAGCGATGTCCGCCATGGAGTTGAGCGGAAGGGTCTCTCCTCCGGACGGGTTCGAGTACATGATATCCTTGGGCCCGGAAGGAGAGATGATCGAGATAAGGGGATTGGCTATCGGAACGGACGCCTACACGCAGGACCCTGAATCGGGCCAATGGTACAAGGGCACGCCTTTCGACTCCGAATTCCTTTCCGTTGTGCCGCTGGTGGAAATGCTTCTGCCTCCCAGCGACGCCGGCGCGACCCTGAGCGAGACCCTGGAGCTGGACGATGGCACCAAGGGCTATGTGCTCCTGTACGATCAGCCTGATCAAGGGAGCGGAATGGAGGGGTTTGGCTTCCCGGGTGGAGACCTGACCAGGGTCGTTGGAGCCGATGATTTCCTGACCAGGGAGGTCAGGATTGGAGTCGAGGGCCTGGACAACGAGGTGCGGGATCTCCTGGCCATCACGTACCACGGCTACAACGAGGTGTACGAGATAGAGCCCCCGCAGGAGTACATCACCCTACCGGACTTTCCCGACGATGGATTCGAACCGGGCAGCTCGGAACCACCCACCATCCTGGGACTTGCCACCAACGAGGACGGCGATATCCAGGTAATGTTCAGCGAACCCGTCCACGTTCAGGGTGAGGTGGAGCTGTATGTCCTGGACCCCGCGACCGGCGGGTGGGGGCTCCCACTCCTGGGCGGGAGCGGCACGGACACCCTCACCTTCGATGCGGACGCCGAGGGCAGGCCGCCTTTGGTCCTTGGAGAGAGCCAGATCGCGGGACTCACCTTCCCGGGCGCGGACTCCGAGATAGCGGACGCGGACGGGAACTGGCCCATTTTGGACTTCGAGCCATGGACCTATGAATAGCAAGACGCAGGGCTGACCCATAGCATCTGACGACGGGAGGCCAAGATGCGACCCATAGCACGCGCGGCGATACTCTTGATTTGCCTTCCGGCGCTCCTGGCTCTGGGCTGTGGCTCAGAGCCGGGGGCGGAACCGGACGAGCCGTTCGTGATCGGAGCTATGGACGCTCTCACCGGGGTTGCCGAGTCCTACGGCAACCCCCTGCTCCAGGCCAAGCTCCTGGCCGTGGAGGAGATCAACGCCGCCGGCGGCATCGACGGCCGGGAGCTGAAGCTCGTCGTGGAGGACTCCAAGTGTGCCGCTCAGGACGCCATCACCGCGTATAACAAGCTTACCGACGTGGACGGTGTCAGGATCATCCTGGGCGCCACCTGCAGCAGCGCGATGCTGGGGGCGGCGCCCCTGGCCGAGAGGGACGGCGTGGTCCTCCTCTCGGCGTCTGCCACGAGTCCGGACATCGCCTCCGCCGGAGACTACATCTTCCGCACCGCCATCAACGACCTGCGGCTGGGCATCGACATCGGCAACACCCTCTGGGTCGACGGAGCGCGAAGCATAGCCACCATCACCGAGGCCACGGACTATGCGGAGGGCGCCCGCCGCACCGCGGTCGACCGGTTCGAGGAGCTGGGCGGCTCCGTGGCGGCGGCCGAGAGCTACTCCTCGGACGTCATCGACCTCCGAGGCCAGCTTACCAAGCTGCTCAACGAAGGGCCCGACGCCCTCCTGCTGGCCGCCCAAGGGGAGGCCTCGGGAGGCACAATCGTCAAACAGGCCCGGGAGCTGGGGTACAACGGGCCCATCTACTCCGAGATAGTCCCCGTGTCCCCCGAGGCCCTCGGCATCGCCGGAGAGGCCGCCACCGGCCTGAAGGCAATCATCCCCAACCCCGAGCTGACCAGCGCCGCCGGGAGGGAGTTCCTGGGGAGATTCAAGGCCCGCTACGGCGCCGTTGCTTCGTTGCCCTGGTTCCAGGGCTCCGCTTACGACGACGTCTACATCGCCGCCGAGTGTCTGAAGCAGACCAACGACGACCAGGACGCCGAGGGCTTCCGGGACTGTCTGCACGACCTTACCTGGAGCGGCGCCATCGGCGACAACTACAACTTCGACGAGTACGGCGACGTGGTCGGGCTGTCCAACGTCGTCGTCCAGGTCCTGCCCACCGTGGAGCGGACCGAGGAGAATCTGGGCTACAGCGTGCTGGGACCGGCGCCCGCTCCCTAACCCTCACCGTCCGACCGTCGGCCCACGGTAGCCGGGAGCCGCCCTCGATTGTCGGAGAGCATCCGGCTCATGAATTGGGAGTACGGACCCATAGGTGAAGGCAAAGCCACGCAAGTTGTACTATGAGGACGACCCATGGCGTAATATAATGGGTGCCGGAAGCCATACTGTTGGAAGGACCACGACGCACATCCATCTCAATGATGGCGCCGCAGGCGTTAAATCAGGCCCACGAAGCTACACAATCGAGGGCCTTTCTGCTCATGTTGGCAGAGTTGCCGTGATGATACCATCGAGGGACGTTCCCATTGGCATGCAGGGGCTTGGTCCATGACCGAGCTGTTGGCCCGTGTCTGTGCTCGAAAACCGTTCCTGGTCATCGCCATCTGGGGCGTGGTGGCAATTGTTGCCGGCGCGCTGGCCGTTGACAGCGAGCTGGGCCCGGGGCCCCAGCTGGTGGACCTCCTAGATCCGGCCACCACCACCGAGCTCAAGCTCAGCGGAGGAGCGGAGTCGTCCCGGGCCGAGCGTCTGCTGGAAGACCGGCTGCGGGGCCCCACACCGGTGAGCGAAATAGTCATCGTCCAGTCCGGGTCCCTCACCGTGGACGATGAAGGGTTTCGGGAAAGGGTCGATGCGGTGTTCGGGGAGATCGCCTCCCTGGGAGCCGATATCGTGACCCCCCTGCCCAACTACTACCAGACCAACGACCCGACCCTCGTCTCCGTCGACCGCAGGACCACCATAATGCCCCTGCTCATGACCGGCTCCTTCGAAGAGGCGGTGGAGGGGGTCGAGCACGTCGTGGAGGTGGTCGAGGAGGCGAATGGCGAGGACGGCTTCCGCGTACTCATCGTGGGAGACGCCAGCATATCCCACGAGCAGAACGAGCTGGCGGAGAAGGACCTGAGGAAGGGAGAGAGGATCGGCATTCCCGTTGCCCTGGTCATCCTTGTGGTCCTCTTCGGCACCATCGTGGCGGTGCTCATGCCCATAGGCCTGGCCCTCGTGGGCATAATAGTCGCCCTCGGCATAACCGCGTTGATTGGCCAGGTCTTCGACCTGGTCTTCTTCGTCACACTGATGATCATCATGATCGGCCTGGCCGTGGGGATCGACTACTCCATCCTGATCATATCCCGCTTCCGGGATGAGATGGCCCGAGGCCTGGACAAATACGAGGCTATCGAGCGCGCGGGCGCGACGGCGGGACGCACGGTGCTGTTTAGCGGAGTGACCGTGGTGATAGCCCTGTGCGGGATGCTGATCGTCCCCTTCTCCTTCTTCCAGTCCCTGGGCCTCGGGGCGATACTGGTCGTACTGGTCACCCTGGCCGCCACCTTCACCTTCTTGCCCGCCAACCTTGCCATTCACGGCACCAGGTTGAATCTGCTGCCGGTCCCATTCCTGGGAAAGAGGAGGACCCAGTCCCTGGAGACCGCCGGCGGCTCCCAGCAGGGGTTCTGGGAAGTGACGACCCGGGTGGTCATGCGCTACCCGGTCATCAGCGTCATCGCCGTCGGCGTTCCGATGATCGCCGCCACCGTCTTCTATTTCCAGATCGAAACGGGACTCAACGGGGTCGACGCCTTCCCCGAGGGCGCTCAGACCAGGGAGGCCTTCTTCGTTATGGAGGAGCAGTTCTCCTTCGGCTTGGTCAACCCAACCGATGTCGTCATCGACGGTGACATCGACAGTCCCGCCGTGCAGGAGGCCGTAGGAAAGCTGCAGGCATCCCTGGCGGCTCACCCGGGCCTGCAGGTCTCTCCCCAGCCGGTGGTCAACGGCCCCCGGGACCTGGCCCTGCTGACGGTGCTCATCCCGGGAGAGCCCGGCAGCCGGGATGCGGTGGACGTGGTGTCCACGGTCCGTGACGAGTACATCCCCGCCGCCTTCGACGGGGTCGACGCGGAGGTGCTGGTCGGCGGCGTGACCGCAGTGGTCGCGGACACCTTCTCCATAGTGCGGACATACACCCCCATAGTCTTCGCCTTCGTGCTTGGGTTCAGCTTCCTGATATTGATGCTGGTCTTCCGGTCGATAGTCATCCCCATCAAAGCGGTTATCATGAACCTTCTCTCCGTGGGCATGGCCTACGGGCTGTTGGTCCTCGTGTTTCAGAAGGGAGTGGCGACGGACCTCCTGGGGTTTCAGCACGCCGAGGTCATCGACGTGTGGATACCCCTGTTCCTGTTCTCCATTCTCTTCGGTCTCTCCATGGACTATCATGTGTTCCTGTTGAGCCGCATCCGGGAACGGTACGACCAGGCGGGGAACAATGCCGAGGCCGTGTCCTACGGGCTGCGGTCGACGGCGGGCATCATCACCGGCGCGGCCCTCATCATGGTGGCCGTCTTCGGCGCTTTCGCGTCGGGCGACACCATCATCAACCAGCAGGTGGGGTTCGGGCTGGCCATAGCCGTGCTCCTGGACGCGACGCTGGTGCGGTCGGTCCTGGTGCCGGCGAGCATGGAGATGTTGGGCACACGGAACTGGTACCTGCCGCCGTGGCTGCGCTGGCTCCCAGACCTGCGGGTGGAGCCGTCCGAAGGGGACTCGACCGATGGCACGGGAGCGGCCGATGGGGCCGACCGGCATACTGACTGACTACATCCCGGGCTATGAGAGGGCGATGGCCCTCGACCCGGAGATGGCGTCCAACTACATCGCCCACAGGCGCATCGGCGACCAGTTGGTCGACGAGGTGGTGGAATCCCCTGCGGGTCTTGGAGGGGGAGAGTTGGGCCGTCTCCTCCAGGCCGGTATGGATGGACCCCAAGACGCCGCCCCGCGCGATGCGCCGTCCGCGCTGCGAGACTTTTTCGCGGATGGGAACGCCGAGCCCGATTGGTAGACCACTCGGCGTTCATACCCGGGTACCGGGCTTTCCCGGACTGATGGTAAGTGTGGGTCCGCCCTACTCTTCGGGGCGGACCTTGCCCAGCAGCCTCAGGGCGCGGTCCAGGGAAGCCTCTTGGTCCGGTCCCGCCAGGATGAGGGACGCCAGGACCTCGGTGGCGCCCATCTCGAAGAGCCCGCGGACCCTGCCCCCCACCGAGGACTCGTCACCCGACGCCACCACTCCCTCGATCATCGCGTCGCTCCAGGCGCCGTCCAAGGCTTCGGGATAGCCGGCCGCGGCGAACATCCGTTGGTAGAGGCGCAGCCTGGGATACATGGCCGCCTGGGCCCGCACCGCCTCGCGCACCTCGTCGGGGTCCTCGTGGACGCAGACGGGGACGTGGGCGACGAGGGGAGGGGCCGGGCGCCCGGCCCTCTTGGCCCCGGCCGCGATGGCAGGCAGGGCCACGTCCCGAAGGTACTGGGGCGGGCACACCCAGCTAATGGCGCCGTCGGCCTCGGCCCCGCACAGCTCGAAGGAGGCGGACCTGAGGGCCGACGCCATGACGGGCACGTCCACCGGAGAGGTCAGTGCGGCCCGGGCTCTGTACTGCTGCCCCTCGAACTCCACCGATCCATCCTGCAGGAGGGGCTTGATCACTTGCAGGTACTCCCTCAGGTTGGTCAGGGGGGCGCCGAAGTCCATGCCGAACATTCCGTCGATGGTCGGGCGGTGGCTGGGGCCAACTCCCAGGCGGAAACGGCCGGGTGCGAGCTGGGCGATCACCTGTACCTGCTGGGCCACCGCCACCGGGTGCCTGGGGTAGGTGGGGATGATGGACGTGCCCAGCAGTATGCTCTCGGTCTGCGCCGCCGCCGCCCCCAGGATGGTCAGCCCATCCAGCCCGGCTCCGCCGGTGGTCAGCCAGACGGCGGACACTCCCAGGCTCTCGGCCTTGTCGATGCGCGCCAGAATGGTCCCGGCGTCCGGTCCGGCGATGGCCACTCCAAGCCTCTTCTCAACCATGGTCTCGGCCCCCTTTCAGTACCAAGAGCCTAGCCGGTCGGCCGCGTGGAGTCAACCGGTTGATACACCGGCGGTTGCCCCATATACTTAGCGGATACTGTGATACGGAGGCACCCCACACCTTGTTGACGCGAGAAGAGATGCCCAAGGTCCCCGCCGAGGCGCGGGAGCTGTTTCGGCGGGGCGAGTGGACCCAGGACACGCGGGCCATCTGCAGGGGCTACACCAACGCCAACCTGGTCATCGTGCCCAGGGACCTGGCCTACGACTTCCTGCTGTTCTGCCAGAGAAACCCCAAACCATGCCCGGTGCTGGAGGTGCTGGACGAGGGCGACCCCATTGTCAAGCGGCTGGCGGACGGCGCGGACATCCGCACCGACCTGCCCCGTTACCGGGTGTTCGTACGGGGCGAGCTGGTGGACGAGCCCACGGACGTGGCCGAATACTGGCGGGACGACCTGGTTACCTTCCTGTTCGGGTGCAGCGGCACCTTCCTGGACCCCCTGGAGAAGGCCGGCATCCACGTGCGCCTGGGCCATGGGGACAGCGACCCCGGCATCGGGGTCTACGTCACCAACATCCCCACGGTGCCCGCCGGCCGGCTTCACGGGCCCATGGTGGTGAGCATGCGCTCCGTCCGGGCGGACCTGGTGTCCCGGGCGGTGATGGTCACGTCACGGTTCCCCAACCACCACGGCGCGCCCGTCCACGTGGGGGACCCGGCGGCCATCGGCATCCGGGACCTGTCCACCCCCGACTGGGGCAGGGGCCCGGTGACGGTGCTGCCGGGCGAGGTGCCCATATTCTGGGCCTGCGGCGTGACCCCCCAGACCGTCGCACAGGAGAGCAAGCCCGGCCTGATGATCACCCACTACCCGATGCACATGCTCATCAGCGACATCCCGGCGGAAGAGGGAGTCCCCGTATAGCGCCGGAGTCGGGCCCACGGGGCCGCCGTCCCCGGCGGGCCGGACCGGTGGATGGCGGAGAGCGGAGAAGATGAAGGATACGGCCGAGGCTGTCATAATCGGCGGCGGCATCATGGGGTGCAGCATCCTGTACAACATGGCGGTCCGCGGCCTGACCGACTCTGTGCTGCTGGAGCGCGACAGCCTCGGATCGGGCTCCACCGGCAAGTCCCAGGCCATATGCCGCATGCACTACTCCAACCCCGTCACGGCCCGCATGGCCTGGGAGAGCATGAAGGTGTACCGGGACTTCGAGGAGGTGGTGGGAGGCCCCGCGGGCTACGTGCGCACCGGCTACCTGGTGATCGCCGGCGCCGAGGACCGGGCCGCCATGGAAGCCAACGTGGCCATGCAGGTGGAGCAGGGGATCAACACGTCGGTGGTGACCTCCGAGGACGTGGCGGAGGTCGCGCCCATGCTGGACGTGTCCGACGCGGCGGGGCTGGCCTACGAGCCCGAGTCCGGATACGCCGACCCCTACTCCATCACCACGACCTACTCCACCAGGGCCCGGGAGATGGGGTGCTCGGTACTGACGGCCACCGCCGTGACGGGCGTCGAGGTCTCCCATGGCAGGGTGGTCGCGGTCCGGACGGCAGGGGACCGCATCGAGACCTCCATGGCGGTGGTGGCCGCGGGGCCGTGGTCGCGGGGTTTGCTGTCGGGCGTGGGAGTGGAGGCGCCCCTGAGCACCGTGCGTCATCAGATGATAATAATACGCAGGCCCCAGGGAGTGCTGGACACCCATCCGGCCTTCGGCGACCTGGTCCAGGAGTTCTCCTCCAGGCCCGACGCCACGGACATTACGCTGGTGGGCGTGGGCGAGGAGGACGCTGACCTGGACACGTACAACCAGGGAGTGGACCTGTCGATGGTGGAGGACGTGTTCGCAAAGCTGGAACGGCGCGTGCCCGCCATCGCCGGCGGGTTCTTTCAGGGCGGGTGGTCGGGGCTGTTCACCATCACCCCGGACTGGCACCCGATCCTGGACCGGGTGGAGGGGATAGACGGGCTGTACTGCGCCGTGGGGTTCAGCGGCCACGGCTTCAAGCTGTCCCCCATGGTGGGAGCGGCCATGGCCGAGCTGATCCTGGAGGGTGCGGCCAGGACCATCGACATCACTCCCCTGAGGCTGTCCCGGTTTGCCGAGGGCGACCTGCTGAGCTCCCGCTACCGGTATAACGTCCTGGCCTAGCTGCGACCCACGCCGTCCCGGCGTGCACGGGCCCGGCGTCCCTCGATTCGCGCCCGGAGTACCCTTGGTATCTTTCCAGCCGTCGCTGTATCATGGTCGCGAGCCGCCGATGGCGCCGCGGTATCTCGCGGCCAAGGGGTAATAGCGTGATAGGTGCCGGCAATCCAACCGGGGCGCTGGGCCGGGTGAGGGGCCTCTACTACGGCTGGTGGCTGGCCGCCCTGGGGGCCCTGATCATGGCCGTGGGCCCGGTGCCGCTGTTCTCTGGGATGACCGTGTGGAACCCCGTGCTGCGGGCCAGGATGATGTGGAGCAAGGACCAGCTCGTCTGGGCCTTCGCCTTGGGCAGGATCGAGGGTGGGCTGTTCGGCCCCCTGGAGGGCTGGCTGGTGGACAACGTCGGCCCCCGCCGCATGGTGCTGTTCGGGATGCTGATCCTGGGGGCCGGGTTCGTGCTCTTCAGCATGATCCAGGAGCTGTGGCACCTGTACGCCGTCTTCGTGATGATGACGCTGGGCGCGGCCGCCGGCACCTGGATGCCGATGATGTCGGTGGTCAACCAGTGGTTCGCCCGCCGCAGGTCCACGGCCATGGCCGTGGTCATGGAGGGTTTCGCCGTCGGTGGGGTGATCGTGCCACTGGCGATGGCGTGGTCGATAGGCAGCACGGACGTCCTGGAGGCGGAACGGTTCGGCTGGCGGGCGACGGCCCTGGGCATCGGGGTGCTCATCCTGTGCCTGGCGCTCCCCGTCTCCAGGCTGGTCAGGAACAAGCCGGAGGACTACGGGCTCCACCCCGACGGGGACCCGGCCCCGGCGGTGCAGCGGACGCCCTCCAAGGGCCCCTCCGGGGAACCGGCCCCCGACGAGGTCGGCTACACGTGGCAGCAGGCGGTGAGGACCCAGATGTTCTGGTTCATGGCCATCGGCCACGGCTGCTCAGCCTGCGTGCTGGTCACCCTGACGGTCCACCTGGGGTTGTTGCTGGACGACCGGGGCTTCTCCCTGGAGACCATCGGCCTGGTGGTCTCGGCCTACACGGGGGTCAGCGCAGTGTTCGTCCTCATCGGAGGGTACCTGGCGGACCGGTTTCCCATACGCTTCGAGGTGTTCGCCTTCTCGGCCCTGCAAACGGTGGCCGTGTTCGTCCTCCTGGCGGCCCACACCCTGCCCATGGTCTTCCTGTTCGCCTTGCTCATGGGGGCGGGCTTTGGAGGCCGTACCGCAACGTCCTCCTCCATCCGCGGGGCCTACTTCGGCCGCAGGGCCTTTGCCAGCATCACCGGGCTCTCTATGGTGCCCATGAACGCGCTGCTCCTTGCCATGCCCCTGTTCGCGGCGTACGTCTCCTACGACATCTCATTCGTCGTGGTCGGCCTGGTGTGCCTCTTCGGCTCCGCTCTCTACCTGTTCCTGGGCGACCCCACGTATGGACGCCTGCAGGGCGCACCGGATGCCGTCGAGAACTCCGGGGGCGTGGCGAAGGGCGAGGATCAGACCCGGCGGTAGATCTGCAGCCGGTGGCGGGAGACCTCGGTGACGAACAGGCGGCCCTCGTTGTCCAGGTTGACCGAGGTGGGCCCCCAGAAAAGTTCCTCGGTCTGCCACGACACCAGGGACGGGGTGTCGAACTGGGGCGGCAGGTCGGGGGTCAGGTTGGACGTGGACCTGGGCTCCGCCTCGTCGGGGTTGGCCTCCAGGAACTCCCTCGACCATTTGGACAGGGTCGCCTGACCCCTGAGGGTGGCCAGGTGGCCGCCGTCGGGCCCCAGCATCTGAACTCGCTCGTTGCCCCTGTCGGCCACGTAGACGTATCCCTCGGAGTCCACGGCCACGCTGGAGGGGCGGATGAACTGCCCCTTCCCGTCGCCTGGCCCGCCGTAGCTTGCCAGGAAGTTGCCCTCGGGCCCGAACTTCTGGACCCTGTCGTTTCTCCAGTCGGCGACCCAGACGTTGCCCTCCGGGTCCAACGTCACGCCCCACGGCATGTCGAGCTGTCCCTCGCCGCTGCCGAGCTCTCCGAAGGACGCCAGGTGTCGCCCTTCGGAGGTGAACCTGTGCACCCTGTGGTTGTGCTGGTCCACGACGTAGACGTTGTCCTCGGCGTCGAAGGCCAGCCCGGCCGGGCCGTCCATCTGTCCCTCGCCGGAGCCGTGCTCTCCCCACCTATCCAAGAACCGGCCCGACAGGTCAAAGACCGACACGAGGTGGTTGTACTCGTCGGCTATGTACACCCGTTCGCGGCTGTCCAGGGCGATGCCGGTGGGCAGGGTGAGCTGGCCCTCGGCATCCCCGTGGGAGCTGAATTCGTACAGGAACTCCTCGTCCCAGTCGTACACGCCCACCCGGGTGAGGCCCAGGACCATGGGGCCGCGGTTAAGCACTAGGATGCGCCCGTCCCCGCTGAACTCCAGGTCCACGGGGTCGGCAAACCCGCGTCCGAAGGGCTGGCCGCTGATGCCCCCGAAGGTCCTTATGTACTCCAGTGACGGTCTGTTGGTAGCTGTCATGGCCGGGCTGCCCTTCGGGCTACGCGAGCTGGTACTCGGGGGTGGCTGCGATCAAGCCGAGAAGCTCTCCGACGCGCTGCTCGGCCTCGTCTCCGCGCCGGTGGTCCTTCAGGTCGGTGTCGCCCAGCCGGGAGGCGTATTCCACCAGGGACCCGCGCGTGTCCTCGGACACGGTCATGGGGCCCATGATGTCCAGGCAGCTATCGACCAGCCTCTCCGGAGTGAACGCGCCGCCGTCCTGGGCTGCCAGGCGGTCTATGATGGACCTGACCCCCGGGTGTTCGGGGTCACTCATTTCTTTGGAGGCGAAGTTCACCCGGTCCACCAGGGACCCGCTATTGATCCACTCGGTGCCCTCGTGCCAGCCCTCCACCGACGGCGGGTTCAGCAGCGTCTGGCCCATATATCCCATCAGGTTGACGGGCTCGATGATATCCCAGGTGGGCCGCGTGACGCTTCCGCTCATGCGAAGGGTGCCGACGACCATCTCAGCGGGGCACTTGACGTGCTTGAATCGGGCCTCCTTGAAGAAGTCCGAGAGGAACATGACCTTGAGCATCGCGCCGATGTTGTGGTCGCTGTCGAAGTAGGCGTCCACCAGCGTCCGTATCGCCTCGGGGTCCACCGGGGGGGTGTAGGACCACTGGGGGACCGGCGCCTCGTCGGCCACGAAGAAGTCGTACAGGTGCCTGGCGACGAACCGGGCCGTGGACTCCTGGCGGCAGATGATCTCGATGATGTCTTCGCCGTTGAAGCGGCCGCTCTCGCCCAGGAAGGTCTTCTCGCCGTCGTCGTGGTCGTAGTCCCGGTAGGCGAAGTGCCAACCGATGCGGCTGTAAGGGTGGATGGAGTCCTTGGCGGCCCGGGCGGCCATGTACTCCGCGTTGCCGAGGGTCCAGCCGGTGAAGGCACGGGAGCACTCCTTGATGTCCTGCTCAGTGTAGTTGCCGATGCCCATGGAGAACAACTCCAGGAGCTCGCGGCCGTAGTTCTCGTTGATGGCCCCCTTGTGGTTCTCGTTGTTGTCCAGCCAGATGATCATGGTGGGGTCTTTGGAGAGCTCCACCAGCAAGGTATCGAACCTGCCGGCGCCGCACCTGCGGAACATGTCAATCTGGGCGACTTGGTTCTTGGATGAGTTGGTCTTGGCGTAGCCGGTGGCGAAGATGCCGTGCCAGAACAGGGCGATCTTCTCCTCCATGGGCCTGGTGGTGGTTATCATCCGGTACAGCCAGTAGGCGGTCGAGGCACCGATGAAACGGTGGTCGTGGACATCGGCGTGGTAACGCTGGATGACGTCGTCAGGCATGTGCCGGGAGTCGCCGGGGGCGAACAGCTCCTCGACGACCGTGTCATAGCCCTTGGCTGCCAACCTCTCCAGCTCGTCCCGGGAGGCGCCGAACCCGGCTCTCCGCATCAGGTGGGCCATCAACGCGATATCGGAGTCCGTCATCTTGCCTCCTTGGCACTGGGGGTATTACCGGGAGCGCGGGAGTCCCGACGGGTCAGTTGGGGAGGAAGTCCAGGTGCTCGAAGCTGCCGTTGACGATGGGGGTGGCCTCCAGCCCCATCCATCGCTCCAGGATGGTGGAGTAGGTGGACCTGAAGTCGTTGTTGAACCGGAGGTCGCCTTCCACCAGGTCCGCCTCGTTTAGCGAGGGGTACTCGCCGTAGAGGCCGCCGGCCACGGGCTCTCCGACGACGAAGGCCCCACCGGCCCAGCCGTGGTCCGTTCCCGAGCCGTTGTCCCGGACGCGCCGCCCGAACTCGGAGAACATGAGAATCACCACGTCGTTCTCACGGCCGTGCTCTTTGATGTCGTCGGTGAAGTCCCTCAGGGCCGGGGAGAGCTCCTTCAACAGCTTCGACTGGACAGGCAGCTGCCCGGCGTGGGAATCGAAGTTGCCAAGCTGGGTGTAGTAGACCCTGGTGCCCAGGTCTGCGAACATGACCTGGGCGATGGCCTTCAGGTTCTGGGCTATGTCGCTGGACCCGTACTCGACGCCGGAGGAGTACTTGCCTGGCGCGGTCCGCAGGATGTCGGCGCCCTTCAACGCGTCGGAGCCCGTCTGCCCCAGGACCTCACGGACGGCATCCCCTCCCCTGGCGCCGTACATCTTGGCGAAGCACTCCAGGGCGTAGCGCCGGTTCCACTCGTCGACCTTGTCGGGAAAGAGGCCGTAGGTCTCCAGATTGCCCACCGACGCCACGGGCACGCCCTTGCACGCCATGGCCCTGGGCAGTCCCCTGCCGAAGTTCACGCCGGTCAGGACGTTCTCGGCGGTGGGGTCCATCTCTCGAACGGCCCGGCCCAGCCATCCCGCGTCGCCGACCCTGTCCGGCTCCGCCGTGTGCCAGATGTCCATGGCACGGAAGTGGGAGCGGCTGGGATTGGCGTAGCCGATGCCGTTGATGACGGCCACGTTGCCCTGGTCCCACAGCTCCTTGATGACGGGCACGTCGGGATTGATGCCGAGGTCGTCGTCCAGGGGGAGCACGTCTCCCTGCTCGATTCTGACCGAGGGGCGCCAGTCGTAGTAGAGGCCGTTGCCGTAGGGCACCACGGTGTTCATGTAGTCGTTGCCGCCCGAGAGCTGTATCACCACGAGGGAGCGATGGTTGGAGGCCATGAACCTACTCCTGTCGAGACTGCCCGGACCGCCGAAAGGGACTACAGGGCTTGCATCGCGGACCGGGATGTGCCGGGTTTGGTCAATGTTAGCATGAAAGCCGCCAACATCGCAAAACCCCGAGGCCCGTTTCCTAGAAGCAGAAATGCACGCCGGTGAACCCGGACGCCATCTCCTGCACGTCCCGGCGGACGACGGCGGGCTCTTCCCGGTCCAGGAGGACGCGCCGCAGGAGCCGTGCCACCTGCTTCATGTCGTCGTCGCCCATGCCCCTCCTGGTGCAGGCGCTGGCGCCCAGGCGCAGGCCGGGCCGGTCGGGGTAGGTGGCCGGCCAGCCGGCCTTGGAGCAGGAGATGCGCGCGGTCTCCAGGTCTCGGATGGCGGCGGTGCTGTCCATGACGGTCCGCAGGTCGACCACGACGACGTGGGAGGTGGTGAAACCCCTGTCCCCACCCTGTACCTGGAACCCCTCGGCGTCCAGGGCCCGGGCCAGCGCCTGGGCGTTGCTCACCACCTTCGCCGCGTACTCCTTCCCGAAAGCCATCATCTCGGCCAGGGTGACCACCAGTGCGGCGCAGCGGTTGTTGTTGTAGTTGGAGATGAAGGCGTCGGTCTTCTTGATCACCCGCTCCGCCACGTCCTCGTCCCGCATCAGGACCATGCCGCCGACGGGCCCCGGGAGGGTTTTCTGGGTCGAGCCGGTCATTACCGTCGCCCCTTCCGCCAGGGGGTCCTGGAACTGCCCGCCGGCGGACAGCCCCAGGAAGTGGGCCCCGTCGAAGAAGATTCGCGCCCCGACGCCCCGGGCGATCTCCGACATCTCCCGCAGGGGATACGGGAACATGGACGTGGCGCTACCCACCATAAGCCATTTGGGCCTGACCCTGTCCACCTCGTCCGCCAGGAGCTCCAGGTTTATCTCGGGGATGTCGTCTCCGTAGCAGGGGATGTTCGTCCACTCCAGGCTGCGTTCGGAGGCGAAGCTGTCCGAGTAGCTGTAGTGGCCCCCGTACCTCTCGGGAAGGCCTATCACCCGGTCTCCGCGGTCCATGGCGCCCAGCATGAACAGCGCGTTGGCCAGGTTGCCCGACGGCGCCCGGTACTCCACGTAGGGCACTCCCCACAGCTTCTTCGCCGTCTCCACCAGCATGGTCTCGACGCGGTCCAGCAGCACCGTGCCGGTGTGGGGCCGGGAGCCGATGGCCCCCGAGGAGATGTTCTCCACCAGGTCCGAGCACAGAATGGCCTTGGCCCGGGGGCTCATGACGTTGTGGGACGCCACCAGGTTGATGCTGTGCTCGTGCCAGGCGTTGTGGGCGTCGGTGAGTGACCCGGCCAGGTCGGCCAGACGGTCCGGCGCCTCCTCCCAGGCGGCGCGGACCACCTCTTCGGAGCTGATGGGCTCGGAGCTGATGGTCAGGTCGGACGCTGAGTCGTTGGCCATGGGACCTCCTCATATATCGGTTGGTGTGTCGGCGGGTGGGCCTACTTCGATGGGGCGCCGGGCTGCTCCTGAGGCAGGGCGGGCATGTCGCCATATTCGTGGAGCCACCAGCGGGCGATGTCGATCCTCCGGGCAAACCAGGCGCCAGGGAAGCTCCTCGCGTACCGGATGAAATCGTCCAGGGCCTGGGCCCGGGCAGGTCTGCCGGCGAAGCGCAGGTGAAGGCCCACGGACATCATCTTGGGGTGGGTGGCCCCCTCCTCGTAGAGGCAGTCGAAGGCCTCCTTGAGCTGGAAGAAGAAGTCCTCGGGTTGGGCGTACCCGGGGTTGTGGGAGAAGAGCATGTCGTTGGTCGTCAGGTCGTAGGGAAGGACCAGCCACTTCTTCCCGTGGACGTTGACGAAGTAGGGAAGGTCGTCTGCGAAGGAGTCGCAGTCGTAGACGAAGCCGCCCTCCTCCACCAGGAGCTCCCTGGTGTGGCCGCTGCTGGTGGTGCTGAGCCAGCCCAGGGGCCGCTCGCCGGTGGTGTTCAGCCCGGCCTGCACCGTCTTGCGTATGTACTCCCGCTCCTCCTCGACGGTGTCCATGGAGGCCGGCGCCCAACGGTACCCGTGGCTGGCGGGCTCGTGGCCTCGGGCCGTGAGCTCCCTGGCGGACTCCGGGTTCAGCTCCAGGGCCATCCCGCAGGCGAAGGCGGTCGCCTTTACGTCGTACTTGTCCAGGACGTCCAACAAGCGCCAGTACCCCACCCGGGCGCCGTAGTCGTAGAGGGACTCGCTGACCAGCCTGCGCTGCCCGGCGGGGTCCTGAAACGCCTCGCCCGTCGGCTCGGCTATCGGGTCCCCCACCCATGGGGACATCTCGGAGCCCTCCTCGAAGTTTATGACCAGGGAGATGGCCACGCGGGCGCCGCCGGGCCATTTGATCCTGGGAAAGTCTTCCCCGTAGCCCACGAAGTCTCGTACCGATGTCAGCATGTCCGCTCTCCTGGAGTTGTTGGGATCATGGATGGTGTCTCGTGCTGCTAGAGGTCGCCGTAGTGCTCCGTCCACCAGCGGGCTATGTCCACCCGGCGAGGGAACCAGACTCGCGGGAACCCCTTGGCGTAGCGGATGAACCGGTCCACCTGCGCGGCCCTTGGCGGTCTTCCCGAGAGGCGCAGGTGAAGCCCGACGGTCATCATCTTCGGGTTTTTCGCCCCTTCCTCGTACAGGCGGTCGAAGGTGCCCTTCAGGGTCGTGAAGAACTGGTCGGGCCTGGTGAACCCCGGGACCAGGGGCGCCGGCAGGAACTTCTCGTCGTTGGTGTCATGGCTGTGGGGAATGGTGAGGAACCTCCGGCCCTCCACCTGGGCAAAGTAGGGCAGGTCGTCGCTGTAGGAGTCCGAGTCGTAGAGGAAGCCCCCGTTGTCTGCCAGCAGCTTCCGCGTGTGGACACTGGGCGCCCGGCTGTGCCAGCCCACGGGCCGCTGGCCGGAGGTGTCCTGTATCGCCTGGACCGCCCTGTCTATGTCCGCCTTCTCCTCGTCGCGGCTGAGCTCGTAGGAGGGGAGCCATCGATAGCCGTGGCCGGCGGCCTCGTGCCCCCGTTGGGTGATACTGCGGGCGGCCTGGGGGTTGGCCTCCAGCGCGGCGCCGGAGCAGAAGAAGGTGACCTTGACGTCGTGCTTGTCGAAGATGTCCATCAGACGCCAGACACCGCGGCGTGACCCGTACTCGAAGGTGGACTCGATGGTCCAGGCCCGCCCCGACCCCTGGGGCCTCACCGGTTGGGGGCTGACTTCGGGACCGTCGTCGCCGTAGAGGGGAGACCGCTCGGCCCCCTCCTCGAACTCCACCACCAGGGACACGGCCACCAGGGCGTCGCCCGGCCAGGAGATTACCGGGTAATCTTTTCCGTAACCCTTGAGGTCGCGGCCTATCATATTCCCTGGACCTCCCCCTCTGGTAGCTGGACTATTAGCCCCATTATAGCCGCAAAACAACTCTGGGGTTAGCTCAACCGTCTATGTCAGCGGTCCGCCCGTTCGATATGGGCTATCGCCTCTATCTCGACCAGCATTTCGGGGGTCACGAGACCTTGGGCCACGACGGTGGAGGACGTGGGAGGAGTGTCGCCGTAGAACTCTCGACTGGCCTGTCCAACGACGGAGAGGTACTCGGGCCGTGTACAGTAGGTGGTGGTCTTCACCACGCTGGAAGCGGTCCCGCCGACGGATCTCAACCCCGCCTCAAGGTTGGCGTAGAGCACGCCTAGCTGCCCATCCACGCCGCCCTTCGCGGTGATTGTGCCGGCACGGTCCATCCCTATGACGCCGCCGATGTACGCCGTGTTTCCCGCCTGTACCACGTGGGTGAACCCCCAGGGTTCGGGCATCTCCTCGGGGTTGATGCGCCGTTTGGCTGCTCCTATTACGGCGATGGC
>JAGWBJ010000030.1 GCA_021295955.1 Dehalococcoidia bacterium | reverse complement strand
ATCATCATACCCCCCTCGCTCACCCTCCGGAAGAGGTCGACGTCGCGGGCTACGAGGGAAAGTACGGCCTGGTCGATCGATTCTTCCACGGCTCCGCCCATTTTCAACAGCTGCTGCTTCACCTCGTCAAGGCGCTGTTCAAATTGCCTCTCCATGACTTGCTCCTCAGCCGAATCGGCCTGTGACGTAGTCCTCGGTCTGGCTGAGCCGGGGTGTTGTGAAAATGCGCTCGGTCAGGTCCATCTCCACCAGCTTCCCCATATAGAAGAAGGCGGTGTAATCGGACACCCTCGCCGCCTGCTGCAGATTGTGGGTCACGAGGACGATGGTGTAGCTTTCCTTCAGATTGGCGATTGTCTCTACGACCCGGGCAGTGGCGATGGGGTCCAGGGCGGAGCAGGGCTCGTCCATCAGGATGATCTCGGGCCGGACGGCCAGCGCCCGGGCGATGCACAGTCTCTGCTGCTGGCCTCCTGAAAGCGCCAGGGCGTTCCTGTTCAGCCTGTCCTTCACCTCGTCCCACAGGGCCGCCCGCCGGAGGGAGTCTTCCACCACGCCGTCCAGGTTCCCCCGGAGGCCGTTCACCCTGGGGCCGAAGGCCACGTTGTCGTATATGGACTTGGGGAAGGGGTTGGGCTTCTGGAACACCATGCCCATGCGGTACCGCACGTCGGTGGCGTCCACCCCGGCGGCGTAGATGTCCTCCCCGGCGAAGGTGATGCCCCCATCGATATGGAACTCGGGTATCAGGTCGTTCATCCGGTTGAAGCAGCGGAGCAGGGTGCTCTTGCCGCACCCCGAGGGGCCTATGAGGGCCGTCGTGGTATTCCGCCTTATCTCCAGGTTGATGTCCCGCAGGGCACGGAAGCCCCCGTACCAAACGCTCAGGTCTCGGGCCGTCAGGACGATTCCGTTGGTGCTCATCGGTTCTGCAGTCTCACCTCGCGAACTCCACAAGGTTGCTCCATTGGGCCCGACCGGCCGCCGGAGGCCCAGTGTCCGCCTGGACGGCACCGGGACCGGGGCGTCTCCCGCGTCGTGCGGGAGACGCCTTCGAATCCCCTTGGACCGGCGGCCGGCCTCACGTTAGTTCAGTCTCCCCAGGACCGTCTCGATGGGCGTGCCGGGGGCTACCTCCATGAAGACGGAACCGGTCGCCCGGAGCTCTACCTGGCCCAGACCCCACTGGTAAGCGGTCTGAGGAAGGGCCACGTAGCCCACCTGGGGCACCAAGTCGGTGGCGTTCTGCAGGTAGAACCGGACGAAGGCGTCCAGCTCGGGCCGCGTGTCCAACAAGTCGCTCCGCACGTAGATGAAGATGGGGCGCGCCAGGGGCTGGTAGCTACCGTTCTCCACCGTCTCCGACGACGGCTCCACGCACTCCCCCGTATCCGGGTTCTCGATGGCCACCGGCGACACCAGGGTGCGGTACTGGGCCAGGTACGCCAGCCCAAAGTACCCGATGCCTCCCTGCGTACCGTTCACACCCTGTGCAATCAGCGGGTCCTCCTCCGTGGACAGGTCCAGGTCTCCCCGGTGCGCCCCGGACTCACCCATCACCGCCTCGGTGAAGTAGTCGAAGGTCCCCGACGCCGGCGTCGGCCCGTACAGCCTCAGCCCCTGGTCCGGGAACCCCTCCCTCACCTGGTCCCAACTGGTCACTGTCCCCTGGGCCTCGGGCCCGAAGATCGTCGCCAAGTCTCCTACCGACAGACACGACACCCAGTCGTTATCCTGGTTCTTCACCACCGACAGCGCGTCGAAGGCCACCGGTATCTCGATAAGCTCTATGCCGTTCTCGGCGCACGTGTCCAGCTCGCTCTGCTTCACCGGCCGCGAAGCGTCCGACACCTGGGTCTCCCCGGCGCAGACGGCCTTGAAGCCCGACCCCGTGCCCGTGGAGGCCACGTTCACCCGGACGTCGGGGTACGCCTTCTTGAACTCCTCGGCAACCGCCTCGCTGATGGGAAACACGGTGCTGGACCCGGCTATCGCTATGGTGCCGCTCAGCTTGCCCACTTCCGCGGCGGGCTCACCGACTCCCTCGGTGGCGGCGGCGGCCACCCCGGTCGGGGCGGAGGTAGGCGCCGGCGCGGGGTCGTCGCCTCCGCAGGCCGCCCCAACCAGTAGCAGGACCGGTACGATCAAGGTTCCCAGTGCTCTCAAGTTTGGAAGTACTCTCCTAAGCGGTGTCATTCCTTCTCCTTTTCCGTCCCTGTTGACCCAGATTCTTGCCACAGACTACGCTAGCGGCGTTCCATTAAGGCCCTCTTAATGGAGGTTCAACGGTCTGTTAAGGTTGGACTAAGGCCAGGTTAACGGGGCCCCTCGACGGGGTCCCGAGGGACCTCGGGCCGCCCAAGGGCCGCCGTCGAGCTGGAGGCGAGGGCCGTGCCTCGGGCCCTGCGACGCGGCTTCAGCACCCGGCGGTAATAGCCCCGTTGGTACCTGAGGTACTCCTCGTGGTGCGCCTCGCGATAGGCGTGCTGCTGGGCCAGGATCCTCTCCTTGTTGGCGTGGTAGTAGCGGCGCCCTCTTGAAAGGAGCGGGGTCCGCTCCTTCGCGCGGCGCAGCAGGAAGGGGAGGTCTTCGACGGAGTCCAGGAGCACGTCGGAGATGGGCCTGAGGGTGGGGGCGTCCCCAGCCCCCGTCAGGACTCCGACTCCCATGCCCGCTCCGGCTCTACGGGCCGCCTCCATGTCCACGGGCGTGTCTCCCACGAATATCACTTCGCCGGCGGGTATCCGGAACTGGCGGCAGAAGCGAAGGATGCCGTGGGGGTCGGGCTTGCCGGGCGCGCCCTCGTCCATGCCCCACAGGTAGTCGATGCTGTCGAGGACGCCCTGGTCCCGGAAGTGGCCGCGGGCGGCCTCGGTGTAGTCGTTGGTGACGACGCCCACGTACATCCCGGCGGAGTGTATCCGGTCGAAGAGACGGGCCAGGTCGGTGAAGGCCGGGAGGGGGCCCGTGGTGACCGGGGCTATGGAGGCCTCGAACCAGCGGGCGGCGGCCTCGGCCTGGCCCGCGGGGATCCCTTCCTCCAGCAGCGTGGACCTGAACGTATCCACGATGCCCCTGACGGCGTAGGAGGCGGCAACGCCGTCGGGCAGCAGGGTGCCGTCCTCCCTTATGCCCATGGAGCGCTCGGGCATCTTGGGAAGACCGGGAAACTGGCGCCGGACGTCCCCCAGGGCCCGGCTGACCCGGGGAATCCAATGGGAGAAGTAGTCCAGCAGGGTGCCGTCCTTGTCGAATAGGACCGCCTTGAACTCGCTGCGGGGCATCATGCGGGCGGACCGTACCAGCTCCGTCGTCATGGACTCGTGCCTCCTTTTGAAAATTCCGGACCGGGCTGAAAATTCCGGACCGGGCTGAAAATTCCGGACCGGGCTGAAAATTCCGGACCGGGCCGAGAAGTCCCGAATGGGTCGTGGGAGCGACAGTCTATGGATGTGGCTCCTCGTCCCCACCGTATCCCGCCACCGTTAACACCCCCTTATTAGAGAGTTAACGGTCGTTTAAGGACTCTTTAAGGCGTCAAGGGGCCGGGGGAGGGGGCCGTGGAGTGGGGATGGGCCGGTGGTGTCGACCGCCGAGGCCGCGACCCCGTCTCAGGCCCGGACGTTGTGGCTGGTCAGCAGCTCCAAACGTTGGACCACGTTACCGGCGGGGCCTTGCCGTTGGAGCCGGCGCCGCACGGCTCGTTGCCGTCGGTGAAGAAGGGGTTGGTGAACGCCAGGAGCTCTCCGCCCCGGCGCAGCTCCATCCTGACCCAGCGGGCGCCCTGGAACAGCTCATCCAGGGGGACCCGGACCTGTCCCGTGTCGGCGGACTGCCAGTGGATGGAGTGGCGGGACCTCCTGCCGGCCGTCACCACGTCCAGACGCGTTCCGCCGTCAAGGTCTTCCCGAGGGTGGCATGCGCCCGGGGGGTGGCATGCGCCCGGGGGGTGGCATGCGCCCGGGGGGTGGCATACGCCCGGGGGGTGGCATACGCCCGGGGGGCGCCCGGCGCCCTCCGCCGGCGGCCTCGACCTGGAGGGCAGCAGCGGCTGGGTCTCGGCCAGGTCGTAGGCGAGGTCCCGCTCGACGGTGATGACTGCCGACTGCTCTCTGGAGGAGGGGGAGATGGGGGAGGCCGGTATGCAGTCGCCGGGGGCGAGGCTCCGGGCCCGGCCACCCTCGGGCCCGAGGAACATGCGGACCAGCCAGCCCTTCCCGACGACCACCCTCCCCCGCTTGAGGGCCTGCACGATGGACCGGGGGCCCGGGTAGGGATGCCGGGTCATGACCCACGTGGTCGGGCTGCCCAGGTCTTCCATCCTCTGGTCGGAGCCGTCGTGATAGGCGTCGGAGCCGCCGACCCCAGTGAGGCGCCATCCCGACGCCGTGAGGAGGTCCCAGTACTCCAGGGCGCGCTCGGTAGCGCCGGCGGCCGCGGGACGGTCGGGCTGGTTCATGATCTCGATGCCGTCCAGGAAGCACAGGGGGATGTCTCCCACCTGCCAGTGCCAGGGATACAGGAAGGGGTGGACCACCCACCGGAAGCTGTCGGGCGATGCGAGGCCGTCCAGGAGGGGGCTGAGGCAGGCCTCGACGGGGGCGTCGGTGCAGGCCCACGCCGTGGTGTCTCTCCAGAGGGACCGGGGAGCGATGACGTTCATGTGGCCCTCGGTGGTGGTCAGCTCCATGCCGGGCAGCAGGCGGACCCCGTCCTCGGCAAGGTCTATGGGGCCCCAGGTGTTGTGGTCGGTCATGGCCATGAAGTCCAGGCCCAGCCCCATGGCCAGCGACTGGACCTCGCCGGGGGAGAAAGCGCCATCGGAGCGGTCAGTGTGAACGTGCAGGTCTCCGCGGCTGAAGTACCATGGATGTGCGGCGGTCCAGGGGGACTCGTCGATGAGAGTGGAGGCCCTACGGGTCCCGTTCATGGTCCCCAGGCCTTCTCTCATGGGATGTACCCCAGTTTTTCGTTCGTCTCGATACACTCCTCGATGGGCAGCCGGGGGGCAATCCCGGACCCGTACCTGCCTCCAGGGTAGGGCCCCATCATTAAGTGGGTTTTATCCCTCCGTTAACGTGCCTATAAGGAAATGTTAAGGGTGAAGGCCAAGAAAGGGGATGGAGAGTCCATGGAAACGCGGCTTTGCGGGACCCGTCGGGGGCCCCGGGGCAGCGGGGAGGACTGGGAGCGTCGGAGAACGGCGGGAGGGGTTAGTCCTTCGCCTGCCCCTTTTGCCACAGGGCTTCCAGCACGGTGGCGGGGCTCATTGGCGCCCTCCTCACGCGGATGCCCAGGGCGTCGTGGATGGCGTTGGCGACGGCGGCCACCGGAGCGATGATGGGGGCCTCGCCGACGCCGCGGACCCCGAAGGGATGGCCCGGGTTGGGGACCTCGACCTGGACGACGTCGATCATGGGCAGGTCCAGGCTGGTGGGCATCCGGTAGTCGAGGAAGGATGAGTTGACCATCCCCCCGTCCCCGTCGAATACGTACTCCTCGTTCAGCGCCCAACCCACGCCCTGGGCGACGCCACCCTGTATCTGGCCCTCCACGTAGTCGGGGTGCACGGCCTTGCCCACGTCCTGGAAAGCAGTGTACCGCAGTATGTCCACCTTGCCCGTCTCCGGGTCCACCTCCACGTCGACGATGTTGACGGAGAAGGCGTTGCCGACACCCTTGGGGTCCACGCTGCCCCGGCCGGAGATGGGGCCGCCGGTGGAGTTCAGCATGCCGGCGATCTCCCTGAAGGTCAGGCGCAGCGCCGGGTCGGACCTGTGGGAGATGACGCCGTCGGCGTACTCCACGTCGTCGGGCGACACGTCCCAGATTAGGGCGGCCCGCTGGAGGAGCTGGCGCCGGATGTCCCAGGCGGCCTCGTAGCACGCCCAGCCCGTCTTGAAGGCCACTCCGCTGCCCACCGTGTTGGAGGTCCAGCCCACGGAGTCGGTGTCTCCCACCGAGGGGTTGACGTCCTCGGCGGCGATGCCCAGCACCTCGGCAAGCTGCATGGCCGAGGTGGTGCGGGTGCCCCCGATGTCCGGGGACCCTTCCACCAGGTTGACGGTGCCGTCGGCGTTGACGCTGGCCACGGCGCTGGACGGCCCGGTGCCGTTGAACCAGAAGCCACAGGCGACTCCCCGTCCCCGGTTGCGGCCCTCCAGGGGCTCCCGGTAGTGGTCGTGCTCCTGGGCCGCCTGCAGGGTCTCCACGCAGCCTATGCGAGGGTATATGGGCCCCGTCACACGGCGGCTGCCCTCCCTGGCCGCGTTCCGCAGACGGAACTCCAGCGGGTCCATATCCAGGGCCCGGCAGATCTCGTCCACCACCGACTCGGCGGCGAAGGCCGCCGCCGGGACCCCGGGCGCCCGGTACGGGGCCACTTTGGGCTTGTTGACAACCACGTCGTACCCCTCGGCCCGGGCGTTGGGGATGTCGTACGGTCCGAATATGCACTGGGTGCCGGGGTTCACCGGGGAGCCGGGAAAGGCGCCGGCCTCGTAGGCCAGGGTCGCCTCGGCCGCGGTGATCCGCCCGTCCCTGGTCGCGCCCATCTTCACCCTGATGTGGGAGCCGGAGGTGGGCCCGGTGGCCTCGAACACCTCCGACCGGCTCATGCTCAGCTTGACGGGCAGCTTGGCCTTCCTGGCCAGTAGGGCGCTGATGGACTCCATGTAAGGGGTGTTCTTCCCCCCGAAGCCGCCGCCGATCTCCATGGGGACGACCTTGATCTTGGAGACCGGCGCCCCGATGACCTGGGCGGTCTGGTCCCTCATGTTGAAGTGCCCCTGGGTGCTGCACCAGATGGTCAGGCTGCCGTCGCCGTGCCACATGGCGGTGGCGCTGTGGGGCTCTATGTATCCCTGGTGCACGGTGGAGGTGTCGAACTCACGCTCCACCACCAGGTCGGCCTCGCGGAACCCCCTGTCCGGGTCCCCGATCTCGAAGACGAAGTGATTGGAGACGTTGCTGCCCTCGCCGGGGTCGTCGTCGGCCCGCAGCCCCCCCGCCCGGCGGGTGGTCTCGGCCATGGTCAACAGGCGGTCGTGGAGCAGGGGCGCGTCCCCCTTCATGGCCTCCAGCACGTTCATCACGGGAGGGAGCACCTCGTAGTCCACGTCGATGAGGGAGAGGGCCTCCTCGGCCACGTGGGGGTCGACGGCCGCCACCGCCGCCACGGGGTGGCCCTTGTACAGCGCCTTGTCCACCGCCAGGCAGTTGTTGCTCAGGAACCTGGGGTTGACCAGGTCGCCCTCGCCCATGTCGATGACCTTGCCCGAGGGCTGGGGCAGCTCCGCGCCCGTGACCACCGCCTTCACGCCGGGGAGGGCCAGAGCGCGGGAGGGGTCGACGGACCTGATGCGGGCGTGGGCGTGGGGGCTCCTGAGGACCTTGCCGTGGAGGAGTCCCGGAAGCTGGATGTCGGCGCCGTAGCAGGCCCGGCCGGTGACCTTGTCGGCTCCGTCGTGACGTATGGGCGTGGTGCCCACCACCTTGAGATGCCCTGCCGGCGCCTGGACGCTGGTCATGCTTCACTACCTCCGTGGGCGACGTTGTTCCCGTGTCCGAGGGTGGCCCCATTCTATCGGGCGGGGGGCCTGGTGTACAGGACTCAAGTAGCTCTTAGTCGGTGGGAAGTCCTCGCCAGCGTTGGACATCTTGACATCATCTAACTAGCACACTATGATGCCACCATGAGGACCACACTCACACTGGACGATGACCTAGCCGACGCCCTGAGAGAACGGGCGCGGCTGCTCAACGTGTCGTTCAAGCAGGTGGTGAACGATACCCTCCGGCGGGGGATGTCGCCCGAGACGAGGGAGGCTTCATCGCCCCGGTACCGGGTTGTTCCCAATCACAGCGCCCTCGTGCGCGGGGTCGACCCGCTCAAGCTGAACCAGCTTAACGACGAGCTCGAAGCCGAGTCCTTCGGGACGCCGAGCGCCGGTTGATAGTCCCAGACGTCAATCTGCTTGTCTACGCCCACAACGACGGAGGGCCCTATCACGTCGCCGCCAGGCGATGGTGGGAGGGGTTGGTCAATGGCGGAGAGCGAGTCGGAGTCCCGTGGGTCGTGTCCGCTGGGTTCGTAAGGTTGATGACTCACCCCAGGGTGCTTGTCCATCCGGCGACCCCATCGGAAGCCGTAGACTACGTCGCCGAGTGGTTCCGGTTCCCCCACGTCATGCCCATCAACCCCGGG
>JAGWBJ010000029.1 GCA_021295955.1 Dehalococcoidia bacterium | reverse complement strand
GTTGGTCGTGTCCCACACCAGGCGGTCCATGGGGCTGTCGAAGACGCGGTGCAGCGCCAACGTGAGCTCCACCACCCCAAGATTCGAGGCCAGATGGCCGCCTCGCTCGGTTATGACGGATATGATTGTGTCCCGTACCTCTTGGGCGACCTGGGACAGCTCCTCGTAGGTGAGCCCCCTCAGATCGCTGGGCGAATCGATCCGGTCCAAGAGACGTTGGGACATGGCAAACCACCTTTATGGAAAGTCGGCTGCAACGCCGGACCAACACGGGAAAGACTCTCTGGCATGATTGTAGGCACGCAGAGGACAGATTACAAGCTCTAACCGGCACCGGTTTCCCGGAGCCTCCCTATTGTCACGCTACCAGAGGCGAAACCGGGGACAATCGGAATGGATATTCTCACGCCTGCCGCTGGGCCGGCCCCTCCCATGGCGGCGACTGAGGCTATCTGTTGGAGGCGCTCTCCTCCAGTCGCTGCGCCCGAGACACCAGAGCGGCGAACTCCTCCACATCCGCGTCGCTGGACATCAGTCTCAGCAGCCGTCCCGTCTCCGCCTGCACGTCGGCGAGGCTGCCCGCCCGTGCCCAGTAGCTGTCCCGGAGAATCTCGGCGTACTCCGCCACCACCGCGGCTAGCTGGAAGCCGGCTGAGGCTTCCTCGAAGTCGCTCCCCACCTGCGAGCGTAGGAACGACTGCTGCACCTGCTCTACCTCCCCGCTCTCGGGGTCCTGGTAGCGGACGTAGACCGTAGCCATGGTCCCTTCGGAGCCGTCATGCAGCTTGGCCTCGTACAACGCCGTCACGCTGTGACCGGCGCCTCGATGAAGGGGTTGACCCCGTAATGCTGGAAGAAGGTCAGGTCGTAGGCCGCGTCGTTGACCGTCGCGCTGCCTCCTATGGTGTTGAAGCCTTCCGGCAGGTCCGTAACGAGTGCGCCTTCGACCGGGACTGAGTGACCGTAGGGTGCAATTGTCCCCTGAGGGGCAGTCGTCGCCGGAGCGGGCTCGTAGCCTTCGGCACAGGCCGCGAGCAATACGACCAACGCCATGAGACCGATGAGTACAGTAGCTTTGCCTATCATGTGAGTACCCTCCTGTGACAGTGCTCGCCGTTTGGTTTGGGGGTGCTGCGCCCCACGGCGGCCACCGTCAGCATCACATGGGATAGTGTACAATGCCGACTACATACCTGTTTCAATTGCGGGCTCCCGTGCCTCAGAGATGTAACAGTTGCGTACTTTTGCCGAGCTTTTGACCGCTTACATGGACCGCACGGGCATCGGGGACGCCGAGCTGGCCCGCCGCATTCCCGTGAACCGCCTCACCCTCGTCCGGTGGAAGGAGGGCGTGACAAGCCGCCCCCGGCACCGGCAGGACGTGGTCCGCTGCGCCGAGCTGCTGCGCCCTACCGACGAGGAGCGGGACGAGCTCCTTCTCGCGGCCGGGTTCTCGCCCGACACCGCGGTCACCGCGCCTCCCGCCGAGGCCCATGGTCCCCACGAGGCCGCGCCGCCGCACCCGTCTACGAGGTCACTGCTGAGACGGCGGCCCCTTCTGACGGGTCTGGGGTCGCTGCTGCTGCTCGGCGCGGTGGGCCTTGCCGTGGGGCTCATCCTATGGCCGCGGGAGGGGAGGGTGTACCCCATCGCCGGCGATGGGGAGTCCCTGGTAGTGCTGGCACCCTTCGTCAACTACACCGCCGGCGGCCAGGGGTTCAACGTCGTTGGCCGCTTGAAGGGCGCAATAGACGACGAGCTTGGCGAGGCCGGACTCTCGTCGGTGCGGACCGTCCAGTGGCCCGGGGAGATCGATGAAGAGGCAGCGGCACAGGAGGCCAGCGAGCTGTCCGGGGCGGCGCTGGTGATCTGGGGGGAGTACGACAGCGGCCGTGTCATCGCCCGGTTCACGGCCCCCAGGCAGCACACGACAGCCCGGGCGCAGCAGGTGGTGGACATCGCCTCCTCACCGGTGGACCTTCCCGCCACCATCAACATCAACCTCACGGCCGAAGTCCGATACGTCGCCCTGGTGACCCTCGGCCAGCTCTACCTGGAGCAGGAGGAGTTCGACCGGGCCAAGACGGTGCTGGTCCGGGCCTCGGACTCGCCGCCCTCGGGGGCGGAGGCCCTGGCCAACCTGCGTTTCCTCCTGGGACGCTCCTACATGGGTGGAGACCTGGCGGACTTCGACGAGGCCATCTGGCTGTTTACCCAGGTCCTGGCCGTCCGGTCCCGGTCCGTCGAAGCCCTCAACAGCCGGGCCCTGTCCTACCTGGACCGGGGCAGACCCGGAGACGCGGACCTGGCCGTGACCGACCTGGTCCGGGCCGCCACCATCAGCCCGGAGCGACCCGCCACCCTGCTCAACCTGGCCGTGGCCTACATGGAGCGAGACTCCCCGGGGGACGCGGACCGGGCCGTAGCCAGTCTCGACGACGCCATATCCGAGCAGCCCGACTACCCCAGCGCCTACGTGAACCGAGCCGGGGCGTACCTCGCCAGAGGGTCCGCGGGCGACCTGGACCGTGCCTTTCAGGACCTGGACACCGCCCTGGAGCTGGACCCGGGTCTGGCCTCCGCCCACCTCAACCGGGGAAACGCCTACCTGGCACGAGGAGACGACCAGGACCCGCAGCGGGCCATCGACGAGTTCAGCCGGGCCGTGGAGCTGGCCCCGGACTTTTCCCACGCCCTGTTCAACCGCGGCCTAATCCACTCGGAGCTGGGAGACCTGGCCCGGTCCCTGGGGGACCTCCAACGCGCCCAGGAGATGGGTCCCCGAGACCCGGTCTACAACGGCGCCCTCTGCCGGCAGCTCGCCGTTGCGGGACGCCCGGAGGAGGCGCTGCCCTCCTGCGACCGGGCGGTGTTCCTGGCACCCGAGGGGATTGCCAGGGACGCCAGGGGCGTGGCCAACGCCCTACTGGGCCGGGAAGAGCAGGCGATACAGGACTTCCGGGCCTTTCTTGTCTGGCTGGATGCTTCCCTCGACTCAGGCTGCGCCGACCCCTACCGGCAAAGCCGCAGAGACTGGGTCCGGGCCCTGGAGGCGGGGGACGACCCCTTCTCTCCCATGGTCCTCCATGAGCTGCGGGTCAGGCCGGAGCTTCCCGGCGGCGGCCTGTGCTGACAGGGTGGACGTGTAACGCGATACGAAGAGCCCGCCCTGGCCGGCGGCATCTGTAGCCCGGTCAGGTGATTCCTCAGAAAAAAGACCCGTTGCCCGGAGCGCCGGGAGGCATTCGTTCCTCCGTTGAAACGAATCGGGTAGAATCGGCCCGGGTGCGAAAGCCTCCAGTACCTCATTGTGAGCGGCCGCCGGCGGAGCGGCCGCTTGGCGGTTGCCATCGAGGGACTTTGGGCCGTTTACGTGGTGTCACCAGGGCGCCAGTTCGAGGACTGGGCCTCGGGCCTGTCAAGGGAGATGCGTCGTGGCGCCGGTCTCAACCGGCATGGGGGACTGCTCAAATAGGAAGCGCCCGGGGCCTACTCCTGGCTATCAGGTGTAGGGCCCCGGGCACTCCATTCCATGACTCCGTCGTTGTGTAAACGGTACGGGGTCGAGGCTACTCGGTGGGCCAGCCTTCGGGTGCCTGGTTGCCGTCGAGGGCTGTTTGGACCGCCGCGGCGGCATCGTCGGTGACCCAGCCTGTCCAGACGTCGGCGTTGCCATTGAGCCACCATAGGGCCGCGTCGTTGACCTTGGCCTCCGGGTTGGCGTCTGCCCAGGCAGCCACGGTCTTGTACCGGTCGATGTCGAAGCTCCAGTTACGGAGCATGGCAACCACATCCGGCGCGCGCAACAGTACGTCGGGCGCCACGGCTATGAGGATGGTCGCGTCCTCGTAGGCGCAGGCCTTGGTGGTAAACCAGCACTCGTCGCTGTAAGCCGGCTCCTCCAGGCGGACCAGGTCAAGGAGCAGGGGCGGGTCGTTGGTGCCCCACTGGTACCCCAACCAGGCCTCCTGCTTCTCGTAGGCGCCGTAGAGGTCGGCGTTGGCTGCGGCCCCGTCTCCGGGGTTGACGACGTACACGTAGTCATCCAGGCCGTATCCCGTTATCTGCGCGGCGTTGACCGCCTCACAGGCCCAGCCGATGACGCAGGATACCAGCCGCGCCTTGCCGCCCGTCTCCGCGGTGGTGAAGAGCATCTTGTACTGGTCTTCCTTCAGGTCCTCGACGCTGTCCAGGTCAGGGTACTGCTCCTGGAGGTAGGCGGGGATAACGAAGGCGGACTGCCAGTCTTTGCCAAGGCTTTCGCCTATGGCGACCACCTGCCCCATGGCCTGGGCTTCCATCCAGGCCTCGTCCTGGTTGGGCAGCCATATCTCCATGGTCACGTGGGTGTCCCCGGCGCGAAGGCCGTTGAACAACGGCAGGGTGGCGCCGAAGACGGTGCTGGTGGGATACCCGTACCCGAACTCCACGATGTACTGGGCGATCCGGTTCTGCACCTGGGCGCTGGTCCAGTTCAGGTCGCTGAAGATGATGGTCTCCTTGGGCGCGGCGGCCATGGCCTGGGACATCGCCTGGGAGACCGCCTTGTCTATGGTCATGGCGAGCTCTTCGCCCGTCATGCCCGACTCTTCGGCCGCCGCCCTCACCATGGCCTCGATGTCCTCGGCGGAGACGCCCTGGGCCACCGCGTCGGACACCGCCTTGTCTATCGCCATGGAAAGGTCCTCGGCGGAGACGCCCTGCGCCGCCACCTCGGACACCGCCTGGTCTATGGCCATGGCGAGCTCTTCGCCGGTAACGGCCGACGACATGGCGGCCTCGGTGGCGGCCATCACCATGGCCTCGATCTCCTCGGCGGTGGCGCCGGGCTGGGCAGCTACGGCCGCCTCTACCAGGGAGCTGATCTCCTCGGCGGACACGCCCTCGGCCGGCTGCATGCCCGCCATCGCCGCCTGCACAAGGCCGCCAATCTCCTCGGCGGACATGGGTTCGGCCGGCTGCATACCCGCCATCGCCGCCTCTACTGCCGCCTGCATCTCGGCGGCGGTAGCCCCCGCGGGCGCCGGAGTGGGGTCGTCGCCTCCACACGCGGCTCCCAGCACGAACAGGAGCACCATTGGGACCAAAAGGACTAACGTACGGTGTAACTTCATGTCAGACTCCTCTTCCTGACCGATGGTTTCTCAATAGGCCCCACGACGGGGCCGGGTGTCAATTTCTCACAGAGTGCATTGGCTTGTCAAGAGACCCGCCCATGTCCTCATACCCACGGCTTTCTCTGCTGGCCGCGCGCCACTGCCTGGGTCAGGCGATCGATGATGATGGCAAGGAACACGATGGCCAGCCCGGCCAGGAGGCCGTTGCCTGGCTCGTTCTTCTGAAGGGCCCTCAGCACGTTGTCGCCCAGGCCGCCGGCGGCCACCATGCTGGCGATCGTCACCATCGCCAGCGCCATCATGGTGGTCTGGTTGACGCCGGCCATGATCGTGGGCATCGCCATTGGAATCTGGACCTTGGTGAGGATCTGCCAGGGCGACGACCCGTAGGCCCGCGCAACCTCGACGGTCTCGGCCGACACCTGGCGGATTCCCAGGTTGGTCAGCCGGATTACTGGGGGGACGGCATAGATGATGGTGGCGAAGATGCCGGCCGGCTTACCCAGGCCGAAGAAGAGGATGCCCGGGAGCAAATAGACGAAGCTGGGCATGGTCTGCATCGCGTCCAGAATGGGACGCATCAGATTGTCGGCCATCCGGCTTCGGGCTCCCACCACCCCCAGGGGAAAGCCGACGGCAACGGCGACGGCAACGGCCACCACCATCAGCGCGATGGTGTCTACGGTGTTTGGCCACAGGTCCATGAATCCGACGAAAAGCAGGGCGAGGAAGGTGAATACCATGAGGGCCCAACGCCCCACCGCGAAGGAGAGCAGGGCAAGGCCGACTACGACCGTCGGCCAGGGCAGCCACTTCAGGGCCTTCTCGATGTTGACGATGGCGTGGGTGACCGCGGTGCTAAGCCCGTCGAACAGCCAGGCCCCCTCTACGGTCATCCAATCGACGGTATCGTCGATGGCATCTGACGTGACGCCCCGGACCGTCCTTTCCAGGGACAGGGAGCCGTCGGTGGAGGTCTTGTGGTACAACGTCGTGGGGAAGTCCATCCCCGGTTCCCAGATCAGGAGGCTTGCCAGCAGCACCACCACGACCGCCACCGCCCCGATGGCCCAGCGGTAGAGCGGCGGGAGAGAGCCCAGAGGGATACGCGGCAATGGGATCCTGGCTCCTGATTGAACACGCTGAGTTTGAGCCATGACGAGCCTCCTAAATGCTGTTCGTCACACCGATTATTGGACATCAAGAATGCGGCAGGCGCCGCGAGCGGTACGAAAGACAAGGGCTCGAGAGACACTCTTCTTGGTGCGGACAGGCTTCGTTGCTCTTTCGATAGGAAACCCCGCGTGGGGGCAAGCGGATAGGCTGGTCTTCGAGCCAGGGCTCACCTGGTTGCGCAGGCTATATGATAGTCCAGCGCATGGGCTCGACGCAAGATGGGAGGACCGCAGACCCCGGTGGTGCGCCGGAGCTTGGGCCGTTTCTACGGGGCCTACGGAGCTATCCGGGCCCGCCGAAGGGACGCCCGATGGGCAGGAGCAGGGACTCGGGTAGGACGGTGATGGCGGCGGTTTCCAGGGACCCCGTCTCGCCGGGCTGACCCGTTATCACAACCATCGCGCCCGGGGTCAGGTCCGCCGGACCGCCGTCCTTCTGGCTGAAGACGGTAACCGTGGTATCCTGCCCCACTCGGGCCTGGATCGGGCCGCGTGACGTGGTCAGCTCCAGGACTCCGCCGTCCACAGACTCCAGTACCCCGGTAACTCCGCGGCCTCCAGCCCCTCCTGCTTGAACCGGAACTTGGAACGAGAAGACACGTCTTTCGCCCGGGATGGCAGCGATTCCCGCAGGCGGGCCGAGGGGTGCGTCTCCGGCACTGCCGCCCACCAACGGCCTGGTCGCCGTTATTATAGTCACGCCTTCCTGAGGGGTCTCCACGGTCACGCCGCTCCCGCCGCTGCGCGCTTGCGCGGCCATGACGGCCGCCTGCAGCGACAGCTCGGCCAGCTCGCCCTCGGACAGGCCGCTGGGAGCCCCCGCCAGTCCCCCCAACAACTGTCGTCCCGACGGCTGGCCGCCGAGAGGAAGGGTCAAGCCCTCGGGTACGACCCTGACGGTGGCGGCCTCCAGCACCCCTTCTTCGTTGCGTTCGCCCTCGAGGGTCACCTGAAGGCCGGGGGTGAGGTCTCCCAAATCCCCTTCCGACTCGGCGATAACGGTAATGCTGGTCTCCGCCCCTACGGTGGTCTGCAGCGGCCCGATGGGAGTGTCGACCGCCAGGACACCGCCCTCCAGGGATGCTACGGTGCCTATCATTCGGTCCCCGGCCCCATCTCCGGTCCCGGGAGCGCCGCCCTCCGCGCCCCCTGCGAACCCGGAGACGATCTCTTCCATCTCCTCCAGGTCTTCGGCGTCCACGTCGCCCGCTTCCATTCTGCCGGCCAGCTCACCCAGGCGTTCTAAGCCGGCCACGCCGCCCGAGGGACCTGCCGGCGCCGAGACAACGGGCGCTTCCTCCTCGTCGTCTAGGATGACGATGAGGACCCCGCCCAACGCCCCGCCCAGTATGAGGGCCAGGAGGGCTGCCCAGAGGAAAGCTCTGTTGGTCATGGGTGGCTCCTATGGCTCACTGACGGTTATTCGTACCTCAGGGCTTCGATGGGGTGCAGGCGGGACGCCCGCACGGCGGGGTATATCCCGAAGAAGAGACCGATGGCCGCCGAGACTATCAGGGCGAGGACGGGGATATCGCCGGTGGTGACCGTCTCGAAGGCCTGGTTGCCGAGGGTGACGCCGTCCAGCACACGGGACAGGGCCAGACCCAAGAGGACGCCCACGCCACCCCCTCCCACGCTGAGTATGGTCGCCTCGGACATGAACTGGAACAGGATGTCGCGACGCTTGGCCCCCACCGCCTTGCGTATGCCTATCTCGCGGGTGCGCTCGGTGACCGACACCAGCATTATGTTCATGATGCCGATGCCGCCCACCAGCAGCGATATGCCCGCGATGGCCCCAAGGAATATGACGAAGGTCTCGGTGGTCTCCTCCACGGTCTCAATCAGGTCCTGCTGGTTCACGATGGTGAAGTCGCTGTCCCCGGTGATGCGGTGGCGCAGGCGCAGCACCGTCTCGATCTGCCGCGTGGCCGCGTCCATGGACTCCTCGTCCAGCACCTGCACGGTGATGCTCTGGACCGTGACGCCCCCTTGGGTGGTGCGCTGGGCGCTGAGACGGTAGTAGGCCGTGGTGATTGGCACCAGGGCCTGGAAGTCCTGGCCGATGCCGGTGCCGCCCCTGCTCTCGAGGACGCCTATGACGGTGAACTGGCGGCCGTTCATGCGTATCCTCTGTCCTACGGGGTCCCGGAGCCCGAAGAGCCCGAGGGCCACCTCCGACCCCAGCACGGCCACGGTGGCCCGGTCCTCCAGGTGGTGGGGAGCGATGAACTGGCCCGATTCCACGGGCGCCATGCGCACCGACTCGTAGCTCGGCGTCACTCCCACCACGGGCGCCGAGGTGTTCGACCTGCCGTAGACGATCTGGGCGAAGGTGTTGAGCTCGGGCGAGACGTCGACCACCGTCGGGGGGAAGACCGGGTCCAGAAGGGCGTCGGCGTCATCCAGGGTCAGGGCGGACGAGCCGCCGATGCTGAAGGGCGGCGTCAC